>CAWCKL010000020.1:0-203669 GCA_963796095.1 uncultured Acidobacteriota bacterium
GGACTGCGCTAGCAGTGAAAGCGCCGACACCAGCACGAAAGCAATACAGATACAGGACGTCTTATAACGGTTACTCACCCTTTCCTCCCGGTGCTCAAGCTTCAGTTTCGCGAACGGCCGTTCTTCACCAGCGGCAAAAACACTGGGCGGGCCGAAATCACCCGCGGAGCCCCGCCGCATTAGAGCACTTTAATCGCCGAGACTAACTTGAAGCAGGCACCCGACACTAGTAGCCGAGGAACTAGCACCTTAGATTGCAGTTCGTACGCAGGCATTGATTGATAAAACACGAAGAGTTCGACACTTACGCGACATGTCGTTTCTTTCGTCTCGCCCCGAACAAAATCTAATCTGCTGCCGAACCCAGGTTTGTCGCGATCAACCCAACGTCATTCTCTGATCACGAATGAGACGGGCGGATTAAATCTCTGGAAATTTCTCTCGCTTTGAGACACCGAGTCAGTGGACTATCTGGGTCTGCAAATCCGTTCGCCGACCCCAGGACCTTATTCCGAAGGGCGGCTCCGCCTGTGGCTCTCATCGTCACGCCCACCAAAAGTCTGCCGGGTCTTCGCACGAGATTGAAGCGGGAGCTTCGCGGTCGACGATCGGTCGGGTTGAGACATTGTCGAGTTTTATTTCTTTAGGGCCTCTCGTTTTGAGACGCGGTTCATCAACGATTCCCGGATCGGCACACCTAAACGCTTAAGAAAAAGCCAGTTGGCGAAAATGCCGAATTGGCACCCGCCATGCATCCAGGAATCTCGGCGAAAGAGTGCAGTCGCCTACTTACACCGCAGCCGTATCAACTCGCGGTTGAAGTAAGCGGTCTCCAGCATTGACCGCGAGCACCAACAAACTTTCCAGGCAAACAAACGCTACTAAGCGACGGGGGCGAAGCCTTGTCTCAAGTAATCAACGCCAGCACTTCAGCGACGACTGCGAGCTTGTTGTTGCCTCCGCCATGCCATGCCGCCGAGCGCCCTCCCCACTGGTACGCTATCTATACGAGTCCAAGACATGAGAAGCGGGTTAGCGAGCATCTGGCACACCGCCGTGTGGATTGCTTTCTTCCGCTGTTCCGAAGCGTTCATCGCTGGAAGAACGGTTGTAAGGCCCAGGTTGAGCTTCCGTTATTTCCCAGCTATCTGTTCGTCAACATCCCGCGCAGCGAACGCGTTCGAGTTCTGGACGTGCCTGGGGTTCTGTCGTTCGTCGGCCCCAAGAGCGAACCTGCGCAGCTGTCTGATTTTGAGATCGAGACTCTACGTTCCGGTTTGCACCTGCAGAAATTTGAGCCTTATCGTGGTCTGGCAATTGGCCGGAAAGTGCGGATCATCTCCGGAGCTCTGCAGGGACTGGAAGGCACACTGGTTCGAAACGCCAAAAGTCTGCGGGTCGTACTCACGGTGGATCTCATTCAGCAGAGCGTAGCTGTTGAGTTGGATGCCGACGCCGTGGAACCTCTCTAAGTCGCACAAGCTAATCTTTCCCCTTCGCTCTTTTCGCCGCGTAAACCAAGACTGAACCTGATGCCTGTCTCTAAGATCCAAAACACAAACGGCACTGCGAACCGCATCGTTGAAGCGGCTGTGCAGCTATTCTCGCGTCAGGGTTTTGCGGCTAGCAGCACACACGAGATCGCGCGACTGGCGGGGGTTAGCGAAGTTACCGTCTTCCGCCATTTTCCTCGAAAACGTGATCTGTTCTGGGCCGCAACCGAATCTCGCCTGCGCCGCCTGCGCATCAGCAAGGAACTGCGGGCACGGCTCGAAGGGGATGAGAATCCGCGAACCGCCTTACCTGGGATCGTTGCTCTTCTGGTTGAGACTTTGCATCATCAGCCTGAGACCATTCGCCTGCTCTATCTAAGCCTGTTTGAACTGGATCATGGGGCGGACCGCATTTTGCGGAAGCACTTAGTTCCACTGTTCCAACCACTTCGCGAATATATAGCGCGCTGCTCCTCCAAAGGCCTGATCCGTGATGTCGAACCGGGCATTACAGCTCTGGGTCTTGCTTCCTTGATCGCGGTGCATCAGGGCCTGCAATCGATACTAAACGAGGATGGCATCGCCTGCGTAAGCACTGACGATGCCATCGCCACCTACTCAGACTTTTGGATGAAAGCGATGTTGCCCGAATTCATGTTATCAGAGGGCAAACACGCCATAACCTCTATGGTTTCACCCGCTGCTGATTAAGGACGCCATGACTGACAATCCCTTAACCATTAACAAAAAGATAGAACTTGAGAAATTCAGTTTCTCAGATGCTCAGCCACTGATCATCGATTCTCAGGATGACCAGATTTCCATAGTCCAATTCTGGCGGGTACTCCAGAAACGCCGATTGCTCGTCCTCGGAAGTCTCATTGCCATAGTGCTGCTGGTGACGGCAGTCTCTTTGATCCTTCCCAAACGCTACGAGGCCTCCGCTCGTATCCTCCTTGACCTCGACGGAAACGATAACCTGGGCCTCGAGCAGGTTGTCATGCCGATTGGGCTCGATCTGAACACAAAGTTGGAGACTCAGATACGTATTGCGCAGAGCGATACCATCGCCACCAGTGTCATCAAGCAGCTCGGTTTACCGCAGAATAAAGATTTCGCTGGAAAGCTGGTGGTGTCGGGAAACCAGGACTTTGACAGTGTGGACTTGGAGACTCGCGCCAAGTTGATGAAGGCGTTCCACAAATCGCTGAACGTACAGCTAATCCCAAAAACTCAAATTGTTGAGGTTCATTTCCGCTGCAAGGATCCTCAGCTCGCATCTCAAATCGCTAATGCAGTAGCAGGCACGTATATTGAGCACAACTTCCAAACCAAATACAAGGCTACCCTTCAGACCTCCGACTGGCTAACCAAGCAGCTCGACGACCTCAAGAAGCACGCAGAGGAATCGCAGCAGAAATTGACCGACTACCAGAAGAAGACTGGCATCCTCGGTACCGACGAAACACACAATATCATCCTCGACAAGTTGGAAGACCTTAACAAAGGGCTTTCCGCCGCGGAAGGCGACCGCATCGTCAAGGAAGCCAAGTACCGCATCGCCATGACGGAGAATCCCGAGCTCATCGCCAATATCGCTCCGGAGAGCGTTCTGGGAGCGCTCTACAAAGAGCGCGCTGAAGCCCGCGCCGAGTATGCACAGCTTGCGGCGAAATATGGAGCCTCGTATCCGAGGGTTCTTCAGCTCCAATCGCAGCTTACGGAACTTGACGGCGCTATTCAGCAGGAAATCAAGAAAGTCGGCGACGCCGTTCGCGCCGACTATCAGGCATCGCTGAAGGCGGAACAGATGCTTCAGACATCATTCGACAAGCAGAAAGGCGAGGCCTACAAGCTGAACGAGGACGCCATCCAGTACGCCATACTTCGCCGCGACGTCGAATCCAGCCGTGATCTCTACGACGGGCTGCTCAAGAAACTAAAGGAAGCCGGCATTATGGCGGGCCTGAAGTCCAGCAACATTAATATTATTGACCAGGCCAGCCAGCCTATCGAACCGGTCGAGCCAAACATTCCTCTGAACATTGCACTCGGGCTGATGGGGGGACTGCTCGGCGGTGTCGCCCTAGCCTTCATTGTCGAAAACATCGACAACTCCATCCGCACTCCGCAGGACATCGAAACCTACTGCCAACTACCCTCACTGGGCGTAATCCCGAGCGTTGCCATGAACAGCAACAATGGAAGCAAGCAGTTGGTACGCGGAGAACGCCAGTTTGAACTTCCCGTCACTATGCAACATCGCAACTCCGGCAGCGCTGAAGCGTTCCGCGCATTGCGTACTTCTCTGTTGCTGTCGTCGCCCGGAGCTCCACCCCAGGTCATCATGGTGACCAGCGCCCTGATGCAGGAAGGTAAGAGTTTAATTCTCTCAACCTCGCTGTGGTTCTCGCCCAGACCGGCCAGAAAGTTCTGCTCGTCGACTCGGATATGCGCCGTCCCGCGGTTCATCGTTATCTCGGGATTCCCCTGGGCAGCGGCCTGAGCGCCTGCCTGGCGGGAACGCAGATCCGCCGATGAGGCGCCCTTCGCCATCGAGCAAATTCCCGGCTTACACGTGGTCACCGCCGGTCACATGCCGCCCTATCCCTCAGAAATGCTGGCGTCGGAAGCGATGCCTCAACTGGTGCAGCGCTGGCGGGAGCAGTTCCGCCATATCGTGATCGACACGCCACCTGTGCTGGCGGTCACCGACGCCGTGGTTTGTGCCCGCATTGCGGACGTCGTTGTGCTCATCGCCCGCTCGGAAAAAACCGGACGCCAGTCTTTAGTCCGCACTCGCGACGTACTTCGGAAAGTTCACGCCAACATTGCCGGTGTCGTCGTCAACGATCTGTCGTTCGACTCCGTCGAATATCGTCAATACTACGGCCACTATGGATCCGAATATTCCTACTACTACCATGACAACCCTGGCGGCAACGGAAACGGAAAGAGCAACGGCAGTGGACATCACAACGGCAATGGGCATCACGCGTAAGGAACCTGTCATGAAACGTTGCTCGTGGATTGTTTTGATCTTTACACTGGGATGCGTCATGGCGCAGGAGCGCCCGCAGATGTCGATGTCCACCTCCGTTCCAGCCAGCACTCTCGGCGGCGCCGGCTTCGGCAGCGGCGCGGCTGGACCCATCGGCAACGGCGACCTGATTGAGATGTCGGTCTTCGACACACCAGAACTCAGCGGCAAATTGCGCGTCAGCAATACGGGCGAGGTGATTCTGCCTTTGGTTGGCAAGCTTCACATTGCGGGGATGAAAGCAGAGGAAGCTGCTGCCCTGATCCGGCAAAAATTCATCGACGGTGCATACCTCAAAGATCCCCAGGTCACCATCTTCATCGCCGAGTATGCCACGCAGAATGTCTCCGTACTTGGCGAGGTCAAGAACCCCGGCATTTATCCGGCGTTCGGCGCGCATCATCTTTTGGACTACATCTCAGCTGCGCAGGGCCTGACGCCGCTCGCGGGCACTCGCATCACGATTACTCACGCGGCTAATCCCACCACGCCCAAGCAGGTGAAGGTCACATCAGGAGCGACCCCCAAGCCGGAAAACAACCCTGAGGTTTTGCCCGGAGATACGGTTTACGTGGAGCGCACTGGGGTGATTTTTGTGGTCGGCGATGTCATGCGGCCCGGCGGCTATCCCATGGATCACGACGGACAGCTCTCGATCTTGCAAGCGATCGCCCTGGCCCAAGGCACCAACCCCACTGCAGCGAAATCCTCTGCCAAGCTGATCCGCACCACCACCGAAGGACGCCAGGAAATCGCCGTGAACCTAAAGAAGATTCTGCAGTCCAAGTCCACCGACCTGGCTATGCAGGACAACGACATTCTCTTCATCCCCAGCAGCGTCGCCAAGAACGCAATGAAGGACATCGAGACCGCCTTGCCAACGGCGGCCGCGGCATCGATCTACCGCGTACCGTAACCAAACGTCGCCGAATCGATCCTCACCAAACGAAGAGAAATCCAGAAAGACAGGCCTGATGTCCGTCACCAGTTTTGGGGTTCCCGCTGAACATACCGATTTCGAGGTAGTTTCCGCACCACCGCTGCGGATTTCCTTCAGTTGGACGTTCGCGGGAAACGTGATTTACGCAGCTTGCCAGTTCGGGATGCTCTCCGTACTAGCCAAGCTGGGGAGTCCGTTGATTGTGGGCCAGTATGCGCTGGGTCTCGCCATCACCGCTCCCGTTTTCATGCTGACCAATCTCCAGCTTCGGGGAGTGCAAGCCACGGATGCGCATCACGAGTATTGGTTCGCGGATTATTTCACACTGCGGATTATTTCCACGCTGCTGGGAGCACTCGTTATTCTGCTGATTACAGCGTTCGCGGCCTACGACATAGCGACAAAAACGGTCATCTTGCTCGTCGCCTCCGCCAAGGCGGTCGAAACCATCAGCGACGTAATCGCCGGCCATTTGCAAAAATTCGAGCGACTGGACCAGGTAGCGCGGGCTCTCATGATTCGCGGCACAGTGTCGGTGGCTATCTTCGCGGTAGTTTTCTGGGTTACGCGCAACCTTATTACTACAGTCGCGGCGTTGGCGCTGGCGTGGATGGCGGTCATCGCATTATACGACTTTCGCGTGGTCTCGCGACTGCTCGGCCAGAACCGACGGTTCTTTCGTTTTTCGGTAGACAGGCAGACGTCGCTGCTTTCGATTAGCTGGCCGCTCGGCGTGGTGATGACGCTGGCTTCCTTGAACATCAACGTTCCCCGTTACATTTTGGAGCAAAAGCTCGGGACCGCCGAGTTGGGCATCTTCGCTTCGCTTGCTTACCTGCTGACGGCCATCAATCTGATTGTGATAGCCCTGGGGCAGTCGGTCTGCACCCGCATGGCGCGGCTCTTTGCCGACCGTGACATCCGCCAGTTTCAGACGTTGTTGTGGAAATTGATTCTGTTCGCAGCGGTTCTCGGGGTGATGGCACTGGGCCTGGCTCTGGTCATCGGGCGGCATGTCCTGACCTTCGTCTATCGACCGAAATATGCCGAGCACGTTGATTTGTTGCTGCTGATGGTCGTGGACGCGACTCTGGTAGCAATTGGCGCGTTCGTTGGTTTCGGAATGACCGCCGCCCGCTCCTTCCGCCCGCAGATGTCGATCATGGCGGCAACCGTGGCCACAACGGTCGTATTCACTCTGGCGCTCATTCCGCGTTTCGGTCTCATGGGCGCCGGATATGGCCTGCTGATCGCGTCCTTCGCCCGAGCAGCGGCCGGTTACCTGGTCCTGCACTCCGCAATGAAGAGGCAGGCGGCTTGATGCGTATTTTGCATGTGCTCGGAAGGCTGGACCGCGGCGGAGTCGAGACTTGCAAGCTCATAAAGCTATCGAGGATTTGCAAGGAGACGGTCCAATGAAAATGCTGCAAGAGTTCGAACCGCAGCTACCGCTTCAGTCCTTGGTTGAACAACTTAATAGAATTTATCACGCAAATGAGGCTCGAGGGTACGACCGCTTGCACCCAGAGATTCACGCAGCCCTTCCCGCAACATGGACGGAAATGTTGTCGCACCTTCCGCGCCGGAAGGCCTGGAGAGTCCTGGATTTTGGCTGCGGAACCGGCTTCGAAGCGGGCCAAACAGTATCGGCACTGAATGGTTCCGTTGAGTTCCTGGCCTGCTATGACCCTTCACCTGAAATGTTGGCACTTTGCAAGGAGCGCCTCGGCGGTCATTCAGGTGCGATATTCCTTTCGGACTTTTCGGAGATCGCCGCTAAAGGACCCTATGACCTTTTACTGACAAACTCCCTTCTTCACCACCTACCCAGCATTGAGTCAACTCTTGCAGCTCTCATCCCATGCCTCAGCAGCGATGCATTCTGGCTCGCCGGGCATGAGCCTTCAGCACGTTTTTATCGGAACCCAAATTGCTGCCGGCTGTTGGAGCAATACTCGCGACAGCGACGATGGCTGAAGTATCTTCAACCGAACGACTATGTAGCGAAATTGAGAAGAATGCTCGGTATAGATCCGGACCCCCTGAAATCTACGATTGCGGCTGCTTTCGAGCAGGGTCTATTCAAGAAAATGCCCACCGAGATATTGGTCAGTCGGTTAGTTGATTTCCACGTGCCACATAGTGAAGACGAGGCAAAAGACGGCAGAGGCTTCGATTTCGAAAATCTGCAGGCGTTGTGGAAAGACAAATGGTCTCTCGAATTGGTTAAGACTTATTCATTTCTCGGCTTTGTAAAGGAGGCCTCCGCCCCAAGCCGGTGGCGACGGGAAGCGCATCAGCTCGCGGCTCAATTTCCGCGTGACGGAGCCCATTTTTGCTGTGTATGGAGGAGAATCAATTAGCAAGAGCAGGCAGGAACATAATGCGCATTCTTCACGTGCTGGGAAAGCTGGACCGGGGCGGAGTTGAGACCTGGCTGGTCCAGGTGTTGCGGCACATCGACCGTGAGAAATACCAGATGGATTTTCTGGTGCACACCACGGATGCCGGCGCATACGACCACGAGGTACGTTCGCTCGGGGCTCGGATTATCCCTTGTCTCGGCTATACCAACCCGATTCGCTATTCGAAAAACTTCCTGCGAATCCTTCGCCAGCATGGCCCTTACGATGTGGTCCACAGCCACGTGCATCATTTCAGTGGATATGTGATATTGCTGGCTGCGATCGGAGGCGTGCCGACACGGATCGCGCATAGCCACAGCGATACAAGGCTCGCGGAATCGTCGACTGGTGCGGTGCGAAAAGCCTATCGGGTTGTCATGCGGTCGTTGATCCGCACGTGCTCGAGTAGCGGCTTGGCGGTGAGTACCGAAGCCGGCAACGACCTGTTTGCAGGGCCCTGGCGCAACTCGTACGAATGGAAACTTCAACACCTGGGCATCGACCTGTCCAGATTCGAGGTGGAAGTCGACAAGCAATCTGTCCGGCATGCGCTCGGTATTCCACCTGACGCGCGCGTCGTCGGACACGTAGGACGATTCTCCACAGAAAAGAACCACGCCTTTATCGTCGAGATCGCCCGCGAACTGATCCGCCGCGAACCTCGAACGATGTTTCTGCTGGTCGGGGATGGTCCGTTAAGAGCCTCGATCGAGGCAAAGGTCGCAAGCTACTCATTGCAAGATCACTTTATGTTTGCCGGAGTGCGATCCGATGTTTCGACCTTGATGAGGGGAGCAATGGATGCCTTCTTGTTTCCTTCTTTACGGGAAGGACTGCCAATCACGTTGCTGGAAGCGCAGGCAGCGGGGTTGAGATGTGTGATTTCTGACGTGATCTCTCCGGAAGCTGACCTCGTGGAGGACCTCATCCAACGCGAATCACCAAGACGCTCTGCTGCTATCTGGTCT
Source organism: uncultured Acidobacteriota bacterium (assembly GCA_963796095.1). Classification (GTDB taxonomy): domain Bacteria; phylum Acidobacteriota; class Terriglobia; order Terriglobales; family Acidobacteriaceae; genus JABDBE01. The sequence goes on from CAWCKL010000020.1 coordinate 8,847, forward strand.
GAGCGCCTGCTTCAAGAATTGTCCGGGTCAGTCCGGATGCCTTTCGAGGCAATTCGGCCTCAGCTAGCTGATCGATGCATCGCCAACTCCAGCGAGCAATTGCTGTCTTATTATGCAAACGTCTCTCGCACATAGCCGCAGATACGTACAATCTGCGCACGCCCAGAACACCACGCTGGTCGCCTCACTTTGCGCCTCATGCGTGCTAGTTGTCCTGGTGCTCCAGATCTTCGACAACTCACATTCTGCAATCTCACTAGCCATACTGACTACGCTTTTGTCCGGATTCACGGCGTGGTGGCGATTGAGGCATCACGGAATCGAACCGCTCGCGCTCTTTTGTTTGGCATTCTCGCTCTATGATGGTGTGTTGCTTTTCCGACTCGCCACGCTCGGAGACGACTCTGTTCTGCTATACCCGACAACATTTAGCAGCGAGACTTATGCCGCAGCTGGAGGGTTGTCCGATCGCTGCTGCGACAATTCTTTTTACAGCGGTCCTCTGGGAGAGCATCGTAGAGCGGCGTCACGGGGGAAAAGCCCAAGCAGCGGCTCGGGTGCCACCACAGGCTGGTTTTGGTCGGGATTGTCTATGTATGCCGCTGGAGTCGTCCTCTACTATCTACAATTCCAGCAGCTTGGGGGCTACTTCGTCGCCCTGGCAACACAGCGTAGCGAGCGATTTGAACTTGCTGAGGACCCGAACGCCCTTAGCTATCCGTATCTTGCCTTTGTGATACCCGGGATCGCTTGCATGTGTTACGGATCGGAATCCAACAAAAGCACCGGCCAGCGTGTCACTTGTTACAGTCTTGTAGCCGTGTGGTGCCTTCTGGTGTTACTGCAAGGTGATCGACGCTTGCTGCTTCAGGCGGTCCTCACGACTGTCGGTGTGCTAACCGTACTGAGGCCGAATTTCCTGCGGGTTAGATTGCGCACTTGGGTTCTCGTCGTTGTCGCCTACTTGGCGTTCTCGATCTTCGGCTACGCTCGGTCTTTCATTGCAACAGTAGCCAGTGGTCGATCAACCGCCGATGAGGCAATTGCAGAACTGAGCAGCACTTGGTCGAGCGACTGGGCGCTGCCGGAACACACCGAGTTCGCGGGTCCGTATTTATCGCTGCTATCAGCCGTATCCGGAAATGCCGAACACCTCTATGGGACGTCCTACTACGAGTCAATCCTGACAGTGCTGCCGCGCTTCCTGTATCCCGGAGCAAAACCGCGAATACTCTCCGAGCAGTTTGCAGCAGGGATACATCGAGGTAGCGGCGCAGTAAGTGGTTGGGGTATAACCCGTCGCTGAGGCATTTGAAAACTTCGGCACTGTCGGAGTCGCGCTAGTGTTCGTGTTGTGGACGTTGTTTTTCCTAGTCGCCGGCGCCTTGCGGCACCGGGGCGCATGGGGCACACTTGTTTCCGCTGTTCTACTCTCCGAGGTTGTTAACGCAAATCGTATCGATTTCCGCAACGTGTATTGCGAAACTACCTATTTCGTCGTGGGCACGATGCTGGCCGCCTGCATCGCCGCCAGCGTCAACAAACTCTGGCATAGACCCTCGCTGACCTTACATCGATAATGGGATATTCCATGAACGAAAAACTTCTGATCACGGTGTGGCATGTGCTTGTGCTGCTGGGCCTGTCGGCAGCGGCTGCCCTTCCATCAATTGCCTTCACGAGCGCCCCGTCAGAGGTACCGACCAAGCTGATCTACGACGTGCGGGACAACGGGTTGAAGTGCGACGGCTCTACCGACGACACGCCAGCATTCAATTCCCTGATTGCGAGGTGAGTTCTGCCGGCGGGGGCAATATCGTCTTTCCGAGCGCGACTTGCATTGTGACAAGTCTTAATTTGGCGAACAATGTATCCATTAGCGGGCACGGGCCAGGGAACACGACTATTAAGGTCAAAAGCAACGCCGGAGATTACGAAGCAATCTTTGGGACCAACAAAAGCACGTTCGTCAACGTAGGCTTCGCCGACTTCACCATCGATCAGAACACCACCGAAAACCCGGTGACCTCAGAGGTCCTTCAGGGCAAACCGCGGTTCGTCATCGCGACCGGAGGCGGAAGCAGCAAGCTCAGCGTCGAGCGCGTGGAATTCAAGGACCTCGGCAACGTCAACACGATTTACTCGGGCAGCGAATTCACCAACGTCACGGACAGCACGTTTGCTCTGAACTGCGGCGGCTCGGTGTATCACGACCACTCGACGGTGTACGTGGCCGGAGAGAACTCGCAGACCCGGCACAACACTTTCAAGGGCTGCGTCAACGCTGCCGCTCTGTTACCGCTATCGAGACGCACGGCGGAAACCAGACCGTTGTTGGAAACCAGATTGACGGCTTCTGGGTTGGGATGAACATAACCGGAGTAGCTTCGACTGACTCAAATAACGTATCGGTCATCGGCAACACGATCAAAGGCGCCTATTACGGCATCCAGCTCTGGTCGAACACATATCGCTCGCATACCAGTGGCTATGGGTTGCATGGCGTCACCATCGAATCCAATGCCATTCGTCTGACGCAAACCGCCTGGAAGACGAATCCGGTCACGGGAGGGGCGAACGTTGGCAATCCCAGTGGTGTTTGGGTAAATGCTGCCTCGAACCTGCCGCTAGCGATCATAACTATCCAGAGCAACACCATTGAATACGACTTAGAGACAGCTAGCTCAGCACCTTACAGCCCGAGCGGAATGGGCATTGGCTACTGGGATTCGACTAACTCAAACTCGATTGCGTCACTCAAAGTCCCAGGCAACACCGTCAAAAACGCTAACGTCAACGCAGTCCGCGTATCCGCCAGCGGCAACGACCTCGACATTTCCAGCAACATTGCCATCAATCCGGGCTCATCGGCCAATCCCGGCCTTAGCGCGGGCTACCGTACTGGCATCTTTATCGCCAGCACGACGGCTCTCGCAGGGGTTCGCGTGAACAATAACACCATCACTGACACCCAGCCAACGAGCCGAATGGCACGAGGGATCTACCTTGCTGGTGCCCTGAGTAGCCATCTTTCCGTTGTCGGGAATCACTTTGCCATCACCGGGTCGACCATCACCTCGTTGCTGGGATTCGTCGATTCCGATAGCGACACGCAACTGCCGTTCGTGCAAAGCTTTGTCGACTCACCGCGGATAACGCCCTCGCTTCTGCCCGCCCGCAAGGTGACTCCTGGATCGACGTTCACGGACGCGACGCGCGGCGATGTTTACCACGTGAGCCAGGACAACCGTACATGGGCGCCGGTAGCAAGCCATCCCTAGCCCCTGGCAACCGACACCGACCTCCAAGCTCACTATACGATGCGCTTAATCATCACTTGCGAACACCGATTCGCTTTAGGTTCCGACGGCTCCGTCTGGACAAGAGTGGCATGTGACTATTCTTTCTGGGAGAGATATCTCAGTGCGTTTGATTCTGTTCGGGTTGTTGCCCGCGCGAAATTGGATCAGCAAATCGACAGCAAGTACAGAGCAGTAACCGGCCCTTGCGTCGAGTTTTGGCCACTTCCGTACTACTTGGGCCCGGAACAATTTCTGCTTCGACGCAGAGCCATTCGCAAATCTCTGTTCTCGGCGGTAGGCGAAAGTGACGCGTTGTTATGCCGGGTCGGCTCGCCACTAGCCGACGAATTACTCCCAAGTATTTGGGAAGCGCAGAGGCCCTATGGGCTAGAGGTTGTAGGAGATCCCTACGAGGCCATGGGGCCGGGAACCATCCGTCACCCTCTCCGCCCGCTATTCAGGGCCCGCTCTGCTCGCTCCCTCCGCACGCAATGTTCGCGCGCTGTGGCCGTTGCTTATGTGACCCGAGAAAGCTTGGAGCGCAGATATCCCAGCCCCGCGCACTCCGTGGGCATTTCAGATGTGGGGCAGCTCGACTTCACGCACAGCCCCAAAGTATTCACCACCAACTACTCCAGCGTGTATTGTGACGACGCCGATTTCGTTGGCCACGCCCGCCAGTTCCAAAGTCGCGAACAGCCCAGAATCCTTTTTGTCGGTTCTCTCGCGCAGATGTACAAGGGCCCGGATGTGCTGCTCAAGGCAGTGAAACTTCTCCTCACAGAGATAAATCCCACGGTGGTCATGGTGGGTGACGGTAAACATCGTGTTGAGTTGGAGCAACTGGCAGGCAGACTCGGCATTGCGGACCACGTGCGGTTCCTTGGAGAGCTACCATCGGGCCAAGCGATCCGCGATCAATTTGATCAAGCAACTTTGTTTGTCATGCCATCACGGACAGAGGGCTTGCCCAGAGCCATGATTGAGGCCATGACGAGAGCGCTTCCCTGTATTGGAACCAGAGTCGGCGGCATTCCAGAATTGCTCGATGACCGAGATCTGGTCGACTCCGAAGACGTTGCTGGATTGGCCGACAAGATCAAGCAAGTTGTCACGAATCCCGCGCGGCTTTCCGAAATGTCGCGTCGCAATCTCCACTGCGCGCAAGAGTATCGTCCCGAGGTGTTGGATAAACGGCGCGCAGAATTTTACGGCTTCTTGCGCCAAGCCACGCAGCGATGGCGGTCTGTACGGGCCCGCCCACCTCTCGAATCGCCAAGATCGGGGATCATTCTCGGCGTCACCAGCGACATGAGCATTAGCTTTGTTCGGGATCAGGCGTCTTTTCTTTCCCGGAAAGACTTCGACGTCTCGGTGGTGTCATCACCTGGTAAGCAACTTGAGGCGCTGTCGCATCAGGGCATTGCATCGGTAGGCATACCGATGAGGCGGGAAATTTCACCCGTCGGGGACTTCGTATCGCTCTATCGATTATGGCGACTGGTCCGCAGATCACGCCCTGCCATTGTCGAGTTCGGAACACCGAAGGCGGGTCTGTTAGGCATCTTGGCGGCATGGGCGACGCGGGTACCATGCCGTATTTACACAATGCACGGACTTAAGTTAGAAACAACCAAAGGAATTCTGCGCTCGGTTCTGTTGAGGGCGGAGCGCCTCGCGTCGAGCTGTGCCGATCGTGTGCTGTGCGTCAGCGAGAGTTTGCGGCAGCGCGTCGTCGAGCTAGGGATCGCATCCCTGGAAAAGACAGTGGTCTTGGCCAAGGGCACCCATAACGGTGTTGACCTCGACCGCTTTTCCCCCGCACTCCGAAACTTCCAAGCAACGCAGAAGATGCGCAGCGATCTCGAGATTTCCGAAGATGCGCTCGTTATCGGTTTTGTAGGCCGACTCGTGAAGGACAAGGGCATCCGAGAGCTCGCGGAAGCGTTTCGAATTCTCAGCACTGGCCATTCAAAACTCCGTTTGCTGGTTGTCGGTGCCTTTGAAACCGGCGATCCAGTTGAAACCGACGTGCGGAGCTACATCGAGTCGGCACCCGCGGTCGTCTTCCAGGGCTTCGTGGACGATACGGCACCGTATTACGGATTGATGGATGTGCTCGTACTGCCTACCTATCGAGAGGGATTTCCTGGGGCGCCTCTGGAGGCTCAGGCCAGTGGCGTTCCGGTAGTCACCACAACGGCAACAGGAGCCATTGATTCGGTCATTGACGGCGTCACCGGAATTTTGGTGCCAGTTGGCGACTCAAATTCTCTCGCTCTTGCAATCGATAAGCTGCTGAGGGATGCGGAATTGCGAGCGAGCATGGGACGAGCTGGCCGCGAGCGAATGGAGCGAGATTTTCGCCCAGAGACGATTTGGCAGGCACAAGTCCAACTCTATCGCGACCTTCTTCAGGAAAAGCTCGGGAAAGCTCCAAACCAATCCCGGGTTAACCCGTCGCGCGCTGGAGGATGGCCGAAGCGGGTCTTTGATCTGCTTGTAACAATTGGGGCGCTGCCTCTGCTGTCGCCAGTGCTGGCCGCCATCGCGGGTGCGATCCGCCTGTTTATTGGTTCACCAGTTATGTTTCGACAGCGGCGAACAGGTCTGCATGGCCAGCTCTTTACCTGTCTCAAGTTTCGCACCATGACCGATGCCCGTGACCCCAACGGCCAATTGCTGCCGGACGCAGATCGATTGACGCCCCTCGGACGATTCCTGCGCAACACCAGCCTCGACGAGCTCCCAGAGCTCTTCAACGTGATTCGCGGCGAGATGAGCCTGGTGGGGCCTCGTCCTCTGTTGCCACAATATCTTGAACGATATACGCGCGAGCAGATGCGGCGTCATGAGGTGAAACCCGGTATCACGGGATGGGCGCAAGTAAATGGCAGAAACAGCGTCAATTGGGAACAGAAGTTTGCGTATGACATTTGGTACGTGGAGAATAGAAACTTTTGGCTTGATGTGAAGATCCTCGCGCTGACGCTATGGAAAACCCTCAAGCGCGAGGGCATCTCCCAGCCTGGGCACGCCACCATGCAAGAGTTCCGCGGCGCGGCGCGTCCAGAATAAGCGAACCACGCGTATCACATCATGCACTCCATCTCGAACTGCTACAAGCTAACGAGAAGTTTGGCCATCTTCGCAAACAATTCCTCGCGATTAGGGTGAGCTCTCCAGTGAAACGCAATTTTACGATACTTATCTCGTCCGTAGGACGTCGTGCACAGTTGGTGGACTGCTTTCGCCGTGCTGCGAAGGAGTTAGACATTGCCCTCAGTGTCTTGGGGACAGATGCTGCACCAGAATTGTCCCCAGCCTCACATTTGGTGGACCGTTGCTTCCAAGTCCCTCGATGCTCGGACTCCCAGTTTGTGCCCAAAACCATTGCAATCTGCAGAAACCAACACGTGAATCTCATTGTTCCAACCATTGATCATGAACTACCGATCTATGCGACGCACGCTAAGGATTTTGAGATTGTTGGGGCAAAAGTGTTGATTTCGAGTCCAAGTGCCGTTGACATCGCTTTCGACAAACGTCAGACGAACGAGTGGTTTGTGGCTCACGGATTCCCGACGGTCACACAGCGATCCCTCGAGCAGGTGCTTAGAAACCTGAGCCAGTGGACGTTCCCAGTTATTGTGAAGCCGAGACGTGGAAGCGCGTCAATTGGCGTAAGAATCGTAAACGATGCGGAAATGCTCGAGTCTTTAAAAGGTCAGGACGTGTTGCTGGTGGAATCGATTGCTCGAGGTTTAGAACACACGACGAATTTATTTGTGGATCGCTCGGGACGATGTCTATGTGCCGTTCCCCACCAGCGCCTGGAGACCCGAGGTGGCGAAGTCAGCAAAGGGATCACGGTCAAGAACCACAAGTTGATGGAATTAGCAAAGAGCGTGGCGGAGGCGCTACCCGGAGCCCGAGGTCCATTGAACTTACAAGGCTTCGTAGATAAGAACAACGAAGTGCAGTTCACCGAAATTAATGCCCGGTTCGGAGGTGGCTTCCCTCTGGCAGCCGCAGCTGGCGCAAACTTCTGCCGCTGGATTTTAGAGGACATGATCGGCCTCCCCTCAAGTGCGAGCTTCTCCAACTGGCGCGATCACTTGTTAATGTTGCGATTCGATAGCGCCATCTTCATTCAGGAACCAAGTCAGCTCGCCTGACAGGAACCATGAATAGTCAACTGCGGTGTATCGTTTTCGATATGGATGACACGCTCTATCTAGAGAGGGATTACGTCCGTAGTGGCTTCTTGCACGCCGGTGCATTAGTGGAGAAGAAACTTGGCGTTAGGGGATTCTCTGACACGGCGTGGGAACTGTTTTTGGAAGGTCAGCGCGGGGATATCTTCAACCATACCCTCAAGCGTATCGGTCTGCCCGCACCGACCTCCGTAATTCAAGAACTCGTCGATGCTTATCGAAATCACGCTCCTGCCATTTCGCTGGCCGAGGACGCCGTGCAGTGCCTGGACGGTCTCCATTCGAGATGCCACCTCGCTCTTATCACCGACGGTCCCGTTGCAAGCCAGGAGAATAAGGCACGTGCCCTACAACTCGACCGATGGATCGGCGTTAAGATCTTCACTGGCAGGTGGGGGGCCGACTACTATAAACCCCATCCGCGAGCCTTTCTGACTGTGCAGGAACACATTGGTGCTAGACCGAGTGAATGTATGTACGTAGCAGACAATCCAAAGAAAGACTTTGCGGCCCCAGCACAACTGGGGTGGACGACCGTACGCATCCGGCGAGACGGTGGGCAACACTCACGCACAGTATCGCTTGAATATCAACCAGATCATGAACTGCAGGACCTTCGTGCTCTCATCCCGATCGTGAACAGTATCTGAGCTTCTGCCGCGACTTCATGGCTCCCTGAGAATTCCATTTCCTATGATGACAGCAGCAGTACAAGCCGTTTTGCAGTCGCCGCCAAGCAAGAAGTTCCAGTTCGCCTCTTGGCCTCACTTCGCAGCCGACGAAATCGAGGCGGCCTCGGCGGTTCTCCGCTCTGGCAAAGTCAATTATTGGACTGGTGAAGAGGGACGCAAGTTCGAACTTGAATTTGCTGAGTTCTGCGGTACGAAACACGCAGTTTGTTTGGCGAATGGAACGCTTGCATTGGAATTGACGCTGCAGGTGATGGGAATCGGTGCCGGCGACGAAGTTATAACAACATCGAGGACGTTCATTGCGTCGGCCAGTTGCGTCGTCATGCGGGGGGCCCGTCCGGTATGCGTTGAGGTTGATCGTGACAGCCAGAATATTACTGCGCAGACGATTCAAGGAGCGATCACGCCGCGGACCAAAGCGATCATCGTCGTGCATTTGGCGGGCTGGCCTTGCGACATGGATCCGATTCTCGCGTTGGCTGCGAGACACGGATTGAAGGTGATCGAAGACTGCGCACAAGCTCAAGGAGCGACATACAAGAACCGGCCGGTTGGCAGCATGGGGGACGCCGCCGCATTCTCCTTCTGCCAGGACAAGATCATGACCACGGCTGGCGAAGGCGGAATGCTCGTCACAAATGACGCGGGCCTGTGGGAGCGAGCCTGGAGCTTCAAGGATCACGGTAAAAACTACCACACTGCATTCAAGCGCGACCATGCTCCCGGATTTCGCTGGCTCCACGATTCTTTTGGCACTAACTGGCGCATGACTGAGGTCCAATCCGCAATTGGTCGTGTCGTTTTGCGAAAAGTTTCCGATTGGGTGACCAAGCGGCGCGCGAATGCCGCCGTTCTCACAGAAGCATTTTCCAAGCTGGATGGACTTCGAATCCCGCTGCCGGAGCAAGAGATTCACCACGCTTACTACAAGTACTACGCGTTTGTGCGTCCAGAGAGGCTTCGTCATGATTGGGGCCGAGATCGAATCATGGCTGCGATTTCCGAAAACGGAGTTCCTTGCTTCTCCGGAAGCTGCAGTGAGATCTACTTGGAGAAGGCCTTCCCGCCGGAGTGGAAGCCTGAGGGTCAGCTTCCGGTTGCAAAAGAACTGGGCGACACCAGCCTTATGTTCTTAGTCGATCCGACGCTCTCAACTTCCGACATGCAGATCGTTGCAAATGTCGTCACGGATGTAATGAAAGAAGCTACCGCTTAGCAGATCACAAACGAATCCACAAACACTTCGAAACGACTCACACCTTGATTACGGGAGGAACTCTGATCGCGCGAGCGATTGAGTAAGGACTATGTCGCTTAAGGTACGTACTTCGGGCATCTTGCTGCTCCACGCGATTTTCATATTTTGCGCCGCAGTATCGGCTTGGGCTCTCAGGTTTGAGTTCCATCTGCCGAATTTGCATTTGTTGCTGACCGTGGTGCCGGTTCTGATTGTTTATCGGCTGGCGGGTCTGGCGCGATTCGGGTTGCTTCACGGCTACTGGTGTTATACCGGCCTTCATGACGGATTGACATGTCGAAGGCGCTTGTGCTCAGCTCAGCCGCATTCTTCCTCTCCATCCGCTATGTTCTCGGAATCAAAGCCTTTCCGTTGTCCGTCTATTGTCTCGAACTCCTGTTGGCGGCATTTGTACTCCTGGGAGTCCGTCTCGTATATCGCGCTTTCATGCAGAGAAGCCGATCGCACCCGGTCCTGATCGCCGGCGATCGCGTCGGGTACTAATCGTGGGCGCCGGATTCGCAGCCCAGTTACTGATCCGCGAACTCAAGCAGGCCACTCCCGCATGGATTGTCGTGGGCTGCGTAGATGACGAGAAGTCGAAAGTAGGATCGAAAGTTCATGGCGTTCCCGTACTGGGCACAATCGACCAACTGCCTGAACAAAGCGTCAAGAACCGCGTGTTCGAGGCCCTCATCGCCATGCCGTCCGCAACCTCGGCACAAATGCAACGTGTAGTCCAGATCTGTTACGGTGCCGGCTTGCGGTATCGCACCATTCCGAGTCTGCGTGAGCTGGTTGCCGGCCAGTCCAGCATGGGGCAGCTTCGTGAGGTCAAACTCGATGACCTGTTGGGCCGCGATCCGGTTCGTCTGGACTTGGAACCAGTCCGGCGAATGATCCGTGGAACACCCGTCTTGGTCACTGGCGCGGCTGGTTCGATCGGCTCAGAGTCGGCCTATCAAATACTGCAATATGATCCCAGCGTGTTGGTATGTCTCGATCAGGATGAATCTGGTCTTTTCGAACTCCAGCAACGGTTGTCGAGACTCGACCCGAATGCGAAGGCTGAATTCTGCATCGCCGACATCATTGACACCAATCGGATCGAGGGAATTCTCTCCCGCTTTGCCATAAGCACAGTGTTTCACGCTGCTGCTTACAAACACGTGCCTCTGACGGAGAGTAATGTTTCAGAAGCGCTCCGCAATAACGTGTTCGGGCTGACTTCCATGTTGGACGCCGCGGAAACGTGCCGTTGCAGTAGCTTTGTCCTCATTTCGAGTGACAAGGCTGTCAATCCCTCGAGCTTCATGGGCTGCACAAAGCGGCTCGGAGAATTGATTCTGGCGACACGCCCAAGTTCGAACATGCGTTGTGTCACGGTGCGATTCGGCAATGTGCTCGGATCCCAAGGCAGCGTGGTTCCCCTCTTTCAGCACCAAATCCGCTCTACGCGTCGGCTCACAGTTACGCATCCGGAAATCACGCGTTATTTCATGACCATCCCCGAGGCCGTGGCTCTGGTGTTGCAAGCTTTCGCCGCAGGAGAGCATCGTGACCTGTTGGTGCTCGATATGGGCAAACCGGTACAAATTGTCGACCTGGCCAACACACTCATCAAGCTCTCGGGTATTCCTGAGAAAGAAGTTCAGATTGTATTCACCGGGCTGCGTCCCGGGGAAAAACTCTACGAGGAGCTGTTCTATCAGCATGAGGATCCGAGCCCGACCACCATTGGGAAAATCATGCGAGCCAAGAGTTCAACCACGAACTGGGATACTCTCAGCTGGCATCTGAATGCACTCCACACGATGATCGGGAACGAGGCGCAGGACACAATACGCACTCGCATGAAGCAGATCATTCCCGAATACATCTATACGCCCGCTGCTCCTGCGGCTGAGTCGAGCAGGGGCGTGATGCTGCCAGTGTCGGCGGCAAGCGCCGACTAGAACGGCTCAGTCTTTCCAAAAGCCTTTTCAAAATCTCGCCTGTTTCACGCGGTTGCAACCTCGACGGTCGGGTAATTTAGGCTCTCGCCACTCTCGCAACGACCCGGTCCATTACAGTCCAGTGGCGTTGCAACGTCGAATGCCGACGCTCGTTCGCTGTCAGTCGCGCCCGCTGGACGTTGCCGTTACAGTATGTGCTCGTCACCTGTTCCAGTGCCGAGGGTCTTGTTGCGCCAGCGGCGATTCACCATCACAAGTCTGATAGAAAACGACGCGGTAGGAACGTCGACCTGCAGCGTGCCAGCGTGCTTCATGCTCTCTTGTGCTAGGTCTCCCCATGACGACCTACCATTGGGTAGAGCAGTAGGTGCACCAACAAACCGATTCTGATTATGAGACAAGGGCCGAAGTAACGCATGGGCGGCGGACAGCCAGTCATTGGATGGGTAAACCATCAAGGTATAAGCCTTGACTGATGGCTAGAATGTCATGATTCGCTACTTCTCCCGAGCGGCGGCTTCCACATTTTTCAAGATGCCATCCAGGTGGCACGCGAGAACTAACGCCCGCCCAACACCACGGCCGAGATTTTCTGCGTGTTGCGGATGTCGTCGAGGGGGTTGGCGTCGAGCAGGGCGAGGTCAGCGAGTTTGCCCGTTTCCGCTGTACCTGAATCGTTCGTTCGACCGAGAAACTTCGCCGGGTTCTGCGTGGCAGTTTGCAAAGCTTCCATGATAGTTAGTCCAATTGGCTTCATGCGTAAAAACACGGGCGAAAGGTCGCGCTACGTTGAATTAATCCTCAATCGAATGGCTCGCCCCCCGGAGGCGGACTCGACAAAACAGCACGACGAATCCTCCGCTCGGCAGGAGTGGTTCACGAATTGATCGGAATAGCGTTGCCAGCAGTCGTCCCGCGGTTCAACCCGTAGTCGCATGGGCCGACCTTTTCATTAGCTCATCTCAGCAGCTCTGGCCGCGTTACTTGATTCTTTTATTTCGCCTAGCGGCAACTCGACGGTCACTCGCGAGCCATGGGGTTGCAGATTCGCGAGCCTGATCTCACCGTCGTGCTCTTTGATGATTCCGTAACAAATGCTCAGTCCCAGCCCCGTGCCCTTGCCTACCGGTTTGGTCGTGTAAAAGGGATCGAGTGCACGATTCAGGTCCTTGAATCCGGGTCCGGAATCTTCGACTTCGACAACGACCCGGTTCCCACGAGTAAATGCCCGCACCGTGATCCGCTTCGGACCTTCCATATTTTCCACGGCATCGATCGAGTTGTTCACTAGGTTAAGCAGAATCTGCTTGAACTGGTCCTCATCCACGGCCACCCGCGGCAGGTTGGATCGAATGTCCGAGAGAATCTCCAGTCCTCGGGTATGCGCATAATATTCCCGCAAGGTAATCACGTCTTTGACGACTGGAGTCAGGTCCACCGACTGGCGGTCCATAGTACTTTGCCGCGAGAACCGTAACAGGTTTTCAACGATCTTCTTCATCCGCCGGCTCTCGTTGACCAGTTTGTCGAGTTTGTCCCGCGCGGGCCCGGTAGGCACATCATCGCTGAGCAAATCGCCGTAGCCCATTACGGCGGTGAGCGGGTTGTTCAATTCGTGGGCGACCCCGGCCACTAACTGCCCCAGTGCCGCAAGTTTCTCCGAGCGGATCAACTGACTCTGCAACGATTTCAACTCAAGAGCCACTGCCAGGTCCGCCGCCAGAAGCTCGATTCGCGCCAATTCCGAGGCATTGACCGCTTCCACGTCTCGTGGATCATCTAACCCAATACAGCCCAGATAGCCGCCGCGTGCGGAAACTAACGGAATGAGGAGCTCATCTCCCGTATTCCAATAAGGGTTTCGATCGTAGCGGACGGAACTCTTTAGCGGATCATACTTCGCGGCCTCGGACGCCGAGAGTAGAAACGAATTCTGCCCGATCTGGCGGCCGCGGGCGCAGAAGTCTTTAATGTCATCCGCGGTCCAACGGCGCGCTTTCTTCTCCAACTCAGCCAATGCAGCGGGGGACAGTCCGCTTGCACCCGCCACTCGCAAACCATAACTTCCACTATCAAGTTGGATAACCGCGAGACGGAAATTGCTCACGTCGGTAATGGCGGATGCGATTTCGTTGCACAACAAGTCCACCGTCGCACCGCTCAGCAGTTGCGAGGTAATCGTCGAGAAGCGTTCCAGTTGATCATTCAATGCGCGTTGTTTGCTCTGCATGCTCTCGATGGACTCAGACTTGTCCTCGACAATCGCCAGAATCATGCCGAACGCCACAAACAGCTTGGGAGTATTCCAAAGATCCGCGGGGACGATCACGTGGGGAGCAATGCGATCCAGCAGCATTCCTACCGGAAACACCGCACCCCAGCAGAAAAATCCTCCCGCGGCGGTGAGAATACCCGGGGAAGCGCGCCAGTAGTTCCGGCACAGAAAAACCCCAGGTAAAGCAAAGCCAAGCCCCAGCAGCGCGGTCAGACCTTCATCGAAGGAACCGCGCAATGCCGCGCGGATGGCCCAAAGCGCAATTGCCGACCCCACCAGCGCCAGCGAAACCGCGTATCCGGAGAACCTCCGGACCCAGAAGAGCAGAAGGATTCCACCCACAAAGCATGTCAGCAGGCAGAGGACGTAAGGCCATCGCGCATGCACATCGTAACTGGCCAGAATCGTATAGGCGACCGAAGGGATACCGGTTATCAGAAGCATCAATCTTCGCTTGCCCTTATCCTCAGCGACTGCTGAGACAGAGACGACAAAAGCCACGGCGGCGGCTTGCAACGAACCCAGATCGATCGCGAGAAGGTACGGGCTTACGTCTCCCGTGGCGGGCTCGAGCAACTGCGCCACGAAGTGCGTAAAGATGAGGAACCAAGCCACCATCCATAGCTGCAGACGGGCGGAATGGCTGTGCCGCTTCAGCGCCAGGAAAATCCCGACCAGCACTGCCACCGTCACTACGGTAGGTATCTTCTCAAGGAGCGTCATAGGTATAAATAAGGAGACACCGACTCCACAGTATGACAATTCAGCAAAAGAACCAAGCGATTCGGGATTACCAAAGTAACCAAAGCATAAACCCTATCACCGATACCTGCGCAACTTTCGCAATCGTTTCGGGGTTTAGAGATGGTAGGTTACAAACATTGTTCGTTACAACTGTTGGCCTTTCTTTACGGGATAGCTACGCGAACTGATGTTTGAATAAGAAATAGAGTTGGCGAACGGGCCGTGAACGCAGCAGGCTCAGGGACACTGCCTCGAATCCAACTCAACAAGTCCAGGTCACATCCAAGTCTCTGAAGGTCTATCGGAGAAGAAACTTGAAAAAGTTAAGCTTGATTGCCGTCCTCTGTTTATTCTGCCTTTCCGAACACGACGCCCACGCACAGCAGATCGATGCAGCTTTTGGCTACGGAACGCTCACGTCGGGCGCGGGCACGACCACAAATGGTGTCTTCTACCCCTCCTTGACCGGCGGCGGGTATCCCAGCTTCGGTGCGGATTTCCTGCTATTGCACCGCGTGGGAATTGAAGGGGACATTGCCTGGAGAGCGAGTCGGGGTCTGTACGGAGGCTTCCAGCCCTATCGTCCAATCTTCTACTCATTTAATGCAATCTGGGCTCCAAAGCTTGCCAAACCGATTACGGCTGAGTTGCTGGCCGGTATCGGCGGCGAGAATCTTCGCTTTTACACCCCGTACCTAACCTGTGGCTACTTCGGATGTGCCCCATACCTTAGCAGCAATCACTTCATGGGAGACTTTGGAGGTGGCATTCGCGCCTACTTCTGGCGTGACGCCTTTATTCGCCCGGAAGTGCGTCTGTACCTGATTAACAACAACATCGAATTCAGCCACAACTATGCAACTCGGTACAGCATCTCGCTCGGCTACAGCTTCGGCGGACGGTAATCGCTTCATCGCGTGACAACAGTCAGGAGGTGTTGCGAAAGGCAAAGAAGGCTGAGTTTCAGGCCTGCTCAGCCGTGGTCTGCCGTCGATTCAGATATCATTCTTGCCTATGGCATGGGCAAGGGCTCTTCTCTTGGTTCTGATGGCTGCCTCGTGCTTCTCGCAAGATCAGTCCACAACCAAGGAAGTCGGCGCAGTGTATCCCGAGGCATACGCGCTGTATCTTGATCTGCACCAGAATCCTGAACTCTCTTCGCATGAAACGCGAACGGCAGCGAAACTGGCCAGTCAACTCCGCGCTCCCGGTTACGACGTCACTGAGCAGGTTGGTGGCACCGGGATAGTCGCCATCCTCAAGAACGGATCAGGCCCAACCGTTATGCTTCGCACGGAACTGGACGCGCTTCCCGTCGAAGAAAAGACTGGCCTTCCTTACGAAAGCAAAGTCCGTACCAAAGACCGACTCGGGACGCGACGTTCCCGTCATGCATGCTTGTGGACACGATCTACACATGGCGTCCCTCCTCGGAACCGCGGCGGTGATGGCACATAGCAAAGATAGCTGGCATGGAACGCTGATGTTGATCGGACAGCCCGCCGAGGAAACCATCTCAGGCGCAAAGAAGATGATCGACGACGGCTTACTGAAGCGCTTTCCAAAGCCTGACGTTGGCGTTGCCCTGCACGTCGGCAACGATCTTCCCGCCGGAACGGTCGGCATCGCTCCCGGATACTCTTATGCTAGCGCAGATTCCGTGCGCATCACGATCTACGGTAAGGGCGGCCACGGCGCTGCCCCGCAAACCACGGTTGATCCAATCGTGATCGCGCCAGAACGGTTCTCGCTTTGCAAACCATTGTGTCGCGTGAGGTCAAACCCGGTGATGCGGCTGTCGTCACCGTGGGATACTTCCAGGCGGGAACAAAAAACAACATCATTCCCGACCATGCCGAACTCGGGCTAACGATCCGGACCTACAAGCCCGAAGTTCGCAAACAGATTCTCGCTGCCATCGCACGCATCACCAAGGCTGAAGCAGAAGCTGCGGGCGCGCCGCGCGAGCCTTCGATCGAGGAGTATGAGTCCACGGAGGCGGTGTATAACGATCCTGCGCTAGCTCAAAGGCTCCGGAGAACGCTAGAAGGCGCGCTGGGCAAGGACAATGTGGTAACCGCTGAGCCACTGATGGTCTCGGAAGACTACGCATACTTCGTCGAACAAGGCATTCCGTCGTTTTACTTTGCGCTAGGCGGAGCAGAGCCACAAGAATATGCTGCAGCCAAGATCGCCGGAACGAAGCTTCCCTTTAATCACTCTTCGCTCTTCGCGCCCGACGTGGATCCTGCGCTCCATACCGGCATTGCCGCAGAAGTGGCTGTGCTTCGCGATCTTCTAAATGCATCGCCGAACTTGTACAAGCTAAGGCACCAGCAATCCAACTCTAATTAGTAGCACCACGCCAAAGTCATGCCAGAGAATCGCGACATCGAAGCGGCCCTGAAATATCACAACGCCACGAAGCACTCCTACGCCAGCGTCCGCGCCAATCCACATTTCCTTGATTTCGCCAACCAGCCCTTGCCCTTTAAGATCTATCCCACGCTGGAGCCGTCGCGCTTGCCCGACGAGATGCGTCAGACTGGAGTCGCTGCACTTTCGGCCATCGCCCGAGAGCGTTCCTGCTCAGACCAACGCAGGCCTGATTTAAAAGCAATCGCCCAACTCCTCTATCTGTCTGCCGGCATAACCAGGCAGCGAAAGTATTCGGGCGGCGAAATTTATTTTCGTGCGGCGGCTTGTACCGGAGCGCTCTACGAGGTCGAGCTTTATCTGGTTTGTGGCGAACTCAGCGATCTTCCGGCGGGCGTTTATCACTTTGCCCCTGCCGAGTTTGGACTGCGCAAGTTGCGTGCCGGAGACTATCGCAGCGTACTGGTCGAAGCAGCGGACGGTGAACCCGCTATCGCCCATGCACCGTTGACCATCGTCTGCACTTGCACGTATTGGCGCAATGCCTGGAAATATCAGGATCGCACCTATCGCCATTTTGGCTGGGACAACGGCACCTTGCTCGCCAACCTGCTGGCCGTCGCCACCGCATTGGGACTGCCCGCCAAGGTCGTGTGCGGCTTTGTGGACGACAGGGTGAACCGCCTGCTGGATGTCGACTCCCAGCGCGAAGTGGCTTTCTCGTTGGTGGCGCTCGGACATGGCTCTGCGATTCCGACGCAACCTCCGGCGGAAACGTCTCCTCTCGGCCTCGAGACTGTTCCACTCTCTCGGCACGAGGTGGACTATCCATTGATGCGCGAAATGCATGCTGCCTCTTCGCTGCGTTCGAGCGAGGAAGTTGCTGCGTGGCGCGGTCACACTCCGCCCAGCGGTTTTCCACCGCCAACTGCGCCGGTCTTTCAGCTACAGCCTTTATCTGACGATGAAATGCCTCGCGATGCCGTAGAGCAGGTCATTTTACGACGGGGCTCTTCCCGCAAGTTCGCCCGCACGCCGATTACCTTGCCGCAGCTCTCGACAATACTGGATCGAGCTACGCGTGGTGTCCCCGCTGACTTTCTCGATCCGCTAGGAACTCAACTCAACCACCTGTATCTGATCGTCCACGCCGTGGAAGGTCTCGAACCCGGAGCCTACTTCTTCGACCGCGACCGTAAGATCCTCGAATGTCTGAAGCAGGGAAATTTCCGAGACGTTGCCGGCTACCTCGGCCTGGAGCAACCGTTGCCTGCGGACGCCGCCGTGGACATCTTTTTCCTGGCGGACTTGCGGCCGCTCTTGCAGCGTTTTGGCAACCGTGGGTATCGCGCTGTGCAGCTTGAGGCCGGCATCCTGGGCGGCAAGTTCTATCTCGCGGCCTACGCTCAACGTCTAGGCGCGACGGGTTTGACCTTTTACGATGACGACGTGACCCGCTTCTTCAGCCCCCACGCCGAGGGCAAAAGCGCGATTTTTCTGGTAGCCCTCGGCAACAGCGTTAAACGCCAATCCTAGCCAGCCTCACAAGATTCTCAGCGTTCATTTTGCATTGGGTAAAGCACAGCCCATCGCGGATTGCGGCCTGGAACGCAGAGCGTCGCGGATGGTTTGCTTGGCTTGTTCAAGTTCATCGCCCTCTAACTCCAGGCGCGGCGGACGCACGCGTGTATTCCCAATTCCAACTTCCGCTTGCACCAGCTTGATGAGTTGAACGAAATTCGATTTGGTATCCATACGGAGCAGCGGCAGAAACCAGCGA
Organism: uncultured Acidobacteriota bacterium; assembly: GCA_963796095.1. GTDB lineage: Bacteria > Acidobacteriota > Terriglobia > Terriglobales > Acidobacteriaceae > JABDBE01. The sequence goes on from CAWCKL010000020.1 coordinate 27,425, forward strand.
TACAAGTTAAATGCTTTGTCACTTTCTCTGTTCATACCAAAGTTGAAGAGGTCGACGGATTCGCCCGGTAGTGCGTTGGCCAACCCGGCGATCCAACCGCTCGCCCCCACCCCAATGGCTTCGAGCACCGCGTCATCGACGCCAACAAATATTTCCAGACGACGGTCAAGCAACGCACGGATCGCGGATATCCGCCTGACGTCGGTACTTGATTCTTTTACCGCCTCGAAATTTTCGTGCTCCGCCGCCAACTCTCGAATCTGCTCGGGAACAAAGTCCGTGCCGTAAGCAACCGGGTTGTTGTACAGCATGCAAGAAAGCTGCGTGGCCTTGAAAACCGCGGCGACATGAGTCCTCATTTCGCGCCAGTTGCCCTGATAAACATAAGGCGGCAAGACCATGAGAGCATCACAGCCTAATTCCGCTGCCGCCTTCGCCACCGCCACGGCCTCGGAGGTGGCGAGCGCAGAAACGGAAGCCACCACCGGGCTTCGGCCCTGCACAGCGTCGACGCAGGTGCGCAAAACCTGCAACTTTTCTTCGAGGGACAAGGTTGCGCCCTCTCCCAACGAGCCCAGCGCGACGATACCAGTGCAGCCATTCTCCAACAGCCATTGGCAATGTCGCGCCATAAAGTAGTGGTCGATTCCGAGATCCTCGGTAAAACTGGTGGTGATGGCGGGCATCACGCCCTTCCAGTTCATCAGCGCCCTCCTGCTGCTTCGCAGAGTTCTCGGCCGGCATGGCCTCGCATGGCGGCCATTACTGTTAACGTGAGTTCACTTAGCATGTGCGGGTTCCTTGGCTGCTCGCGACGGCAAATACGGCTCAATGGGGATTTCCGGTTTCGTTCCTGTGATGTGATCGACAAGGATTCGCGCAGTTGCAAGAGAGGTTGTGATCCCGAGTCCCTCATGCCCGGTCGCAAGGAACAAAGACTCGTCGCCCGGCCACGGCCCAATTAGAGGAAGCTTGTCGGGAGTGGCGGCGCGGAATCCGGTCCGTGCGAGTACCGTCGACATCTGCGCTAGACCCGGCATGTATTCGTGCGCGCGCCGCAGCATGCGCGCCAGTATTTCGCTGTCCACTTCTCGGTGTTCCGCCCCGTATTGCCGTGAAGATCCGATCAGAATCTGGCCGGTGCGGCGGGGCTGGACGTTGAAGGCAACCGAGTCGCTGCTGATCGAGTGCGCGCTCTTCAAGTACCCGAGTTCCACCAACTGATGCCGCAGGAATCCCGGATAGCGGTCGGTGATGACCAAGTGACCTTTTCTCTTTTTGATTTCGACCCCCGGCGTGAGTTCGCCTGCGTAAGCTCCCGCTGCGTTGACGACAATCTTTGCCGTGATCTCGAAGCCATCCGTCATTCGCACTTTTCCTTGTCCCGCCTGCGCGGCGGAGCGATCGAGATGAAGCTTGGCTCCGTGTTTCTGCGCCCGTTCCATCAGGAAGCGTGCAGCACACGGCGGATTGATGACGAGGTCTTGGGGAACAAGTAGGCCTCCGACCAGCCCCGCCCGCAGGTTGGGTTCAAGGCGCCGGAGGGCCTGCGCGTCCAGTACTTCCGTTGGAACCGCCCGCTCTCCGTAGTAATCGTGCTTGCGCCGGACTTCTTCCATCTCTTCTGCATCCGCCGCAACCCAAATCGTGCCGCACTGCTCGTACTCGACATCCATTGGCAACTCATCGCGCAGTTTCTGCCAGAGTTGCTGCGAATAACGCGTCAACGCAAACTGCGCCTCAGAGTCGTCCATGGTTACAATGTGCCCCATGCCTGCTGAGGTCGCGCCGCTCGCGATCTGGTCGCGGTCTACGACTGCGATACGCATACCGCGGCGCGCGAATTCGTCCGCGCAGGCCGCGCCCACTATACCGGCGCCCACGATAGCCACGTCATAGGCGGCGAGGCTCATGCGCGAATGCCCATGCACAGCGGATCGCGCGGATCAAATCACCAGTTCGGTCTCGGCGGTCACGAATGCAGATCCTTTAATGCTTGGATAAACCTTGCCATCCGCGGACTTTAACCGTGCCTTCAAACACGCTTCCGATCAGGCTTTCCTGTCTCCAGGTTTGACCTTCACGAATTTTTCCGTCGGCATACAGACATGCTAATTTTGCGCTGGTCCCGGTGCCGCAGGGAGAACGATCATAGGCTTTGCCCGGGCAGAGTACGAAATTTCTGCTGTCGGCTTCTGCGGTTTGGGGCGGGCCGAACAACTCAATGTGGTCAATCTCTTCACCCTCGGCACCGGTAATTGCATTCGCGCGGAGCGCCTGGCGGATCGCCCAACTGAAACTGGTCAGCGCCTCGACGTTGTTGAGCGTCAATTCGAGATCGTGATCGCGAACGAGGTAGAACCAGTTTCCACCCCAGGCGACATCACCTCTCACCTTGCCGTAAGCGGGTACGTCGACCTCCACGTCGGCTGCGGTGCGATAACTGGCGAGGTTGTTGACGGTAACCTCGCCGCTCTCGTGCAGAGTTGCGCCCACCGTTCCCACCGGGGTCTCAATCCGATGCTCTCCCGGCTCAATGCGTTTCAAATGCGCTAGAGTGGCAACCAGGCCTATAGTTCCGTGGCCGCACATCCCCAGGTAACCCACATTATTAAAAAAGATCACGCCCGCGGCGCAGGCCGGATCAACGGGCTCGCACAACAGCGCACCCACAATGACGTCTGAACCCCTCGGCTCATTGACGACGGCGGATCGGAAACAATCGTTTTGGCTGCGAAAAAGCTCCACTCGCTGCGACAGCGGACCAGCCCCCAGGTCAGGGCCGCCGCGCACGACTACCCGCGTCGGCTCCCCGCCAGTGTGGGAATCAATCACCCTGACTCTCCGGGCTTCCTCACTCATTGCGCGTCCCAGTCGATAGGTAGCATCTTAATTTTTGTAGGCACAATGTGCAGCCCTCAAAAGAATCGAATATTCGCTTCAAAGATGAGCGTTGACTCGCGGCTCCGCGGCTCGGGGCCAGATACAAATGCAGTATAGTAGACCTTGCTCGGTGGATGTCCTCGCTTGTTTCGGATGAACAACCCAGAAATGGGGACTTGCAGGCCAGGTATCTTCCTTGCGTTGAATTCATCAACGAACCACACCGAACGACGATGATTCTGGCAGGCGATGTCGGGGGGACAAAGTGCAGTCTTGGGTTGTTCGCAAAGAATGGACCAGCCCTTCGATCCGTGTTCCAGAGCCGGCTTGCGACCCGAGACTACTCCGGATTCGAGGACCTGATCGGCGACTTCCTCGAACGAGCCGCCGGTCCCAACAGAAGCTCGCGCGGACAGGAAATTGAGGCGGCAGGTTTCGGTTTAGCCGGAGTAGTCGTCGATGGATCCCTTCACGCCGGCAATCTTCCTTGGGTCCTCAACGGATCTGCGCTGGCTCAAAAGCTACATTTGGACAAAGTAGTGTTGCTGAATGATCTCACTGCGACTGCTCTCAGTCTGGATCGGCTCGGTTCGAATGACTTCGCGATCTTGAATCAAGGAACCCCTGAGCATAATGCGACGAAGGCAGTGATTGCTGCGGGAACTGGTTTAGGCGAGGCCATTCTCTTCTGGGATGGCCAGCAATATCGAGTCGCGCCGTCGGAGGGCGGACAGGCAGATTTTGCGCCGCGTAACGAACTTGAGATTCAACTACTCACCTACTTGAACAAGCAGTTGCCCCACGTCTCGTGCGAGGAGATTATTTCCGGCCGGGGCTTCCTCAGGATTCACGAATTTCTCAATCCTTCATTGCGACACCCGTCTTTCGATTCGCCGGAAGGGGATGCGGCAAGAGAAATTACGGAGCGAGGATTGACGCAATCTTGTGCAGTTTGCGTCGAGACCATTCAGTTGTGGATTGAGGCGTACGGCGCCGAGGCCGGAAATATGGCATTACGAACCCTTGCTCTTGGCGGAGTCTACGTAGCAGGCGGCATCGCTCCGAAGATCCTCTCGAAACTTCGTGACGGCACCTTCGTGCGCGCTTTTTGCGGGAAGAGCAAGTTCGCACCGGTGCTGGCGCGTGTTCCAATTTCGGTTGTCGTGAACGAGGATGCTCCGGTCTGGGGAGCGGCCTACCAGGCGCTCAGTGGGAGCGACTCAGGTGATGAAGTCTAACGAAACCTTCGGACTAACAGATTGTACCGGTCTGATCGATACAGGCCCAACACATACAGCGTCGCTTTTCCCTGAGTTGAGTAAATAACCTGGCGGATGCGAAGCAGAGGATGCCCGCGTGGAACCTGGAGAAGATTCGCTGTCGTGGACTCAGCGGCGGCCGCGTCCGCTTCTTCATCGGCGTACGCCAACTGAATACCGTAGTCGTGCTCCAGAATAGAAAACAGAGATCCGCGGGAAAATGAAGCGCGAGTGAGACGGTTGAACTCCTGGGCAGGCCAGTAGCAGGTCTCAAGAGCAAATGGTTGGTCAGCTCCCAGCCGCAGCCGCGACAGCTTGCTCAGCGCCGTGTTATCCGCCAAGCCCAGGCGTGCGGCCACTGCCTGTTCGTTATCGACCACGCTGAACGACAGAACTTTTGAGCAAGCGCTCAGATTTCGACCCGCCATCAATTCGGTGAAGCCCATCAATTTGTTGAAGTGGATCTTGGGAGGCGCCACAAATGTTCCGGAGCCGCGCCGCCGTTGCACCACGCCCTCCCGTTCGAGCGCAGTCAAGGCATGGCGCGCGGTCATTAGACTCACGTGGTGGATCTTCGCAAGTTCGCGCTCGGACTCGACGGCATCGCCCGCTTTTAAATGTCCGCTTTCGATCCGCTTCAGTATGGTCGCCTGAATTTTCTTATAGGCAGGCGTTCCGTTCTGATGGTTGTCTGTCATGAATGCTCTCCGGAGTCATTCGGCTGAGAAATCATGGAATTTATAGCACTCTTGTGCTGTAAGCGAACGAAAACTTCGAACTCTCCTGTGCTGACATCTGCTATAGAGCTTGGGCAACCAAGAGGAATGTTCTTTCCGAAACGTCACTGCCCCGATCCTCTGTTTCGTGCTATAGAGCTTGTCCTTACATGCTATAGAGCAGATGGCTTCTTCATAAAGAGTCCCCACCTTAGCCCCTTTTGGGAATATTGTAAAGATTCAGGCGAGACATCATAGCGCAAAGGCCTATTTCTAGCGACAAAATATTCCATTTTATGTATGCTTCAGATTCCTGGTTTTCCACAGGGATTGCCAACCGCTATCCCAGCACAGCGATTATTGCGATATTATGTGCTATAGATAAATCAGATTATTGACAACGGTAAAAAAATTAACAGTCCTTTCATTTTTCACTTGACGATGACGAGCCATCTACTATATAGCATTGGCCAGTCCCTATTTTGTGGCGCGGTGTGTCGTTAGGTTCTTCGGGGCGGTATTTGAACTCAAGATGTTCTCCTGTGGAGGTGTGGTGATGCGTAAGTCAATGAGAGTTGGACTTGCCCTTTTGCTATTGATCGGACTATTTGGGGCACTCGAGACAGCGTGGGGCCAGGAAGTCACGGCCGCAATTGTGGGCTCGGTTGAAGATCCGAGCGGCGCGCCGATAAAGGGTGCTGCGGTCGTCGCTCGAGACACCGACCATGGCGTTCTCTATACTGCGCAGACGAACGACGCTGGCGCCTTCAACCTGCAGCACCTTCCCATCGGAACTTACGACGTGAAGGTGACCGCGCCGGGATTCGACACTGCCGTTCACGCGCCTTTTACTCTGGTGCTCAATCAGACGGCACGTCTCAACTTCCAGATGAAGATCGGCAAGGTCTCGGAGACTCTGGAAGTGAGCGGCTCTGCGCCAGTGCTGCAGACGGAAAATGCCCAGGTCAACACCGTCATCGATTCCAGAACCGCTGACAATCTGCCGCTGGAAACCCGCAACTATGTGCAGTTGACCTTACTCTCTCCTGGCGCTGTCTCGGTGGATCCCCATAGCATGAATCTCGGCTCCAACACTGCCGAGGAGTCGGGTCGTCCCTATATCAACGGAAACCGCGAGCAGGCCAACAACTTCCTGCTGGACGGTATTGATAACAACCAGGCCTCGGATAATCTTCTTGGTTTCACACCCTCCCCCGATGCGATCGGAGAGTTCAATATCATTACCCAGAACGCTTCCGCGGAGTTTGGCAACTACAACGGCGGAATCGTCAATGCCACAATTAAGTCAGGTACCAACCGGTACCACGGGGATGTTTTTGAATACTTCCGTAACAACATTTTCAACGCCAACCAGTGGGAGAATGGCTTGACCGCCGGCACGCCGACAGGTGTCCTGCCCACGCCGAAGTTGCGCTGGAACATGTTCGGTGGCACGTTCGGTGGCCCCATCATTAAGAACAAGCTGTTCTTCTTTGCTGATTACCAGGGTGGACGTTTGGACCATCCGGCGTCCTCGAGCACCATCACCGTCCTCACGCCCGCCGAAATCGGGGGCAACTTTAGCGCTTTGAGCACACAGCTCTACAACCCATGTGCCGCTGGTACAGGCGGAACGTCCGGCACTCCCTGTTCGATCTTGGCTCCTGCCGCCCGGACGCCGTTTGCGGGCAACATTATTCCTAAGAACATGCTGAATCCCGCATTCACGGCCCTGGTCACGAACCCGCTGTATCCAGCCTCCGTGGCTACGCTCCCCAATGGCTTTGGGCAGGCGGTCAACGTCATCGACCAACAATACAATTCGGATCAGGGTGACATCAAAGTTGACTACAACGCGACCGAAAAGGACCACCTCTCTTTCCGGTATTCGAAGGGCGATCAGTATGATCCTCTGAACAACTCCGTGGCTTTGTTGGGCGATATGGTGAACGAAGCTTATCTGCAGAGTGGAGCGGTCAGCTGGAACCATACGTTCTCGCCTAACTTGCTCAACGAAGCGCGCTTCGGGATGAACTACGTCAAGCTGCCACATGGGCTGACAACGTTCAACCCCACGGTCGGAGCCTTGGGGAACTCGATCGGCCTCACAAATGGCAATCCCGCCGGCATAGATGGTCTTCCGCTGTTTGGCTTTGCCGGCGGCTCGATTACCAATGTTGGCGTGGGGACGCTGACCAATCTGGGATCCGCAGGCGTTACGGAAAAGTTTTCCTCAACCGTGACCCAATTCGATGATGTGCTTATTTATACGCATGGCCGGCACATCATTAAAACGGGATATCAGATGAATCGTTACAACATCAACGTCTTCTACAGCGGCAATGCCGGCGAACTGGGTTCCATACTCTATGGGAACGGCCCCGGTGGCAACTATTCAGGGAACGGCACCCGCACTGGCATCGGCGATCCGTCTGCTGATTGGGCTCTTGGTCTTCCGGGGGTTGCAGGGCGGGGCACAAGCTCGGGAGAATGGCATCAGCGCGACTGGCTCTTTGCTGGCTTTGCTCAAGACGACTGGCGGGTTACCAGCAACCTCACGGTGAACATAGGCCTCCGCTATGAAGCCCGGACTCCCTGGGTTGAAACCAACAACCGCCAGGTCGGGGTCAATATCTACACCGGCGCGCTGGAATTCATCGGCAACACTCCTGTACCTGCCGGAGTTGTGGGGAGCAATGGATTCAGCCGTGGGCTCTACAACAGCACCTACGGAGGGCCGGACTTCCAACCTCGCATCGGGTTCGCGTGGAGCCCTGGGGCGTCAAACAAAACGGTGGTTCGCGGCGCCTACTCCGTCTCGTCTTATCTCGAAGGCACAGGGACCAACCTGCGCCTTCCGCAGAATCCGCCTTACACAGCCCCGCAGGTTGAGGCAAACAACGTGGCCACCGGCCCGGGATATAGCACCAATTCGGCATTTGCTATCGCAGCCCCGGCGGCCGATCCTTTTATCGGGGCCACGATGCTGGCATGGAGCGGCAAGGTCCAGCCGGCAGTCGCAAACCAGTGGAACCTCTCGGTCCAGCGCGAAATTGCCAACAATACAACTCTTCAGGTGGGCTATGTTGGGCAAAGCACGACGCACCTGATGGTTCCCGAGTGGTTGTCGCAAGGGTATCTGCAACCGAATGGCACGGTCACGTATCCCTTGATCGGCGGCCAAAATCCGGCGGGAACCGTTATCGACGGAATAACCACCGTTACGCCGACCTACGGTCCCAACGGATTCGGCAATGTGAAGAACACTGCCTCCGTTGGCAACATGAACTATAACGCACTGCAGGTGGTGCTGCAGAAGCGCTATAGCCACGGACTCGAGGGCCAGGTTTCGTATACCTACGAGAAGTGCATGACCAACGACGATGGTTATTACGGTACCTGGGGCACTACCACTCAGGCCGCACCCTCCGGTAACTACTGGCAAAACCTCTATAACCCCGCTGGCGATTACGCACGATGCTATTGGGATTCGACCCACATCATCAGTGCATACGCTGTGTATGAGCTGCCCTTTGGCAAGGGCAAACAATTTGGGCACGACATGCCGGAGGCCGCGAACGCCGTTGTCGGCAACTGGTCGGTCAACCCGATTGTTTCCTGGCACACCGGTTTCCCGCTTACTGCCTCTGGAAGCAACACCTCCGGAACCGGCACCCCCGAAACTCGTCCCAACTGCAATGGTCCCGTCAGCTACCCCAAGACGGTTAGCGTCCAGGGTCTGCAGTGGTTCAGCCCCAGTGCATTCTCCACGCCTGCCGCGGGCACATTTGGAAATTGTCCGGCTCAAGGCCCGGTTATTGGTCCCGGATACGTCGACGTTGACTTCAGCCTGCAAAAGAACTTCCCGATTACAGAAACCATGAAAATCCAGTTTCGTACTGACTTCCTGAACGCGTTTAACCATCCGAACTTCGCGACGCCGAACTTTAGCTTCGGTACTGCAACTTTCGGGGTCATCAACGCGAGCCAGGATGCGCGAGAGATACAGTTCGCACTGAAGTTCTACTTCTGAGCCTAGCGTTGTAGTATTGGGCAGGCGCTTCCCCCGCGCCTGCCCTCTTTATGTTTCGACCTCGGCATAGCATTTTCGTTCTCACCTTGCTCTGGGGATCCACTGCGACCTTGTCAGCGGCCCAGGCTGCCAAGAAGCCGGCCGCAACGGATGCCACCTCCTCTGCTCAACGAGCCGTGAGCCTCGCTCAATCCGGTAACTGCAAAGAAGCATTGCCTCTCCTGAAGCAAGCTATGCCGCACGCCGCGGACAAGGAGCTTAAGCGCAATGTCGGCTTCGCAGGCGTGCGTTGCGCAATGTTTGCCGATCAGCCGGATGTGGCGGAGGACTTTCTCCGGTTCTTGAATCGCGAATTCCCGCGCGATCCTGATGTTCTCTATCTATCGGTCCACACCTACTCGGATCTATCGACCAGAGCAGCGGCGGAATTGGCCACGACTGCGCCCAAGTCTCCTCAGGCACTCGAGCTCGACGCTGAGGCCCTCGAAGCACAAGGAAAATGGGACGAGGCCGCCAAGAAATATCGCCAGATACTGCAGCAGAATCCACGCATGTCTGGCATCCATTTCCGCCTCGGTCGGCTCTTGCTCTCCAAACCCAATCCCCCCTCGACCGTCGCCGAGGAAGCCAAGAAAGAAATGCAACAGGAACTCGACATCGATCCTTCGAATGCGGGCGCCGAGTACGTCCTGGGCGCGCTGGCGCAACAGAACCAGCAGTGGGACGAGGCCATCGGGCACTTCTCACGCGCAGCCAAGCTGGATCCAACCTTCGGCGACGCCTTTGTTGGACTTGGAGCTTGCCTGGGATCGGCCAAGCGGTACTCCGAAGCGATTGCGCCTTTGGAGAATGCCATCAAACTTGAGCCGGAGAATCCGGCTCCGCACTATTTGCTCGCGATCGCATACAGCCGCACCGGCCGCAAGGAAGACGGCGACAAGCAATTTGCCATTCAAAGGCAGTTGACCCAGAAGGGTGCCGCGGGAGAGGACAATCCTCAGTCGCAGGCAAAGCCGAACTAGACTAGTGTAGGGTCCGAAATACGCCGTCATCCGGAGCGAAAACGAAGGATCTCTGCATTTTGCTCGCAGCGCCAAGCGTTGCGTGGAGCGACGCAGCGACAGGCGCGAACGAATGCCACACATTTCAGGCACACCACACTAGAATAGCTGCATCCAAAGACAAAACCGTGACTCTGTTGCCGAATCCAAGAACATTCCTTTTCTCCCGCCGCCGCTTTCTGCGCGGATTGGCAACCAGTTTCGTTCTTCCATCTTTCTCTCGACTCGCCCGCGCGTTGCCTGAAACCGTTTATCCCTTCGAAGAAGTTGCTCCTGCAGCGAGTGGCATTACCTGGAAGCACACCGCCGGAAAGTCGCCGCAAAAATACTTGCCGGAGACGACGGGCGCGGGTTGCGCCTTCCTCGATTACGACAACGACGGTTGGATGGACATTTACCTGGTCAACAGCGGCCAGTGCGACTTCTTCAACCCGAATCCACCTCTGCGCAATGCTTTGTACCGAAACAATCGCGACGGAACCTTTACCGACGTAACCGAGAGAGCCGGTGTGGCCGCTGGCGGCTACGGCCAGGGCGTGGCAGTGGGCGACTATGACGGGGACGGCTTTCCTGACTTTTACGTTACCCAGTACGGCAGAAGCATTCTCTATCACAACAATGGAGACGGTACTTTCACCGATGTAACCGAGAAAGCAGGCGTCGCCGCTCCGGGATGGTCCGCAAGCGCCGTTTGGTTTGACTATGACAACGATGGCCGCCTCGACCTGTTTGTCTGCCGGTTTGTGGACTTCGACAAATCGAAGAACTTGCCTTGCGCGGCGGGCGACAGCCCCGGATATTGCGTTCCGCGGTTGTATAAGCCCATGGCCAGTTGGTTGTTTCATAACAACGGAGATGGGACATTTACCGACGTCAGCAAGACTTCAGGAATCGGCAATCACCTGGGCAAGGCGTGGGGAGTGGTTGCAACCGACATCAACAACGACGGTCTCATGGACCTGTTTGTTGCCAACGATACGGTGCAGAATTTTCTGTACGTCAACCGCGGCGGCGGAAAGTTCGAAGAGATCGGCGCGCAAGCCGGAGTCGCATACAGCGAAGCCGGTCGCCCACGCTCTGGCATGGGCCTGGACTCGGCTGATTTCAACGAGGACGGCTGGATGGATCTCTTCGTGGCCAACATCGACCACGAGATGTATTCGTTGTACAAAAATAACGGCGATGAGACCTTTGATGATCAAGCAGGGCCTACCGGGATTGCGACTGCGACCCGGCTGATGAGTGGCTGGGGACTTGAAGTTTTTCGACTATGACAACGACGGCAATCTTGACCTGTTTCTGTGCAACGGAAATCCCGATGACCTGATTCAAGTCGTTCGCAAAGATGTCGGTTACGAAGAACCGATGCTCTTGTTCCACAACAATGGCAAAAGCTTTCAGAACGTGAACGCGGAGAGCGGCCCCATTTTCGCGAAACCTCTGTCGGCCCGCGGAATGGCGATCGGCGACTTCAATAATGACGGAGCAGTCGATGTCTTGGTATCCGTCAACGACGGCACGCCGCTTCTCCTGCGAAACAACGCTGCCAAGCAACGCCATTGGTTAGGCATCAATCTGGTTGGAACGAAATCGAACCGTGATGCGATCGGCGCACGCGTCACCTATCAGGCTGGGGATCGAAAGCGCCATAGAATGAAAGTGGGCGGTGGCAGCTTCCTTTCTTCGCACGATCCCCGTATCGTGCTCGGCTTGGGCGAGCGGACGAAGATCGACTGGCTGGAAGTCAAATGGCCCTTGCCCGGCGGTGCAACCGAACGCCTCACTGATCTTCCCATTGACCGCTACATCACGATTGTGGAAGGCCAGTCGAAATGGAAGTGACAACAAAAGACATCGTCATGAACGCGTCCCGGCCATGAGATGAATTTCAAACCCAGACTTGTCGTGATTGTGACGCTCCTTCTAGCCGTGGAAGTTGCGAGTCAGAACCGTAGTCCGCAGACGAACCCAGCGCCAACTCAGGCGATACCGCCTCAACCAACGTCTTCGGAAAACGCGAAGCTGAACTCCCGCGCCAATTACGTTGGTGATGAGGCTTGTCGCAGCTGTCATCAAGACAAGCTAGAAACCTTCCACCGAACTGCGCACTACTTGACATCCAGGCTTCCTAATAAAGACTCGATTCTTGGCAACTTCAGCGCTGACGCAAATGTTCTCAAGACTTCAAACCCTGACTTGTATTTTCGAATGGAAACGAAGGACGGAAGCTTCTTCCAGACGGCGGTGCAGGGAATGCCGCCATACACAACATCGCGCACCGAGCGCTTCGGTCTGGTAGTTGGCTCGGGAGGCAAGGGACAAACTTTCTTGTTCTGGAAAGGCGATCTGCTTTTTCAGTTACCTGTGTCCTACTGGAAGGAAGTTGGTTGGGTGAACAGCCCCGGGTATCGCGATGGCGTTGCCTATTTCGATCGACCAGTGATTCCACGCTGCCTTGAATGTCACGGAACTTATTTCGAGTCGCTCGCGCCTCTCCAGAATCGTTACAGCCAAACTGGTTTCGTCGTTGGTATCACCTGTGAAAAGTGTCACGGACCCGGACAAACACACATTCGGCGCTTTAGTTCGAAATCCGTGGAGACTTCATCGGACCCGGCTATCCTCAATCCAGCGCGATTCTCACGAGACCGGCAGATGGATCTTTGCGCGTGGTGCCACGCGGGCCACGGCGTACCGCTGCTGGCGACATTTTCCTACATTCCGGGGGAGCCTCTGGACAAGTATGTAGAACTGCCACAACCCGACCCGAACGCACCGGTCGATGTGCACGGAAGCCAGGTTGAACTGCTCAAGAAAAGCCGCTGCTTCCAGTCATCTACCATGACTTGTCTGACCTGCCACGATGTTCACACTACCCAGAAGGATCCGGCGGCATTCTCCGGGCATTGCCTAAACTGCCATAAAGTCGAGACCCATGCAAAGGTAGGACAGCCAATTGCGAACAACTGTGTTGATTGCCACATGCCAAAGCAACAGACGAACCTCATCGTCTTTAACTGGAATGGCCGGAAGGTCAGCCCTGAGGTGCGTAATCATTGGATCAAGGTTTATCCAGAGACGAGCGCTCCGAAGCCTACCGAACAAAACGAAAAGCCATAACCGCCGATGCTCGCTAAGCGACGTCAGGGCGTATCTTCAAATAAGCGACAACAAACAGAAAGCCAAGCAGTAAGTCGCTTCCGACGAAGACGAGATCTGACGCGTGCGTGCGCCCCTGCAAAACCAGAACGACCACAGGCGCGACGTAACTGACTTTTTCAAGCACCGAAGGAATGATTAACGGTCGATAGCGGACCGGGTCCGTCGCGATAACGAAAAACACAATCTGCCATGCCAGCCCCGCACCCACGAATCCGTAGAAGAATCCCGGATGCGTGATTGGTGGCGGATCATTCCGGCCAATCAAATCAAACATGAAGTAGAGCGGGGTGAGAACCAGCACGCCCCAAATCGCAGCGATCCAAAATACGATCTTCGCAAATCTCATGATTGCCCTCGAACGCTCCGGCGCGTGCCGGAAATTCTATCGCAGCGCCAATCCTGAAACCAATTCGCTCCATTTCGATACAATAGAAAACATGACAGACCCATTGATCATCGCCGGCCGCCAGTTCCGTTCCCGGCTCATTGTGGGCACGGGAAAATACAAGTCATTTCAGGAAACCACACGGGCGCTGGAAGCCAGTGGCGCGGAGATGGTAACGGTGGCGGTACGCCGGGTGAATCTTGATCGCAGCAAGGAATCGCTGCTCGACTACATCGACGCCAAGAAATACTTCCTGCTGCCCAACACAGCGGGCTGTTATACCGCTGACGAGGCCATTCGCGCAGCTCGCCTGGGACGCGAGGTCGGTCTGTCCGATTGGGTCAAACTCGAGGTCATCGGCGATCAGGCAACGCTCTATCCGGATGTGCAAGCCACGCTCGAAGCGACCCAAGTTTTGGTCAAAGAAGGTTTCACGGTGTTGCCCTACACCTCGGACGATATCGTGTTCGCCAAACGCCTGCTCGATGCCGGCGCCAGCGCGATTATGCCCTTGGGCGCACCCATCGGCAGCGGCCTGGGGATCCAGAATGCGGCCCATATCCGAATCCTGCGAGAGATGATTACGGGCGTGCCGTTGATCCTCGATGCTGGTGTGGGCACGGCTTCGGATGCCGTGATTGCCATGGAACTGGGGGCTGACGCCGTCTTGATGAATACCGGAATCGCCGGCGCTCAGGACGCCGTGCTCATGGCAGAAGCCATGAAACACGCTGTGCTCGCGGGACGCCAAGCCTATCTTGCCGGACGCATGCCGAAGAAGTTATACGCGACGGCAAGCTCGCCCTTGGAAGGCGTGGTCCGTTAATTCTACCCAAAAGAAAAAAGGGCGACATAATGCCGCCCTTTCGCGTCTGTTCCCACAAATCAGAGCATCTTCACGCTGTCTACCTGAATGGAATCTCCAGTCATTACTCCCGTAACGGACACGTGATGTCCTTCATGGCCCTTGAGTGCATCCGGATTGGCGACATTCACTACCTTCTGATCGCCGTCCGTGACAATCACCGCCGTCGCACCCTTTCCTAAGCACTTCGTCATGCAGGCTGCATGGTTCGCGTTCGCACCTTTAGCGCCGCACATGGAATCGCTCACGTACCCATTCACGGTCGCGGTCTTGTCCGCCGCCGAGGCTATGGCAACAATGAAGAACAAAACCCAGATGGCAGCACAGCTCATCATTACTTTTTTCATAGCACACCTCTTTTAGCGGTCAAACCGCCGATTTTTGAACCAATCTCACACAAGCACGGCATTCCGCTGCATGCGTGCCGGGCACAAACAAGGTGGAAAATGTCGCCCGCCTTGCGCTTCTCAATGGAATTGATGAGAACTATATCACAAACCAATTGCGCCGAACCTCTCGGAGGGCAGGATTATTTCTGAGCGGCGTTTGTTTCTCGTGTTGCGATATGGGGCGCTGGTGGCGCGACGTACACCACCTCACCCGGACGCGCATAATGCAACTGCTCCCTCGCCTCTTTCTCAATCGTGTTGGGATCAGGAACCTGCAAAGCCTTCACCTGCTGCGTGTAACGGTCGTTTTCCTTTTGTAAACCGTCGATTCCCTTCTGCAGGGTTTGGTATTCAGCCTTCTTCTGCCGGTAAATCAGCATGCCGTTATCGCCGAACATAACATGGGCAAACAACCATACTGTCAGCACCGCTACCGCAGCCGTGGCCAACCGCCGTCGCAAGTCATAGAGCAACGTCAGCGTCGGACGAAGTTTTGCCATGGTGCGATCAGCCCAGGCTTCGGCCTGCGGAGCCCGCTCGACCAGCGTGCGCAGACGATCCTCCGGCTTTGGCAAGACTCGGATCTTACGAAAATGCCCTACTCGAAGATACATGGCTTGGTCGAAGCGGCTGAAAAAGTCGCAAGGATTCGCCCCCAGCTTTCCAGTGAACGTCTCTGTCCCTTCCGCCGTCAAGCGGAAGTTCTCTCGCCAATGCTGAAAGGAACCAACTTTGACAAATGGCTTGGTCGCTCGCCGGCATTCCTTCCGCGACCTTTCGAAAGTAGCAGTCTTTGATGCCGTACACTGAGAAGCGGAAGGCTGACTTTTCATATGACCGACAAAAGAATCATCATGACTACCGCCGGCTCCGTCGACGAAGCGCGCCGGATCGCCGAGACATTGGTCGACCACAAGCTCGCAGCCTGCGTCAATATCGTCCCCAAGGTCGTATCGATTTACCGCTGGAAAGGGAAAGTAGAAGAGGCAGAGGAATGGTTGCTGTGGGTGAAAACCGCCGCCCCGTTTGAGCGCGTGCGCGATGCCATCCTCGAAATGCACTCCTACGAGTTGCCGGAATGCTTGTCAATCTCGATCGAAGAGGGCAGCCAGCAGTATCTCAAGTGGCTCGACGAGTCAGTGGAATGACCGATTATTCCGGCACCGTAAGGACGATCCCTATCGAACCGGGCATCCGCCAAACGAATCTCATTCTTGCCGTTCACTATTGCAGTGGAAGGTTTACTCAGGAATCTTCGCGTTCAAGTTCAGCCTCCAGTAATCGAGGGAGAACGGAGGATCGTCGATCGCTGCCTGGCGCGCGAGTGCAGCAACGAACTCGGTGCGCAGTTCAGCGACTGGAACCTGCTCCAGATGTTGATGCAGAATGACCGTGCGCACAAACTCTGAATACTTCGGTAGGTTCTCCAGGACGGTCAGCGCGGGTTCCAGGCTAGTCTCGACTTCTGTGAATCCTGCGCGCCGCAGAATCGCCGCGGCAGTTTCAGCATCATTGAAGGTCCAGGGCTCGCGAAAACCGGCAAAGTACGGCGCATACTTCGCAGTAGCCGCGAGTTCATCGACTCGTTTACGTAGCCTGGCCAGATTCGGGCCACCGCCGCACTGCGCGTGTAACCATCCTCCAGGACGCAACGCACGGAAGAGGCTACGAAACAGACGGCCGTGGTCCAGAACCCAGTGAAATGCAGCCGTGCTGAAAATGCCGTCGAAACACTCTTTCGAAGGGAAGATCTTGCAAATCGGCAGCCACCAGCAAGAACTTGCCGCCGAAATCAGATGCCAGATAATCCCGTGCACCGGCTAGCATGTTTGCGGAAAGGTCGACGCCCACAACCCGCCCTCGCGGCAGGCCCTGTAACAACTCAGCCGTCAGCCGCCCGGTACCGCAACCGGCATCCATGAGCGTCTCGTCGCCGCGCAGACGAATTCTCGCCAGGACTTTTTTCCCCCAACTGACTTGTGGTTCGGAAATACGATGGTAGTCAGTGGCGTTCCACTCGCGTGTTTGGGTGGCGGTCGACATCGGTTGCGGCGGCAATACGTCTCAAATGGCAGCTAGCGCCTGATCCAGGTCGGCGATAATGTCTTCCACGTTCTCGATGCCTACGGAAATTCTCACCAGGCCATCGGTGATGCCGATTTCCTTCCTTCCTTTTTCGCCCAGGCCCGCGTGAGTCATAGTCGCCGGATGCGAGATCAGCGTTTCCACCCCACCCAGCGACTCGGCCAGTGAGCACAGGCGGACTTTTCTCAGCATCTTGTTGGCATTCGACAAGGAGCCGGTCTGAAACGAGATCATGGAGCCGAAGCCAGTCATCTGCTTTCGAGCCAGTTCATATTGCGGGTGATCGGGTAACCCTGGGTAAAAAACCTTTTTCACTCTCTTGTGCTGAGCCAGGAATTCCGCGATGACTCGCCCGCTGCGATCATGCTGCTCCATTCGCACCGCTAGCGTCTTGACCCCGCGCAACACCAGCCAGCACTCGAATGGCGAGAGAATCGCTCCCGCCGCCTTCTGCACAAAGCCTAGCTCCTCAGCCTGCTCGGGCCGGGTACATACGACCACGCCACCGAGACCATCACTGTGCCCGTTGAGAAACTTCGTGGTCGAATGCACCACCATGTCCGCGCCAAGCGCAATCGGCTGCTGGAAGTAGGGCGACAGGAAAGTGTTGTCCACCACCAGCTCCACGTTCTTGTTGCGGCAAACTTTGCTGATGGCTTGGATATCGCTTAGCGCCATAAGCGGATTGGTCGGAGTCTCCAAGTAAACCATGCGCGTCTTCTTGCGGATCGCACGTTCTACGTTTCTAACCTCGGAGGTATCCACGTAAGTGAATTCAATTCCATAGCCAGTCAGTACCTGATTGAACAGCCGAGGCACGCCGCCATAAAGGTCATGGCCACACACCACGTGGTCGCCCGACTTGTACATTGTGCAAATCGCATTGATCGCGGCCATGCCGCTAGCGAAGACGCGCGATGTGATTCCACCTTCGAGAACAGCGAGATTCTCCTCCAGGCGAGTGCGCGTAGGATTAGAAACTCGGGCATACTCGTACCCTTTGTTCTTGCCGATCTCCTGCTGAACATAAGTGGAGGTTGGATGAATGGGCGGCGAGATCGCGCCGCTTTCAAGGTCAGGCTCTTGCCCAACATGAATGGCGCGAGTAGCAAAACCGGGGAGCTTGCTGTTCTTATTCATGATGAATTAAGCACTCAGAATTAAGCAATTAGCAATTCGCATTCAGCACTCAGTCCCTAGACACTTTGCCAATGTAGCCGTGGCGCCTACTCCCGTGCAGCGCTGCCTAGAAACTAATAATCGATCAGAGCTTCCGGAATACTGAATGCTGAGTGCTGACGCGACTAAATCCCGCCTTCAAAAATTTTCTTCGATAGATAGCGCTCCGCTGAATCCGGAATCATGGTAACGACGCGCTTTCTAGGACCCAGACGACGGGCGATCTGCAGCGATGCGAAAACGTTGGCCCCACCGCTCGATCCGGCCAACACCCCTTCTCGCGCTGCCAACTCTTTCACCATACCGAAGGCTTCCGCATCGTTTGCGACCACAACTTCGTCGCACACGGACGCGTCAAACGTCTTGGGAATAAAACTTGATCCGATCCCTTCTACTTTGTGAGGGCCAGCTTGACCGCCTCCGAGAACCGAGCCTTGGGTGGTCACCGCGATCGCCAATATCTTCGGCAGACGCTCCTTCAAGTAACGCGCAACTCCAGTAAACGTCCCGGCAGTTCCGGCGCCAATTACGACGGCGTCGATCTGCCCATCCATTTGCTCGAAGATTTCGTGGGCGGTAGTTTTGTAGTGATAGTCAGGATTGGCAGGATTTTCGAACTGGGCTGCCATGAAGGCATTGGGGTCCTGGGAGGCTAGCTTTTTTGCACGGTCGATTGCTCCTTGCATGCCCTCGGCATCCGGGGTGCGGGTCACCTCGGCGCCGAGGGCCCGCATGATCATCACTTTTTCCTCCGAAAACGTTTCCGGGACGAACAGCGCAACCTTGTAACCGCGATTCACTCCAATCAGGGCCAAACCAATACCTGTATTCCCCGCCGTCGCTTCGACAATCGTCCCCCCAGGCTTGAGCCGGCCCTGCTCTTCGGCTCGTCCAATAATCCCAATAGCGGCGCGATCCTTGACGCTTCCTCCAGGATTCAGATACTCCAGCTTGGCGTAAACCTCAGCCGAACCAGCGGGCACAATTCGCTTGAGCTTAAGGATGGGAGTTTCGCCGACGAGCTGAGTGATATCGTCAGCAACCTGCGGGCGGGAGCGCTCAATGGTTGTCTTCTGCACTCTACAGGGTACGGAAGCCGCGCCAAGGCGTCAATCACACCAAAGGGGTTGGCGGTTGGTGTTGATGACTCCGTGATGGCGGATCGTCAATTTATGAACTGTTTGGCCGCGTTCTGTGGTTGATCTAGGAATCGTCGCGACAAATCGAGAACACCAGAGGATAATGTTTCTCTTTTGAAGGAGGCCTTATGGTCCGGTCTTCTCGTCCCACCAGGACACCCGCCCAGCTGTCGGACTCAATCAATGGACACCTCAACTTGTACACCATCGCGGCGGGCGCAGCCGGAGTTGGCATGCTGGCATTGGCGCCGCCAGTCCAGGCCAAGATTGTTTACACCCCAGCTGATGTGAACTTCTCGCGATACCCGGCAGTGACCCTCGATCTTAACCACGATGGGATCGGCGATTTCGTTTTGGCTTTAGGTGGGCGCGCAGACAGTGCTGATGTCTCGTCATACGCATTCGTTTATGCTTCCCGCTCCAGCCCCGCGAACCGAGTCATCGCAACCGCCAAGGAAGATTATGAACCGGCCGTTGCGCTCCGCGCCGGATCAGGAATCGGCTCTGGCAGGCTATTCGGCAACGCCGACATTCTAGCGGAACACTTATCCCACTTCGGTAGAGGTTCCAGTTCCACCAACTGGTCTGACCAATGGGCGAACGGAGGCAAAGGCCTCAAGAACGGCTATCTCGGCCTGAAATTCATGATCAGTGGGAAGGTTCACTTCGGCTGGGCACGGGTTACAGTCACGACGAGCGGCAAAACCTTCACCGCCACTCGAACCGGCTACGCCTACGAGACGATCCCCAATAAGTCAATCATCGCGGGAAAAACGAAGGGACCAAACGACGCTGGCGCTAAACAGATAGGTCAGGCATCTGCGCCGACGCCCCAGGCTCCTACCCTCGGCTTACTCGCGCTGGGATCGCCCGGCCTTTCTCTCTGGCGGCGGAAAGAGTCGGAGGATTCTACGCAGTGAACGGCGGAACGTCGCCAGCCCACAAGCAGCCGGGAGATTACACCAATTTCTGAGCGGTGGCCCGTTGAGGACCTATCCCCTACTGTGGCGCGTGCTCCTGCCCCGGATAATATCCGCTGCGGGTGCGGACCACGAGTTTGCCGTATCCCTTGGCGTGGGCTTCCACGTGGATGGCGCGGTAGCCGCCTACGCTTTTCGGGGTCGTTGGCTTGTAACCGATTGTGTACTGGTTTCGGATGTCGTGAGCGACGCTGCTGCTGATCTGGTCCACTTCATCGAGCGTGCGTGGTAAGAAGGCAATTCCTCCGGTTCGCTGGGCAATGGTTTCGAGCGCCCGGCGGGCACGGCGAGCTTTCTCCTCGCCCAGCAAACCGATTGCGTACACCGTCGGACCGTTCTCTTCCTGCAGTTTGCGGACTGTTTCCTCGAGCGAATTCCGGCTGGCGTTGTCTTCTCCATCGGTAACCACGAACAGGATCTTCTTTTGCAGCTTGGCTTCCTTTAAGTGGTTGGCCGACGCCAGAATCGCGTCGTAGAGGGCCGTGCCTCCTCGCGCTTCCACCTTCTCCAGCGCTTCCCGCAATTTGTTGATGTTGCTGGTGAAGTCCTGGTCGAGGTAGTACTCGTCATTAAAGTTGACCACAAAAACCTGGTCCTGAGGATTACTGGAACGTACCAGGTTGAGCGCTGCCTTGTTCACTTTATCCCGCTTCTCCCGCATCGAACCCGAGTTGTCGATCACGATGCCCATGGCTACCGGAATGTCTTCATGACGGAATGAACTGATGGTCTGCGGCTGATTGTTCTCGAAAACTGTGAACGCACTCTTATCCAGGTTCGTAACCAGATGGTTCTTGTCGTCCATCACGGTGGCGTGCACCACGACCTCTTCGACTTCTTTCTTGAAGACGAAGACTCCGCTATCGCCGGAGGATTGCCCCTGAGTCTGCGTTTGTTGAGATTGGCCTGGTTGGCCCTGAGGCGGCTGAGCCTGGTTCGGCTGAGCCTGGTTCGGCTGACCCTGGTTCGGTTGACCCTGGTTCGGTTGACCCTGGTTCGGTTGACCCGGCTGATTCTGAGGCTCCGACCCTTGAGATTGCGGATTTGAGTTCTGAGCCGCCGGAGTTTGCGCTGCCTGATTTTGACTCTGCGGTGGTTGCTTCGCGGCCTCCGGTACGGCGGCTGCGACTGTCTGATGGCGGCATGCTATAGCGGTAGAAAGGAGAAAAACGACTAGGAGCGGAACCCGGTTATTCCGAAGGAGCATAGTACCCCGTCTTGGCGTACACCTTTAGCGGCG
The DNA here is from genome assembly GCA_963796095.1 of uncultured Acidobacteriota bacterium. Lineage (GTDB taxonomy): Bacteria > Acidobacteriota > Terriglobia > Terriglobales > Acidobacteriaceae > JABDBE01. The sequence continues at coordinate 48,801 of CAWCKL010000020.1, forward strand.
GCAATCCTTTGGGTGGAATCAATTTCACTTTTATCTTACGCCATTTGCCGTCGTGCCCGGGGTTTTTTGGACGGTATCCGAGTACATACTGGTTGCGCAATTCAATTCCGATTTTTGTTGCTACGTCGGCCAAGTCGTTGGGATTATCGATCGTAAAAGAACGCCCGCCGGTCAGTTCCGCAACCTCGCCCAGGAGAGCCGGTCCCAACGCCTCTTCGGGCGTTGCCATGTAATGGTCGTAAATCCCGATGGCATAGATCAGTACATCCGCCTCTTTGACCGTTGACCTGATTTCTCCCTCAGTGTAGCGGCTGTGGTTGTCGCCTCCGTCGGAGATGATGAGCAGCGCCTTCTTCTGATACTTTGCCTGCCGCATCTTGCTGACGCCCAGATAAATCGCATCCAAGAGCGCCGTCCTGCCCTTTGGAACCGTATAAACCAGCTTGCCCTGGATGTCTTCCACTGATGAGGTAAAGTCAGAGACCTCCTGCGGCCGATCCGCGAATGCCACCATGAAGAACTCGTCCTGCGGGTTGGCGGTCTTGAAAAACTCCACCACCGCCTCCCGGGCCCGCTCGATCTTGGTAACCATGCTTCCGCTCATGTCGAAGATGACCCCAATCGATACGGGTGCGTCTTCGCTCGAGAAGTGGCGAATCTCCTGAACATCCTTGCCCTCGAAGAGCTGGAAATTCTCTTTGTCCAGGCCCGTAACCAGGCGATTCATGGGATCCGTAATCGTAACCGGTACCAGAACCAGGTTGACGTCCACCTTGAGCGGCTTGGTATGAGTTTTCAGCGATGGATCTATGCCCGCGCTGGGATCGACCTTGGGAGGCTCGACTCGAGGAGTAACGTGGACGTCGTCCACGGGAGCCTGCGCCAGAGCTTTCGGCGCCAGGCTGCAAACCAATAGGAGGGCAAAGAGAAGGAAGAAAAGAAATGTTCTTTCTTGTGCACACATCACACTCCCTCTCGAGGTCCGATGAGGGACTAGGTGATTGCGATCTCGGGTCAGGCGGGGAAACGACCCGCGCCTTTGATTGCGGGCCACATCTACCTCATTAGCGCTGATCGTACCACAGCTCAAACCCGGTGGCGCCAGCCTTTTTTTCTGCCACGCCACAAGGAGGTCAGAAGCGTGCACAAGGGTTTCCTCGAGTCGATTCGTGAATGGAGCAGCCATTCCGATTTAACCATCCTGGCGAAACCCACTTGTCAAATATCTGTCAAATTCCCGTAGCGGCTACGGTTCTCCTTACACGCTCCGAACGCTTTCGAGCTATCCCAAACCGAGGCATGCCATCTCTTGTACAATTCCCATTTCCGGCTATGGCCTACATCACACCGTTCCGAGCTCTGCGTTACGACCCCGCTCGGGTGGATCTCGCCCAGGTTGTGACCCAGCCCTACGACAAGATCACGCCGGAGATGCAAAACCGCTACTATGATGCGAGCCCTCACAATCTGGTTCGGATCATACTCGGCAAGCCGCAACCGACCGACCACTTAGAGGAAAATGTTTACACTCGCGCCGCCGCGTCCTTTCACGATTGGCGCCGGCAAGGCATTTTCCTGCAGGATCCACAGCAATCCCTATACCAATACATCGAGCGTTTCCAACCGCCGGGCGGCGCACCCGAGCTCGAGCGCCGAGGCTTCATTGCCTTGGGCAAGATTGAAGATTACGCAGCCGGAATCGTCCATCGCCACGAGCAAACGCTGGCCAAACCTAAGGCTGACCGTCTGGAGCTCCTGCGCGCCACGCGGGCGCACTTCGGCCAACTCTTTATGCTGTACAGCGATCCCGCTGGCGAGATCGATGCAGCGCTGTCGGCATCCGCGGCAGATATGGAAAACGGGATTAAGGTCTGCGATGAATATGGAGTTTTGCATCAAGTGAGGAGAGTCTCGGATCCCGGCATCATCGAACTCGTCCGCGACAAGATGCACGACAAGAACCTGATCATCGCCGACGGTCATCACCGCTACGAAACCGCTCTGAACTATCGCAACGAGCGCCGGTCCAGGCAAGAACCCGCTTCGGCCCCGGCCGAACTCGCGCCCCACGAACTAGTCATGATGACCTTCATCAATATGGACAGCCCTGGACTCGTAATCCTGCCCACTCATCGCGTCGTACATGGGTTGGAATCGTTCTCTCCTGACGACCTCCGCGACCGCGCCTGGTCCTATTTCAGCGTGGAGGAGCTCGATCCGTCCATCGATGCCACTCGCGCCCTCGGACTTTTATGCGCGGCAGGACGGGCCGGCACCGCCCTGCTCGGAGTCACCGCCAATCGTGCGTTTCTGTTCGATACACCAAGACCTCTCGCTTCCGACGTGCTTCAGAGCCTCTCGCTTCGCCAGCAGTCCCTCGATGTGGTCCAGCTACACAAATGCCTGCTCGAAGCTGTGCTCGAGATCTCAGAGGACGACATTCGCGATCAGAAGAACGTCAGCTACGTTCGCGATGCAGGCGATGCCATGGCCCGAGTTCGCGAAGGAGCAGCCAACGTAGCCTTTTTGATGAATCCGGTGCGCATGCGACAAGTGCGCGACATCGCCTTCGCTGGCGAAGTCCTTCCCCAAAAATCCACCGATTTCTACCCCAAGCTGCTAAGTGGCCTCACAATTTATGCGCTGGAGTAACGAGCGCCGCGAAGTAGCGCCGGCGTCCCGTCGGCTGTCGCAGGGACGTCTCGTCCCCGCAGCGGGAACATTCGCGGCGGCGATTTTCCTGGCCTCTACGCTTCTCCTTTACAGCTCCCCTGAAGAAAAACGCGTAACCATTTACTCCAACGCCGCCAACTATTCTCTGCCGGTGCTCGAACGCAATGGCGACGAATACGTGGGCCTGCTCGAAGTCTTCGAGCCTCTGGGCGTAGTCAGCGCCAAGGCCAACGGACCCCATTGGAAATTCCGCTACTACGACGTGGAAAGTGAATTCACAGCGGGAAAAGCTCGCGCCCGCATTCACGGTAGCGACTACGATCTTCCCTCGGCCTTTCTGCTGGACAACCAGCGCGGCCTGGTGCCGCTCTCGTGCCTGGGTACGCTCCTGCCGCGCATTCTCGGCGGCCCGGTCACCTTCAACCAGAATTCCCGCCGTTTGTTCATTGGCAACGTAGCGGTGCATTTCACCGCGCAGGTGAGCAAGACCACGCCTCCAAAGTTGGTCATGAACTTTACCGCTCCGGTGAACCCGAGCATCGCCACCGAACCCGGAGAGTTGCGCATGGCCTTCAACCATGAGGCGGTGGTAGCACCCGGCTCTCAGGCGCTCACCTTCGATAGCAAAATTATTCCCTCCGCCAGCTTCCAGGAGAACAACGGAGCAGCCGAGCTAGTGGTTGCGGCCAGCGTCCCGCTCATGGCGAGTTTCACGAACAACGGACGCACCATCATCATCGAGCCCGTCCCGCAGGCGACGGCGCCTCCGCAGACCGCAGCGCCCGCGCAGCTCCCTCAGACCGCGGCGGTCGCGCCACCACCCTCAGCGCCTCCCACGCCCGCCGTCCGACACTATTTCGTGGTCGTCGATCCGAGCCACGGAGGCGCAGAACGCGGAGCCTCGCTCACTGACCAGTTAGCAGAGAAAGATGTCACTCTCGCCTTCGCCCGCCGCCTGCGGCAGGAACTCGAACTGCGTGGCATCGCTACCCTGCTCCTGCGCGATAGCGACATCACACTCACTCTCGACCAGCGCGCCAGCTTGACGAACTCCGCCCGCCCTGCGATTTACCTCTGTGTGCATGCCGCCTCACAAGGCAATGGCGTCCGCGTGTACACCGCGGTCGTCCCCGCGGGGACAGAAAACAGCGGTCCCTTTCTCAGCTGGGATGCGGCTCAAACTCCTTTCCAGCTGCTCAGTCGATCGACGGGAAGCGGTTTGGTGCGGAGCCTGCAAAGCAAACAGATCCAGGCGCGCGCTCTCATCGCCCCGCTCCGTCCCCTGAACAACATCACCACGGTGGCTCTGGCACTCGAAGTCGCTCCCTCATCCGACGACGTTTCTCAACTGAACTCCCCCGCTTACCAGCAAGCAATCGCGGGTGCGATCGCGACTGGTGTCGCCGACTTTCACGACAAGCTGGAGGCGGCAAGATGATTCCCCGCCACCTCATCATCGCTGTAGCCATCCTACTGGCCATCGCGCTTGGAATGGGTTTCTATGTTTTGCGGATGCGTGCCCGGGTCGATCGCACCGACGTTTCCGCGGCGAACACTCAACCCGTTGCGCCGCCCGTTTCCGGTTCCAGCGAGCAAGTTACTCTGTATGTCGCCTATGACGACGCTGGAGTTTTACGTCCCAAGGCCGTCCGCATCACGCTGCCCACGGGACGCCAGGAGCGCGCCGCGGAAATCCTTCGCGCCTTGCTCACCCTGTACCTCGACAAGTTTTCGCCGCATCCCTTGGGCCCCGGCTCGGACATCCGCGACGTTTACCTGGTCGATCCCGGACTCGCCGTGATTGATCTAAACGCCGCCTTCGCCGACAACCATCGTTCCGGCGTGCTGGTCGAAGAACTCAGCGTGGTTTCGCTGGTGCAAACGCTGTCCGCAAACATTCCCGGCATCACTCAGGTAAAGATTCTGGTAGAGGGCAACGAGCGCGAGACCTTAGCGGGCCACGCCGACCTCTCCAATTTCTTCGACGTCCCCGCAGTAACCCAGGTAGTGGCCCAACTGCAAAACACCCAATGAATTCTCGGCGGCTTATCTCAGCCGCAAAGCGGCCGAAGAATGCAGCCCACAGCGCAAGCTGTGGGTCAGGATAGAACCACGATTCAGGCCCCGCACGGGGCGCCACAATACCGGCGTAAAAATTTTTTCGACCAGGGCCACAATCCCGAAATATGGCCCCGGGCCCCCAACATCCCGAACGGTCCGGTCAGCCCCCTCCGCGGTTTCCACCACTCCACCCTGCTACAATCGCCCCTATGTTTTATCGCTCCGACAATCGGACTCCCGACCAGATGCGTCCAGTCAACATCCTGCCCGGCTTCATCAACACCGCCGAAGGCTCGGTCCTGATCGAGGTCGGCAACACTCGCGTAATCTGCACCGCTTCCGTCGAAGAAACCGTCCCTCCATTCATGCGCAACAGCGGCAAAGGCTGGATCACCGCCGAGTACAGCATGCTCCCCCGCGCCACTCTAACCCGCACCCCGCGCGAGGTAACGAAAGGAAGATCCAGCGGCCGCACCCACGAAATCCAACGCCTGATAGGACGCTCCCTGCGAGCCGTAACCGACCTCGTAAGACTAGGCGAGCGCACCATCTGGATCGACTGCGACGTGATCCAAGCCGACGGAGGCACCCGCACCGCGTCGATCACAGGAGCCTTCATCGCCCTAGGATTAGCGCTAGAAAAATTAGTCGAGGCCGGAACCCTGACCTCCGCCCCACTACGCGATTTCGTTGCCGCCGTAAGCGTAGGCATCGTCGACGGCGAAATCCTTCTCGACCTCTGCTACGAAGAAGACTCCCGCGCCGACGTAGACATGAATTTCGTAATGACCGCCGGCCGCAAACTAGTCGAGGTCCAAGCCACCGCCGAGCGCCAGGTCTTCGACGAACAACAACTATCAAAGATGATCACCCTGGCAGGCCAAGGCGTCCAATCCCTGATCGCCAAACAACAAGCGATGCTGGGCACGCTGACGTTGAGGCAGTAGGCAGGTGGGGAAAGCCGCCCCGGGCTGTCCAACCGGGCAAAGCCCGGATCCTAGATTTTCAAGGGGGTCATCCTGAAGCCCCGCGCCTTCTCCAGCGGGGCGAAGGTTCTCGCGCGGACCATCTCGAACCGACCAACAACCGGTGCCCCACATCTCGCGTTTTCGAGACGTGGGTCCGCCACCACGCAAAGAATTCTCACCCAACTGAACGGCGCGAAGCCCCAACTGCCAAACAGAATCTCCCAACACGAATTTGGGAAGGCACGAATTCGGAGGCCGCGGAAAAACCGAGATTTGGGGAGGCGCAGCGCTTTCCAGTGCGTGCGCGAGATCTAGAATTTCGACAACTCCAGCGGACAAAAGGTCGACGGTTGGAGCCGCAGAGCGGCGCAAGAATGCAGCCCACGGCGTAAGCCGTGGGAAGGTGGGAAACGGGCGAGCCCAGCGGGGCGAAAGAGTTGTTCTTCCGCACCCACTTCCGGCGCTGGAAAGCCGCCCTGGAATGAATAGGGGGGCAACCCCAGAGGCAGCAAAGATGTGTTTTTCCGCAGCCTCTCAGCCCCTGGAAACTCGCTCGCGCCCCGGTCGAATCATGCACCCCAAGTCCTCTCAGGGAATGAGCTTGAACACCACCCCACCGCCATGAGCCCCGCCTTCGCTGGTGGCGCCGTAAAGATTACCCTGCTTATCAAGGATCAACGAACCGTAGGGAATTTTCCCGCCTTTCCCGGTGAAGCTATGAAGGACGGTTTCCTTGCCGGTCGAGTCCAGCTTGTAGATCGTTCCAAAGCTGAAAGCTCCGCCTTCACTGGTCATGCCGTAGAGATTCCCCTTAGCGTCACGCACTAAGCCGTCGATGAACGGAGTCGAGCCATCCGTCCCGCCAGCAAAACTGTATAACACGGTCTCCTTGCCGGTCTTGTCCACCTTGAACACGGCTCCGAACCCGGACGCCCCACCGCGTTGCGTAGTGCCGTACAGATTACCCGCTGCATCCCGTATCAACCCCCCAGTAGGAAAGAGCCCGTCTCCGTTCTGCGCCCCAAAGTTGTACAGCACGGTTTCCACGCCCTTGGTGTCCAGTTTGAACGCCGTTCCACCAAATGAAGTGCTGCCGCCGCTGTACGTCGTGCCGTATAGATTACCCGCCGCATCTCGCACTAGACCGGCGTAAGGGTTTGACCCGTCTGGATCGCCGGTAAAACTGTATAGCGCGGTTTCTTTCCCGGTTTTGTCCACTTTAAACACGGTTCCGCAGCCGAAGCCACCGCATACGCCGCCATAAATACCGCCGTCGGAGGTCGTGCCGTAAAGATTTCCGGCCGCGTCCCGCACTAAACCTGCGAGTGGAAATTCTCCGTCTCCGCCACTCCCGCTGAACCCGTGCAGCACAGTCTCCTTGCCGACATTGACTAAGCCGGAATACCACCCCCGAGTCGAACGCGCCGTCCGCCGACGTCGTCCCATAAAAGTTTCCGCTCGAGTCCGACACCAACCCTGCCCAGGGAGCGGACCCGTCCATCCCAGCTCTAAACTGAAACAGCAATTAGTAAGTTTGTGCCTGCGCAGATGGAATGTCGGAAATCACCACCACATACAAAATCGCTACCTCGAGCGCAACAGTCCCCCACACACGCATCCCTGAGAGCAAATCTTGCAACTTCTTTTTCATAGCGCGGCATAGCCGCAACCAAACACTGTCGGTAAGCTTTCAGCTGTCAGCAGTTAGCAATCAGCTTTAGCCGGTGCAAAAGCCCGATCGTTCGTGAATCCCTGAAATCGTATTTATCATTCCGGGATGCGGGCTGACGCTTAAGACGTTACAGGCGTTCCCCGTCTGCGTATCATTAAAGGTTATTCCAAGACCAACAACGATACGGAGGAGAACGCCATGCATGAGTTTATCGCTAAACACCAGGACAAGATCGCCGGCACACTTTCAGGATTTGACCGCTTAGTATTTCGCGGACATCTGCGCTCCATCGGCAGTCCGCAAGGGATGATGAGCTATCTCTGGACGAACCAAGTCTACCTCAAGAACTTTGGCGACCATGTGGAGAAGGTCACCGAGCGGGTCAAGGAAGCTTCCCTGGCTGCAGCCAAGGCCAGCCAACGCCCGGTGAAGTATCTCAATTCCAGTCAGCTCAACAAAGAGACCATCGCCCGCGACATCCTGGCTCAAGATGGCGTCCGCGCCGGCCTGGTGTGCGTGCTCAGCTGCATCGAACCCTGTTGGAAGTTCGAGATCCATCGCAATCGAATGGCGAAAAAACTGGAGTTGAAGCTACGCCCTGGCAAATGCCTGTTCCTCTACCACTACCAGGTCCATCCTGCTCTTCGGCTTTCTCAATGCCCGCATCCAAACTTGGTTCCCGTTCTCCATTCAAATCTGCCTCAACGGACGGGAATGGCTGGCGCGACAGATGCAAGCCGCCGGTCTGGAGTACCTGCAGCAAGATAACTGCTTCCCTTACATTGCCAACTGGACCAAAGCTCAGCGCTTGATGGATCGTCAGCTCAAAACTAAATGGCCCAAGCTGCTCAACGGCATCGCTCGCCAGCTCAACCCGATTCATGGCGAGATCTTCCGTAAACACCCCATCTCCTATTACTGGTCTACTTACCAGCACGAGTGGGCTCTCGATGTGGTTTTCCACCATGCGGCCGACCTGCGGCAGTTCTATCCACGCTGGGTGAACCATGCCATGACCACTTTTTCCAGCCCTGACGTCATGCGTTTTCTCGGTAAACACATCAACTCCAATGGCCAGCTACACCAGGACTTCTCCGGAGAAGTCGTCAGTGACTTCAAACGCCGCGCCGAGGGAGTACGTATCAAGCACAGCGTCAATGGCAACTCCGTGAAACTTTACGACAAGGCCTATACTCCGAAAGGCAGCGTCCTGCGCGCCGAGGCCACCATCCATAACGCCGATGACTTCCGCGTTTATCGGCGCAAGGAGGGAGACCACAAAGGACCTCGCGCCTGGCGTCGACTGCGCCGGGGCATTGCCGACTTATACCGCCGAACCCAGCTCTCCCACAAAGCCGCAGCACGGTATCTGGACGCTTTCGCTACCGTCGACGACACGACTACCCTCGACCAACTGCTCCAGCGACTGGAACAACCACGGCAATGGCGCGGCCGTCGGGTGCGTGCCCTCCGTCCCTTAGCCGACGACCGAGCACTCCTCTCCGCAATCAACCACGGCGAGTTCGCTATCCATGGCTTCCGCAACCGCGATCTCCGCGCCATCTTCTTCCCCCAGACTACCGACGACAAACAACAGACTCCGCCGCCACTCTGCCTGGATTAGCCGCAAACTTCGTCTGCTGCGGGCTCACGCCCTGATCACCAAAATCGTGGGCACACACCGTTACCAGCTAACCTCCGGCGGTCGCAGGATCATCGTGGCTATCCTCAGTGCGTTACGCTCCACAGTTGCCCAGCTCACGCCTGTGACAGCCCAACTAACCGGGGTCGCCGCATAGACGCCATGAAAAATCTTTGCAAACGGAAAAGATTTTGGAGGTTATAATATAGGACTCCTCCGTGATTTTGGCCTGATTGGTTGAAGGCCTTTTTCGGGGCGGGTATTGAAGCGGTGAAAATTCTACGTCATCGGCGAGAAATGTCAATGAAACTTGCCAACGGCCTTGCATGGATCCTCACTTCGTTTCGGGATGACTCGATTAGGACGGGACGGCCGGATAAGGATTTCTTGAAGTTTGGGTTTACAATTGGTTGCTCTAAGATTCATCGAATCATGAGCCACCAAGGAGGAATCCCATGAAACTCACTCCCGGAAAACTAGCTGGCCTCAAAAGAGTATCCACCGACCGCGGCGTGATCGCCGCTGCCGCCATGGACCAGCGCGGGTCTTTGCAGAAGGCTTTGGCCAAGGAAAAGGGCGCCGAAGTCAGCGACGCATTGATGGAAGAATTCAAGTCGCTGGTCGCCGAAGTTCTCACCCCGCATGCCAGCGCCATCCTGCTCGATCCCGAGTGGGGATTGCCCGCGGCCAAGCGACGCGCCAAGAACGCCGGCCTTCTGCTGGCGTATGAAAAGACCGGATACGACAAGACTGGCCCCGGCCGCCTCGGCGACCTGCTCGATCACTGGTCGGCCCGCCGCCTGAAAGAAGTTGGGGCGGACTGCGTCAAAATTCTGCTTTACTACACGCCGTTCGATCCCAAGGACGTCAATGACAAAAAGCATGCGTGGGTAGAGCGCATCGGCGACGAATGTCGCGCCAATGACATCCCATTTTTTCTGGAATTCGTCGGCTACGAAGAAGGCGCGGACGAGAAGGCTTTCGAGTACGGCAAGAAAAAGCCGCAGATCGTAATCGAGAGCATGCGCGAGTTCACTAAAGATCGCTACGGCGTCGACGTGCTGAAGGTTGAAGTGCCGGTGAACATGAAGTTTGTCGAGGGCGCGAAGGCTTACGCCGGGCAGAAAGCCTACAGCAAGAAAGAAGCTGCGGACCTGTTCCTGAAAGCCGCGGCAGTGGTCACCAAGCCGTTTATTTATCTGTCGGCGGGCGTAAGCAACTCAGAGTTCACGGAAGCCCTCGAACTCGCCGGAGAATCGGGAGTGAAGTTCAACGGAGTACTCTGCGGCCGCGCCACGTGGAAGGACGGCATCCCGATCTACGCTAAGCAAGGCGCGGAAGCCTTCCGCAAATGGCTGCAGACCGAAGGCGTGAAAAACATCAACAACGTGAACGACCGCCTGAAGGCCGCGACGTCCTGGCACTCGATCTACGAGGTCGAACCAGCCATGGCCGGCGTCTAGCCTGTACAGACGTAGCTTGCTAGGTCTAGGTTGCCGACACATTGTCATCCCGAGCGAAGCGAGGGATCTGGTTCTTCGCGCGACCAAACCCAGATTCCTCGTCGCCTTCGCTCCTCGGAATGACAAGGGGAGGAGGAAAAGAGATCGTGCTTCCCTCCATTCTCCGCTTGCTCCCTGTGCTGCTGCTGACCGCGTCTCTCCCACTGCCCAACCTGATGGTCCCAAACTTCCCTGACCTTACGATCAAAACTCGCCGCACTGACGGAAATCGGCATTCCACCGAAGAGACGCTTTACCTCAAAGGAGCCCGGCAGCGCAGTGAATAGGTTATACGGAACGCGGGAAGCACCATCGATCGCGTGACCATTACTCAGTGCGACGAAAAGCTCCGCCTCAACCTGAACAACCAGCAGAAGACGTACGCCTCTTTTCCGATTGAGGATTGCACAACGCAGGCGAAACGAGCTCGTCCCACTTCGCAACAGGAAATGACCGGCTCTGACGTCACCGTCACCATCGACTCGGTCGACACCGGCGAGCGCCGCAAGATAGGAAGCCACGAAATCCGCATGTGAAGACGACCACCAAGGTCGAGCCCGCTGCCGGAGCCGTGATGCAGCCCAGCATCACCGAGGTCGACGGCTGGTATATCGACCTGCCCGGATTGAGCTGCCGGGAATCCCGAGGTCTTGGGTTCGGCTACGTTGCGGTAACCTTGGGCAAGCGTGACCGCGGTGCAGATCAAACGACTGGGCACAGCGTCCCGTGGATACACCGCCGAAGAAACCAGCCGTCAAACCGAAGACGGTCGAACCACGATTTCCAAAGTTGAATTGCTCAAGTTCTCCGAGGCTGCTCTCGATGCGTAGCTGTTTGACGTGCCGCCAGAGTACAGCCCCGCACTGCGCACAGCGCATGGCGGTTTCGATATGACAAAGCCCGACACACTCGGCAATCGCCTGCAATCGTATTGGGCGGAGCTGACGACGTCGGTGCAGCGCTGGTTTCGGTGACGCGGCTCAAGCGGGACGGCAGCGGCTACCAGAGCCGCATCAACGGCCATTCTGCGCTGCTACATGAAGGCCCAGTCGGAATAGGTGAGCCAGCCACCTAATCCTTAACCCGAACCGGCCCGGTCTCTCCCTTCGCGTGGGGAAGGTCCCTCAGGGGCTAAAGCCCGGTGTCCGTAGAGGTTGTGATGGCCCGGCTGAAGCCGGGCGCCTCCCAAGACTTTATCCGAAGAGCAGGCCGTCGGGGCTGGCGCAGGAGGTGCAAGGCTTCGCGGTCGTGGGCGTAGGGGTCGCGGCGCGCGTATCCCTCGGGACGAAAGAGCAACGACTTGTGCTCGGTCACCTCGCGCACGGGCAGGATATACCAGGTTGCTCCGGCAGAATGTAGACGGCTACAAAATCAATCTCGGACTCGGTCTAAGCATGCGCTCTGCGGTTGGCGCGATGGTGGATGCCAACTAGATAGAGGCCATTCAACATGTGCTCGGTGGTTTTCACCTGGACGCGCCAAAAGGTTCGTGCCGCCGTCCACTACGAAGTTATAACGGTGGCCCTGCCCCTAGGGTAGTGACAGGGCGAAGCCGAGGCCCGCGGCCTTGGACAAGAAAGCCAGTTCACCGCATTCGCCTTGCTTTTGTTCCGCGATCCCGCTCCGCAGCTCAGCTTGCTGGGCGGACCTTTCCTCGGACGCTGGATTGCGTCCGAACTTCTAGACTAGCAAATCCGGACGGGGTAAACCCGCCAAATTTTTCAAATTTATTTGTGCCGCTGAATCAGAAGTTTGGCGGGAATTGGGCAGTTTAGGGGGCTTGACAACCTTTCGGCACAACCGCCTTTGTGGACAATTCCGCTCCTTTCGGGGCTGCTGCCGAGCTTTCGCTCGGCTGGACAGCCGAGGGCGGCTGTCCCCACGTGATCTTGCTGAAAGCTGACGGTTGATAGCTGAGAGCTCTATTCCCACTCGATTGTGCCCGGCGGCTTGGACGTGATGTCGTAGACGACGCGGTTCACGCCTTTTACTTCGTTGACGATCCGGCTGGAGATTGTCTTCAGAACCTCGTGCGGGAGCGGGACCCAGTCGGCGGTCATGCCGTCTTCGGAGTGGACGGCGCGGATGGCGCAGGTGTTGGCGTAGGTTCGCTGGTCGCCCATGACTCCCACTGACATCACCGGCAATAACACGGCGAACGATTGCCAGATTTTCTGGTATAGGCCAGCTTGCTTGATTTCGCTTACGACGATGTCGTCGCACTCGCGCAGAATGGTCAGACGCTCGGGCGTGACTTCGCCGAGGACTCGCACCGCCAAGCCCGGTCCGGGGAACGGTTGGCGTTGCAGAATTTCGTCGGGCATGCCCAGGTCGCGGCCGATCTTGCGGACCTCGTCTTTGAATAACTCTTTCAGCGGCTCGATCAGTTTGAGCTTCATTTTTTCGGGCAGTCCGCCGACGTTATGATGCGACTTGATAATCTGCGATGGCCCGCGCACCGAGCGCGATTCGATCACATCGGGATAGAGCGTGCCCTGCACCAACCATTCGACTTTGCCTTCTTCTTGCTCGATGCGATGGGCTTGCTCGTCGAATACGGCGATGAATTCGTTGCCGATGATTTTGCGTTTCTTCTCGGGATCGGTTACGCCCGCCAGCTTGCTCAGGAAGCGATCGGTGGCATCGACCGCGACTACGTGCAGGCCGAGTTTGTCACGCAGGTTCTGCTGCACTTTTTCGAATTCGTTTTTGCGCAGCACCCCGTTGTTCACGAAAACCGACGTCAGGCGCGATGGAACTTTGCTGTCTCGCAGGGCGCGATCGACTAGTGTGGCAGCAACGGCAGAATCCACGCCCCCAGAGAGCGCGCAAATGGCGCGGCCATGGCCCACGGTTTGTCGCACATTGGCGACGGTTGCATCGATGAAGTGCTGCGGGGTCCATGTGGGCTTGGCGCCGCAGATCACGAGAGCGAAGTTGTGTAGGATGTCGGTGCCGGACTGAGTATGGCGTACCTCGGGATGGAACTGCACGGCCCACATCCTCTTCTCGGGATTCTCGATGGAGGCGACCGCGTTGGGCGAGCTTGCGGTCAGGCGGAAACCTGCGGGCAAATCTACGGCTTCGTCGCCGTGCGACATCCAGACGGAAAGTTTTTTGGGTAAGCCGTGAAACAGAAGCGAGTCGTCTTTGATTTCAACATTGGCGTGGCCATACTCGCGTTTGTCCGCGGCCCGCACTTTGCCGCCGAGCACGTGAACCATCAACTGCAGGCCGTAGCAGATGCCGAGCACTGGGACGCCAAGCTCGAAGACGCGGCGGTCCGTGTTGGGAGCGTCCTGGTCGTAAACCGAGCAGGGACCGCCGGACAGGATGATGCCTAACGGCGAGTAGCTGCGGATCTCATCGAGACTCGCAGTGCACGGGAGTACGACCGAAAAAACATTTTGTTCACGGATTCGGCGCGCAATCAGCTGGGAGTATTGCGCTCCAAAGTCGAGGACGACGATAGATCGGGTTTCCACGGACGAGTGTCTCAAATCGGGGAGTAAGTGTAAAGAGGAAGGTCGCTTCTGTTCGCTTCTGTCGCTTCTGGCTGGTAGCTTCTGGCTTCAGGCTTCAGGCTGCAGCTTCCGGATTCAACTGGTTTGCGGTTTGCGAAGTGCGAACCTCAGGGCTGAAGCCCTTTTTCCCTCGGCTCGCTACGGCAAGGCTGAAGCCGTGCCCTTCCCCAAGCCGTGCCCTTGTCTAGGTGCTTGCTGGAACATCGCTCAGGATTAGTTCGCTTGCATCGACTGCGGGACTCGACTGAGTACCGGCATCGAAATACATGCCCCCGTGAGGTAACGGTGGCTGCGTCCTCTCAGCACTCACTGGCAATTCTGGCATTTCTACAATGGCCACGTATGCCGCCAAGCGACCCATGTACAAAAAATCCGTGACGGCGAAGTATAGAAGAGTTACAAGCAGCACGCTGCCCAGCACCACGCCGGCGGGCAGAACCGCGGCGAATCCTAAAGGAAAGGCAACCGCCGAGCTGGCGACGACGAATGCGCTGATGTGGGCCAGACCGAACCACGTCCCCGCTGCGAAGATTGATGCCGAACGAGTCCGGCACAGATCGACTGCGGCTGCGATCGAGCCGATCGTGTCCTGGCCGTCCGCAACCACGAATATCACCGCAAAAGAAAGAAACCAGTTCAAGGTGGACCATGCGAACCAGACCAGCATGGTGACGGTCAGGATGATCAGCAGAGCGCTGCCCGGTGCGGGATCGGTGGGCCGTGACGCAGCTTTGCCAACAAGAACGGCGGCAAGGCAGCCCACGATGGCTGCGAGTGTCGCGCCGAGCCGGAAAAAGTTGAGCATGAAGAGGGAATGAAATCTCCAAGGTGTTTCTCTGCGCGCCGGCGTTGATGCGTCACCCTCAAGGAAATAGGCCAGCAGAGCCTTTATCGTTGCGGCACGCGCCAACGACGCGACTACGATCCAGGCAACTCCCAGAGTAAGTGCCAGCACTACAGCAGTCTCGACCACGCGAAATGCACTGCCCCGAAAAATATGCACCACTGCGCGAGAGATCAGCACTGGCTGGCTGGTTCGCAGTAAAAGTAGATCCCCCTTGCTCACTGGCAACGTGTCCAGATACTCAAAGAAGGAAAATATCAGCAGGAGGCCAGCCGCGGCGCCGAAGCTCCAGCGCCAGGCAATCTCCGCTAGTCCAAACGATGGGTGGCGAAGGATGGCGCGGAAACCTTCGAGGGTAGGCGAGCGCGGTTTCATGCAAGGTTAGGATAGCGCAATTCAACGACAGTCATCTTGAGCGGCGGATTGCTGGTGGCCAGTTCGAAATACTCCGCGCGAGATCCCTCGCCCCGCTGGAAAGCGCGGGGCTTCGGGATGACGCCATTGGTGGTGCTAGGAGATTCGAGGGCTCAGCGCACGACGATGTTGGCCAGTTTGCCTGGCACTACAATCACCTTTACGACTTGTTTCCCGGCGAGCGCGGTCTTGATCTTTTCGGCCGACAGGGCGCGCTCGTGAATTAGTTCTTTCGATGAATCCACGGGGACCACGATGAGGCCGCGCAACTTTCCGTTCACCTGCACCGGAATTGCGATTTCCTCTTCCTTGGCCAATGCTGGATCGTATTTCGGCCAGGGCGCGCGGAGCAGACTTCCCTTCTCGCCCAACATTTCCCACAACTCGAAGGCGAGGTGTGGAGCAAACGGTGCCAACAGGAGCACTAAACTGCGCTGCGTGTCGAACAACAGTTGGGGTGGAACTGCCTCCGCGGGCGAGGGCGTCCGCGCCACACGTTCTTCGACGGCATAAAGCTCGTTCACCAGTTCCATGATTGCGGCGATCGAAGTGTTAAAGTGCCAGCGCCCCTGGAAGTCGTCGCTCACGCGTTTGATGGTCTGGTGTAGCTTGCGCTGGATTTTGCGTGCCTCAGGTGACAATTCGGCGGGAACGGGCTGGCGCCAATCCGGATGGTTCGGTTGAGCATTCCGTGCCACGAAGCGATAGATACGTGCCAGCGTACGCCGGATGCCTTCTACTCCTTCATCTAGCCAGTCGAGTTCGCGATCCGGAGATGTCGCGAAGAGCGTGTACATGCGGGCGCTGTCTGCGCCGTATCGAGCGATCATCTCATCCGGAGAAACTATGTTGCCCAGGCTCTTGGACATTTTCGCTCCGCCTTTAATGATCATGCCCTGGGAAAACAAGCGCTCGATAGGTTCGTCGTTTTTTACCAATCCCATGTCGCGCATGAACTTGGTCCAGAAGCGCGAGTAGATGAGATGGAGAATGGCATGCTCGATCCCGCCGATGTACTGATCGATCGGGAACCAGTACGCCACGGTCTTGGAATCGAAAGGTGCTCGGTCGTTGTGCGCATCGGTGTAGCGATAGAAGTACCAGGACGAATCCACAAAAGTGTCCATGGTGTCGCTCTCGCGGCGGGCCGGGCCGCCACATTTCGGACAGATCGCATTTACGAATTCTGGCACCCGGCTGAGCGGTGAGCCGCCGGTCAAGGTTATGTCCACGTTCTCAGGCAAGATGACCGGGAGGTCTTTTTCCGGGACGGGCACGATCCCATCTTTCTCGCAATAAAGCATTGGGATCGGCGTGCCCCAATAGCGTTGGCGCGAGATGCCCCAGTCTTTCAGTCGATAGGTGACGGTGGCTTTTCCGAAACCGTTCTTCTCCGCATGCTCCGACATCGCTTTGATTGCTTCTTTGCAGTCGAGGCCGCTAAATAGACCTGAATTTACCAGTGTGCCGTTCATGGTGGTGAACGGAAGCGTTGGTTCGACACTGGTTTCTTCGGGATCGACGGATCGAGGCACGATCACGATCCGGATCTTGAGGTTGTACTTCCTGGCGAATTCGAAGTCTCGTTCATCGTGGGCGGGCACGCTCATAATCGCGCCGGTGCCGTAGTCCATGAGGATGTAATTCGCCACCCAAATCGGAATGCGTTCTCCGTTGAAGGGGTTGACGGCGAAGTGGTGAGTGTTGACTCCGTGCTTTTCAATGGCGCCAATGTCGCCCACTTCTTTGGCCTTGCGCTGCTCCGCAATCAACTGATCGACCTGCGCGCGCAATGGATCGTTGTTCCGGGTCAGGCGAGCCACCAGCGGGTGCTGCGGCGCGAGTTGGACAGACGTTGCCCCGTAGATGGTGTCGACGCGCGTGGTGAAAACGGTGATTGTCGATTCAGGTGAATCGGTCGCGGCGTCGAGCTTGAAATCCACCCGCGTACCCTCACTGCGGCCGATCCAGTTGCGCTGCATGGTGCGCACTTTCTCGGGCCAGTCACCGAGTTTGTCGAGGTCACGGAGCAATTCCTCGGCATATTGGGTGATGCGCAGGAACCACTGCTCGAGTTCGCGCTGCTCCACCAATGTGTCTTCGTGCCGCCAGCAGCAGCCGTTCACGACCTGCTCATTGGCGAGGACCGTGGCGCACTTCGGACACCAGTTCACCTTGCTTTTCTTGCGATAGGCCATGCCCTTTTCGTAGAGCTTCAGGAAGAACCACTGGTTCCATCTGTAATATTCGGGCAGACACGTCGTCACTTCGCGCGACCAATCGTAGGCAAAGCCCAGGCGCTTCATCTGCACCTTCATGTTCGCGATGTTCCGCAGGGTCCACTCGCGCGGGGGCGTGTTGTTGGCGATGGCCGCATTTTCCGCAGGGAGACCAAACGAATCCCATCCCATGGGATGAAGCACGTTGTAACCATTCATCCACATGTAGCGGGCGAGGGCGTCGCCGATGGCATAGTTGCGCACGTGCCCCATGTGCAGCACGCCCGAGGGATAGGGCAACATTTCGAGCACGTAATACTTTGGCTTGGTGGAGTTGGGCTCGGCGGCGTAGAGAGATGCGTCCTGCTGCCAGCGCTCAAACCATTTGGCCTCGATGCCCTGGGCATCATAGCGATCGTCACCGCGATGGTCTGCGGCGCGATCGTCGCGAGTGATAGACATGCTTTCTTTCTGCGGCATAGAAGGAGAAATCGAGTACTGGATAAACTTTATATTTTACAACGAAGAGCGGTTGCGGCGTGGGCGCTCATGCGAGCGAGAGTCAGTGGTACACATCCTTGCGTGTCCAACTTCCAAAACCAACCGTGTGATTTTTTCATCCTGGATATCGCAAATTAAACGGTAGTCGCCAACGCGGTATCGCCAAAGCCCCTGTTTGTCGCCATGAAGAGGCTTACCCCACTGCCGTGGATTCTCAGCGGACTTGAGCCGCTCACGCAGAAAACGAACGATGGACTTTTGGGCTGGACCGTCGAGCTTGTTGATCTGCCTTTCAGTGGTCCGGGCGATCTCAATCGTCCAGACCAAGCCTGCGCTCCAGCTCTTCGACTGTGATGGTGGGTTCGCGGCGCTCCAGCGCGGTAATTCCCTTCAGGTAATCTTCGCGGTCTTCCAGGTATTGCCGAATGGCCTCACGAGCGTAGTGGCTCTTGCTTCGGCCCGTCTCTTTGGCGAGAGAGTCGAGCTTTTCTTCGAGTTCGGGTTCGAGCCGGATGCCTAGCATGTTAAACATGTTTAACAGAGCAGATTTGGGGCTGTTGCACCATCCATTTCTGAATGCCGAGCTTCGCTCCGCCGGACAGCCGGGGGCGGCTGCCCGCACGTGATTCATGTTGCTACTAGCTTCTTCAGCGCTGCGATGTTCCTCTTGTCATCTCCGGGCTTGTCAATCGGGGTTTCGGCAATGAAGGCGGCGTGGGACAGGCGAGGGTCATTCAGCAGACGGCGAAACGGTTCGAGGCCAATGCTTCCCTTCCCGACGTGCTCGTGGCGGTCCAGCTTTGATCCGCGCACCGCTTTGGCGTCGTTGCAATGCCACACTCGCACGTTCTTGAGCCCCACGGTCTGGTCCAGCCGTGCCAAGGTGTCGCGCATTCCGGGCTCGCTCACGATGTCATATCCTGCGACATGGGTGTGACACGTATCGATGCAGGCAGCGATGGGAATCAGGTCGCGAAGTCGCTCCAGCACTTCAGCGACTTGTTCGAAGCTTCCGCCCAGGGAATATTCCGCGCCGGCGGTGTTTTCGATCAGGATGGTGAGATTGCTTTTGGCGAGATCAAGGCCTTGCGTGGCGGCCGCGATTGCCGCGGAGGTCTGGATCAGGCCTGCTTCGCGATCGGCGCCACGGAATGAGCCCGGGTGCAGGACCAGAAAATCAGCACATAAAGCCAGGGCACGTTCCACTTCGCCACGGAAGGCGGCGATTGACTTCTCCAGGAACAAGGGCGTCGTGCTGGCCAGATTCACCAGATAGTTCGCGTGGATCGCCATGGGCTTGAGCTCATATTTCTCGCGCAGGCGCGTCATCTCATCACATTGCGGACGGCTCAGTCCATACGGCGCCCATTGCCGCGGGCTGGACGAAAAAATCTGGAAGGCATTGCAGCCCAGCCGATAGGCGCGTTCGGCCGCATTCTGGACGCCGCCGGCAGTCGAGGTATGAATGCCAATGCGTCGCGAGGTCAAACGAGGCGGGCGCTTCGGCACCGACAGTTTGAGAATGTCCTGCTCGCGGGCAATGGAACTGGCCATGGAGGAAGTATAGCGATCAGTCGAGATCGGGCGCCGGTCGTCTCACAGTCAACACAGTCAACAGCCCAGGTTTGCGATGTATGCGCCTTCGACGATAGACTTGAATTTCTCGAGGTGGGGTCATGTTAGTAGTCATGCAGGCGCACGCTACTGAAGCGCAGGTGCGCGCCGTCTGCCAAAAAATCGAAGCGCTCGGCTACCGCGCCCACTCCATTCCAGGGGCGGAGCGGACTGCGATCGGCATTACCGGAAACAAGGGCGAGGTGGAGCCCGGCACGCTGGAAGAAATGTCGGGCGTGCAGGAAGTGATCCGCGTTACGAAGCCTTACAAGCTGGTCAGCCGAGACTTTAAGGAAGAGAACACCGTCGTTCGTTTTGCTGGGAGCGATGCCACGATTGGCGGCCCGGCACTGGCGATCATCGCAGGGCCTTGCGCAATTGAAAGCCAGAAACAGGCGTTTGCGGTGGCGGAGCGCGTCCAGCGTGCGGGGGCACAGTTTTTTCGCGGCGGAGCTTACAAGCCGCGGACTTCTCCGTATTCTTTCCAAGGCCTGGGCGAAGAAGGCTTACAAATCATGGCCGAGGTTCGTGAGAATTTTGGCCTGCGGACAATTACCGAGGCCATCGACCATGAATCGCTCGACCTGGTTGAGCAGTACGCCGACATCATTCAAATCGGTGCCCGCAATATGCAGAACTACTCTCTGCTCCGGCGTGCCGGCCGATCGAAGCGCCCGGTAATGGTGAAGCGCGGCATGTCTGCTACGCTGGAAGAATTTCTGATGGCGGCCGAGTATGTGATGAGCGAAGGCAACTACAACGTGATTCTGTGCGAGCGCGGAATACGCACTTTCGCCGACCACACTCGCAACACGCTCGACCTGAGCGTAGTTCCGGCTGTGCAGCGGCTCAGCCACTTGCCGATTATTGTTGATCCGAGTCAAGGCACAGGCAAGCGAAACAAAGTCACTCCGCTTTCGCGGGCCGCGATTGCCGTGGGTGCGGATGGGTTGATCGTCGAAGTTCATCATCAGCCAGACCTGGCGCTGTCGGACGGCATGCAGTCGCTGTATCCGGAGCAATTCGATGAGTTGATGGCACAGGTGCGGCAGATCGCTCCCGTGGTGGGGAGAACGGTGGCTGTCGCATTGGCGAAGCGGTCGGCCGTGGTTAGCGAACGATAGTTGCCAGTTCTCGTGGAGGGTCCGAGGTCAACATGAAAAATCTGTGGATGGCCTTCGCCGTAACCTTACTGGCCGGAAGCATCTATGTCGTTGCCCAAACCATGGATCCGCCACAGTCTTCCTCGCCGCCGGCTAGCTCGGCTCCCAATTCGACGCCGCCCGCGCAGAACGACCAGTCTCAGAAAGGCGCCAGCCGAACAACGCCTCCGCAGCCGATCTACGACCCAAATCCGGATTACACGGCCAGGTGGGACTTCCGCTAACCGTTACGGAGGAGGGCAAGGGGGAGGATGTGAAAGTTATCAAATCGCTTGATCCCGGATTGGATGCAAATGCGGTTAAAACAGTGCGCACATGGAAGTTTCGGCCCGCAACCAAGAATGGGCAACCGGCCCCAGTCCACATAAGTGTGATGCTGAGCTTCGAACTCTACAGGCGCCCTTGAGGCGTCGCGTGCTCTGGTAATCTTGCTTCTACGCGGTATTGCTAACAGCGCTTGAGAAAAGTTCTTTTCATCGTTGTGCTTTCGCCCATTGCTGTGGCCATGGGCTGGCTGTATTTCCACGAGCGGCAACTCACCGACTACGGTCCGGCTTACCACGAGTACGCCTACGTTACCAATGGAAAGAGCAACACGGTCAGCGTTATTGACCTCCGCACGTTCCAGCTCGCCAAGACCATCAAGGTTGGAAGTGAACCTACTGGAATTGCGGCGAACAGCAGGAAGAACGAGGTTTATGCCGTAAACACGGGATCGAGCAACATCAGCATAATTGACGCGGAGCGCAATGCTGTGGTGGCGACCATCGGCGTTCATGGCAAACCTTACTTCATTGATGTTTCTGCGGATGGGAAGCGGGGATATGTCGCCAACTCAGGCTCGGCGAATGTTTCGGTGATTGATCTCGACAAGCGAGTTGTAGTCGGTAATGTTCGCGTGGGAGCTTCGCCGGGGCTAGCCAGAGTTTCGCCGAATGGCGAAATTGTGGCGGTCAGCAACCGCGGCGACAACACCGTTTCGCTGATTGATGCTCAGCGTCTTACGGTTCGCAGCACGATTCCGGCATGCCAGCAGCCGGAAGACATTGCCATCCTTCCGGATAGCAGCAAAGCATTTGTCGCATGCGTGGCGTCGGGACAAGTCGCATCGATTGATTTGAAAAGTGACAAACTGCTGGCCCTGCTGGACGTGGGGAAAACTCCCGTGCATCTGGCTCTCAAACCGGACGGCGGTGAGCTGATGGTGACTAACTTCGATTCGGATAATATTTCGATCATCGAGACTACGACCAACGAGGTTGGTGGAAGCTATCTGATCGGCACTCATCCCGCGCGTGGGATTGTTACTGCAGATAACTCCCGTTTGTACGTCAGCAATTTTGGATCGAATACCGTGGCGGTTTATGACATTGATATTGGAAAAATGATTGCCACGCTGCCGGTCGGTAGCCATCCGGATGGGCTGGCGCTGGCGCAGAGCCAGAACTATTTGCTGGTTCTGAATTCGGGTTCAGGAGATGTCACGGTTATCCAGAAGCGCACTCCCAGCAAGAAATTCGAGCCGGGGGAGTATTCCTTGCTGACCATGATTCCGGTTGGGGTTCAGCCGAACAACATCGTGGTGAAGTCGTTCGTGCTGGCCAAGCCGGAACAATAAGAAAATCATCAACCGCAAAGGACCCGAAGGTACACAAAGGAAGAATCTCGGACCGGAAGTTCCTTCGTGCACCTTTGTGTTCTTTGTGGTTTAGGAGGTTGACGCTACGCGTTCGCGCCGCAGCACTTCTTGTACTTCTTCCCGGAGCCGCAGGGACAGGGATCGTTGCGTCCGATCTTGGCGGCGCCGCGTACGACTTGCTGCACTGTCTGGAGATCGCCAGAACCGGCCATACGAGCCTGCTCCAATTCGCGGCGTTTCTTGCGCTGGAAAGCTTCTTCGATTTCGTCGACGGAAGTAGCTACCTGCCGCGGTGGCTTCCGGCCATTGCCATCGCCAGCCATTCGCGGAACTGGCACGCCGACTTCTGGAGCTGCGCCGGGAACACTTCCATCCGCAGGTCGAGGGGCTCCGCCCTCGGTAGGCCGCTCCAAAATCTGCATCAGGTAGAGATAACGGACCGTCTCCTCCTGGGAGCGCTGCATCATGGCCTCGAACATGTCAAAGGACTCGCGCTTGTACTCGACCAGCGGGTCGTGCTGGCCGTAGCCGCGGAGGCCGATGCCCTCTTTCAAATGATCCATGTCGCGAAGGTGGTCTTTCCATTGCGAGTCGAGCACGCTCAACATGATCATGCGCTCGTGATAGCGCATGGCGTCGGGACCAATCAGTTTCTCCTTGGCGTCGTAGCGGGCTTTGAGCTTGTCGAAGATCGCGTCGCCCAGTTCCTGGCGGTTCAGGGTCTCCGGTTTGATGCCTTCCGCTAAAATATCCACGCCGAAGCGGGTGAAAATGGCATCTTTCAAGCCCTTGAGATCCCAGTCAGCGGCATGAACTTTAACCGCGCAGAACTGATCCATCAAGTCGCTGAGGATGCCGGAGACGTAATCCTCAAGGATCAATTCTTTCTGATCGACACCCTCCAGCAATTGATGACGCAAGCCGTACACCGCCTCGCGCTGCTTATTCATTACATCGTCGTATTCGAGGAGATGTTTGCGGGCTTCGAAGTTCTGCGCTTCGACGGCCTTCTGCGCGCCTTCGATCCGGCGGGAGATCATCCTTGATTCGATCGGGACTCCTTCTTCCATGCCAAGCCGCTGAAGCAGGTTTGAGACCCACTCCTTGGCGAAGATGCGCATCAGGTCATCTTCGAGCGAAAGGTAAAAACGAGACGAACCGGGATCGCCCTGGCGACCAGCGCGGCCGCGAAGCTGGTTATCGATCCTGCGAGCTTCGTGACGCTCGGTGCCGAAGATGTGCAGCCCTCCAGCAGCGATGACTTCTTCGTGCTCCTTGTCGGTCTGCGCTTTGTGGCGATTGAAAATCTCCGTCCACTGGTCCGTAGGAACCACGTATTCGTTGCCGGCGTAGTACCAGACGGTGTTCTTGGTGTCGTCAACTACGGCTTGAACTTTGCCTTGTGCGGCCCGCAGCGGCTGTGCGATTCCCTTCTTCACACATTCCTGCTTGGCCATGAACTCAGGGTTCCCGCCGAGCAGAATGTCGGTACCGCGGCCTGCCATATTTGTGGCGATCGTGACCATGCCTTTGCTGCCGGCCTGAGCAACGATTTCAGCTTCCTTCTCGTGCTGCTTGGCGTTCAACACCCAATGCTTCACGCCTTTCTTTTTCAGGAGATCGGAAAGGCGTTCTGACTTTTCAATCGACGTTGTGCCAACCAGCACCGGCTGGTCGGTGGCGTGCAATCTCTGGATTTCATCGGCGGCGGCGAAATATTTCTCTTTTTCGGTGCGGTAAACAACATCCGGATTCTCCAGCCGTAGCATCGGCTTGTTGGTGGGGATAACCATGACTTCCAGCCGATAGATCTTGTCGAACTCGGGCGCTTCAGTTTCCGCCGTTCCGGTCATCCCGGCCAGCTTCTTGTACATGCGGAAATAGTTCTGGAACGTGATGGTAGCGAGCGTCTGGTTCTCGCGTTCGATCTTGACGTTTTCCTTGGCTTCAACCGATTGGTGCAGGCCATCAGACCAGCGGCGTCCAGGCATCAGGCGACCCGTGAACTCATCGACGATGATGACTTCGCCATCTTTCACCACGTATTCAACATCGCGGTGATAGAGAGCGTGGGCCTTTACGGCGGTCTCGACGTGATGCTTCAGGTCCCAATTCTCTGGGTCGGCAATATTGCCGATGCCGAGCAACTCCTCGACTTTTTCCCAGCCCACGTCGGTAACCGTAATGTTCCTGTGTTTTTCGTCCACAACGTAATCGCCGGTGTACTGCTTGGGCTCACCGGGAGCAACGTCAATCTCCTCGCCTTTTTCGAGCTTGGGAATGATGCGATTTACCCTAGCGTACTTGTCGGTGGACTCTTCGCTGGCACCCGAAATAATCAGCGGGGTACGGGCTTCGTCAATCAGGATGGAATCGACTTCGTCGACGATGGAGAAGTTGTGGCCACGCTGCACGCAGTCGTGCAAATCGAACTTCATGTTGTCGCGCAGATAGTCGAACCCGAACTCGTTATTGGTACCGTAGGTAACGTCGGCCGCGTAGGCTTCGCGGCGCTGCTGGTCATCGAGGTCGTGGACAATGACGCCCACGCTGAGGCCGAGGAAACTGTACAACTTGCCCATCCACTCGGAGTCGCGCTTGGCCAGATAGTCGTTCACCGTGACTACGTGCACACCGCGTCCGCTCAGGGCATTGAGATAAACCGGCAAAGTGGCGACCAAGGTTTTTCCTTCGCCGGTCTTCATTTCTGCGATCTTGCCCTGGTGAAGAACCATGCCGCCGATCAATTGCACATCGAAGTGGCGCATGTTCAGAACGCGACGGCCACCTTCACGTACCACGGCGAAGGCTTCGACTAGAAGCTCATCGAGGATCTCGTTCAGCAGCTTCGTCCGTGCAGTATCGAGTTCTTTCCGGCGATCTTGGTCTGCATCAGGCTCGTCTGGAATACTGGCCAGGCGTTCCTGTATCCGCTGGCGGAATTCGTCCGTTTTGGCGCGCAGTTGTTCATCTGTGAGCTTCTGCATGGCAGGCTCAAGCGCGCTGACGGCCTCGACGCGAGGCATCAGGCGCTTGATCTCGCGCTCGTTCTTGGTCCCGAAAACTTTGGCTACCAGAGCATTAATCAAAATGAGAATCCTTGGAGGGCACTACACCCGCTATCCCAAAAGCCTAGTATAGAAGGTTAGTATATTAGATGCCTGCCTGGCGCGTAAGTCGCGAGCGAGGCTTCTCAAGCACACTTTCCAAGAAAAGCCGCTTAGAATCACCGAGGACAAAGAAACCAGGTTTGAGGCCGATTCTCGGCAGGCTCTCCGACCACAACGCTGAAGCGTGTTTTCAGGTATATTTTCCCGCTGGCCCATGCCGACCTTCTACGAACTCTTCCGCGAGTGCGCTACGCGCTGGCCTGACAACGTCGCGCTGGAAATTCAGCGCCGTGACCGCGTGGAACGCAACACTTACGATGAAGCGCGGCGCATGGCGGAGAGCATTGGCCGCTGGCTGACGGAGGGCGGGTTTCAACGGGGCGCTCGGGTTGCGATTCTGGCTGATAATCATCCGCGCTGGATCACTGCGTACCTTGGCATCATCGCTGCCGGTTGCGCCGCGGTTCCTCTGGACACGGCGTTTCATGCGGATCAGGTTGCGAAGTTGCTCAAGGACAGCGGTAGTGCTCTGCTGTTTTGTGACGAGAAGCATTGGGCGACCGCCGAGCAGGCCGTCTGTGAATTTGAAGTCAGTATTGTTCTCCTCGATTCGCCAGAAGCGGACAAGAGTGTCCGCCCTGCCGAGCTTCGCTCGGGTGGACAGCCAGGGGCGGCTGTCCCCACGCGAGCGAATCTAAAGAGCATCTTTGCTGCAGGGCCAGGAAACTTTGTTCCTGTCCTCTCTAGGGGCGACGATCTTGCTTCCCTGCTCTACACCTCCGGCACCACCGCGGATCCCAAAGGAGTGATGCTGACGCACTCGAACCTCATGGGCGAAGTGCGGGCCGTATTCGGTTGGGCGCAGCTTGCTCCTGAGGACGCGCTGCTAGGTGTGCTTCCGCTCTTTCACGTGCTGTCGCAAATGGCGAACCTGCTGTTGCCGCTGGTCAAAGGCTCTCGTGTCGTTTATCTCGAAACTCTGAATACGACCGAGCTACTTCGTGCGCTCGGAGAGCGGGAAATCACAGCGTTCGCGGTGGTGCCGCAGTTTTTTTACTTGATCCATGAACGCATTTTCAAGGAAGTGGCGCAACGCGGAAGACTCGCGAGTTGGTCCGTGCGAACGATGATGGCAATTACTCGCTTCAGTCGAAGATTCGGATGGAATCCTGGTCCCGTTCTCTTTCCTGGGATCCACAATACGTTCGGCCGCAAGATGCGCTATCTGGTGACGGGCGGCTCACGCTTTGAGCCCAAAATCGGGCGCGATTTCCATGCGCTGGGAATTGATATCTTGCAGGCCTACGGCCTCACCGAAACCAGCGCCGCCGCTTTTGCCACTTCGCATGCGGACAACGTCATTGGCTCGGTGGGCAAACCGCTCGAGGGCGTGGAAGGAAAGATCGTTGACTCGCAACCACAGGAAGACGGCCAAGCGGTTGGCGAAATCGCGATTCGTGGTGCGGTTGTGATGAAAGGCTATTGGAACCGGCCCGACGCCACCAACGCCGTCCTCAGGGAGGGCTGGCTGCACACGGGAGATCTCGGGTATTTCGACGCCCGTGGAAACCTGTTTATCACCGGACGCAAGAAGGAGGTCATTGTCCTCAGCAACGGAAAAAACATTTATCCGGAGGAAGTCGAAGCGCACTATCTGAAATCCCCTTACATTGGCGAAATTGCTGTGATCGGCCTCGAAGGCCGCCCAGGGGAAGACCGGTTACATGCCGTGGTGGTTCCGAATTTTGATGTGCTCAAACAGCGCACGATCGTCAACGCAAGAGAGGTCATCCGCTTCGACATCGAAAACCTCTCGGCACAACTGACTTCGACCAAGCGAATTGGAAGTTATGAAATCTGGCAGGACAGTCTACCGCGGACGACCACCCGAAAGTTGAAGCGATTTGAGATCGAGAAGCGGGTGCGAGCAAATCGGGCGGAAGGCAGGTCGGGGGATGCGGAGGTTAGCTCAGAAAAACCCTTAAGCGCGGAAGACGGCGCGTGGCTGGAACAGCCCGAGGTACAGCGCGCGCTCGAGATCATGCGGGAGGCCGCAAGAAACAGGCCTCAATCAATCCGACCCGGCGACAACCTCGAACTCGGTCTCGGGTTGGATTCGATGCAACGGGTGGAGCTTCTCGTCGCCCTTGAGCAAGAGCTTGGCGGGAGCATGGAGGAATCGCGTCTATCGGAAATTTACACAGTGCGCGAACTGGTGGATGCGGTGCGCGAGAGCGCAGCCAGCGGTGTGGCGGGTGCGCCTCGCGAGCAGTTCGCCGGCTGGAAAGCGGTGCTCGAAGAAGAACCTGCAGACCCCCAGGTCCGACTTCTGCTCCAGCGGCAGCCTTTCAAGGAAACGTTCTGGTATGTGGTGAGCCGATTGATACAGATCATCGCTCTCGATCGTTTCCATTTACGCGTCGACGGACTGGAAAAACTTCCTGCCCATGGACCATTCATCATTTGTTCGAATCACCAAAGCTTTATCGATCCGATCATTCTTGGAGGTGTTCTGCCATGGGAGGTGTTTCGCGACAGCTTCGCGGTGGGGACCAGCGACATTTTCGACAAAGGCTTGATGCGGACACTGGCGCGGTGGGCGCGCGTCGTCGTGGTGGATCCTGACGCGAACCTGATTCCCGCCATGCGCGCCGGAGCCTTCGGCCTGCGGAACGGCAGGGTGCTATTGCTTTACCCCGAAGGCGAGCGTTCGATTGATGGCTCGCCGAAGACTTTCAAGAAAGGTGCGGCGATCCTTTCTATTCACATCCAGGTACCAATTGTCCCGGTGGCGATTGAAGGTTTTCATGAAGCTTGGCCGCGCGGCAAGAAATTTCAGAAATTTGCCCGACTGCGGATAAGAATCGGTGATCCGATTTATCCACCGCCCGCAGCCGAGGCTTCGGAAAAAGCGTACGAAGCCCTCACAGCAGAGCTGCGGGAACGCGTAGTAAAGATGTGGGAGCAACTGCAGAAGGGCATCTCTGTGTAGCTCCGCTACGTCTCTCGGTTACATCTACGCAGGAATAGACGTTGCAAGCAACGTCTCTACAGGTCACTTGGCGCGCGGATGCGTCTGGTCGTACACCTCCAGCACGTGCTTCATAGAAAGTTGCGTGTAGCGCTGGGTGGTTGAGAGTCTTTCGTGACCGAGCATCTCCTGAATCGAGCGCAGGTCAGCACCCTCCTCGAGCATGTGTGTGCCGAAGGCGTGACGCAGCGTGTGCGGATGCACGTCTGGCGAGAGGCCTTTGGCAACAGCGACCTTCTTAATGATTCGTCCCACGCTGCGTGTCGTGAGCCGTCCGCCACGCTGATTAATCAGCAGCGCGGTCGTAATCTTTCTTCGTTCGGCCAGCGTTTGCTGGCGTTGTGGCAAGTAGGCAGCGAGAGCTGCTTTCACCGAATCTCCGAAGGGAACGTAGCGTTCTTTCTTGCCTTTGCCACGAATAAGAATGGCTTCTGAGCTCAGACGGATATCGTCGAGATTGATTCCGATCAGTTCGGAATTACGGATGCCGCATCCGTAAAGCAGTTCGAACATGATGCGATCACGTTCGGGAAATGATGCCTCCTCAGGCATCCGCCCATCGAGCACGGTGTTCATTTCTTCAATCGTGGGGACGCGAGGCAGCTTTTTCGGCAGCTTCGGTGTGGAAACCAACGCGGCAGGATTCTGTTCCACCACTTCCTCCTGCGCCAGCCAGCGGTAGAAAGAACGGACGGCAGCCAGGGCTCGCGCAACCGAGGTTTTGCCAAGATGCTTTTCGTAAAGATGGGAGAGAAATCCGCGGATCGTCAGGTGATCGATGCTTCGCCAGTCGCGTGCGCCCACGTATGCTGCAAAATTGTCCAAGTCGCCGGTATAGGCCTTGAGCGTGTGAACCGAGGCGTTGCGCTGGCGCAGTGAATGCAGGAACTTGTCGATTGCCTTCTCGAGTGGCGTACGGCTGTTTTTTGTCGTCATAGGTGCCCGTTCTCACCACCGAGACCCAGAGACACAGAGAGCGATTCTGCTTATTCTGTGTCTCGGTGTCTCTGCGGTGGAAAATCACTACTTATCTTGCCTTCGCTCTCGGATGGTGCTTCTGGTACACGCTCTTCAGCCGATCGAGCGCCAGGTGCGTGTAGACCTGCGTGGTTGAGATATCAGCATGTCCGAGGATGCTCTGAACCGTGCGCAGGTCGGCGCCATTCTCCACCATATGCGTGGCGCAACTGTGGCGCAGCATGTGCGGACTGGCATTGCGCCCCATGCTCGAGGATGCAGCCCGAACCACTTGCCAGATGCGCTGGCGAGTCAACTTGTGCGCACCGCGTCCGAGGAACAGCAACGGTGACGTACGCTCTCGCGCCAGCCTGGGCCGTGAATGCTTCATGTACTCGGCCAGGATTTCCTGGGCAGATTTTCCCAAAGGCACGATCCGTTCTTTATCGCCCTTGCCCCGCACCAGCACATATCCGAGATCCAGCTTCAGATCTTCAAGCTTGACTGCAACCAACTCCGAAACGCGGAGCGCTCCAGCGTAGAAAACTTCGAG
Organism: uncultured Acidobacteriota bacterium; assembly: GCA_963796095.1. Lineage (GTDB taxonomy): Bacteria > Acidobacteriota > Terriglobia > Terriglobales > Acidobacteriaceae > JABDBE01. The sequence goes on from CAWCKL010000020.1 coordinate 78,888, forward strand.
GATTGCACGATCACGCAGAGTGATCGCTTCAGCGTTCTTGCGCGTTGACCCGGGCGGGGAGCCGCGCAAGATAACTTCCATCTCGTCGCGAGCCAGCGACTTAGGCAACACCTTCCACTGTTTCGGCGAGTCAATGTTCAGTGTGGGATCGTGCTCGATAAGCTTGTCGAGCAGCAGATATCGATACAGATGGCGTAGCGCTGAGAGCTTTCTTCCTACCGATCTTCCGTCGACCGAGTTGGTGAACAGTTCCTGAATGAAATCGCGCACCTCGTCGCCACGAGCATTCAGCAGCGTGCGCTTTCGCTTCCCCAGGAATCCGGTGAATTGACCGACGTCGGTGGTATAGGCAGCGATCGTGAGCGGCGCCAGTCCCTTCTCAACTTTCAGGTAGTCGAGAAAGCCGGAGACCACGCGCGAGTTCGCTTCTGACGGCACAGTGGAAGTATGCGTGTTATCGGACCCTGCGGGAAGTGATGATTTCGGTGCGACGGAGACAACAGCATGTGCCCAGCAACGCTATCACCATCGCGCAGTATTGCCGACACCAAGCTCTGAAATGACGGGACTGTAGAGTATCGTTCCATCCTGAGGGTCAGGGTAGCTTCGAATGTATCGCTCGGTTTCTGCGATGCTCCTTTCTATGTAGTCCATGAGATCTTCTCCCGGACTCCTATCCGCATACCAGTTATCGTACGTGGGTTCGGGTTTTCCATACCAGAGACCGTCTGGCTGCGCTCCACTTGCGATCTTCAGCACATCCCCAGCCAGAACAGCAACTTGACCTCCCCTCAGGCTTTCGATCGCGTCCAGAATGTCTTTCCGCGTGAACGCAACCCCCGCACAGTCGATTTCCCGCAGTGAGCACCCTTTTTCTTTTTCAAGTCTGCGATATGCATCTGGAATAAGCATCAACGTCCTCGATGGTTCGAAGAATCTGTCGCAGATATCACGCGGTCGCTCGCTTGATGAACACTGCTAAGTCCGATTTACTTCCTTCAGCACTTCGACCGCATAAATCGCCCCTTCCGGCGTTTCCTCGTGCTTGAAATAAGCAAACACATTCCGGGTTTGTGCCAGATGCTCATGAATTCGGTCTACCATGGCACGCCGTTCATCAGGGGTGTAACTGGGTTTCCGATAGCGGTAGTAGCAAAAATCTGCTGTTACTACGTCGGGTGTAGTCCGCTCCTCAGTCTCGGCCACGCACAGCGCGCGGTTCCCACTCTTGAGCAGGGCAAAAATCTCGTCCGTGAACCATGACGCATGCCGGAATTCGAAGGCGGAAGGAACCGCTCGTGGCAGAACGGTCAGAAATTCTCCCAGCAGCGTAGCGTCTGCTTTCATGTTCGGCGGCAGTTGAAACAACAGCGGCCCTAGCTTTTCCGCGCGTGCGATCGGCTCGATCGTGCTCAGGAAGCGCGGAATGAAGTCTTCGGTTTTCTTCAAGCGCTTGATATGCGTGATGACCTGGTGCGCCTTGATGCTGAGATGAAATGCGGCGGGGGTGGCCTCGATCCACTTCTGTGCGGTACTCTCCTTTAGAAGTTGGCGAAAGGTAAAGTTGACCTCGACTGCGTTTAGTTGCGTCGCATAGTATTGCAGGAATTTGGACTGGGCCAACTTGGCGGGATAAAAGTCGGGCTTCCAACTTGGATAAGCCCATCCCGATGTGCCGGCATACAGTTGCGCCATGGTTTCGCTCCGCCACCGCCGAAGTGCCAAAAACTCGAAAGATCAGCCGGATTATACCTTCCGGCCCTTCGGCTTCGAGACGGACCTCCGGCGGGCGGGTTTCGTGTTTTTCTTTTTTGCCTTCTTCGCACCGGGATCTTCTGCCTGGGCCGCCAGGTCTAGTCCCGGTTCCTCGCCCCGGGGCGCGGCTTCCGCGATCCCCGCCAGCTTTGGCAACTTCTGCTTAAGCTTGAGCACGGGCTCAAACAAATCTCCCATCGTTCCCACTCGATCAAGAACCTCACCTGCTTCGAAAACCAGCAGGGTCGCGTCTTTCTTTTTGAGGGCCTGCTCCACCTCGTCCCATCTCACCGGAGTGGAGACCGTGGGGCGTTCGCGCGCCCGCAATGAATACACGCTGATTGTGGTCTTGTGCTCGTCGTTCTGGCTCCAGTCCACAAACACTTTGCCTACTCGCAACTGCTTTTTCATGTCAGAAACTACCAATTCCCTGTGCTCGTTCTCGAGCAAACGCGCCAGCGCGTGGGCAAAAGGCTTGGTGACCTCGTAACTGGTGGGCAAGTTCAAGGGAACATAAATCTGCAGCCCTTTCGAACCGGATGTCTTAGGAACGCTCTGCAACCCGAAGTGCTCGAAAATCTCCCGCAGCCACATGCCCACCCGGCAACATTGCACGATATTCGCGGGAGGGCCGGGATCGAGATCGAAGACCATACTGCGCGGCGAAGAAATATCTTTCGCCAGCGACAACGAGGGATGAAGTTCGATGGCCGCGAGATTCGCGATCCAGATGAGCGTGGGCAGATCGTTTGCCAGAATGTAATTTACGTTGCGTTGGTTGCCTTCGCTCCAGATGGGCGCAGTCTTTACCCAGTCCGGACGATGTTTAGTCGCGTTCTTTTCGAAGAAGTATTCTTTGTCCACGCCTTCGGGATAGCGCTTCAGAGTGAGCGGACGTCCCGCAAGATGCGGCCGCAGGACAGGCGCGATACGAGCATAGTAATCGATCACCTGTCCCTTGGTGAACCCAGTTGCGGGGTAAAGAACCTTGTCCAGGTTGGTCAAACTCAGATGTTTGCCGTCGACCTCAACTACTTCCGGCTTGCTCAAGCGGCCTCCCAGGTTCCCGGTGCATCATCTCTGATGCTGGATTGTAAACTCTCGGCTGATCCCGCGTTTGACAACTTCCCCTTCCGCCACGTAATTTCAAACTTCTGCCCTTCATTCGCGTCCAACCTCGTGGAGGTCCGATGAGCCGCAACCGCTCTTTCAAGTCGTTCGCCATTGTTCTGGTACTCACCGCGCTAGCAGCCGCACAGGATGTGGCCTCTTTCGAGAAGCGCACTACGGTCAAGAAACTGGACAACGGTTTGACCGTCGTGATCTGCGAGCGTCCAGAGGCGCCGGTATTTTCCTTCTTCACCCACGTGGATGCCGGTTCGGTGCAAGACCCTCTCGGCCAGACCGGGTTGGCGCATATGTTTGAGCACATGGCTTTCAAGGGCACCGACAAGATCGGCACCAAGGATTACGCCGCCGAAAAAGTTGCTCTGGAGAAAGTGGAGCAGACTTACGCGGCTTACATCGCAGCGCGCGACAAGCCCGTCGGACGGGACGAGAAGAAACTGAAAGACCTGGAAAAGGCCTGGAGAGATGCCGTCGCCGAAGCCGACAAGTACGTGAAGCCCAACGAATTTCCGCAGATCGTGGAGATCAACGGCGGCGAGGATCTTAACGCCAACACGAGCGATGACGAGACCAACTACTTCTATTCGTTCCCCGAGAACCGGCTGGAGTTGTGGGCCTATCTGGAGTCGGAGCGCTTTCTGCATCCCGTGATGCGCGAGTTTTACAAGGAGCGGAATGTGGTGATCGAGGAGCGTCGCATGCGTGTCGACAGCAACCCCATCGGGCGGCTGCTCGAACAATTTACCACTGCGGCTTTTCAGGCTCATGAGTACCATCGACCGACGATCGGCTGGATGTCGGATCTAAATTCGTTTTCCGCCACTGATGCCAAGAAGTTTTTCGACGAGTACTACATTCCGTCCAACATGGTCGTAACCGTGGTGGGCGACGTAAAAGCATCGGAGACAATGCCGATCATTGAAAAATATTTCGGCCGCATCCCTTCGCGCCCGCAGCCGGACGAGCGCACGACTACCGAGCCGCCGCAAAACGCCGAGAGGCGCGTCATGCTGCAGGATATGTCGCAACCGCTCTATCTTGAGGGCTACCATCGGCCTGACTACCGCAGCCCGGATGACGCCGTGTACGACGCGATTGCCGACCTGATGTCGAGCGGACGCACCTCGCGGCTGTATCGTGCGCTGGTGCGGGACAAGAAAATCGCCGCTGATTCAGCGGGGTTCACGGGCCTGCCGGGCAACAAGTATCCACACCTTTTCGCTTTCTACGCTTTCCCACTTCCCGGCCACAAGCCAGCCGAAATGGCCGAAGCCATCCATGTCGAGATTGAGAAGCTGAAGAACGAAGACATCAGCGATGAGGAACTGAAGATGATTAAGACGCGGGCTAAGGCCAATTTGATCCGCAGCCTAGGCAGCAACGAAGGGCTGGCCAATAATCTGGCTTTATACCAGGCCCGCTACGACGACTGGCGCGAACTGTTCCGCTCGGTCGACCGCATTGACAAAGTCAGCAAAGCAGACATTCGCCGAGTCGCCAATCAAACTTTTGTTCCGACCAACCGTACAGTGGGAATTATCGAAACCAAGCCCGCTGCTCCGGCAGCAGATCAAAAAGGAGGGGCGCAATGAAAACTCATCTCCCGCGCATTCTCCTTTCGATTTTAGTTGTCGTTGGCGCGGCAGTTCCGCGCGCTACAGCGCAAGCGACCAGTTGGCAACAGATTCCAATTCCGCCCCTGCCCGCGTTTCATCCTCAAGAGCCCAAGCGCATCGAACTGCCGAATGGCATGGTGATCTTTCTTCAGGAAGACCACGAACTCCCGGTGATTGATGGCACCGCGCGCATCCGCGGCGGCTCGCGTTCCGAGCCTGCAAGCAAAGTAGGAATGCTGGATATTTACGGCGAAGTCTGGCGCACGGGTGGAACCAAGACGCAAACCGGGGATCAGCTCGACGATTACCTTGAGATTCGGGCCGCCAAAGTGGAAACCGGCAGCACTGCAGACTCGACTACGATTTCGTGGTCTTGCTTGAAGGGCGATTTCGACGATGTGTTCAAGGCGTTTAACGATGTGTTGCGCGAGCCTGAATTCCGCGCCGAGAAGATCGATCTGGCACAAAAAGAAATGGACGACGCTATCTCACGTCGCAATGACGATGTCAGCGCGATCGCGACCCGTGAGTCAAGGAAATTGGCCTACGGCGCGAACAATCCGTACGCTCGCGAACCCGAATACGTTACGGTTGCCGCAGTCACGCGGCAGGATCTGGTCGACTGGCATCACACCTACGTACATCCCAACAACATTATCTTGGGCATCGTCGGTGACTTTGATTCTGCCGCCATGGAAGCCAAACTTCGCCAGGTCTACGACGGTTGGCCGAAGGGAGAGCCGGTAAAAGAGGACAAGATCGAATTCCAGCCTGCTAAGCCCGGTTATTACCAGATTCCAAAAGAGGACGTGAACCAGAGTTCCATCAACATGACCGACCTGGGTATCCGGCGCGATAACCCGGACTACTATGCTACTCAGGTTTTTAATGAGGCCTTCGGCGGCGGCTTTTCTTCACGTTTGTTCAAGAGCATCCGCACCGCGCAAGGGCTGGCATACGGCGTTGGCGGTGGGATAGGCTCGGCGTTTGATCATCCCGGGATTGTGCGCATTTCGATGAGTACGAAAAGCGCAAGCACCCTGGAATCCATTCAGGCGCTTTACAAAGAGATCGACAATCTGGAGAAGAATCCAATTTCAGACGAAGAGATCAAACGGGCCAAGGATTCCATCCTGAACTCATTCGTTTTCAATTTTGACTCACCTGACAAAGTGCTCCGCGAACGCATGGCGTACGAGTTCTACGGATATCCTGCGGACTACCTGGAACGCTATCGCAGCGGGGTCGAGAAAGTTGGGAAGGACGATGTGGCGCGTGCTGCAGCCAAGTACCTGCACCAAGAAAAACTCGCGGTTCTGGTCGTGGGCAACACGGCGGAGTTCGACAAGCCGCTGTCTACTCTCGGTCCAGTCACCAACGTGGACATCACCATTCCGCCGCCTCCCGCCGAAAAAGGCGAAAAGGAAGAAGCTCCCGCCAAACCTGCAGCCTCGAATCCAGAAGGCAAGACTTTGGCTGCGAAGGTGGCCCAGGCCATGGGCGGCCTGGACAAGGTGCAGTCCATCAAGTCATTGCGAGTAAATTTCACCGAAGGCGATCCCGGAGATCAGACACCCACGCCGGTCGAACTGACCATCGCCTTCCCCGATCGAATGCATGTGAGCATTCCAACGCCGCACGGCAATCTGGCAATCGTTGTTTCCGCGCAGGCCGGGTTCATGTCCGCCGAAGGTCGAGGAACGCGCGACCTGCCTGCATCGCAAAGAACCGAGAACTTAACCCAGATTCATCATGACCCTATTTATCTCGCGCAGCACGTGAATGATCCTGCGATCACATTCACTGCCGCAGGCACGGAAAAGATCGGCGACGTAGAGGCTGCGATCGTCGATGTTGGCGGCGCGGTTCCCTGGATCCGTTGGTATGTAGACCCCAAGAGCGGACGAATTCTGCGGGAGACCTATAAGGGAATGGGACAGTCCGGTCCGTTTCAAGGCGAGACTGAGCTTAGCGACTGGAGAACGGCGGACGGTCTGACTTTTCCCTACCTGCACCAGAACAAACAGGACGGCAAGGATTCGAGCACAGTAAAATACACCTCGATCCAGATCAACCCGACAATCGACCCCAAAATGTTTGAAAAACCATCGCCGGAGGCCAAGCCAGCCCAGTAGATCCCTGTTGACAGAGCCGATTTTAGAGTTTACGCTATGGCGAATAAAAAGCGAATATCGTCATGGCCGCTTCTCTTCCCTTCCTTCCCGACTCTCAGCCCAGACTCGTAGGCATTGCTCGCCTGGCCTCGCAGGGAGAATCCATGCGTCAAGGGCACGAAGTTGAATACTTCACACTTCCCGTACGTTCTCTGCTCAACCGCTGCACCGGCGTGAGGATGCCCTTTACCTGGACAATCAATCCCTACCGTGGATGCGAGTTCGCCTGCAAATACTGCTATGCGCGCTATACTCACGAATTCATGGAACTGAGGGACGGCGTCGACTTCGAGCAGAAGATCTTCGTGAAGCAACATGCGGCAGACCTGCTCCGTCAGGAACTCCACCACGTCAAACCAGGGGAGGAAATCGCGATCGGCACCGCGACCGATCCCTATCAACCAGCGGAGCGGCGATTTGAGGTGACCCGCGCCATCCTCGAGGAGTTGGCACGGCATCGCGGATTCGAGATCGGCATTGTTACGAAGTCGAATCTGGTATTGCGGGACACCGACGTACTCCAACAAATTACAAAGAACAATCGCCTGTTCGTAAACATCACCATAACCACTCTGAAGGTAGAGCTTGCCCGCATTCTGGAGCCGCGCGCGCCGCGTCCCGACCTACGGTTGGAGGCCCTGCAAACGCTGAACCAGGCAGGCGTCGCGGCCGGTGTGATCTGCGCTCCCGTACTCCCCGGCATCACCGACTTGCCCCGCGACCTGGAGGCACTGGTTCGAGCCACAGCCAAAGCCGGCGGAAAATACATCTCTGCCAATTCCTTGTTCCTAAAGCCCTGCTCGGCGGCTGTCTTCCTGCCGTTTCTGGAAAAGGAGTTCCCTCAGCTCGTTGAAAGCTACCGGCAACGCTACAAGGAGCGCGCATTTCTCCCCGCGTCTTATCGTAAACCGCTTTCGCAGCTCATAAAGCGACTGCGGCAAAAATACGGTATCCCCAGTGACTACGATCGCTACAGTCAGAGAACGCATCCCCCCGCCGAAGCCGAGCTCGGCACGCAAATGAAGCTGTTTTGACCGGGCTAAGTCGCGCATATCTTCCTCCTTCGAGCGGTTTCCCTCGCGAGCTTCTATAATGGCTGCTCCCAGAGAGCGCTGATGAATCCCCCGCAAACCCAAGCCGCGCCTAGCCCGCCTCCGCCAGGCGCAACCCGCAGGCCCGAGTTCTTTGAGCAACTCGATCGATTCTGGCTTCGGGTCACCGAGGGACTTGAACTCGGTCAACTGTGGAAGCAGTTTAGCACTGATGCTCGCTCCAGCTACCGCCTTTACCACCGCGACTTTCGGGCCCGAGCGCCACAAGACGCCCGCCGGCACCACTTCTGGCATACGGCGCAGGAGTTCATTTGGGCGATCCTTGAAAAGCTCACGCCAGCGCGACGAGTACTGCTGCTGTTGGGCCTCCTGCTTCTGATATTTCCGGCGGGCGGTTTTAGTTATCACGGGAAGTCAGGAGAGGTCGAGATCGTTGAATTAGATCTGCGATTCTGGGGCGGGGCCCTGTTGTTCGTGCTGCTGATGCTCGAAGTCGCGGATCGTGTGGTCATGAAACGTGACCTCGAAATCGCGCGCGATATTCAGAGATGGTTGTTGCCAGCAACGCCACCCCAAGTGCGCGGCTTGAACATTGCTTTCATCACTCGCCCCGCGAACACCGTAGCCGGTGATTTCTATGACGTCTTTGCCCGGCCTGCAACGAATTCCTCCGAACCTCATTTCTTGCTGGCGATCGCCGACGTCGCGGGAAAGAGCATTCCAGCGGCACTGCTGATGGCCACCTTCCAGGCCAGCCTCAAAACACTTTCGGAGACTTCCTGTTCTCTCGCCGAGTTGGTGACCGGCATGAACCACTATGCTTGTACGAACAGCCAAAGCGGCCTCCGCTTCACCACAGCTTTTCTGGCGGAGTTCGATCCGGCTACCCGCGCCTTGACCTACATCAATGCCGGACACAACCCGCCGATCCTGCGACGCAACTCAGGCGCAATCGAACGTCTGTCGAATGGCGGACTGCCCTTGGGGATGTGGGCGGATAAGACTTATGAAACCGGCAACGTGATCCTGCAACCGGGGGATTGGCTGGTGATCTTCACCGACGGCGTAGCCGAAGCGGAGAATGGACTCAAGGAAGAATATGGCGAACAGCGAATGCTCAACGTTCTCCATGCTGGCGCTGGAGCCACCCCGGATGAACTGCTTCGCCGGATGATGAGCGACCTCGAGGCCTTCGTCGGCCCCACTCCTCAGCACGATGACATAACCTGCATGCTGGTAAAGGCGGTGTAGTCCGTGTGGCGCTGGCGCCCTCGCCCGCGAACGCAGGGAGGGCAACCGCTTCCTACAAGCACGAATCACCTGGGGGCAACCAGGTCTGTGGCCCGGTTTGACAAAAGTAACATATATGTTACCATAAGGTATGACTGAGGTCCGCGAGTACCTCGACCGAAATGGCCGCAGTCCTTACGCCGAATGGTTCGACGGCCTGAACGCGCAAGCAGATGCCAAGGTGGCTATAGCTGTCACGCGCATCGGGCAAGGAAACTTCTCCAACGTGAGAAGCGTTGGCTCGGGAGTTCATGAGTGCAAAATCAACTTCGGCCCAGGTTACCGGGTGTACTTCGGTGAAAACGGCGAGAGCCTTGTCCTAACTCGGCGGCGGAACGAAAAAGCGGCAGCAAAGGGACATCAACGACGCTATCGCGACGTGGCAGGACTACAAGACCAGAAAGAAATGAGAAGAATCAGCAATGGCTCTGACCCGAGACTTCAAAGATACAATTCGAGCGCGAGTCCGCCGTGATCCCGCGTTCCGCAAAGAACTCTTGCGCGAAGGCATTGAAAGCTTCCTCTCCGGAGACGTAGAAACTGGGAAAACCGTGCTCCGTGATTACATCAATGCCACGGTTGGCTTCGCCGAACTGGGTGAGATCACGCGCCATTCACCCAAGAGCCTCATGCGGATGCTTGGCCCATCCGGAAACCCGCACGCTAACAACCTGTTCGAAATCGTTGCCTGCCTGCAAAAGAAGGAAAGGGTTCGTTTCAAGCTGTGCTCGGCGGCGGCGGCCACCACGCGCGGCTAGGCCTTTCCGCCTTTCATGGCTTCCGCATACATCCTATGAAACCCGTGCACACCCTTCTCCCGCTTCACGCTGTATCGCCCACGCTCATAGCTGCGTGAATGCAGGTTTTTCTGTACCGTCTCGCAAATCGCAACGTCTTCAAGCTGAATCTGATCGCTGAACTCGACCGCCTCTCTCGCGGCGTTACTATTGAGAGCTTCCTCGGACAGGTACCATTCGAAAATCGCCCGGGAACGGTCGGCCCCGAGTGGCAGAACAATATTGAGCGAAACATTGTCGGGATAGCAGTTGAGCATCCAGTTGGGGAATATCCAGAAATAGTCCGTGGTCAGGTCTTCACGCGCTTCCTGATAGCGGCGCGGATTGGCATCCCCGGGCTGTGCACCTCGAATTGGACTGAACTGCCGCACGTGACGCGCGAAGGGTTCCACTGTGTAGGCCCCATAATCCAACTCCCGGTTCAATCCCGGATGCACGCTGGGCAAGTGATAGCCTTCAAGATAATTGTCAACGTAAGTCTTCCAGTTGCATTTCATTTCATACGTCCGGCGCTGGAAGAGTTTCATTCCGGCAAAATTGAAGCGTTCTACTTGCTTTGGAAGTATGCCCAGGCTCTTCACCAACGGATCGGCGTTGGCATCCAGGTTGACGAAAATCAGGTTGAACCACTGCTCAACCCGCACCGGTGTCAAGGCGAATCGGTCCGAACAGAAATCATGCTGGCCTTCGAACTCGGGAGCGCTGATCAGGGATCCATCCAGCCCGTAGGTCCAACCGTGGTAGCCGCAGCGAAAGAGCTTGCGGGAACCGCTTCCTTCAGCTGGCGGTCCAGCGCGATGGCGGCAAACATTGTAAAAACCACGTAACTCGCCACCAGAACCGCGCAGCAGCAACAGAGGCTCTCCATGAAGTTCGACAGTAAAGTAATCGCCCGGCTTCGCCAGTTGATGGCAATGCCCTACCACCTGCCATGTTTTGCCGAATACCTTTTCCTGCTCCGATCCGAGTACAGAGGGATGGGTGTAAAACGCAGCCGGAAGCGACCAGGCCCGCTCGATGTCTGGATCGATCTGCAGGGATTCGAAGGAAATTGTCATGGGGGAAATTGTCATGGGTAAGCGGCATTTTAAATGGTGAGGTCACCAGAAAATGAGATCTGGTTGACGAAATTTGTCAATGGTCTCTCCTTTTGAGCTCTTGGCCTGCCTGGTTTCAAGTCCCAAAATACCCCCTGCCTTCCCATATGCGGCAGCTGTGAGACTTAGAAGATCCTAACTTTGAGCGCTGATGGCAGTCCGCGATGGCAAGCCAATTGCCATCAGTCCAGAGTCGAGTTCAAGAAACTCACCCTGTTTGTGGAGACACTTGTGAAGAACACACGAAAAAATAAGGGCTTTTCACTGATTGAGTTGCTGATCGTAGTGGCGATTATTCTTATCATCGCCGCGATTGCAATTCCAAACCTGTTGCGGGCGCGCATTTCGGCCAACGAATCGTCTGCGGCCAGCTCGGTTCGCACCACCAATACGGGTGAGGTGAGCTATTATTCCACTTACCCGGCGCAAGGCTATTCGGCGAACGCAACCGCCATGGCTAACCTCGGACCGCCCGCCATAACCGGTTGCCCTGCTGGCGGACCAGTGTTCACTGCCGCTTGCTTGATTGACTGGAACCTTTCGCAAGCCACGACAGCAGCTAAGGCTAAAAGCGGCTACTACTTCGGTGTAACGAGCATTTCGGCTGGCGCCCCGTACCAGGGGTACACCGTTAGTGGTGCGGCGGCGGGATTCAACCAGAGCGGCGTCCGCGGCTTCTGCTCGAACGAAGACGGCGTAATCCACGCAAACCCGTCATACAACGGTGCCCCGACGATCATAAATACGGTCTGCGCCAGCGCCGCGTGGCCGCAGTTGCAATAGTTTGATTTTGGCGAAGTACCTGGGGGAGGGTACCAGCCGGGGAGCAACGGAGAAATCCGTTGCTCCTTTTGCTTTTGCGGCAAAAATATCGTCAATCTGGAGACTGCAACTGACTCCGAAATCTGGCGAACCAATCTCATTCGCGATGTACCAAACTGACACAACTTGTCATTCCGCCGACAAAATCTGCTAAAAACTACCCTTCCGGGCCCGACCTGCTTTACGTACTGGGGTTACGGAAGATTGCTGAGCCCTTGAAAACAAACCACGCCTCGGAATCCGAACCCACCCTATAGTAACTTCTGCTTCTGGCCGCTAAAATGCGAACATTATCGGCAATTGGGTCTACTGAGACCACATCTGATAACGGAGAAGAAGGGAACACACATGCGGAAACAGAAAGGTTTTTCACTGATTGAGTTGCTCATCGTGGTGGCGATTATTCTTATCATCGCCGCTATCGCCATTCCGAACTTGTTGCGCGCACGTATCTCGGCCAACGAATCGTCTGCGGCTAGCTCGATCCGTACCGTCAACACTGGCGAAGTTAGTTATTATTCCACTTACCCGGCGCAAGGCTATTCGGCGAACGCGACGGCAATGGCTAACCTTGGACCGCCAGCCATCACTGGTTGCCCTGCCGGCGGCCCGGTTTTCACTGCGGCTTGCTTGATCGACTGGAACCTTTCGCAGGCTACCACAGTTGCTCTTAACAAGAGCGGCTACTACTTCGGCGTGACCAGCACTTCGGCTGGCGCCCCATACTTGCAGTACACCGTCAGCGGCGCCGCGGCAGCCTTCAACCAGACGGGCGTACGCGGCTTCTGCTCCAACGAAGACGGCGTAATTCACGCCAACCCTTCGTACAATGGCGCCCCGACGATTATCAATACCGTCTGCGCCAGCCTAGTTTGGCCTCAGCTGTAGTCTGAATTTGGCGAAGTACCTGGGGGAGGGTACAAGCCAGGGAGCAACGGAGAAATCCGTTGCTCCTTTGTTTTTTTGCTCCCGCCGCTCTGCCCCGTCTTCTTGTCGCGTCAACCAGTCGGTCCGGTAAACCAACCGGATATCCCGAGGCGGCAGGAAGTCAACCCCGCTCTTTTTACTTTCGTAATCTGCCTAACGGGTGCGCGCTCTCGCCTCCGCGCATATTTTGCATATAATTTTCTTATTGACAAGAAAGGGGGGCTGTTCAGTTCTGCCGCCATGACCGCAATCGATATTCTCGGTCTCGAAAAAACCTACAGCGTAGGTTTCTGGCGCAAGAAACCGAAGTGCGCATTAAAGCCATTGCACCTCAGAGTGGAGGAGGGAGAGATCTTCGGCTTTCTCGGCCCCAATGGCGCAGGAAAAACGACCACACTGAAGATGCTCATGGGCCTGGTCTACCCAACTGGCGGGTCGGCCCAAATCCTGGGCATGGACATTAACGATCCGCGCATGAAGGCGCAGATCGGTTTTCTTCCCGAGCAGCCGTATTTCTACGACTACCTGACTGCCGGCGAACTGCTCAACTACTACGGGCAGCTCTCCGGAGTGGCGCCCAAAGAACGCGAACGCAAAGTCCGCGAGGTCCTCGATCGGGTCGGTTTGCCGGATGTCATGCGAGTGCAGTTGCGCAAATTCTCCAAAGGCATGCTGCAGCGAGTGGGCATCGCGCAAGCCATCCTCCACGATCCTAGGATTGTGTTTTTTGACGAACCCATGTCCGGACTGGATCCCATGGGACGCCGCGAAGTCCGGGACCTGATGGAAGAATTGAAACACGAAGGCAAGACGGTGTTCTTCTCCACTCATATTCTTTCCGACGCCGAGGCGCTTTGCGATCGTGTGGCGATTATTCATCTGGGTGAACTCCAGAGCGTGGGTGCGGTAGCTGATCTCACCTCGAGCATTGAAGGAAAGATCGAACTGATCTGGCACGGAAACAAAGTGCCAGCCTCGATGAAGGCGTTGGGCGCAGACTGCCACGTCACCGGCGACACCGTGCGTGCCGTGCTTCTCGAAGGAAATCAGGACGCCGCCCTTGAAGCTCTGCGGCGCGAGCAGTTGCGGATCGTATCTTTAATCCCTGTGCGGACCTCGCTGGAAGAGTATTTCGTTCGCAAGCTGCAACCGTCCAAGGCGGTTGCGGGGGTGATGCAATGAGCGGACGAATTGTACACATTGCCTCCAACACATTCCGCGAAGCGGTTCGAGATCGCGTTCTCTATAACCTGATTGCGTTCGCGTTGCTGATGTCGGGAGCGGCCATCCTGGTCGGCCAGATTTCGATTGGCATCGAGCGCCTGGTCGTGATCAACCTTGGCCTCACGGCAGTTTCGCTGTTTGGCGTGGTCATTGCCATTTTTATTGGTATCGGGCTGGTCTCGAAAGAGATCGACAAGAGAACTCTCTACACCGTTCTGTCGCGCCCGGTTCAACGCTGGGAGTTCATTGTCGGCAAGTTCTTTGGTCTGGCCGGGACGCTGGTGGTCAACGCGTTCTTCATGGCGCTCGGAGTATTCGCGGCGTTGTTGTACGTGTCGCGCCACTTCCAGGCGGCTGATGGCTGGGTGTTGGTAGCATTGTATTTCATCATCCTCCAATTCTTGATTATCACCTCTCTGGCGTTGCTGTTCTCCTCGTTCTCTTCGCCATTGCTTTCTGCCGTGTTTGTTTTTGCCTTGTTCGTGATCGGCACTTTCGCGGAAGACCTGCGTGGATTCGCCGGGTTGACCAAAGGCGTCGTGCGCTGGCTGGCGACGGGCGCAGCGTATCTGGTCCCGAATTTCTCCGCGCTAAATGTGATTAGTTCGGTGGCCCACGAACAGCCCGTGCCAGGGCAACTCATCCTCTCGAACACGGCTTATGCCCTGGTCTACGCCACCGTGGCTCTCTGCGGAGCGGTGTTGATTTTCGAGCGCCGGAATCTGAAATGACTCGGCCCAGCCGGAAGAATGAAGGCTCAAACGGAATCAGTAACTGCTCGCGGAGTCGCCAAGCGACCCTTTACACCGAAAGCTGCGACAGCTCCGTTGCCTCGGCTGCCGCTTCGATTGCTACCGGGTGGACGAACCAGTTCTCGGGCGGGAGTTGCACCCGCTGGAGTCCAGCGCCTTTCCCGCCGCACTGTTACGACAGCAATCATCTTGACACTGTCTAACACGTAGAATCGCAACCCTTTGCAGATTGACAAGCCCTCGCAGGTGTAGCAGGATAATCGGGTCTCCTTTCAGCCAGACAAAGTCACCCTCCGGAGTTTGGTCATGAAACGAATTAGCATCGCAATCCTGATTTTCTGCGCGGGCTTCGCGTCCGTAGCATGGGCTCAGCAGCGAGCGGGAGAGTGCAGCAACAACTGGAGCGAGTTCCACAACACCAACATGCAGCGTTGGAACCGATGTGAGAAGGTGCTCAACGTCAACAATGCTCGGCATCTGGTTCTGAAATGGAAATCAGAGGGCGGTGGTTCTCAGGCCGCCATTGTGAACGGGGTCGCTTTTGTGAGTGGGGGTAACACGCTATCAGCCCTAGACGCCAAGAGCGGTGCCCTGCTGTGGAACTACAACGACGGCGATGATTTTTCTTCCTCGCCTGCGGTGGCGAATGGAGTGGTCTACGTTGGCTCGCCGGACCACAACGTATACGCCCTGGATGCCAAGACCGGCACCAAATTGTGGAGTTTCCTCACGGACAATGAGGTAGTCTCCTCGCCGGCTGTCGTAAACGGGGTCGTGTATATCGGCTCCAACGATGGCTATACCGGCAGCCTATACGCACTGGACGCCAAGAGTGGCGCTGAGCTATGGAGCGACCCCTTCGCCGTCGCTTCTTCACCCGCGGTGGTCGATGACGTCGTCTACGTAAGCGGCACCGAAGGCAACTTGTATGCGCTAGATGCCAAGACCGGCAACCAACTGTGGAGCTATCCGGCCGGTGGCTGGTCGTCGCCTGCTGTGGCCAACGGCGTGGTCTATGCCACAGCTGGCCAAAGCGTCGATGCGCTCAACGCCAGTACGGGAGCCTTGCTGTGGAGTTTTGCGACCGACGACAATGGGGGATCCTCGCCTGCTGTGGCGAATGGTGTGGTCTATGTGGGCGCAAACTTCGGCACCTTTTACGCGTTGGATGCTACCTCGGGTGCTCAATTGTGGAGTGCCCATCTCATGCACTACGGGAACTCGCCAGCCGTGGCCAATGGAGTGGTCTACATCACCTCTAACCAACGGCTGTACGCACTGAACGCCCGCACCGGCGCCAAGCTGTGGGTTTACAAGAACAATGCCACTTCTGACTTTCTGGTCTATCCCGCCGTATCGAATGGAATGCTTTACGTTGGCGACAGTAGTTACTATCAGCTTGCCTTCGGGCTGAAGTGAACGAAAGGTGTTGGTTTTGCTGGACTCGAACCGGACGATCTGAATTTCCATGGCACGACAACAACAGAGCGGTGATACATAGCAAAATTGGGGCTGCCTTGGACGCGGCGTCTTGTTTGAAGTCAGTTGGTAGAAACCGCCGGACTCGCATCGGTGGGGCCATCAGTGCGATAACTTCCGACAACAGGCCATTACACTCAAACCCCCCGGTTGACCCTTGGGACCGGCGCAAATCGCTCTCCGCACGCTGGAACTCGATACGCTCAAAGTCGATGCGGCGCACCTCTGCAGGCGCAAATCAATCTCCCACATTTCGGGCATACCGCATCGAGCGACGCCCGCACTTTTTCGAGATTGATCTTGCGCGAGCGTGGCATGGTTCCGGCGATTTTAGTCCCGCGCAACAGGCGAGTTGCAAATCGGGGAAACGACGGTATAGTGGGCGGAAGTTTTGAGGCGGAGGCTGGCTCCGGTTTTCTCTCCTCAGTTCCGGGGCCTGCCTTTTTGTCGCGGAATCGGCGTAATGCTGGGGACGGCGCTGGCTACGCAGCTTTGCCCTCCATCATTCCTTCCTGTCTCTTGAACCAGTAATTCGGCTGTTCTACGTGGACGAGTTCCCATCCCTCTTTGCCTTTTTCGTTCAACCACGTATTCAAATTTTCCGACTTGCCTGAAAAAGTGGTGATTTGATATTCCCAGATTGCCATCGTTCACCTCCTCGGAGGAGATCATCTTACCACTGTGAGTGCAGACCATCTAGCCGCGCGGCCTGGACTCCAGCGAGGCTAAAGAGAGGGGGACTGTTGTGGATACTGGCAAGTGGTTAGCCACGGGCCGGGGAACTAGGTTCCCGCCGATGCGCCGTGGATATTGAAATCCCCCTGTAGTCCTTGTCCGCATTCTTCGTGTTTATGCAAAGACCGAGAAGGTGTAGCCTTCTTCGCCCGCTTTACAGGCTTCGCCGCTTTGAAAATGGGTTCTCATACCAGCTTCAAAGTTCTCCAATGCTTTCGGGCCCCCGGTACATTCAAGTTTCTTCATGGAGTGATTATGCGCCTATTCCTTGTCGCGATTTTTCTAATAAGTGTGCAAGCACACGCCAGTACCAATAATCGAACGGGGAGACCCGACAACGATCCAAGCAATAAATGTCAGCCTACCACTATCGAAGTACACACAAGCTGCGCGCACCTGAAACACAGCCCAGCACAGATCATCAACAGACAACCAAGGCAGAAGTTCACCCATTTATGACGCCGCCACTGAGCTTGGGTTTTTTGCCGGTGCCCCAGCCGCAACAGCAAATCGCTTTCGCTGAACAATGTGGTGAACCGACAAATCCTTCCCGCATGCGAATCGGCTAATATTCAGTGGAAAGGCCGGCATGGCTTCCGCCGCGGCCGCGCCACGAATTTGCATGCACTAGGGGTCGATGACCTAACGATTCAGCGGATCCTGCGCCATAGCAACGTGGCCACCACCCAGAAATGCTACATTAAAACTTTGCCCGAGCAGAGCGTTGCGGGCATCGACCGGCTGGAGTTAGCGCTGGGCGAAATCCCTGGCTTAGTCCAGTGACTAACGTGCGCCACTTGTGCGCTGAATGTATGGTAAGTGTTGATAATGCGGACGTTATCCGAAAAGAGTGCTTATATCTGAAATGAAGCCGTCGCGTCGAATCACAATTGTAGCCGGCACTCTCCTGATAATTTGCCTGGCAGCATCAGTGCTGTTGCTCCGGAGCATCGATCACCAGCGCACCGGGGCTACGCTCGAAGACGTGCTCTACATCTCCTCACCCACTCTGCTCAAGCGCATGAGCCTGGGGTACGACGGGTTACTCGCGGACGTCTACTGGACCCGTGCCGTGCAGTATTTCGGAGACAAGCTGGTTCGAGGGTCCGAACATTTTGACTTGCTGGCGCCGCTGCTCGAAATCACAACCACCCTCGATCCGCACCTGCTCGTGGCTTACGAATATGGCGCCAACTTCCTAGCTCCGAAGATTCCGGGGGGCGCCAACCAACCGCAACGAGCCATCAAACTGGTGGAGTTCGGGATCCGCAACAATCCGAACCAATGGCACCTCTACTACGATCTGGGTTTCATTTACTACCTGGAACTCGAGGACTATGCCAATGCAGAAAAAGCATTCGCCGATGGCGCCAAGCTTCCAAATACGCACCAAATTATGCCAATCATGGCCGCGAAGATGGCGGAGCGTGCGGGAAACATCCAAACGGCTCGTCTCATGTGGGTCACCACGCTTCAAACCACGCGAGATCCTAAGGTCAGATCCAACGCGGTAGCTCACTTGAATGCCTTACAGGTGGACGAAGACGTGACCACGCTCGAAAGGCTCGTATCGCACTTCCGCGAAAAAACCGGACATCTGCCGCAGAGTTTTTCAGATCTGGAAGCGGCGAACTTCTTGCGAGGCGTTCCGACCGATCCGCTCGGTCACAACTACAAGCTCATGCCGGATGGGCACGTCGAGGTGCGAGTTCCCGATGACCTGCCCTTCATTGAAAAAGGAACCCCGATCGGCTACATTCCGCCCCGAGTGCCGAAGCTACCTTCTGTGAACTAACATCCAAACCATGTAGGCGCGAGCGTCCTCGCCCACGCAGGACGAATCTCATGGAGACACGAACGGCACAACTCGAGGATGCCGAGAATATTGCGCGGCTGGTGAATGCCGCTTTCCGCCCGGAGCGTTTCTTCATCGATGCAGACCGTACCAACCCGGAAAAAGTGCGTGCCCTGCTGCAGAAGGGCAAATTTCTGCTCGCCGAGGAAGCTGGCGCGCTCGTCGGCTGCGTGTATGTGGAACTGGGTGACGAGCGCGGGTACTGCGGCCTGCTCGCGGTCGATCCCGCGCTGCAAGGATCTGGTCTCGGATCTCGCTTGGTTGCGGCTGCCGAGGCATATTGTTGCGCTGCGGGCTGCCGTTTTATGGACCTTACCATCGTGAATCTGCGCGCCGAGTTGCCGGCGTTTTATCACCGTCTCGGCTACCTAGAAAGCGGGACTCTGCCCTTTCCTCCAGATCAGCACCCAAACCAGCCGTGTCATCTGGTACGGATGTCGAAGTCTCTGGTGTAAAGCTTGTGGGTCACCCAAAATCAATCCACGAAATTAAGCCTCGCGCTCAGTACGCATTACCATGGTCTGCGATGGCACAAACGCCCGCTCCCGAACTAAGTCTCACTACCATCGTTCGCCATTGGTGGAGGGAGAACTACGCGCGTGATGGGTTCTTCGCCACCTCGAAGCGAATCATCTCGATGCTGTGGGAGTTCGTTCGCGAGTCGACTCCCGCGCGGCGGCGACAACGCTATGGCGATGTCGAGTATGACTGGGACTTCCGCGTGGATACGACTGGCGCGACCGTTGGCTGGCGCGATCGTTTGTTGGGGCACTTTCTTTCGCCTTATCAACCAACCGAACCAGCGCTGTTTCGCGAGATGCTCGCGAGCCTAATCCAAGCGAGTCCGAAAATCGATTTTCGGGAATTTACCTTCATCGACGTCGGATCGGGTAAGGGCCGCGCCCTGCTGCTGGCTACGGATTATCCCTTCCGGCGCCTCCTGGGAATCGAACTGCTGCCTGCATTGCATCGCGTGGCGCAAGAAAATATCAAGAAGTACAAGAACGATTCGCAGCAGTGCTTCGCTATCGAATGCCTGTTGGCCGATGCCTGCGAGTTCGCCTTTCCACCGGAACCGACCGTGCTCTATCTGTTCAACCCGCTGCCTGAGTCTGGACTAGCGAGGATGATCAGCAACCTGGAGCATTCGTTGCGGGAACATCCCGGGCCGCTGTTTGTGCTCTATCACAATCCTCTGCTGGAGCACGTGCTGACGCAGGGCGGGGCGCTGAAGAAGATCGCGGGCACGCTTCAGTATTCAATCGTTTGCCGAAACGATGCAGGTTCTCCCGGCGTTGCTGAATAAGACGCAACGGACGGAGTTGAAGATTCGGCCGCAGTTGGCGGCGGGAGAGGGCGGTGATCAAAAGATTGGCTGATTAGGATTATCGACACCCTCCCTTGCAAAGAACGCAAGGATGGGGCAACCTCTTTGTTGGTAGGGGGAGAAAGGCCCAGCACACCCTGCGATCCCGGCCCGGCCAATTTGTGAAGCCTACTTCCATTTTGCTGCGATTTCTTGTCCTATGGCTGGCCACCGCCATTGCATCCGCCAGCCCCCCATCTGACGTTCATGTTGTCGCCCAAGCCGTCGACGAGCGCTACAACCATTTGCGCTCCCTGCAGGCCGAGTTCACGGAGATTTATCGGGGGGCCGGAATGGAACGTACTGAATCGGGAACACTTTGGTTAAAAAAACCGGGCAAGATGCGTTGGGAGTACCGTTCTCCAAGAGATAAGCTGTTCCTGAGCGACGGCAAGGATGCCTGGTTTTACGTTCCGGGTGAGCCGCAGGTGCGGCGGACGGCGGTTAAGAAGTTGGACGATTTGCGCTCTCCGCTGGCGTTTCTTCTGGGTAAGACGAAGCTGGAAAAGGAATTGCAGGGTTTGAGCTTGGCGCCCAACGTAACCCCGTTGGCGGCGGGGGATGTGGTTCTCAGGGGTGTTCCAAAGAGTTTCGCGGACCGGGTTGGCCAGGTTTTGCTCGAGATCACGCCCGAGCACTGGATTAGTCGAATTTTGATCGAGGAAGTGGATGGCTCGGTCACGGAATATCGCTTTACTAGTTATAGGGAGAATGTCGACGTTCCCGATCACCGATTTCAGTTTGTGGTACCGGACGGGGTTGAGGTGATTGATGGCGAGTTGGGGCCATAGGGTCAAAGCCCGGCGGCTAAAGCCGAGTAGACTTCGAGCCCTTGCGATATGGCTGAAGCCATATCCTGATACGAATTTCGGCCTTTCGACACTATGAACACATGAAGTTAAGTAATTGTTTTTCAGTTGGTTGCGACGCATCTGACTTCGGGCAGGGCAGCCCAGGTGTGGCGTTACTCCCGATATGGTTTGACCGGCAATTAACAAATAGCTGACCGGCGGGAATGCTAGACTGGGGTGGGCAACGGTAAACGGACAGCGGCATGGCCGAATTTGTAGTCAAAATCGCGGACGAGCGTGGGCGCCTGTTGGAACAGGTGGAGAGCGGCTACTCGGAGGCCGAGGTTCGCGACCGCTTTGTGCAGCAGGGCTTCCTGGTGTACTGGGTCAAGCCGCGCGGCATGTTCTCGGGCGGCGGCATCAGCCTGCGGGCGCGAAGCAAGGTCAAGCAAGGCCAGTTTCTCATCTTCAACTCGCAATTCCTTACATTGATCAAAGCCGGGCTGCCGATTTTGAATTCTTTGGACTTGTTGATCAAGCGGCAGAGGGATCCGTATCTGCAAAGCCTGTTACAGAATGTGCGCGACCGGGTCAAGGCCGGGGAGTTGCTCTCCGACGCTTTCTCCGGGCAGGGAGCTTTTCCGAAGATCTACACCAGCACGTTGATGGCGGGCGAGAAGAGCGGCAACATGGAGGAAGTGCTCACCCGCTACATTGCGTTTCAGCGGATGGCGCTAACCTTCAAGAAGAAATTAGCGGTGTCGCTGGTGTATCCGGCTCTGTTAGTCATCGTGGTTTCGATCATGCTGGTGTTCCTGGTTACCTACGTGGTGCCGCAGTTCGCGAAGCTTTACGAGGAGATGGGAGCATCGTTGCCGACCATCACGATGATCATGCTGAATGTCGGGAACCACGCGCAAAGATATTTTCCGATTTTCGCGATTGCGCTGGTGGTCGCGGCACTCGCTTTTTGGCAGTGGAAGAAAACCGATCGCGGGGCGGAAGGGCTCGACCGCGCCATTCTCTCGCTTCCCTTGCTGGGCCAGATCTGGCTGAAGTACCAGGTAGCAAACTTTTCCCGCATGCTTTCCACTCTGCTGGCTGGCGGCATGCCGCTGGTGCCGTCGTTGCAAACCGCGGGGGCTTCGATGAGCAGCCGGCGCATCCTGATTGGCATTTCCGAGGCCGCCATTCGGGTACGCGAAGGGCAACCGCTGGCCAAGAGCCTGGAAGAGCAAAAGATGTTTCCAGAGCTGTCGGTCGAAATGATCGAAGTGGGCGAGTCCACGGGCGCCTTACCGGCAATGCTGAACTCGGTGGCGGAGTTTTATGAGGAGGACGTGCAGAACGCGCTGGGCGCGGCCATGGCCCTGATCGAACCGGTCATCCTCATTTTCATGGCAGTGATTGTGGGCGGAATACTTATCTCGCTGTATTTACCCATCTTCACTTTGGGATCTACGATTCACTAGGTTCGGAATTTACTAGACGAGAAATACGGCTCTGGCCTGGGTTAGGTAGGTTTAGCAATGGCAACAACGACAGAAAACAAAGCAGTATTCGTCGGCGGAAACGGGACTGCAGCCCCCGGCACCCACGCCGAGGAACTGGAACGGGCGCAGGACATCGCGCGCCGTTATCGCTGCCAGTTCGTCGACCTGCATAATTTCCAGCTGCACCACGATCTGTTCAAAACAATTCCCGTTCACTTGATGTTCCGCTACAACTTCGTGCCGCTCGAGGAGACCGAGGATGGCCGGCTCGCCATCGCCATCGCCGATCCCAGCCAGTTGATGATGATCGACGAGATCAGCCTGCTCCTCGGCAAGCGCATCGTTACCAAAGTTTCGACCCTGGCGCAGATCACCGAAATCCTTAAGAAGACGGAGCAGTCGAAGCGGGTTCTCGAAGACGCCAGCGAAGGCTTTGCCCTGGATGTAATCCGGGAAGATGAGTCAGGCTCCGAAGAGAGCATCTCGATCGACCGGCTGGCCACCCAGCAGGGTGACATCAGCCCGATCATTCGTTTAGTCGATACCACGATCTTCACCGCGCTGCAGCGGCGGGCCAGTGATATTCACATCGAAACTCGCGATGATTCTGTGTGCATCAAGTTCCGCATCGACGGCGTGCTCACGCAAGCCATGCCGCCCATCGCCAAGGAGCACCATTCGACCATCATCTCGCGTATCAAAGTAATGAGTGAGCTGGACATCTCCGAACGCCGGGTTCCGCAGGACGGCCGTTTCCGCGTGCGCTATGGGAGTCCTGAGCGTCCTATCGATTTCCGCGTTTCGATTATGCCGTCGATTCACGGTGAAGATGCCGTGCTCCGCGTGCTCGATAAAGAATCGATGAGCGAGAAGTTCCACAAACTCACTCTCGATGTTGTGGGTTTCGACGAAGACGACTTGCGCAAATTCCGCCGCTACATCAAGGAACCGTACGGCATGGTGCTGGTCACGGGGCCAACGGGCAGCGGCAAGACCACGACCTTGTACGCGGCTGTGAGCGAGATCAAGACCGACGAAGACAAAATCATCACCATTGAAGACCCGGTCGAATACCAGATCCGTGGCATCACTCAAATCCCGGTCAACGAGAAAAAAGGTCTGACCTTCGCTCGTGGACTGCGTTCCATTCTGCGTCACGATCCCGACAAGATCATGGTCGGCGAAATCCGCGACACCGAAACGGCGCAGATCGCAATTCAATCCGCTCTTACCGGCCACCTTGTCTTTACCACTGTCCACGCCAACAACGTGGTCGATGTCATCGGGCGCTTCCTCAATATGGGGGTCGAGCCTTACAACTTCGTTTCGGCTTTGAACTGCATTCTGGCGCAGCGGTTGGTACGTTTGATTTGCGAATCCTGCCGCACCGCAACGCACTATGCTCCGGGGGTTCTTGAGGCCAGCGGCCTTGATCCGAAGACCTGGTCAGAGGTCAGCTTCTACGAAGGACAAGGTTGCATTGAATGTGCCGGGACAGGATTCCGCGGACGAACTGCCATCCACGAGTTGCTCGACTTAAGCGACCGTATCCGCGAGATGATTCTGCTGAAGAAGCCAACTTCCGAGATCCGGCGAGCCGCCCGTGATGAGGGCATGCGGTTCCTGCGTGAGTCCGCCCTGGACAAAGTGCGAATCGGGCTGACTACGTTGAAAGAGATTAACAAGGTCACCTTCATCGAGAGCATGCGATAAGACTCATGCTGGATGCCGGGCTGGCGGCGCTGTTGGAGAAACCGACTTCCTGTCATTCCGAGCAACGCGAGGAATCTGGCTTTTTCGCTGGCCACGCAAGTGCCAAAATCCCTCGCTTTGCTCGGGATGACCACGGGTTGGGACTCTGTCAGAAATCTGGCTGACCTTTCGGCCAATGACTCTAGTGCTCTTCCAGCTATTGCATTTGTGAGCGGCTCAGGGTTTTACTTGTATGAGTGCTGCTGGGAGTAGTGTCGGTAATGCGTTCTAATTTCAATTCGAGTTCCAAGCCGAAGCTGGCCTGCGAGATTGCCGCCGATCGTGTGCTCGCCGGACGGGTTTCGGAGCGAGGCGATGTGGTCGAGATGTGCGTTGCCGGAGAACTGGCCAAGGGCAGCGTGGTTCCCGATTTGTTGGAAGCGAACCTGCGCGAGCGCAAGAGCGTGTTCGACACCGTTCGAGAGACGCTGGGCAGCGTAAGCAGCCGGTCGCGCGACGTGATTGCCGTGCTTCCCGATGCCGCGGTTCGCGTGATGTTGCTGGATTTTGAGACTCTCCCCGCCAACCGAACCGAGGCCGAAAGTGTGGTTCGTTTTCGGCTCAAGAAATCGCTCCCTTTTGATCTCGACAAGGCCAAGATTTCTTACCATGCCCAGCCGGCAGCGAGCGGACTAAGGGTGGTGGCAGCGGTAGCGCTAAGCAGCGTCATCGACGATTACGAGTCCATCTTCCGCGAAGCGGGATACAGCCCCGGCATCGTGCTGCCGTCCATGCTGGCTGCGTTGGGCGCGGCCAACGCGGACCGGCCGACCCTGGTGGTGAAAGTCGACGCGCGCACCACCAGCATTGCCATCCTCGACAAGAATCAATTGCTGCTCTTCCGTACTTTGGAAAACCCCCGCGGCGTATCGATTACCGGAGAGCAATTGGCGGAAGAGGTTTATCCCTCCGTGGTATTTTTCCAGGATACGTACCAGCTGAATATTGCGCACATTTTCGTTGCTGGCCTGGCCGACGCGGGAGGGGCCGTTCCCGCGCTTCGGGCGCAGACTGGCGCCGAGGTAACTGAATTAGTGGCAAATTCGCAATTGGGTGCGAGCGTAGGTTCGATTCCAAAGTGGAGGATGGCCGGGGTAGTCGGAGCCCTGCTTTCATAGATGCGCGTCGATATCAATCTCGCAAGCCAGCCCTACGAAGATGCCCGGCAATTCTGGCTGCGCTGGGGCGGAGGATTGGTTGCGCTCGGTATTCTGACTTTGCTGTTGCTATTGATGACGGTAAACGGTTGGATCGCCGCGCGCAAAGACCAACAACTGATCCGGCAATACGAGGCGCAGAGCGCGGCCCGCGACAAAGAGAAGGCCGATGCGCTGGCGCTGTTGAATCTGCCCCAGAACAGCACCACCCGGGACCGGTCGCAGTTCCTCAACGACCTTTTCCAGCGAAAAGCTTTTTCCTGGACCAAGGCCTTCGAAGACTTGGAGCAAGTCATGCCGCCACGGCTGCACGTGGTATCGATTCATCCCGAACTGGCGCCCGATAATGAGTTGGAGATCAAGCTCATCGTAGCCGGAGACACGCGGGAGCATGCCCTGGACCTGGTAAGCAAAATGGAGGCTTCGAAGCACTTCCACGAGACCTATATTGACGAGGAAAACACCAGTCCCGCCAATGGACCTTCCGGGGATACAGTTCAGTTCCACATTACCGCGCTTTACGTGCCTGAAATTGGAAACTCCACTCCTGGAGGTTCGCAGTAAATGCCCGATCTCAGAGACACCCGGCGAAAAGTGAAGATCGCGCTAGCCGCTCTAGCGATGGTGGATGTGATCGCGATTGTGGTGTTTTTTTCTCCCTTGGTGGGATCGGAAGCATCGAGGCGCGAACAACTCGACCAGGCCTGGAGGGAGTTGCAGCAGAAGACGCGGGAGGTCGAACCATTGCGCGGTCTGGACAAGAAAATTCCTGTCGCCCGCAAACAGATTGCCGACTTCTATGCCCAGCGGCTGCCTATGCAGGACTCTGCGATTTCCGCCGATCTCGGCAAGGTCGCGGCGCAAAGTGGTGCCAGAATCGAAAGCATTAAGTACACCATGAAGGATCCGGAGACTGTAGGCGTCCGTCGCCTCGGAATCGAGGCGGATCTGGCCGGCGATTACTTGCAATTGGTGCGTTTCGTTAACGCTCTGGAGCGCGACCAACTGTTCTTCCTGGTGGATAGCGTGGTGCTCGGCGGAGAACAAGGCGGCATCGTCAAGCTGCAACTCAAGCTGGAAACTTATCTCAAGACAGGTGCTGCCTAAGTGAAATCGGGTGCTAAGTGAAAGTGGGAGCGGAAAATCGGACGAAGCTGTTTGTGGCCCTTGGGCTGATGTTGGTCGCCGTCGTGGTGTTGCTGTTCAATCTTGGGAGTTCATCTCCGAAGGCCGCAACGGTCGCGCCTCCGCTTACGTCGCCGATTCCGACTTCTCGGCCTGTTGCTGCTGCGACGGGTAAGGCTCACGGCAAGAAGGTTAGCCCCGCGACCCGTTCGCTCGATCCCACTCTGCGCTATGACTGGCTGAAGGCCAGTGAAGATACCAAGTACGAAGGCACGGGACGGAACATCTTCATGACCCAGGCCGAGATTCCGCAGCCCATAGTGACGGTAAAAACCGATGAGGAAAAAGCGGCAGAGAACCAACCTCCACCGCCGCCGCCACCGCCGCCCATCAACTTGAAATTTTTCGGGTTCGCCAGCAAGCCGGGCGAAGCCAAGAAGGTTTTTCTGTCGGAGGGTGAAGACGTCTTCATCGCGGCAGAAGGAGACGTTGTCAATCGCCATTACAAGGTCCTGCGCATCTCGCCTACTTCTGTCGAAATAGAAGACGTGCTTAACAACAACCGCCAGAGCATTCCGCTAACTGCGGGGTAAGTAGAATTAAGTAATTGGGGAATTTCGTAATTGAGTAATTAGAGAAAACCGCAGCCCCTGAATTACCCAATTACAAAATTTCTTAATTACAAAATCCCCATGATGTTGCCCGCTCGAAAATCCGCTCCGCGCCGCCGCACCGAGCGCGGATACATCCTCATCACCCTCATATTGTTTGTGGCCCTCATCGCCATCGCCGCCGTGGTTATGGTTCCAGTCGTCGCCTTCCAGGTAAAACGTGATCGCGAAGAGGAACTGATTCATCGCGGGGTCCAGTACTCGCGGGCGATGAAACATTTCGTCAAGAAATTGGGCCGTTATCCAACCCGCATCGAGGAACTGGAAAACACCAACCAGGTCCGATTCCTGCGCAAACGCTACAAAGATCCCATCACCGGAAAAGACTTCAAGATTCTTCACATGGGCGACGTACAAATGTCGTTCGGAGCGGGGTTGGCAGGAGCTGTTCCAGCCGGCGGTCTGAATCCCGGCGGTCTGAATCCTGGCGGTCTGAATCCTGGCGGTCTTGGCGCTCCGGGAATCGGTGGCCCCGGCGGGCCAACCGGACTCCCCAATGGCGCCATGAATACGGTGGCCATGGCCGGCGGTCTGGCGTCCGCTATTAATGCGGGCAACCCGGGCCAGGCCTCCGCAGGAAGCACATTCGCAACCCCAACTGCGGGGCAGAACTCACCGGACAACGCTGACAATGAGAACGCAGCGAGCGGGCCCAATCAAGGCCCAAATCCAGGGGCACCGGGTCCGGGCGCTGCGGGTCCGGGCGCTCCCGGAGCCTTCGGTGGAGCTACCACCACGGGCGGCGGCCCTCAGGTCTTCGGCGGCGGACCGATCGTTGGAGTCGCCAGTACAAGTAAAGACAAAACCATCCGCGTATTTAACAAGAAAGACCACTACTATCAATGGCAATTCATCTACGATCCGAGCTCTGATCGCGGTGGACTTCTCACCACGCCCAACCAGCCCGCTCTTCAAGGGGCAGGCGGTGCCATACAGGCGGGCGCTCCCGGAGCTCCGGGCTCACCCGTAGCACCGGGCGGCGGTCTCTTAGGCCAGCCCGGGCCCGGCGTACAGCCCGGCCAGCCTACACAACCCGGTATGCAGACTCCGCAAATGCCTCCCGAGCAAAATCCCTAGCGTTAATCCAAAATCTGCTCTGAGTTGCGTTGCCCTACCCGATCCTTCTGGAAACTGGCAATGCTGGGACGAATCGTGCCACGATTCGAGCCTCTTTATAAATAATTCGTCGTGTTGCGACCCGCTGAAATAGGTGTACAATCGCTGCCGCTTTTGATTCCATTCAAGAAAACTATGGCACAGGACTGCGCTCAGGGAAATTTACCCCAGGGAAAAACGATGAAAAGTTGCAAGACGTTACTGCTGGTTCTAACGGTCTTACTGTTCGTTATCACGGCGACTGCGGCCAATGCGCCGACCTTGACTTTCAAGTTCACCACGGTCAGGGTTCCGGGAGCGTTAAGCACGTCTATCGAGGGAATTAACAACGCCGGTGTGATCGTCGGGCAGTACCAGGCTGGAAAGGGGATCACGCGCGGCTTCATGCGAGATGGCAATAAATTGACCCACATCGATCACCCAAACGGATCAAACACCGTTTGCAGAAATATCAATTCCAGTGGTGTGATCGTTGGTAATTACGCGGATTCTAGCGGCACGATCAGGGGGTTCTTGTATAGAAGCGGCAGCTTTACGGACATCCCCGGCCCCGCGGGAGCGAGGTCCTCCGCAGCCAACGGGATCAACGACAACGGGCTGATTGTCGGCTCCTACAGCGACTCCAAGGGGGTGGTGCACGGATTCCTGCTGAAGGGGAGAAAGTACAAAACCCTGAACGTGCCCGGCGCCACTACGACGGTCGCGTCCGGTATCAATCTCAAGGGCGATATCGTGCTGCATTGGGCGATCGGAGGGGGGGCCACCCAATCATCTCTGTACAACGGCAAGACCTACAAAACGATTAACGTTCCCGGCTCAGTAGAGTCGTATGCCGAGGACATCAACAGCGCGGGCGACGTTGTCTATCAATGGTTCCTGAACGACTTCAACGCGGAGGGTGCGCTGCTCCACAACGGAACATACTACAAGTTTGATCACCCCAAGAGCATGGACACGTACGGAACCGGAATCAATGACCAAGGCGTCGTCGTGGGATTCTACACTCCCTTGACCGGTCCCGGGGGAGGTTTCGAAGCGACCTACTGACCAAACGGTGTCACGAGGAGCTACGTCGGTGTACAATCGCTGCCGCTTCCCAGTCCACAAAGAATTGGCGGAAGCGTGGCGATACAATTCGATCCCAGGGAGGGAATGATGAGAATCTGCAAATCGTTACTGCTGGCGGTATTCGTGCTGGTCTTCATGATGGCGGCGACTGCAGCCGAGGCGCCAACTCTAACCTTCAAGTACAAGACCGTCCGGGTTCCGGGAGCGCTGCTCACGGCCGTCGGAGGTATCAACAACGCGGGCGCGATGGTCGGACAATATCTGCCCAAACCTGGAGGGAACCCTCGCGGCTTTCTGGTAAGTGACGGTAAGTGGACCCGCATCGATCACCCCAAGGGCTCGTCGACGATTTGCAAGAATATCAATTCCAGTGGTGCAATCGTGGGCAACTACCAGAAATCCAACACCACGACGATTGGGTTTGTCTATCAAAGCGGCAAGTTTACGGATATCCCTGGTCCCGCTGGAGCCAAGAACTCAGCCGCCAACGGGATCAATGACAAGGGAGTGATTGTCGGCTCTTATCAGGACTCCAAGGGCTCGCACGGATTCCGTCTGACGGGCAGCACGTACAAGACACTGAACGTGCCGGGCGCTACCGCGACCTTCGCAACGGGCATTAATAACAAGGGACACATCGTCCTGCATTGGCAGGACAAGGTGGACAATAGCGAATCTTCTATTTGGAACGGCAAGACCTACAAGACGATTGACGTTCCCGGCGCGACGAACACTATGGCCATGGACCTCGACAACGCCGACGACGTTGTCTTTCAATGGTTCGATTCGCTGTACCATCCCCACGGAGCGCTGTTGCATGGCGGCAAGTACTACACAATTGACCATCCTCAGAGCATGGGAACCTATGGCATGGGAATCAATGACAAAAGCGTTGTGGTCGGATTCTACGTGCCCGACAACAACTACCAGGGAGGCTTCATCGCGACCTACTGATCGTCTGTGGTACCGGTCTTTGACCCGGACCTGGCCGCGACATCGTGCACAAACACAAAAGCCTCATCGCTCATGACGATGAGGCTTTTGTACACTTGAAATCTTCCCAATTACACGCTGAACGAAGATCCGCAGCCGCAGGTGCTCTTCACGTTCGGGTTCTCGAACTTGAAGCCGGCGCCTTCGAGGGTTTCGACGTAATCGACGATGCAGTGATTCAGGTACATCAGCGATGTGGCATCGACGTAGACTTTGAGGCCTTCCATGTCGAACACTTTGTCCATCATACCCGCGCCGTTTTCAAACGACATGGAGTAGGAGAAACCAGAGCAGCCGCCGCCCACAACTCCGACACGCAGGCCGGCAGGGACGGGATTCTGTTGCGCCATAATTTCCTTCACTTTGGCAATCGCGTTGGCGGTCAAGCTGACCGGCGGCGTTTTGGGCGTAACTTCTGGAATGGTTGTCGGGACTGTGGTTGTGGCCATTGGTATCTCCTTGAAATGACTGCAAATTTATTATAACAAAGCCAGGCTCAGGGTCGAGCCAAAAAATCGCGGTCTTGGACACCCGTCCGCCACCATTAGATGAGCAAAAGTCCTCTGAGGTCGCTGCCCAAAACAAAACCCGCCGATACTTGCATTCTAGAGCTATAATTCGCCCTTGAGGACCCCTTACCTGTGTCGGTTGTGGCCCACAACCAACATCGGCAAAGCTTGGGGGTTTGCTCAAGATCAGCACCGAGGTGGCTTATGATGTCAATGCTAATGTGGCCGCTAGCTGTCTGGGGAGTTCTCACCGCTGTCCTGGTCATCCTCCTCATCTATCGCAGCACTCTCACCATGCAAGAGGACGACCAGCTGTTTCTGGGCGAGTCTGAGTCCCACATGGAAAAGGAACAGATTGAGATCATGGCCAAGGTGAACAAAATCACTCCCTTGGTGAAATGGTTGGGAGCTGCGTCTGGATTGTTAATCCTGGTCATCGCTGGCCTGGCAGTCTATCAGGGATTGCAGCAGGTACAGTAATCTCCGGATTCCACCTGGTGCTGGCCGGCGGATTCGAAGTTAGAATCTGCGGCTGACCACTATGCAGTTGAAAGGGAAAGACGCGGGCGTCGTTTCGCCCTGAATTGTCTGGTGCCGGGAACAGGACTCGAACCTGCACGCCTTGCGGCACTGGATCCTAAGTCCAGCGCGTCTGCCAATTCCGCCATCCCGGCGAGCAACAAAATGCTTGAAAAGATTATATCAATTGATTTGAGCGGCACTTTCCGCATGTGGCATCGTGACTGAATCGTGACTGAAAACGGGCACGGCTGCAACGTCGCGACTCATCCTCCATGCAGCCAACCGCAGATCGCTTTCGTCGACGACTCCTGCAAACTTGAGTTCTATCCACCCACCACGCTTCCCGTTTTGCTTGTAGCGCAGGATTGGGAAGACTTTGCCTTTGTAGACACGTCCGATCGTCTCGTTGTCTTGGTCGACGTCATCCCGGAGGAGACAGGATCGAGGTGCAGCGCAATCCACTGATCCAAATCCTGAAACCGGTACCGAATCAATCGGCCGGCCCGAAAGAATCGCGGCCCAGTTCCCCTCCTGCGCCAGGCACGCATCGCCGCGGTGCTGCAACAGAGATATTCCGCAGCCCCGCCTGTGGTTATTCCACTCCGTAGCACCAGTTGCCTCCTTAAACAGCACGATCGTTCTGGGAGACATTAGATAACGGAAGAACGCGCTTCGTATGGACTCAAAATGCGCTAGTGAGTTTTCGTCCGGGTTGGGGCAGTGGGTGTTCGACCGTAGCGAAGGATTGCTTTTTGGACGGTGTCGTATTCAACTCCGAACTTATTAGCAGTAAGTTGGATCGCGAGGGAACGTGGAGTTTTGGCTCGTATTACGGCATCAATCTCGGGATCTGAAAACTTGGCCCCTTGCAAAGACGATCGCAGCTGTATCTCCCATCGGCGGGGCTGCTCTTTCTTTAGCCACTTCTTCCAAACCCAAAGATTTGTCCTATCAATGAGTAAACTCCAAGCTCTGAATTCGACGAAATAGTTCTGATCGGATTCTCTACCTGCTGGTCTGCCAGGTTTTCGCTTTACCCGCTTGACCCCGAGCCACTGCAGACCCTTCTTGACTGTCCACGGCAGGTTGTCCTCCTCACGTCGGGTGAGCCAAGCTAAGAACTGCGCGACCATCTCGGGATCGAGAGCCTCTCCAGAATCGTGCTTAGAAGGGCCATCAACGACCCCCCTCACAAGCCTTTCCCGGAACTGCCCGGCCAACTTGCTCAGTTCACTCTGCGAAATCAGATGTCGAATTCGCGGATCTTTCAGCGCAGCTTGACTATTCTCAAGGATTTGTTCCCGCACTTTCTGCGGGAGCGATTCCAGTTGGCGCCTCTGTGAGGGAGGAACCCAGTCGGGATAAGTGTTGTGCTTCTTAGGCATGTTGACGCCCCGCAAAAAACTTACATCCCATTATCGGCCCACGACGGAAGCATCTGCACCGCATCTACCGCGACCTGCTGGTGTCAAGGATCCCATCACGATACTCCCGGACCAAATGCAAGCATGAGGTCCAAGTCCTGGACGGTGTCCCAGCAGACGCCGGCGTCCGCCCCGGCTCTGTCGGCGATGATACACGTCACCGGGATCCGGCTGTGTGATCGGGCCTCCTGTGTAACTGCGCGGGCCGTTCCGACCTCAGTCCAAGACTGGACTGCCCGCGGCCAAAGGGTATGGGGGAGGGTGGCGGCCCCGAAAAACAGCCACTCAAGTTCGCCCAACCGTGCTTGCATTTTTTGTCTGAGGAATTTTTTCTTGAGTAGAGGGTTTTTTCCGGTGCCCAGTTTTTCTCGTCTTGACGAAGAAATCACCGGACCTTCAATTTAGTCAGCTTCCCTTGCGAAACGGCAGAGTCCAAGACTTGGACTTCTGCGCGGCCCACACTCACAAACCCAGTCGTGAGTGTAATGAATCTGAAACGAAGCAACCTCGATTTTTCTATTGACAAACGCGGATACGCCGGCAAAAATCATGCCCTTCCCTCCTGAGGTGCCAAGTCACCTCCCGGGTGTAGGTGTCGGAATAGTGCCTTAACAATTTCGAATAACCTGCGGTTCCAGCAAACTGCGCCATGCTTGCCGCTGAAGCACCTAACTTGGGCCGAACCCTGAAAGAAAACAACATGTCCTCGAATCATAATCTTGCCATCCGATGGAGTGATGAGATGTCATCCGTTCGTCGGCTGAAACGCGCCGGCAGCGTTCCTATTCATGCTTTCCCTCATCACTTTCGTTGTCCTGGAGGGGTTGTAGCGATTGTGTCTCGGAATAATGAGATCAGGCTGGTATTCAGGGCAACTGCCATAATTGGCCCGCAGCGAGTAACACTCGCGAACGGCAAGAGTACGCTGGATGGCTACGTTATCAAACCTGACAAGAGAAACGATGCGGCAACTCACACGATCGATACCAGCGCCCATTAGGGGTTGGTATGCGATTGGAGCCTTCCGGTACTTTAACGCGGCCAAGATGCGAGCAATCTTGGTGGGCGACCACTTCGGCTCATCCGGCGAGTACATCGAGGATTCGACAAACGAAACGTCAGGCATCGTCTTTCGGCCTCATGTTCAAGGCATTCCAGGCTTGCCTCGCCGACATCCGGAGGCAATGCTGGTGGACCAGTACGTCTCTTGGGTCAACGAGGGTACGCGCTTCGGACACAACTACGTTCGTGAGGCCAAACTGTTCGTGGACCTGTTCGACTTGACGCATTGGCAACTGCTCGAGGCCAAGGCGGCAATTAGTAGAGAGGCAATACGAATGGCCATCGGCCAGCTCAGGCCTTGGCGCGTCAGCATAGGAAGGCGACCAACATTTTCAACGCAAGCCCAATAACAGCGAAAAGAAAGATACGCCTGAGCCAAACGGGACTTATCCGCATTGTGGCACGCCCGCCCACGATAGCACCCAAGAACATTGTGACACCGAGAATCGCACCTAGCTTGTAATCGACCACCCCGCGCCAAGCGAAGACCAGCGTTGCGACGGCAGAAGAAAATACATTAATCACTTTGGTGGTTGCCACGGCTTGCAGGAAGGTGAAACCGAACAGCAGAACAAACACAGCGGTGAGCATCGTCACATATCCGCCACTGAAGAATCCGCCGTACACAGCTAGAACGAAAGTCGCGATGTAGCCGACAGCCTTTCTAGTGGTCGAAACTGAGCGTCCAGCCGTGCCACCGTCAGATTTTGCCAGTGAGAACACCGCAACCGCAATCATTGCGATGGCAATCGTAAGCTGAAGTGCTCGGACTGGAACTCTGAGCAACAGCAGGGCTCCAATGGTCGAGCCGACCAAAGTCAGGACGATACAGACAGGAAGGAAGCGACGTTCCAGCACACCCTTCTGGGCAAATGGCAACGAGCCACCTAGACTCATGAATATCAATGCCATCATGTTGGTCGCGACAGCCACATGCGGGTCGATGCCGAACTCAATCATCACGGGCACAGTAATCAGCGATGTACTGCCCGTGACGACACTGATAAGACTGGTGAGAAAGAAAATCGCGACGAGGATCAGCAGTTTGCTGGCGGGCACGTTGCCATCTTAGCAATGCTAGTCGGTTTTATCTCCGATATGGTGATCCTCGATCTGGAAATTCAGAAAGTCGTGGATCGCGTTCAAAGCATCGTGATCTTTTGTTGAAATCCGCACTCTGCCGCCCGTGGGCAACTCCTCAAAACTATAGGCAATCTCGGAGCGTTTTTCCTTCATCTCCGTTGTACCGGGCGGGACTTGGCTGTGAACGAACATCGGGATTGAAAAGTCGCCGTTCGAAAACATCGTGGCAATGTGGGTCAGATGCGTGCGGATTGCCTGAATATTTTGGGCGTCCTTGTTGTCGTTGACCATGACTTCAATAACTCCCCCGTCTGGCAAGATGCGAAAATGATGTGTCGTGCTGTCGTGTGGAAAGCCCATTGCCTCATCTCCATGTCTTTCCACGTCGGCCTGATGCTGTTTGTGCATGGGGCAGGACTGCATGTCCTGTGCCGACAGTTGCAGTCCGCAGAATAGAAACAATGCGATTACGATTTTCACGTTCTTTTCCTCCGAAATGGAGTTGCCTTTGCCTTCGAACCGTTGACAGTCCCGGTGAGTGAGTGCAGTAGATTTGATTTCTGGCCGGGAGCCGTTCGCTTCATTCGATCTTCCCAGTCGCCTAGAACCTGCTTCAGATATCGCTCCGTCTTCCTCAACGCTTCGATGTCTGCCGTGATGCGCTTGAGATTTCCCTGCGCCAGTTTGTATACACGCTGGCAGGTAACACCGCCAGCATCCCGAGCCTTCAATACCTCAGCCAGTTCAGAAATGCTGAAGCCAATCCGAAGTGCCCTCTGCACGACCAGCACTCTTTCAATCGCGCTCTCTGGATACACCCTGTATCCAGACTCAGTTCGCGAAGCCTTCGGAAGTAGCCCGATCTTCTCGTAGTGCCGGATCGTGTCGGGGCTTACTCCCGCCGCTTTGGCGACGGCCCCGGAATGGAGAGTTTTGGCGATGCATTTGCTCCCTTGAGAAGTATCAACCCTTGAATCGGTCCCAGAGTCAAGATATTTGTTCATGGGCTTAGTTGCGACACTGTGCGACTCGAAGTAATGAGTTAGAATCGCTTCGGTTATGGGTCGGCGTCAGTACAGTGAATGGAAATGGCCAGAGAACGGCGGCTTCCGCCTGCTTCAACCGTCCAAGAAAAGCCGCTTGGGTCCGCTGGAGCAGCAGGTTATGTCTGTGCTGTGGCAGCGCGGCAGCGCCACTGTGCATGAAGTCATCAAGTGCGGTGATGTCCAGCGGGAATATAACACCGTAATGACGACATTGGATCGGCTGTTCAAGAAAGGGCTACTCGACCGAACTGGGGAGCCACACTCACGGGCATTCGCCATCGCACCCGAGCTGAGTGGCAACGGGAATTGGTGATTGAGGCCGTGAAGCAAGTTCTGAGCATGGACACAACCGCGTCACTTCCGCTTTCATATCTAGTCGAGGCTGTCGGCGACCACGATGCGGGATTGCTCGATGATCTACGACGCTTGGTGGATGAGAAACGACAGCTGGTTCGAGGTGGGCACTAGCAGCACTGGCAATCGTGCGCTCAACCGAGTAATTAAGCGCTAACTGAAAGACCCGCGTCTCAAGGAGCCATCCAAGAACAACGCGGGTCAGCACGAAACGATGATACGTGCACAGTGTACGCCCATCGAAGGCTGGATACTTAGTTCGTGTCCTCCGTGTTGCAATGGTGCTCTGCAAACTGGACGCGAAGACTTTCTCGCGCCAATCAAGATTAATGTGGGCACAACGTACGTCGGCTAACCGCTGTCCAGCTTGGTCAAGATCGGTCCGAGTGCATAGGCAACAAAGAAGCCAACCCCATAGATTACAGCGGAAACCCACAGCAGAATCTTGCTGAGGCGGCTCGCCTCAGCGCACCCGGTCGGGTCATCCGGGCTGCATTCCTGAGTCCTCAAGCGCGGAACAATGTAATAGGTGTTGACGAAGCTGAAAGCAATCAGGGCACCAGAAATGGAGAACGTCCACAACTTGTGGCGTGACAGCGTCACCAGCCAAGGAAGGAATGAAAGCATCGACGCAACCGATGCTCCCAGCCCAAACAGAACGAGTAACGACGGAAGGGCACAGCAGAGCAGCGTGCCCGCCGAAGTGAATAGGGAGAGGTAGCTCAGCACTGCGGACCGCTTACCCGTGGTTGTTGAGACATTCATTTTGAGTTCTCTTCTGTTATGGATTGATAGCGAATTGAGTCGGGTGCCTTGCCTTTCCCGGCCTCGGCAATCGTTCCTTCTACCAAAACAGTTTTACCGAGCATCGACGCTGCATTCGGAGAGGACGTGGACTGAGGCATCAGTTTGAGCAGGTCGTTAGAGCCCGAGACCTTGAGTATCGCGTTGCTATCCGTTTCAATGACGGTGCCAGCGATGGTCGCTGTCGAATCCTTCATGGTGAATCCGTTCTTCGTGATTGCTTCGTTCAGTTGCTTCAGCGTGGCGGTGTTGCCCGGTTTGATCTTTACGACCGCGAGACCCTTTTCAAGACTTACATCAACCGAGTCAACGCCAGCAACCGATTTTAAGGACACGCGCACGGCGTGGGCACAGACTTCTCAATCCATGCCGAAGATTTTAATGTCAATCGACTTTATCTCCGCGAATGCCGAGCTTACGAGCAGTAGAAGTAGCGACAGCAGACCAGTCATTTTTCTCATTGAAGTCTCCTAGTGTGAATGTCCATGCTGAAATAGCAGGTAGCTGAAGTTCACCGCGAAGCGAACCCGCTCCTTGGGAAACGCCGTTCCCACATCCTGATAGATCGGGAACTGGGCACCGAAGCTGACGGTGTAGTTGTGAAAGATTCCAAGAGCAGTAGGACCAAGAAACACTTGGCTGGTTTGGGTGTTTGCTACCGGAGCGTTTGATTGGAGGAATCGGTTGGAACGCTCTCCAACCAACTCCGCAAAGAGTCGCCAGTCCCATTTGTCTGGCGGTCTGCGCCATTTCGGTGGGCGATAACCGTACACCAGACTGTAGTCGAGCACACCGGGTCGTCTATCTCCGTTGTGCTCATAGAACTTCGTGAATGTGCTCCCAAGCCAGATGTAGTGGCTTCGCGATGCCATTCCGGTCACCACGCCGA
The DNA here is from genome assembly GCA_963796095.1 of uncultured Acidobacteriota bacterium. GTDB lineage: Bacteria > Acidobacteriota > Terriglobia > Terriglobales > Acidobacteriaceae > JABDBE01. The sequence goes on from CAWCKL010000020.1 coordinate 116,816, forward strand.
TCATCGTGCCGGGAATGTTAGTGGTGTGAGCGATTCCCTTAAATCCTGACTGCGGACCGGGAACGGCGAGACCAGCGAAGGCTGTGCTTTCAAAGCGAGTGCCAACCTTCGTGGCTCTGTGCTGGAATCTCCACGCGACTGTAGTGTCAAAATCATCCCCCGGTTGGATTCGGGTGGGCGGAAGCGTGGTGTCTCCTATCACCACAGGGAGGGTGACAGAAAGTGTCAGGTGCGGAGTCAAGCCGTATGCAACCAACTCTCGTACCGACGCTTGCGTTCCAAAGGGCGTGTTGCGACCGAATATCCCTTCGTCGAAACTCCATTCACCTTGCGAATTTGTAGGTGTCGCCAGCCCAAAAACTGGACCGTGTGCTGCGGCATCGGCCAGTAAAGGCAATCCAAAAACCACGAGCAGAACTGCTGCGCGTCTCATATTTCCTCCGCGATGTATTGGCACACGTATGCGTTGCGCTGTGTGCGGATCAAGACAAAGCGGAGTCTAGATTCTCAGGATTGAGTTCGGACCAGGTGGTGCAGGCGGGGGTAAACCTAAATAGACCTGCGCAGATTCACCAGTAGAGACCGAAACCACTTCGAAAGTCGCTGTCAGTGGTGCGACCGCGAAGCTGGGATGAACATGGGCACCTGCGGACTGCACTAATGCAACTGGAGAAGGCGCGATCGAGACCGTCTTGCAGCAGGGATGTTGACCCATCCCCATATGACAATCGCCTGCCATCTTCTTGCAGCACGCCATTTCGGCAGCCGTCATCTGCGCGTTGGGCAGGCAAGCCAATGCCGGGGAGCCGATCCACAGACAAATCAGACCCTGCACTACGATGTGGTGTAGTCTCGACACTCCTTTGATCCTACCGCCTTGCCTGATGTTCGTAAAGGGGGCTCAGGTACAGCCTAATCCGGACGCAGAAATAGAGCCCCAACCTGTGGTATTGGTTCGCTACGATCCTTTGAATCTGGGCCGGTCCTCGCGGATACACGGTATAAAGGCAAACTGAGGCCCCTCCCAACTGTTGATCGCGGTAGGGATACCAGTTGCCCGGTACCCCCCGCACAGATCCGGACGGGCGCTCGTTAGCGCATCCGGTTCTTATCTCGGATGAGTGGCGGCAAAGCGAGCATCGGGGAAAGGATGGAGCACAGCCGGTTGGGGAAGCCAGCGCTTCGCCAGGGTGAGCATCCGCGTCCAGTTGATTCGGTGTTTCTGGGTCCGGCGGCGAATACTATGCCACCAGCAGACCAGCACCCGATGCCGGAACAGGGATAGGCTAGCGTTGTTTCCCGGTACCGCGTAGTAGTTGAAGTACCCCTGTACGACCGACCGGAGCCATTGGCCGGTTTGGCCCACGGGATCATGCATGCGCTTGCGGAGCTCCGGTTTTATTTGCCGCAGCTTGGCCCGCATGCGTTTGCGAATCGTCGTGCGCCGTACCATGAATCGCCCCAAACTATTCTTCCCGCTAATGTGCGTGAAGCCTAGAAAGTCGAACGTCTCGGGTTTCCCTTCCCCTCTACGTCTCCGGTTCTCTTCGGCAAATCTGCCGAACTCGATCCGGCGCGTCTTATCTGGGTGCAGTTCCAGTCCAAACATGGCCAGTCGTGCCCGTAGATTCTCCAGGAAACGATCAGCGTCTGTCCGATGCTGAAATCCCAGGATGACGTCGTCCGCATAGCGGACGGCCACCACCTCGCCTTGCGCCCACTTATTGCGCCAGACGTTCACCCAAAGATCGAAAGCGTAGTGTAAGTACACGTTAGCGAGCAGCGGTGAAATCACCGAACCCTGCGGCGTACCTGTCTTCGGTTCCGACCATTTGCCTTCCTCCATCACTCCGGCCTTCAGCCATTTCTGGATCAGCCGCAGTATGCGAGGATCGGCGACGCGATGCTCTATGAACCTGATCATCCAGCCTTTGTCGAGATTGTCGAAAAAGCTTCGGACATCAGCGTCCAAAATGTAGTTCACCTTCTTCTTCAGGAGCGCGTACGACAACGCATCCAGCGCGTCATGCTGGCTGCGCCCCGGGCGAAAGCCATACGAGAATCCGAGAAAGTCCTCTTCATAGATCTGATTGAGGATCGTGGTCACGGCGTACTGGACAAGCTTATCTTCCAGGGCCGCGACTCCGAGTGGGCGTTGCCGTCCATCTTCTTTCTTTATGTACACTCTTCTCGAAGGCAGTGCTCGATACGCTCCGCGATGAACCCGGCCATGGAGATCAACCAACCGATCTTCAAGTCCGGTCTCATACTCCTGCCAGGTGACCCCGTCCACTCCGGGTGCGGCTTTCCTCTTTAGTGAGTAAAAGCTTTCCCGCAGCAGGTCGACGGTCAGATGGTGGAGCAGAGCGGTGAACTTCATCTCCTTATTTTCCCGTGCTGCTTTCCGCACGCCTGCCAACCCCTGGGGCACGCCCTTCCCGCTCTGAGTCGGGTACGTGTTAGGTTGACCTGCGTTCTCCTTGATCGACGGCCTTCCCTCCTCATTCTCCGCCAACGATCTTTTGTCTTTGTTCGAATGATTCATCGGTACTGTACCGTCGTGTGACTCCTCGGGGACGTACATGCGGCCGTGCGGCTATTGCCTTCGCCCACCGCCCTGCTGTCTGGTTTGGCAGCAGGTGTCTCCGAGGTCTCCCGGTTCTCGTGCATGAAGTTTCTAGGCGTGCCTGGGGTCTTCGACTACGCCGGACTGAGCGGGAACTCGCGCTAGCGCTCCTGCTCATGTTGCCTACCGCGCATATTTAAGACGGCGGCGTCCGGATTGTATCTTTTCGGAGCTGGATACCCACCCCGCCTACTAGTACTGCCTAGCCCCTGTCCACGCTTCACTGAGTCCCTCGCGGTATCAGCGCAAGACTCGGGGCCGAGCAGATCGCTAGTCTTTACTCGTAAGGCTCTTTCATCCTCTACTTCATGCCGGTTTATCCCGGCGCACAAATATCGCGATAGCGCTCACTAACTAGGATTTTGGCGAAGAAACGGCGCAAGCTTGTGCTAACGCCTGGTTACAACAACTATGATTTCTAGAATTGGGAGGCCCACAATAGCTGAGTGAAAGGCTGCGCAGTAAGCTGCACTGAGCTGAAATTCCCCACCCTTGAAAAGCCCCAAGGGTGGGGATCTGCTTCACTATTTGGTTGGGGCCTTCAGTTTGGTTGCCTCTTGCTTATGCAGCTTGAGAATCATCGGATGGTGTGCCACCGCAATGGATTTCTCGGCTGGCGCGCCGAAGAGTTCGGGATGTAGATAGAGTCCGCGATCCGCCTGGGCTTTTGGCACTTCCACCGGAATCCGGTGAGTGTTCGCCCACGCGTCTTGCCGGATCCCCGTCACTTGCCAGGAAACTTTCACGTTTGGCTTGTCTGTCTTGATCGTGAATTGGTGGTTGGCCACTTCGCTCGCCACGATGGCTTGGGCGAACTGACCGATCACCGTGAGTTGGTAACGGAAATCTCTGTTGAGCGCCTCGAACCAATCTGGCAAAGTGACGGTTGCCAGGCCAGAGCCGTCCGTCGTGACGTTGCCGTCATAGATGTTCTTCATATCCGGCGATTCGACAAAGGAGTGATACAGATACTTGTTTGCCGGATCAAGCGGATGATCGATCTTGAACGACCCACCAGCTTTGGAAAGGTTGCCGTCGACGTCGACATTGCCAAGGAAAAACGCGGCATACCCTCCGGATTGGTTTTCAGCGAACAGAGCGTCACCAGTGGAAGTGTTGTAAGCGGCTACGCCAACGCCACTTGCTTCCGAAGAAGAGCCGGACACTCCGATCAAGCCCTCGCCCAACACTCCTGTGCCGCCAGAGGAATCCAAGCCGAACACTCCGACAGAGCCGCTGCCGCTGCTGGTGCCGTACACTCCGTAAGAGCTGCCGCGGCCGGCCACACCGGCAGGACCGGTGCCGTATACTCCAAACCCCGAGCCTTCCGTGGGTGTAGTGCCGTACACTCCGACGTTGTTGCTAACACCGTACACTCCGTAACGGTTGCCGCTGCTTCCGTACACCCCGAGGCCGTTGACGCTGATGCCGTACACTCCGTATGCGCCACCGCTGGATTCATCGTTTCCCAGGACCGCGGGATTGCCGTTTGACACGAGAGCGCTAATCGAAGTCGCGTTAAAGCTGCCATTCACCGTTGCATTGTCCCGCACGATGGCCGAACCGTTAACGTCTAGAGTGGCCCCTGGCGATGTGGTTGCGATACCTACTTTGCCAGATGCACTGTCGAAGATGTTCGAATTGCCCAGCTTAGTCGTGCTCAGCCATTTGGTTATGTGGTTTGCTGTGCCGCTGCCAGTGATGGCAGCCGACGGCGAACTGGCTTGCGCTGCCGCTGCCGCAGGATCGGAAGCTTTTAAAAAGGCCGAAGCCGGCAGTCCACCGATAGTCTCCGCGTCCGCCGCTTTAAGAGCGTACGGCACACTCATCAGCAGTGTTCGCGGTTTCTCGACTTCCCCTTGCACTTGCATGCCCAGCCAGCGAGCTTCGCCTGAATTGAACAGGTCCGAGGGCAGTCCCTGGCTGGTAGTTGAACCCAACATCACGGAGTAATGCCCGGTCTTGTCGGGGGTCACGTTTTGAGTTTCGACCCAAAGGGCAGCGCCGCCTTGGGAGTCTTTATAAAGCGAGAAAGTCACGCCTACTGGGCCCGTGAGGGGCTTGTTATTCACGTCATTAAGTACGCCGCTGAACTTCACGACTGGCGGCACGACCGCATTTGCCGCGGCCGGAGCCGCTTGCTGTGCGGAAACTGAAACTACAAGGCAAATCAGCAAAACATAGATGCTGAGACACAATTTGGTGCGTAACATGGTGGTTCTCCTTACCTTCTTCGTTTTCTATTTCTGTATTCCGCGATGAAGCCGCCCGGTTGCGCCTGGCATCTGTTTTTCTAGCTCGCGGCGTGTAATCGCTTCTATTGGGAAAGGCGAATTGGTGAGGTAAACGGGATCAAAAATTTTGCGTTATCCCAAAGACCCGCCAGCCAGGGCCGTTTGTTGCGGTTGGGAAGTGGCTCAGTTTGTCAAACTGAGCCAGTAACGGCGGTTGACTTGCGGTAGGAGGAGGGCTATGGTTTAAGGCATTTGCGAGCGCTCGGGGTGCGCATGCCACAGCTGCCCTCTCGTTCCGTTCATGAGTTGCTGGCCAAGTGGAACGCCGGAGACCAGGAGGCCTTGGAAGCCCTCATGCCCCTCGTCTATAACGAGCTTCATGGTTTGGCACGCCATTATCTTCGCGGAGAGCGTTCTGGCCATACCCTTCAAACCACAGCACTGATTCATGAGGCCTACCTGAGGCTTGTAGAACAACAACCATTCCAGGCCGAAAACCGCAACCATTTTGTTGCTGTTGCCGCCACACTGATGCGCCAGATTCTGGTCGACTACGCCAGGCACCATCGTGCTGCCAAGCGCGGGGCTGACTACCTGGTCACACTGGAAGCCGATATGGATTATCCAGTGCAGGCTCAGAATATGGATGTGCTGGCCTTGGATGACGCGTTGAACCACCTCGCACGACGCGATCCTCAACAAAGCCGAATCGTGGAATTGCGTTTTTTCGCTGGGTTGACAGTGGAGGAGACGGCGGCAGTTTTGGAGGTTTCGCCTGCAACCGTGAAGCGTGACTGGAGTATGGCACGAGCATGGTTGTCGCGACGCATCAAAAGAGGCGAAGGTGGAAACAGAGCAAGCATGGGACAAGATTAAGGAGCTATTCGGGGCCGCTCTGGAACGCGATCCGAGTGAGCGTGCCGCCTTCCTAGACGCGGCATGTGGCGAGGATATATCGCTCCGTCAAGAAGTTGAGTCCCTCATCAAGGCCCACGAATCCAGCGGTGACGCCTGGCGGCACTCCCTTCAGCAGCAGTTCCAGGGTAACGTGGAAGGCCGGTTCATCGGCCCGTATCAGCTTGTAAAGAAGATCGGTGAAGGCGGCATGGGTCAGGTCTGGCTCGCCGAACAGAGTGCTCCACTGAAGCGCGGCGTTGCTTTGAAACTCATTCGCTGGGGAATGTACGACGATACGCTGCTTCATCGTTTCCAGGCCGAGCGCCAGTCATTGGCGGTTATGGAACACCCCTCGATTGCGAAAGTTTTCGATGCTGGGGCTACTTCCGAGGGGCAACCGTACTTCGTGATGGAGTACGTTTCGGGGATACCGATCACGGATTACTGCGACCAGAAGAAACTGAAGATTCGTGACCGCCTAGAGCTATTTATAAAGGTCTGCGAAGGAGTGCAGCACGCGCATCAGAAAGCCATCATCCACCGCGACCTCAAGCCGGCAAACATCCTGGTAATGGAAGTCGATGGCAAGCCGGTTCCGCGCATCATCGACTTCGGGCTCGCAAAAGCAACCGACGCGGAGATTGCAGGGGAGTCACTTCACACCCGGCTGGGAAGCTTTGTGGGAACCCCGGGCTACATGAGCCCTGAACAGTGTGATCCGGCAGTCCAGGACATTGATACTCGTACCGATGTCTATTCGTTGGGCGTGGTCCTGTACGCTCTACTCGCGGGAAGTTTGCCCTTCGACACTAAGGAATGGAAGGACAAGCCGTTCGACGAAATATTGCGGCGACTGCGGGAGGAGGATCCGGTACGACCCAGCACCAAAGTCAGCACAGATCGGGATGCCTCCTCTGCCATGGCGGAAGCCCGCGGCACGGATCCTAAACAGCTCGTAAGCCTGCTGCACGGCGATCTCGACTGGATCACGATGAAGGCGGTCGAGAAAGATCGATCTCGCAGATATGGGACGCCCTCGGAATTGGCCGCCGATATTACCCGATATCTGAAAAATGAACCGGTCACAGCGCGTCCGGCGAGTCTTTCGTATCGCATGCAGAAATATGCTCGACGGCACCGATACTTACTGGCGGGAGCAGGCGTGGTTGTTGCATTGCTGGTCGCCTTTGCGGTGATGCAGAACATTCAGTTGCGCAAGACCAGGCGCGAGCGCGACCGCGCAGACCGCATTGCGGATTTCATGACCGGAATCTTCAAGGCTTCTGATCCAAATGAGAAACTGGGCACTATTACCGCTCAGGAGCTCCTCGATAAGGCAGCGAAGGACATTGACACTGGATTATCGAAAGATCGCGAACTGCAGGCGAGCATGATGCATGTGATCGGCAGGGCCTACATGTATCAAGGGCTTTTTCAGAAGGCACAGTCGGTGTTCGAACGTGGGATTAAAGCCAGCACGTCGGCTGGCCTGCTGGAAAGTCGAGAAGCAATGAACACCATGCACGACTTGGCATGGGCCTTACTCCAGCAAGGTCTCGTCGCGGAGGCAGAAGCTCTGGAGCGTAAATTGATGGAGATGCAGCGGCGAGTACTCGGTCCCGACCATTCTGACACGCTGGCAACCGTCAGCGAGTTGGCTTTTACGCTTTGTCAAAGAAAAGACACGTGCGAGGAGGGAGTTAGGCTGGACCAGGAGGTGCTAGAGAAGCAAAAGCGTGTCCTTGGTCCGGAACACCGCTACACGCTGGTGACCATGGATAATCTGGCACTCGAACTGGCTGAAGCTGGCCGCCTCGCGGAAGCCGAGAAGTTGCAAAAGGAGTCATTGGAGATTCATCTGCGTGTGTTCGGTCCTGAGAACTTGTCGACCGTTAATGCGATGCTCAATCTTGGTGAGTTTGAGCGAGACTTGGGCCGGTTCGAGGATGCAAAGAAGCAGCTAAGCCAGGCGCTGGAGATCGAAGGACGTGTCTTCGGACCCGATCAACCGGAAACAGCGGAAACGGAATACGATCTTGCGACGGTGGCCGCACACGACGGGCAGGTTGAACAGGCGCTTTCGCTTTTACGCCAGGCTGTTGACCACGGTCTCCCGCCGCTCAACGCTTTGAATATGGAAAAAGATCCCTTGCTGAACTCGCTTCACGGCGACCCACGCTTTGCCGCTCTCGTTGCCCATGCGAAAGAGCGTGTCGCTGCGGCACAAAAAGCCGATCAGCTTGAAGGAGGTGCTGCAGCTAATGGCCGAATCCACGACCAACAGGGTCAGATCGTGCTGCGCGACTGGAAACTGGCCAAGCTGTGGCTGCTGCGGGAAATGAGCGGAGGGAACCGCGTTGGTGCCTGAGAGACAACATCACATCGATCAATTGGTCGACGCCGCGTTAGAACTGGATGAAACGCAGCGACGGCAATTCCTCGAACAAAACTGCGGGGAGGATGACAGCCTTCGGCTTGAGGTCGAATCGCTGCTGGCCTTCGGGGAAGGATGCAGAGAATTTCCTGGAAGCGCCTCCGCTAGAGATCGCTGCTGATGCGCTGGCGAAAGAGAAGAATACGCTTCAAGCCTCCAAGCATGAAAGCGATCGCGGCATGGAAGGCAAAACCATCTCGCATTACCGGGTACTGTCACAGCTCGGCAGCGGGGGTATGGGAGTGGTCTACGAGGCACATGATATCCGCCTGGGACGCCGCGTCGCCCCCATGAGCGCCCAAGGCCGCAGCTAGGCGCCCAAGTCCTTAATTTACAGTGGTGGACTCTCACTTGGAGACGCGCCGACAACATTTGCGGCGAATCGCTCTCAGCCAAAAACCGCAACCTCGCTGCGGCCTTCAAGTCCTCGATGCCGCGATAAGTCCAAGACTTGGACTGTAGCTGGGCTTTGATTAGTCCTCCCTTGGCATCGTAAATCCGGCGAACAGTTAGCGCGACAAAGACGCAGTCGGAAAACCGTTTGGGAGGTCTACAACGGGTCGGCGTCTGAGGGCTGATTAGTTCACCGGTGCGCCCGTTGCAGGCACCTCGATTGTAACCGGATTGTCACTGAAATTGATTTCCGGTGCATCGGCCCGCTGGAGTTTCTTCGTGGCGAGAGTAATGTCATACTGCCTGATTATGCTGTAGCGATCAAACACGGTGCGGGTTTTCCATCCCCCGCTGTCCAACGGCTACTCGCAGTCCGTGGCAAATCAAGGATGGGATGCGGTCCCGAATCGCGCTCTCAAATTGATGAAAGGGCACAGCAAAGGGAAGCGATTTCGGGAGCTAGGGAAATCCCTGCCCGTACCAGAGCAAGAGGCATTAGTGCGCGGCGCACTGATTAGCAACATAGAGGGAGGAGAGGACAAAGCAATTCAGTCCATCAAGGCCTTGGAGAACACGCGGGACCTGGGAATGTTCCAGCCGGAGATACAAACCGGCATCGTCGTGCTCAACCTGCCGCAGTCGGCCATCGACCACAAGGCCGAAATAAAATACTGAACACGCAAGAGGAGCCATGACACGGCAGTCAAATTCCAAAAAGCTGAGTCCCGAATGGAGGCGTAAACTCCGCGATTTCCTGAACGATTCCAAATTTGACGGCATCATCCGCCGAGAACCACAGGTCGTTGTGATTGAGGTGTGCCCACTTGTCGTTGGGCATTTTGATGTGTTCCCGCAATATGGCCTCAGTTCTAGCATCGGCAAGAATTGTGGAATCAGTGAGGCTCTTCATGGTTGCGGTAGTTGCGGCTTGAGTGGTTGTCTGAGTCTTGTGGATCATAAACGCTCGCTCCGCGAGCGCTGACCCTTCTTATCTTTGCCCCAAGAAGGCGACTACAGCAATGGACGAAACGTTGTACAGAATATGATCGAACGGAAGCGCACGAGATAAGTTGTACAACGCGATTCCCTCCCCAATGCCTCCGCCATTTGAATGGAATGCAATATGTACGCGCTGAAGGCCTAAGGGCATCCCCTTGCAAGCGAGATCAATGTTAGCGGTAAATTTCTGGAGGGCCGTGGGATCTATTGTTCCGGTAAACATCCCGTACAATCAGTGGGGACGGTCTGCGGAGCGGAGCTAGCCATAACGCCGCGGATTATACGCCGTAGTGGACTGGGAACCTAGTTCCCCGGCTTGTGGCGCTTGTGGCTGAGTGTTTGAGCGGGGCAACACGCCTACGGCATTCGCTGTATTGTTCTTCCGCCAGGGCGCGCGGTATTTTCGCTATCGAAGCTCACAACTGCATGGGGCGGTCATGGGTTAGCGTCGGCTAATGGGCTGACATTCGGACCCTCACGACTGCTCTTTTACTTTTGGCGCAAGGCAGATGTGAATTTCAAAAGGGGAAAGAACGTACCTTTGGGAGAGTCATTTTGCCTGCTCCGATCAGGCGAATTGATTAGGGCTAAGCGAGTGCGAGGACACTTAATTAGCCCGTTCCAATGCGGTGACTGGGGCCGGAATGATGCTCTTGCATACCTCCCTCTCAAAAAGATTGCCGAAGGCGGGATCGTGTTTTCTCACTCCTCTATTCGCGTGGACAATGCTTCCGTTGACCTGCGCCCGCTGGCAATAACATTGGCTCGTGCGGGCGCGGCTGTCATCGTTCCCGAGCGCTCACTAATCTGGCCCCCAACCGATAATTCAACCAACCGGGAAAGTGCTGTCACTATCTGCGCCGCACACTGGATTGTGGATCATACCAAGGTTGCCAACAACGGTAAGCCAACCATTAGCGACAATATCGTGGTGCGAAATGGATACGCATATGTTGGACCACGATTGTGCGATCCGGCAGAGCGTTCGTCTTGCCATTTCATCAACCCAATTCGGTGGCCAGATGCGAGATCCCAGCATTACCGGGAAAGTGTATGGGTTCCTGTCGGAGAAACCGAGGGTAGCGATTGCACATCCAGCATCATCTCAGATCGAGGATTGGAAGTAGCGCACTGGCTCCAACGGCATCTGGGATTAGCTTCAATCGCTGCTGTGGCTGGCCCATCTCAGTGAGGACAGTAATTGTTGTTATATCGCATCGCGATTATACTCATTGACGGGATCTGAGTGTAATGGCCTGGCGTTGGCGACACACACCTTTAAAGGTGATCGCCTCATCAGCCTGCCCCGACTGCTTGATCCTCGCCGCCGCTCTCGTGAGCACTGGTGATAACCACTTAGTTCCCAGGTCAGATCTGCGCTGCCCCGCCATCCACAAACATTTCGATTCCAGTCACGAAACTGGAGTCGCTTGAAGCCAGGAACAATGCTGCGGTCGCAATCTCCTCCGGACGTCCCATCTTGCCTCGCGGGATCAGGGAAACGAAAAAGTCCACAGCTTCCTTGGGAAAGCCCTCGAGAATTGGAGTATCAATCGTGCCCGGGCTAAGTACATTTACGCGAATATTGCGCGCTTTCAGATCCACTGTCCACGTCCGTGCGAACGATCGCACTGCCGCCTTGCTTGCGCTGTAGACACTAGCACTCGGGAACCCCTTAACGCCCGCAATTGACCCGTTCAGTATGATTGAACCACCGTCGTTGAACAACGGCAGCGCTTTCTGCACGGTGAACAACGTTCCTCGCACATTCAATCCGAAAGTCCTGTCAAATTGCTCTTCGGTGATGCTGCCAATCGGCCCGAGCTCTCCAGCGCCAGCGCTCGCGAAGAGAATGTCGACCCGGCCTTTTTCCTTTTTCACCGTCTCGCATAGCCGGTCAAGGTCGGCCAGGTTCGAAGCGTCACCCTGCACGCCGGTCACATTTTTTCCGATCGCCTTCACCGCCTGATCCAGCTGCCCCCTGCGCCGTCCCGTGATAAAAACGTATGCCCCTTCCTCGACGAAGAGCCTCGCCGTAGCCAGAGCCATCCCTGAGGTAGCGCCCGTAATGACGGCAACTTTGCCTTGTAGCTTTCCCATTATCTTCGCGTCCTTTCGATACAGATCGATGAGATGCGTACAGTTTCTAAAGAATCGCGCCCCAACAGCACTCTGAAATACGATCTGATCGGATTCTATTAAACCACCAAAAGACCGCGCTCCGCACGATTGTTGACGTTAAATCGCTCGCCATAGAGATATTGCGCCAGCTACGCTCCCCGACTGGAAGTCTTATGCGCTAAGCAATGTGGACGAGTGGGGTTGCAGGGACGAACATGCACGCATGGGCAACATGGTTGGTAGCATGGTCGTCTATGGATTGTTGATCGCACTGTGCGCCTACATTGTCAGAACTTGGGTGCGCTGGTCTCGCGCTGAAGTAAAGCGAGTCCGCCGTTGATCCACCACTCTCGGACAATGCAGAGAAACGCCGCGCGGCCTGACGACCATCGCGGCGCTCCTTGTTCAAAAAAACGGTTACACACATTGATTAGGTTTTGTCGATAGCTGTTCCCTCCTCTGTGGATTTGGCGCCAATCTGGCCTAAAGCCTGCCTTGTCTCAGTCCCCGAAGAGACTCTCCGTGAAGTGAGGAGAAGCAGGATGCACAGCCGCACCTACTTCTTCATGGCAATAATTGGAACGGTCTGCGTGTGACTCGCTTCCCGGACTTCCTCACGAGCAGCCTTGGAGTCGTAAACGAAGACTTCACCCAGCTCAGCCAGCCGGAGCGAATAAATCACTCGTTGATTTCCCGTCGTGGCGACTAGGAGAGCGCTTTGACCCGTCGAGGTCGTTTCGTTGGTCGCCACAGATGTTAGAAACGCGACATCTCTGCCACTTTTCGTCTCCTTGACGACGAGAAATGCCCGCGAACCAACGTCCTCGAATCTGAGCATGTAGTCGCCGGCCGGTAGCGTTGTACTGCCCCAGTGGGCATCGAACGGCAGAGTAAAGGAGCCTCGGTAGATCGGTGCGGCAAGCGCCACCCCGATTAGCAAAAGCGAGGCTACCAGCCCAAGCGTGGCAAATTGGATCGCTGAAAAATTGTTGTGAGATTTCATTAGAGTTCTCCCAATTTGAGTTTGCGCCTGCCTCGTGACTGAGCCACTTGGTTGCGCATTGCCCCGACTCTGCCGCGAGCACTCGGTCCGATCAATGGAGCGGGGCTGTTAAGGAGCTGAAAAGAGAGTGTCTTGCTAATGCGCTGATACGGAAGGCCTTGGAGGAACACCTAACAGCGTGGGGCGGTATCAAAATTTGCGGCATACTGCTACACTGCCTGCCGTGGAGAAGTAGTAGCAGCAGTGAAGACACCCGCCTCACCCTCGCCAGTCATCCGCTTCGGCGTATTCGAACTGGACCTGCAATCCCGGGAACTTCGCAAACAAGGCATGAAGATCAAACTGCAAGGTCAGCCGGTGGAAATTCTCGCCGTGCTGCTGGAGCGGCCGGGTGAGACCATCGCTCGGGAAGAACTGCAGAAACGTCTGTGGCCCGCCGACACTTTCGTGGACTTTGAGCAGGGCTTGAACAATGCCATGAAGCGGCTGCGGGCTGCGTTGGACGACGACGCAGACACACCTCGCTTCGTTGAGACCTTGCCGCGGAGAGGCTATCGCTTTGTCGGGGCAGTCAATGGCAGACCCGGAAATGGGACCGAGCCGACGGCGATGACGGAAGAGAAGCCGGATGCTCCAGAAATGCCTGCACGTCAATTAGGGATCGGCGCGAGGCTTGCGGCGATAGGTTTATTGGGCCTGATTGTGGCGGCGGCCCTCGTGCTGGGGCTGAATGTCCGCGGCTGGCGAGACCGGCTATTCACACGGCACACGAATCCGCCCGTCCAAGCGTTGGCGGTCCTGCCCTTGGCAAATCTATCGGGCGATCCCGAACAGGAGTATTTCGCTGATGGAATGACGGAAGCGCTGATCACTGAACTCGGAAAGGTCAGCAAACCACGTGTGATCTCGCGGCAATCGATCATGCAATACAAGGGTAGTAAGAAGTCGTTGCAGCAGATTGGGCGGGAATTGAACGTGGATGCAGTCTTGGAGGGTACTGTCGAACGCTCTGGCGATCGGGTGCGGGTGAGTGTGCACCTGGAGCGGGTTTCTCCCGAGAGCCAGGTCTGGGCCAATGAATATAGCAGCAACATCCACGATGTGATGGGTCTCGAGGACGATGTTGCGCGTGCTATCTCGGACGAAATCCAGGTCAGGCTGACTCCCGATGAGCGAATTCGTCTGGCGAGCAGCCGCCCCGTGGACCCGGAGGCGCATGATGATTTTCTCCGGGCTGAATTTTTGGTGGACAAGCGCAACGAACGAGATTTGCAGGCCGGGATTGCGTACTTTAGGAAGGCGATCGAAAAGGATCCTGCTTATGCGCGGGCATACGCACGATTAGCGTGGGCCCTGGTGAACCTAGCTGGCATAGGGACACAGCGCACAAGAGACCTTCTGCCACAAGCGCGGGCGGCTGCGGACAGAGCATTAGAGCTCGACCCCTCCCTGGACGAGGCTCACGTTTCTCGCGCCATGGTTCTGGCAGTTGACTGGAATTGGTCCGAAGCAGAAAAAGAGCATCGCCTTGCCCTCACGCTGAATCCCAATTCCTGGGATGCTCATTCGTCTTACGCATGGTACTTGCTAAATCTGGGGCGATTTGACGAGGCAAGGGCGCAGATTAGATACGCGGAGGAATTAGATCCAGTCAGCCCTGTCAGTAGAAACCTGTTCGCGTACGTGGACGTATTTTCGGGTCATACCGACCGTGCAATTGAGGAGTTCACGAGTACTGGATGGGACACTGGCCTAGGACTCGCGTACGCGCAGAAGAAGATGTACCCGGAGGCCATCGCTGCATTTCAACGGGTTGAAGGCCGATGGGGGCGGGAGCCCGCCGTTCTCGCGCGTCTCGCCTGGGTCTATGGTCTTGCCGGGAGAAAGCATGACGCGCAGAGATTGATTGATGAGCTAAACGAAATCGCTCGACATCGTTATGTCCGGCCTGCTCTGTTTGTGAGCGCCTATCTCGGCATTGGCGACAAAGACGCAGCCCTCACATGGATGGAGAGGGGAATTGAAGAGCAAGACCAAGAATTGGTCAGTCCGAAGGTAGATCCCAGCCTCGATCCATTGCGCTCCGAACCGCGCTTTCAGGCTCAGATGCGCCGTATGAACTTCCCCCCGTAGCAACTGCTACACTCTAATCGCTCGGGAGTAGCTGTGAAGACTTGCAATTCAGTTCCGCTGCCCCTTCGCTTGGGGGGGTCGAGCTCCATCCACGAGCTAGGGAACTTCACAGTAAGGGATGCGGATTAGGTGGCGTGGGGCAGGTTTCTCTCGCTGCCATTGTTGGGGCCTGTCGCCGATGGCGCCCGTCCCCATGCTACGTAGAAATGTGAAGTTGGAAATACCGGAAACCGCCATTTGTGCGGCCTTGGCGCGCCAACTCCACATTCCTAACAACTTCACATTTAGTGGGGAATGTGGAGCTCCACATTCCCCACTACAGTCTGGTCGCGCGCAGCGAGGCGCTGCGGATGCGCTTTATTGAGCGGCGCTCTTGGGACCCGTTCGCAAAATCTGAACTGCTTTATTGATTGGACGGGCCTCGTTTCTTGGGCGAGGGCTTCTCCGGGATGTTGTCGTCAACAATGACTCTTTTCGGAGGTCGGCCAGCCGAAGACACTAGCTGAGCATTTTTGCTCTCCATCGAAGCCGCGGTCTGCTGAATATAGGAAGACAACTCTTCCCTGAGCCGATTCATGTCGGAAAGGTCGTTGCTCAAAGCTGTCAGCTCAGTTTTACCTTCGCGCGAACCGGGTGGGAGCAGCGAATCCAGAGACTCGTAGACCACCGTCAAGTCTTTATACAGCTTAAAGGTCGTGGAGATGCTTCCACCAGAGGCTTGCGCATCGTGAATCAAATCGGGCACAGCGAATTGGAGATTGCGGCGCAACGCTGCTGTCATCTTGGCCTTCTGGGCTTTGTCTCCCTGCCAGAATGTGATCCAGTGGAGTCTTCCGCCCTGTTGCTGCAGGTTCGTCAGGTCCTGGCTTGTTGCGGGGGCCGCGCGCATCAACTCAGCCAAGGTTGTGTTCAGGTCGCGTGCAACTGGAGAGGGTGAAGTCGAGACTGCGGCCGGTCTTGATTGTGCGAACAAGCCTATGCTGAAAACAAGGACGAAAACCATGACGAGAACACCCCAATACGCCCGGCGAGTAGTTGTTTTCATAAAGCAGACTCCTTCGTCCAACCGCCCTAGCATAGCCTGATTCCACGAGAGACAAGCTATTACCGACGTCTAATTGCCCAAATGTCAACGGGTATTGTCCGAATGGGCGGATCGGTTACTGGTCTTGCGGGCGGATGAAGTTGGACTATCACGGCGACAGCGCATAGTGGAACCGCATGGAAATGTGCGGATACAAACCCAAACCCCTGCGGAAGGCATTTTGAGTACTATGGCGATTTTGCGTCAACAACCGTTGGCTGGCTGAGTTCGGGTCTTCGGTAGGGGCGGGCGAAATTCCCGCTAGCGACCCCCGGGTGCGGGCTCGATATCAAGTTTCACAACGGCAAGGGAGCATCCGGACTTAGTCGCCTTAATGGAGGCCCTTTGCCCTGCGTGAAGCTCTCCGCACGAAACTCTCGTTGCACCCTTGTTGCAGAGACTCGAGTCATCAAAAAGCAAAGGCGCCTGAATAGGGCAATCTCTATTAGGGAAATAAGCGATCGACCACGAAGATTCTTTGTGGAAGAGGCCGCCGTCCCTGCTGTAGAGGAGGCTGCCGTCCCTGCTGATCAAGGGCGTGCATCCCTGGTACTTGGGACCCCCAAAAAAGGAATATTCAGGCTCCTCAATTCGGGTACATTTATCCTCTTTGATGTTCGAGTAAATGATGTTCACAGAACCATTCGAGGGACACATATCGCCGCACCAGAATGCTTCGATAACCTCTCTGGAATTGAATGTACCCAGGGTTTTAGGATAGTCGCCATCCGTAACGACCCAGCGACCTTGATGTAGGGCCTGGTTAATCGGAACGAGTCTATCGAACTCAGCCAGCAAATCGGTGCCAGTTGACTCCTCTTGCTCCTGGGAACCTCCATGTAACAGAGCAACGATACCCAGAGATGCAATGCAGAGCAATGGAATACGGAGCGTCATGTTGCCTCCCGCTTTCAAACGAGAGCGCCTTCGTCGATCAAGAGAGCTCACCATCAGAACGACGTACGTCCCGTTACTTGCGCTTTGATCTCAGTGCGGTTGCAGACTTCTCAGAGTTTGCGAGCGAGCCTGCCGATCCCGAGATCGAGATCGTGTAGCGTCCCGCCGGAGTGCCCCCGCCACTGCCCCCGCCACTATTCCCGCCACTGTTCCCACTGCCACAGGACGCCAGAAACAGCAGACCCGAACTTATCAGGCAAACCAACAGCATCCGCGCCAGGTTTTTCTTGCTCGGCCTAAATCCTGTTCCCATCATCCTGTTCCCATCAATGCGATGCTGAGGATCGGCAGCAACATCGCATTGAACAGGCCACGAACGCGCAGGAAAACCAGCGATGCGCTCCTTCCGGTTGTGCTGATGGTCAGCGTCGAGGTCCCCGAACCGTTGCTTACCGATGACGGGCCAAACTTGCAGGTGGGCGGAGCAATAGTCGCGGCCGAGCCATTCAGCATAATGCTTCCGCAAGCAAGCGTTTCGCTCTGGTTGAACCCGCCTCTGGAGGTGCTCGTAACCGTCGTCGTCGCCGATCCTCCGGCGGTGACCGACGCGGGCGAAAGCGCTGCCGCCGAAACCGTGAACCCAGGAACTGGCACAGTTGTGTTGATCAGCGCAAAGACCGTGGATGAGCCGTTTAAGTTGCCGTCTAAGACCAAGTCCTGCTTGCCATCTCCATTCATATCAGCGGCAAATACGCCAAACAGAGCGGCCTTGCTAGCCCTCCTGTCGGAGCTGACCAGACTTGCGTCCAGCCATCGAGGACGTTTACATCCGGGCTTCCGACGGTTTGGTCACCCGCCCCCTCGCCGGATATCACTACAGTGCCAACTGGGCAACCTGCACTGGCAGGACTTTCACCTGCTAGACCATCAATTAGCTTCACTGCACTATCCCGGCGCACTGTTATGGCCTGGTTACGTCAACAATCCAGGTGGGCCTATAATGCTGCCATGCGTTCACGGGCACAGATCGCTATTTTCGCCACGGCGTGCCTGTTAGCCGGGGAGCCGTATGTTCATACACAGAATGCGGTTCCTGAAATCGAAGCAGGACGATCCTGCCCACTGTCCTCCGCTTCCGATGAAAAACAGCCTTCCGACCACCAAGTCTCAATCGGCGAAATAAGCTTGTCGGGTATCGCTCAGATGAGTGTTTCAGACCAAGCCCAGATTGTTGCCTCGCTTAGACAGCGGACGTACACGGGCACCCTCGACGAAGTTAAGGATGAAGTACTGGAAAGGGTGAGAGAAGCGTGGCAGAACCGTGGATATTTTAGAGCGGAGGTTAGTGGCGATGCGACGACATTGACCAGCAGCCCCGCCAGTCAGCGGATCGCGCTGAGCGTTCATGTGGACGAAGGACTCCAGTATAAGTTGGGAGAGATCACTTTCAAGAACAATGAGGCAGTGACGGACAGCAAGGCACTTCGCCGCCTGTTTCCGATAAAAGATGGCGATACTTTTGAGCGAAGCAAAATTGCGAAAGGCTTGGAAAACTTGCAAAAAGCATATGGCCAACTGGGATACATCAACTTCACGTCCATTCCGAATACGACCATCAACGAGGAGAAGAACCTTATCTTTCTTGATGTTGACTTCGACGAGGGCAAACAGTTTTCCATAAGCGGTATCAACATCGTCGGGCTCGACGAGCACGCTTCGCAAGTTCTGTTGAATAATTTTCTGCTGAAGCCGGGAGATGTATTCAACCAGAGACTGTTTGAACTATCGATGAACCACTTGTCGGTGCCGCACTCGAGTGCGTTTAGCAGTTACAAGTTTCGCCCGGATCAAACGGCGGGAACCGTCACGATTACGATTACCTTCGAGCAGTGCCCATCCCAATAGCAGCGCTTACCTGTCTCTTTATTGCTGTTGATCGCTTCTTCTGAGGAACCACTCGGCTGATTCTTTGGAATCAATCGAATGGCATTGGGCGAACACGAGGTCTTGTCGAAAAGTGAAGGCAATAGTCGTCTTTGACATGGGAAGACAGAAAAACCCCTCCCGCCTCGGGATGCGGTCGAGGTTAGCCGCAGCAGCAGACGGGGGCCGAGTCGCGCACAAGGAAAAGTACTCTTCTGAACGGGATCAACCGGCGGCTGAGCCACCGATTGTCACCACTGTTTGGGGCACGGAACTCGGGACCTCGCTTCCAATCGGGCTTCCACAGCACTTCCGCCGCCTACCGCTAGCCTGAATATGATCGATCGCGGGGATGGCGCTACCGTGTGTCCAGTTCCTCGACCGTTTGGTCCCGCGCACGCGAACCGCTGCTTCCAAGGCGCTGCGTTTTACTCACTCGATGTGTGTTTTGCGATTTTGCTGTTGAGCAGCGAAACCAGGGGATCGCCCGCGGGAGTGGGCTTGACAGTGGTGCTGCGCACGATATCCGTTGCGGTCAGCCTCTTTCCGTACAGACGATAGTTCGCGTCATTGTCTGGTTCGATGGTTGCGCTTCCCAGGGATGCGCCGGCGAACAATCCCTTGGACCGCCCGTAGGTCAGAATGTCGGCATCAACGGCACCGGCCGCGGTAGCGCCGGGTCCCGCCGCTGCGGTCGCGTCAGCGCCCATCTTGGTCTTGCCATTCAACACCTGGTTCACGACCTTCTGATCCATGAGCAGGAGGACGAAATCACTGGAAGTTCCCCCCACCTGCAGACCGAGGCTGGCCCCGCCCACCGTAAACATCGCGGGCGCGGACCACTTGCCTTCAAAGTTCTGGCCGGTACGGCAAAGCGTCGGACCACGGCCACCGCTTCCGCCGACACCTAAGCCGAACTTCTTCACACCGGGCAGAACCATCACGCAATCCGCCTTCGCCAGTGCGTCCAGCGAGATGTTTTTGTCGTTGAGCATATCCCCCAACACAATCGCGGCTTGTTTCAGTGTGTCTTCGTCTTTCTCCTTGTCGGCAGCGAGCGCAGGGAGAATCAGCAGGACCATCATTATGGAAGTGAGGAAGCAAGGTAAAGCTCTCCTGGCGATCCGCTCACCTGTTTTTTCAGAAGCAGTTCGTAGCATGGGATCCTTTCCTTTCTCGTTATGACGTTGCCCGCGCGGCCGATCCTCTCACTTGCGCGACCACACTGCGGCGGTGTTGCCAAAGGTATGCGAAGGTTGCCGGGACGGGAACTATAAGAACTTCTAGTTCTCCGACAGGGCGACTCCGCCACGTCCTCGAAAGTATACCCATTTCCGAGCAACAAAGGGGTCGTGATTTCCGCCGTCCCTTCACCGCCCCGGCAAATTCCCTTCTCTGTATCCACCACTGCCGCTAAACTGAATACCTATGAATAATCCACAACAACCTAATATCCGGCTGGTGAACGCCCCCGACTATCGCGAGACTTACGCCAACAGCGTGCAAGTACGGGTGAATGTTTGGGATTTCTTTCTGGTTTTCGGGACCTTGCAACAGCAGAGCGAAACTCAAGTAGAGGTTAAGAACTTTCAGGGCATCTATCTCAGCCCGCAGCAAGCCAAGGCGCTGATGTCAATTTTGCAGCAGAACGTTTCCGGTTACGAGAGCACGTTTGGCGAAATCAAGCTCGATCCCCGAATGGCAACCGCGGGCCCGGTACACTAGACTGCTCCGGTGGCCGGAGAGATGAGCGGAGAGATCGATCGGCGGCGCAGGTATCCGACAGCACTATTATTTGCGCTGTTTTTCGTGGCCCTGTTCGCACTGCACACTCCTCTACTGCGCCTACCGTATTTCTGGGACGAGGCCGGATACTACGTGCCAGCCGCTCGCGATCTGCTGCTGCACGGTCAATTGATTCCGCATTCCACTCCCTCCAATGCGCACCCGCCGCTGGTCATGGCATATCTTGCCCTGGCGTGGAAGCTTCTGGGATATTCCCCCGTGGTCACGCGCACTGCCATGTTAGGGATTGCCGCATTCTCTCTGCTCGGCGTATTTCGACTTGCCCAACGGATTGCGAACACGGAAGTCGCGGTGGCCTCCGCCCTCTGCACCGCTTTATACCCGGTTTTCTTTGCCCAGAGCTCCCTCGCTCACCTGGATCTGGCTGCGGCGGGATTGACCTTCTGGGCCTTGCTCGCCTATGTCGAGGACCGGCCATGGACCGCAGCGCTGTGGTTCTCCCTGACGGTGCTTGCCAAGGAGACTACGATCTTAGCTCCCCTGGCTTTGTGCGCCTGGGAGTTGCTTGTCGCCCCACTTGTCATCCCTCGCGAAGCGAGGGATCTCGGTTCTTCCCGCGTCCAGCGAAAACCCAGATTCCTCGTCGCATTCGCTCCTCGGAATGACAAGGCGATGAGTTGGTCAGGGGGCTGGGGACAACTCCTCCTTCCGCTAATCCCGCTCGCGCTCTGGTACGCCTTCCACTACGCGCGCACCGGGTTCGTTTTCGGCAACCCGGAATTCTTCCGCTACAACGTACAGACCACGGTTCAGCCGCTCCGCGTGCTGCTCGCACTCGGGTTGCGCTTGTGGCAAGTCGTTGGATATCTCAACCTTTCCTTCCTCACCATGGCCGGCGTGCTGGCCATGTGGCTTCCGGCGCTCCGCGACCACGGCGAAGAACGCAAGAGAATCTCGCTCGATGCACAGTTCTCCTTCCTCGCGGTCATTGCCGCCTACGTGATCGCGATGGCCGTTGTCGGCGGAGCCGTTCTTGCACGCTACATGCTTCCTGTGGTTCCACTGGTGATCATTCTCTGGGTTTCCACGCTACGGCGAAGAGTGCGGCTATGGCGTGGCGTAATTGCGATTGTAGCTTTGGCATTCATGGCGGCCCTGTTCATCAATCCCCCGTATGGATTTTCGATCGAAGACAACCTTGCTTATCGCGATTACATCGTGCTGCACCAGCAAGCCGAGGACTACGCAGAGGCTCGTTACCCCATGGCACGCGTGCTGACGGCGTGGCCCGCCAGCGACGAGATTTCCCATCCCTACCTCGGCTATGTGACCCGCCCGATGCGAGTTTTTCGCATTGAAGACTTCACCGTCGAGCAACTGATGGCCGCGTCCGATCTGCGTTCAGACTTCGATGTGGCACTAGTTTTCTCCACCAAGTACGAGCCGCCGCATCCCTGGTTCGAACGCTGGCCCCAATGGCAGCAATGGAAAACACAATTCTTCGGCTACCATCGCGACGTCCTTCCAGCCGCAGCAGGACAGATTCTGGGAGGACAACTCGTCTACAACGACCTTCGCAACGGCCAATGGGTTGGCGTGATTGAGATGAACCAGATACAGGAAGCACAGGCCGTTCCGAAATCCGCGTCCGACTCTCATTAGTGCCCCTGCAAATTATCATCCCGAGCGCAGCGTGATCGTGCGAAGCACGCTCACGGGCAGTCGAGGGACCTGCTTTCAGCCGGCACGAGTTGAGAGCTACCCAATGCAAACACGCCCGTCGGCTTATAATGTAATGCGAAATGCAAGCCCCGCACCGCGGGGCCTGGGAGTATTTTGAAGAACAGCTGCCGGGGGTCGGCTTGTTCTTCAGACTTCGTATGAGCAAGCACTTTCATCCGCGACTCAAAATTTTCTTAACCCTGCTGCTTTCTATTGCAATCGCAACGCCCACCCATCCACAGAGCACGCAAGTGGAAGAAAAGCCCGCCGACAGTATTCGCGGCCTCGTCATCAACAGCGTGACCCACGAACCAATCGGGCGGGCGCTCGTCTACTCCCCAGACAATCGCTTCGCTACCATGACGAATAGCGAGGGACGCTTTGAGTTCACACTCGCTCAAGGCGAGGCCGAAGACGGCAAGGAAAATAAACCTGCCCCCGCCGACTCTACGACCATGACGCAATGTGTTGGTGGTTCTTGCACGACATACTCTTCTACCGGGGGACAATCTCGCCCAACCCAGCTGATGGCTCGAAAACCGGGATTTCTCAACGATCCGAATGGAATCCAGAATCTGCCCCGGGAACCGGCCGGCAAGGAGCTTACGATCTCGCTCACCCCCGAAGCGCTTGTCGTTGGTCGGGTCGTTCTTCCCAGTTCCGAACCTTCCGACGAAATTCAACTCGAGATCTATCGGCGGCAGGTGCAGGACGGCCGCGCGCATTGGACCCCCTCGGGTTCGGTTTCGACCAGGTCAAATGGTGAGTTTCGCTTTGCCGAGCTCTCCGCGGGCAGTTATAAGTTGCTCACGCGCGAAGAACTGGATCGCGACCCTCTGACCTTCGACCCACGCGGACAACCGTACGGATATCCTCCCGTCTACTTCCCCAACGCAACCGATTTTGCAGCCGCGCAAACCATTCAGTTGACGGCTGGCCAGATTTTTCAGGCGGATATTTCCCTGGTCAAACATGCGTATTACCCAATCAAGGTGGCCGTCGCGAATGCGGCTGAGAATGTTCGTGGCCTCGAAATCGTCGTGTCCGCCCAGGGCCACCGGGGCCCGGGATACGCTCTCGGCTACAACAACCATGACCAGATGATTGAAGGCCTGCTCCCCGACGGAAATTTTACCTTGGAGGCAGCGAGCTTTGGACCCAATGCCGCATCGGGGCAGCTAAACATCAGCGTCAAGGGCGCCGCGGTTGAAGGGCCCCGCATGACTCTGGTGCCGAACGGGGCAATCAGTGTGAACGTTCAGGAAGAATTTACATCCAGCGAAAATACAAGTTCGGAGCGCGTAGTCATTCACAGGGGGGGACCGAGGCGAAACGTCTATGTGCGCCTGGAGCCGGCCGACGACTTTGGCCAAGAAAGAGGCGCCGGGATGCGGAATGCGTCCGGGCCGACGGACGACTCGCTAGCAATCGAAGGTGTTCAGCCCGGGCGCTACTGGGTGAGAGTCGATGCTTCACGCGGATTCGTCGCGTCGGTCACCTCTGGCACGACGGACCTGCAGCATCACCTACTCGTCGTCGGCCCGGGTGGATCGAGTTCTCCCATCGAGATAACCCTGCGCGACAGCACTGCCGAACTCGACGGAACGGTTGAAGGCATGCCTACAGCCAGCGCATCCCAGGGCACGGCACCGCCAGCCATCCCGTCTGCGCGTATGGCCGCCGATGGGTCCTTCGGGCACGTGTATTGCGTTCCGCTCCCCGATAGCAGCGGAGAGTTCAAAGAGATAGGCGTAGCCCCGGACGGGAAGTTTGGTCCGCGGGACCTATCGCCGGGTACCTATCGTGTGCTTGCTTTCGATCATCGCCAAGAACTGGAATACCGCGATCCCGAAGCGATGCGTGCCTATGATGCGAAAGGACTGCTGGTCCGTTTGGTCGCCGGCCAGAAAGAACACTTGCAGCTGCCGTTGATTGTGAATAGCGAGTAACTATGCCATTTCGAAGATCATCGTTCAGAAGATCAGTGATGCTCGCATTCGGGATGGTATTGTCCCACTCTACGGCGGTCCTTGCGGCCCAGGGTTCAACCGCGCCGCTGAGCCAATCGTCGGACGCAACCTTTCGCATCGCGGGAACTATCGTGAATGCAATCGGCGGAAACCCGCTCGCCCGCGCTCGTGTCACCATCGTGGATGTCAAAAATCATCAGCATGCCCAGTGGATGATTACTTCCGACGATGGCCGTTTCGATTTCAAGCAGGTCAGCCCCGGAAAGTATTCGCTGCAAGGAGCAAAGCGCGGTTTTATTCGAGCTTTCTATGACGAGCACGAGAGATTCTCAACCGCGATCGTGACCGGCGCTGGACTGGATACCGAACACTTGGTACTGCGTCTCGACCCGTCTGCCATGCTTTCCGGCAAGATTCTCGACGAGTTGGGAGAGCCGGTTCGCCAAGCCACGGTTTCGCTTTACCGTGAAGATCGTCAAGTCGGCGTGGGCCGTATCATCAAATCTCGCAACACAATGACGGACGATCAAGGCGCTTACGAATTCTCCCAGCTGGACGCCGGCTCCTACTTCATCTCGGCGACCGCGAAGCCTTGGTACGCGTTGCATACAGTCTCCTCCGGCCAACCGAGCGCCGAGAATCTCCCTGCCGCGCTCGCTCAGTCTCTCGACGCCCAGTCTCTCGATGTCGCGTATGCCATCACGTATTATGGCGATGCCACCGAGCCAGACGACGCTACCCCGATCCCCGTTCGCGGCGGCGATCATCTGCAGGCCGACATTCATCTGAATCCGGTTCCAGCTCTTCATTTGATCTTTCATGTTCCCGAGAACGGCGCGAATGGATTCACCATGCCGATGCTTCAAAAACCGTCGTTCGATGGCATGGAGATGATTCAAAGCGACGGCATGTCACAGGTTTCCCCTGGCGTATTCGAGATGACGGGCGTCGCGCCCGGCCGGTACTCCGTTCGCACGCCCGAAGCCGGCAGCGAAACCAACGACGTTGACGTCACAACCAACGGACAGGAACTGGACATGTCCACCGCCCAGCGCGCCAGCACAGTGAAAGCCACGATTCAAGTGTTAAGAGAACCGACGTTGCCCCCGCAGATTGAGGTCGCACTTCGCAACAGCAAAATGAGGATCGTGGCCTGGCAAGAAATGGACGCCAAGGGAGAAGTCGCGTTCCAGGATCTCGCTCCCGGCAGATATGATGTGCTGGCAGGCAGCCGGCCGAAAGCCTATTCCGTCGTACAAATGTCATCCGATAGCGGAGTCATCGCGGGACATACCTTGAATGTCACCGCCGGCGCCTCGATGACGATTACGCTGTCTCTAGTCGGAGGCACCGTAAACGTCGAAGGATTTGCCAGGCGCGCCGGAAAAGCAACCTCTGGAACAATGGTGGTGCTCGTCCCCAAGAATCCTGAATCCAATCGTGAACTGTTTCGCAGAGATCAGACCGATCAGGATGGAAGTTTCCTCCTGCGCAGCGTGATTCCCGGCTCTTACACTATCGTCGCCATCGAAAACGGCTGGGACCTCGATTGGTCCCGCCCCAGCGTAATCGAACACTACGCACACCACGGACAAACTATAACCGTATCCGACCGCACCCAAACCACCATGCACCTAACAGAGCAAGTCGAAGTTCAGTCTCGATAACAGCACACGCCCAATATGTTGTCATCCTGAGCGTTTGACCCGCTTTCAGCGGGTTAAGCGAGAAATGAACAAGCGATGAGTAGGGGTGCTGCAGGAAGGGACGGTCAGCGGTTATGCTGGTATCGGTCATGGTTGCGGGAAGTAAGCCGACGCAGCAATGGTGCGGTTGAGCCCGTTCCTGAGCATGGTTCCAAGCTTCGTGATTGAGACAGTGGTGACGCGGTGGTGCTGTACCGCTGCGATCCCGATTAGGAGAATACCCGAATGAAGACGACTTGGCCCGCTCCGTGATTATAGTCGATCGCCACCTTCCTCCCGACATCCCATCCTTGCCGCCGGAAACCCACGCTCACCGACCGCGCAAAAATGAGTTTCGCTTTGATATGCGTAGCGAACGGTATCGTATTTTCGGGGTGGACGTAACGGCAGTTCTCGCCATTCGCGCCTTCCCCGGATACACGCTGCTGGCGGAGGTGGGGAACCGACGGGTCGAAGTTCCGCAGTGGAGATGCCTTCGCCTCTTGGACATGCCTCTGTCCTCCCAACAAGAAGAGCGGAGGGAAAATCCTCTCCGCCAAAACCCGCGAGAGCGCGAACCGGGTGAATCGTGCCCTGGGTCTAGCCGCCCAAGCCCTGCCAAGAGATAGGTCCTATCTGGGAGACTACTATCGCAAGATGTGCGCTCGCCTGGGGAGGCCTGCGGGCATCACCGCCGCAGCTCACAAACTAGCGCGCATTCTTTTTCACATGATCACCGCAAGACAAGCCTATGACGAGAGCGTTTTTGCCATAGAAGAGCAGCGCCAGCACCAACGTATGGAAAGCAAGCTAAAACGCAAAGCCCAACAGTTGGGCTACGCACTAGCTCCCTTGGCGCAATTAGCCTAGAGAATGGTGCACGCAGCATCGTGTCTGTTCATTAGGAGGCGGCCGAGACCTTGGCGAAGCCAAAGTCTCCCAAGGAAGGATCTCTGCACGTCCCCACAAACTAACTTCCTTACTCACGCTCGCCCGAAATTTGATAGCATGGGCCCCCTGCGCTTCCGCTCCGCGCTGTATTCACTGTTTGTAACTTTCAGGAAAGGTGAACTATCTTGCCAAAGAAACCTTTTCTTGCGGTAGTCATACTTCTGCTCGCCGTGCCCACTGTATCGCTCGCACAAACGTTGCGGAACCTCGTGAACCCGCCCCCGGATGGCGCCGGCATCGGTTTTCTATTGACCGACGGTACGGTGATCTTTCAGGGGAACAGTGAATCCGACTGAGTTAAGCTCACTCCGGACACGTTCGGTAGCTACGTCCATGGAACCTGGAAGCAAATTGCCAGCCTCCCCGCTGGCTATGTGCCTGATGCCTTCGCATCCGCCGTGCTGGCCGACGGCCGCGTGATCATCGAAGGCGGCGAATACAACAACAACTTGTTCGCATTCACCAACCTGGGCGCAGTCTACGATCCCGTGAAAGATACCTGGACCAAACAGAAGCCTCCCGCCGGCTGGGGCTTTATCGGAGATTCCCCGTCGGCCGTCCTGCCCAACGGCAAATTTCTGTTGGGAAGCAAGTTCGACAAGCGCGTCGCCGAACTCGATCCCGCCACGCTTACATGGAAAGAGCTCAGTGATACGGGCAAGAACGACCGCAACGCCGAAGAAGGCTAGACCCTGATGCCCGGCGGCTCAGTATTGACCTACGATGTGACCAAAGCCCCGCACTCCGAAAGGTACATCGAGTCCGAGCAGAAATGGGTCAGCGCCGGAAGCACAATCGTAGATCTGCACTCCCCCACCGACATCCACGGCTGCATCCCCTACGGCAAGCATGGCTGTTATTAGCCGCCGGGGGAGGTGGGGCCTGGGATCCTGCGGCCGGATGGTACGGTGTTCGCTTCTGGTTCGTATTCGAATGGTGGTAGCGGGCCGGGACACACTGCGATCTATCATCCGTCGATTAACAAGTGGACCGTGGGTCCGGACTTTCCCAACGGGGACAACGCGGGCGATTCACTTGCAGTGCTGCTCCCCAACGGGGATGTACTGGTCGAGGGCGACTCCGGAACTATGTACGATTTCGATGGAACGCATCTGACCCCCGATGCGGCCGGTGGCGGCTCCCCCATCCTGATGCTGCCTACTGGGCAGGCACTCGTCGAAACCTTTAGCGTTGAGGTCTACAATCCTAACTAAGGGCAAATATCAGGCGGCATGGGCCCCGAAGGTCACTACTTATCCGCGTAGCGTTAACCGTGGTTCCACTTACAAGATTTCCGGCAAGCAGTTCAACGGCTTGTCGCAAGCGGCTGCATTTGGCGACGAGTTCGAGACTGCGACGAACTATCCCCTGGTGCGGATCACCAACACCGCATCCGGTCACGCCTTCTATGCGAAGACGCATGACCACAGCACGATGGGCGTGGCCACGGGCAATAGCATCGTTTCGACGCAACTTTGACGTTCCCGCCGACATGGACACCGGTGCAAGTACGCTCGAAGTCGTGGCCAACGGGATTCCGTCAAAGAAGGTCAGCATCACGGTGAACTAGTACGGGTGCCCCATTCTAACGTCGTGCTTTTCGACGTTAGAGTGGGACCGTTTGGAGCTGACGTCGTTCGCACCCGAACGTTATACGTTCAGCCAAGGAAAATCCCCGCCCCAGCGGAGCTTGGACGGGCCACCCTCCACAAAAGCGCGGAGGGCGAGGCCACCCGCCACGACTCACTGGATCAATCGGTTATCTGCGCGGGAAGTGTTGTCGGTCAAACCTACACGGGCGAGCAGGTTCTGGAAGCGGGGGTCGGAGCGGAGGTTATCGATCCTTAGGTCAGATTTGAGGGCCCAAGTAATTTCCAAGGATCTCTCCTGGTAGGCTTTCTCCAGAAACTCGAAGGCTTTGTTCTTCTCGCCGAGTCCGGCGTATATGGTTGCGAACAGATACGGCGAAACCTGGACACTTTTCGATTTTTGCTCCAAGTCACGAAGGATCTTCTCCGCTTCGGCTCTTCTGCCGATCACGGCAAAGGCGTGGGCCAGAGCAGCGGTGGAATCCTGATCGCCAGCCGAAATCTCAACTGCCTTCTGATACTCAGAGACTGCTTCCCGCAGTTTTCCCGTGCCTTCGTAGCCGACGCCGAGATTGTAGTGTTCGAGCCATTCATTGGGATTCGAAACCACTCCGCGGCCGCTTGCTTCAACCAAAGCTTCGTAATCCCGCAGCTGATAATAGACCCCTGATTCAACCATAGTGGAGCCGGGACCTGGATCTAACTGGCTGCTCTTAGCTACCTCAGCGAGAGCCTCGGCGCGCCGGCCAGAAAAGCTGAGATAGAGTGAGCGATCCTCATGGGCGCAACTGTAACTCGGGGCCAGAGCAATGGAACGGTTGAACTCTCGTTCGGCCGCGTCCCAGTCCCAGTCAAAGCGCCAACTCAGCACGCCGAGGGTATCGTGGGCTTCGCCGATGCTGTCGTCCAGTTCCAGAGCTTTGCGCAAAGCTTCCTTTGCAGATCTGTAGGCGAGATCCTGCGACATCTGTCCTTGCCCGAAAAACGCCAAATAAACATAAGAGTCTGCCAGCCCCGAGTACGCCAGCGCAAAGCCAGGGTCTTTTCGGATGGATTCTTCGAAGTAGTTTTTCGCCATGTTCAGTGGTTGCGCCATGGTGAACTGGTTGGTCAGGTAATAACGTCCCCTCAGATAAGCTTCGTAAGCTTCCGGGTTCACTGGGCGTGCCGAGTGGAACCGGGCCTGCTGCTGCGGAGTCAACTGGGCGCGGACTTGCTGGGCGATCGCCTCTGCCACCTCGCTCTGTAACTTGAGGACATCGCCGAGATCGCGATCATACGTCTCGGCCCAGAGGTGCTGATCGGTGGGCGCATGGAGGAGTTGGGCCGTAATTCGCACCCGATGACCCGACCGCGTAACTGATCCTTCGACTATGCCGTCCACATTCAATTCTCGTGCGATCTCTGGCAGACCCTTTTTCGTTCCTTTGTAACGCATCACGGAAGTGCGGGAGGTTACGCGCAGGGCGCTAACCTTGGCGAGATCAGTGATCAGCTCGTCCGTCATGCCATCAACGAAATAGTCCTGTGATGGATCGCCGGAGAGGTTATCGAGTGGCAGCACCGCGATGGAGCGTAGGGGCAAAGCTGCGCTGGTGCGATGCGAAATAGTACGCGCCAGCCAGAGGGCCGCGCCGATACCAACAATGGCCAACAGCGAGAGCGCCAAGGCGGCGCCAGTGTTGGATCGCTTTACGAGAGTCGGCGCCTCGCTGGCTGGTTTGATTGGTGCAGGGCGCTCCGGGGCGTGGTTCTCCACCTCCTCTACCGGCGCAATAAACCTGTACCCGCGGCGGGGCAGGGTTTCGATGTAGCGCGGTGTGTCGGCGGAATCGCCAAGAACTTCACGAAGGCGCGCGATTGCGTTGTGAAGGCTATGGTCGAAATCGACGAAGGTGTCGGCTGTCCAGAGCTGGCTTCTTAGTTCCTCGCGGGTTACAAGATTGCCGGCAGCCTGGAGCAATATCGCAAGGAGCTGTATGGGTTGGCCGTGCAGACGCAGTTTGACACCGCGTTTACGCAATTCTCCACTATGCTGATCCAATTCAAAAGAGTCGAACCGCAGCACGCGCCCCACAGAAGCCGGTGCGGCCATACAGATCCCCCAAGTTTAGAAAGGCTATCACAAGTCTTGCTCCGTGGAGAGGACTCCGGAAGGATCCGCTAAGTCCTTGCTTTTCATCGGGTTAGTCATGGAGAAAACTTTGGGGATAGATGGGGACGGCAAGGATTGATGATTTTGTACTTCCGCGCGAGAGTTGTCGCTGTTTATCGCGCGTGAGAACGACCGCTGCAGCCGTTTAGGTCGGCAAGGCAGCAGCGCCTTTTCCGAGCGCGAATTCCTGAACAACAAATAAGAAGGAGAATCAGAATGAGAATTACGGCAGCAACCTTCGCTTTACTCTGTTTGGTGTTGGCTGGCTCGACTCACGCGCCTGCTCAAGCGAATCCAACCCGTCGAAGTCCAATTCTAAGCGGCAGCCAGGTCGTGGCCTTGGACGAATGCGATCCGACCACCTTCAATCAAGCGCTCGGGGCTGACTTCTGCAAAAATATCTCGCTGGGATATTTCACGACGTTGTCCGACTTGTTTTCCGAGGCGCAATCTGGACATCCGAACCCGAACTGGGACTTCGAACCTGACACGGTCCACATCAACAAAGGAACCCCTCTCAGCGTGGTCGACCAGGGCGGCGAGCCGCACACCTTCACCGAGGTGAAGCACTTCGGGGGCGGCTTCATACCGCAGCTCAATGGGCCGGGAGAACACACGATTCCCGAATGCTCCGGCGGCTTTGGCAAGGTCGCGGTGGCCAGGAGTCGAATGCTTCAAGGCAGCCAACTCCAGGTCACAGGTCTGGCGCCGGGCGAGCACCTTTTTCAGTGCTGCATCCATCCCTGGATGCGCGTGAAAGTCGAGGTGAAGTGATCCTTGCGCGCGCGAGAAAACAGCGTGTGCGGGCGTTGAAAGAGCACAGATTCATTGTGTGTGGCCCACCCTTCAGCACACCTTGCGAAAAGGGCGGGCTACCACGTGATGTCGAATCGCGGTGAGTGGATTGACCCATCCTGATGGTCAACTCGCCGCCATCCAGATGGCAGGAGTGCGTCTTCACGATCAGCCAGACGTCGCGTCCGAGCGGGTGGCCCATCCTAACGTCATGCTCTTCGAAGTTGGGTTGGGGCCTTGACCCTGCTTTGTTCCGCCCTGCCCTCCGGTACGCTACAGCCGTTCCTTCCAGTATCCCGGGCGCCGGCGTCCATGAGCGAATGCCAGCATTTGCACGCCCGAATCCTTCTCCCGGTAAGTGACCGCGAAAGGGAATCGCTGCTAGACGAATCTGCGGGTATCGTGCCCCCGGCCGACCAACGTCTTGGTGGACTCGATTACCAGAGCAATGACGTGATCCACTGCAGCGACAAATTCTTGAGCGGCAGGTTCACTATGCTCCCGGTACCACTCCAGGGCAGACTGTAGCTCGGCAAGCGCGGCGGGATGAATCTCAATCCGTCTACCGGCCACTGAGGATGGCGGAGATTTGCTGGCGCGCTTCGGCCCAGGCCACAGGCTTTACTTCGCCAAATCCAATTCCTGCATACGGCGGGGAATCTCTTTCTGCCATTCCGCTTCTGCGCCTTCGTCCACGGTTTCATCCAGACTCTCAAAGAGTGAACCGGCTAAAGCTGCGCGCGCTTCAGGCGGCAGGGCCAGCGCACTTTTTCAGCAGTTCGGAGATCTCTTCACTGATAGCTGTATTTTACTCCCGAAGGGCGGCGCGGAACTGTTGGCCTCGATCGCAGCGCTGCGCCACCAAAACCATGCCCGCCCCAGTTTCCCGCGCGTTGCTTGGGGTTCAAGGACCCACATCTCGAAAACCGCGAGATGTGGGGCACCCGGTTGCTTGCTATAAATCTTGGTTCGCCATCAGATGGCAGGAGTGCGTTTTCACGATCAGCCAGACTTCGCGGCCGGGCTGGAGTTGAAGGGAATCGCGCGCGGCCAGAGTGAGGTGGACTTCCATTTCTGCTCCGCAATTCACTCGTGCCGCCACGATTACATCCCGCTGCTCCAGCGAGAGTAGGCGCCCGGGAATTATGTTGCGGGCGCTTAGGCCTTCGGGTTTAACGGTGGCCAGCAGGAGGTCGCCGGCGCGAATGCCAACTAGCAGGGTCGTGCCTACGTCTGCGCGCACCAGCGGCGTTTCCAGTTCTACCGTGCTATTGGCGAGGCGGCAGGTCATGGTGCCGCGATCTTCGTGGACGGCCGCCACTACGGCATGGAAGATATTTTCGAAGCCGACGAGTTGTGCCAGCGATTCGCGGCGGGGCGCGGCCATCACTCCGTGCGGAGTTCCGTCGGCGATGATGCGGCCGTTCTCGAGCACGAGTACGCGGTCGCCCAGGGCGAAGACCTCTTCGCGATTGTGCGTGATGTAGAGAATCGGGATGCCGTGGGCGGCGTTCCAGGCGCGCAGGTCATCGATGATTTTCGATTTAGTAGCAGCGTCCAGCGCGGCCAGCGGTTCGTCGAGCAGCAGGACGCAGGGATCGGTAACCAGGGCGCGAGCCAGGGCTACTCTTTGGCGCTCGCCGCCGGAAATCTCTGCGGGCTTGCGGTCGCGCAAGTGCGCTATGCGGAACGAATCGAGGATGGCATCACTCTTTTTTTGGCGTTCGCTTTGGTTTACGCCGGAGAGGCCGTACTCGATATTTTTTTCGACGGTGAGATGCGGGAAAAGAGCGAGGTCCTGAAAAACGTATCCGACCTTGCGGTGCTGGACGGGGAGACTCGTGCCTCGCGCACGGTCGCAGAGAACCCGGTCGCCAATCGTGATCTTCCCCGAGTCGAGAGTGGCCAGTCCCGCGATGCAGTCGAGCAACGTCGTCTTCCCTGCTCCGGATGGACCGAAGATAATCGTGATGCCTGCGGTGACCTCGAATGAAAGGTCGAGCACGAAATCGCGTCCCGCTCCGTAGAATTGCTTGTGAAGCTGAACCGTCAATCCATCCTGGGATGCGTCGGTTTTCATCTGGCTCGGTTGGAAAGGCTTGAACCACAGAGGACACGAAGGTTCACAAGGGAAAACATTCGGATTATTTCCATGGCAACACTGCCCATACTTTTCGGTTCACTCCATACACTAGCGAGAGCACTGCGAAGGAAATTGCCAGCAGCACCAATGCGGTCTGATTGGCGGCGGCATAGTTGAGGGCCTGAACCTGATCGTAGATATCGATCGAAACGGTGCGCGTGATTCCAGGAATATTTCCGCCAACCATTAGGACAACGCCGAACTCGCCCATGGTGTGGGCGAAACTCAGGGCGACTCCGGTCACCAGGCCAGGAATCGAAAGCGGCAAAAGCACGCGGCGGAATGTTTGCAGCTTTGAGGCGCCTAGAGTGGCCGATGCGGCCATCAGCCTGGGGTCGACGAGCGCGAATGAGGCGGCGAATGGCTGCACCGCAAAGGGCAGACTGTAAATGATGGAACCGATTACCAGCCCGCCAAAAGTGAACGCGAGCGTGTGTCCCGTCAGGGCCTGCCAGAAACGTCCCAATGGACTGCGGGAGCCGAGCGCAACCAGAACGTAGAAGCCCAGCACGGTGGGGGGCAAAACGATCGGTAGGGCAACCACAGCCTCCGCGAGAAACTTCCAGTGCCAGCGCGAGAAGGCAATCCAATACGCGATGGGCAATCCCAGTACTGCGAGCACCGCGGCAACCAGCACAGCCAGACGGATTGTCAGCCAGAACGCCTGCCAGTCCATTCGCCTCCATCAGATTCGACGATGAATACAGAGTATAGCCAAAGCCAGGCTCTGGGAGTCCCGTTCTGGGCCCAGTCGCTGCGGAATGTTCACTCATCACAAGGGCAGGAGCGACGGGGCAGCTAGGATTGTTGCGCAAGAGGTTGTGGCATGGAGATTCAGGAAGCCATCAGTAATTCGCGGCTGACAGAGGGAGTGAATCCGAAGACCCGCAAATTGAAAGATAATTCGATTTGCCGGAATCCGCAAGCGGTTATGGCATTGAACCGTGCTCTCGCTGCGCTGGGCATATTCACGCAGCAGGATTCCGCCCAGGTGCTGCGCGCCTCGACTTACGGGCGAGGAGTGTGGGAGTTTCCGCTCGATCCCGATTACTTCTTGACGATTTCGAATAGCCCGATCACGGTATTCGCGGGCCACGCCGTACCCCCTTTCACCGGAACCATCACCGCTCTCAGCGGCTATAACTCCTACGTCGACCTGAGTTGTGCGCTGTCCACTTGCTCGATCACGCCTACCAGGGTCATTCCCGCACCACCTCCACAGGGAACATCCCTTACAGCTACGGCGAGCGTCAGCACGACACCGGGCGATTACCTTTTCGACCTTCTTCTTGACTTTGAAAGTGGTGGACTTCAATTTGACCGCTCCTTCGCCTGCGAGCTTGACCGGGCCTCCGTCGGATGTTTCTGGGCCGATTTCGTTTGAGGTGACGGGGCAAGGAGCGTTCGAGGACACGATAAATCTTTCCTGTGGGAATTTACGCTCGGAAGCCGTGCAACGTCCTCCCTTCCGGTTCGGTAAATCCGACTTCCACTACTCCGGTTGCGATCACGCTGATGGTAGACACTACTGCGACCGCGACGGCGAGCACATTTCCAATCACGATCAACGGGTCGGTGACGAATGGTCCGAGGAAAACGTGAAGCTTCTCTCTGACAATCACACTGGACTACTCGGTGGTGATCAGTAATCCGGCGCTGCAGGCATACGTGAACAGCGCGGTAACCTTCAACGGCGTGCTGACTTCACTGAATGGCTACAACAGCGGGGTGAACTTGAGTTGTGGCGCGGGTGCGCCTCCTGCTTGCTCTGCCGCGCCGGCACTTGTAGTACCGACTACGAGCGGTGCCCCATTCATTGTGACGGTGGGAAGTCCCGCGTGCGGGAGCTACAACTTCAACATCGTGGCCGCAGGCACTGACGCGCAAAAGACGTCGCATTTGTTTCCGGTAACATTCACGGCAAATTCTTATACGAACGCCGAATTACACTCTGGACGTCACTCCGAGTTCCCAGACGGCCGCCGTGAATGCGGCCGCGATCTTTAACGGCACACTGCAGGGTACTGATTGCTATAACCGTGCGGTGAATTTGAGCTGCGGGTCGAACCACCCTCCCAGTTGCAGCGTTTCTCCGACCAGCCTTGTGCCTACCGTGAGTTCGGCGCCGCCCGCGCCCTTCACCCTAACTGTAAGCCATGGGGTCGACCAGACTTATACCTTCGATGTTGTGGGCGTAGGCACGGATCCACTGACCCGGCAACAACAGGTGCTGGTGAGTTTTACCTCGACCGGGGGCTCCGGCACGCGGCCGTTCAGCTTCTCCGTCACACCATCGTCCAGCATCCAGTCGTTGCCAGCGGGACTGCCCGCGATTTACACGCTTGATGCGGTGCCGGCGGGAGGAGCGTTTCCCAATAATGCGACTTTGGCATACTCCGCCAATTGTCCACCGTTGAGCCCATGCACCATCAGCGCGACACAAGTTAAACAAAGGCATCAGCGGAGAAACACAAGTCACTTTCACGATCACAACGAGTGCGCCGGTTATTGCGGGCGCGCATCCGGGGCACGGACTCAGGCCGCTGATCTACTCGCTGTGCTTATCGCTGCCGGGGTTGGTTGTACTTTGGGGCGGACTGCGACGAAGTCGCCGGAAGCGATTTGTACTTTTGCTGTTGCTTCCGCTCATTGTTGTCGGACTCTGGCTGGAGATTGCCTGCAGCGGCGGTCTTCAAGGCAATGGCAGCGGAAATGGACAGGCGGGCACGCCTTCAGGAACGTACACGATGACAGTGAGCGCCACTGTGAGTTCGCTTTCGCAACAGACGGCGCAGGTGCAGGTGACGGTTAACTAGGACTGGCTTCAGGCTTCAGGCTTTAGGCTTCTACCTTCCCACTTCCAGCTTCTAGCTTCGGGCTTCTGGCATCCCGCTCGACATGGGTTTCATTTGGGCACCCGCACGAGCGGGACGCACGCGCCTACACTTTGTGGGGGCTTTCCGTTTATCTTGTAGGCAGCTCTCTCGGCGTGCTTATTGAGGGAGCACTTACGAATGACTGATCAGCGCTTTGACATTGTGGTAATTGGCGGTGGAATTGTCGGTCTTTCTACCGCGATGCAGGCTTGCCGGGACTTTCCACGGATGCGGCTGCTTCTGGTCGAAAAAGAAGACCGGGTGGCGCGCCATCAGAGTGGGCACAACAGCGGCGTAATTCATTCCGGAATCTACTACAAGCCCGGCTCACTGAAGGCAAAGTTGTGCGTGGAGGGTGCGGCCGCGATGGCGGCGTTCTGCCGCGAGCATGCTATTCCGGTTGAGATTTGCGGAAAGATTATTGTTGCGACCAGCGCCGAAGAAATCCCGCGCCTGCAAGCGTTGCTGGAACGTGGGCAGGCCAACGGAATTACCGGCCTGAAATTATTGGACAAGGCGCAAGTGCGCGAGATCGAGCCCCACTGCGGAGGCATGGGCTGGCTGCACGTACCGGGCACCGGGATCACCGACTATGTGGCGGTCTGCCTAAAGTACGCCGAGTTGATCGTCGCACAAGGTGGAACCGTAAGCACTGGAACCGAGGTCACCGGCATAACGCGGAGTAATGGAGAAATCGTAGTCGAAACCAACCGGGGATCGGTGGTGGCGAAATACTTGATCAACTGCGCGGGCCTGCACAGCGATCGCATTAGCCGCCTGGCGGGGGAAAAAACAGAGGTCACAATCGTGCCATTCCGCGGCGAATACTACGATCTGGTTCCGGAAAAAGAGCACCTGGTTCGGGGGCTGCTTTATCCCGTACCCGATCTGCGTTTCCCATTCCTGGGGGTGCACTTCACGCGTCGTATCGGCGGCGGCGTAGATGCCGGGCCCAACGCGGTGCTGGCGTTCAAGAGAGAAGGTTATCGGCGAACTGACTTCAGCCTGCAAGATGCGGCTACCACGTTTGCGTATTCCGGGTTCTGGCATATGGCTGCAAAATACTGGCGTAGCGGCGCCGGGGAATTTTACCGGTCCTTCCACAAGCCGGCGTTCGTGCGCGCTTTGCAAACTTTGTTGCCCGAGGTTCAGAACGCTGATTTGGTGGCGGACGGTTCGGGCGTGCGCGCGACTGCCGTCGGTCGCGATGGATCGCTGGTGGATGACTTTCAGTTTGTTTGTTCGCACAACATATTGCATGTGTGGAATGTTGTGTCACCGGCAGCAACGGCTTCGCTCCCGATCGGGCGTGAGATTGTGCGCATGGCACAGAGAGGATTTGGACTTGAACCGCAGTGAAGCCCGTCCGCTGGGAACTCGGGCATAGTTCGGACGGTCTACTCACTTTGGATTATGACCTCAGAATGTACCGTTCCCGGACTTGAGGAAAGCCAGAATTCCCGTTGTGGAGTCAGTTGTAGCAGGACGGTCTGTTTAGATTCAATAGCTTACGATGAACCTTTGGGGTTAAGATTGGCTTTTCTTTTATGGCACGAAAGTGCCATTTACCCTGTATAGTTATGAGAATAAAGTCTCAGTAGACAGTCGTCAGGGGTGGCGGCTGATTTGGGTGGGCATTCTCCTCCGTCTATTTGTGACCCGTCCTAACGGCTGTTTTAACTTCTCTGGCCAAGCGAAACCAACCTTTGCGGGAAGGGTTTCATCTCGTAGATGGCCTAACTAAAGGGACGTTCTGGAGACTCGCTCCAGACAACAGGGTCTGTAACTCTTATGGCGTACGCTATTGTCTTACCTGAAGTTTCTGAAGTGATCCGAGTGCTGGCCGCTGATGCCACCAGAATGAACAGCCAGCTTCTGGCTGCAGCCCTAGAGCGCGACAATCGCTTTCAGGTGCTGGACCCGGTGTCGGATGCCCGCGGAATCATCGCCGCCGTGGCCAAGGAAAGGCCGGCAGTCGTGGTCATCAGCGCCGAACTCGACGACGACAAGCGAAAAGGATTCGAGGTCGCGCGTGAACTGCACGCCCTGCACGGTGAAACGCGCGTCGTGATGCTGCTCGACACTTCCGAACGTAGCCAGGTGGTGGAAGCATTTCGGACAGGAGCACGCGGTGTTTTCTGCCGGAGCGAATCGCTGACGTCGCTGGCGAGGTGCATCCAGTGCGTCAGTGAAGGCCAGATCTGGGCGAATAGCAAAGAGCTGCGCTACTTGCTGGAGGCGCTGGGCGAAGCCCTGCCGCTGCGCGTGGTTGACACGCGAGGGGCTGCATTGCTTTCGCGGCGCGAGATCGAAGTCGTGCGCTGCGTTGCCGAGGGACTATCAAACCGCGAGATCGCGCAGCGGCTCGGCCTTACCGAGCATACGGTGAAGAATTATCTGTTCCGCATTTT
Organism: uncultured Acidobacteriota bacterium; assembly: GCA_963796095.1. Classification (GTDB taxonomy): domain Bacteria; phylum Acidobacteriota; class Terriglobia; order Terriglobales; family Acidobacteriaceae; genus JABDBE01. The sequence goes on from CAWCKL010000020.1 coordinate 155,603, forward strand.
TGACAAGCTGGGAGTTTCCAAACGGGTTGAGGTTGTCCTCTATGCTTACAGTTTAGGCAGTATGGCGGAAGTCACCGCACCCAACAACGGTGGCAATGGGAAGAAGTTGCCACCAGTCGTAACAAAGAAAGTCCTGCCAGCGACGCCAACAACGGTTTCGCAATTTCCCTTGACTCCGGTCTCCCGGATGGCGAAGGCGTAGTGACGGCGGAACTGCTCTCCAGAAACCAATTGTGCCGATTGCTATGACCGGTCTACATCCGCACGAGCCCGGACCGGGCGTCCTACTCGCGGGCTACTGATTGCCTTATCCAAAGAGTCCTGCCAGTTCTTCAGTTTCAAGGCCACCTGCTGCATGTAAGCAGCAGCTTCCGCGGGACTCAAAATCTCATGATTGCCTTGCCCATTCGGAGGCGCGGACAGCCGCGGGTTGAGTGGGTAGTCCATCTCGACCGTATCGAAGGGGACGTCAGAGGTGAGTTTTGAAATGTCCAGGTCGGCGATTACTTCTTTCACTGCGGCCGAGTCAACGATCTTCTTCTGCAATGCGCAGGTAAGCGACAGCGCATTAAAACAGAAATTGTTAATGTTCCTGGGGATGCCTTCGGTGAATCTCGCAATGTCCGTGTAAACCTCGGGAGTGAAAAGAGGCTCGCCTTCGTAGCCGGCAATGCGCAGCCGGTGCTCAATATAGTTCTTGATCTCCCCTGGCGATAGGGGCTCGAGTCCATGAACGATGGAGACGCGTTGGCGCAACTGGGACAAGCCGGGGCTGGCTAATTTATCGGCCAGTTCGGGTTGTCCCGCAAGGATGATGTGCATCAGCTTGGCCCGCGGGGTTTCGAAGTCGGAAAGCAGGCGTACGGTCTCGAGCACCGAAGGCTCCAGATTCTGCGCCTCGTCGATCACGACAATGAAGCGGTTGCCGGCACGAGCCTCTTGCAGCAGGCGCCGGTTGAACTCTTCGTGCATGCGGACGAAATCATTGCCGTCGCTTTCGTAGCCTAACTCGGCCAGCAGGAAGCGCAGGAACTCGCGTGAGCTGCACTGGGTTTGGAAGACGAATGCGGTGCGCGCGGAACTGCGAAACTTCTCCAACAGATGAAAGAGGATGGTGGTCTTGCCCATGCCGGGCTTTGCGATGAGAGCCAGAAATCCACGATTCGCTTCGATGCCGTAGTACAGGGAGGCCAGCGCTTCGCGGTGGGCTGCGCTGAGATACAAGAATCGCGGGTCCGGAGTTACACCGAACGGCTGTTCCCGCAACCCGAAATACTTCTCATACATGCCGCGCTCCTACTGTTTCAAACTGCCCCGAGTGACGGTGCCATCAAGCCAGAGTTTCCTTGTGATTTGCACAGTTCGGACGGGGGACATCCAAGGGACCAGACTCTCCCCTACACTCTGCCCGAAAGACCAATGGCGAACAAGAGGATAAAAGTTATAGGGCCAAACGTCTCGGTGTCCGGGCATGGGTTGGTCAGTCCAAACTGAGCCGCGAATCCAGTACTAATTGATTCTACGGCAATTAGGGCGACGCGCCAATCTGCTTACGCCAAAAGGCAAGACGAGAGTCTGAGGACTCCTTGTGGATTTAGCGCGATTGCGCGTAGAATCTCGGAGGTTTCCCCCACTAGAACGGTGTATTGACTTCGCTTGGAATCTGTCTCCAATCCGGATCCCAGAACCAGAGTGCTGGTCGCAGACGCTGTTGCCATGAGCTGTCAGCTCCTGGTGGATGCGTTGCTGCGCAGCAAACGGTTCGAAGCGCTAGCCGCCGCAACTCCTGAAGAGGTTGTTCTGACGTTGGACCGTAGCCGGTTCGATGTTCTGCTGATCGGCACCAGTTTTTCCGAGGAACCCCTCAAAGGGCTACGCTTTGTGAGCGAGATTCGGGACCTCCATCGCGAGGTAAACATCGTGGTCCTGTTGGACGCGCTGGAGCGGAACCTGGTGGTGGAGTCGTTTCGGTGCGGGGCTCACGGCGTTTTCGCGCGGTCAGACTCGTTCCAGGCCCTGTGCAAATGCATTTCCTGTGTGCACGAAGGTCAAGTGTGGGCCAGTTCCACGGAACTTCAATTTGTGCTGGAAGCGCTGGTCGACCCTTTGCCCATCGAGACCCGCAACCTGCCCAGCTCTCGCCCGCTTAGCAAGCGCGAGGAAGAGATTGCGCACATGGTTGCCGAAGGATTCAGCAATCGTCAGATTTCCGAGCGGCTGGACTTGAGCGAGCACACCATCAAGAATTATTTGTTCCGGGTTTTCGAGAAGCTCGGAGTGTCAACTCGCGTCGAACTGACGCTTTATGCCCTCAAGCGTGGCAAGGTTCCGCGGACCAGACCGCAACCGCCTACGGTACTCAACTCGGAACCAAGACTGGTGGGCACCGAGAACTAGGTTTTATCTGTAATCGTCGCTGACAAACAACTGAGAAACGAGAACTGACGACTGTTCTTATTGTCCCTTCAGTGGTTTCCTGCTTGCCGAGTAGGCCCGTGGAATTTCACCCCGAGCCCCTCACAGATCCGGACATGAAACTCTCGCCTCATCCGGCTCGTGCCACCCCAAGGAAGCCCTGCCGGGCTTCCGCCAAGAGAAGAGTTCCTCCGGTTGCCCGTTGACTCCATCTTGACGTGGATGACCTGCCCCCTTTGCTCCGCGGGCATTACCCCGCTTCATCGCTCTTACGAGGCAGTGCGCCCCTGATCGGTGCATCCGTACTTTCGGCCTCGTGGGTCTTCCACTTGCGCCTTTTCCTTTAACATCACCGACCCGGTTCTCAAGTTCCGTACGAAAGCCCAGATAAGAGTCATGCCGCCTAAACGCCGGACCCCGCATGGCCAGTAAGTAGGTTCCTTCCATGCTGCTCCCAGGACACGGGGGAGACCCTGGTTTTGGAGTCATCTAAGGTCGTTTCGACGCTTCGTCAGCGGATCGTTTGCACTCATCTCTCTTATCCATACATGACGTGATCTTGTGCCACGCCTTTTAACCCTAACGTTCACCACCGCGGCCTTTAGAACCGAAGCAGCTTAGGGCAGTTTGAAGCCGCCTCCTACAAGGCGGCTCCGAAGGACCTACCTTCATCTTTCGTACAGCATGACGCTCTCGCGTCTTCCTGACACAACCCCCGCAGCGACTCGCCCGCCGGTTCTTATGCTGGACGGCAGTTTAGACTTGACTGGGCGCACCTCGCCATCGTAGCTCTGCAAAGAATCTGCATCTCAGTCGCTATTTGCAGCACTCCGAAGCTATGCTAGTTATCCTCTTAGCCGTTCACGGTCGGTTGCAATGTCCTTCCCTGCCGCCATCTCGAAGGACGTTACCGCGCGATCAGGGCGCCGGAGCGTAAGCACTCTCGCGTGCTTTTTGATGGTTCTGTTTATTCGGTCCGAGCAGTTTCCTCGGAGAAATCTCGACCGCATGAAGTCCATTCCTTCTTTCGTGCTCTGGGCATGGGAAAGGCCGGAAGACCTGCGTTTCATCAATCCTCATGACACGGGCGTTGCATTCCTGGCGGACACGATTCGCTTTCACCTGGATCGTGTGATCATCCGGCCCCGTCTGCAACCCCTCATGGTTCCGGAGGAAACGAAGCTTACGGCAGTCGTGCGCATTGAGGCGGACTCGGATGCCGCATTCAGTCAAGCTCGGATCCCAGATGTGGTTGCCGCCATTCTGAGCCAGAACTCGCTGCCGCGCGTCGTCGCAGTGCAGATAGATTTTGATGCAACCCGCTCTCAGAGGCCGCTCTATCGTGCGTTTCTTATTGAGCTACGTCAAAGGTTGAGGCCTCAGGTACCGATTTCAATCACGGCACTCGCATCCTGGTGCTTAGCTGATGACTGGATCTCGACTCTCCCGGTCGACGAAGCAGTGCCTATGCTGTTCCGAATGGGAGCTGGCACTAACGATGTGGTTGCGCAGCTAACTGCCGGCCGTGACTTTCAAGCGAAACTTTGCCAGGGAAGCCTCGGCATCTCCACGGATGAGCGATGGGCATCGCTGCCCGGCGGGCGGCGTCTTTACGTCTTTCCATCTCGATCTTGGACGGAGCAATCAGAACTCGCGTTCCTGGCGGAGGTGCGTCGGTGGCGTTAAGGTCTTTGCGAGGCCTGTTGATGGCATTCGGGACTCTGATATTCCTCGTCACGCCCAGCGCCATTTACAGTTGCGGACCGTTTCTGGAGTCGGCGATTTTCTCGTTCGAAGATCGTCCCGACGAACCTGCGGAGGACTTTGCGGCGAGCAAGCTCGGCATTATCCGACCAGGATTCCAGCAAGCCTACCTGGTTGTGGCGTATCGCTATCTCGCGGGATTGAAACTGACCGACGAGCAGCAAAAGGCGGCGCTCGACATCTGGAATCGCAACCTAGTCCCCGAGAACACCGCCGGGGACGACGCCATAGCCCGCTGGAGCGAGGCTCGCAACAAAATTCCACGTCTTCCGCCCGCGCCCGCAGTTTCACCCTATGCCGTGGTCTCCAAAGACCAACCTTATTTTCAGTACTTGAACTGCCCGAACGATGCTTTTCAGAGCGCGATCAAGACCCTCGACGTTCGAGCCGCTCAGTTCGGCCTTGTGAGTGCCGATCTGCGCGAGTGGGCTTCCGGTCAGGACCAGGTCTTTGCCAATTGCGGAGGAGAAGCGCGTGCAATTCCTGTAAGTCTCAATTCCGACAACGCCCTGTTGCGCGCCGATCGAACTTATCAGATCGCCGCAGCTCACTTTTACGCGCGCGATTTTGACGAGGCCGTTGCTCAATTCGATGCCATCGCAAAAGATCGCTTCTCCCCATGGTCTGGTATCAGTTCCTATCTGGCAGCCCGCGCCTTGGTCAGAAAAGCCAATCTCGTTCACAACGAAACCGCCCAGTTCGACCACGCAGCCATGTCCGAAGCGCAGAGGCGCCTCGAAACAATTGTTACCGATCCACAAGCCGGCTCCGTCCACGAAGCCGCTGTTAAGCTGCTCGACTTCGTGCGCTTTCGAACTGAACCCGAAAAGCGCGTCGTGGAACTCGATCGCGTCATTCTACAAGCCGACTTGGGCACAAACTTCAAACAGAATTTCTGGGATTACGTGCTCTTGCTGTCGCATGGCGAACAGGGCGAGGACCCGAGCGATTGGCTGCAGACCTTCCACGGGATGCGCAGCAATTATGCCGCTGCCAGCCGGGAGCTAGCCGCCAAGCACGCAGTCGCTCAATGGCAAGAAACGAAATCGTTGCCCTGGCTGATCGCCGCTCTTGCTGGCAGCGACTCTCATACCCCAAGTCTCCAATCGCTTCTCGGGGCCGCAATAGAGGTTCCCGGTTCTTCGCCAGGTTACTTGACCGTTCGCTACTACGCGCTGCGTCTGATGACTGCCACAGGACAATCGGACGCCGCACGTCGGGAATTGGACAACCTGCTCAAGAGCTCGGACCTTCCGCTGGCCTCGCGCAATTTGTTGAATGACGAACGCCTGAAAATCGCCACCAGCCTCGAAGACTTTCTGCAACATGCTCCGGAAGCACCAGTTCCCTCAGAAGTTGATATGAACACCGGCGAGGAGATTCCCAGGAGTTCCTATGAAGATTATCCCAGCGATCCTCTTTTCATTCGCTATGCTGCCGAAGTCCTGGCGAAGCGTTTGCCGCTGTCTGTGTTGATTCAGGCGGCGGAGTCGTCGGCTCTCCCCGAACATCTTCGTCGAGAAGTTGCTCGCAGTGCCTGGGCACGTTCGATTCTGGTAGATGACTTGGATTCCGCTAGCGAACTACAAGGTGTTCTGCAGGAGGTCGACGTGCCGCTCTGGAAAACCATGGAACCATTTCGGTCGGCAACGAATGCTACCGAAAGGCACTTCGTGGCGGTCTTGATCATCCTCGACAATCCAGGAATCAAGCCCTCCGTCCGCGAAAGCTCGCTGCGAAGAGCAACGCTAGGCGAATTGGATAACTACCGCGATAATTGGTGGTGCGCGAACATGAACGGCGGGCCAAATTGGGGCCAGAGTTACGAGGCATACAACCAGGATTTTAATCTGAAGTTTGTTGACCGCGATCCCGACTTTCCGTTCCCGTTGTGGCTGACAGACCCTGAAAGGTCAGAAGCTAGATCGCAATGGCAGAAGCTGTCTGCCAGCGGCACTGCTCCGAACTATCTAACCGGCGAAGTCCTGGCGTATGCCGAGCACCACCCGGAAGATCTTCTGGTTCCCCAGGCGCTGCATCTCGCCGTGCGCTCTACCCGCTTCGGGTGCACCAATATCGAGACCACCAAGCTCTCGAAGGCCGCTTTCGATTTCTTGCACGCGCACTATCCGCAGAGCGAGTGGTCTGCGAAGACCAAGTATTACTACTAACTCTGGATCAACTCACGGCAGTCTGAAATCTACGGTAATTCGAGTCTGAAATTCTTCCGGCGAGCCATTCCGAAAGAAAGGCTTGAAGCGCCATTGCCGGACGGCGTCGGTGGCTGCAGTTGCCAGTTGGGGATCGCCACTCACCGTGCTGAGCTTATCGACCGTGCCGTCCTTACCCACTCGAGCCTCAAGAACTACCGGCCCCTCAATGTGTTGCTCTCTAGCTACCTCAGGATAGTCGGGTTCGACCCGCAGCATGAGGTATTCGTCGGCAACCCTTGCTGGCATGTTGACCGGTCCGCCTGGAGTGTCCTTCGCAGAGTGGCTTGAGTTCTGCGATGGCGTCCGATAGATGACTTTCCCGTTTTCATAAACAACCAAGCCGCCGGTTGGAAGCGCAGCCCCGCTCTGCTGCGACACACTTTGCTGGGAAGCGGCCGCCGGAGTGGGGCTCGAGGACGTGGGCGGATCGGGAACCGCTGCACTCGCGGTCGCTGCAGCGTCCTGCTGTGGGTTGGCTTGCACCGCTTGGGTTGTAGCATTCACCGCTGTTCTTGCTTTGGTTCCAACGGGCCCTCTTGGCTTTCGCACATACCCCATCATCCAACCCAAGAACAACGCCACGGCAATTACGGCCAGCGTCAAAACGGTTGTCCCATAATCCCGGCGAAGGGGCTGGGAGACCGTCGCTGTATCTGCTACGGGAAGAGCCACATCGTGCTGTGCGTGATCAAACTGTTTCGGATCAAGCTCTACGGGATCAACCTGAACGGGATCGACTTGCGCGGGATCGACCCTTGAAGGATCAAAAATCTCGGCTTCAGCGGTTGCCTCTAACCCAGAAGACGGCAAGACCGGGACAAACGGAATTGGGACAGGCGGGGCCAGTACATCGGCGGCACGATCGACATTGTTCACGATGCTGCGAGAAAGAGCCTGCAGAGTTTGAATCTCGCGATCACTAAAGGCGTTGGGACGGGGCGAAAAAATCTCAAACACCCCAAGCAGCTTCTCCTCTCGCACGACCGGAAAGACGAGGATGGAGCGCACACCCAGATCGCGACAGATCGCGGCGTCGACGCGGGAATCGCTCTGGCTGTCGTCGCAACGCTGCCACTGCTTGCTTTTGACGCAAGCGCCAGAGAGGCCGGAATCCACGTCCAACCGAACTCCGAGGTCCGGTGCATTGGAGCCGGTAGTAGCTCGGCAGACGATTTCATCGCCCCGGGTCAGGGCAATTGCGGCCGCGGTCGCGCCGGTCGCCAAGCGGGCGTGTTCAACAATTTCGTTCAAAACCAGATCAAGCGCCAGGTCGGCGGACAGGGCCCCCCCACCGTGGGCAGAGAGTGCAGTCGCCAACTCCGCAAGCGACAAGCCATCCTCGAGTTCCGTGCCTTCTTTTCCGCTCAGGGACGGGGCATCACTCGGCCGTGGAGGGGCGAAGGAATCGGGCCGAGACATCGGGCGATAAGCCATTTAGACAGCCCCAGTACCAAAGGTGTGGATTCGCGGCTTCCGCGCAGCCGTTCGCGCCGCGGTCCCTGCTACCAGTTTAGACCTTGAGCGGAGTTTCCCGCGAAAAAAGGACCTTGTCAACTCAAATCGGCGATCACAAGCCCCTTCTGCGCCCTGTTATTTCAGGCCCTTCCGCGATCTTTCGCTTTCCCATTGCTGCATCGGATTGTGCGGAATCGGGTTTCCAATCCTCTGACCGGTGGGGAAAACTGGTAAAGTATGGTTTCATAGCTAAAATCTTGCTTTCTTTACCCCTGATATCGGGAGATTTCGATGCACATCGCTATAGTGGGATCAGGATATGTGGGACTGGTGGCCGGGGCATGTTTTGCGGACATGGGCCACCAGGTCATCCTGGTTGACAATGATCAGCAGAAGCTGGCTGCGCTCAAAAATGGCCAGGTGCCGATTCACGAAAAATTCTTGCCCGAACTGCTACAGCGTCATCGCCACGGCAGCCTCACTTTTTCCGACGATCTGCGAGCTGCAGTGCAATCGAGTGAAGCCGTCTTCATCGCCGTTGGGACTCCGCCTACGGAGCAGGGCCATGCTGATCTTTCCTATGTGGAATCGGTAGCACGGATTATCCCGTCGGCAATCAATGGTTACAAGGTGGTAGTGGAGAAAAGTACGGTTCCCGTCTATACCAGCGAATGGATCCGCAAAATCATTCTGCGCAATGCAGCGGCGCCGGACTCATTCGATGTGGCATCCAATCCTGAGTTTCTGCGGGAAGGAACGGCGGTCACGGATTTTCTTTATCCCGATCGCATTGTTGTGGGCGCGGATAGTGATCGTTGCGCTTCCGTCCTGCGGGCGATTTACGCTCCGCTGACCGATGGAAGTTATTATCACCGCTCCGATGCGATCCCGCGGCCGGACCAGGCGCAGATTCCGCCCCCGCTGATCATCACTAGTACCAAAAGTGCGGAACTGATCAAACACGCGTGCAATGCATTTCTGGCGATGAAGATTTCGTTTATTAATGCGGTAGCTTCGCTGTGCGAGTCGGTGGGAGCCAATGTGCAGCAGGTTTGCCAGGGGGTTGGAACGGACAGCCGGATCGGCCCACGATTTCTGAATCCCGGAATCGGCTATGGTGGCTCATGCTTTCCCAAAGATCTGATGGCTTTTCGCGCGGTAGCGCGGGAGTGCGGGTACGAGTTCCGCTTACTCGATGAGGTGATGCGCATCAACGAGGATCAGCGCCACCGTTTCTTACGCAAGGTACACAATGCGTTGTGGACGCTGCGGGGCAAGCGGCTGGGCGTGCTGGGTCTCGCCTTCAAAGGGGGGACCGACGATATCCGGGAATCGCCTGCTATTTTGCTGGTGCAGACGTTGTTGCAAGAAGGTTGTCAGATCGCGGCCTACGATCCTGCAGCGCAACCGCGGGCGCGCGAGGTTTTGAATTCCACCGTAGAGTACGCGAGCGATGCATACGAAGCGGCCCGCGGAGCCGACGCTCTCCTGATCCTCACCGAATGGGATGAATTCGCCAGCTTGGATCTGGATCGCCTGCATCAGCAATTGAAGTATCCCATTGTGATTGATGGGCGCAATCTCTATGATCCCGAGGCCATGACGGCGCATGGATTCACCTATTACAGCGTCGGACGACCAGCAACCACACCCGCAACTCCACCGCTTGAAGCAAGCGCTCCACCGGGGAAAGCCAGCCACTCATGAGCAAACTGCGTGCTCTGGTCACCGGCGGTGCCGGTTTCCTCGGTTCCCATTTGTGTGACGCGTTGCTGGGTGAAGGTTATGCCGTGGTTTCTGCCGATAACCTGCTGACCGGGCGGCGTTCCAACTTCGAACATCTGCGCAGTGACCCGCGGTTTGAATTCCAGCAGATCGACATTAACCAGCCCTTCGACTGTGGCAAGGTGGATTACGTATTCCATTTCGCCTGTCCTGCCAGCCCAGTCGATTACACGAAACACGGAATTGAGACTCTGCAGGTTGGTTCGCTGGGCACTTTTCACGCTTTAGATGTAGCTCGCAAGTACGGCGCGAAATACTTCATCTCTTCTACTTCGGAGTGTTACGGCGATCCTTTGGAGCATCCTCAAAAAGAAACTTACTGGGGACACGTAAATCCCATCGGTCCACGGTCGGTCTACGATGAGGCCAAGCGCTTCAGCGAGGCCGTGACCATGGCGTACCATCGTTATTACGACGTGGACACGCGTATTGTGCGAATCTTCAACACCTACGGGCCACGCATGCAACTGAATGATGGGCGCGTCGTTCCTAACTTCATGAAGCAGGCACTTCGTGGCGAGGATTTGACGGTGTACGGCGACGGCAGCCAGACTCGCAGTTTCTGCTACGTCAGCGATGAGATTGACGGTTTCATGCGCCTGGCCAAGTCCTCAGAACATTTACCGGTCAACATCGGGAATCCCACCGAGTTCACCATTCTCGAATGTGCTCACCAGGTCCTGAAGGTGACCGGATCGAAAAGCAAGATACGATACGAACCACTGCCGCAGGACGATCCCAAACAGCGGAGGCCGGACATTACAAAGGCAAGAACCTTGCTGGGCTGGGAGCCACAGGTCGATCTCGCGACTGGCCTGCGAGTGTCGCTCGAATATTTTCGCGGGGCGGTGTTCGAAGAAAAAGTGCCGAAGAGCTAAACCATCGTCTATACACTATACCACCCTGTTGTCATCGCCAGCGAAGCGAGGGATCTAGGTCCTTCACGCCACGCTGGCTTAGATATTCAGACAGTCGATCTAGGTTAGCAATTTCCGCTCCGACTGCGCGCACCCAAGCAACTGCTGCACCTGTTTTCGATGTTCCTCTGTTCTCAGGGCGAACTCTATTCCCATGCCAAAACCAGGATGCATGCTCAGCACTTTCCCATGGATTCGTAATCGTAGATCTTCCGTGCGCACCACGATCTCGAGAGCCGTTCCACTGCCAAAAGTCTCGGTGGTCTCGATGTAACAACCACCGGGGCTGATGTCGATCAAACTGCAGCGGGTGGCGACGTTGCTGTGTGCACGATAGACCTCGGCACCCAGGCGGCAGGCATGTCGCGAAAGGTTGCGCCGATCGGCCGCCGAAACTGACAGCAAGCCAAGACCAGCGGAGAGCCGCAGCCCGGAGTCGTCGTCACTTGCTGAAACCGCCGATGCCGACGGGATAATTTCTGACGACAATGGAAGATTCGCTTGCAACCAATCATTCAACACCTGGCGTGAGCTTTGAGGTACCTGCGCAAAACGGATTCCAACTCGCCCGGAAGAATCCTGCCACATGACCTCGCCGGAAAGTCGAACCAACGATGTGTTTCCCGGCAGAGAGAATTGAAAATAGACTTTGCAGTAAGGCGGCAATTTGCTGTCCGACCGCAAGGCGATACCATCCTCGCTCAAATCAACAAGCGCAGCGGGGACATCTTCTTTGCCGGCGTAATCGATGGAAGTCTGAGCCTGCAGCGGAATACGCGGACGCGTCCGTCTTTCGCGCTGCATCAAACCACACGCTGCTCGCATGCTATGGGCTGCCCGCTCGCGCGAAATGGGTTTGTAAAGCATAAAGTTTGCGCCCTTCGCGAAAATGCCGCGCACCTCGTTTCGCCCGCTGACGATGGCAATTGCGACCACATTCTGGTTGGCGGAGTTTTTTCGGGCTTGAGCGATCAGTTCGACGGCGGCTGGTTCATCTTGACAATCAACCAGAAGCGCATCGAAGTGCCGGTCCGCAATTCGGGCTCGGGCCATACGAAGGTCACCACAAGATTCCACCGCGATGCCCAAGTCTTGCAGAATTCGGCTGAGCACCTGGACAGCTTGGGCATCCGAGCACACCAATAGCGATGTCAGCGCCATGTTCACGGCCATGTTAGGTTGCGCCGCACGCAACTCGCAAGTTACATGGGTCACGCATCGCCGAGAGACGTGACCTTAGTCATCTGGAGTTTAAGCCGGTAACCCGCTATGTTCCTCCTGTAACCGTTAACAGGTAACCGTGGTTTGTCAGCCGCGGTTTCCCCCGTCCGCCCGAGGGATTGAAATTCATGTCTTCGAAGACAGCCAACTGGATCATCGCAGCCGGCGCGGTCTTGATGGCCATTGGGCTTTGCTTCCTGCCTGCAGCATTGGGCGAGCGTCCCGATGCCGATCTGCTGGAGGTTGGAGCGTGCCTGTTCTCATTGGGCGCTCTCATCATCGCAGCGGGCATGTACACAAAAGCGCGTATGGTGCAAATGGAGATTGCTTCTGGGGCGCCCCGGAAGGAGTCTGCACCCTCCAACCAGCGGGTTCGCGGCGGTTGTGATCTGTGCGGAACCGAGGCTCCGGTGGTTCAATGCAAGGTTCACCAGCTTCATCTCTGCGGAAGTTGCCTGGCCCAACACTACGATGTTCGCTCCTGCGCTTATGTACCGACCACCCGCACGGCAACCAAGACGGGCAAGAACTTGGCAACGAACGCGCGGGGCGCGTAATCGCACTTTCCCCTTTCCGAGTCTCCTCAGTTCGCTGCAGTGCCAAAGTTACTGCAGTAACCTCGTCAAATTACGTTACGCAAGTCCAAGAGTGCAGGCCCGTCCTTTAGTACTTTGACGCTTTCCCTTACCCCTCCTTACCATGAGGTTGCATGCGGGTTAGCTGGCGCGACGTTTCCGACTACGGAACCGCCCTTTTTCGGCGTAACTCGCGATGAAGGAGGCCGGGCTCAACCTCCGAGATGGGGAAACAGGGCCAGGAAAAGCCTTTGCGGTCAATCCCCCCTCGGACAAACCTCCCCGGAGAAAGAAAGGGTTCATGTTTTCACGCAGGATGCGCGGTTTCTCGCTGATCGAGATGATGGTCGTGATCGCCCTCATCATGATCGTGATGGGTTTCTCCATCATGGCCATCCAGCCTGCGCTGAAGCAAGGACACCTGACCGAGGGGTATAACCAGACACTGATGGCGCTGCGGCAGGCGCGCGACATTTCGGTTGCGCAGCGGCAGATCTATTTTGTTACTTTGAGTAATGCCGTCCAGCCCAACTCCATTACCATCACCCAAGGATCAACCGGAACTGTAACGGCAACTTATTTCCTTCCCACAGACATCGCTTTTGACGCGGAGCCCGGTCTTCCGACATCGCCGGTTGTTTTTCCCACGACGCCGGATGGCTTCGGCGCAGGTGCGACGGCGATCGATTTTGACCAAGGCATCGCGGGTGGCGTGAAAAACATTATCTATTTCTATCCTGACGGCTCCGCCGAAGACGTAATTGGCAACGTCAACAATGGAGTGCTCTATCTGGCTATGCCCGGATTCATCGATACTTCGCGCGCCATCACGCTCTGGGGTGCTACCGGCCGTTTGCGCGGCTGGCATCTCTACAAGAGCGGTGCGCAGTGGTACTGGAGGCAACAGTGAAAGCTGAGAGAAACAATGCTTCCCGGCAAGGCACCGGGGGAACCGATCAGGGTTTCAGTCTGATCGAGGTCATGATTTCGATCGCCCTCCTGACCATTGGGCTGCTCAGTCTGCTGGGCATTTTCGGAGTGGCCATGGCGGCCACGCAAACCTCGCAGGAAAACAACACGGCCAAGCTGTTGGCCGACGGAGCCATGGAAGGCATTTTGACCGCGCGCGAGACCGCGAACATAAACTGGTCCCAGATTAACAACACGGGATCGGGCGGCATCTTCCTTCCCGGGTTCCTGCCGATAAATTGTGCCGGAATCGACGGAATCATTGGCACCGCGGACGACGCGGCGTGCGGCCCTCAAACCCTCGAATTGCCCGGTCCTAGTGGAGTTTTTGCAGGAAACTGTCCGGCAGCCGGACCAGATACGTGTCTGCCCCTAACCAATTTCACGCGCCAGATCCTGATTTCCCCAGTTCTCCCCGCCGGCGGCGGTCCTGCGAGTACTACCCTGCGTCAGGTCACCATCACGATCCAGTACACGCTCCCCCAGTTTAACGTCCCCAGACAATACGTCCTCAACACCTACATTTCGCCGTATCGGTAAAAGAGGAAAAACTATGGGTCGGACATCCGCAAATTCGAGTCGCGGTTTCAGCTTGATCGAACTGTTGGTTGCGCTCGCCGTGGGCGCTCTGGTGGTGGGCGCCGCCGTGAAATTGTTCAGCCAGGGGGTGGCCGCCACTTTTGTGGTTTCGCAGCGGGCCCAGATGCAGCAAGATCTGCGAGCCAGTTCCGACCTGCTCCTCAAAGACATAAGTTTGGCGGGCGCCGGATTGCCTTCCGCGACGGGCCTAGCGTTGCCCCAGTCAGCGACCAAGCCGATTTACGGTTACGCTCCCAGTTGCGCCGCAAAAAACAACTGTGCCCCCGGGAACGGCATTGCCTATCCTTGCACATCAGCGGGCGCAAATCCGTGCAATCCAACTCTCTATGGACTTATTCCAGGTTGGCAATTGGGGATCACGGTGCCAGGCAGTCCCAATCCCAGTGACGTGATCACGGTGGTCTATACCGACACCGTGTTCGCTCTGCCTTGCTATACGATACAGGCCGTTACCCCCGTCGCAGTGACGGTACAGTTGCCGGCTGTCCTGCCGTCGACTTGTATTCTGACGCCGCCCCTGGTAGCCCCTCAGGCAATCAACGCTCCAGCTGTGGGCTTAACTCCCGGTGATCTGATCCTGATGCAGAGCACGGTTGCCGGAAACTCTGCTACGGCAGTCGGCGAAGTCACCAATGTCACCGCAAACGGGGCGAACAACTATACCGTCGCCTTCGCTGCAGGCGACACCCTGAATCTCAACCAGCCCGCGGCTGCGTCCGGCGATTTAGCACAACTGGCATGCGCGCCACCGCCAGGAACGCCATGCCCCGTCACCGCCACGGCTACGCGTATCTTTGCGATTACCTACTACTTGTGGATGATGCCCGATCCGCTGGGCGTTGGAGTGGGAACACCCACGCTGATGCGGCAGGTCAACGGGCAAACCCCAGTACCGGTTCAGGAGAGTGTCGTGAACCTGCAGTTCACCTACGACACCTACAACACCAACGGCACTCTGCTCAACGCAGTCGGTGACGGAGGATATTCAACCGGCACATCCTTCAATTTGATCCGCAAGATCAATCTTATTCACTTGACCACTCGCGCCCAGATGTCCGGTGCCAACAGCGGCCTCATGATTTCGAAAGGCTACCAGACCTTCGACACCCAGACTTCGATCAGCGCGCGAAATCTGAGTTACCAGAACCGCTATATCCTCACGCCGTAATTTTAATCAGAAACCAAAATTTGGGAGGAACGCAAAGAGCTGTATGACAATGAAGAGCGATACGACCCGTGTCACTAACTTGACTCAAGAGGACTCACTCTGGTTGCAACCCTGATGCTGTTGCTGATTATGTCAGGGATCGCGATTGGCCTGCTCATGATGGTCACCACCGAAGCGAAAGTGGGTAGCCAGGATACGCAAAACAATTTGGCGTTCCACGCCGCCGAAGGTGGCATCGAGCTCGATCGTTGCTGACGCCGTCACCGTTCTGTCAAACGCCTGGGTCGATAGGAACAGCCTGAACAACCTCTGGCCTACCAACCCCTACATCGGCGTCCACTCTATCGGTTTCAACGTTCCTGCTCCAGCCCGCACGGCTGCAACCACTTCCTATCGAGTGGCTGTGGCGGCCGGCAAGAACGTAAATTTCCCCTTCTCGGGATGGGAGACCGGCGCCGAATACGGATTTGGCACCGACGGTGGCGGGCATAATTTCCTGCGATTTCTGGAAGACTGGGGCGGCTCCACCCTCAACTACGAGGGCTCGCTCGTAAGTCTCTACTACTCCACCTACAATACTGGAACATTCAAGTGCTGTAACTACTCCGTGTATACGCCTCCGACTCGAAACTACATCTTCGATCCGGACTTCACGCAGCCGCAAAACCTGCCGCCGGGAACGCCGATGTTCGCGACATCCACCACTTGAGTTATCGGCAGAGCTTCACCCCGCACACCGGCTGCTACTAAACGAAATCGAAATTCAGCCCCGTTCCTGCCTTTAGGGTCGGGGCTTTTCTCATGTCACGCGTTGCGCGCGTGCTGGAGCCACCCTTCCGTAGCTTGTAAGATATCCACTCGTGACCAATCGCAGCTTCGGAGGATGGTCTTGGCAAGAATCAATGCTCTTTTCTGGGACGTTGGCGGCGTACTGCTCAGCAATGCGTGGGACCACGAGCAGCGCCAGCAAACTCTCAAGCAGTTCGGCCTGGATGAAGATGAAGACGAATTCGAAAGCCGCCATGAGACCCTGGTTTCTTCGTTCGAGCGCGGCCAGATCACTCTGCAGGATTACCTCGAGCGCACCATTTTCTACAGTCCCCGAGCCTTCACCATCGAGGCTTTCACCCAGCACATGTTCTCGCTTTCGCAACCGTATCCCGACGCGTTGCGGCTTGCGAAGGAGCTCACGCGTTCAGGCAAGTACCTGATGTCCACGCTCAACAACGAATCGAAGGAACTGAATTTGTTCCGCATTCAGACCTTCGGCTTGCGCGAAATCTTCAGCCTCTTCGTAAGCTCGTGCTTTGTGGGGTTACGCAAGCCCGAGGAGGGAATCTACCGCCTTGCTCTTGAGATCACGCAGCGGCCTCCGGAGAAATGTTGCTTTATCGACGATCGTCCGTTAAATCTGGACAGCGCGTCGAAGCAGGGAATGCACGTCATCCAAATGAAAGACGCAGAGCAGTTGCGCCGGGAGCTGCAAGCGCTGGGAGTCGCTTCCCATTGAAATCTGCGGTTTCGTGGGAATCAGCCGCCCCGGATGTTCACCTACTAGTAACTACGTTCCGGCTTGTTAGCCATTGACTATCGGGTATATACCTCAAGAAAAAGCATTTCCGGCTAGCTAACTCCAATGTTTCCAAAATTTTGCCTGTAACTACCTTAAGAACCATAGATCGAGCGGGCAGAAAAAACTCCGACCCTTTGTTTTCTCGATTTTGCGCGGAAACGAGAGTTTTTCTTGAAAGATTTTCTGCGCCAGAATGGTGTGCAATCAGAAACTCCCGCATCGACTTACGGGCCCTTGCGCGGCGGCTTGAAGGCGGGATTGGGCGCCTGCACATTGGAGGACTTGGGAGTGGCCGCGTCCACATTGACTCCTAAACTCAAATCGCTGGACCAGCAATCGGCGAGGATCTTCCAGTCGCCGGCCTGGCGAGCCAGAGTCAGCAGATACTTTCCGCGCTCTTCGCGGCGTTTGCCCATGGTAAACGGAACCAGCATCTTGCAACGACCCGCCTCATAAGCGACGTCCCCAAAGGTCTCGACGCGCAGCGGCTCCATGTCGACTTCTCCCAGTCCGGCGTCCAGCACGCCAAAAAAAAATTCGCGAATTGCGGCCGTGCCACGAACCGGCGGGACGTTCGGACGCAGCACAATGGCATCGACCGCGTAGAGATCAACCAGATCGTCGAGTTGTTTGCCGTTACAGGCCAGCATCCAATCCTGCGTAAGTTTGCGGACCGCAGTCTCGGCCCGGCTCAACGAAGCTCCGCCCGCTGGACCGCGTGCGTGAACATCGCGGGCAACCGGAGCGCTACTGGTAGCTCGCGGCTCGAAGCCGGCGGGCGGGACGGCTCCCTCGGGAGACGAGAAATAGTGGTGATGGTAATGATGATGATAATGATGCTGCCCTGCTGGCTGCGGCGCCGGCTTCACACCGACCGGGCTTCTGGCTTCTGGTTCGCGCGCTGGAGCATCTTGCTGGGGCACGCCGCAGATCGCGCAGAACCGGTTTTCCAAGGGGTTCGGACTACCGCAGGATAGACAAGTACGAGAAACGGCAATCTCGGCTGCGGCGCTCGCGGATGCGTCCGTGTCTACCTGCGAAGCCAGGCGCTGCACCGCTTGCAGAGCGGCGGCAATCGACTCATTGCCCGGCTTGGGATGATGTAGATCCTGCTTCAGTCGCCGGAAAAAGTCGTCGACCGAGGGGTTGTGCGCGAGGTCGGCATCGGATCCGGACGCGGGCAAATTCCTTCCCGGTCCAGTTGGTTTTTCATGATCCATGGAAGTGGCTCACCTAGCGGCCATTCTAGTCGAAAAGAATGCCTATCGGCTGGAGAACTCGATCTTGCCCTCGGTTTCCGTGGCGGCACCATTGCACATGGCCGGGCGATAGCGCCAGGAACGAACCGTATCGAGGATGGTACGGTCTTCGGCGGCTCCCGCACTTTCAAGGATTAGAGGAGAATGAACCCGGCCATCGGTGCCAATGATGAAACTTACGCTCACTTTGGCGCTCGGCTCAACCGCGTCAAGCAGCGGGTTCGGCGTGGCCAGTGGTTCGGGAGGCGCTGTGGCTTCGCAGTTATTACTCGCGGTTGCGTGCATCATCGCGGCAAACTTCGAGTCACGCAACGGAGAACGCCATATTTCGCGTTCGCGAGCGGCCAAAGTGAAGGATGCTGGCCCGGTCGAAACTCGCACACCGGGTTCAATGGCTGAGGCCAGGCAGGTGCCCGACGATAAAGCCACCAGAAGAAGCGAGCACAATCTGCGGACTGGCATGAGAACCCAGACTCCCAAAGGGCAATCTGCATGCCAAGGAATGACTCGTATATATATTTGATAACAATATACTTACAATGAAAACCGAGTCTGAGCGAAGCGCTCCGGGTGAAAACCATTGCAGCTTCGAGCGCCGAATGTAGACGCACGCGGCTGATTTGAGATTTCTTCGTGAAGAGACCCGCGCTACGAGTCCGAGTAAGTCGGAGCCGCGTCGCCGACCTGCAGCGGCCACTTATTTCTCTCCAGCGCTGGCGTCCCCGCGAGGTCGGGTCGCGGGACATGGTCGACATCCGTTGGTTCAGAGCTTCGATCGGAAAGCAGCGGGGCAACAAAGCGCAGCGCATCCACTTCGGTGCGCAAGCGGGCCAGATCCATCTCTTTTTCTCGCAGCACTTCGTATACGTTTTTCATGGCCACCAAGGTGGGCCAGCAACGGCCCTGAAGTAGTCTTCCTGTAGAAATAAACTGCGTGTCGCTCCGGCTGGAATACGCCGATTGTAATACACAGTCTGTCCCGACCGCCATCATCAAAAGCGCGGGTTTGCAGCTTCACCTTGTCCGTGATATTTAAGCCTGTGGACCCCGAGCCCTTGTGGCACCCCGATGGCATCTTGCCGGATGACGAAGTGCACGTCTGGCAGGTTGACCTCGTTGCCTGGGACAAAGAAGCCGACTCGCTGTTGGAATTGCTCTCGGCGGAAGAGCAAGAGCGTGCGGTGCGATTCAAATTTCCCGGACCTCGCAATCAATATGTCATTAGTCGAGCTCTGCTTCGGCGAGCTCTTGGCCGCTATCTGAAAATCGAAGCCCGCGACGTTCGTTTTCGGACGGCTACGAACGGGAAGCCAGAACTCGCAGCAGATTCTGATCTTCGCTTCAACTTGTCACATACTCAGGGAGCGACCGTCTTCGCAGTTACCCGTAAGCGGCACGTGGGAGTTGATGTCGAGCGGATACGCAGGGATACGAATGCGATGGAATTGGCCGAGCGCTTCTTTTCTCGTCCGGAGCTGCAATGGTTGCGATCGCAACCTGCTTCTGAACTGATTGCATCGTTCTTCAGTTGCTGGACCGCGAAAGAGGCTTACATCAAGGCGCAAGGAGAAGGCTTGTCGATGCCTCTGAGCAGCTTCGGGGTCGTGCCGGTCCCTGCCGGTGCGAGCTCCAAATTGCAGTTGGAGGTGTATGACGATCCGGAACAGTCAAAACGCTGGTCCATGTGGCGACTGCAACTCGGACCAGATTTGCGCGCCGCGCTGGCGGTCGAAGGCGAAAGCTGCAGCGTGCGAATCGGCAAGTGGCCACAGCCAGATGCGGAGATCGAAAATGATCGAACGGGTAATGCGTAAGATTCAGCGTGGCCCACCCTAACTTGTCGGGCGACTCTCAGCTGAGCGCAGCGTAAAGAGCGTAACTTCCGGAGGACAATTCAAACGAATCGGCAAACGAATTGTGCCCAGTCCCACATTGGTGTACAGGGTCAGGGAACCGATTCGGTACAGCCCGCGCGGATACCTTTTAGCGAGCGTGGGCAACCATGGAGCGCCGATCCCTGGGAGCCAGATTTGCCCGCCGTGCGAATGTCCCGAGAGCTGGAGATCCACCGGATAGTATGCGGCTTGGTCTGCGAAATCCGGCTCGTGCACCAGCAAGACGACTAGTTCCTCGCTGGGAACTCCGTGCAACGCGTGATCCATGTCTGGATTCCCTTCCCAGATGGAATCCAAACCACACAACCAGATTCGCGAGCCTCCCTGCTCAATGGGAATTGAGCGGTTGCGAAGAACGGAAAGGCCATGCGCATGGAGAATCTCGATAATCCTGGGAGCGTCCGAGGCTACATCGTGATTTCCCAAGACAGACACCTTCCCAAGACGCGAATGCAACGGCGACAGGAGGCCGGCACAAGGCTCGGCAGCGTTCGCGGCGCGTTTACGGGCGTGGAATTGCCGGAAAAGCGGAACCGTGACAAAGTCGCCAGTCAACACCACCAAATCCGGGTGCAAGTTATTGACGATTTCCACTGCAGCTCTTATGGGCGTCGCCGAGAAATACTCGTCGTAGTGAAAGTCGCTCAGCTGCGCGATGGTGAAACCGTCGAAAGCGGCGGGCAGCCTCGCGAGTGTGACTTCGATCGATCTTACGATAGGGCGGTTCGGCTCAAGAAGTATAGTATCTTCGCCGAGCGCTACAACGCCGGTCACGGCAACCCCGGCGGCAATTTGAAAAAACCTTCGTCTGGTTACAAATGGCAAATGAAGCTATTCCTCATCTCCTTTAGCGTACGGAGGCGGCTTTGCGCGGCACGCGCACAAAAGCGCCCGTTTGATTGTATCGGACGCAACTACGCGATCGCTGGCGCGCCCTTCCCAGCGACACAATCCGATAAGTGTGCCCCACTGGCTCCTTTCGAGTCTGGCGCATCTATGTCACACTTGGAGGAGCAAGATGAAACTTCGATGGCAAGTAATAGCGACGGACTATGACGGAACTCTGGCCAATGAGGGCCGGGTTGCCAAAGACACTCTGCAGATGCTGCAGCGGGTGCGCGAGTCCGGACGCAAGATTGTCCTAATCACGGGCCGTGAGCTGGAGAGCCTTCAAAGTGTGTTTACGCAACTGGATCGGTTCGACCTGATTGTGGCCGAGAACGGCGCCCTGCTTTATCACCCGTCTACGGGAGAGGAAAAGCTTCTGGGTAAGATTCTGCCAGTTGCTTTTGTGGAAAGGCTTCGACAGTCTGGCGCCAATCCACTCTCGGTTGGCCGCGGCATCGTCGCAACCGTGAGGCCTTACGAGGCAGCGGTTTACCATGCCATTCACGAACTCGGACTCGATTTACAGGTCATCTTCAATCGGGAATCGGTGATGACACTTCCAGTTGGAGTGGATAAGAGCACCGGATTCCGGGCAGCCTTGGCTGGACTGGGCCTGGCAAGTGCCAGCGTTGTGGGATTCGGCGATGCGGAAAACGACTTCGCGTTCTTGAGTCTCTGCGGATTCTCGGTGGCCGTTGCCAACGCGATTCCGAGTCTGAAAGAACGCGTTCACCTGGTGACGTCCGGCGAGGATGGGGCCGGCGTGGTTGAAGTACTTCAGAAGCTGCTCACGACAGAAAACTTATTGGAATCGCCTAAGCCCCGACCTCATTGACCGGTTCCCGCGCTGAATCCCATGAGCCCGGTGATCGCTTCGATCTTCTCCGGCGCGAGACGAACGTTGCTGAGCTCGGCGATTAAATTCCCTGCCCAGCGGTACACGTTATGTTCTTGCACGACCCTCCGCATTCGCCGCATTCGTGTCTGACGTTCCTCCGCAGGTAGTTCGAGCGCGATGCGAATAGCCTCGGCCATCTGTTCAGTGTCATATGGATTGACGATCAGTGCGTCATTCAGTTCGCGCGCCGCTCCGGTAAATCGGCTCAGAATCAGCACTCCTTGTTCGTCGTCGCGCGCAGCCAGAAACTCCTTAGCTACCAGATTCATCCCGTCATGGAGCGACGTGACCAGACACACGTCGGCTGCCCGATAATATTTCTCGACTTCCTCATGGCTAAACTGCCGCTTAAGGTACACAATGGGCTTCCACGACCCACTCTGAAAGCGCCAGTTAATGCGGTCGGCTTCCGCCTCTACCTCTCCGAGTAGATCGTGATATCGCTTGATATGAGTGCGGCTCGGCGCCCCGATTTGCGCGAAGGTAAATTTGTTTTGATAGGTGGGGTACTTCTCGAGAAAACGCTCAATGCCGAGGAACCGTTCCAGGATTCCCTTGGTGTAATCCACCCGATCGACGCCCACTCCAAGAAACGATGCATTCACGCCTAGTTCTCGGAGCAGGTTGACGCGTTCGGTGTAGGGGGATTCACTGGATCGCGGACTACTGGAGATTTCCTGAAAATCCACGCTGATCGGAAAAGGCTTGACGATGGTGCGATGGTCCTCGCGGTCGACCGCAAAATGCTCCCAGTCGATTCGCGATTCCAGAGTGCGGTCCACGGTCTGCAGAAAATTGTTGCAATGCGATTGGATATGAAATCCAATCAAGTCGGCACCGAGCATTCCCTCGATCAATTCCCGCTGCCAGGGACAGATGCCGAATGCTTCGGCATTGGGCCAGGGAATATGCCAGAAAATCGCAACCCGCGCGTCCGGACGCTTCTTCTTGACCAGTCGCGACAAGAGTGCGAAGTGGTAGTCCTGAACCAGCAACAGCGGCTGTTCAAAATCCCCCATCTCCTGCAGCACGGCATCGGCAAACTTCTGATTGACCGCGCGATAGGACTCCCAGTCTGACGTGCGAAAGATGGGACGCGTGTGCGCGATGTGGCACAGCGGCCACAACCCCTCATTGGAAAAGCCGAAGTAGTAGCCTTCTTCTTCCTCTTTGGTCAACCACACTCTTCGCAGAGTGTATTTTGGATCGTCCGGCGGAACCCGCAAATGATCATTCGCATCGACGGTTTCCTGGTCTGCGTCGCCACTGCCATGGGCCACCCATTTGCCGTCACAAGCGCAGAGAATCGGCTCTAAAGCCGTGACCAGTCCGCTGGGAGGAACAACCACTTCGAGAGACTCACCTTTTCGGGTGTGCAAATAAGGCTCGCGGTTGGAAACTATTATGAGACCACTGTCGCCAAGTTTACTGCGCACATGCACGGCAAGACGTTCGGCGGTCCAAATGCTTTCCGCGCTCTCGCGCAGTTGGGCCTCAACCTCCGCTGCTGAGCGCGCGGCCATCAGACTCGCGGCAAAGGTCTGCATTTCGCGGGCAAGCGGCCGCAGCAGACCGAGGTCTGGGGCTCCAGAGGGCATGGAACCTTTTCCGGTCCTTAAAGTTTTCATCCACTGTGCGGCCTTCGCGATGGGCCCGACAAGGCTCCAGCGAACAATCAGCAGCGTGATCAACGCGATCAAAAGAACCTGCACTAAAACGCTGCCAAAAGCTTCCCGCCACATCCGCGTGCTCTGCGTGTTGATGTAGCTGGCGTCGTGGACGATCACAAGCCCTCCGACGGCCTCGTCATGTTGCCGCAGGGGAAAAGCGTAGATGTGAACCGAGGCCGTCCCCAGGCGACTGAATTGGCCCGAACCCTGGTTGGTCGCGATCACTTGGGTCACCAGGGGAGGCTGCTTGCCGATGCGCTCTGGTAGGGCGGAAGTCGCTGCCAGCAGCGCACCGTCTTTGTCATAGATCGCCATCCCCTCCAAACCTTCACGGTTGCCAAACCGATCGACGATCTTCTGAAGCTGACGAGGAGATTGCTTTTCGAGGTACGGCTCGATGTAACCCGCCAGGCTCTCACCCAGCACCGCGTCGCTCCGCTCAAGGTCCTTGCGGAGGCCCAGTTTCTGCCGCTGGACTTCCTTGTAGGTAAACGCCAGGGATACCAGCGTGATCCCCACAATCAGCGACACAATGAGTCGAACACTTAGCCAGCGCATGGTAGTTTCTGCTCACCTCGAACCGTTCAATTGTGATGTGGCTGCCTGCAAATAATTGGAGCTAATTTCGTGACTTGAGGCCGCACTTGTCGCGGCTGGATACGGCTTGTAGAACAAAATCTGTGAAACCAGGTGAATTAGGTATCACACAACGGCGCGCACGAGGTGTCATAAGGACCCTGTCTTTTTTACTGTCCAAGCTTAAAAAGCAACTCAAGACGACGCGTTTACAAGACTACTCTCAGCTGCCCATAAGACGGAGGACAACCTAAGGAGGGTTGCTGCTGCATGCAGCGACTCTCCCCACAGATGGCTTGCCTCCCAGGCCGACGAGCAACTGCCCCCCCTATATTATAGGTCTTTGGACAAGCGGTGAGTATCCGGAAACAGATTGTACTTTCGATCAGCAAGGGCTGTAGGCTTAGACTCGTAAAGTCGCGCGGTTCATTTCCGGCTGTTCGATTTTTGTAACAAGATCGAAGCGCAATAAGTTCCAGCTCTCAGGTCGGCTATGGTTACTGATTCAAAGATGAGTAGGAGGAATCCGCAATCGAGGTTTAAGGTTATAATTTCCCCCTTGCGGGTCTTGCTCAGATAAGCGAGTGAATTATGTGGAAGAAGATTTTGATTGTCGTAGCAGCGTGGGCCGTTTCGGTGCTGGTCTACGTTGAGTTTTTCAAAGCGAGGTAAGTCCTGGCAGACTCAGGCGCATTGTTTGAACTAGTCAGCGGGGGTCGCAGCCTGGTTGAGGTAGCATGGTTACCGTGAATGGAAACGTCGTGCCGTTCAAGGAGTCGCCAGCAGAGGGAGACCAGCTGTTCCGGCACCTTTTCGAGGAAGCGTCGTTGGGAATCGCCATAGAGGACCTCGAGGGCAAGCTGTTGCTCGCGAACCCTGCACTCTGCAGCATGCTGGGCTACGGAAGAGAAGAATTGTGCAGCATGAGTTGTGACCAATTTGCGAGTCCTGAAGATTCCCAAGACGACTGGGCTCACTTTCAGCAGTTACGTGCAGGCGCGATCGATCATTATTCATTGGAAAAACGCTATATCAGAAAAGATGGCGCCCGGATTTGGGGACGTCTTAACGTCTCACTTTTGAAGAGTGGTGATGGAGGGTCTCCGCTGGTCGTTGCCCTCGTGGAGGATATCAGCGACCGCAAGCTCGCGGAAGAGGCGCTCTCGGGCGTGAGCGGCAGGTTGATTGAAGCACAGGAGCAGGAGCGTACCCGCATTGCCAGAGACCTGCATGATGATATCAATCAACGTCTGGGTCTGCTCGCCATCGAGCTTCAACGGCTCAAGATGGAAGTGCCCGACTCAAGCGTGGAGGTCCTCCGTCGCATGGACGAACTACGCAACCAGGCCTCGACCATAGCCGCTGATATTCAGGCTTTGTCGCACCGGTTGCATTCTCCCCGGCTGGAATATCTCGGCATAGTTGCGGCCATGAGAGGCTTTTGCCAGGAATTCGGGGAACAGCAGAAGGTTGAGGTTGACTTCAGAAGCCATGATTTACCCAGCCCGGTGCCGCCAAATGTGGCGCTTTGCCTGTTCCGTGTTCTGCAGGAAGCCTTGCACAACGCAGCAAAGCATAGCGGGGCACAGCGCTTCACCGCGCAATTGTCGGGAACGCGGGGTGAGATTCGTCTCACAGTCAGCGACACCGGCGTGGGCTTTGATCTTGAGGCAGGGATGAAGGGTCGAGGCCTTGGTTTGGTCAGCATGCAGGAGCGAATCAGGCTGGTGAACGGCACGATCTCGATTGGATCGAAGCCGGGTGACACTACCATTGACGCTCGCGTACCTCTTATTTCAGAGATCGATTCAGTTCGCGCAGTCGGGTAAACACTGCCAAGATAATTCAATGTCCGTTCCGAGCGGAGTCTGTTACTGCAGAGCCTGGCTCGGGCTCAGTTCTTGGCGACCGCCAATGTTATAGCGCTTAAGTTTGCGATATAAAGTGGCACGGCTGATGCCGAGCATCTTGCCAGCGAGCGCCTTGTCGCCCTTCACTTGTTCGAAAACCCGCTCAATCGTCGCCCGTTCAATGTCCTCAAGATCGGTGGAAGAAACTCCTCCTGTGACCGTACCAGTCACTGGCTCAGATGAAGGCGAAGCCGACGCAATCGAGGGCGGCAGATCCCCGAGATCGACGAGTTTGCCATCACCGAGGGCCACGGCGCGCTCGATACAATTTTCCAGTTCGCGAACGTTTCCCGGCCAATCGTATTGCAGCAGGCATTTCATCGCCGCATTGGTGACTTGCATCGAACTGTCAGGGGCGTGACGGTCGAGGAACCAGTGCGCCAGCATGGGAATATCGGAGCGGCGCTCGCGCAGCGATGGCAAATGAACCGTGACCACGTTCAGGCGAAAGTAAAGATCCTTTCGGAAGGTACCGTTGCGGTATTCCGCCTCGAGATCGCGGTTGGTGGCAGCCACGACGCGGACATCCACTTTCACTTTCTGATTGCTGCCGACTGGGCGAACTTCTTTCTCCTGCAAGACCCTAAGCAGCTTGGCTTGCATCTCCAACGGTAACTCGCCGATCTCATCGAGGAAAATCGTGCCGCCGTTCGCCGACTGGAACAATCCAGTCTTCGATCGGAGCGCGCCAGTGAAGGCGCCTTTTTCATAGCCGAACAGTTCGCTCTCGATCAGCGTAGGGACGAGCGAGCCGCAATCAACGGCCACAAAGGGACGATTGGCGAAGGAACCGCGGAAATGAATTGCGCGCGCTACCAATTCCTTGCCAGTGCCGCTCTCGCCGGAAATCAGTACCGGCGTGCGCGTATCTTTCAGCCGCGAGATCATGCGCAGTACGTCCTGAATCTTGGCTGAGGACCCGACAATACCGTGCAGATCACTCTCGGTATCCACGCGCTCACGCAGAAACTGATTTTCCTCCACGAGGTGGACTTTCTCGGCCATCCTGCGCAGGAACAGGCGCAGCTCTTCCAGAGGAGAAAATGGTTTGCCGATGTAGTCGTAGGCGCCAAGCTTCATGGCTTGCACGGCGGTTTCAATGGAGCCGTGGCCGGTCATGACGGCGACCTCGCTGCGAGGAAGCAGTTTCTTCACTTTCTCGAGAAACTCAAGGCCGGACATATTGGGCATAACCATGTCGGTGAGAATCATGTGCGCTGGCTGCTCTTCGAGTAGCGCCAGTGCGGTCTCGCCGCTATTGGCCTCCATGCAGGTATAGCCCAGCGCCTCCCCGACCGTCATGCACAGCCGGCGGATGCTCTGCTCGTCGTCGACAATCAACAGGCGGATACGTAAATCTTCACTCACGGTGCCTTCCCCATCGTCTTTTCGATGACCGAAATAAATTGTTGAACCCGGAAAGGTTTCTCCACGCAAGGCGCACCGGTTTTGCGCAAGGTGGCGACGGTGTCGTCATTGGCAATGTCGCCGGTAATGAAAACGATGCGCACGGCGAGATCGGGACGGTGCTGGCTCAACCAGGCGTGTACGTCGGCGCCGTCCACACCACCGGGCGTACGCATATCGGAGACAACGCCTAGAAACTTCTGAGATTGAAGCAGCCGCAGACCCTCTGCTCCAGATTCCGTGCACACCACCGTGTAGCCACTGCGCTCCAGAGTCGCCCGGACGTAAGCCATCACGGCGGGCTCATCCTCAATGAGCAGCACGGGCAAAGCCGAGGGGGTGATGTCCGGCGGGGTCGTTGTCATGCTGGGATCACCCCTGCGGAGGCCGTTTCCGAGACTGCCGGCAGGCGCACGATGAACGTGGCGCCGTCCGCATCGACATTATTGTGGCAAAGAATCTCGCCTCCATGTTCGCGCACGATACCGTAGCAGATGCTCAAGCCAAGGCCAGTCCCCTTGCCGATTTCCTTGGTGGTGAAGAACGGGTCGAAGATGCGCTCCGGAAAGGAGATACCGTAACCGTTGTCGCGAAACAGAACCTCTACAAAGCCGACCCGGTTTGTTGTCTTGATTTCAATGCGTGCGGGACGGCCAGTGTCGCGCACGGCGTCGTAAGCATTGTTAAGAATATTCAGAAATACCTGTTGCAGTTGCTGCGCGTCGCCAATCGCCTGCGGCAGTTCGGGGTCGAGTTGCTCTGCGACTTCGACACCCCGGCTGTGGAGATCGTAGGCACGCAACTGCACCGTGCGGCTGAGAATGGCATTGAGCTGTACTGGCCTGCGTTGAGGCGGCATCTGACGAGCGAAGCTCAGCAGATTCTGCACGATTTGCTTGGTCCGTTGTGCCTGCTCTAGGATGACGCGCAGGTCTTTTCGGGCGCTCTCCGGAACTTCAGGATTCTCCATTAGGAGATCGGAAAAACCGAGAATCGCAGTGAGCGGGTTATTCACTTCGTGAGCGACTCCGGAAACGAGCTGACCCACTGCTGCCATTTTCTCCGCGTGCAGCAATTTGGCCTGCAGCGTAGCGGCATCGGTGATGTCACTCATGACCACGACAATGCTTGCGACATGGCCTTGCTCGTCTCGCATGGGGCTCAAATTCATGGAGAAATATCCGACCCGCCGCCCTTCGCCATGCACAATTTGCACTTCGAGGTTATCGATCTGCTGCCCGGCGAGGGTTGAAGCGAATGCCTCGTTGAGCGCCTGACGCCGGCCGGGAACGATGAGCTCTTCCAGGGGCCGGCTCAACAGCTGATTCTGCTGATAGCCCATGTCGTACCAACGCCGGTTCGCATAACTGACAAGGCCGGAAGTGTCTGCCACCAGGATCAGACTCTGGGTATTGTTGAGAATCTTGCCGGAGAAATCGCGCTCGCGTTGCAATTCCGATTGAAATGTCTTCAACCCGCTGATATCCAGCATGACTCCGCGATACTGTACGATGCATTGCTGGGCGTCGCGTACGGCGAAAGCGTTGATTAACACGTGAACCGGTGAACCGTCCTGGCGGCGCAGAGTTTGTTCGTGATTCCGTACCGCGCCGTACTGCTGCATCTGTCCCGCAAGTTCCTCGTACTGTTCGGCGGAAGAATATACTTGGGTGCGGACATCGGCCTGAAGCAGGTGCTCGCGGTTGCGGTATCCGAGCATGCGGACGAGCGCGTCGTTGACCTCGATGAACCGCCCATCGGGGGTCGAGAAGAACACTCCTTCCTGAATATTGTCGAACAGTTCCCGATACCGGCGTTCCGCTTCGCGTCGGTCCGTGATGTCCTTCAGCACGTGGATGGTCTGGAGACCCTCACTATTCGCCCCATGAACCCGCGAGGTGGATACAAGATAGGTCCGGTCCAGAACGGCGAGAACATATTCGTCGGTGGTGGCATCGGTAGTTGAGCGGCAGAACGGACAGGCGAGCAGGGACGTCTCGTTTCCCATCGCCAGCAGGGCGCCCATGTTGACGCCGATGAGCTCGTGCGGCTGAACTCCGATGAAATTGGCGAGCGGACGGTTTACCCGCAGAACATGATCGGATTCATCGTGCGCGACGATAAAGTCGGTGATGGCATCGAAGATCTCGATCCAATGCCGGTTCGCCTGGTCCATGCGAGTGAAGAGCCGTGCATTCTCCAAGGCAACCGAGGCATGGGCTGCGATGGCCTGCAGGAGTTGCTCGTCCTCTTCCTGCAGAGACTTTCGGCGATTGGCGAGACACAACACACCCACCAAATCGCCCGACGAACCGAGCAGCCGGATCATGGTGCAGTCGTCCCAGCCTAGCAAGGAACTTAGCTCGGGACCGAACAGCTCGGCAGCGCTTGCAGAAACAATTTCCGGGTGATGCTGCGCCAGGGCATCGAGCAGGGCGTGATCAAAACGGCGCAGCAACGAGTTGAGTTGAGGACCAGCAGTCGACGTCCCGTGGAGAACAAGCGTTTCCAGATCTGAACCTTCCTGGACAGCCAACGCGGCCGCTTCGGCGCCCATCAAGTCAAGGGCACGGGTGACGAAGTTCCTGGCGCACTCCGGAAGCCGGAGGTGGGAGTTCAACTCCAACGCGAGTCCCTTCAGGGCCTCTGCGCGGCGCGAGTGTTGCTCGGACAAGTACAGATTGCGAGTTGCCTCAAGAGTTACAGCAACCTGACCCGCCAGAGCCTGCGCCGAACGTACGTTCTCTTGCGAGATTCCGGTGCGGTCCAGCCGGTCGAGCACTCCGAGCACGCCCAAGACGCGTCCCCCGGCCCCCAGCAGCGGCACAGCCAGGAGTTGACGCACCTTGAACTTCAGAATCGTTTCCAGGTTCGCGCCTGGGACCTGGCCAGGATCGTTGGCCCAGAAAGGTTGTTTGTTCAACAGTGCGCGGCTGGCGACACCGTCAGGAAACAACTCGTCCACTGGGCCGGGTTGGCCATTTTCGGCTCCCCAGCGAACCCGAAACCCTCCCCCTTCGAGCAACCCGACAAAGGCCCGGCCGAAACCCAGGAAATCAGCCGCGCGAACCACGAATTGCCGCAGCAACTCGTCGAGATCTCCAACCGAGCTTAGCTCCGTCAGAATGTTCAGAAGTTGGTGCAGTTCGTGAGCCTGAGCGCGCGCAGTTCCGTAAAGCTCAGCATTCGCCATTGCTGTGGCGCCAAACCCGGCCACGGCTGAAAGCAGTGACTTGTCCTCCTGATTGAAAGCGCCTTCGCTCCGCGGATAGATAAGAACAGCGCCTTCCGCGCGCGAAGTGCGAATGGGTGCGGCCAATAACATCCCGGCGGGCACAAGGTCACCAAGAGCGTGGGTGACGGGATCGATGGCGACCGTGATCGGCGCATCGGCGGCAATCGCGCGCGCGGCAAGATCGGCCGCAAATTGCAGTCCTCTGCGGTCAAAGCGGGCACGCGCCGAAGTCGCCAGTTGGGGGGAGTCGGCGGCCACGGCATGCAGTCCTACAGTTGTTCCCTGACGAAAGAGAACACACACCAGCCGGGTGCGCAGTAGAATCCGCAAGCGATCCGCCACAGCCTGCGCCACCATGGAAGAGTCGGGGACGGCCACCGCTTGAGCCACTTCAGCTAGGATCTCGGCCCCGCGATGCTCGTCGCGCGATGCCTCAGTCAATCGGCTCGCTTCCAACAACGTACCGAGTTGGCCAGCAAGGATGGTCGCCTGGGCGGCTAGATCGTCGTTGAAATAGTCCGGCTCCGCGGCCTGCAGAAAGACAGCGGCGCCGATTACCTCATTCGAAACCACCAGAGGCGCGGCCATCAGGGATTTAGCGTGGAATTCAGCAGCCACACGATACCGGCTGGGCGCAGGATCGGTTACATAGAGCGTTCTACGCTGACGAATCGCTTCCATGGCAACCGCGCTCTCGTGCGCCTTCAGGCGTCGGCCAAGAAAATCAGCCGCCATGAGGCCGTCAGCTTCAGCGCCCACCAATTCCACGGGAGAAGCGTAGCGCCAGAAGTATGCGCCATCCACGCGAAAGAACGCCCGTGTTGCCTGGCAGAAAAGACGGACCAGAGCTGGGGCTGGCATTCCGTCGGCAGCTGCATCCGAGAATCGCAGGAGCAGTTTCTGGAAAGCATCATCCGAGCGAGGGATGGATTTCTCCAGCACCGTCGTATCTCCGGCATGCTTCGTCAGGAAGGCACCGCCTTTAGCACCACCAAACCCCAAGTAATTGAATATACAGGAAAAATAGACTGCTATCTCAATTTGAGTCAAGGAAATAACGTTTGGAGTGTTCAACTGTGAAATCTTGGGAAAAGTGGCCGAAGTGTCTCAGTCTGAGAGCCGGAAGGCCTAGTGAGACAAATTCAATACTTCTGCAGCAAGTCGCGCAGCCACAAAAAATCTGGATAAACCGCTGATTTAGAAGTTCTTACATGTGCTGTCGCCTCACCCCTGTCGTTCCCCGTAGCGTGGCAAGGACATTGCTGTGGCTAAAGGCTGGATATGTCACCGGAGGAGCAGTGTCTTTCGAAAACATGCGGTTGTGGGCAATCGCAGGACTCTTGACGGTAGTGGTCATAGTCTTTCATCCCTTACCTGCACTGGCGCAGGGCGAGTTGACTCGGAAGGCGAAGACCAAAGTGGCTCCAGCTTATCCAGATTTGGCGCGGCGGATGAACATTACGGGCACGGTCAAAGTGCTGGTGGTGGTTTCGCCCAATGGAGCCTTGAAGGAGACCAAAATAGTCGGCGGGAACCCACTCCTGGTCAACGCCGCTATGGATGCGTTGAAGAAGTGGAAATTTGAACCGGCGGACTCCGAAAGCACGGGAACGGTGGAGTTCAAGTTCCAACCTCAGGATTAACGGGGCCAGGATTAATCGGGCCAGAACTAACTTGTCCAAGATTAACTGGGCACGGATCAACCGAGACCGGATCTATGCGAGAGGAGTGACCCTACTCTAGATCGATTTAGCTACGTGCGGGGGCGCAGAGCGGGACGCGAGACGAGCGGAGGAACAGCGAATGACAATTGGCAAGAAACTCTACCTAAACTTCGGAGCCGTCCTTGCGATGGTCGTTGTGCTGTTTCTCATCAACCTCATCGCGGTGCAACGGGAGCATAGCGCCAAGGCCGCGGCTTCGCAGGCGTTGCAAATGGCTGCGACCACCGACAAGATTCGCTTCCAGATGATGCAGAACCGCTTGTCGCTCAGCAACTACCTGCTCAGCGGTGATACCCGCGAGGTCGAGCGACTGAACGATGGTATGCGGGTGTTGGAGGAAAAGCTGCAGACCGGCGAGAACCTTACAACCTCGGAACAGCAGCGAACAGCGCTCGAAAAGGTACAGAGCAGCGAGCAGAACTGGGCTCGGGACTTTGCAGCACCGTTGATAGACAAGCGCAAGGAAGTCGACAGCGGCAACGCCACCGTAGCTGAACTTCAGATTTTCTATTTGCAGAAAGACGCGTCTTCCTGGGTGAAAAACGCCACCGAATATCTGGACGTGGCGGACCTCGAAAATACCAAGGTGCTTGAGGCGCGGAGAAAGTCCGACGAGACCGCGGGAACAGCAACCTTTGTGATCGCCTTACTGAGCACACTCCTGGCTCTGGGTCTCGGTGTCGTGATCGCTTATACGACCGCCAGATCCATCACCTCGTCACTCAATGACCTGATGAGAATCGCACGGCAAATCGCCGATGCCGGTGATCTGGACCACGAAATCGATATTCATCGCAGCGATGAAATCGGGGAACTGGCTCGAACCTTCTCCAACATGGTCACCTACCTTCGCGAAATGGCTTCCGTGTCAGAGGCTATCGCAGGCGGGAATCTGGGAGTTGACGTCCAGCCTCGATCCAAGAATGACACTCTGGGCAAGGCCTTCGCGCGCATGATCGAAGGCTTGAGAAGATTAGTGCGCAACGGGCGTGATGCCGCACAGCAAGTGGCCAGCGCTTCCAATCAGGTGGCAGGTGCATCCGACGAATCGGCCAAGATCAGTCTGCAAACCTCGTCCGCCATCGACGAAGTCACCAGCACGATGCACGAAATGAGCGTCAACGTGCAGAACATGGTGAAGAGCACAAAGGTCCAAGCTTCCAGCGTCAGCGAGACATCAGCTTCCATCGATCAGATGGTGGCCTCGATCCAGCGCGTGGCGGATACCGCCAAAGTGCTGCTGGATATTTCCAACCGCTCGCGTGAAGAAGTTCACAACGGCATCGCCACCATGGAGAAAGCAACGGATGGATTGAATCGTATCAACACCACCATCCAATCCTCAGGCGAGATCATCGACGTACTGGGTCAAAGGGCGGATGATATCGGCAAGATCATTGAAGTCATCGATGATTTGGCGGAACAAACCAACCTGCTGGCCCTGAACGCCGCGATCGAAGCAGCGCGCGCCGGAGAGCATGGATTGGGCTTCGCCGTAGTCGCCGACGAAGTCAGAAAGCTGGCGGAAAAGTCGGCGCAGTCCACCAAGGAAATCTCTGAACTGATCCAAAGTATCCAAAAGGAATCTCGTAAAGCAGTCGAGAACATGAATCGCAGCACCGCCATCGTGAACGAAGGGCTGGGACACGGAGAGGAACTGAACACGGCGTTGCGCAAGATCTCGAATGTGGTCACGGAAGTGTACAAGTTCGCGCAGGAGATTGGTGCGGCCACCAACGAACAGTCGCACGGGTCTTCACAGATTGCCCGCGCTACCACGCGTTTGAACGAGATCACACATGAAATCAATTCGGCCGTCGAAGAGCAGGCTTCGGGGGCGCACGCGGTAGTCAAGGCCATGGAACGGATGCGCGAGTTGGTGCAGAACACGACCTCGGGCTCAACCGAATTGGCGGCCTCGGCGGAACAGATGTCAAAGATGTCGCGCGATTTGCTCGACTCGATGGGGAGATTCATGCTCGAACAGATGGACGCGGTGGCGTCGCGCATCGAAGAAAAAGCTGGTGTCCGAGGCAGCTCTCGGCAGGCCGCTGCTGGGGCGCGCAACTAACCTCCGGAATCCTGATGAACCGCGAACTGCACATTGTCGGCTTCAAAGTGGGACGCGAGACCTACGGCGTACCCATCACTGCCCTGCGCGAAATTGTTCGTGTGCCCGAAATTACAGCCGTGCCGGACGCTCCGGACTACGTAGAAGGCGTGATCAATCTGCGTGGAAAGATTGTCTCGGTCCTCGATCTGCGCAAGCGACTGGGGGAAGTTACGGTGGCTCCCGGCAAGCGCAATCGAATCCTCGTGGTCGAGCATCGTGGACGGCTTTGCGGCTTGATCGTAGACTCCGCTTCCGACGTGCTCAAGATTCCGACCGTGGACATTGATCCTTCTCCAACCGAATTCGTGGAAGGCGGGCTGAACTGTGTGACCGGACTGGGGAAGTACCAGGGCCGGCTGATTGTCTTGCTGGATATTGACAAGGTGCTGGAGTTCAGCGGAACCCGGATAAAGAGCGAGGCGGCTGGCAGCACAGGCCGGCCCGCTTCCGCGGAAAACGCACGGGGAGCAGCAGCTTCGAAATAGCACCAAGGACAGGTGACATAAGAAACGCATGGGAACAGCTGGCGTGCAAGCGCAACTCACCGAACCCGAACTGAAACTCCTGCAGACGCTGGTATATCAGGAGTGCGGAATGCATTTCGACTCCCGCCGCGCCGATTTTCTGCAGGACCGCTTGCAGCGACGCCTCAAGGAATGCAAGCTCGACTCCTTTTACAGCTATTACCGGCTGCTGACCAGCAAGGAAGGAAAAGAAGAGCTAAGTAAGCTGCTGGAAAATCTCACAGTGAACGAAACCAGCTTCTTCCGCAACAAGGCGCAACTGGATCTCTTCCACAAACACGTTCTCGATGACATCCTTCGCCGCAAGCAGGAACGCAAGGATTTTTCATTGCGCCTATGGAGCGCAGGCTGCTCGACCGGCCAGGAAGCGTACACCATGGCCATGCAGGTTGCGGACGCACTCTCCTATCATGCACTGCGCAATCCTGCCAGCCACGACACACCTTTCCCCAAGCCTTTGATCCCGCCGCCGTGGAAGGTGGAGATTCTTGCCAGTGACATCAGCTACTCGGTTCTGCGAGCGGGCCAGGAGGGGACGTACTCAGAGAACCAAATGGCTTCGGTGGACTACAGCTTCCGGCTTCGTCATTTCGACAAGGTCGGCGACCGGTATGCGGTCAAGAAGGCACTTAAGGAACTGGTTCATTTCGACTTCCACAACTTGAAAACGGAATATCTGCCGCAACGCAACGACGTAATCTTCTGCCGCAACGTCATGATGTATTTCGATGAAGCTGAGCAAAAACGCCTGGTGGAAAAGTTTTTTCGCTGCCTGAATCCGGGCGGCTATTTATTCGTGGGACACGCGGAAAGCCTGCTCGGGCTGACGGACAAATTCAACATGATTTACCGCGAGACTGGAACCGCCTATCAGCAGATCGAGGTGACGTCGTGAGCCAGTTCGCGGACGAACGCGCGGCGGAACTAAAGCAACTCTTCTTTGAGACTGCGCTGGAATTGCTGCAGTCGCTCAACGACGAGACGCTGAAGCTCGAAAAACGGCCGGGCGATGTCGAAACCGTTCGTACCATCCGCAGAATCGTGCATACCCTGAAGGGCGACTCTGCAGCGGTTGGTTATCAAGAACTGAGCGAACTGGCGCATGAACTGGAAGACGCATTGGCTGTGGAGACAGGCGCCCCCACTGCCTTAGCGGAAGTAGCGTTCGCCGCGGCGGACACCTTCAGCGCGATGTTAAGTTCCTATCGCGACGGAACCAAGCTGCCTTCGGCAGAACCGGTACGGAAGATGATCCGCAAAATGGCGCGAGATCCAAAAGCCCGGAAGCCGCGCATCTCGAAAGCCTCGGCAGGGAACGCCCCCGAAGTCGAATGGACTGAGTATGAGAAGCTCGCAACCCAAGGGGCATTGAAGCAAGGCAACTACGTGTACCACGTGACCGCGCAGATCGATCCCAATTGCGCCATGCCCATTGCAGCTCAGCAACTGATACTGAAGGCGCTCGCGGACACCGGCGAAGTGCTGGGAACTCGGCCGGAAGCGGGATCTGCCAAGAACGCAATGCAATTCCAGTTGCTGGTGGCAAGCGACCAGAATGCGGAGTCTCTAACCGAAAAGTGCCGCATCCCGACCATCATCTCGAAGGTAAAAATCGAGAGCGTCGGAACTCCGGCGCAGAAGGTAGTGCAAAGGACCAGGCCCGGCGAAGGTACGGCGAGGCCTGCAGCAACTGAAGACGCCGCGCCTCAGACCTCCGCGGTCGAGGAACTAGCCGGGCCAGTCCAGGAAATCGAACCCGTTCTCAACCCATCTTCTGAACGCGAAACCGCCTTCAGGCCAACAGCCGCGCCCTCGGAGAACGTATTGCGCGTGGATGCCGAGCGCATCGACACCGTACTCAATCTCGTAGGCGAGTTGATCATCGGGAAATCCATGTTGCAGCAGGCGCTCAACGAATTCGCTGTGCGCTATCCCAAGGAAGCCATGCGCGGGCGCTTGGCCGATGCCATGGCCTTCCAGTCGCGGGTGTTGAATGATCTGCAGCGTTCAGTGATGAAGGTCCGGATGGTGCCGGTCGAGCAGTTGTTCCGGCGATTTCCCCGCATGGTTCGAGACGTGGCCAAGCAATGTGACAAGCAGGTCAATCTGGTTCTGAATGGGCAAGACACTGCCCTGGACAAGAGCCTGCTGGATGCCATCGCTGAACCAATGACGCACCTGGTTCGAAATGCGATCGGACACGGGATCGAAAGCGCCGAAGAGCGCGCTCGCGCTGGGAAGCCTGCGCAGGGAACCATTCGTCTCGAAGCTTATCATCAAGGCAACCAAGTCATCGTGGAAATCAGCGACGACGGGCGCGGCATTGATGCACAAAAAGTCAAGACGCGAGCCATAGAACGAGGCTTGTTAAAAGAGGAAGAAGCCAGCCGGCTCGGCGAAGCGGACATTATGGATTTCATCTTCCGCCCGGGATTCAGCACCGCAGACGAGATCACCGAAATTTCCGGCCGTGGCGTTGGTCTGGACGTCGTGCAAAGCGTCTTGCATCGCCTCAAGGGCACGGTTCACGTGGTCAGTCGCCAGGGCCAGGGCTCGACGTTTCGGCTCCAGTTGCCGTTGACACTTGCCATCATCAAAGCCCTGCTCTTCCGGGTTGAGCAGAGTCTCTATGCCATTCCGCTGAATGCGGTGGCCGAAATCGCTCGCGCCCATGAGTCCGACATCCATCAACTTGATAACTGCGAAGTTTTGCAACTGCGCAACACGGTCCTGCCGGTAGCTCGCTTGGGGCGTCCGCCAGAACAGCGGCCGGACGGCCGGCCAGAGAAAGTCTTCGTGCTGGTAATCGCGATGGGCGAGCGCAAGCTTGGGCTGCTAGTGAACGCAATCGAGGGCGAAGAGGAATTGGTCATCAAAGCGCTGGACGAACAGACCGCGGAGACCGATTTGGTCAGTGGCGCGTCGATTCTGGGCAATGGCCACGTCGTACTAATTCTGAATCTGGCCGCCATTGTCGAGCGCTTTGCCAAGTCGAGACCCGATACGGTTGGCGGACCAGCTATGGGTCTGCTCCTGTCGCATTCCGAGCGGTCACGGATGGCACAAAGTGCAGCAGGAGGACAGACATGACGCCTCCAGTGCGTGTGTTGGTGGTGGATGATTCAGCGCTCATGCGCAAGCTGATTCCACAAATCCTTCAAACCGATAGCTCGATTCAGGTCGTAGGCACTGCCATGGACGGGAACTTCGGTCTGAAAAAGATCGAAGAAATGAAGCCGCAGGTTGTCACTCTTGACCTCGACATGCCGGGCATGGGCGGCCTGGATATGCTGAAGGAGATCATGCTGCGTCACCCGTTGCCGGTGATCGTAGTAAGTTCCCACAGCACCCAAGGGGCGTCGGTGACTCTGCAGGCGCTGTCCATGGGAGCATTCGATTTCGTCGCCAAGCCGAGCGATGTTTCCGCCAACATGCCGGAAATCGCTCGGGAGTTGATTGCAAAGATCAAGGCTGCCGCCCAGAGCCGGCGAGTCACAGTGGCCCCGCTGCCCGCATTTCCGAGATCTTCTGGGAAGACCGCACCCCAAACTCAGACACGCGCCACGCGAATCGTTGCGATTGGAGTTTCCACCGGCGGACCGCAGGCGCTGCAATATGTATTGCCACAGCTACCCAAGAATTTTCCCGGGACCATTCTGATCGTGCAGCACATGCCCGAGGGATTTACCGAAATGTTTTCCCGGCGCTTGGAAGAAATCTGCGCCATCACGGTGAAGGAAGTGCAGTCGGGCGATCTCTTGCTGGCGGGACGCGCCCTGATCTGCCCCGGAAACCGGCACCTCAAGGTAAAACGACTGGCGCTCGGCGACGTCGCCGTGCTCAACGATGAACCACGGGTCAACGGGCATCGTCCTTCGGTGGACGTGCTGTTCAAGAGTGTGGCGGAAGAATTCGGAGAAAAGAGCATCGGCGTGCTCATGACGGGAATGGGCGAAGACGGGGCGCAGGGGCTTGGCATGGTGAAAGCAGCCGGAGGAATGACCATTGCCCAGAGCGAGGAGTCCTGTGTGGTTTATGGAATGCCGAAGGCGGCCATCGAGCGCGGGTATGCGGTCCGAATTGTAGGGCTCGAGGCGCTGGCCAACACTTTGCAGGCTCAGTGCATGCAGGACCGGAAAACCGGGAGTAAGACAGAGCCCGAAGCCGGCGGCAGAGCCGCTGGAGTCGGCAAGAACTGATTTTGTCCGGCAGGCGAGAACAGGATGCCGGAACTTGAAGCGGCGGGAGGTTGTATATGGAGCAGTTTGTGCCAGTCAAACGCAGTAAGGACGGTCAGCCGGTCCGCTACCTGGTAGTGGACGATTCCGTCTTCGCGCGCAAGAACCTGGCCCGAATGATCGAAACGTTCGGGGGCCAGGTAGCAGGCGAAGCCGGAGACGGTGTGACCGCCATAACCGAATATGTGCGCCTCAAGCCGGACATCGTGCTGATGGACATCACCATGCCCCAGATGGAGGGGATCGAAGCTGCCGAAAAGATCGTGCAGCAAAATCCCGAAGCGCGCATTGTCATGGTGTCCTCAGTGGGATATCAGGAAAACATTGTGGCAGCCCTGCAACGCGGCGCCCGTCATTTCGTGCAAAAACCGGTGAAACCGGAAGTCTTGTACGAAGTGATCAAGTACGTCATGGGTGAGGATGGCACTGCGGCTCACGCCGCGGGCGCGGGGGCCTGAAATGAAAATGGAGTTGATCCAGCCTTTCATCAATGCGGCGGACGCCGTGTTGGCGCAGGGACTGCAGTGTCCCACGTCGGTCGGAAACCTCAGCATGGAGCAAGAGGCTTACCGCCGCAAAGGCGTCGCTGCGCTGATTTGGGTGACCGGCGACATCGAGGGGCGCATCGTCATCGATCTCGACCCGGACACCGCAGTGCGGGTGGCCAGCCGGTTTGCCGGAGCCGAATTGCCGGAGTCCGACGAACTGGTACGGGAAACCGTGTGCGAGTTGGCAAACCAGGTGATTGGCAACGCCGTCACCTCGCTTAACGACCAGGGATTCCATTTTCGCGTGCATCCCCCGGTACTGCACACCTGCGAGCATGGCCCGAAAAGCAGTGAAGACACCGAGGCGCTGGTTATTTGTTTCGAAACCGATATCGGCAACGTATTCCTGAATATCGCCTTACGACATAACGCCTCTCGACAGCCCGAACGCGCCGCAGCCGTAGGCCAGTAGCATTGAAAATCGAATGTTGATTGTTGAAAAGGCTGGTGCTGAAGTAGCGAAACCAATTTCGGCTATGGCCCAGCCACAACGAATACCGGATTCTGCGGTAGCGGAGTCCCATTTGAAAACGTTGCGCTCTGCGGGGCCGGCATCTGCAATAGCATCGTGTCGCTCAACGTCTGAATAATCGCCACATTCCCCGCGTCGCAGTTTCCCACGTAAACTCTCGAACTGTCCGCAGCCGCAGCCATGGACAGCTCGGACGGGTTTGAAGCGCACACCTGCGCAACCGTGGTCAAAGGAATTGTGGTTGTGACGCTTCCGCTCGAAGCGTTGATCACTGTGATTCGAGACGTCACATACGTAACGGTGCCCGAAGTGCTGACCGCCTCGCTTGAAACGTAGGCTCGGGTGCCGTCAGGCAGAACAGCGACCGAGATCGGATTCGCTATAGCGAGAACCGTGGCCGTGAGCGCATCCGTCGATGCGTCCAGATAAGTCACCGTATTGTTCGCCGGGTTTGACACATAGAGGCGATTTCGCGTCGAATCGTAAAGCATAAAATTCGCCCCCACGCCAACCGAAACGCTACACGGATTGTGTCCGCACTGCGTTGGCAAAAGCACGCTGTCAGAAGCAGTATCAATCGGCCAAACCAGCCCGCTCCCCTGGTCGAGTACGTATGCTCGATTCCCATCCGATCGTGCCGCCACCGACACCGGGGAAACCCAGGTTGCGTTCGCGATTGGCGGGTTCACGCTTCGGTCGACCGGGTTAATGCTGGTCACGGATCCGCCGCCAGCGCCGTTGCCCCGGTTGGCTACGTAAAGCTTCTGCAGGTTGGGAGTCTCCGCCAGCGACACCGGGTCGATGCCGACGGGAATTCCGTAGACCGGCTGCTCCAGAACATTATTGGACATGACAATCGCGGAAACCGTATTGTTCCCGGAGTTCGCGACGTAAACCGAAGCGTTCTCTGCAGTAGCCACGAAGCTGGGAGCCGAACCTGCGGGCAAACTTATCGTCGTCACCGGCGTAGGACTGGTGGGAGAAAACGAGGAAACGGTGTCGTCATGGCTATTTGCAACGTAGACTCGCGTGCCACTCAGCACAACTGCCGCCTGCACTGGCATGAGGCCGAGGGTGGATTGAGACTCCGCAGTGTCGCCCGAGACATTGATCGAAGTACTGGCTCCAGGGTGATCGGTACCGTTGCCGCTGATCACCAGCGCAAAGTGAGAGAACCCCGGATTGGGAAGACTTGGAACAATAGGAGTGGCGACGGGACGGTAAGTTTCCCCACAACTAAGACAAATCAACATGAGTAGCAGAACACCCGCTGCGCGCGCTACAGTCATCGATACTCCAGCCCCAATATCCATTTCTGCATAGAATTCTGGAAGAGTTATCTATTCTAATGGCTGACCGCGATCCGCGCCAGAGAAGCAGCACTTAGCACTTGGCCCTTCAAGGTTAGTGCCAACTGTGCACGACAAGGTTGCTTGCGGATCGTGTGGCTGAAGGCGTTGAGGACTAGTAAAGATGGCAAGCAAGACGCTCGCTCTCAGGCAGCAGCAGGCCAAATGCTAAGTGCCAATTGCCGGTTCACGCCCGTCCGCGAGATCTCTTACCACCGGCCTCGTGGGTGGCGGGCGCAGCTGGCTTTTTCTTTCCCTCCATCTCAGCCAAGCTCTGCTTGAGCGCTGACATGAGGTCGATCACGGGCGCCAGCTTCTTCGGTTTCTCTACTTCCGCAATCTTCCCGCCTTCGAGCTT
Source organism: uncultured Acidobacteriota bacterium (assembly GCA_963796095.1). Lineage (GTDB taxonomy): Bacteria > Acidobacteriota > Terriglobia > Terriglobales > Acidobacteriaceae > JABDBE01. The sequence continues at coordinate 197,322 of CAWCKL010000020.1, forward strand.
GGTCTGGATCAGGTTCTTGAGATTGTCCTGGAAGGTGTCGTGGTATTTCTCGGGCTGCCAATCGGTTGCAAGCGCTTCGATCAATTGATGGGCAACTTTGACTTCCGCATCCTTGAGTTCCACGTCAGGAGCGCCGAAACCCTCGACCTTGCGTACTTCTTCCTCGTAGTACATAGTATGCAACATCATTCCGCCTTCGTGCGGACGCAGAAAAACTGTGTATTCGCGGTTATGCATGGTGAGCTTCGCGAGGGCAACATATTCACTCTCCTCCATCGCCTTCGTGAGCAGGGCGTAGGGTCGCCGGCCGGCTTCATCGGGAACCATGTAGTAGGACGATTCGAAGAAAACCGGATCGACCTCGCTGGCTTTGACGAATTCCAGAATCTCCATCGTTTTAGCGGTCTTCGGCTCAATCTTCTTTATTTCCTCGGGTTCGATGACCACATACTCGTCCTTGCGATACTCGTAGCCCTTCACGATTTCGCTGCGTTCTACCACTTTGCCGTCGGCCAGACAAACATATTGCTGCTTTAGGCGGGACAGGTCGTCGCGATGCAGCATGTTGAAGGAGATGCCCGAACTGCGTGCGCCGGAGAACAGCTTCACCGGCATTGAAATCAAACCGAAGGTAAGATAACCGGACCAGACCGAGGCTGCCATAGTTCACCCTGTCGTTCAAGATCGCGCGCCGAGCCCGCGCCTCCCCCACAACCTTGCGATCGTGAGTTTAAACTACAACCAAAGATTTGATGCACATAAGCTCGCTCGGTAACCCAGAGTGAAAGCACGATACACTGGGGCAGCGCAGCGCGCAACCCCATAGATAGTAGTATCGGGCGTGGCACCTGCCAGCCAGCACGCGAATCGGCGAGAATCTCACGAGTGCCTCTCCTCACCCGAACCGTCGCGACTTTAGCGGATCTAGTCGTGGCACGTCCGCTTTGGACTGCCGGCGTCGTCACTGTGATTTTCTCTGCCCTGGGTCGCTGGGTGCGAGGCGTAAGTTTTTCCGGCGCCATCGCCGGAGCCGCGGTCTGCTTTCTGCTGTATGCGGGAGCGGGGCCCGGTGCATTTGTGGCGCTGGTTTCGGTGTTCGCCCTGACCTGGCTTTCCACCCGTTTCGGTTATCGCCGAAAAGAGAAACTGGGAACCGCCGAAAAGCTTGATGGCAGAACTGCCTTGCAGGTGCTCGCGAACCTCGCGGTGGCTGCGATCTGCGCCGGACTATCGGCGTTCACGGCGGAGAAAACGGTTTGGTTGCTCGCGGTTTCAGCTGCGCTCTCGGAAGCGGCGGCGGATACCGTGTCGAGCGAACTGGGCCAGGCTCGAAACGAAAAAGCGCGCCTGATCACGACTTGGCAGGAAGTGCCCGCGGGCACGAACGGAGGCGTGAGCTGGGCAGGAACCCTGGCCGGCATCGTGGCCGCGACCGCGGTGAGTTGGGTGTGCGTCTTAGCGGGGCTTGTTCCCACCAAGTGGCTGGGCATTTCAATCGCCTCCGCGATCGCCGGCATGGTCGCGGACAGCTACTTGGGCGCCCTGCTGGAACGGCGGGCACTCTTGAACAATGATGCCGTAAACTTACTCGGCACGCTGATCGCCGCAGGAACCGCGTTTTTGCTGATCTGAAGGCAGTGGCGCTGACCTCAGTTTTCCAGCGCAATTCGTGCTAAAGTGCCCACCTGGTTGTCACTGTCAACATTCCTGATGAACTTGCGGCAGCGGCCAAGGCACGAGGCCTCCCGCTTGAAGCGTACGTCCAAGAGATTTTGGCTCAACCGCTAGCCAGTCCTTCACCGAGCCGGCAGCCCTGAACACCTTAAGAGATTCGCGCTTGAATCGAGTCACTTGCCCAGTTCTCGGAAAAGATTCCGCCCCTGCCCGAGCACATATCGCGCGAGTGGCTTTATCAGGATCGCGATTAGATGGCCATTCCGTCGTGCCTGGTCGATACCACCATCCTCCTGCGCATGACGCGGCGGTCCGACCCACAACACCAACTCGTAGATTCAGCGCTCGCTCGACTCGCCGATCAAGGCACAATTCTTTATTACACGCACCAGAATGTAGCCGAGCTTTGGAATGCTGTGACGCGACCGCTGCCTCGTAACGGTGTTGGCTTGACGGCTGCCGACGCCGAGCGAGAAGTGCAGGCAATCGAAGCTGGCATGACGTTGTTGCCGGACAGTGAGGCTGTCTATCGCGAGTGGCGCAGGATTGTGGCACGGCTCGGGGTTCTGGGTGTTCAAGTGTACGATGCGAGATTGGCGCCGCCATGGTCGTGCATCGAGTGAACCATATACTGACATTGAATGTTACGGACTTTGAACGCTTCGGCGGTCTTACCCCTTTCAATCCCGCCAGTATCTAGGTCAGTCAGTGTCAGGCAGGCAAGTCCTCGAATTTCGAGCGGCTTGGACGCCCTGGATCATTTGTCAGCAACTGAGGCGATCTCTGCCAGTTTCCGTGGCCTGGAAACTCCTCCCACTGGTGCATGTCCCGCAGTTCCTTGAAGCTTCCTCCCTTGCCGTGGAAAATCTAACGAAGCACCTCTCAAATGGGTGCTCGCATGGAATTTATTTAGATCAGCTTTCAGGCAATGAAGAGTCGGACACTCATCGTCGGGTACGTGCTGGCGCTCGCGCTATTCCTTTTTGGACAGCGCCATCCCACTTCGCCAACACCCACCGGATTTCACGCTGTCGTAGATTTGACGCATTCAATCGATCCCAAAGCCGGCGATCAAGTTAAGACCGCCGCGAGAGTCAACAAAGAATATTTCCTCCGCAACACGTCTTCCGCCGAGCCATTCGAGACGCGCATCGATGCTCCCGCACATTTTGCGCGTGGGCTCTGGACCGTGGATCAAATCCCCGCGGAGCGCCTGATCGCGCCACTGGTCGTGCTGGATGTCAGCGCAGATGTCGAAAACCATCCCGACTACCAAATTTCGGTCGAAGACATTGCCACATGGGAGCAGGCCCACAATCAGATTCCCTTAGGCTCGGTAGTGATCGCGCGCACCGGCTGGGATTCACGTTGGCAGTCGGCGAACGGCTATCGCCACGGGGTCGGTGAGACCGCGCATTTCCCGGGATATTCCCCGGACGCCGCGAAGTTCTTAGTCGAGGCACGCAGCGTGTTGGGCCTCGGCATTGACACGCCGAACATCGACAACGGTCCGTCGAAAGACTTCACCGTGCGTCAGTACACTCTCTCGCACAGCGTCTACCAACTGGAAAATGTCGCTAACCTTGATCGTGTTCCAGCCGTCAGCGCTATGGTCGTGGTCGCCCCAACCAAGCTCGAGAGCGGCTCCAGCGGGCCGGTGCGAATCCTGGCACTGGTGAAGTAAGATTCTGCGACTTGTTTCACGCCTCCGTCATCTGACTTCTGTAATCGATTCGGAGGCGAAGGTGAACGATCCGCGATACCCCATTGGCAAATTCAAGTTTGACGGCCCACCCAGCGAAGCGGAGCGAAACAAGTTCATTGACGACATCGAACACGCCCCCGCGGCATTGCGCGCTGCGATTAACAATCTTTCCCCGGAGCAGATTGAAACCCCCTATCGCGACGGCGGCTGGACCGTCCGGCAGGTTGTACACCATTTGCCCGAGAGCCACATGAACGCGTACGTGCGGTTCAAGCTGGCGCTCACCGAAGACGAGCCCACGATCAAGCCGTACATGGAGGACCGCTGGGCCGGTACAGCGGATGTCCACGCAACACCGCTAGAAGTTTCGCTGGCGCTCCTCGCACCATTGCACGACCGCTGGGTTCGCCTGTTGCGTACCTTGAAGCCCGCCGACTGGAAGCGAACCTTCCGCCATCCGGAACTGGGGACCGTATCTCTTGAGAGGAATCTGGCCCTCTATGCCTGGCACGGCAAGCATCACACAGCTCACATCACGGAGTTGAGAAAGAAGATGGGTTGGTGATCGTCTTCCCGTAGTTTTGTCATCCTGGGCGAAATGACTACTTCGGGTTAGCGGCTAGTCATGAGTTCGAAGGACCTGCATTCGCTGATGCCAGCAAAACATCACACGGCCTTCTGACCAGTTCTGTCTCTCGACAGACAGAATGCAGGGGCATGTTTCGCCGCGCCCCGGTTCGTGAGTAGTACTAAGGGGCAGTCTGGCTGGCTACCCAGTTTTTTGGCGTGAATCGTCCAAAGCTCCGGCTCTATTTCTCGCGCCGCGCCAAGCCGGAATCTGAAACGCGCCGACAGCCAAGTGTCCCCAGCGTGGCAGGATCGAGCGTGATCACGTCCGGCCCTTTGGTCTTACCAGTAATGATGGGCTTGTTGGGTTCGGTCTCATAAGCATAGCCGGTCGGGATAGCCAATATCCCACGCGAAGGTTGCGGCGGGAACGTCACACGGGGAGAGCCCGCGAACGCGTAAATTGTGCTCTCTTTCCACGTCCCACCCGCGTTGGGCGTTACCTTGAATACAGTGCCACAACCAAAGTTGCACGAGGCAACTCCGCCACTGGCATACGTTGTGCCGTACAGGTTGCCTTCGCTGTCGAAGACGAGGTCCGTATTCGGATTCGCACCATCGCTGCTGCCCGTGAAGCTATGCAGAAGGCTTTCGGCCCAGCCTTCGTGGGCATTGGGGGAGAGTTTGAAAACCGTTCCACTGGAGCCACCGCCCCCATGTGCAGTAGTCCCGTAGAGGTTACCGGCAATATCAAACACCAGACCCGCCTTGGGGTAGGCCCCGTCATTGGGGCTGCCAGCAAAGCTGTAAAGCACTTGATGCTTCCGGCCACCCTTGGTGCGCGTCAATTCAAGCACCGTGCCGACACCAACTATGCCGCCTTCGTTGGTTGTTCCGTAGAAATTTCCGGCAGCGTCCATAATCAGGTCAGGCTCTGGATCTGGATATGCGCCGTCCGCGCCCCCGGCGAAGGAATAAATGATCTTCCCGCTGCTGGCCGCCGCCGCGTCCGGCGGCAATGCCAACCGCACGCACGCCAATGCCAGAAAGAGGATGCCCGCTCCCCACAGAACGCTTGGTCGCATGACAGCACCTGGCGCACACAAGAAGAAAATTCGGCCCCCACGGCCGGGAGAGATAAATCGCAACATTATGCGCCGCTCCGCCAGCAGCGTCCATGTGCAAACAATTGCAGGTGATTGATGAACAGCCCGAACGAATTGTTCCTACCCCGCCAATCGCAGGCGCCACGCCATATAGCTAACTGCTTCGCGCAGCACCGCCTCCGCGCGCTGCCACAGCGACCGCGGACGCGAGTCGGGACGCGGTGAAACATACACTTCGATGCCCTCGTGCTCCAGCAGTTTGCGGATGCGGAAAACATGATACGCATCGCTGACCGCCACGCAACTGTGCATGTGATTGGTGCGCATGATCACTCCAATCCGTTGTGCGGATTGAGCCGTATCGGACCCCTGGGTTTCGGCAATCAGGTTGGAGTCCGGAATTCCGCGATGCATCAGATAATCGTGGCCCACCCCACCTTCGCTGAAGCTGGGGTCCGCTGCGGCTCCGCCGGTTGTAATGACCACCGGAGCAACCCCTCGTTGAAACAGGTCAAAGGCATGATCGAGACGCGCTCGATACACGGGAGATGGACGGCCGGCGTATCTGCGGCGCCGAATACCGCGATGGCGTCCGCCGAATGAATTTCCTGTCGCGAAGCCCCTGCCACGATGCCAAAGCAGATGGAAACCAGCCATATGATGAGAGCCGCAGAAGCGAGTAGCACGAGCCACAGCATCCAGTGGCGTAGCAAAGGCCGGTTCGCAGCCGTTTCGATCATCCTTGTGCGAAGAACTCGGAGATATCCTGGGCAGAAATCGCGCCTTCCCGCATAATGCGCCAGCGGGCTTCCTCATCGGTGAGGTCGACAATAGTCGAAGCCGTTTCGCGGGGCGACGTGCCCCCGTCCACGATGATGGAGATGCGCTGCTGCAGTTGATCGCGCACCGCCTCGGCCGTCGTGCACTCGGATTCCCCACTCAGATTCGCCGAGGTCGCGGTAATCGGAATCCCCGCAGCCTGCACGACCGCCAGGGGAATTTTGGCGCTGGGGATACGCAGTGCCACGTTGCCGGTATTGGCCGTCACCTTCAAGGGAAGACGAGACGCGGCTTTGACAATGATGGTCAGCGGCCCCGGCCAGAAACGGCGCGCCAGCTTGTAGAACTCATCGGGCAGCGGGCGGGCCAACTCTTCAGCCTGATCTTCGCTTTCGATCAAGAGCGATAGCGGTTTGTGCCGCGAGCGCGACTTGATCTCGTACACGCGATCCACAGCGCGGAGATTAAAGGGGTCGGCAGCCAATCCGTAAAACGTGTCAGTAGGCATGCCCAGTA
>CAWCKL010000021.1:0-157630 GCA_963796095.1 uncultured Acidobacteriota bacterium
TGGTGCCGGGAGGGGGAGTCGAACCCCCAAGGGCCGAAGCCCGGCGGATTTTGAGTCCGCTGCGTCTGCCAGTTCCGCCATCCCGGCTTCTGGTTAACTGCTTGATTTCACAGTCTAGTTGATCTGCTTGCCTTTGTCATCAGCACCAGTTTCGGTACTCACTATGGCTGTTCTATGGTTGTTCTCGGCTTGGACGATCTCGCGTTGATGCTCTTCGATTTTGGCAGTCGCGGTCTTGAGGACTTCCATATCCACGATGTTGTAGCGGCGGTACACGCTATCCGTCCGGTGCCCGCTGATGAGCATGCCAACTTTCTCGGGGATTCCTTTTCTCGACATGTTGCGAATACCAGTTCGGCGCAGGTCGTGAAACTTCAGCCCAATGTACTTTGCTTTTTTCTTCGATTGGCACGTTGAGCATCTACGCCCTTCGGAGACGTTCGAGTCGCAATCTCGACATTCAAACCGACCTAGCCCTGCTCGAATGCACGCATTCCACCATGCCTGCCTGAAATCCTTCACTCGACTCCCATCATCGCGTGTGAACACGAAGTCGTCCGGCTTCTTGCCAGCGACACAGCGCACGAGGCATTGAAAAACGTGCTCCGTCATGTGAATCATTCGTTGATCGCCGTTCTTTGTTTCGCCGAGATCAATGATCTTTCCCAGTAGGTCAAGCTGTCCAACGCGAAGCGCCAGCAACTCATCTTCACGCCAGCCATACGCAAAAGCGGTTTCAAATAGGCCCGCGAGCCAGACACCTTCGACTGCACATTCACGGGAAAGCCGGAGGTACTGCTCATCCTGAAGAAAACCACGGCGAACATTATTCTCCTCCAGCATGTTGAAGTGCGGGACAAAGCGCACCTTCGGCGGGGTCTGCTCTGTACCGTGATTAAACGCGGACTTGACTAGCGCCAATTCCCTGTTGATAGTTCCGTTTTCCGGTGCAGTCTTGCTGCGCGTTTGATCTGACTTGCGCTTGTTGATGTATCGGTCAATCAGGTCTGAGGATACCTGTGTCGCTCGAAGATGTCCGAAGAATGGTTTGAGGTGGTTTTTCCATCGTGACTCGTCATCTGCAACAGTCTTGTTGCCGTTGTTCTTGTTCCGCAGCAGCACGTCCTCGACCAACTCTTTCACCGTGACCTTTTGGCTTTCGGGAGAGGACAGTCCCACCGAGTATTCCGCGACCTTCCTGCGAACGAATGCGTCAGCCTCCCGCTTGCTCCGGCAACCTGTCGTGCCGCGTTCCCGTTTTCCATTGACCCAAATTTGATACCACCAAATCGAACTACCGGGCTGTAAGAAGATCGACCCAGTTCCCCGCTGACGCTTCATCGTGCCTCCAGCAGTGGGGGACGGCTCCATGCCGCCACAGAAGCGGCGGTCTGAAGCGAGTTCTGAGGTAGAAATGACGTGTCCACTTGTGGCCCCATACTTTAAAGCCTCTGCTTCCGGGTTTCAATCCAGCGATCCAAGTCCTGCTTGTCAAACAGCCACGGGCTGGTTCCATCGCCTGCGATGTAGCTGATCTCCCCCGACTGCACTAAATTGCGGAGCTTCCAAGCACTGATGCCGAGATAAGCAGCAGCATCGTTGGTCTTCAAGACTCGTGGTTCGACGCCCGCGCTCTGATTGCTCTTTAGACGTGGTCTTTGGCTGTCTTCCTGCTCGCATAGGAATTCGAGGTCTGCCTTGTAAGCTCGGTAGGTGCTCATGAACATCCCATCTGGGATGATTCGTTTCCAGTTTTCAGGCGGATTGATTCGTTCCATGCTAGTAAATACCGAAACGTAGCCCAAACTGCAAAGAGGTTCGTCCCGATATGGAAGCGGCCCGGCGGAACGAAGGGTCAAACAACCTCAAGTTACAGAACGGTGCCCTAATAAACCATCAATTAGCTCCCGCGTGAAATGCCGCGCCCCGTGCGGCTTCCAATCGTCTCCGCGAAGGTCATGGTTACCAAAGATCGCGAGACGAAATGCCTCGCGCCGTTCATCAAAACGGTATGCAGGGGATTGAATCTCTCCCGGGCAAATCGCAAGCCGAGTGCATCGGCATAAGGAGAAAACAACAATGAACGAGATTAAGACGGTCGAGGTGACCCACACCCCCCATCGGAGTCTGCTTCCTGAAGCTGACAGCGTGATCACCGTCGATAAAGGGCGGGGCTTCATCATCGAGCATCGCGCCTTATTTGACTTCGGCGGCGGCTTCAGGCGTCTTCGCCGCAAGCTGGTGGTCACGGCGTCACATTGTTTGCCTCACTCTCCCAAGATGCCCTGTTATTCGTATCAGGAAGCCACCTACGCAAATCTGCTCGCGCCACTGGGGGAACAACCCAGCGTATGGGCGGAATGCTTGTTCTTCGATCCGGTTTCCGACTTGGCGATCCTCGGCGAACCCGACAATCAAGAACTCGGAGAAGAGAACGATGCGTATACCCGTCTCGTGGAGGGCCGAAAGCCGTTCACCATTGCTGCGCCGGAGACGGGCGAGGGTTACATGCTCGCACTCGATGGCGTGTCGTGGCAGCCCACTCCTCTCATAGTCCACGAGAACATCTGGGGAACTGGGCTTTCGACCGGAGCAACGCTCGGCGGGCAGTCCGGGTCTCCCATCGTGGATTCGACAGGAAGGGCGGTAGCGGTGGTCTCTGTCGGAACAGAACGTCCGGCTTTGAGTAGCGGAAGTAGTTCGGTCATGGACGGCCCGCAGCCCATCCTGAGACTCCAACTCCCCTCTTGGGTACTAAAGACGGTGAGAGTGACTGAGACGAAGAAAGCACCGAAGTGGACAGAATCGAGTATTACCAGTTGAAAGGCAAAATTCATTCGAGGAGAGAGCGATGACGATCAAAGTCGGACACAAAGGCAGTAACCGGAGGACAGAAACTATGCCAAGCAAAAAGACACCCACTAGCGGGACAGGCAAGGGACAGAAATTTTTGTCCGGCACTCGCGACCAGCTAATCAAAGACCTTCAGCGCGTTCACAAGCTGTTCCCCACAGCAGTGCCGAACAGAGACTTTTACCGGAAGCACGGTAAGTACGCCGACACCGCATGCAAAGAGCACTTTCCGCGCTTTAAGGATTTCGTTGCAGCGGCAGGACTCACACCAGTGAAAGCGGTGTGTTGGTATTTAGACCAAGCGGCTGAGGTACTTAGGCAACATGCGGAAGACCTCAGTGAGCAGGAATTTGAGATCATCATCGACAAGTCTGAAAGGTTGTTGCCAATTGACCTGAGCGAGGAGAGTCAGAGGAGGCTCTCCGACACTTTGGCAAGGATGGAAGAAAAGAGTCAGCGGGAGGTCGATGAAATCTTGGCAATCATGGCAGCAGAAGAGGAAAGGCTCGAAGCCGAGGAGAACGAGAAGAGGCTAAAACAACCAAGATGAAACTGATCACAGAAGAACAGGCAGCAATAGCCTATGAAGAGGCAACAGACGGGTGCCGCCACTCGTTACTGGGTACGCGGGCCAACGCTCAAGAGTGGCAGCGGGTCAAGCCAGACCCGGAGACCAATCCCCTTGCGGACTTGGACTGCGAAAGGTGCCGACGTGGGATCATCGCGTGTCGCAGGCTACTCCTCTGCGAGCGAGTACGTGCGCGTGATGGTGATCACAGCACCTCAAGCCTGCGCGTGACGAAGAAGCCTTTGAGGTCTGGCTCCTGTTCCATAATTCTGCGTGCGTAACGGGAAGAGAAATCATTGTTGATTTTGAAGCCATCGTCAGAGCGGGTCTCGATCTCCATGTGCCAGCGCACGCGCTGCATGATGGCGTGGCATCCGTAGTGCTCGTAGCCAGCAGCCTTCGCCTGCCTCGCGTACAGCACGAAGTAGTGGTAGATGTGGGGGTTCTCGGCGTGGAATTTCTCGAACCTCTCCTGAATGGTCGGTTGAGCCTTGCGGTTCTTCCTGTGTGCCGGGGTCTCCAGCAAGCCAACGTTGAGCGCCCCTGCTGGGATTCGCGCCTCCTTCTCGTTTGAGGTGTTTGCTTCCATAACGTTTGTTCACCTTCGGGCGGCGGTCGCGTCCGCCATACCCATACATTGAGATCGGTAGCGGCAACTTCGAAAGCAACAATCGCTGCAAAACCGACTATGGAAGCCTTTGGCATGAAGTCAGACCTGATCAGACAGAAGTTCCACGAGCTTCACAGCGTCGGGCTGCCCTACGCCGACATAGCCAAGGAACTTGCGGTCAGCCTGAGGACGCTGGGCTATTGGGCTGCCGAAATGTGCTTGGCTCGGCGACGAAGCGGCCCGCGCCGCCAGAGATGGATGCCGAACAAGAAGCCTGAAATCCACCGACTTTGAGTATCTCTATATAGCTGGGTCTTTGGTCGCTGATCAGAGATCAAACCGGGGAGCTTGGTTGCCGTCAACCTCGCCAAGCTCCCGAATCGGTTCCCAGCCGCCTTCAGCAAGCGATACAGGGGTTGAATGTGCAGGTTGACATGATTGAAAACACTCAGGAAAAACTGAACTTAGCTGCGCTCCTCGAAGAGGACGCCACACCGACTGCTGCGGAGAAGCCACGGCGCAGAGTTGACGGCGAGAATATCGCGAACGCCATCCGTATCCTGTTCGAGCCGGGGCAGGTGGTCGAGCTTCGAGTCCCCAAGTCGGACAAGGGAACCATCAGTGGCTACTTCAATGATCACAAGAAGCTGGTACAGGAATTAGGGAGGCTGAGTGGCACTGCGCCAGCCGTCTACTACACGCTCAATCCAGTCAATCCGGCTCTGTTGGCGCGGGCGAATAACCACACGAACACCTACGCCAAGGGCACGACGAGCGATGCGTCCGACAATATCATCAACCGCCGTTGGCTGCTCATCGACTGCGACCCTGTGCGCCCATCAGAAATCTCCTCCACCGATGAAGAGAAGGATGCTGCGAGGAGGATGGCAGCCGAGGTCAAGAAGTACCTCAAGGCGATGGGTTGGTCTGATCCGGTCGTTGCGGACAGCGGGAATGGGTATCACCTTCTTTACCGCATTGATCTGCCCAACGACGCGGAGAGCCGTGCCCTGATTGAATCCGTGCTCAAGGCGCTCGCTGCGCGGTTCGACAATAGCGCGGTGAAAATCGACCAAAAGGTCTTCAACGCATCGCGAATCACCAAGGCGTACGGAACCCTAGCGTGCAAAGGCGACAGCATACCGGAGCGCCCACACCGCCTTTCTGGGATGTTCAGACCGCCAGATGTTATCGAACCAGTCGCCAAGGGTTTGCTCGTGGCGCTGGCGGCTGAAGCGCTGAAACCAGAGAAAAAGAACTCCGCGTCTAAGACATCTTTCACGCGGGGCGGCTGGACGCCAGCGCTGGTTGAACAAGTTTTGGACAAAGCGAACGTCAAGCGCGGCGAGGCGATGGACTACGACGGTAAGATCAAGTGGCAGCATGACTGCCTCGCCAACTCGGATCACCGGAAGCCCGACGCCTTCACCATTCTCGATAATGACGGCTATGCGCACCATCACTGCTCTCACGACTCCTGTGGCGAGTTCGAAGACGCCGACTGGCGCAAGTTCTGGGAGGACCGCACAGGCGAAAACTATCCCTTCCCGAACAGGCGCAAGCGCCAGCAGTCGGAGACGCGGGCTGCCGAAACAGACGGCGTGCCGACAGACAGGGATGAGTCGGAAGCAGAGGCAGACTCGTGGTCGCGGATCGCCGAGGAACTGGACGACGTCAGGCGTGGAACTGAGGAGATTGTTGATGACAATGATAAGTGGAAAACAGTTCGCCTGCCCCAGCACATCGCCGACGAGCGCATGCTTCAATTCGTCAAGGACGTCTTCGAGAAGCGTGGCAAAGGAAAGTTCTTCTTCGATGCTTACCCCTACATCTACCTGCCCGAAGAGAAGCACGTCGTCAGGTTCCAAGATGATGCGGAAGCGCACCAACTGCTCGGAAAAGTGCGGCTAAGGATAAAGCAGCGGGATACTGACCTAGTCCGCGAGAATCTCCGCGCTCACATCATGGAATCCGGACAGCAGACGCGAGTGGAGAAACTCGGCTGCCTGCGGAACGAAGCGATCTACGTGAATAACGGTCGCGGCGGCATGTTCAAGATCACGACGGACTCGATCTCGGAGGTGCCGAACGGAACTGACGGGGTGCTAATGCACGCGCCCGAAATGAAGCCGTTTCCGGTGCTGGACGAAACCAAGCTGGACGAGATCAGGGGAAAGCTCGATGGGATCGGGGGTAAAGTCACCGACTCGCTCCTGTGCCAGCACCTCAACGCGCACTTCGAAGAAGGCGGCAGCCTCACGCAGCCGCAGTACCAGCAACTCGTCATCATGCGATTCCTGAGTCTCTTCATTGGCAACAGCCTCGACCTGCGCCCGATCATGATGGCACTCGGCGAGCAGAACAGCGGCAAGTCCACGCTTTGGGAGAAGATTCTGTGGCTGGTTTACGGGACCGAACAAGAGAGCGCTGCGCTGCCGTCGAAGAGGCGAGATTTCGTTGCGGCGATGACTAATAACGCGATCAACATCTTCGACAACATCGACAGCGTTAACTTTGACAACCCGCGCTCGGACTACCCGGAATACATCGACCTCATGTGCAAGGCATCGACGGGGGAAAAATTTCAATCGCCGAGCTATACAAGACCAATGTACAGAAGATGTATAACCTTCGCTGCGACCAGTTCCTCACGGCCCGTGTAAACCCGTTCCCCAGCCATCGCTCCGACTTGTCCCGACGCACGCTGTTCTTCCCGATCCGCATGCCGTCGCCCCTTGAGTACCGGACGACGGAGGAGATCAAGCTCGCACTGGCGCACGACTCGGATGAGATCAAGCTGGAAATCTTGGTGCGTCTCCAGAACATGCTTCGGGCACTAGTGGCGAATAAGAAAAGCTATCCCGCTGTCAGCCAGATGCACAGCTTCGAGACGTTCACGATGCGGGTCGCCGACCACGAGGGCTGGGCTGACGAGATGCAGGACATCTGGGAAGGCTACATGGGTGACTACCGCGAGCGCATCACGGAAGACTCCCCGCTTGTCGAATACATCCGCCGCTGGATCGGCATGGCGACGATGAGCAACGCCGGACGCTGGGCGAGGGCAGGAGAAATGTACGCCGACCTGCAAAAAGCATTCGGACAGGACTTCACGAACCTGTGGCGCTCCAGCGCGGTCTTCGGCAAGAGGCTCAAAGAGAACAAGACCGCCCTGCGTGTGCTGGGCGTCGAGACCAGATCATTGCACGGTGACCTGCTGTATAAGTTCGAGCCATCGCCGGAGCAGATGGATCGCTGCCGTGACGCATGGAACGACTCTGCTCCGACCCGGTATCAGGGCGATGGTGCTTTGGGTGTTCTTGAAGCCAACGATGTGGTTTAGGTGGGGCAGGGTGGAGCACGAGGTGGGGCAGCGGGTGGGGCAAGTTTGTTGGTTCTAAAGGCTGAGGTGGGGTAGGTGGGGCATTCTGTCAGGAGAGTTATACACAAGAATGCTACTGTTGGAACGACTCTGAGGCTGTTGTGCACAGGGAAAAATAACGATAGAGAAGCTGCCCCACCTGCCCCACCCGCCACACCCATCGAGCACCGCCCTCCAATTTTCGCAGCCGCGCACCGCCACTAATCGACATTCAACGACTTTGATAGTCCATCTATTAGAGGGAAAATCCGAGGGCTGCCGGAGCCAAGTTATTTGTTTTTAGCAAAGGGTTCCTTGATTTCCGCCTCAAAACCGGGGCGCGAGCGCCTTCGTGGAGGATTCGCGAGAGAATGAACGCAAAATTGGACATTAGGGACGCACTACTCCTCCAGAGAATGAGTCACTGGCTGATACGCGCAAAACATGGCCCTATCGGCAACTGTTCGAAACGGCGCGGGCGGAAAAACTATCTTTACCTCGTGAGAAAGCATAAGGCTCTCGCGCAGCGGAATGGTTTCCGAGAGTCTGACGCGTATTGAGGCTGCTCGTAAGTCGCGGGAGCGCGGCAGCCTCCACACGAGGTTAAAACGTATGTTGACTACAGACACTTTTGAAAAGGCCCTGAACCTTCTCGAATTGGGCTGCACCTTTCCTACAATCACGGTAGAGACCGGGATCACAACCGAAGACGCGGAAGCTGTTCACATCGCGTGGTTCAACGGAACCTCGGAACAGGTGCATCGCGAATTGCAGTTGGCTGGCGTGCTAGAGGCAGCCGCAACACGACTCCGCGCAGGGCAGGGCTGGGACGAAGGCACGACAGGCGACATTTTTCGCGAGGTTCTGCATGTCTACCCTGAGCAAATGAAGAAAGCACTCGCGCTGGCTTTGTTGTCAGGCAAGTTTTAAAAACAAGGATCGAAAACACGCTCAACATTTACCGCTTTGGTGTTTGCCGCCGCTTGTCCCAGTGCTTAAATCCCAGAACCTTCTTGATGTGGAGTCGGTACTCACCCGCCCGACGATCCTTCGTGATCCTGTGAATGAGGACTGTCACTTCCGGCACTGGAGGATTCATTCCGTTCAGCAGGCGTAGTTCGAACGGGAGTGAGACCTTCGAGAATCGTTTCGTCCAGTACGGCTTGATCTGGCGGTACTCGACCTTTTTCGTTCCCGCGATGATCTCCGCCAGCCATTCGCGCTCGATTGTTGTCGTGATCCGGTCGCGCCTCGTCTGCATAGCTCCTTCAGTGCCTAGTCCAGTATGAGTCGGGATTCTCTGTTATTTCCAACGCCATTGCAAACTCAAGGGAATGGCTGCAATTCCGCCCTTGTAGGCATGCTAACCTTTGAGACGCATGCCCGGGCGTTCTACATCTAGGCGTCAAGTCATCGCGGAATTCGAACGGGAAGTCGTTCGGATGCGTCATTACCTAATCCAGAAGAACCCTTATTTCCCTGATCTCCTCAACCAGCCAGACTTTCTCATCGTACCTGAGGTGGGTAAGCTGGTTGCCTTGTATGTTTACACGCCACGTCAGCGCCTCACTTGGCGCAGTACGTTGGCAATCGCGGAGGACTTATTTGAGACCAAACTCGTAGCAGGCGAATCGACGCTCGTGGCAGGAGTGCTAGTTACAGCCAGACATGCCGGAAACATTGACGAGCGGAACTATATCGAATTTCTCAGCAACCTGTTCGACGTGTTCACGACAGAGGTTGAGGGTGCGGAAAATGCCGCTCGCAAATGGATCAACCAACAGTTGGAATTATCCGCGCCGAAGGAAGAGTTGTTCGAGCTTTGGAGGCTTGAACGCGAGAGAGTACGTGCGAACGCGGCGAGATTCAATGAAGAGAAGTACGTAGAATTCGTTGACGAGCGCATTCGCCCACGGACGACGAGAGAGGCGCTGATCCATGATTTGCAAGAAACACTGAGGACAGAGCCGAGCGTGGAACCCATCGAACATTTTCCGGTACGTAGCGCGAAGGAAGCGCTTGTGGGAATGCCTGAGCGGAACGTCTTTCGCTTCGATTTTGGACTAGTATCCCGCCAGATTGAGCGCAGGACCAAGGCAGTTGACATTGCCGTTCTGGATCGTTACGGGTCACGAGAGAAGATACGGTACTTGATGACGAAGGCACGGTTTATAGGTTATGAACTCGCAGATGCTCGGTTGATCTATCGCGGCGATGGCGTGATCCCTGTATTGATGATCGAGGGTAACATCTCGGGGCCTACCCACGATCCATACCGCTATGTGAAGGCTCTCGTCTCGGTTGGCTGGGAACTCGAACACGCGCAGCCCGGTGCATTGAGGAAAGTGATCCATGCAGACATTTAAGAAGGAGATCACAACAATTTTGACGCATTTAGTTGGCAGCAAGTGGGCGACGCACGCTGGCGTGCAAGACGTTCTGAAGGAGTACGGTCACCTCGAAGGAGCAGCCCGAACTCCTACACAGACGCGGCGCGTGAGCCTTCAAATTTTTCACGCCTCTCGTGCGATTGATAGTCTTCTTGCGCACATCGCATCTCACGAAGCTAAAAAGCCGGGTCGCCCTGCATCTCCCGCGTATTTCACCCTCGGAAGTTCGCTGAACTACATCAAGGCGAACGGGGTCGGAGGTTCTAGATTCGCCCCAACCACTGAACTAGACCTTCAGGCGATCACCAAAGATCGAAACAAGTACCTGCATGCTGCGAATGTATTTCCCGCCGATGTCGAAATCCGCCGATTCCTGATAAGGACGACGACCGCTTTGCGTGAAGCAGCTACCTTTCCGCCTTGATGGCTCAGATGGAGACTCTCTTCGGGTAAGCTCAGGGATTGCTCGCTGCTTTCGACTAAGACACAGAAGCAGCAAAGGTCTTCGGGACTGGATCGAGGTTGACGACTTGAACGCGATCTTCAGATGACGACTCTCGCTTCTGGTATGGCAGAACCTCCCATCGCAAGGCACGCCGCAGAGTCTGCTTCATCCGACGATCCCCGAAGATTCCCACGAATCGATGTTTACCCCCGGTGTCTTTGAAGAATTCGCATCCCTCTGCAATGAGAATTTTCTTCTGCTCCGCACGGCTGCGCTTATAACGGAGCATCCCGAAGCGTCTGTCACGTGTGAGCAGGTGGACGTTACGCGCATCGTAAACCTTCCCATCCGGTCTTCTGAATTTCTCGGTTGGGTTTGTTGTCCCGCAATAGAGAAAGTTACAGGCACGCAGGATCACACCGCGCTCCCCCGCTTCGGGATCAGCATAGGCAACGATCACATAAAAGCCCTTCTTCGCCATTTCGCGACATGCTGCGCTGACCAAGAACGAGCCGCTGTGCGGATGGCTCCAATGCAAACAACAGCCTCTTGTAAGGGAGATTACTTTGTCTGCATGCTCGGAACCGCAAGCGGATGATTTAACATTGGTTCCCGCTGTAGTCCCAAAGCAGACGACCCCAGCAATATGATTGCCGAAGAATAATGCGTACGAATGTTCAGCACTGCCGAGCGTCCCCAAAAATTCGTGGGCAACAATAACGTTGCGGGCATCCGCCAATGAAATCTCGCGCACACTGGCGTTCTTGAAATCATCCGCGAGAGCCTTCTTTTCCTTAAGAAGCGGGTCTGGTTGTTCTGCCATCATCTCCCGCACGATCCGTTGATGACATTTTCCGTTGGCAGGAAACTCCTTGAAATCCTTGACGAGTGCCGCTTCAAATCGTCCAACATCGGTCTTCGCATTCTTCAATGCCAAAATTAGCTTTTTTCTGATCGTCGGGTTCAGGCGATTGCGGAGACGAACGGCAGTTTCGAGCTTCTCACGCCTGCTCTGCGACTCGATGTCTCGGATCAACTCTGACACAACGACGTTCACGTCCGGGTCTGTCAGTACCTCTGATGGCGTCGCGATCTCCCTGATCTCGCGAAGCAAAGCTGCATTGGTCAGTTCGCCATTTCTCTCACGAGCTTGAACGAGCGCTTTTTCGAATGTGGTTTCGTCAACCAGCAGCGCGAGCCGCTGCCACTTGGAACTCTGGTCTTTTGAAATGCCAATTTCGTCGAGAGTGGGTGGATAGGCAGTTGGGCCGACAGACCGCCTTATTTTGGTGCCATCTTTTCGCGGTCGCCCCTCCCCTCGTGTGCCGGGGTTCTTCTCCATGTCAGACAGCAGTTGACCTGCCCGCCGCTCGGCACGAATCCTGATCTCGGCAGCCATGTTCTGCATTTCCAGATCGCCCGCCAATTTTGCATACGTCCTGACCGCTTCCGCTTTGTCGCGGATTTTCTTCGCCTCATCAACTCGATAGGCGGAAGCGATAGCTTTGCGTGCGGCATCGTAGCGGATCAGCGCGGTCATACAAAGGAATTGTCTTGCAGGCTGGGGCCATCGCCAAGTTACGAGGGTCACTTGATCTGGCATAATCTCTCCATGTGCGGTCGATACAGGTTGTCGCGGCGAAAGAAGCTTGTCGAGGAATACTTCGAGACCGCCGAGTGGCAAGACGATTGGTCGCCTCGCTACAACATCGCGCCCACGCAGGCTGTGCCAGTGATCCGGCAGCACCCAAAAGAACCTGTCCGTCAAATTTCTCTGATGAAGTGGGGGTTGGTTCCTCACTGGGCTAAGGACACGTCCGGCGCAGCAAGAATGATTAACGCCAGATCAGAGACAGCACACTCCCTGCCTGCGTTCCGCGACGCGATGAAACTGCGTAGATGCCTCATTCCGGCAGATGGTTTCTACGAATGGCAACGGCGTGGCTCGGCGAAGCAGCCATTTTGCTTCGAGGTCGCTGACGGCGGACTGTATGCCTTTGCCGGACTGTGGGAGCGCTGGCGTGATCCGAGTGGGCAATTGGTGAAGTCATGCTCGATATTAACGACCACGCCGAATGTCATGACCTCAGCGATCCACGACCGGATGCCAGTGATTCTCGACCGCGAAAGCTATGATTTGTGGCTCGATCCGGGCTTGACTGACGTGCATGTCGTCTCCGAACTGCTGAAGCCGTTCGAACCTCGGCTGATGCGATGCTATCCAGTGAGCACGACGATCAATCACGTGGTGAATGATGACGAGGAGTGCTCGCGCCCGGTCGTGATCGGAGAGCCTCAGAATCGTCTATTCGCCTAGTGGTAGTTGGCAACCTATTTCACGGCGTTCTTCATCGGCCAGTCCGTCTCGTCGTTCGCACCCCAACCATAAGCAATGATCCGCCATTGCCTGGCCGATTTTGTGAGCACGAAAGCCCACGCACCATGTTCCTCAAACCGTGTTCCCGGCTGCACGCCTTGCCAAGTGGTGGGGAGCACGAAATAAACGCGATCACCGTTGCGGTCAAAGTCATGTGCTTTGCCGAAATCGCACTTCAGTTCGGTAAGCTGTGCGACATGCTTCCTGTAACCCGCTTCCCAGCGTGCTGCCGCATCTTTGCCATTGAAAATGTAGGGCGGGAAGTTCTCGACGATAACCAATCCGTCGTCTGCAAAAACAGGAGGCAAAACTGCACCGTCCACGTGCGCCATGTAACGGGCAAGCGCCGTGACTGGTGCCATCATGGCTCCATCAGGGCCATCAGGGCTATCACTCGGAGGAGATGGCAATACCTGCGCCGATAGGTGCAACCCAGACAGAAGCGCCAGCAGGAAAAAGGCTGTTCGGAGACCACATGCGATTTTCATAGAGGCTCCTCGAAAGTCTGTGGAAGTATATTCGTCCGACTGGCTAAATGTGCGGAACTCTTGGGAGTTCGCTCGCATCCAGAGAATCGGCTATCCTCGTAGCACTATGACCGGGAATAGATAAGAGTCGCAATGATCTCAAGCCGTGCGAAGATCGCTGTGCCCACTCTACTCTTCTTGCTTGCCACGAGTGTTGCTACAGCCGCGCAGTCAACGAACGCCATGAAACCCGGCGTGAAGGATGTTCAGGTTCCGTTTGCATCGTTGAAGCCCAGCGTCACGCTTAAGATCGGGAAAACGGCGGACTGGGTGCTCGCGACGAACGATGCTGTCTGGGTTACGGGCACAAAGCCTTACTCGGTGCAGCGGATTGACCCAAGTACCGACAGGATCGTCGATAAAATCGTTTTGCCGGGTGAAGCTTGCTCTGGTCTAGCATTCGGGTTCAGCAGTCTCTGGATTCCGGTATGCGGGAAAAAGCCGACCCTCATTCGGGTTGATGCCGAGAAAAACGCGGTGATCGCTACGCTTCCAGAACCTGCGATAGAAGCGGAAGGCGGAATTGCGACCAGCACCGATAGCGTTTGGCTCGTGACCGACAAGGACAGTACTCTGAGTCGCATCGACCCTGTAACAAACAGTGTGCGCCAGAAAATCTCCATTCCACCCGGCTCCTACAATCCCGTTTTCAGCGACGGAGTGGTCTGGGTCACGGGAGTGGAGAGGAGTGTCGTTACTGCGGTGGACGCCTCAACTGGCAGTGTGCTGGACTCTGTGCCAGTAGGGTCGAAGCCTCGCTTCTTAACCGCAGGCGGCGGTTCCATTTGGACGCTGAACCAAGGCGACGGGACTGTCAGCCGTGTCGATGAGAAAAGCAGGAAGGTTCTCGCCAGCATTCAGGCAGGAATCCCCGGAACGGGTGGGACATCGATTATGGGGCAGATTCCGTCTGGCTCACAGTGTTTGATGTTCCTCTTACCCGCGTTGACGCGAACACGAATAGAGTCGTTAAGCAGTGGATCGGCAAAGGAGGAGACTCCCTGCGCTCTGGTTTCGGTTCACTCTGGATAGCAGACTACAAGAGGGGCTTGCTGTCACGGATTGCGATTCAAGAAGTGCTGAGTCAGTGAGCCGAAAACAAGCCCGCCGATGGTCGGCGCACTCGCTCTGGTATGCAGCAGTGACCCGGCGTGTTCGCAAACGCTTGTTTTCAAAAATTCCCCGTGAAGATAAGATTTTTGTTCGCGACAATCAATGCCTCTGTGGATTCACTCTGGAAGGCAATGACGTGGCTCCGGTTTAGTGAGGGTCTAGCTATGGCTTCTCTTTCGGATTCTCTGGTTCGGCACTTGTTGGAAAGCCGTTACATCGCGTCGCTCGCAACGAAGAACCCAGACGGCTCCACCCATATGGTTGCGGTGTGGTACTGGTTTGATGGTGCACATATTTATATAGCCACGTCCACACGCACCCGCAAGGCTCGCAATCTACAGTCCACGCCCAGAATCTCGTTAATGATCGACTCCCGCGACCCCGCAGCATCATGCGGCGTAAACATCGTAGGCACTGCACAAATTTTGACGGGTGAAGTGTCGCGGAAATGGAATGGGCGGGTTCATGCCAAATATCTGAGCGACGCCGCACTCGCGGACCCACGAGTTGGCCCAGTGTTCGCATCGTGGGATGATGTGACAGTCCAGATCACACCGACCTCGGTCATCGCTTTGGATATGCGCGAAGCAGATAGGCAAGTCTTTGGCAGCGCGTTCGAGAGCAACCCCACATACCTGTTGCCTCTGGAACGTTGAACGGACTGGCAAGACGCAAACGGCGCACCATCATGGTTCCTGATGAAACACGATTTCGTCTGTCATCGTTGGCACCTAGGCCCTTTCAGCACCGCTGTATGCGCCACTGCTTTGTCCAATCGACACAATCACGCGCCCCGATTTCGGGGGATGCTCGACCAGTTCATGGGCGCGTGCGATCTGTTCCAGCGGTACGATCTCCGCGATGTCGAGTCCCTGCCATCCCGCCGAACCCGGTTGCTTCTCCCAACCGACTTTCTGTCGCTGGATTTGCCACCTTGTCACCATTGCTGCCTTGCTCGCTGTGTCTGTTTATTCCGTCCCACAAGATCAGCATCAAGTAGTCAATGCCGGGAAGGACGAGGACGACATCAAACAGTTGATCTCCACATACGCGAAGGCGGCGGATGAAGCCGACCCTGCTTTGGCGTCACGCATTTGGTGCGACTCATCGGATGACTCACTTATCAACCCTGTAGGACGCTGGCACGGTGTGGAACAGATCATGGGCTTTTACCGCCATGACATGGGCGAAATGTATTCGTTGCGGGACTTGGAAATCAGCCAAGTCGCCGTTCGGGTGTACTCCGATGCGGCGTGGGCGGAATTCAAATGGAAGTTCTCAGCCAAGCGAAGAAAGGAAGGTTCGGCAGTTTCATTTCATGGGATGGAAACCCAAATTTATCGCCGGAACCACGACCGTTGGTGTCTCGTTCATGTGCATTATTCCGCACTGCCCTCTGAAGCGAAGGCTGGAACAGAATGAATCAGTCAGGGTTTATGTTAGCCTGCGATCCTATCCAGCCCTGTAAGCAAACAGTTTCTTACATTCGTCACGTAGAAACCCGCCGATGACGGGTATAGGGTGATTACCCTTCTCGAAGACGAGTCGGCAGGGAATGAGGCAGGCTCGCCACTTGTATTCTTCCGTCCCGCGCTTTCGCCCATAAGCGGCGATGTCTTCCTGCGAAACTCCGTATACGACGGCACCGATTCTCGCCCACACGCAGGCACCCGCACACATCGCGCAGGGCTCGTGCGTGGTGTAGAGCACGAATTCGGTCAGGTAGCGGCCATAACCGCTCGATACGTATTTGAGCGTTTCCAACTCCACGTGCTTGATGCTTGATCCTGAAGTCTTTACCCGGTTCCCTGCGCTGGCAATGACTACTTCGCCCCCGTCCGTTACGCGGGTGATGACAGCGCCGATGGCATAATCGCCTCGGTCACGGGCACGCTTGGCTTCCGCGATTGCCAACTGCATAAACTTCTTCTTGGGTTTGTAGGAAGCCGCGATCATGCAGGGATCATATCGCACCGTGCGGATTGTTGAGATTCGAAACCTATTCCTCGGTCGGTTGCGGCACCGCGTCAGGGCGGTCGAACAGCAAGATCGTGACTTGCTCGTAGGGCTGCTTGCCGACGTTCACAGCGCGGCGAATGCGCCCGATTTGCTGGCGACCGCGCAGGTTGTTTCACCTCAGCGAAAGGTGGATAAAATGAGTCCCGACCCATGCGGCGAAACTCTGCCACACCGCAGTGTGACCGATGGGGTGTCGGGCCTGCTGCCCGACCAGCAGGAACACGCTAGACCAGAGGGTGACTCGTTGAATCTTTCCCGTAGACCAACAGTCGTAGCCAATCAGTAGCAGAATCAGGGGAACGAAGCACACGATGTTTACGACTGGGAGCGAGTACGGGTCGAAGATGTGCCAGCGGTCGAAGGCGGCGTCCAGAAGTGCCAAAGTGGCGAACGGCATGAGCCGCTTATGCACCGTGGGACGGAACCGATTGCGATAGCCGAGATATACAAACGTGGCGAACATCAGAATGTCAGCAAGCGGGATCGCGTAAAACGCCCTCACTTCTTCGACCGTCTCCGTGCCGGGATTGGCAGTGTGTCGCGCAAGTCGATCAGCAGAGACCAGCAATCCCAACACTACCATTAGGCATGCCAAACCAAAGCCCAGCATGCCTAGTCGGCGATGCACGTCGACCCGGCTCCCGGCGACCAGCGAGGTTTGCGTGATCAGCAGAAGAATCCATGCCGAAAATACCGCACCGTGGATGTGCACCAGCACGTTGGGGAGAGGTGCTCTGAACAACCCGGCAAGGTAGTAAGTGGGAGCAAACCCGATAAAGACGAACACGAGAAACAACCCAGCCATAGCGGGGAAAAACACATTGTCGTAGCCATGATAGCTGCGGCGGGCAATTCCGGTTGCCATCGTTTCCCCCAGATAGAATCGCCAGACTCGCTCGCCTGAAATCTACCAGCGGATTGTACCCCTTTGCCCCAGCCCAATACGGCTGATGCGCGACGATACAGGGTCGTCGAGGTCGCTCTGGCAGGCTAGATTGAACCAGCAAAAATCCCTTTCACGCACCGCCATTTGTGCGTTGCAAGTCAATCCGCCAGCGACCGCCTAGCCCCTACGCAGCCTTCTCTACTGGTAGCCCAGCTTCCATCCAACCCTGTTTGCCTTCTGGGTAGTGCGCCACATTCGTGTAACCCATCGCCGCCAATTCACGGGCGGCGTAACGCTCGCGTGTCAATGCATGTTCGTACAGTAAGTGATGATCTCAGCATCCTTGTTAGGCAACAACTGTGGGGCAAGTTCTTTGATCTGTTCAGGCGGCATATTCAAGGCACCGGGAATATGGGCTTCTCGGTAGCGTTCAGGCGCGAGAGTCTCGACTACCGTGATTCTTTGCTTCTTTTCGAGTTTCGACTTCAGGTCTTTGGTCGAAATTGTGCTGTCCATTTTGATCTCCTCGGAAAAACACCCAAGTTCGATGCGCGAATAGGTCTCACCGATTCGTGTTCGAAATTCCTGCGGAAGTTTAGCTCCCGATTTGGCGCAGTCGGAGCACCGGAGGCTCAGGTCGGCAACAGACGCCATAGTGTTGCCAGAGCCGAAACCACCCCGGGATTTGGTCTGGGGTTCTGTATGATAGAACCCTCTTGGGGAGTCACCGAATCCTTGCACTGGAAAGGGAGCGATGAAAATGCAATCCAAACGTGTCTTCCGAATTTGGCTCCGAATCAACCTCACGATTCTCGTATCAGCCGCATTGGTTGGATTGGCGCTCGCTCAGGACGCTCCTCCGAAAATGAAAATGACCACCGATATCCCGCCGGACATTACGACGCCGAGCAAGGTTGACACTCGCCTAGGTGAATTAAAGTTTTTCGACGGCTATCCCGACAAGGAAACCGTCCAAAAGGTTTACGACAACCTCGACTTTCAGCGCGGGGTGGAAGTCTTTCTGAACACCATGCCCGGGGCGTCGCTTTATGCCATGCGAGAGGGATTGCGCAGTGTCGGAGTAAACAATCACACGGTTGTACTCTTTGAGACGCTGATGGATTCAAAGTCTCTGTTCCTGACGCCGAACACCGAGACCGTCTACTTGATTGGCTGGTTGGATTTGAAGGACGGCCCATTGGTGGTCGAGACCCCGCCGAATACCCTTGGCTTTCTCAACGATTTCTGGTTTCGCTACATCATTGACATGGGGAATGCTGGTCCCGACAAGGGGAAAGGGGGCAAGTTTCTTGTGCTTCCACCGGGATACAAGGGCGAGGTTCCGCCGGGCTATTTCGTGGCAAAGTCCCCCACCTATGGGGTTTGGCTTGGCTCTCGCGGATTCCTCGTCAACGGTGACCCCAAACCGGCAGTTGAGAGTTTTAAGAAATATTTGCGAATCTATCCGCTATCCAAAGCAACCACTCCCCCCGAGACCAAGTTCATCAATGCTTCCGGGATGGCGTTCAACACCATTCACGCCAATAACGAAAAGTTTTATGAGGAAGTGAATGAAATCGTGCAAGAGGAGCCGACCGAAGCGCAAGACCCGGAATTGCTCGGTCAACTCATGGCCATTGGCATCGCCAAGGGTAAGCCGTTTGCCCCCGACGCACGCATGAAGAAAATTCTCACGGATGCGGCTGCTGTCGGCAACGCAACCGCCCGGGGCATCGACTTCTCCAGTCGTGACCAAAACGTCTATTTCTATCCCGGCAAAGCGTGGTGGAGTCCGGGTGCGGAAGGCACTTATCTTTGGCTGCGTGACGGTGCTCGCAGCCTCGACACCCGAACCATGATGTTCTACGTCGCCACCGGGGTGACACCAGCCATGTTCGGCAAGATGGTTGGAGTCGGCTCTCAGTACGCTCTGGCGAACGTCGATGCCGACAAGAACTACCTCGACGGCTCAAAAACCTACAAGCTCACCTTGCCCCCTAATATTCCAGCCAAGAACTTCTGGTCCATCGTCCTCTACGACCCGCAGACACGTTCGGAACTTCAAACCGACTCCCGATTCCCGAGCAACGGCAGCCAAAATCCTGATATCAAGAAAAACGCTGATGGCTCATACGATGTTTACTTTGCACCCAAAGCCCCCGAGGGCAAGGAGGGCAACTGGATTCAGACCGTCCCCCATAAAGGCTTTTTCCTTATCTTGCGCCTTTATGGTCCACTGCCATCTTGGTTCGACAAGACTTGGCAACCGGGCGAAATCGAACTCATCAAGTAGTTTTTGTTGCGTTGTTTCTGTATTGCGGTCGTCGAACCCGATGTTCGTACGATCTAGCGAAGCAATCACCATGAGAATCATGCTGAATGGAACGATCCGGTTCCGCACTTTGCCGATTGTTCTAGCTTCGATATCGGTTGGAGACACTGGCGGACTGGTTCCCATGCTCACCTCGATGCGAGCTTGACCTCGACCCGAAATGTTGCACGACTTCGCTACTTGCTAGTTGCCGAGAGGCTTGCTTGCAGGCGAATGCGGATAGTCTAGCACCGAGGTAGAGGCTGTTTGAAGCCGCCCCCAGAAAGGGTCTGGCTTGCACTGTCTGTGTGTTTAGGAGAACTTGCGCCCGTGGCAGTGACCAGACATTGCAGCCTGCACTCGCCTGCACCAACAGCCTGATATGGCAACTCCGACCTTCGGCTACTACGCCGCATCCGCGCCCACGCTGCAATGTGTGCCCTCGGAATCTACGAACTGCGCCAGCACCCCGCCGAAATCCTGCTTCTTGGGCGGCATGCTGAAGAGCACGCCTTTCGCGCTCATGTCCCGGTAGAAAGCCTCGACATCGGCGACAGTGAAGCCCAATTCGACTTTGCCCGCTGGATTCTTGTCGGAAGCCGGGTGCAGCGCGAGGGTGGTTTCGCCCGTCGCGAACTCGCTCCATCCCGGCGACTCGAACTTCAACCTTAAGCCGAGCACGTCGCGATGGAACTTCACGGCTTTATCCATGTCGGCGACAAACTTGATCGCGTACCTAAATTGTGTTCCTTGCATTTGAACCCTCCACTGCATAGACGAGTACTAATTTTCCTAGTTGGGGAGTGTGGTACTTAGGATGTGCTTTGTCAAATTTCGCACAGGGCGTAGAAGCAAATGGTCGAAACTCGACAGTGCAGTCTTGATTGATCTGATCGCGGTGCCTTGTTGCAAGCAGCCCGGAACGAGCGCATAATTCCGTCTCGAAAGGGAGGGTGAATCTATGCGTCGATTTGCGTGCGTGGCAATGATCGCCCTAGCGGGCGTGATCACTGGGCACACTTCCGCACCTGCAAGCGAATGGGCGATGAATGCGACGGCTATAGAAGCCTGTAGCTGTCCCCACTTCTGCATGTGCTACTTCAACGCGCATCCGGCAGCGCACCACGACCACGGACAGCCGGAGCATTACTGTAAGTTCAACAATGCCTACAAGGTCAACCACGGTCATTACGGCGGGGTCAGCCTTGATGGAGCAAAGTTTTGGATCACGGGCGATCTAGGCAGTGACTTCTCACAGGGTCAGATGGACTGGGCGCTAGTGACGTTTGATAAGGCCACGACTCCTGAGCAACGCAAGGGGATCGGCGAGATTCTTGGCTACGTTTTCCCGGTCAAGTGGAAGTCTTTTCAAACTGCTGAAGGCAACATTGATACTTGGACATTTGATAAAAACACAGCGCATGCGACCCTGAACGGCGGCACCACTGCTGAGGTCAAACTGAAACGCTTTCAGGGAATGACCGACGAACCTGCGGTGCTGAAAAATGTCCGCTATTGGGGTACGCCGCGCAACGACGGGTTCGTGATGATGCCCAATGAGATTGAAACCTATCGCCAAGGCGAAAAGGCGTTTGAGTTTAAGGGCACCAACGGGTTCATGCTGACTTTTGATATGACCTCGAAGGACGTACCTGCCAAAAGTGACGCCTCGATGGGCCAGTAATCGGAAAGAACTACCGACGCCGCCTCAACAATTCGAGGCGGCTTTTTTCTTTTGCTTAAGGTCTTTTTTCACATTAATGTAACGTCCTACTTTGTCATTCGTTGAGCCGCAGCCCGCTCGCGGATTCACTTCGGCAGCACGCGCCATATCGCTGCCAAAGCCGAAACCAAGGGCTGTGGGCTAATGCCTCATCATGCCTTCGATTCGCAGCCGAGATGTCGCTCACGCTGAGTGGTCTAATGTCCGGCGCTTCGAACATTTCCTGTAGCTGCTCGATGGCTCGATGTCGTCAATAATGCGTTCAACGTCCATTCCGTCTCAATATCAAACAGAACGGCGAGGAGGTCAAATCGGAGCCGCATCGCCAGTAGACTGAAACACAGTGCCTCTCGTGCAGCCGATGGTCGGCGCACACTCTGTGGTACGCGAAGTGACCGAGTTCCCAACCGAAGCTAACAGGGTTGGGCTAGAATCTGAAACGATCCGTCACATGTCTGAGACTTCAATCTCTGCCGCTGCTCCCCACCGAAAGGAGCCATCATCGATTACTGATGATGTGCTCACGATTTGCGCGATCAGCATTGTGGCAGGCATTCTGACGAACATCCTGCATGAGGGCGTCGGTCACGGGCTTGTCGCATTGCTGACCGGGGCAAGGTCTGGCGTGCTTACCACGGTAGCGTGGTCGAGTGCCTTCGATTCCCGTCTGGTCGCGGCGGGCGGGACGTTGGTGAACCTCGCGGCTGCGCTAGGGTTCTGGCTTGTTTTGCGCAGCGCCAAGCTCGCATCCATGCCCATGCGCTACTTCCTGCTCATCACTTGTGCATTCAATTTGTTTACTGGAACTGGGTATTTCTTCTTCTCAGGCGTGACCGACTTCGGGGATTGGGCGGCTGTGATTTCAGGGCTGCAACCGCACTGGCTCTGGCGAGCACTGCTGGTAACTGTTGGAGCATCTTCATATTTCGCCGCTGCGGTGGTTGTCGGTATTGGATTGGTGCGCTACGTGGAAATCCCGCGACACGAGCAGGGACGCTTGCGGAAGTTGACCATCGTGCCGTACTTGACAGCTATTGTGCTCGCGAGCGTGGCAGGACTGCTGAATCCACTCGGAATACAACTGCTGTGGGAGTCCGCCCTACCCGCGACCGCTGGAGGACAGAGCGGGTTGCTTTGGCTGCAATACTACGTTCCGAGACGAACGGAGCCGAAGCGGTCGCCGGAACAACTTGCCCGGAGCTATGCGTGGATTGGTTTGGCGGCAGTTCTGGTAGTTGTCTACGTTGCCGTTCTGGGACGCGGAGTAACGCTGCGCGCAGTTAGTGAGGACGAAGGGAGTTGCTATCGGCTGGCAACTCCCTTGCCGAATCATTTGCAGAGCGGACAAGACGGGCAACCACAGCACGTGGCTGCTAGGACTGTTGCTGCCTTAGCTCCGAGTGCGACCAACAGCACTAACGCAAGCGAGTACAGTTTTCTCATCACCATTTCCTTTCATCAATCGTGAGTTTGGCAAGTCCTCGATCAGGCAGCACAGTTCCTTTTCTCGCGCACAGGTCAACACATCGTTTGCCGAGCAAAGGTGGCGAAACCGCCGCAGCCTTTGTCGCAAGGCACGGAGCGACTGAATTTGCCGCTCAAGTGCTTTGTCTTTGTCATCAAGCCACTGCATCACTTCGGGGCATGGATTCGCGCCATCGTGCGCGACTTCGATGAACCTTCTCATCTCTGAAAGCGTCAACCCAACAGTCTTCGCTTTCAGGATGAAGTCAATGTAGCGCATGACTTCGGGAGCAAAGATGCGATACCCGGTGTGAGTTCGGTTCGCTCTTGGCAGCAATCCAATCCGTTCCCAGTACCGCAGCGTCTTCGACGTGACGCCTGTGCTTCTTGCGAGGGCTGAGATGCTGAGTGCCTGTCTCATGGTTCGCCTCGGAATACCGTAAAGCTTACCCTAAGGGTAAGGTCCAAGGAGGTTTTTGACCGCGAAGCATGCGAGTACAGTGCGATAATGTCGTGAATGGCTTCGATGCTGCAAATGGCTTCTCCAGACGCCATCCGGCGAATCCAACGGGTGCAGAGCCTCACCATCGCATGGATGAGTGTGGAGGCTGTTGTATCGCTGTTCGCGGCGTGGCGGGCAAGCGATTGTTCGATGAACTCTTCGCAGCGGAGTGAGATCGTCCATTCAGCCGACCTACCCCGCCGCTCAGAAGTTTGCATACAATTGTGAGAACGGGGCACGCGCTCGGGTCACTGCGCTGTGGAGGTTCGTATGAAAAGACTGCTTCTGCCCGCCCTCCTGATCGTCCTGATTTTGATCGCAATGCCTCAAACGGCGTTCGCCAAGGCACCGACATCCAAGCTCGTCATTGAAGGCGAAGGTCTGACCAAGGCCCTTGAACTGACCGACCCACGAATTCTGGAAGTCAGCAAGATTTGGAGCTACGGTGACGATAGTTTCCTCGATTATTCTCGGAAGCCAGCAAAAAAGTCCCCGCGTAACCTGCGTGCTTACGAAGTTTCCTTCTACGTCAAACCCGATCAGAACGAGATCAAGAAAATGTACGACGTGCGCTATTACCCGAACCCATCAGGGCAAGGCTACATGTATCTGCCGGGTGACAAGGACGCTTGGGGCGCTGGCAACAAGGGCTCGATCATCCGGGCGGGACGCGACGGAAAGTGGAATTACGTTTCGCCCGCGTGGGAGCAGTTGGTCAAGCCGCTGATCGCGACTGCGGAAGCTACCGACCTGCTGCACGAAGTCGCACAGCAATATGAGAGTCTGACTCAATACGACATCGAGACCGTCGAGGAGTCAGAGTTCAAGGGAGAGCTTTCGCACAATTGGAACAAAGAGTACCGCACGCTTGCCCGTGACAGTGAAAAGAGATACCGCTTCGAGTTCAAAGCTCCATACCAGTGGACAACAGTGATTTCGGATGGGACTACCAAATGGGCAGTGCAACCTTGGCGGGCAGAGTACACCAAGAGCGCGGCTACCGAATTGCAATCTGACAAAAAGGGAGATACGGATACCGAGTCCGCGAGCGAGCCCGCCCCTGAACAGGTAACGATAAGGCTGGCTCAAGGCTTGCTAAAATCACTCTCGAAGCTCGATCAACACATCAAGCAGGCCGAGATTCTCAGTCCTGAAACCATCGAGATTGCGGGACAACACGTTCCTTGCACCGTGGTCAGAGTCATACCCGAAACGAAGTCCTCGCGGAAATACACATCGGAAACCACCTACTGGATCGATCAGCAACACAAGACCGTGCGGAAGGTACATCACATCACGCGAGGGGAATTGATGCCAAGCCAGCCGTGGCAACAGCACACAAGTGAATCAACCACCGTGTACACAGTTGTTGAACTTGGGAGACCTGTTGCGGATTCATTGTTCAAGTTCAATCCGCCTCCTGATGCCAAACTGGTGGAGAATTTGACATCGAATTTCATGGATGCAGGTCTCACTGGGAAACCTGCTCCCCCGCTCAAGCTAAAGACGCTGGATGGAAAGGACGTCGATTTAGACTCGTTCCGAGGGAAGCCCGTTTTAGTGGATTTCTGGGCTTCGTGGTGCGTTCCATGCAGAGAACAAATGCCGATGTTGGCGCGATTGTACGGCGAACTGAAGGACAAGGGCTTGGTGCTGATCGGAGTCAGCAAGGACGAAGAAGCTGACAAAGCCCGCGAATTCCTCGCCAAGAACGATTACAACTGGCCGAACGCTCAGGACGACAAAGATGAACACACCAGCGAAGCATGGGCAGCCGAGGGCATCCCCAAATTGGCGTTGGTCGATAAAGAAGGCAAGATCACGTTCTACCGTGCTGGATACGGATCGCACGAGGAGGCAGAACTACGCGCTGCGCTCCACAAAATCGATCCGGTGTTCCCTGAGGCGAGTTCGACTTCCCCATGCCGCTATTAAGTTGATGCTGTCATGAATCGTTGGCGCACATACATTGGGTTACTCGTCGGTTGCCTGCTGACTTGCCTGCCGTCGATGTGTGCTCAGGCTTCTGTTCCTGCGGGTAATCCTCAAGGACAAGGCTCAGGAACCTGTTCTGCGCCGTCTTTCGGTAGTCACCCACCCAGCCCGGAAGTCACAGTGACGCAATTGACCTTCGAAGGCGACCTTCGCATGTCGCTTTCGGATCAGGACGGGATCGCCGCTTCCCTTAAACAGGAGGCGTACTGGGGCAAGCCGGATGCAGCGGCTTCGGAGGTAGAGGAACGTGTGAGGCAAGCATGGCAGAATCACGGGTACTTCAAGGTACGGGTTCGTGCCCATGCACACCTGCTAACCCGCAGTCCAACGAGCGAGCAAATTGCGGTTACTGTTCACATCGACGAGGGCCAGCAGTACCGATTGGAGGGAATTGGATTCAGAAACAATAGCGCGATCAGCAATGTGGTCGCCGAGCGGAACCTGTTTCCACTCAAAGAAGGCGTTGTGTTTGATCGTGCTGCCATTGCCAAAGGGCTGGAGAACCTGCGCCTTGCGTATGGCGAGCTTGGGTACGTCAACTTCAGTTCTGTTCCTGAAACGCGGTTCAACGAGGAACGCCAGACGATTTCGCTGAATATAGACATGGATGAGGGCAAGCAGTTTTACGTGAGCAGCATCAGCCTTCTCGGTCTCGACGACCATCTGCTGGAAGACTCGCCGCTGCAGCCGGGCAACATCTACAACCAAAGGCTTGCCAGACTGTTCATGCAAGAGCACGCCCCCTCGTCGCTGGCCGATACGTCACCCGATTCACGTATCCACCTACAACTGGATGAACGAGCCGGGACGCTGGCAATTACTTTTGACTTCCACGATTGCCCTGACCAAGCGCAACAGTAGGAAAAACAATATGCCAATTCCTTCTGCTCCACTTCGTAATAGAGTGTTCTCTACGAAAAACGCAGTCATCCGAACGCTTCTGGTGGTGGCGATAGCGGCGAGTGCATCCGGGCAAACCACCGAATGCGCCAAGGTAACGAGGAGCGGCGACGAGGTCACGATGGTCGCTGACAGCATCAGGGTAGTGGACTCCATTGCAAATACTCTGGCGCAAAGGTTCGGCGTCGTGGTCAGTGCAGAAGAGCCACAGTATCAATTCTCTGAAGACTTGCAAGACGTGAGGGAGGCCGACCCCGACTGGAGCGCCCAGCACCCGAAGGCACATTATCTAGTCCCCAAACGTCGACGCATGGAGATTCGATTTTCGGTTCTTCCAGATGGCTCGCCGAGCGATGTTGGCGACTTGCTGCGGAAGGTTTTGGAGAAGGTCAAAGACCAAGTTCCATTCGGCTATCGTCTAGATGTCGATGGCGATTTTGTCAGCTTCGTGCCAATGACAACCCGCAATGTGAATGGCGTCATAGTCCCAGCAGCGCCACTGCTCGACAGACGGGTAACGATTTCGCTTGGCAACCGCAGAATTTCCGAAAGCGGGAAGCTGATGGCCGATTCACTCTCAGCTCAAACTGGCCTGCGCGTTAGTTGTTGCCAAGCCTTCGTTGCTGGCATTCCTTGGGGCATGGCAGTTGTGCCATTCGAAGCTCACGACGAGACGGCACGAAAGGTGCTGGAACGACTTATCTTGCTCAACCAGCAATCGAACCGGGTGAGTTCACGAAATTTTTGGCTGCTTCGCTGCGATTCGGGCTGGTGTTTTATCAACGTCGAAA
Organism: uncultured Acidobacteriota bacterium; assembly: GCA_963796095.1. GTDB lineage: Bacteria > Acidobacteriota > Terriglobia > Terriglobales > Acidobacteriaceae > JABDBE01. The sequence continues at coordinate 26,836 of CAWCKL010000021.1, forward strand.
GTGTGTGGGGCGATGGATGCCGCTGAAGGCCGTCAGATTCCGGCCTGCAAGGGCTTTCATGGTGACTGGTTCAAAAGGGGTTGCCGCCAGTGCTCCTGCAAGCTGTTGAGCAGAAAGGGGCGGTTTTCGCGGTCTTATAATAGGTGGTTGGCCGGGTAAAGGTTCGAACCATTGTGCGCCGGGGAGAACTTTTTCTTACTCTGGTGCCTCCGAGCGCAAGAAGGTTTCTCTATTCAAGGTAGTTTCGCGATGGTGCCACAATCGTCCGGGGCATAAATGTCCGCATCGCCGTGGTGAACCGACCACCAAGCACTCCACTTCCGATAAATGGCAAACCGTGCGGCAGGATCGCCGGGTGTCGTTCGGTGTGTAAGTCTCGTCAGTGCCTCGATGATTGCGGGTAGTTTGTTGTCCTCCAGCGCCGAAGGAATTGCGGAGATCAATACCGGAACGGCATCGCGACTGCTTGTGTCGCCGAGTGCCTCCGCTCCTGCAAATGCGATGTAGGGGTCTGCACTTGAGAGCATCCGCGCAATGACAGGGACAGCATCCGCGTGCCCGATCTTGGTAGCGGCAGTTGCGGCAGCCCAACGAATTGCCTGACCCCTATCCTCGGCGGTTATCTCGAACAGCTTTGGTAGAAGCGACGGGTCATTGATGTACTCGATTTGAGCAAGAGCAGCCTGTCGGATACCCTCACGGTGGTCGTTGCCGTTTGGGTTTTCAAATGCCGTCGCTTCCAACTTCTCGATTGCCCGTTTTGTGCCCAACTTACGCAGCGCAGGCATTGCTTCTTGCCCCAAATCAGCCCTGTCTGCCCATCCGAGTATCCGATCCTCTGCAAACGCTGGGGCAAGGTTAAGCAGCACGAGCTGAGCGTACCATTGGCGTGCGAAATCCCTGCTATCGAGGTCTGCCACGACGGGAGCGAAGACCGTTGTTAAAGCATTCGCATCTCCTTCCACGACTGTGAAGGTTACGTCTTTTTCATAGTTGGAGTGCCGATAGTCAGGACGCTTGAAACTCGTGGGGTGCTCAAGGACAGGCTGCTCTGTATAAAGCAGACTGAATGCTATGTGCGCCGAGTAGTCCCGAGGTCGGTCGAGTTCGTAAATAAGGTTAACCAGTCTTCGCATGTCATAAGAAGTCTGCGGCTTGACCTCAACGAGCCCTGCTGGAGGTCCGTTATATGAGCATGCAGCCGTGTTTGGGTCTGAGCATGGAGGCAGGTCAGAGCGAACGAGCCCTTCGACGACTACACTGATCGCGGACAAGCAGGAGTCCGGAGGAGGCACCACAACGGTCAACGGTGAAATGCTGGTATTGGTGATCCTCACATTGATGAAAACTGGCTCCCCGGCTACGTAAGCAGTTTTGCTAGTCGCAATTGCAACGTCAACTTGCGCCGCCGCGCAGGCGATGCACATCTGTAAGCAGCAGGCGAGAGCTAGGCATTGGTGCAGAGGCATAAGACCGATCCGCCAAGAAGGTACTTTCGTTTCGGCTCTCCAAGACAATTATGCACCAGAGAGGCTATTTGCTCTGCGGGCGCGATTCAAATGTAACGTAGGCAACGAATTATCTCCCGACCGTATTTGGAGTACAGCATCATGGACTAGGCTCAGGTATGCAGGTTCCGAGGGACCTGCTCTGCTCGCCTTCGGTGGAGAAAGCGCCATCGAACTTTTCTCAGCGGTAGTAGTGCTGTGGAGATTTCGTGGAAGCGTGGAACACGAGCATACGGAAAGGCGGGCTGCCCGTATAGCGGGAGCATTGTTGTTCGCTCTGGCTGCCTTTGTTGCCGTCATTTCGGTCACGAGTCTGCCGGGCTATGGCGAACCCAAACCGACATTTCTGGGAATAGCGATTCTGGTTGCCGCAGCAGTGATCATGCCGTGGCTCGCGAAGGAAAAGCGGCGGCTGTCAGGAGCCACGGGCAGTGCTGCGTTGAGGGCTGACGCCGCTCAGTCGGCGGTATGTGCTTACCTCTCGCTCATGGCCTTGGGGGGACTGGCGATCAACGCGATCTGGCACGCAAGGTGGGCTGATCCCGTCGCGGCTTTAGCTGTTCTGCCTTTCATCGTTTGGGAAGGTCGGGAAGCCATGCGCGGGAAGGCTTGCGGTTGTTGCTGATCTGACCCACAACGCGCTCGAAAGCCAGAGCCGTCGTGAAATGCAGGTGTACTTTCAAATTTCCGGGGACTAGACTTGTGCCCATCTCAGGAAGTCCAAGGAGGGAACGATGGCAACTGCAAGAATGCCTCAACCAAGCGGTGACGACCCCGTGAAAGTTGATCCCAAGCATTACAAGGTTGAATTTGAGAATGATCGAGTCCGAGTAGTTCGGATCAAGTACAAGCCGGGCGAGAAATCGGTGATGCACAGTCACCCGGAATCCATTGGTGTGTTCCTGACTGACGCCCATGCCAAGTTCACCTACCCGGACGGGAAGAGTGAGGACATCAAGGCGAAGGCTGGGTCGGTGTTGCATATGGATGCCTTTACTCACTTGCCGGAAAACACCAGCAAGAAGCCGTTCGAAGTCGTTCAAGTCGAGTTGAAGCGGTAGGTCACGGTCTTTTCGAAGGATGAGGGCGGAGCAAACTCCGCCCTTTCCACGTGCCGCATGCCGATACAGAGGACCGTCTGGCATGGTTACCCACGAACGATATCTTCAATTCGAGAATATCGACATGGAGCAGCCAGACATCTCGTCGCGATGCAGTCATTGCGGGCAGGAGTTCCGCGCAGAACCGAGGCCCGCTGAACGGGTTGATGACGTGCTGCTGCGGATACGCGCTGATTTTGAGGCGCACAAGTGCCGCGTGTAATCTCCCAATGTTGACCGCTGTCGCAATCAGTGATGGGAAAATTTCGGCAGAAGTACGGGGCGGGAGACGTGAAGAAGTATTATTCGAAATTTGACGTGGCGGTCGTGGTTCAACCGACCTGAACTGGAAGCGCGTTGCCTCCGACGCTGGGATTAAGCCACACCGCTGAAGATCGCCTCGACTTGGATACCCCACGCTTCAAGTAGCCACTCAGGAACGTAGACCCGATTCCGGTTGTGCTCACACCAGTGCTTTAGCTCGGCAGATGAGATGTACTCCGGCTTAGTGAGTCTAAGCCGTTTGACAGTATTTCGAACTCGGTCGGAAGAGCACGAAGGGGCGGCGGAGGCTGACCCCAGTTGGGATTGCCACGCCTACGCCTCCCACCCGTTAGCGCGATGGTTCTAGCCACGGTCACTGATGATACGCCAGTCTTGCTGGACTCGGAAGTCGCATCCTGATCCTTGACTTACGTAAGTCTCGTATGGGAGACCGCGAATTGACGCATCGTAAGCCAAAGAAGACAATATTCCGGAAAAGGAGGTTGTTATGGCTGGAGTAAAGCTCGTGGTGATTTATCCGCGCCCCACGGACGTGGAACACTTTGAGAAAATTTACACTGAAGAACACATTCCGATGGCTGTCGAGAAGCTACATGGAAAGACCAAGATTGTCGCAACTAAGGTGGTCGGTTCTCCGAGCGGTACGCCACAGTTTTACCGCATTGCAGAGATACACTTTCCGTCGCTTGAGGCCCTGAATGCGTGCGCCGCGTCTGAAGAAGCGCAGGCGACAATCGCTCATGCCGAATCCATCTCCACAGGCGGGAAACCTATTTTCCTTGTGGCCGAAGAGGAGATTCTGTCCTTCGGCGCAATAAATGAAGCCGCCGCATAACCAAGCAGGGGTTCCGTTCGTCCCGACCTAGCGTGAATTGACCCGCCATTCAGGTTCGCCGTGGCGATTTTGGCGGGTCGCCGGAAAACTTTAGGGCTGCATGGGGAGGTGGGCGATGGCTGTTCGGCTCGAACATGCGAATCTCATTGTACGCGACATCAATGGGATGATCCGATTCCTGCAAACCGCGTTTCCTGAATTCAGGATGCGCGGCGAAGGGAAAAGTCGCGACGGAAGCCGCTGGGTGCATGTCGGCACGGATGAAACCTACATTGCTCTGAGTCCGGCAAAGGAGGAGCCCGAAAAACACTGGATGCCATATCAGGGCCAGCCGGGCGTGAATCATCTAGCCTATGAGGTCGATGACGTTGAGGCTTTATGCGAACGAATGAAGTCAGCGGGATATAAAGATTCCACGCCGCCCAACGCACATCCCTATCGCAAGCGCCGATACTTCTACGACCCGGAAGGCAACGATTGGGAATTCGTGCAGTACTTCTCAGGAAACCCCGCTGAGCGCAATGATTACAAGTTGCCGGAGGTCTAGGATGTGCTCGAATAGCGACGGTCGCGAATTTCCAAACCAGAAGCCCTGTGTTTGACCTTGACCTTGCCCCCGCCTAACATGTCATCCCAGTGGCTACGCCCTCCCAACCCGTGGGGCAGACAGTCTCCCATTACCGCATCCTCAGCAGGATCGGAGGCGGCGGCATGGGGGTGGTCTATGAGGCAGAAGACCTGAAGCTCGGTCGCCACGTCGCCCTGAAGTTCCTGCCCGACGAACTCGCCCACGATGCACAGGCTCTCAGCCGCTTCCAGCGGGAAGCCAAGGCTGCGTCCTCTCTCAACCACCCGAACATTTGCACGATCCACGAGATCGACGAGTCCGATGGGCGAACCTTCATCGCCATGGAACTGCTGGAGGGGCAGACGCTCCGGCATCGAATCGCTGGCAAGCCGCTGGAGATCGAAACGGTGCTCGATTTGGGCATCCAGATCGCCGATGCTCTCGACGCAGCACACTCGAAGGGCATCGTCCACCGGGACATCAAGCCCGCGAACATCTTTGTGACGAATCGAGGTCAGGCCAAGATTCTCGATTTCGGGCTGGCGAAAGTCACCCTGAAACCTGAGAGCGTTGCCCTGAGTGCCGCGACCATCGAGTCTGAGGAACACCTGACGAGTCCCGGCAGTGCGCTCGGCACCGTCGCTTACATGTCGCCGGAGCAGGTGCGAGCTAAAGAATTGGACGCTCGCACTGATTTGTTCTCATTTGGGGCGGTGCTTTATGAGATGGCGACAGGTACGTTGCCGTTCCGTGGAGAGAGTTCGGGCGTGATTTTCGACTCTATCCTGAACCGTACCCCGCCTTCTGTCGTTCGACTGAATCCCGATGTCCCAGCCGAACTGGAGCGCATCGTTGGCAAGTGTTTGGAGAAAGATCGGAACCTTAGATACCAGCATGCTTCTGAGATTCGCACCGACCTACAGCGGCTAAAGCGGGACACAGAATCGGGCAAGAGGGTCGCCAGTGTAGCAGCACCATTCCGCTGGTCACGCCGCGGTATGTTGATCGGCGCAGTGGCTTTGGTGTTCACCGCTGCTATTTCGGCGGCAGCATTTTATTTTGGTAGCAGTGGTCGAGCCCGCATTAACTCGGTTGCCGTACTGCCGTTTTCCAACGCCAGCGGCGATCCAAACGCAGAGTACGTGAGCGACGGAATCACTGAGGGCGTCATCGACGGGTTGTCGGGTCTCCCAAATCTGAAGGTGATCTCTCGCAATTCTGCCTTCCGGTACAAGCATCGTGACATCGACCCACAAAAGGTCGCGAAAGAGCTAGGAGTGGAGACGTTGGTTACTGGCCGAGTCGTTCAGAACGGAAATGATCTCTCGGTGAGTACCGAACTCGTGGACGCACGCGAGGACAAACAGCTTTGGGGTGAGCGATACGACCGGAAGCTGGCCGATCTCCACTCTGTCCAACAAGAAATCGCAACCTCGATTTCCGAAAATCTGCGGGTGCGGCTGACGAGCGAAGAGAAATCACGTCTGGTTAAGTCATTCGAGCCAAAGCCTGAGGCTTATCAGCTTTACCTAAAGGGCCGTTACCTTTCGAACCAATCTACAGTCGAAGGACTCAAGAAGAGCATAGAGTATTTCCAGCAAGCCATCGACAAAGACCCCGGCTATGCTATGGCCTACGTGGGTTTGGCTGATTCCTACAATTGGCTCGGAGGCGGATTGAACTATGTTGCACCCAGCGAGACTATGCCGAAGGCGAAAGCGGCAGCGATGAAGGCGCTGGAACTGGATAAAACGCTCGGCGAGGCCCATGCTGCTTTAGCCTATGCTGAGTGGTTCTACGATTGGGACTGGTCAACCGCCGAGCGAGAATTCAAAGCAGCTATCGAACTAAACCCCAGCAGTGCTATCTCCCATGAACGGTATTCCGAGTGCCTGCTTACGAAAACCCGATTTGACGAAGGTATACGTGAGAGGAAGCGAGCAGAGGAGCTTGACCCTATCTCAACACATTCACTGGGCGGTCTGGGGCATGCTTATTTGGTCATGGGCCGATACGATGAATCGATTCCTCATTTTCAAAAAGCCCTCGATCTGTATCCTAACGCGGCATTCATTCGCGCTCAGTTGGCTTGGTCATACGCGATGAAACGTATGTACCCGGAAGCCCTTGCCGAATACGACAAAATAGCCGAATCGGACAAGGCTGTCGCGCCTGAGAATCAGTTGGTTGCCGACGGCCTTGGTTGGGTTTACGCCGTCGCGGGGAGACGAGCCGACGCGCTGAAGATCGCCAAAGAGATGGAAGAACTGTCCTCGCGTAGTTATGTCGATTTTTATCAGCTTGCAACGATTTATGCGGGCCTCGGAGCGAAAGACGAGGCGTTTCGATTGCTGGAAAAGGGCTACCAACAGCGTTCTGCGGGGATGCTCTATCTCCTGATAGACCCATTTTGGGACAACGTTCGCTCCGACCCCCGATACATTGACCTGCTGCGCCGAATCGGGCTGCCGCAGTAAACGTCCGTGTGCCACATCGCGGCTCAGAAGGTGGAATAGGCGAGTCCGGCCTCGTTGACTCGGCTTCCGCAGCATCCCTAATATGGCAGCCTGAGTTCCCCTGTGACAGACGACCAGCGGGAATCATTCCGCATGAAAGGCGCTGGCACCAATATGCACAAATCAATCTGGGCAGTCGGGCTGTTGTTTGGAGTGTGCTGGTGCTCAGCCCAGCAAAACGTAGCACTGTCTCCGGTCGTGCGGCAGTTCGTGAAGATCGAGTCACCCCTCATCGCATTGACTCATGTGCGGGTAATTGATGGGACAGGTAGTCCGGTGCGTGAAAACCAGACCATCGTAATTTCCGGCGACAAGATTCAAGCAATTGGCGATTCAAACACGGCGGTAGTTCCCAACGGAGCAAAGGTTCTTGACCTCGCTGGCTATACCGTGATTCCCGGCTTGGTGGGAATGCACGATCACATGTATTACCCGCAGCCTATTAATCTTGCCGGACGGCGTGTCAGAGGAGAGCTTCAATTCGAGCAACAGTCGAGCTTCACCTTCCCAAGACTCTATTTGGCTGCCGGAGTCACGAGTCTGCGAACCACAGCGAGCGTAGAGCCTTACGCGGACTTGAATCTGAAGGCATGGATTGACGCGGGCAAGATTCCCGGCTCCAAGCTGCATGTCACCGGGCCATACTTAGAAGGCGCGGACAATTTTCGACTGCCCGTGCATGCGCTTACTGGGCCAGAAGATGCCCGCAAGACGGTGGAATTTTGGGCGGATCAGGGTGTGACCTCATTTAAGGCGTTCGTGCACATAACGCGAGCAGAATTAGCTGTGGTTATCGAGACTGCTCATAAGCGAGGGCTCAAAGTCACGGGGCACCTCTGCTCGATTACCTACCGCGAGGCTGCCGAGTCGGGCATTGACGATATTGAACACGGGTTTGCTCTTGCCACAGATTTCAATCCTGACAAGAAGGCAGATAGTTGCCCGGCGAGAACTGCACAATCACGTGCGGCGTATTTGAATCTCAATCCCTCAAGTACTCAAGTGCAGGAGTTGTTCCGAATCCTTATCCAGCACCATGTCGCCGTTACGTCTACACTTCCTGTGTTCGAAGCGTATACCTCTGATCGCCCGTCCCTGCAACAACGTGTGCTCGATGTCATGTCTCCTCAGGCGCAGTCGGGATATTTGGCGCAGCGTCTAGAACAGGAAAGTGGCGACGTGGGGCTCCAAAAAGAAATGGAACTGGAACGGGCGTTCGTAAAAGCGGGAGGCTTTTTGCTGGCAGGCCCCGACCCAACTGGCATCGGAGGGGTTGTGGCGGGGTTCGGCGATCAGCGCGAAGTAGAACTGCTGGTGGAAGCCGGATTTACTCCTGTAGAAGCCATCCACATCGCCACATCGAACGGAGCACAGTTTCTTGGGGAAGCAGAGCACATTGGCACTCTCGCGCCCGGCAAGCAGGCCGATCTGGTAGTGATTCACGGCGATCCGTCCTCGAAAATCAACGACATCGAGAACGTTGAGATAGTGTTCAAGGATGGGGTGGGATACGATTCTGCAAAACTGATTGAGTCAGTGCGTGGGCAGGTGGGACTCCGCTGAAGCCATGCGTTTCTAATCCTGCTGTAACGACCTGCTGCGCCGGAGGGGGCCGCCACAAGAGTAATAGGCCAGACTTAACCTTGCACACGCCTCGCTGGGCGCGGTGGCGAAAGCGCAGCGGTGAAGTCCTTGACACCACTCCGGGCGAACAGCAGTATCATCCATCCGCGGAGGGATTCCGATGAACGGACGCACTTCAGCACGCGCCAAAACAGCAGGAAAACAGACCGCACAGGGTGGCGGCGAGACTGTCGAGCAACAAATCAAGTCGCTTCACGCGCAGCTTATGGAGGCGACTCTGAAACACGATCCCGGTTTCTTGGAGAAGTACCTAGCCGATGATTACACGGCGATCCGCAATGACGGCAAACTGAGGACAAAGGTTCAGGAGATCGAGAATTATAGGTCGGGAGCAACTAAATACGAATCCATTGAGATTCGCGAAGCAACCATGCGCATCCACGGAAACACGGCGATCTATAATTCGCTAAATTCCATAAAGGCGACGATCAACGGGAAGCCATTCAGCGGCGACGTTCGCAACACTCGGGTTTGGGTAAAACAGAACGGCGACTGGAGAATTGTCGCGTTTCAGGCGACACAAGTTGCCCCAGCGAGCCAGTAAGCCACGACATCCCAGCGGGGTACTAACTGCCGCGCCTGCGGTAATTGGGAACCCCGGGCCGGGATGCCACCCGGCGTCCGACAACTTCCGACTCGTCGGTGCTGCCCGTAGCGTCGGGTTCAGCCAATTAAACCGCAACCCAAGTGATCCGCTGCTGGTCAACAAGGTATACCGGGCTGACCAGCACGAACCCAAATTCCTTGGGCATTGGTTTCATTCACTTGCGGCTGCTGCGGAAGAACCCTTTTTGACCACCAAGGCTAAGAGCCGATTTCAGCTTGGGTTCGCACCGCTCGTTTGGTTTGTTCGCGGGGAAATTCCGCAAGTTCGAGATTGGGATACTACGCAGTTGGCAGAAAAGCACTCGCCCGAGTAGTATTCCGTTCTGTCATGCCGATTAATCGACGGGAATTCCTGAGGCTGTCCGGATTTGCGGCCGGTGGGCTGTGCCTCCCGTCTGAGCTAAGCTGGGCGCTGCCGCAGAATTTGACGCAGCAGCAAGGCAGTTCTCAGCGGGTTACGATTCTTGGTGCAGGACTGGCCGGGCTGGCAGCCGGATGGGAACTGAAGAGCGCCGGGCACGATGTTACCATTCTCGAAGCACAGCTTCATCCCGGCGGACGCGTCCACACCATCCGCGAAGGGCTCTCTGATGATCTCTATGCCGAAGCCGGTGCGGGGCGCATTCCCACGACTCATACCATCACTCGCGAGTGGGTGAAACACTTCGGCCTCGAACTGGAGCCGTTCCTCCCCACAGAGTTGTCTCAGGTCGCGTTGCTGAAAGGCAAGCGGGTCAAGACACCCATGGGGAAGCCAGTGGACACGTCGCAGGTGCCGCTCGACCTCACGCCGGAAGAGCGACGAATTGGGCTCTCTAACCTCGACGAACACTATTATGGCGAACTCATGAGAGAAATCGGTGAGCCCATCCGCGAAGACTGGCCACCGGAGATCATGCGGCTGGCCGACATCAGCATGACAGACTTCTTGCGTCAGCGGGGAGCCTCGCCAGACGCGATCCATTACCTTACGTTCGGTTTTGAGAAAGAAGCCGCGCTCGACTTTATCCGCGTGGCCGACGACCTTTTCAGCGGGTTGAAGTCAAAGATCAAGGGAGGCAACGACCAACTCCCCCGTGCATTCGCAGCGAAACTGAGCGATGTGATCCGCTATGGGTGCGCGGTAGAGCACATCGAGCGTGGCGAGGGCCGAGTGCGCGTCGCCTACCGACGCGCGGGCATGTTAGACCACATCGAAGCGGAGGCTGTTATCTGCACGATTCCCTTCAGCGTTTTGCGGCAAATCGCGGTCACGCCGGGGTGGACGCTGGAGAAACGCAAGGTGATCGACGGTCTCTACTACGGGCCGTGCGTGCGCACCACCTACCAAGTCAGCCGCCGTTATTGGGAAGACGAGGGGTTGAACGGGTTCGGAACCTCAGACAGGAATTTCGAAGTGTGGCATCCGACGTATGGCAAGCAGGGCCGCCGCGGGTTGTTGCAGGGGTACTTTTATGAGGATTACGCTCGCGGGTTGGACGAACTGAGCGAGGGCGACAGAATCGAGCGCATGATCCGCGACATGGACGAAGTACATCCGGGCCTGCGACAGCACCTAGAGACAGTGATCACAAAATCGTGGGCTAACGATCCATGGCAAAAGGGCGCGTATCAGGTTTACCACCCTACCCAGCAAGAGTGGTATCCGGAAATTTGCAAACGTGAGGGCAGAGTGTGGTTCGCTGGCGAACACGCCTCTCCGTTGCCAGCATGGATGCAGGGCGCGATCATGTCGGGGATCAAGGCAGCTCGGGAGATCAACGCGGAGCCGCGCCATACCGCTTGAAATGCCGAGTAACCGAACTCATCAAGGACAAATCGCCGTAGGCACTTGCATTGTTAAGGCCTGAAATCACCGGATTTTCCGTTTCCGGCGTCCATCGGCGCACCCCTCGTTGACTCTGCATCGTCACATCCCTAACATTGCACCCTGAGTCCTGCGCTCCCTATGATCGGCCAAAGCATCTCGCACTATCGCATCGTCGAGAAGTTGGGCGGCGGCGGGATGGGTGTCGTCTACAAAGCCGAGGACGTGAAGCTGCATCGCTTCGTTGCCCTGAAATTCCTGCCCGATGAAGTAGCCAAAGACGCGCAAGCTCTTGCCCGCTTCCAACGCGAAGCACAAGCGGCTTCTGCGCTTAACCATCCAAACATTTGCACCATACACGAAATTGACGACCAGCATGGGGAAACCTTTATCGCCATGGAGTTTCTGGACGGCGCAACGTTGAAGCACCGAATTGCTGGGCGTCCGATGGACACGGACATAGTACTTTCCCTCGCCATTGAGATTGCGGACGCGCTCGACGCCGCCCACGCTGAGGGTATCGTTCACCGCGACATCAAACCTTCAAACATCTTTGTCACCAAGCGTGGCCACGCCAAGATTCTGGATTTCGGGTTGGCCAAGGTCACTCTCAAGCCGGAGAGCGTTGCCCTGACCGCCCCGACCATCGAATCAGAGGAACATCTCACCAGCCCCGGCTCCACGCTCGGCACTGTCGCCTACATGTCGCCAGAGCAAGTCCGTGCCAAGGGACTGGACGTACGCACGGACTTGTTCTCGTTCGGTGCGGTTCTGTACGAAATGTGCACGGGCACACTGCCGTTCCGTGGTGAGAGTACGGGGGTGATCTTCGACGGGATCATGAACCGTGCTTCGCTGCCTCCCTTACGACTGAACCCCGACATGCCGCCCGATCTGGAACGGATCATCAACCGGGCGCTGGAGAAAGATCGAGAACTCCGTTATCAGCACGCCTCCGAAATGCGTTCCGAGTTGCTGCGGCTGAAGCGCGATACAGATTCCAGCCGCCACGTCTCGACGCCCGATGTAGGATCGGCAACCACAGCGCCAATAGCAGTTCAGTCTGCGCCTACCAGCAGCGCTGCTGTCACCGTGAAGCAGCACGGCTGGGGAATCAAGGTTGGAATTGCCGCCTTGATCGTGTTGGGTGCGGCAGGTCTTGGCTTTTATTCGCTGCTGCATCGCCCTGCTGCGATGCCTTTTCAGAAATTCACCATCACGCAAGTCACAAATTCAGGCAAGGCAGCACTGGCTGCCATTTCGCCGGATGGCAGGTACGTGCTTAGCGTGCAGGACGACAACGGATTTCAAAGCCTCTGGCTGCGCAACGTGCCCACAGGCAGCGATACCCAAGTCATCGCGGCGTCGCATGCCGATTATTGCTGTCTCGTCTTTTCCCCGGATGGGAACTACATCTATTTCCTCAAAGCCCTGAATGCCAGCCGCAATTACGGCATCCTTTATCGAACTCCGGTATTGGGAGGCACGCCACAGACCATTGTGCAGAACATCGACAGCGCCATTACATTCTCCCCGGACGGGCAGCGCCTTGCCTTCGTTCGCGAAAACGATCCCGAGGTCGGCAAGTACCGCATTCTCACCGCATCCTTGGAAGGCAACGACGAGAAAGTAGTGCAAGTGGGAGCTGCGTCAGAGAGGGCCCGTTTCCTAGCGTGGTCTCCGAGGGGGGTGAGATTTTTTATTCTATGTACTCGGCTGAGCGGGGACTCGGCGAGATTCGCATCCTCGATGTTGCCACGGGCAAATCCGGTCCTTTCGCCGCTTTCAAACACAAGGCCCTCCTTCAAATCCAATGGTCACCGAATGGTCGTAACCTCTTCACCAATTACCTGCAAACCGGAACTGGTTTCAGCAAGGGGCAGGTCGGGTTCGTGCCCAGAACGGGAGGAGACCTCGAACCTATTACTCGGGACACTAACGGGTATAACGATCTCACGCTTTCGGCCGATGGGAGAACCTTGGCCACGGTTCAGGCGAGAAGTTACGCAACGATTTCCGTCCTCTCGCAGGCGGGGCACGGGTTTGGGGAGCCTCGACAACTGCTTTCGCAATCGAATGAGTTTGACGAGGATAGCAAGCTTAATTGGGCGGCTGACGGCAATCCCCTCGTCAGCGGCCCTGTCCGCCTTTTGAAACTTGGTGCCGACGGGAAGAATCAAACTCAAATTTTGGCCGATTCAGACGCCGGAATCGAGGCCTTTTCACCGTGTGGCTCGGACTACCTCGTTCTGACTTGGCCATATCACGGCGGAACAGACTCGCTAAGCGTCTGGCGTACAAATGCAGATGGTTCGAGTCCTCTAAAACTGACGAACGGCTCTGGTCTGTTGCCGGTCTGCTCGCCTGATCAGAAATGGGTGTATTACAAGGAGTATCGGGGTAACCACATTTACCGCGTGTCGCTGGATGGCTCCGGCCAGCCGGAAGCAGTTTTCGCTGCGCCCCAAGGCTACTATTCGGCCGCAAAGGAGGTCAGCGTCTCGCCCGACGGCAAAACATTTGCGACCGCCGTTGTGAAGAATGCAGCGGCAGTCAAGGAAGGCGAAGACACCGAAAGGATCGCGTTGTTTGAACCCGGATCATCGAGTCCGCCGCGAATCCTCGATGCCAGCCACATTTCGGGCCACACCTTGCAATTCACCCCAGAGGGAAAGTCCATCGCGTATGCGATTCGGGAGAACGGAGTGGACAATGTATGGATACAACCACTGGACGGCTCTGCGGGTCGTGCGATAACAGACTTCAAGTCAGAGCACATCTGGTCCTTCCGCCTGTCCCCGGACGGAAAGAATCTCGCTGTCCTCCGCGGCCATTTCGATTCTGACGTTGTTCTCCTGCAGGAAGCGAAGTAGTGACACACGCTGATCGAGAAGCGTTTTGGAACGACGCCGACCCCGACATCCCGATCCTGAAGCAAGCCAAAGCCGAGTACGCGAGGTTGCAATAGCTGCCCACGCTACCATGTAGTCACTGCACTACGAAAACAAGGCGTCGAAAGGTCTTGCCGATAAGTATGCATGTGCGGCGGGCAGACAGAGCAGTGCCAGTTCCTCGACAATCGCCAGTACAATTCTGAGGTATGCCCGGTCGAGAGTGCTACCACTGCAAACAATGGATCGAGGACGGAGAAGAGCACGACTGTTGGACGACCACTGAAGCGGCTCTGACGAGGGAACTCTCCGACGATCTGCGGGACGCTTGGGAGCGGCTGCGCGAGACAGCCGTTTCCTTGGGCGATCAACGGATTTACGCCTCGCACAAATCGATCATGTTCTCGCGCAAATCCTGCTACTTCTTCGTGCGTCCCAAGAGGAATTTTCTCGAACTCTGCGTTTTCCTCGGTCGCACGCTGAAGGCTCCCCAAGTGCGACGAAGCGACCCCGCATCGAAGTCCAAGGTGTATCACATCATTCACATCAAGCACCGCGATGAAGTCGAGGCACCGATTACTGATTGGCTTCGGGAAGCATACGAGCTTTCTGACGTGCTCGTGTCGAAGGGCAAAGTTCGTGCCAAGTCGAAGCACAAGCCGAAGGCGAGACGGATTTCGCCTTGATGAGAGCCTTCAACTGTCGCCGCGTGGAGGAACTAGAAAACAAAACGATGAGCGCCGGAGCCATCATAATCGTCGCCATCGCCGCCACGGGCGTGCTCATGATGCGGTTCCGTAAGCGATGGCTGGCGAAGATCAACATTGCCTTTACGAATCGGATCACCAGTCTGTTCGCAGGCTGGTTTCCGGGTTTCGGCATTCTCACTCACGTGGGTCGAAAATCGGGCAAAATCCACCGAACTCCGGTAAAAATCACTCCCGAGAAATCCCCCTGCCGGCCATTGGCGCCCACTATCATGCGGGCCTCAGCGTCCGACACGCGGCGCAAGAGAGCCTGATCGGCGAGTTCTCTGGAGATCAAGCTGCGCTTCAGCATCTGGTAGTCCAAGTCGGTGAGCGCAGTTCCCGGTAGATTGTGGAGCGCATTCACTAATCAAGTCCCCCAGCGAATTTCAAAAGATCGCTATAGCGCAAGAGACAACGGCGCCCAATTTGCTTCGTTTTTAGGATTCCTTGGGCGATCATGTAATCTAGCTTCCGGACGGAAATGCCGAGGATGCGCGCGGAATCTTTCTTGCTGAGCAGTAGTGGCTTGACTTCCATAAGGTCTCCTTGCGCACGGGCTTTCTGGTGCGCGCAGAGACACTTCAGCACGGTTACGGTGTAGTTGAAAAGAAGTTGGAGAAAGACTACAGTGCCGAAAATCGGCGACCACTTTGGCTACATGCAGACATTGATTTTTCGGAGGTCGTGTTGGCCTCCTGAAAAACGATTCCGAGCGGGGCAAACTGTGCCTTTAAGGCGGTGTGAACTCGATCAAATTCTTTTCTTCGCTCGATCTCCCTGCGATACGCTGCTTGAACTGCGAGCCTTTTTATTCTGAGCTTCTTTGCGATGTAACCATATGAGCAACCTTCTTCTCGCATTTCGTATATTTTGCTATCCCTGCGCGCAAACCTGCGCGGGCGCCCCTTTGTGTACGGTTTACCGAAAGCATGGAAAGTGTTCCGAACAAAGGAAACAATGTCGTCCGCGAGCGCACGAACCAGTACCTCTTGCTTGCCGGAATCTTCAGATGCTGAAATCTGGCTGACCCGCTCCAGCGTAATCACGCCTTCGATGCGCTTAATCAGAGTGGCCCGCAGAAATTCAGGGAGCTTGCGTGGATCTCCTCCGCGCAGTTTTGTAAACTCCTCGCTTGCCTTGGCCACAGCTATGCCCAAATTCTGCCAAGCCTCGTTGTCCGCACGTCGTAACGAAGGGTGTCGAATCACTACAAGAGATTCCGGAGAAACAGAAGTCTGTGAAACTTGCGGCGGCACAGCCATCGAGGACCACCTACTCATCGCTGCCCTCAGAATAGCCGGTGTCAGTTATGGTGTCAGTTGATTTTGTGGTTCCCTGCTATCTGTTGCGCAATGATGCATAACTTGTGTTACTCAAAATGGCAGTAATACTGGGCTCTTAGAAGGTGGTGCAGAATTGTGCAGGGTCGTGCAGAATGCGAAAAAGGGATTTTGAGTCCGCTGCGTCTGCCAGTTCCGCCATCCCGGCTTAGATCGTAAGATGAAGAGAAATCAAGCTTAATTGATACTTTCGGGCTTTGCAACCTTCGTGTTCGGGTTATCACTGTGACCGAAAACGTGACTCTTTTCGGTCACGTGCTCACGCTCGTGTGCTTCCAACTTGCGCATCGCGTCCGCAATGTCGGATTGCGTTTTCACTAGGGAAAACGGCAACCAGGTGAAAGATTTCCGCGAGACCTGGGCCAAGGCTTGCAAGGGGAAGGCACAGGGCGCCTTCAGCTACAAGACTTGCATTTACCAGATTTGACCAGATGAGATCATTTCTTGATGAGCTGCTCACTGAAACTGCCGAGAAAATTGCAAGCGGCCGTGGGGAGACGCTAGCCCAAGCGAAGGTAGGTACAAAATATCCCGTACAAGTTCGTCAGTATCTGCAAGACAGAGGGTTCTTTTCGGAACAGTTTAGGACGCTTGTGGACGGGCTTTACAAATTCATGTCTGATCAAGGCACGCACACACTGGGTTCCACGAAGGACGTCGCGCGAATTGCCAGGAACATCGCAATCGAAATTGGCTTGCTAATCACAAAGCGTCTCCAACAACCGAACCTGATCACGACGCCCTAGTCGACGTTGCTTCCTTCAGACTGCCAGCAGTGACACGAGCCGGGTCACCCGCTGTTCATAAGCCATTGTCACTGCCTAGCCACGCTGCTGAATGCCACTCTCGTGACGGTCCTCTCACGGCCACTCAGCGTTTGAACGTCGCGCGCCCCATCGCAACCTCCCGTAGCTTAACTGTCCCCTTCCACATCTCGAGGCCAGCCGCCTCAAGCAACGAGCGGAGCGTTCGTCATCCCCGCTGTGCCGAACACGCGCCGGTAGCGTTCGACCTCCGATGTTGGGCCGAGCGCCTTCGCATAATTGTCGGAGAGCTTCACCGCTGGCCGCCCTTCCACGTCGGAGACTTTGCAGATCAGGCTGATCGGATCAAATTCGCTGCTGCCTTTGGGATCACAGCCGCGGAAATCGTTGGTCAGCAATGTTCCCCAGCCCGCGCTGAACCGGATGCGCTGGCCTGGAATCCATTTTTGCCGATCTTGGAAGTCGGCGGCGCTGCGGAATTCCTGGGCAGTAGTGCCACCCTGCAGCATTCCACCGAAATAAGCGTGGAGACCGATGATTTCATCGATGTCGAGAGCGTCCGAAGCGATGATAAGTTTGTCCTGCGGGTCCCGGCCGCGTCCCTTCAGCCATTCGATGTATTCGTCGCCAGCCACGTACGGATTCTTGCTGTCCATGCGCTGGCCGGTCCAATCTGCCGCCCAGTCAGGTGCACCCTCTAGAAATTGGGTTGTTCCAAAGGTGTCGGGGAGCATGATCCGTAGCGCCCCGTCGTACGTGCGCTGCCACAGATCGAGTACATGGTATTGAGAAGCTTTCAGGGCCTGGTCATCGTTCGCTAGTGCGGCCAACACCATCGGGATTTCATGCGCATTCGTTCCAATCGCCTCAAGGTCGTGCTTATGGGCGAGAAAAGCGTTCGACGTTCCAATAAAACCGTTACCGAGATTGGAAGCCATCGCCTTGACCACATATTCCTGCCACAGGAAGGTATGCCGACGCCGGGTTCCGAAATCCGCCACGCTCAGACTGGGCACGCCGCGCAGGCGCTCAATTTTGCTCCAGAGTTTTGTTTTCGCCCGGGCATACAAGATGTCAAGATAGAACTCGCTCAGCTTCTTAATACTGGCTCTCGTCCTCATTTCGTCGAAGATGGAGAGCGCATACAGTTCCCACATCGTGGTTTCAGGCCAAGTGCCCTCGAAGGACAAATGGAACTGACCGTCCATGACCGATAACACATAGTCCGACAATTTGAAATCCTGCTCCAGCCACTCCAGGAACGCCCGCTCAAAAATTCCGCGGTGACCATAGAACGTGTTACCGGCCAGCCAGACCAGTTCCGATTTTCGAAACCGCAATGTCCGGACGTGTTCCAACTGCTCGACTATCTCCTTGGTTGCGAACATCTCGGCCAGACGCACAGAAGACGTGCGATTGAACAGCGAGAAAGACATCCGCACTTTCGGGTAACGTTTCCAGATGAACTGCAACATCAGCAGCTTGTAGAAATCCGTATCGAGCAAGGATCGGATGACTGGGTCCAGTTCCCAGTTGTGGTTGTGTGCACGCTCCGCGAAGTTCACGATCATCGTTAAACAGTCTAATTGGCCGACTCATTCTACCTGTTGGCTGTGCGATTACCCTTGACCGTAGTGCTTGAAGAATCCGGTTTCTTGGTAAGTAGACTGCTTAGCCTTTGCACATCCCCAGAGCACCCATATGGCATTTGTGCTCTGGCTTCCAACTAGAATTTCGCACTCGCATTCGTAACCTTGCTGTTTTTTGTGGGGGGATATGGCGCCGAACCAGCCGTCACCGCATTCGGGGCGGCAGAGGCGGCTGCTTCTGGCTCTCTACCATGGCGTGCTGACGACCAAGAAGAGCATGTTTAGCATACCGACGGTTGCCATAGGCAGGACAAGACTGCCCGCAACCCTGTACAAACCCCGCCGCTTGTATAAGAATTACGCCCAGCCGCAGTTTGCGACTTCATCTTCGAGGTCACTTTTTGTATTTCAGGCCCGACACGCTCGACGAAGCGGTTCACGTGCTAGCCAGCTCGGGAGGACACATCCTGGCGGGCGGTACCGACTTCTTCCCTTCCCTCGCAGAACGTCCCGTTAGCGTGACTCTGGTGGACATTTCGGGTCTCCGCGAACTGAAAGGCGTGGTCAAAGAACCGGAACATATACGGATCGGCGGGCTGACTACCTGGACCGAAATTGTCAGAACCCCGCTGCCGCGGTGCTTTGATGGATTGAAGGCTGCGGCGCGCGAGATTGGTGGGATTCAGATCCAGAATCGGGCGACCGTGGCTGGGAATCTTTGCAACGCATCACCGGCAGCGGATAGCGTCCCTCCCCTGCTCGCACTCGATGCTGAATTGGAGCTGGCTTCGCAGACGGGGACGCGCCGCATTCCGCTGGCGGACTTTATCGTGGGGAATCGGAAGACGCTGCGACAGCCGGGCGAAATCCTCTCCCAAGTATTTGTGCCGCGTACGGTTGAGAATGCCGTATCAACGTTTCTGAAGCTTGGAGCGCGACGCTATCTGGTGATCTCCATTGCGATGGTTGCTGCCGTTATCCAGAAGGATTCTAGTGGCCGGGTCGCCGACGCGCGTGTGGCAGTCGGTTCCTGTTCGGCCGTCGCACGGCGGCTCACGGAACTGGAGCATGCGCTCATGGGCGGGCTGGTGGCACAAGGTTTAGGCTCGCGCGCCACTGCGGATCACCTAAAGGATTTGTCGCCTATCGGCGACGTTCGTGCCACGGCTGCATACCGGCGGGACGCGGCTTTGCGGCTGGTCCAGCGCGCTCTGGACGCGTGCGCAGGGAGTTCATAAATGGCGAGCATCGCTCCCACATCGGAAACGAAATGCCTGCTTAAGCTGGTGGTGAATGACCGCAAGGTCTCGGTGGTCGCTCCTCCTGCTCAAAGGCTCTCGCGAGTTTTGCGGGAGCAGCTTGGGTTGACCGGAACACAAGTTGGTTGCGACGCCGGCGATTGCGGCGCATGCACGGTTTTGCTGGATGGAGAACCAGTTTGCGCTTGCCTGGTGGCTGTGGGCCAAGTCGAAAACCATGCAATCACGACAGTTGAAGGACTGAAATCGAGGCCTCCAATATTGGGCCGCCTGCAGGGAGCCTTCCTTCGCCACGGCGCCGCACAATGTGGAGCGTGCACGCCGGGCATGCTGGTCTCAGCAACGGCGCTTCTCGAGCGCAACGCTTCGCCTTCCGAGGCCGACGTGATGGATGCGCTGGGCGGCGTACTGTGCCGCTGCACGGGATATCGGAAGATCGTTGACGCGGTTGTTAGCGTGGGCTCGGAATGT
Organism: uncultured Acidobacteriota bacterium; assembly: GCA_963796095.1. Taxonomy (GTDB): domain Bacteria; phylum Acidobacteriota; class Terriglobia; order Terriglobales; family Acidobacteriaceae; genus JABDBE01. Next base: position 46,768 of record CAWCKL010000021.1, read on the forward strand.
GGGGAGACTTCGTGTCCTGCGGCAGGAGCTTCGGTCGGTCAACGGCTAGTGCGACTGGACGGCAAGTGCAAGGTTGAAGGCACGGAAATCTACGGGGCTGACGAAATACCAACCGGAGCGCTCACGCTGCGGGCTATCCGATGCCCGTATGACCGGGCGAGGTTTCGTTTCAGTGATCTCGAAGCGTTCGTCACAGCGAATCCTGGCGTGGAAGCGATTCTTACAGCCAAGGACGTTCCCGGGGAAGATTGCTATGGTGTAATTCCACGCTTTGCAGATCAGCCGGTTTTTGCCCATGAGGAAGCTCGGTATCGGGGTGAGGCGGTCGCGGCGATTGTCGGCGAAGCGGAAGTGATTGAGAGTCTTGATCCCGCAAACTTCCCTGTTTGCTGGGAAGACTTGCTTGGGTTGAAAACTATCGATGAAGCTCTCGCGCCCGGTGCTCCGCTTATCCATCCCCATCGCGCGGATAACGTGCTGACTCGCGGGCGCGTGGTGCGAGGAGATGTGGAGAAAGCGCTCGCCGAAGCGGACGCGGTTGTGGAGGGAGAATTCGAGACCGGCTTTGTCGAGCATGCTTGCATCGAGCCCGAGGCGGGATTTGCCAGACGTATAGGCGACCGGATTGAAATCCAGGCGTGCACCCAATCGCCATATATGGATCGCGCGGACATCGCCAAGCTTCTGGGGATTCCCGCCGAAGCAGTGCGTATTATTCCAACGGCCGTCGGCGGCGGATTCGGTACCAAGCTTGACTTGTCGGTGCAGCCATTTCTCGCATTGGCGGCGTGGCGCTTGCGGCGGCCGGTGCGCATGGTTTATTCGCGCACCGAGTCCATCATTTGCACGACCAAGCGCCATCCGGCGCGCATGCGCTGCCGTGCCGGAGCAACCAAAGACGGCAAGCTTCTTGCGCTTGATTTCACCGCCGATTTCAATACTGGCGCCTATTCCTCGTGGGGGCCCACGGTTGCGGCTCGCGTTCCAGTGCATGCTTCGGGACCTTACGCAGTGCCGCACTACCGGGCGTTGACGCGGGCCATCCACACCAACATTGTTCCGGCGGGCGCGTTTCGTGGGTTTGGTGTGCCGCAGATGGCCATCGCCCAAGAGCAACTCTACGACGATCTCGCCATCCGGCTGGGAATCGACCCGCTGGAGTTTCGCATCCTGAACGCGCTCGACAATCAGACTCCCACGGTCACAGGACAAGTTATGGGAGAAGGCGTCGGCATCCGCGCCTGTTTTGAAGCCTTGAACTCCAGGTGGAAAACCGCACGCGTTGACGCCGTGGAATTCAATGCCAAGACCAGCGGACCAATCCGTCGTGGCGTTGGGGTGGCGGGAATGTGGTATGGGTGCGGAAACACTTCACTGCCAAACCCCTCCACCGTGCGCATCGGACTAAAACGAGACGGCAGAATTGCGCTTCACCAGGGAGCGATCGATATCGGCCAGGGATCGAATACCATTGTGACGCAAATTTGCGCCGACGCATTGTGCGCGCCGATCGATTGCTTCGATTTGGTTTCCGGAGATACGTCAATTACACCTGACTGTGGCAAGACCTCCGCATCACGACAGACGTTCGTTACCGGCAAAGCAGCGCATATGGCAGGCGCGGAACTCCGCCGTTCCATTCTTCGACTCACTAACGCGAGCGAAGATGCGGTGATCGATTTCGGCGAGCGCACGCTGACAATCCGTGAAGGCGGCAAGCAGCGTAGTTTCTCATTGCAGGACTTGCCGCTTGATAAATACGGCTACGCGTTGACCGCCGAGCAGACTTTCGATCCACCGACCAGCGCGCTCGACGAAAACGGCCAAGGCAGACCGTACGCGGTCTACGGGTTCGGCACTCACATGGCGGAGATTGCCATCGATGTTGAATTGGGAACTGTGCGCGTTCTGAAGATCGTCGCTGCGCACGATGTGGGTCGCGCCATCAATCCCACTCTGATCGAAGGACAAATCGAGGGCGGAATCGCCCAGGGGCTCGGGATGGCGCTCATGGAAGAATTCTTCCCCGGCAAAGGCGAGAACCTGCACGACTACCTGATTCCCACGATCGGTGACATTCCTCCTGTCGAATCGATCCTGATCGAGGATCCATCGTGGATCGGGCCATTCGGCGCAAAAGGTATCGGCGAACAAGCCGTGATCCCGACCGCGCCGGCAATTCTGAATGCGATTCACCACGCCACCGGTGTGCGAATGCGCCGAATTCCCGCTACTCCGGATCGCATACGCGAGGCCATCCTTGCCCACTATTCCAGCGACGCTGGAGCCACCCGTGGCTGACGATGACGCCATCCGTTGCGACGCCTGCCCGGTCCTCTGTTACATCAAGCCGGGAAGGACGGGCGCGTGCGATCGCTACGCGAACGACAACGGGCAGTTAGTGCGGATCGACCCACATGTGGTTCTCGATCGCGCCCTGTCGCGCGGAGATTCCATTGTCCCTTTCCTGGATCGCGATCGCGATTGGGATGGCAGCATTGTGAGCGGACCAGAAACCTTCATCACGGCGATTGGTGCGGGCACCACATATCCCGATTACAAACCTGCTCCGTTCATCATCTCTTCCGAGGTCCAAGGTGTGGATGTGGTCACGGTGGTCACGGAAGGCATCTTCAGCTACTGCGGAGTGAAGGTAAAAATCGATACCGATCGCCACCTCGGACCGGAGACGAATCTAGTACGGGCGCGAGGAGAGCCGGTCGGGCATGTCACGACCGGGGAATACGGCTCCCAGATGCTGTCACTCGGCGGCGTCCGCCATCTCACCGGCGGCAGCCGCAGAGAGGGTACGGTGGCCTGCGAGACTCTACTGAACCTGTGCGACCGGAAGCCGGTCGAACTCACTATTGATCAAGGTGCTACCGTGCTGGTGCAGGCGGGCAAGCCGCCCGTGGTCGATGGCGTGCTGGAAGAGCGCATGCGCGTGGGTTGCGGCTCGGCTACCATCGGCATGTTCGCTAAACAGTGGTTCGGCAAGGTCGATGAAGTGGTCGTGGTCGACGACCATATCACCGGCGTGCTCTCGGAGCATCAAGCGGGAAAGTTGCTGGGAATCCGGGAAACTGGAATCAAGATGAAGGGTCACCGCTCCACTCCGGGTCGCTACTTCCGGGTTGCCGAGCCGGGAACTGCGTGGGGCGGTACGAATATCGAAGACCCTCTTTCGATTCTTCAAACTTTCAATCCCAAGATTGCGTGGCCGAAACTCCGACTGCTGATGGTGAGCACCACGGGCGAGCACTGCGCCTACTACGAACTGGATGAGGCTCTGCGTCCAGTGGAGAAGGAATTGCCATCTTTGCTTAGCGAATCTGTCGCCAGAATCAAGGAGAATTGCGAACCCGCTCTGTGTAACGTTCTCTTCATGGGCGGCGCCGGAGGATCGCTCAGGGCCGGTGTTACCGAAAACCCTGTGAGGCTTACCCATTCGGTGAGGGACTCGCTAACCCGTGTGACGTGTGGCGGCGCGCCGGTTTACGTCTGGCCCGGGGGCGGCATCACGTTCATGGTTGACGTAAGTCGAATTCCGGAACACGCTTTCGGCTATGTGCCCACGCCGGCACTGGTAGCTCCCATAGAATTCACTCTGAAGCTCACGGACTACGCCGCTCTGGGCGGCTACATGGATCACGTTCGTCCCCTGGACTCGATGCTGCATGGGGAAGGTCGACGCCACCTTTCCGCGAACCCAGACAATCCATGGCCGTTATCGCCGGCGAAATCGCCGAGGTCTGATCGATGAGAGAGCGAGCTCAGATCAGACTGCTGCCCGACGGCCGTCGGTTGCATCTGCACGATGGCCCCATCGATCTGATCGTCGAGGCATTTGGAGTCCCTGCTGAGATCAACGCGGCCTATCGGGCGGCGGCTGAGCGCTTCGTCACTGTGCTTGATGAACTCTGTAGCGAGCTCACATTTCTGCGGCAATCCGCGCGAGGAGGCGGTCGGACGGCAGTGGGAGTGATCGCAAGACGCATGGTGGCGGCAGTTGCGCCTTACGGCGAATGGACGTTCATCACGCCTATGGCTGCGGTGGCTGGTGCAGTGGCTGAAGAAATCCTGGACACCATGACATCTGCGGCAACTCTCGCGCGCGCTTACGTCAACGACGGTGGGGACATCGCGCTGCATCTGGCAGCGGGGGAGCATTTGGTCGTAGGTATGGTCGAGCGGCCGGATCGTTCATCACTTTTTGGCACTGCCACACTCGATTCGACCCAGCCGGTACGGGGTATTGCGACCAGTGGTTGGCGCGGTCGCAGTTTCTCGCTGGGTATCGCCGACGCTGTGACGATTCTCGCGGACCGTTCGGCTATGGCGGATGCTGCCGCAACCATCATTGCCAACGCTGTGGATCTGCCGGGTCACCCGAGCATTACACGCGCGCCCGCTTGCGATCTCGCCCCTGATAGCGACCTCGGCGATCGGCTTGTGACGCAGGGGGTCGGCGAACTTTCCTTGGGCGAGATTGCCGACGCGCTCGATGCGGGTGTGGCTGTTGCCCGGTCGCTTCTCTCCCGTGGGCTCATCCGCGCGGCAGCGCTGTGCCTGTTTGGCGTGAATCGCGTCGTTGGTGTATGTGAAGCGTCGGAAGCGGAGTCAGTTGCCGCTCCAGAAAGAGCCAAGTCCAGCAGGAGTCTCATTCATGCCTGAGGTTCAGGTCCGAAAAAAGTTCACGGCGGTCGAGGAAATCTTCCATGAGGGAGGCCCAGTCTTGCGCGTGCCGCTGCGCCGCGCGGCCGCGCTGGCCGTCATCCGCAATCCCTTTGCAGGTGCTTACGTGAAAGAGATTTCAGGCTTCATGGATGACCTCAAACCGCTGGGTCTCGAAATGGCACGTGCCCTCGTCGTCGCATTGGGCGGAGATGCCAAAGTCGTCGAAGGCTACGGTAAGGGAGCCATTGTCGGCGCAGCCGGCGAACTCGAGCATGGTGCCTTGTGGCACGTACCCGGTGGCTATGCTATGCGTGAGATTCTTGGAGACGCGAAAGCGATTGTAGCTTCGACCAAGAAAGTGGGCAGTCCTGGCACTCGGCTCGACGTGCCCATTACGCACATCAATGCTTCCTATGTAAGAAGTCATTTCGATGCCATGGAAGTTGGCCTAGCCGATGCTCCGCGAGCCGATGAGATTTTACTCGCGCTGGTGATGACCACGGGCCCCCGCGTTCATGCCCGCGTCGGTGGTCTCAAAGCTTCGGAGATCAAGGGGGAGGACGGACTGCGATGAAAGCCAGCATCCGCAAGATTGCGACGTTCGTTGAGGAGACGAGGAATGAGATGGGCCGGACTATCGCTCCCCCAACCCGGCGTGCTGCCGCAGTCGCGGTAATTGAGAATCCTTATGCCGGAAAGTACGTGGAAGACTTGTCGGAGCTAACGCTGATCGGCGAGGAACTTGGCGAACTCCTCACGCTGCGCGCAGTCGCGGCTCTGGGCATACCGCCAACCAGGGTGGAAAGCTATGGCAAGGCCGCCGCCGTGGGTGAGAACGGCGAGATCGAGCACGCGGCCGCGATTCTGCACCCTAAACTTGGTGCGCCGGTGCGAAAGGTTCTCGGTGGAGGCGCCGCGCTTATTCCCTCCTCCAAGAAACGGGGTGGTCTTGGAGTGGTGCTCGATATACCGCTCGGTCACAAGGACGCTGCTTTCGTTCGCAGTCACTTCGATGGCATGGAGGTTCGAGTCAACGACGCTCCCCGGGCCAATGAGATCATGGTAGCTGTAGCAGTCACTGACAGTGGAAGGCCCCTCGCTCGCGTCGGAGGACTGGCCAAGCACCAGATCAAAGGTGAAGATGGACTACGGTAGCTGGGTTCGCAAGCTTGGAGCTCCCGATGAATCAGCATGGCAAAGCCGCGTTAGCCCTCCGCAACCTTGGCTCACTTAACGTTCGTTTCCTGAACGTGCAAGAGTTTCCAGTCGTAGCCCTAATTAATCCACACCTCGCCGTAGGCAGTGCCTGGATCGATTGTCCGCCAGCTTTACCTTCATAGTGCGCCATATATGCGACCAGCGCGCTATCTTTCCCGAGCGATCTCAGCTTGAAAATCCTTAAGACTATAACTCTTGAGCTCGAACTCGTCGACCATGGCCAGCTCCGCTGTCTTGCCACGAATACAGAAAGACAATCGCGGCGTCGCTGGGCTTGCCATGAGCAGTTCAGGCTTTCACGACTTCTGGAACCATCGTCGCGGGCGGGGTGTTGCGGCTGCGTTGCGCGCTCACGACGCCGTCGATAATCACCATTCCGATGCCGGGCAAATCTCCGCGCTGGATGCTTTCCAGCACAGTTTTTCCGGGCGAATGCTGCGCTTTGTCGATCAACACGAAAGTAGCGGCGCAGCCGGGCTCGATTAGACCGCAGTCAAGGTTTCGGATTCTGGCTGTATTCCCAGTCGCAAAGCAAACGGCGATTTCCCCTGGTGTATCTCCGAGTGACGACAGCATTGAGATTATGCGCAGTATGCCGAGCGGCTGCACTCCGGAACCGGCTGGTGAATCCGTGCCCAGGATCACTCGATCAAGTTGCTTCAGCTCTTTCGCGGTCCGCAAAGTGAGCAATGCGGCTCGCTCGTTGCCGTTGTGAACAATCTCCAGAGCTCGCGACGACTTCTCGCACAGGGTAACGATTTGATCGTCCGGCAGTGCGGTATGGCCTCCATTGATGTGGCCGATGACATCCGCGTCGGTCGCCAGCACGATGTCCTTATCGATCAGGCTGGAGCCCGGAATCGAAGGCCCGCCGGTATGAATGGTGCTTTGAATCCCAGCCTCCCGCGCCCAGGCCACCATCTGACGGGCGGTAGCTCCGTCTTTCACGCTCCCCAGGCCAACTTCTCCCAGCATAGTAACGCCGGCGGCTGCAAGGTCCTTAAAGTCCTCCTCGACCATCCCATGCTCGATCACCGGCGCACCCGCGTGAATCCTCACGCCACCTGGCCGAAACGCAGAGAATGCCCGCTGGGCGAAAATCGCCATGGCCTTCAGGCCGACCACATCCTTCGGACGGCCGGGCGTGTGCACTTCCCCGGCTGAAATCATGGTGGTGACTCCACCGTGCAGGTAGCTGTCGATCCAGCCAATCTGGTTCTGACGCGGTGTCCAGTCGCCGGCAACTGGATGCACGTGACTGTCGATCAATCCAGGCGCCAGGGTTGTGCCCTTAGCGTCGATGACGAGGGTCGCGCCTTCCGCGTCGACATCCTTCTCCTTGCCAATAGTAGCGATCTTCCCGTCCACAGCAACTACCGTGTCAGCCTCCAGAATCGGTTTCTTCAGATCACCACTCAGCAGGAGACCGATATTACGAATGACAAGCCGCGCTTGCGTCTTCGTCGTGACGGGATCATCGTGGGCCATGGGCACCTCTCGACGTTCGAATTTGACGGAATTCTCGCTATCCGCAAACAATGTTATAAGCTGGCTGGCTTGCACAACGGTGATTAGGCGGACCCGGTATGTTATCTCGCAATGTGGTTTTATGGGAAGTCGACACGCAGGCCGATTTCATGCTGCCCGGCGGCAAGCTCTATGTACCCGGCGCCGAACGATTGCTTCCCAACATCCGAAAGCTTGCCGATGCCGCTCGTCAGGGCCACGTCTTTCTGGTGTCTCACGGTTGCTATCACGGGAAGGACGATCCCGAATTCAAGACGTTTCCGCCGCATTGCATCAAAGGGACAACAGGTGCCGGCCTTGTGCCGGAAGCGCTGACGCAGCGAGTCATCACGGTCGCAAATGAGCCCACGGCTGCGCTGCCGCACGATCTTTCGCAGCACCAGCAGATTCACCTCGAAAAGCAAACGCTCGACATTTTTGAAAGCCAGCACGCCGGGAAGCTTGTGGAGCGCTTCGATCCCCACGCGGAATTCGTTGTCTTTGGAGTAGTCACGGAATACTGTGTTCGTTTCGCGGCCAAGGGTTTGCTCGAGCGGGGCCGGCGCGTTTCCGTCGTCCAGGATGCGATTGAGACGCTAAAAGCCGAAGACGGACACCGGACGGTTGACGAACTTCAGGCTCTGGGAGCAAACTTCATTACCACGGACCAGGCTCTCAAGCTGGCCCGGCACCAATAATCTTGATTTTGCCGAAAACCACTCCCGTTCGTCGGCGGTTATCAGGGTAAACGGGGTGCGGGCGTATCCTGCCAACGAGTCAAATCGAAGTGGAGAGAGTTTTTCCATTGATAGAGAAGCGTGTCAATACTAGTCACTCATGCTTACGCAGGTGAGCATCTAGCGCCAGCACTATACCAGAGCGAATAAGTGAAGAATGCCGAAGGGTGAGCCGCATTACAAAATCAGAACGAATCGAGCAGGCAGTTTGACGCTTTTCGCACTCTCGATCTTAGATAATCCGTTGGTGTGCGGACGGTACAGGTTGTCGCGGCGAAAGCAGCTTGTCGAGGAATACTTCGACACCGCCGCTTGGGATGATGATTGGATTCCTCGATACAACATCGCGCCGATTCAGCACGTCCCGGTGATCCGGCGGCACCCGAAGGAGCCTGTCCGCCACGTTTCGCTCATGCGATGGGGGCTTATCCCGCATTGGGCAAAAGACCGTTCCGTTGCCATGAGCACGATCAACGCGAAATCAGAAACAGCTGCCACGAAGCCAGCGTTCCGCGATCCGCTAAGGGGCCGCGCACAAAGAAAATGTACATTTCTAGCTATGGGTCTAGTTACCATGGGGCGATAACAAATAGTTCCAGTCTCCATGAAAAGCGGCTGGCCTGAGGTTAAGCTTGGCCATTTCGGAATTAGGGACCTTGATTCCTTTGGGATAACTCTTGCGCGTCACCTTGGCTTTGATTTTGAGACCCGCTTGGGTGGTGGTATTGCCGATAAGGCTGACAATGGTTTCAAAGCTGACCAGGGGCCTTCCCCTCCAGTTCTGAGTGATAAATGAGAACATCCGGTGTTCGATTTTGTTCCACTTGCTGGTTCCAGGCGGGAAGTGCGATACGTGAATGTTCAATCCCGTGAGGTCCGCCAAGCGTTGCACTCCCACTTTCCATAGCCGGGAACGGTTGCTATTGCTACCTCCGGCGTCGGCCATAATGACCAACTCGGTCGCTTTCGGATAGGCCTTGCAGCCCATGTGTTTCCACCAGGATAGGATGCTATCGGTGGCAAAGTCGGCGGTATCGTGATCCATACCCACATTTACCCAACCCTGGTTGCGCCCCACGTCATAGACCCCATAGGGTACCGCCTTGGGCACTTCGGAATCGGGAAAATCATGCAGCAGGGTTTTCTCCGGCTCTCCTTGCGGTTGCCATTCCTGGCCGCCATTACTGTAGTTTCCTACCAATTCTTTTTTCTTGGTGTCCACAGAAATGACTGGGCAACCCTGCTTTAAGAATTTCTTGGTCTGGGCATTGATAAACTCAAACTGAGCATTGCGATCCGGGTGATCGCTGCCTTCAATGGTCTTGGCGTTAGCCTGCAGGCTGTACTTCATCTCATGGAGAAGAGCGGCCACTTTCCGTTCCCCAATCTGGAATCCTTGTCCTTGTAACTCCTCGGCCAATTTGCGAGTGCTCTTACAGGTCCAGCGCAATGGTGACATAGGGTCCCCACGCGTGGTTGCCTCAATCAGCTTCTCCAGTGCCGTGAGTATCTCGGGTTGCTGATCCGTGAGCCGCTTTCGACCTCCTCCGGATCGCCGGTTGCGCTCCCCGGCCAACTCCTTCTCCCCTCCCACCTCCAATTCCCGTATCCCCGCGTGAATCGTGCCACGCGACAAACCCGTAGCCTGCGCTACCAGAGAGATACCACCGTGCGGCAATGCTCGCGCTTCCGTAGCCGCCCATATCCGTCGTTGCCTCTCCGATAACACGTCGCGCAAAGTTTCGTACTTTTCACAAACCGTCTCAACTAGTCCCCTTAGCTTCATTCAACTAGCTTATAAGACACTGATTAAATGTGCAAGTTATTTATGCGCACTTCCTAAAGCTTCGCAGGTGTCTGATCCCGGCAGACGGGTTCTACGAGTGGCAACGTCGTGGCTCGGCAAAGCAGCCCTTCTGCTTCGAGGTCGGTGACGGTGGACTGTTTGCCTTTGCGGGACTCTGGGAGCGCTGGCGTGATCCGAGCGGGCAATGGGTGAAGTCATGCGCGATACTGACGACCATCCCGAACGCCGTGACCTCGGCTGTTCACGACCGGATGCCAGTGATCCTCGCCCCGGACAGTTATGATCTGTGGCTCGACCCCGGAATGCAAAACGTTGCGGCGATCCCCGAACTGCTGAAGCCATACGATGCAAGGCTGATGAGAAGCTACCCCGTGAGCACACGGATCAATCATGTGGCTAACGACGACTAGGAATGCGCTCGACCTGTGGAGCTTGCCGAGACTCAGAATCGGCTTTTTGCCGAATAGGGATTTCTACCCTTGATGAACTTGCTGGAAACAAGTACGGGACCCAGTCCTAATTCCTTTTCTTTTTCAGACGCCACAAGATAGTGAGGGGGTCGTGACCTTTTTCGGGGCTGATGAGTCCGCGCCGTTCCATCGCCTTGATGGTATTGCGATTGGCTGACAGAGGGCGAATTTCTTCGTTATCTTTCAACCGCCGCAGAACTGGGTTGCCGCCTAGCGAATCAGCTTCACGCTGGTATCCGTCTTGGATTTGGGAAAGCAGGTCTTGTTCGGTCTCTGTGAGTTTCGGCAGGGGACTAGCAGCTTTCTTCTTCGCCATTTCTGACGTCCATTCGCGGGAGGGTTAGCTCTCCACTTCGCCCAATCGGATTACTGGTGACTCCGCTCGGCAACAAACGCCATACTGCTGCCACAGCCGAAACCACGGGCTATGCGCGAGCATCTTGTCGTGCCTTCGATTGGCAGCAGATATGTCGCTTGCGCTGAGTGGCCTAATATCCGGCGCTTCGAACATTTCCTGTAGCTGCTCAATCTCGTCAATGATGCGTTCAACGTCCATGCGTCACAATCATCTAAGAGAAAGGCGCAGAGGTCAATTCGGAGAGGTATCTCCAAAGAACGCGACTGCGCGATTTTGTCCGCTGCCAGCCGATCCGCCAGCGAACGTCAGAAAATCGCACCCATTTTGGCATGCCGTATGTTCACGTCATGGTTCCATTATTTTTCAGGGGGCGATTCTTAATCGGTATTAGCAGTTGGCATCGGAGCGAAGCTCACCGCCTCATGCCCAGTTCCTTTCCGCAAAGCAAGCATCCGCATCGCGGTCGCGAAGAACGAAATGCCGAGGAAAACCAGCCCACCGTGAAAGCTCCCTGTGCGTTTGCTGATCGTGCCTATTGTGTAAGAGCCAACGAAACCGCCAAGATTTCCGATGGAATTAATCAGAGCGATGCCAGCGGCTGCCGAGTATCCGGCTAAGAACTCGTTGGGCAACGACCAGAACGGACCCCAGAGGCAGCACGTCCCTGACACAGCAAGGCACCAAAGCGCAACGGAAACTAGAACGGAACCAGTTCCTCTCGTCGCCAACAGCGCCAAGGAGATTGCTCCGATGATCAGGGGAACGGCAGTGTGGTAACGGCGTTCGAGTGTTCGATCCGAACGATGAGCAACGAGGATCATGGCTACCAGTGCCACGAGGTACGGAATCATCACAAGGATGCCAACTGTCGTATTCGAGGATCGGCCAGAGGAATCCTTCATCACCTGCGGCATCCATAAAGACATGCCCTGCCAAGAAATCATCGCCATAAAGTAGATCACTGTCAGATACCATACGCGCCCGTGCGCGACCTGCACCGATCTGATGCGTCGCAATCTTGTGTTGTTCTTCACGTGCTTGCTCGGTTGCGATCCATTCCTTTTCCTGTGCGGTCAGAAATCTAGCTTCCGCAGGTTTTCCCGGCAGCAGAAAATAGGTAAGAATACCGCCAATGATGGCGGGAACGCCCTCCAGAATCAGCAACCACCTCCAACTGCTAACGCCAAACCAATGAGCGTGATCTAAAATCACGCCTGAAACCGGAGCACCCAGTATGTTCGCTACAGGGTTCGCGGTTATGAACAATGCAATGTTCTGAACCAATTGCCTCTGAGGAAACCAGTACGTCAAATACAGCACGATTCCGGGGAAGTATCCAGCGCCTCAGCTACCCCAAGGAGAAACCGCACAACATACACATGGCTGGCTGTCTTGGCGAAGCCAGTCAGCATTGCCACAATTCCCCAACTGACGAGTATTCGAGCAAGCCAGACCCGTGCTCCGATCCTGTGCAGCAGCAGATTGCTGGGTATCTCGAACGTGAAATAGCCAAGGAAAAAAATTCCCGCGAGGAACCCGTATTGCTGGCTGCTAATCGCCAGTTCCTTGTTCATCGTCAAAGCGGCGAACCCGATGTTCATACGATCTAGTGAAGCAATCACCATGAGAATCATGATGAATGGAACGATCCGGTTCCGCACTTTGCGGATTGTTCTAGCTTCAATATCGGTTGGAGACACAGGCGGATTGGTTCCCATGCTCACTCGATGCGAGCTTGACCTCGACCCGAAATGTTGCACGACTTCCCTACTTGCTAGTTGCCGAGAGGCTTGCTTGCAGGCGAATGCGGATAGTCTAGCACCGAGGTAGAGACTGTTTGAAGCCGCCCCCAGACAGGGTCGGCTTGTACCTGTCTGTGCGTTCAGGGGAACTTACGCCCGTGGCGGTGACCAGACATCGCAGCCTGCACTTGCCTGCACCGACAGCCTGATATGGCAACTCCGACCTTCGGCTACGATGCCGCCTCTGCGCCCACGCTGCAATGAGCGCCTTCGGAATCGACGAACTGCGCCAGCACCCCGCCGAAATCCTGCTTCTTTGGCGGCATGCTGAAGAGCACGCCCTTGGCACTTATGTCCCGGTAGAAAGCCTCGACATCGGCAACAGTAAAGCCCAATTCCACCTTCCCAGCGGGGTTCTTGTCGGAAGCCGGGTGCAGCGCGAGAGTGGTTTCGCCCGTCACAAACTCGCTCCAGCCGGGCGATTCGAACTTCACTTTCAGACCGAGGACATCACGGTAGAACTTCACCGCTTTATCCATGTCGGCGACAAACTTGATCACGTATCTGAACTGTGTTCCTTCCATTTTGACCCTCCACTGAACCGCTGAGTGCCCATTATCCCAACAGATGAAGATTCACCGCGACCTCAATGCCGCGAGTTGCTGCCGGACTTCAGGTGCCACATCCACGACTGCCCCGCCGAAATAGACAGGCGCGGCTTTGCCCCATTGAACGCTGCTAGGGTACAGCGCGGCAAAGTCCCAGAGAATGCCGCTTCGCTGGCAACAAATCGCCTGCGAACTTGGAAATTGCTGGCGAAGTTCCTTCGCCACAAGATGGTCTCTATCCCAGAACTGCGCAACCCGTGGGTCTGAGATCCTTGATTGAACCCATCCGCTTGGTCTTAACCAGTCTGTCGGCAGCATTGGCTCCCATACAACAAGGACGCGAACTCGCATTGACTGATTCTGCTTCAATATCTCCTCAATCGCGGAAGACCCCCGCAAGCAATATGCTCACGTTGGCGATAGCAAGAGCACCAAGCGTGCGCGGTCAGCAGTACTGTTGAACTCTTGTCTAAAGTTCCCGAAGTTGTCCGGCGTTAGGGATGCGAGCGGGAGTTGACCGGGTGGCGTTCCTTTCGATAGCCAGAGATACCAGACGATCAGGAGCGCGGCAACGATCCCGACCAGCCAAAACGAGTATTTGACTCTTCGCGATTGCATTTCTTACCCGGCAATCAAGCTGGCTATCACTTGTGGAAAAAGGATTACAAGAAGGACGATTAAAGCAGCACCCCAGAACACGGCGATGCTCAACGGGCTTCGTTTTTGGCATTGATTGCGCCGAACGTACAACTGGATGAAACCGATGCCGAGCAGGATGCCCGCACTTGCCAGCAGCCACGGACGGGCTGCCTGTAATCGGACGCTTGCTCCCGCCAGCCCCAGCGCTCCCAGAAACGTGAGGGGTAAGCAGCAAGCTAGAGTCGATAGCACAGCGATCACTGCCGCCACAGGCGTTGCTCGTTCTGCTACTCGCATACGACTTTTCACCTCCTCCGCTTCGCGTCTGAAATCGCTGATCGCAGCAATTCCTCTGGCGGAATGCCGCTCCGATCTTCATACAAGCGACAGGCTAAGCTCGGTGCGTTCGTCCGATGTGGTTCGACATCCTCGCCGTTGACGCGAACGGTGGGGGAACCGGGGAACGACAGAGCCTTCGCTTCAACTTCGGTGGTCACAGGTATCCTCTGAATTCCAGCCTTCACCACTTCGGATGCCAACACCGCTTGAAGTCTCTCGAACGTGGGTTCGTAATTCGGGCAGCCGGGGACGTACAGAATCTCAATCTTCATTGGCTCACTCCTGCCACCTCTTCGAGCACCGGACAAGCGCAGGCTGCGTGCCGCCGACGATGGTTCAATTCGCGGTTACACTTTCGCAAGTCCGTTTCTAGCTCCGACTCCAGATGCCGTAGCTCTTGCAGCTTCGCTCGCACATCGGTAAGTTTTGCCTTCAGCAACTCTCGCACCGACTCGCAGGCATCCACCTTCCGCTCTCGAAGCTGGATCAATTCCCCGATCTCGCGCAATGAGAAGCCGAGTCCCTGCATTTGCCGGATGAAATGAAGTCGCTCGATGGTGCCATCTCCGTACAATCGGAACCGACCTGCGCTGCGAACCGCCTTGGGCAAGAGCTTGCGCTTCTCGTAGAATCGGATCGCGTCTACGGTTAGCGAAGTGCGTTTCGCGACCTCGCCGATCTGCATCGCCGTGCTCTCAGTTTGGTGATTGGTCGCCATGACAAATCATACAATCTGGAGTGCAGTCCAGAGTCAAGAGAAATGGCCGGATGGCGACCATTGCGTTTTCTAAGCACTGCGACTCCGAAATGCGACAATACTCGTCGTTTGAGTTGTGGAGGAGTGCGATGATTCCTATTCGCGATCTTTTCGAAGCCCACCTTACGGTAGCCAACCTGCAACGCTCGATGTCTTTTTTCGGTGACGCATTGGGACTGGAACTCGCGCAGGTCTTCCCGGAAAGAAGGGTCGCGTTCTACTGGATAGGGCGTCGAGGAGATTCAATGATCGGGCTGTGGGAAGCGGGGATGGGTCCGCAACGAATGAACCTGCACGTGGCTTTCAGCGTCGATCTTGATAACCTGTTGCAGGCTGCGGATCGCCTTCGCGAGGCTAACATCATCCCACTCGATTTTGCGGGCGAGCCCACCGACGAGCCAGTCGTTTTTGCTTGGATGCCCGCTGCCTCTCTCTTTTTCCACGATCCTGACGGCAACTTGCTGGAATTCCTTTCGATGCTGCCTGATGCTCCGCAATGCGATCTCGGAGTCGTCGGGTGGAGTCGCTGGAAGTCGGCTCAAGCGAATGAAGCACGCAGGTAGGTAGCACATGCCAACTGTACAAAACGGATTGAAAGAACGCCTCGCCCGCTACCGCCAGATCAAGATCAGCCTGATCGGAAGGAAGTCCGGGAAGACAATCTCGGTTCCGGTCTGGTTCGTGCTCGACGGCGAGAAGCTCTACCTTCTGCCCGTGCAAGGCTCGGACACGCAATGGTACAGGAACGTGCTCAAGAACCCGTCGATTCGGATTGATGCACGGGGCGCGGAGGCGGGGCTCCAAGCTGTCCCTGTGACCGACGCCAAAGCTGTGAAATCTGTGATGGAGAAATTTCGAGAGAAGTACGGGGCGAAGGACGTGAAGCGATATTATTCGAAATTCGATGTGGCGGTTGTGGTCGAACTGGGGCAATCAACGGCTTGTTAGAGGAGAGCTACAGACCGAGAGGCGCATGCGGTTCCGATTTCCTGAACACGATACACGCCAGCACACCACCAACAGCCGCTACAAGTACCAGCGCATGCGCCGACCACATGCTTGTCACAAACCGTCCGCCGAACACAGACGCGAGGTAAGCCAGTAGAGCAAAGCGGTATACCCGTCCCACGCCGAAAGACAGCACAAACGCGATGAAGGATAGCGCGTTACACCAGCCCCAATTACAAAAGCGGAAGTCGGAAATGGCGGCGGAAGGAGTGCGGCGAGCGATAGAGAAAGGCTTCCAAAACGATGTAAGAATGCCGTCACTCTGTCGAATAGCGCTCCTTTAATACGTCGATGGAGGATTCCAAGACGCGACAGGCGGTAAGCGACTGAAGCCCCGCAGACCGAGCCTGCCGTGCTGCACATAGCGTAATAGGGCCATAGTTCTGGGTGCCGGGCGGCCAGAGTATCGTGAGCGCATCAACCCCACCGAGAGTGGGTAGCACAGAGCTATCGAGGGCGGCAAGAATGAACACCCCAATCCCACCCAAGTGTCTCAGCATTGAGATAAATGATGTCACTGGGTCGATGATACGGCTTGATTAGCCTTCCTTCGGCCGCGCTCGCGTTCGAACAGTACCTCGCGAATTGGGAATGCCCGCGTCTGCCACGTGGACGAAGCGTACCATTTGGACATGAGCAGAATACATCCAGAATGCCCCGACTCAGACTCTTCTGATCGGTCGGTAGCTGCCGATGTCCTCCTGCGACAGGAGCCAGACGAGGAAGAAGACGAAGAGGAAGACGAAGGCGACGGCAAGGAAGATGACGAGGATGAGGCGACAGACGACGGCTACTCGGAGTGAGCGTGCCCTCTTTAATTTCAGTGGGCACCGCCAACAGTTCAAGCGGCAGGTCGGCTTCGGAAAGGAAGATCAGGACTTGGTTTCCGCGTCGGCAACCGCGAAGCATGCGTTTTGCTGTCGGTGTGCGAGGCGCAGACCCGGTATTCGTGACCGTCGTCGTCCACTTCCAAGTAGTCTGCCACTTGTTCACAGCCTTTGCGATCACACAACACGGTCACTTCTGGCGGATGGTGAAGCTGGAAAAATTCCATGCGTAGGGTTTTACGGTGACCGAAATATGCACCATAAGCGCTTCAGATTAATGCGAGCTTTGTAACCACCAATTCGACCTCATCAGGCGGGATAGAAGTGGGCTTCAGTTGAAACTCGGCATCGAAACACTCACTGCTGCGGTTTGCGAGTGTCCTTGACGATTGCAGCGGGCTTCATACTGCCGCCTTGTACTCCGGCAGGCGTACAATTTCGATTGCTGCGATCCCGCTGCTTTCCTGCGAAGCTTACCGGAGACGCCCATTCATAGCGTGCGATGCAGCCAACGTTGCCGAAAGGAAGGAGCCGAGATGAACATCGCTTTCCTGATCGGAAGGATTATCTTTGCTACGTTTTGGTTGATGGGAAGTTTCAACCACTTCAAGAACCTCAATTACATGAGCGAGTACGCGAAGGCGCGGGGAACACCGTCTCCCAAGGTTGCGGTGGCAGGAACCGGGGTCATCCTGCTGCTGGGTGGTCTCAGCATGTTGCTGGGCGTCTATCCTGTGGTTGGGATCATTCTGCTGATTGTCTTTCTGCTGGGCGTATCGTTCCAGATGCACGCCTACTGGAAAACGGACGACGCGCAAATGAAGCAGATCGACATGATCAACTTCACGAAGAATATGGCGCTCGTGGGGTCGCTATTAATGTTCTTGCTGCTGCCGCATCCGTGGCCGATGAGTTTGGGGATCGGTTAGCGGCACACGGCATGTGCGGGAGGTCTTTGACCGCGATGCATGCGAGTACAGTGCCATAATGTCGTGAATGGCTTCGATGCTGCAAATAGCTTCTCCAGACGCCATCCGGAGAATCCAACGGGTGCAGGCCGTCACAATCGCTTGGATGAGCGTGGAAGCGGCAGTATCTCTCTTCGCAGCGTGGCGGGCGACTAGCCCTGCGCTCCTCGCATTCGGTGGAGACAGCGCCATCGAACTTGTCTCAGCGGTGGTGGTGCTGTGGAGTTTTCGTGTCAGTGATGCTCACGAGGACACGGAAAGGCGGGCTGCCCGTGTCGCGGGAGGTTTGTTGTTCGCTCTAACTGCCTTTGTTGCCGTCACGTCGATCACGAGTCTACTGGGGTATAGCGAACCCAAACCAACATTTTTGGGAATAGCCATTCTGGTTGCAGCAGCCGTCATCATGCCCTGGCTAGCGAAAGAGAAGCGGCGGCTGTCAGGAGCTATAGGCAGTACCGCGTTGAGGGCGGACGCCGCTCAGTCGGCGGTGTGTGCTTACCTCTCTCTCATCGCATTGGCGGGACTGGCGATCAACGCCATCTGGAGCTTCAAGTGGGCTGACCCGATTGCGGCTCTCGCCGTTCTGCCTCTCATCGTTTGGGAGGGTCGGGAAGCCATGCGCGGGAAGACCTGCGATTGTTGCTAAGATTCGCCGCACGCCTGCCCCAATCTGCCATAAACTCCATGTGTGCGGTCGGTAGAGACTCTTTTGAATGACATTGCCAAATCGTCTCTTGTCAAGAGCGCGAAAAAAATCGCAGTCGCCGAAAGCACGGTCTGCCAGCCAAAGGCTTCTTACCACTCGATCACTTCTGTATATCGTTAGCCGCCTCGAAGAGAGCGTGCCCTTCATGTTGGCATTGCTGCCAGTTCTCTTGAGTCATGGGAGTCGGCTTCTCCCCTGCCGGAACGGATGTGCATCGCAGGTAGTCATCAAAGCCGGGGGCAGAAAACACGAATGTTATGCTCATGACCTCGGTGGATGTGTTCTTCAACCCTACCCAAGTATTCGCAGGAATAAACACCATACTCCCAACGTGCAAATCGCGCTCCTGATCGTCTAACCTAACGTGGGCGGTTCCTGAGTGGATGAGCACGACTTCGTCCCGTGTCAGATGCTTATGAGTAAGTATCGAAGCTCCCGGTGCAATCTCCTCAGTACCCACAACTAAATGCTGCGAGCTTGCGGCGTGAGTTCCCGAACATGCGATCCATTCAAGTATTGGGCAAACGCGTAACGGGTTGGCAGGTGTTACCAGTCGATGCCCCTGATTTTGAATCAGCGGCACTGCGGGCATGCGAGCTTGTGCTGGCTGGAGACCCTCGGATCGGCAAAATTCCGGGCGCACGAACGTCGAAGTCCGGATCAAAAGCGACTGGAAGATCGTCGAAGCAGATCAAAACCTCGAAGAAACACGGGAGCACAATCAACTTCCACACTGTAGGAAAGATCGGCTTGAGGTTACCCGGCGTGAAAAAGAGCACAGCCTACGGGTCACCCGCGCTCAAGGTTCACGGAAAACTTTTGGCATGTGTGCCTGCTCACCGTTCGGCTGAGCCGGGTTCGCTGGTGGTTCGCATCGGCTTCGACGACCGCGCGGAACTGCTCGCAGCAGACCCGGATGTTTGCTACGTGACCGACCACTATCTCAACTACACCGCCGTGCTGGTTCGCCTGTCCCGCGTCACACCTGATGTCCTGCGGGACTTGCTCGGCATGGCTCACAAGTTTGTGACCGCCGACGCGGCACGCCGTTCGCCATCTCGGAATAAACGCAAGCGCATCTGATTTCATCACACCGTGAATGCCGCAGCCATCACAATCGTCGCCATCGCCGCCACGGGCGTGCTCATGATGCGGTTCCGTAAGCGATGGCTGGCGAAGATCAACATTGCCTTCACGAATCGGATCACCAGTCTGTTCGCAGGGTGGTTTCCGGGTTTCGGCATTCTCACTCACGTGGGTCGAAAATCGGGCAAAATCTACCGAACTCCGGTAAACGTTTTTCGAGCATCGAACGGCTTCATTATTGCGCTCACCTACAGCAGCCAATCGGAATGGGTGAAGAACGTGCTCGCGGCAGGCGGCTGCGAACTTAAGACTCGCGGGAAGAAATACCAGCTTTCCGCGCCGAAGGTCGTGCGTGATCCTACGCGAAAGCGGTTCCCGTTTCCGGTGCGGCTGGTGCTGAGGACTGTGGGTGCGAATGAGTATATGGTGCTATCGAAATCACCAGCAACCTAAGACAGACACGAGGGCGAGGGGTCGAATGAAAATCATCTTGAGCAGGAAAGGAATCGACAGTGGTGCCCTGTCGGGCAAAATGGCAAGCCCGATTCTGCCGTGCGGATGCCTCTGCTCCATCCCTATACCCTACAGATGCGGCATTTCGTACTCGGACGTCCACTTTGGAACTCGTTCATTTCAGCAGATCATCAGAGAACTGAAGCCGCGCTGGTCAAATCGACTCGCACATCCTTCCAGACCTCCGGCGCGAGAGTCGGCGATCTCTTTGTGTTCTTCGGATGGTTCCGAAGGACAATTGAACAAAATGGAAAACTGACGTTTGATCCGCAGGATGTGCATGGACGCCACATAGTGTTCTAGAAAGGTCGGGAGATTCGCACGCCATCCCTCCGGCAGCGTGTGCAATCTGCCAAGAGCGGGTCTTTCGCGGGTGGCGGTCAAGTGTCGGCTCTTAGGTCCGCGGGGACTTGCATAGGGACAAGAAAGTTGCTGGCGAGAAGATAGGCGAACAGGTGTCCGAGAGGCGGCGCCCGACGCAGCTGGCTGGCAGAAACCCATCCATTCGTCTCACTCCATTCCCAACCCGTAGTGGAAACACTCTTCAGCCCTTCCCGCAGATCCGCGGCGGTCATCGGATAAACGTAGATCCGAACATTCTGGGCGAAGAGACGTGCCAGGGCCTCCAGAAGTCTGCCTTCGAGATTGCCGTAAACGTCTTCAAACGCTCGAATGACCAGGGAAAGACCTGCGACGAAGCGCACAGGCGCCTGCGTATGGCGGTTTACGAGAGCTGTCATATGGTAGAGCTCGGGTTTACGAAAAAGCAGCACGTCGCCGCCAGCGTCGAGAAGAGAATTAATGCGACGAAGCAAGTCGGGAATCTCCGGGGCTGGTTCGTTCGGCGCGAACGGAGCAACTGTCAGGCAAAAAAACCCAGCGGGCGCCGACTTTGTTTCGCCAAGCTCCTTCCGAAGTTCCTGAACGGCCGAAGCCAACAATCGCAGGTGAACTTGCGAGTGCGCTGGATCCGTGTGGCCAAAATATCCCGGTGCAAGCACGACGGCCTTCTTGTAGAGAACCTCGGTCGGGGGAACCGTGGAGCCCTTGGCGGGAAAAAGTACCGCCTCTGCGAGTCCCGCACGAACCAAGTGGACTCGCAGGGCACGGCGATCCCAACTCTCGAATGCTGGCCCGCGAAGATCCACGTAGTCCATCTCGATCCGCTCCGCGACGACGTCTTGTGCCAGGCCTTCCAGAAATGATTCCTTGAGTTGCACTTCATAGAACGCGGCATAGATGAGGTTGACGCCCAGAATACCGATGGCTTGCTGCTGGAGGACGTTGGAAGGATCGCGCATATTGATGTGCAGCAGGATGTCGTTGGGAGGACCGCCGGGCTGCAACTGAAACCGGAGACCGATCCAGCCATGGGAGTCGTTGGTTCCGGCGAAGTTACGGGCGGAGACGGTATCAACAAAGCAGAAGAAGCGAGTTTGCGGCCCACGGGTTTTGCTTAATTGCGTGAGAAGCTGGGCCCATTCGTTGTCCAGCATCGCCTCGAGTCGCTGTTTGGATACGTAGCGCGATCCGGAGCCGTAGAGATCATCGCTGACTTCCTTGTCGTAAGCGGAAATGGTTTTGGCAACAGTGCCGGAGGCCCCTCCCACTAGGAGGAACCAGCGCGCGACTTCCTGTCCGGCGCCGATTTCGGCGAAAGAACCGAAGGTGGATGTATCGAGATTCAGGGTGAGCGCTTTGTGGTGAGTGTCGAGTTTTTCAGTAGAAGGCATAGTCAGGCTCCAGTCGGGCGAACTTCTAAGAGGCGCGAAGCGTCCGGACGAGCTAGCGAAACTCGGCGCGCGAGGGCGATTCTACTCGAGATTTCGTTTTTGATTTCGAAAATGGCAAAGATTCTACAACCGTTTTGCCCTCCTGCATGTTGATTGAACCATCTTCCTTCCGGGCCGCCGCAAAGGGTCAGCCTCCAGCAAGATCCAGAGCCGGCCAGAAGACCCGTTGTGGGAAGTTGGAACCTCCACTTGGAGCTTGCTGCCAATTGAGGGCGGATGACGGGCTATTCGGCAAGTTAACTGTCGCTATCAGGCCATAGAAGCGCTCAAAACCCCTCAATGAGCGATATCGCAATGTTACAACAGCTACCCAGCAGACTGTCATTGCTACAGGAAAGCGTGCCTGCTAAATTGCACAATCATGGGTTTGGGCTTTGTTCTCTTAATTTCTTAATTTGGGCCGTTGTCGGAACCATCGTCGCGGCGATTGGCGCAGCGACATTAGGGTGCGCCACGGCACTGCTCACGCGAGGCGTCGCGAACGGTCGTCGCAAGATCATCATCGCAGCGAGTTTGTTCCCAGTGATCTGCTTGGGTTGGGGTGGAGTTATCTTCGTATTTCAGGCAGTCGTAAACGAGGGGTTATTGCATCGCGATTTAGGGCTGGGCGATACGTGGCATGCTCCACTTCCGAACGGCTGCCAGATCGTGATGATCGACGTTACCGACCAAGGCTGGGTGTATAATCCAAAGACGCAGCCAGGTCCTGGCGTTGGAGAGCGAGAGGACGCCGTGGCGGGAGTGCGGAATGTACAGGTCGTCGGTCGCTACATCCTCGGGGCGACTGACAGTAAAGCCTTCGAGCACTTGGGTCAGGACACAAATCAAGTCGATGCCTACTTCCTGTTAGACACACAGTTGGGCAAACGAACGCAGTTCCAAAACTACGATGCACTGCGCCACAGCGCACTAGAATTCGGTATCGAACCGAATCTACAGCCAATCAACACCGTCTATTCGAAGTTTCGGTTTAGCTGGTTTGACGCCCAAACACTTTTTAAATAGTGTGCGGGGCCGTAGGTCTTCCTGGTCCTTGAGATTTGGAGGAATGCCAACCAGCTTCACACTATCTGCAGCTCCTCAGCGGTCACCCAAAACCGGCCAATGAAGGTCACCTGAAAACCGGCCAACGAGAATGAGGCTCGGGGACGTTGAATGCGACGCAAGGCACGGTAGCCTTCGTCGATATGAGCAACGTCTTGAGCGAAGCGAAAAAACAACAAGTGATTGCCCTGGGACGGCTCGGATGGCCATTGCGGCGCATCGAGCAAGAGACCGGGGTGCGTCGGGAGACCGCCGGCGCCTATCTGAAAGCGGCCGGGATCGGAGTGCGTCCGCCGGGGGCATGGGGACGGCGAGCACCGGCAAAAGCGGCCAACGAGACCGAGGTGACCACCGGGTCCGACGCGGCAAAACCAGTCAACACGGTCCACCTCGACTGCAACCCCAACCCCAACCCCAACCCCAACCCCGAAAACCTTCCTTCGAAGGGAAAAGCAAAAGCAACTGCAAAACCGGCCAATCCCGATGAGGTGACCACCGGGTTTGGCGTGGAGTTGAACGCCTCAGAACAGCAACCTCCCCAGCCCGTTCCGTCCACCAGTTTGTGCGAACCGTTCCGTGATGCGGTCGAACTCGGTCTGAGCCAGGGTCGCAATGCCATGGCGATCTGGCAGGACCTCGTGTCCGAGAGCGGATTCCGTGGCGGCTATCAGACTGTCAAACGTTTCGTGCGCAAGCTTCGCGGAAACCAACCCCCGCAGGCGCGCGCAGTGATTCTCACCGCACCGGGAGAAGAGGCCCAAGTCGATTACGGCACCGGCCCCATGGTCCGTAATCCGCAAACCGGCAAATATCGACGCACACGGTTGTTCGTGCTGACGCTCGGCTACAGCCGCAAGGCCGTGCGCTTGCTGACTTTCCATTCCAGCTCTCGCATCTGGGCGGAGCTGCACGAGAAAGCTTTTCGTCGACTCGGCGGCAATACCCGCATCGTGGTGCTCGATAATTTGAAGGAAGGCGTACTTGTCCCCGATATCTACGATCCCGCTCTGAATCCCCTCTATCGCGACGTGCTGACGCACTATGGCTGTGTCGCTCTACCGTGCCGCATCCAAGATCCCGATCGCAAAGGAAAAGTTGAGCGCGGCGTCGGACACGCCAAGAACACACCCCTCAAGGGAAAACGCTTCGAGAGCCTGGAAGAAGGGCAAGCGTATCTCGACCGTTGGGAAACCAGCTGCGCCGATACCCGCATCCACGGCACCACCAAGCGGCAAGTTGCCGCCATGTTTGCGGAAGAAAAACCTTCCTTGCTCCCACTGCCGCTAGAACCTTTCCGTTACTACCAACATGGTCAGCGCGTGGTGCATCTGGACGGTTGTGTCGAAGTCGAGGCCGCCTACTACGGCCTACCCCCGGGCTGGATCGGACGCTTGGTCCGAGTGCAGTGGGACGAACTCTACGTTCGCATCCTCGATCCCAATAACGGTCTGCTGCTACGGGAACATGTGCGCCAGAAACGCGGCTGGTATCGCATCAAAGAAGAAGACCACCCGAAACAAAGACCGCTGCGTGTTTCTCAGTTACTGTGGCGCGCTGGCCGCGCCGGCACTCACATCGGCACACTCTGCAACCTTATTTATAACCAACTCGGCGAACCGGGTGTCCGCCGCGTCTTGGGCGTGCTCTCGCTGGCCAAAAAGTTCGGCACGGCCGCAGTCGATGATGCCTGCACGGTGGCCCTCGAAATGGGCGTGCATGAGTACCGCTTCGTTCGTCGTTATCTCGAACGTGGCCCCCAACTGACCTTACGGCAAGTCGATCCCCTCATTCGCGAGTTGGTGCAATATCGCGATCTCATCAACCTCAGAACCCAGGAGCCAAAAGAATGAATCTCATTGAGTTGAATCGTGCCTTACGACAACTACGGCTGGGCGGCATTGCCGCCGTACTGGAAACCCGTCTCCACCAAGCTCAAGTCGAGGCCATGCCCCCCATCGACTTTCTCTCCTGCTTGGTCGCGGACGAGCTCACTCGTCGCGGCGATCGTCTGCTGGAGCGCAGGACCAAGCAGGCCGAGTTTCGCGACCCACAGAGGAGCCTCGACAACTTCGACTTCAACTTCAACAAGAAGATGAATCGCAGTCTGGTCTTCGACCTGGCCACCGGCGCCTTCATCGCCCGTCACGAAGATGCTTTGTTTTTAGGTCCGCCCGGCACCGGGAAAAGTCATCTGGCCCAGGCCATCGGCCAAGCCGCCATTCAACAGGGCTATCGCGTCTTGTATCGCGAAACCCACAAACTGCTTGACGATCTCGCCGAGGCCACCATCGATGGAACTCGCAAGGAGCACATGGAGCTGTTAGCTTCGGTTCCGCTCCTTATCATCGATGATCTGGGCATGCGCAAGCTCCCCGTCACCGCCGCCGAGGAACTGTTGGAGATCGTGATGCGACGTTATGAGCGCACCAGCACTCTGCTCACTTCAAATCGACCCGTGGAAGACTGGGGCAAGCTACTGGGAGATAGCGCTGCTGTCACCGCCATGCTCGATCGCCTTCTCCATCATGGTCATGTACTCAAATGTGGTCCTCGGAGTTGGCGAACGAAAATAGACTTGCCACCACAGGAGGCGGCAGGGTAAAACAACTGAGTCCCCGGCCTCTTCCCGTTGGCCGGTTTTGCCCTGACCACCGTTGGCCGGTTTTGGGGTGACCACTGAGGGCAGCTTTCATGCGGACATTCTACGGCAGCGGGTGAATGACGAAATCAGGCATTAGCCCTCACTGACTCGCAATGAGTGAAATGGCGGTTTCTCGCCCACAATCCTTCTGAGGCCTGCCAACTCCACAGCTTTCATTGACTTGCCAAACATCGAGTCCTAAGATTTCAATCCAGTGATCGGCCAGACCATTTCGCACTACCGTGTCGTCGAGAAGCTGGGAGTCGGCGGCATGGGCGTTGTCTACAAGGCTGAGGATATGAAGCTCAGCCGCTTCGTCGCCCTGAAGTTCCTTCCCGACGAGTTCGCCCACGACGCGCAGGCCCTCAACCGCTTCCAGCGGGAGGCCAGGGCGGCATCGGCGCTGAACCACCCGAACATCTGCACAATTTACGAGATTGACGAGGCTGATGGACGAAACTTCATCGCCATGGAAATGCTGGAGGGTCAGGCGCTCAAGTACCGGATCGCTGGCAAGCCGCTGGAGATCGAAACCGTGCTCGATCTGGGCCTCCAGATCGCCGACGCACTCGACGCAGCCCATTCGAAGGGTATCGTCCACCGCGACATCAAGCCGGCGAACATCTTCGTGACCGATCGGGGTCAGGCAAAGATTCTCGACTTTGGGATGGGTGCGGCTCTTTTGCGTTTGAAGCTAGAGCATGATCTTTCAATAGGATAGACGAGGAGTGTGGTGTTCATGCTCCTCAGATGAGGGGGATATCGGGCGTGCAGGGAGATATGTGTTGAACACCTTGCCACAGTTACCACTCTCAGAGAATACTTGGTCCTCACATTTTCACACGGCTGGACGAGCAACGAGTTCGCGTTGGTAATAACTCCTCCCTATTTACCTTGTTAATCCCAAGACCGCCTGGATGGATTCGATCGGGGCTGGACATTTCTCTCGTGGTTGGCTATCGTAAGGTTGCAGGGGAGGAGCAGCAGTGGCGAGCCCCGCCGACAGCAACGCGTTCAAGTGCAGTGGCCGGACCTTTCCGGCATCCGAGATCGCTCTGATTCGAGAGGTAGTGGCAACCTGTGGGGGCCTGAGTCGCAAAGAACTGGCCAACACCATCAGCGAGTTGATGGGCTGGACGCGGGCTAATGGTTTATTAAAGGAAGCCGAATGCCTCATGCTATTGACGCGGCTGGAAGCGGCGGGCCTGCTCAGGTTACCGGCGAAACAGCAGACGCGACCGGTGGGGTCGGCGACCTCGATTCCGCACACGGCCGAGGGCGAACCGGGTGTGCCGCTGAGCGGACCACTGGAAGCTTTTGCTCCCGTCTCGCTCGAGCTGATCAGCAATGCTGGGGCGCGACAGCGATTTCGCGAACTGGTCGACCGGTATCACCCGTTGGGTTACAAAGTACCTTTCGGAGGACACCTGCAATATCTGGTCTCGATTAGCCAGCCGGTGCCGACAGTGGTTGGCGCTCTGCAGTTTTCCAGTGCGGCGTGGCGGATCGAGGTGCGCGATCAATGGATTGGGTGGGACGGCGCAACGCGCGTGCGCCATCTGCCGCAGGTGGTCAATAACAGTCGCTTCCTTCTGGCTCCTTGGGTCCACATCAAAAATTTAGCCAGTGCCACGTTGGCCCGCGTACTCCGGCGTTTGCCCGCGGACTGGCAGGCGCAATACGGCGTCACCCCACTGCTGGTGGAAACCTTCGTGGACCCGGCGCAGTATAGCGGCACTTGTTATCGAGCGGCCAATTGGGTGGAGCTGGGAGAAACGAGCGGGCGGGGCCGCGATGATCGCCAGCACCGCCGCCATGGAGCGCGGCCCAAGCGGGTCTTCATGTATCCGCTAAGGCGGGATGCGCGGGTACGGTTGCGGGGAGGAGCGGTGACCCCATGAGCGCGTTGCCCTGTCCGGTTGCGGATCCGTTTGCTGCGGCCGACCAAGCCTATGCGAAAATCAGCCAGTTCCTAGGTTCGGAGGAGGCGCATCAGGTGAAGCATAGTGACTTGGAGCGGCAGTTGGAGGGGATGGGGCGTGAGTTGATGCGAAAATTGCTGCAAGCGCATCTCGACTTACGCCAGCCGGGGAAAGCGGTCGGGCTGGTACGGGATGCCGCGGGCACGACCCTCACGCCTACGCCGGCGCACACGCGCAGCCTGGAAAGTATTTTCGGGACGGTGGAGGTGACCCGCACTGGTTATCGAGCCGAAGACAAGCCTAGTCTGCATCCGCTCGACGGTGCGCTCAATCTGCCGCCAGAGAAGTACTCGTTGGAAGTGCGGCGGCGAGTGACCATCGAAGCGGCCAAAGGAGGGTTTGACGAGGGGGTCAAGACGCTGGAGGAGTTTACCGGCGCGCACGTTCCCAAGCGGCAGTTCGAAGAACTGGTAATCCGCGCGGCGCAGGATTTCGAGGCCTTTTATGCCGACCGCCAAAAGCGCGCTCGCGCCGACCCACATACCGGGCCCGTCCTGGTGCTCACGGTAGATGGCAAGGGCGTAGTGATGCGGCCCGAGGATCTACGCGAAGCCACGCAACCCGCTGCCGCGAAGCGAGCGGAGAGCTTCACGGCACGGCTGGGGCGCAGTCGCCGGCTGCACGCCAAACGGATGGCCTCGGTGGCCGCCATCTATACCGTCGCGCGCTTCGTACGCACGCCCGAGGAAATTCTGCCGCTATCGGAGGAGCGGCAGGAGAAGCCAACGCGGCCACAGCCGGAACATAAACGCGTCTGGGCCAGCCTCGCCCACTCACCCGAAGCCGTGATCACGGCCATGTTCGATGAGGCGGAGCACCGGGATCCAAAACGAAAAAAGCGGTGGGTTGCTCTCGTCGACGGGAATCGCACGCAGATCGATTATCTCCACCAGCTGGCAGATGAGCGAAAGCTAGATTTGATCATCGTGGTGGATTTCATTCATGTGGCACAGTATGTCTGGCAGGCATCACTGGCCCTTTTTCCCGATAATCAGGTAGAACAAGATCGCTGGGTGCGAGCGCACCTGCTGGAGATTCTGCGCGGCAAGGCGAGCGTGGTGGCGGCGGGCATTCGCCGAAGTGCCACGCTGCGAGCCATGGCCACTGCCGAGCGGCAGGCGGTTGACGACTGTGCCGATTACCTCCTTAATTACTCGCCGTATCTGCAGTACGACAAGGCGCTGGCTGAGGGCGTGCCCATCGCTACTGGTGTCATTGAAGGTGCCTGTCGTCATCTGGTTGAGGACCGGATGAATCTTACTGGGGCACGTTGGAGTTTAAGCGGCGCCGAAGCCGTGCTCCGCTTACGCGCCCTACGCTCGAGTCATGATTTCGATGCTTATTGGAAGTTTCACGAGGAACAGGAGTACAAACGCAATCACGCCTTGCACTATGCCGATCATCACGCGCCGAGCATCGTTCTGCCTGCGGCCCTCTTATCCCAACCCAGTCGTCGCAGCACTCTGAAAATCGTCAAGAAAAAAAGGAGAGTCGTAACCGCCCTCGCACCAGCGAGCTGGCCCTGAATTTCACAGAAATAAGGAAATCTAAAAGAGCCGCACCCCTTTGGGATTGCCAAAGTTACCTCGAAGCCTGAAGGCCTTGGCGTGGCTGCTGAGGCCATTGAGTCCGAGGAACATCTCACCAGCCCGGGGATAGCTGTGGGAACCGTGGCTTATATGTCTCCCGAGCAAGCACAGGCCAAGGAATTGGACGGTCGCACGGATCTGTTTTCTTTCGGCATCGTTCTCTACCAGATCTCGACGGGAAAGTTGCCCTTTCAGGGAGCCAGTTCGGCCCTCATCACGGAAGCCATCCTCAACCGCGATCCCGTGTCTCCCATACAAGTTAACCCCAACATCCCACCGTCGCTCCAGGAGGTGATCCGCAGGGCCCTGGAGAAGGACAGAAACCTGCGTTATCAGCGTGCGGACGACATCCGGGTTGAACTGCAACGGCTAAAGCGAGACAGCGAGTCGGGCCGTACTTCCACCGTGCAAACCTCTGCCCCGCGCCCACAACGAGTCCCCAAGGTCATCGACTCGATCGCGGTTTTGCCATTCGAAAATACTGCTGGCGATCCGGAGCACGAATACCTCAGTGACGGCATCACGGGGAGCCTCATTAATATTCTGGCAACGATACCGAAATTACGAGTGATGGCGCAGAGCACGGTATTTCGCTATAAGGGCCGCGCTGGGCCGCGCAATTGATCCTCAAGCCATCGGACGCGAGCTCAACGTGCGCGCCGTTCTGACCGGAAGAATGATGTACGGCGGCGGCTCTTTGCGCATCGGGGCCGAACTGGTCGATGTAGCCACCGGCTCTCAACTATGGGGCGCACAATACGATCGCAAGCCGGGCGACATCTTTGTTGTCCAAGACGAGATTTCCAACGAGATCTCGGGAAAATTGCGACTACAGCTGACCCGTAAAGAAAAGAAGCGACTAACAAGACACTATACGAAGAACGCGGAAGCGTACCGCCTTTACTTGCAAGGTCGTCATTACTGGAACCGGTGGACCGAAGAAGGGTTCTACAAAGCGATCGAGTACTTTCGGCAGGCAGTCGAGAAAGACCCCAGCTATGCCCTCGCCCACGCCGGCTTGGCCGATTCCTATGTCCTTTTGGGATGGAACAGCTATCTGCCGCCGAAGGAAGCGTTCCCTAAAGGCAAAGCGGAGGCAATGGCCGCCTTGCAACTCGACCCGGATCTCGCCGAAGCCCACACGCCCCTGGCGGCTGTGTTGTGGCTCCACGATTGGCAGTGGGAAGAGGCTCAGGCCGAATTCGAGCGTAGCCTCGAACTGGGTTCCGCCTACGCCACCGCCAACCACTGGTATGCCGAGTACGTGATGACGATGGGGCGACACGGAGAAGCTATGGCCAGAATGAAGAAGAGCCAGGATCTCGATCCGTTGTCGCTCATTATTAACGTCGCAGTCGGATGGGCCTTCTACTTCGCCCGCCGATACGACGAAGCCATCGAACAGCTCCGGCGAGCTATCGAGTTGGACCCGAACTATCCCGTCACCTACTGGATTCTAGGCCTTCTGCTCAGGAAAACGGGCCGCTATGAACTGGCCATCGCCGAGGGTGAGAAAGGGGTGAAGCTGTCAGGCGGCAGTCCTCTGATGCGTGCCGCACTGGCGCACACTTTTGGCACTGCTGGCAGGACGACCGAAGCAGTTCAGATACTCGATGACCTGACAACACTAGCAAACCAAAAGTATGTTGCGACCTACTTCTTCGCCGGAATTCATATCGGCTTGGGAGAAAACGACCGCGCGATTGAATGCTTGGAGAAATCCTACGAGGAGCATTCCCATTGGCTTATCTATCTTCATATAGATCCGAGCATGGACGCCTTGCGGGACCATCCTCGTTTCCATGACCTATTGCGGCGTGTCGGCCTTCCCGCCCTGACGATCCCGACATCAACATCCTGAACGAAGCCAAAGGGGAAAACGCGAAGTTGCAATAGTAGCGGATCGACCGAGAAAAACTTCTTGTGCTTTATTCCTGCGCTCCGGAAGGCGTCAAGCAGCGTCCGCGCTTCGACCTCCTGCCGCAGATCTCCTCCGGTGGACGGAAGGAGTTGTTCAGCAGACCAAAGGTGTGCAATTGCAGTAGCCACTGACATTCCTGTACGTCGGTCTTACGCCCAGGCAGGTTCTTGGTATGCCGTGCGTTCACCAGAAACACCTGCAGTCCCTCCTCCGTCAAGATCTCGTAGACCGGTAACCAATACACTCCGGTGGACTGCATCGCCACGGTATCGATGCCACAGCTTTTTAGCCAAGCTGCCATCTGCTGCAAGGCCTCCGTGAAGCAGGCAAACTGCCGCACTGGCTCCGCATCTCGATCCGGGGGCACCGCCACGTAATGGGACTCATTGCCGATATCAATCCCTGCCGCGTTGGGATGCACCACATCCAGATTCACGCTCCAATCCTGTTGCTCATTCCCGGCTTTCTTCTTGCGCCTCCGGTTCATCGCCTCGTTCTCCTGGTTGATTTGGCAGCATCCGGCCCGGTTGCGATTGGTTTGTAATTCTCCTCAACGGGGTCGAGCCTACCCTACTTCGGCAGCTTCGCCACCATGCGAGCGACCGCCTAAACCGGAACCACGCTATCCATCGGCATTGAAGCACCATTTTGTCCACGGTCCTGTTTGCCGAATGCTGCGTCTCGCAGCATGCCAGAATATTCGTGCTCGCGCCAGTTTCTCCCTTGAGCGACGACCCGGACAGGGGCGTCAGGCGCTCTCCAGAAACGGGCTTGGAAAATATCAATGCCGATTTCCCCCAAGCCGACTTCTGACCCGCGTCGACGGGAGTCCGTCCTGGCCCATAACTTCAGAGATCGAAGTCGCCCGTCACTAAGCCGGGATTGCTCAAAACAGTTGGATTGTGCAAGCTTGAACCGCGCCGAAGTGTAACCATAGCCGCAACCGGCACAAGAAAAGAGTCTCCCGCAGGCTGTCCACCGACGATAATGTCACCCTGAAGGAACAGGCGAGGAATCAACCCCTGCGACGGCGACATTCGAACCCGCCGCAAGGTTTGATGAACCACAACCCATGTGGGCTCTCGACTAACCCCGCCGCGGAAACGATCAGAACGCGAAACGACCACCGATTGTCGGAGCAAAGTTGTTGTTGTGGAAATAGGGGACGCCGGGGCCATGAGGAATGGCGATGGCCAGACCGCCGGTCACGTAGGAATACGCAAGTCCGGCAAAACCGTCGAAACGCTTGGTGAAGTGATGATCCGCATAGAGCGACACCTCGTTGAGGGTGCCCGCGCAGGAACTACGGAAACCGGCTGCGGGCGAGCAGGTCGGCGGAACACGGAAGTCGTTCTGCCGCTGCTGATCCCAGGAGAAAGTGATGTCGGTTTTGCTGTCGATGGCGTATTTCACGCCCGTCCACCAGATGTTTAACAACTTTTCAGAATCAAGATTGTTGTCTTCGACCCCGCTCAGGAGATAACCGCCCTGGTCCGAGGCGCCAACGCCCAACGGGTTCGACGGGTTATTCTGCCAGATGTATTCGTAGCCGGCAAAAAACTTGAATGGGTTCCACATATACTTGGCAGCGACCATAATGGCGCGGTTGTCGGTCACGATGCCATATACGGTGTTGGTCGGTCCGATCACATTGTCGCCGGTAATGGGGTTTGTATTGATGCTGTTGGTGGTCGACTGATATGGCGCCGTCGGACTCTGAGGCCCCAGCAAGGGGTTCAATACGCTGATCGCCTGGTTGTACTGTTGGAAGACGACGTCGGCAGAGAACTTGCCGTAATCTCCGCCGATGTCGAATCCATAGGCATTGTTATGCGCCGATTCCGGCGTACAGGTGGCGGCAGTCCAGGTTCCGGAGGCCGAGTAGCAGCCGGCGGAACCATCGGCGAATTTGTACATCGCGCCGAAATGGACCGGGCCATAGGTGAAGCGATACTTCAGGGCGTCGTCCCAGCGTGTGTCCTCGGTGTCGCCACCGCCAGCCATCGTGCCGTTATACCCGATGTACGAAAAGGCATAGCTTCCGCCGGCCGGATCGTAAAGGAGCATCGCATCGGTGCCGAGAGCGCGTTGACGACCGAAGGTCAGCGTGCCGAAATGCGTGGACGATATGCCGCCATAGATTTCGTCATTGAAGGGTTGGCCTGCGCGCGCGCCGTCGATGGCGTACGAATAGCTCTTCCTGGGAAGGCCGTTGTTGATGGTCTGGGTGGCTGACGCGTTGGCGAGCAGGCCGGACTGCGGATTGATGCCAGTTGAAGCGTTGAACACAACGGACCAGCCAGGCAGAAACTCTTCCTTGCCCCTGATGCCCAGACCCGTCTGCTGCAGGTTGTTCGGTGCGATGAGGAATCGATGTTGATAGCCGTTTCGGTTCACCAGAGATGCGCCTTCATAGTTATAGCCGTTTTCCGGTAAGCCGTGGCTGACCCAGCCGACGCCGATGTCATACGCGCCGTACAGCGTGATGCCGTGCCAGGTGAGCGTGCAATCGGTGGTGGCGAACTCATGGCCGCTTGCGCAGGCGTCGGGGGTGCTCCGCTGCATCTTAATGTCGACCGTGGCATCCTGGCCAACCGCCAAGCTGATTCCGGTGCGCGTTTCATCGGTGAACCCGTGTTTCGCCGCACGAATCTCGAAGCGCCCCAGAGGCAGGCCGGACGCCTGATAGTGCCCCCCGCCGTCGGTTGTGATCGTGCGCGTTGCACCTGTATCGACATTCTTGACTGTCACCGCGACATCGCGAAGGGCTGCGCCGGTTTGGTCCGTCACCACGCCGGAAAGGCTCGCTCCCGTTTGGGCCCGCGCCGGGAACGCCCCCATCGCAAGCCACAAAGGCAGCAAGAAGGGTTGGGCCAGCAGCAATGAGGCAGCGGTTGGAATGTAGCCGGCGCGCGTCAAAGTTTTCCATCGCCTCCCATACCGGAAGAGGATCTGCGAGCAGTCAGAGCGTTTCACGATAGACCACCTTTCTTGAGAATCCGTCAATCTGATCTGTCTCCTCATTCTCGCCCTCCCGTATGGGGTTCACGCTGGTAGCATTTTGAATGAGGCAACTACCCAGCTCTCAGTAGCAATTTTGGTGAGTCAATGCGGTGACGCCGCTATTGTGAGTCTGCCATTGAATGTCATACCGAAACTCCTGTTCGAGATGAGGAGTCGTGTTGAGTGGACTGATCCAGTGGGGCTGTTCGGCTTGCGTTTCGGAGACCATGTTGCGCCAGTCGGCAAAAAATCCATCCTGAGCAAAGGTCAAGGATAACGAAAGCAAAAAACCAACCGCTGCGATAAACAGGTGAGCCTTGCGCATTTCGACCTCGAAAAATCACTCGTTTGGGACAGAAGCCGTAAGTGTACATGACATACGATTCTATTGTCCATAAATGGACGGTTTAGTCTTGTGCAATGAGCCCGCGGGCTATACTTATGCGGATGCGACTGAGTTGACCGGGAACTTCGTTGTCGCCACGATTGCGTCCCGATGCAGAAGAAGGACAAATCCGCAGGGAATATTGAGGAACTGCTGAAGCTTCGAGATGCAGCTTTGCAACTGGGGATCAGCTTTCCAACGATTAAGCAGTGGATTTACAAGAAGAAGATTCGAAGCAATCAGACTGCAGGAGGACATCATCGTATCCCGCAGAGCGAAGTGGACAGATTGCTTTTCAGAACCCGTGGCAAGACCGAGCAACAACGCAAAGAAGAAATGCGGCGCGTGAGTGGTCGTAATCAGCTAGTGGGACGAATTGAGTCCGTCCAGATCAGCGGTTTGATGGCTGAGGTCAGGCTTTCAATCGGTGCTCAGCAAGTCACGTCGATCATCACGGCACGCTCTGCCAGAGAAATGCAGCTAAAGCGGGGACAGACTGCCGCGGCCCTCATAAAGGCTACCGAAGTAATGATCTTGCGGGTTTGACTCATGAAAAACCGACCCTTTCGACGTGTGCTACTCGTTCTGCTGCTGGGTGCCGCACTAGCGCAATGCCGGCAACTCACGATTCAAACGGAGGGCGGAAAACAGACTGTGTTGGCGAGGTCGGACATCGAGTCCTTGCCCCACGTAAAGGTCGCGACTCACGGATCAGAAAATAACGCCACATTCGAGGGCGTGGCTCTGAAGACAGTTCTCGAAAAGGGGGGCGTTGAGTTCGGACACTCGATGCGAGGCAAGCGGTTAGCTTCATGTCCTCTCGTGGAAGCTGCCGACGGCTACAGTGCCGTCATCGCCCTTCCTGAGATTGACCCCGACACCGACAAACAAATTGTTCTTGCCTTCTTGCAGGACGGAAAACCACTGGATACAAAAGCGGGGCCGTACCGGATCGTTATCCCGGATGAAAAGAGAATGGCTCGTTGGGTGCGACAGGTCACGACGTTGAAAATTGTGGACGTGCAGTAAGAAGTTAATCCTTCTGAATCATTACCTCTGTGGCTTTAACAACAGCGACCACCGTGTCGCCCTTCTTGAGCTTCAAATCGTCGGCACTGCGCCGTGTGATCGCGCTCTCAATGAGATTGTCACCCACTCGAACGACCACATGGGCCATGACATCACCCAGCTGGACTTCTTCGATAGTTCCACGCAACTTGTTTCTGGCTGAGATTGGCATTCGCTAATTATAGACGTTATCGGAGAGGGTGTATGAGCAGGCGGACACGGAACCTGATTACGCTTCTGGCGATCATGTTTGTCTGTCAATTTTGTCCAGCCCAAGCAATCACGGTGGCTGCCGCAGCCGACCTGCAATTTGCGATGCAAGATGTCGCAGCCAAATTTCAGAAGGAAACAGGAAAGGAAGTGAAGCTGATTCACGGCTCATCAGGCAACTTCTTCCAACAGCTTCAGAATGGCGCACCCTTCGACATGTTTTTTTCGGCCAATCTCGATTATGCCAAGAAGTTGGAAATTGCAGGATTGACGGAGCCGGGAAGCTACTACGAGTACGCCAGAGGCAAGATCGTGGTCTGGGTGCCCAAGGACTCTGCGTTAGTCCTCAGTTCTGAGCTGCAATTCCTGCTGACCCCCTCCATCAAGAAGATTGCCGTTGCGAATCCACAGCATGCCCCGCATGGACAAGCCGCCGTCGCTGCCATGCAGAAGGCGGGTATTTATGACAAAGTGAAGGACAAGTTTGTGCTGGGCGAAAACATCTCCCAGACTGCTTCCTTCGTCATGTCGGGATCGGCTGATGTGGGAATGGTGGCTCTGTCTCTCGCTTGGTCTCCGAACATGAAAGACAAAGGGCGGTTCGTTGAGATTCCCGTTGGTGAATATCCGCCCATCGAGCAGGCGTGTGTCATCCTTAACTCCTCAAAGAATAAGGAAACGGCAAAGCAGTTTTTATCATTCTTCAAAACCGCTGAAGTCGCGGAGACTCTAGAGGAAGTACGGATTCGACGTTCAATCATCCCACGATGAATGAACATGCTGTCGGCAAAACGAAGTAGAAAGCGAGCGCCCATGCATCTTCACATCGTTGTGGACTGCAAGACTGCGAATTGCAGAACGGCTCACATACTCACCTCCCTTGGCGAGAAAGGAAAGACTCCAGTCAGCGTGGAATATTGGATGCCTTACCCATTGATGATTAATTGCCCAACTTGCGGACCGACCTACAATTACTCAGATTCAGAGGAGATGTTCAGGCAGAAAGAGCTTCTGTTACCTCCTTCCACCCGAATACTTCAATAGGCTTGCATTGACTGAGTTCCTGAACATGTCGCCCGCGGCAGGGAGCTGACGAGAGCGATGGTGGGCAACCCGGAAACTATCGGCGGCACTCGGGTCATTGGCATCGATTCTCGTCGCATGACAAGACGCTTACCAGCAGTGATGCGTAATTTGCGCGAACACCTGGTTCTGCTTCGCGGATCGTACATGGCGGCCGCCCAGGCCGAGCGCATTTAGAGTACGCAACGAAAACGGGCTGATTTCTAGCGAGAAATGCCTTTCTCGCCGTCTACACCCGAATGGTCGGCTACTCGGAAGTTGGCCCGAAACGGGCTTCGAGGAGATCTGAGAGATGTATGCACTCCAGCATTTATCGTATACACCTGGCCTAGCAGTTAGTTGCGCACGTAATTCGTAACCCAAGATTACACAACGTACAACTTGCAGGAACCGCGCACGGAGGTATTTTGGTGTGAGTAATTGTAGACTTCTCGTATGGCGTACTGCAGCAGCTTGCAACTCAGGCGTCAGATTGCGGCGTCTCGTTGGCCGCGGTCATCGGATGATTCCAAAAATTAGGAGCTAAGCTTGACAACCATCGAGACACAGTTATCGCCCATTTCTCCGGTTCGCGCGGCGTATGACCGCCATATGGAAGATATCGGGTACATGACCTGCATGACCCTGGTGATGCTCGGCAACTATGCGCAAACGGGCCATTTCGGCGGGCCTCTGGCCTACACACCGTATAACGTTGCCGTGCACCTCGCGGGACCGAAGGTAGGCGGTTTACGTTACGACTACCGTCGCCCTAAACATCCTTATGGGGATAAATTCATGCTAGCCGGCGGTCATTGTATTCCGACCTGCTATGCCTTGTGGATGATCATGGGGCAGGCCTTGGAGCGGAAGTTCGAGATGACCGGGGACCCGCGTTACAAAGTGGATCCGCGTGTCGCCATGCTCCCGGTGGATGCGCTTGGGTTCCGCAGGGGCGCGGGAGCGCTAAAAACGCTCTTGCAACGCTTGGGATTGGAAGATCACCCACTGTTTGCCCAAGCCAAGGGGCGCGGCATCCGCGCCTTGGCTGGCCATGCCGAATCGACAGATCTTACCAATGATGTGAACGGAGGCCCTTCCGGTATTGGCATCGCGACAGCCGCGGGGAAAGCCGCATTCTGGGATTTCATCGGTGCCCCAAGTTCCCCCAAGCTGATCGCTTTCGAAGGCGAATTTGCCATGACCGAGGGCCATGCCCAGGAGTTGAAGACCCAGGCGCTCGCGCTGCAAGTCGGCAAGCGCTTGCGGGTTCTCTTCTCCCTAAACAACAGCGGCATCGACGATTCCCTGTGCGGCGGCGTTATTGCCGAAAAATATGACAGCTACCGGATCATCGATCAGTGGACTTCGTACGGCTGGAACGTGTTCACAATAGAGGACGGCCACGATTACGGGGAGATCGTGGCCGTGCTGAAAGCCATGGAGGAATGGGACCCGGCGGATCGGCGCCCAATGATAACGATTGGCAAGACCATCAAGGGCTACTGGCCCGCGGCGATTCGCGGCGAGATCCCCAATTACGGTCCCCAGGTGGTTGGCTACGCCAGCCATCCTTATTCGCTGAAGATGAACTCGGACTATTTTGTCGCCCTAGCAGAGACCTTCGAGCGCCACTATGATGTCGAATTCAGAGGCATCCGCCAGGGGCCCGTGACGACGGATCCCAGAGAGCGCCTGATCCAGTTCAAAACCAACATTGACATCGTCATGTCGGTGCTCGATCACAACGGCTTGGGCGACTGGCTGGCGGACCGGTTGGTAGAGATCGGCGATACAGTCAAGGACGAGGTTCCCGTTCGCATCGATGTCCGGCACGATCCCTTTCTCGATGATCGCTTGCGAGTAGCAAACTTGCCGCGCGAACCGCAGAAGCTTTCGGTAATGAATCCAATTTCGGGAAAACAGAAGGAAGTCGGGATTACGCTCTTTCGCAAACCCGGGGAGGCTGCCGGAGCGAGGCGGGCTATTTCAGAGATCATCAAGTGGTTGAACTATGTGACCGATAACCGGTTCTTCACCATAGCCGCCGATCTGTCCGAGTCGATCAACGTCGAGCACGGCAGCTTGTGGGGTCATTACGATCCCGAGAAAAACCCGCTCGGCACGCGCTTGAAAGCTGCCATTCAGGAAGCAGGGAACGTCTCTACCGCTATTGGGCTTGTGAGCCAGAGTGCCGCAGTCGACCCCGCTAAATTTACGGGAGTATGGGCACTCAGTGGTACCTACGGTGCGTTCACTCCGCTAATGTACACGCCCGCTCGCGTGTGGAGCCAACAGAATCAGGACAGCAAGTTTCGCATGGGGGTGCTTCACATTTTGGCAGCGCATTCCGGACCGGAAACGGCGGCGGATGCACGCACGCACTTCGGCATTTTCGCTCCACAGGTATGGAAGCTTTTTCCGCGCGGACAAACAATCCACTTGAATTTCTGGGATTACAATGATGTCGCGCCAGGGTACTTTGCCGCAGCGGAGATTGCTGCGCGCGACCCCGAGGTGGGCATCATCATTCTTGAGGTGGCACGGCCCGATTTTCCGGTGGCCGACCGCAGCCGTTTTGCTGATCCCGATCTAAGAGCCGCCGCCAAAGGGCTTTACGTGATTCGCGATTTTGCCCCGGACCGGCCTCGTCAGGGCTACGTGATTGTTCAGGGCGCCAGTGCGACCGTGAATGTCCTGAAAGAGCCGCCGCACTTGGACGAGCGTGGAATCAACGTGAAAATCATTTCCGCCGTAAGCGAAGATTTGTTCGATAGGCAGCCCGACAGCTACCGCCGAATGGTGCTGCCTCCCGAGGTTCTTTTTGACCTGATGGTGATCAGCACCGGTACACGTCGTGTTTGGCCCGTACGCAACGTCGGTCCTCTCACTGACAAATATTCCCTTACCTCAGACTGGGACAATCAATGGCTGACCGGCGGTTTAGAGCCGGACGTGATTGCGGAAGCCCATTTGGATCAAGCGTCGATTTTCGCCGGCATTCAGCGGTTCGCAGAAGATCGTGAGCAGCGCTTAGCGTGCCAGCGCGAATTGCTGGACGCCGTATAGCCAGCAGAAACTCGGCCATGCCGTGAACGACAATCTCGGACTGGAAGACAGCTGTGAGGCGGCAACGACCCCGAAGCCGATTTCGGGACAACTTCATGTCTCGCTCGCCGAAAAACCACCGATGCGATCCAGTGTCCATCTTTCGGATAACTTCAGGCTTGCCCGTCATCCCGAAAGAGACCGGGCCAAATGCCTCCGGCCAAGACACGCTCCATCCTCTGGTCGAGCGGTACGCGCAGATGTTTGCACACGGGCGCGAACACCGGTTTTAAGGCGTCCCAGCGACATAGGCCTCGATTTCGAGGAAGCGTTTTTCCCGTCACTTGACGGTATTCCCCTTGAAGCGTGGTTCATACCGGCGGATTCGGACAAGCTGCTGATCGTCAACCATCCGATGACGTGCAATCGTTACGGCTTCCCCGGGCATCTCCCGCCCTGGAACACAATGTTTGGAGGCTTCGAGGTGAATTTTCTGCCGGAGCTCAAACACCTGCATGATGCCGGCTACAACATTCTGACGTATGACCTCAGGGACCCCGGTCTTAGCGGCGAAGCAAATGGTGTAATAAGCGGTTTAGGGCTTTTGGAGTGCCGGGATGTCGTAGGCTCGATTCGTTATGCGAAGTCGCAGAAGTCGCAAAAGAACTTGAAAGCTATGAAAACCGGACTCTACAGCAAGTGTATGGGGGGCAACTCGACCATCATCGCTATGGCGAAATGGCCAGAAGAGTTCTCACACATTCAGGCACTAGTCCTGCTCAATGTGGTTTCCGGTAAAACCTTCATTGAGCGTGGCGCAGAGAACCTGCACCTGGATCCAGCGAAAGCAGCTGCCAGACTGGACGAGCGTGTTCGCGAGCT
Source organism: uncultured Acidobacteriota bacterium (assembly GCA_963796095.1). Classification (GTDB taxonomy): domain Bacteria; phylum Acidobacteriota; class Terriglobia; order Terriglobales; family Acidobacteriaceae; genus JABDBE01. Next base: position 87,362 of record CAWCKL010000021.1, read on the forward strand.
GACCGGCTTTCGCCTTGACGATTAAACTCCATTACCCTACGCGAAACACGTCAGAGTGCCGACGCTGATGGCGCAGCTTCGCCGAGACTTCCTTATCCACGCAGAGAGAGATGGTCAGGCAATCTTCGATGCGTTGGGAACGCGGGAAAAGGACCTGCTGTGGATTGAAGAATCGAATCAGCGTTTCATACAACCATTTCGGGCAGCATCCCGAGCGCCTGATCGGCTGGTTTGACAGACACATGGGTCAGCGCGCAAGTGATCAATCATCTCCCCAGACGAAAGTGGCGTAAGCCATCGGAAGTGAGCCGCCGCTCACCGGATTGACTCTCCGTAGGCAGATCTGCGCTTCAGGCTGAGGATCGTCCACCCTTGATCTTTCGATCGTGCTCTATAGGGAGATACTCATGCCTTATCTGCACCTGGATTTGCCGAGAACCTATGCAACGGCTGTCAAGCGCGATCTCGCAACCCGCCTTTGCAAGCTCCACGCTGAGGTCATGCAAACTCAGTCGTTAATGACATGACACCTTCCGCGATACTCTGAGCTAATCGCGGCTACATTGATGCCGTAATGCGCAAGTTCGGCAACTCTTCTTTGCCGGATTGTAGAAGGTTACGGGTTAATGGCTCAGAAAATCCAGCATGTCTTACGGAAGTTCTGCATAGACGCTTTTGACGAATCCGGAGGCATTGGTGTTGGGCCAGTCGGGATGCTGCGTTTTGAGCTCGGCGCTGATTTGTTTTCCGGCATCATCGGGCGAAACGCCTTGGCGCTTGAGGGCGAGCGCTCGCGTACGAATTTCGGAGATCAGGGTCTGTTCCGCGGTCACGAGGGAACCATCGCCGGGAGCGCTATGGTCGGGCAAGACATGCGCGGCGTTAAGGGCGGCTACCTTCTCCAACACCGCAAGCCAGCTCGCAGGTGTGCCGCCGTCGCCGAAAATGTTCGGCATGGTCTTGTTCTGCACTACGTCGCCCGAGATCAACGTGCGGTCCGGTTCTACAAGGGTCAGCTCATCGCCTTTGGTGTGGGCTCCGCCAAACCAGAGCAGGCGGGCCGTAACACCGCCAAGGTCGATCGTCGCTTCCTGGTCGAACGTCACGTCGGGCGGGCGCAATACAACGCTCGCGAGCAGGTCCTTATTCTGCTGCGAGCGCTGGCTGAACATATCGATCATCTCCTGGCCGTGCTTCTCCATTTCCTGCTGCTGCACCGTATCGCGGATCAGGATGGTACCAGGAGGAAAGCCGGGCTCACCGGCAGCGTGTTCGGGATGGAAGTGGGTGGAGGTGAGAAAGAGCTTCGAGTTGTTGGGCGCGAGTTTTGCGGCCACGCGCGCTACGGTCGCTCCATTCTTCGGGCCCAAACCCGTATCGACGACGAGGGTTGCACGGCTACCGACGACTATGGCGATGTTGGGAAAGCCCATGATCGCGAACACGTGGTCGGAAATCTTTGTTGTGTTCTCACTGACCATCGGCTGGCTCATCTGCGCCAATGCAGTGGTCGCTGCCAGTGCAGCCAGAGTCAGAAGTGTCGAGAGTGACTTCATAGTGTCCCTTTGCGCTAGGCCGAGGTTCGGCCCCGGGGTAAAACGCTAACAGCGGAATTTTCTTTTTTGGTTAGAAAACAGCACCATCGTACCTCAAAAATGCCGCGAGCATCTGCCCGGCATCGCAACCGACCGCCGCGGACGGTTAGTCGGCTGTCGCTGATTGGCAAGCGGAAATTTGGTAGGTTCACACATTGAAATTCACCGCGGAATTGAAGTTGCTGCTGCGTGTGAGGACCAGAGTGTGGGTCTCCACTGTTCTGACGGAACCGTAGAGGCGTCCGCCACTGAACAAAGATAAGCCGACGCAAAGCCTAGAATCCAGCTCTGGTAGTTGATTGAGCAGGCAGCGGTCCGATAGGTTTGTGTTGGAGCTGCGCCCTGGATATCTATCTAGCGCATGTTTGCCATGGAAATGGGGGGCATCGATGCTAACTCTTTTATTATGAGCATTGATTGTTGTCGCGGGCGAAAAATGTAGTGCCAAAGTATTTTGCTGTTGTGCTCAGTTTTCTATTGAACATGCCCACTAGACCGCGCTATATGTAGTGTCTCCGGAGGGCTTGGCTTGTTCCTTCGCTCTGTTAAGGCACCCAATGGTCGCCACGAGTATCTCCGGCTGGTCGAGTCGTTTCGCGAAGGCGACAAGGTCAAGCAACGCATCGTCGCTCATCTGGGGCGGAAGGATCTTCTGGCTCCTCACCTGGACACCTTGGTGCGGTTGCTGCAGGCTGAGACCGCAGCTCCGCGCTGGGTTTCCGCCGACCAGATCACCACGCCCCGTGCTTCCACCTGGGGACCGATTTTGGTAGCCCGGCACCTATTCGACCAACTCTCTCTGGGATCGATACTGGACGCGGGCCAAGCGCCGCTGCGCCACCGTCAGCCGCTATCGGAGCGAATCTTTCCTCTGCTCGCCAATCGGCTCAGCTGTCCGGGTAGCGAACATGCCTTGGCGCAATGGCTGGAAGATTTTTATGTGTGCAATGCTGCGGGCCAACGCTGGGTGCCGGTGTGGAAGCAATCCCGCCGAGTCAAGGTGGGCTTCGATCAGTTGAAGCTTTGGTATCAGAGCTTGGATGATCTGTTGGCCGAGAAAAAGCGCATGGAGAAAGCCGTCTACTTAGCGGTGCGGAATCTGTTCAGCCTGCAGCCCGACCTGGCGTTCTATGACATCACCTCCACCTACTTCGAAGGGGCGGGCCCGGCCGAGCTGGGACGTTTCGGCTACAGCCGAGATGGCAAACCCCGGAATCGTCAGATCGTGATCGGGGTGGTGATGATGGAAGGCTGGCCGATCGCCCACCATGTGTTCGCCGGCAATCGTCTCGATCAGACCACGGTGCGGGAAGTGGTGGAGGACTTGAACCAGCGGTTTGAGTTGAACCGAGTGGTGTTCGTGGGGGACCGCGGCATGATGACCATCGGCAATGTGCAGCAGCTGCGGAAGATGAACCAAGGCTACTTGGTAGGATTGCAACGGCGCAATCGCAAAGACACATTTGAGTATATCCAGCAAGCCGAGGCGCGCACCGACTGGCAAGAATGTGCGGTGGGGATAGCAGCGGCCGAGAAGGCGGTGACGCCCAAGACCAGTGTGGTCGAAGTGGCGGGGAAAGAAGCTGGGGTGCGGGTGTTCGTAGTGCACAGCGAAGAACGCGAAGTGTATGAGCGCAGCCTGCGGGTATTAGCGATGGAGCGGGCTCGCAAAGAGCTGGAAGCATTAAGCGCGCAGGTAGAAAAAGGCGAGTTAAAAGAGCCGGACAAGATTGGGGCTGCGGCCGCCACGCGTCTGCGCCGCCATCATGGTCATCGTTATTTTGCCTGGGAGCTGCGGAAGGGGAAGTTTCGTTTTTTTGAGCATCCCCTCAACTTGGTGCGGGAGAAGGCGCTGGAAGGCAAATACGTCATTCAGACCGAGGAACGGAATCTGTCGGCCGCCGAGGCGGTAAGCGCCTATAAGCAGCTGAACGAAGTCGAGCGCGGCTTCTCTCATCTGAAAGATCTGCTGGAGCTACGCCCGGTGTACCACCACAGCGACGAGCGTGTGCAGGCCCACGTGTTCGTGGCCGCACTCGCGCTGTTACTGGATCGCGCTCTGGAAAAGAGTCTGCGCCGCGCCGGTAGCCAGTTGTCCTCGCCGTTTGCTTGGCAAGCGCTGGAGACGATCCGCTGTGTCGAAGTCGATCTCGGTCAGCGCCGCAAGACTTGTGTGACCCGCGGCAACCAACACGCCGCCGAAGTGCTGCGCATTCTCGGAATTACTCAGCTGGATCCGCCCACACCCGAGGAGGGACGAGAATGGCTCATGTAGTGACCAAACTCAAAAATCGCTCTTGCTTTTTCTTGGGCTTACAGGCCCCCATGGCAAACATGCGCTAGTCGACGGTACCTAGGAGTTGTTCCGGCACTGCTACGCGCTGCCGTCCGCGAAAGCTGGTTGGACACGCCGGCTTTCTCGGTGACGTCGGTAAAGGTGCCGTCGTGATTGTTGTGAAAGAGCATCGATCGCGGCGGAGGCTCTCGCCCTTTCAGCGCGTCGAACGTCGAACCGTTTAGAAGGAAAACGTCGAGCCAACCGTCGTTATCGTAGTCGAGCCAAGCGACACCGGAGCCCGGAGTTTCAAGAATGGTTCTCTTTTCCACAGTCCCGGAACGTTGATGAAACCTGTCGAAACCGGCTTGTGCAGTGACGTCAATGAATATGACCGGAACGCCGTCCACAAATCCGCCGGCGGTGATGGGTCGAGACTTGGAGTCTTTCACCGCCGGATGCGCCGTGCCGGTTGAGACGCCCATACCGGAGGATGCTTTTGGAGTCTGATTCTGCTGCTGGCAACTGGCAGCACGAGGAGAAAACGAAGCCAGAACCAGAATCAGGAGGCGACGAAGGGCAAAGCGCAGCTCGGAGCAGTCAACTTTCAAGGGCTTTGGAATGGGTGGCATCACAAGCTGGCTGCGGCTCCCTGGACGCAAGAGCAGCTGAAATATAGCATCGTCAACGTACACGACGCACTTAATTCTGGTTTGACGGCCCTCCTGGTCATGCGTTCTTGCGCAACAGGGCGTAAGATGTTGGCTGGCCACGTCGCCAGTCGAGGCAAGATTTGTTGGAATCGTCAGAGCAGTATCGCCCATCGAAGCTAACTGCGAGTGTTGTGCCGCTATCCATGAGTTAACTGGAGTCGGAGGATGTTGTACCGCTACCGCATAAATAATTGGAGTTAGCGAATAGTGAAGAAGCAAAGGCGCGGAATCCACTTTATTGCCGAACTGGCGAACGTCTCGATCGGGACGGTGGACCGTGCCCTCCACGGACGCGACGGAATCAACGAAGCTACGCGTCAGCGGATTTTGCAAATTGTGCGACAAATATCCTATACTCCGAACCTGGCAGCAAGAGCTTTGTCGGTTTCCAAAGCTAGTGCTCGTATTGGAGTTTGCATCCCTAGAGAAATCCGTTTTTTCTACGATCAGCTTTGGAGCGGTGTCTTGGACGAAGCTCGCCGCCTTGGACAGCTGGGAATACAGTTTGTCAACCGCCCGGTTCACGCCCTTGGAGAAGAAGACACCAAAGCATTCAAGGAACTTGCGCAAAGCGGCGTCAACGGAATCATTCTCACCGCCGGCAACCCGGAAGGCCTCAAGCCTCTCATCGATGACGCCGAAAGAAACGGCATTCGTGTAGTATGCGTATCGACGGATGCACCCGAAAGCGCGCGATCAAGTATCGTTTGCGTAGAGCCCCGGTTGAATGGCCGCCTGGCAGGGGAGTTGATGGGCAAGTTTTTGCCGCCAGGCTCCAAAGTGGCCGTGGTTGCGGGTATGCTGACGGCTGAGGATCATCGCAAGAAAACTGATGGTTTTTCGGAAGCATTTCCGCGTCACTGCGCCGGTGGGACGATCGTCAATGTTATCGAAGGACACGAGGACGAAGACGAGAGTTTCCAGAAGACGTTTGACCTTCTGGCCCGTATTCCAACTCTGACCGGGCTTTATGTGAATACCGTGAACTGTCTTCCCGTATGCCGTGCTCTCGGAGCACGCGGACTCGCGGGAAAAGTTAAGTTGATCACTACGGATCTCTTCGCGGAGATGTCTCCCTACTTCGAAAAAGGAACGATCACGGCCTCGATTTACCAACAGCCACATCGCCAGGGCCAGTTGGCGGTTCGACTCATGGCCGACAACCTCACCAGTAAAGTGCCTTTCCCGCCGACTGTCCATCTCAGTCCAGGGGTGGTGATGTCGTCCAACCTGCATCTCTTCCGCGAGATCAAACTAGCCACTGCAAAGTTTGACGATTCGGTTCTGAGCATGCCGAGCCCCGCGAAAGCCCTAAAAAGATTTGAGGCTTAAGTTTCTCTGAACCGCGTGTCACACCATTCAACTGCTTAACCCCCTTGAGCCAGCTTTGCTTTTAAAGAAGTCAGCCCGCTTGATCCCATTGATAAGTGCTCGCCTGAACCGATCTTCCACGCCTCCAGTTCGTAGCATTTTGCCGCGGTGACCATATCTCAATCATGCAGAGAAGCGGCTGGATTCAGAATCTCGATTGGACGGATTCGGAATTTGCTTGCCAAACATCTCTCCAAGGCTATACAAGCTGCTGCTCTGGTGTCGTTAACGTTAACGAACGCAAAATGAAATACACCACCGGAGCGTGCATTATGAATTCCTCCATGGTTTAATTGCGCCAGTACTGTTGCCATCGCTGCGAGAGGCTGCAGCCTTCATCTAGCGATCCTTTGCCTGTTCCTCCTTGGTTTCTCGTTCCACGCGTTCGGCCAGGAGGCTACTATCGTCGGAACCGTTACCGATCGCTCGGGGGGGCCGTAGTGACCAAGGCGGCGATCACCGTGGTCAACGGTCACGTACGACGCTGGACAGTATGTGGCGCCCGACCTCGTCATTGGACACTACACCATCCGTGTGCAAGCTCCAGGTTTCAAGGGATCTAGGCGACATCGAAATGAAGAGAAACGATTCCGATCAGGCTTTGCCATTGCTTGAGAAGGCTGTACAGCTGAAAAGACGACAATCGGATCGCCTCCTCAGACTTGGGAGCTATTTTTCTCGAGCGGAAACAATATCAGAACGCGATGACCGCGCTGCAGCAGGCCGTGGAATTGGATCCTGTTCAGCCCGACGCTCATTTCCGGCTGGGACGTCTGTAGCAGGCCATGGGGAACACGCCCGTGGCTGAGAAGGAATTCGCCGAAGTTCGCGAACTTCACGAAAAAGAAGATGAGGACGTAGCAGCCAAAATGTCGGCTGCACCGCCACCCCTACCGCAATAGGCGCCGCGTTCATGACGTCTTAGGGCTGGCGTCCCGGCTTGAAGCGAAAGCAATAGATGAGGCCGAAGACCAGCAGGGCTGCGCCCCACCACACGTTGGCATGCGAGTTGTACAACACGACGCCCGGATTCTCCGGAGGATTCACCAACTGGTAAATTCCTGCAGCGAGAATCAGCGCCCCGTTCACTGCCAGTGAAATGCCGATGAAAAACCAGATCGAAACCATGACGCGCCTTCCTTTACCGGAAAATGATGTTAAATGCGATGAAAACGACGGTCACCACAGCCGCCCAGAAAATAGGCTTCTGATACAGCGGGACGTCCCCGACCGCGGGAACTTCGGTCAACCCATACACCAGGCCCGTCAATGCGCTGTCCGGCATCGGCTTCGTTGCCAGACTGACGCCTACAGTTACCACGACACACACTACAAAAGACCAGAGCGCTTGATACATATCCTGAGCAAGGCCTTTGGCATGGGGCGAGAGCGCCACGTAGCGCAGCGCGGAAGGATCGACTTTCACCCAGGTCCACATGCTGATCGAGGAAAGCGTTCCGCACAGCAATCCCCAGAATCCCGCGGGGCCGGTCGCCCGTTTCCAAAGCATCCCTAGTACGACCGTCCCGAATAAAGGAGCGATGAAGAAGCTGAATAACGCCTGCACGTAATCCATAATGCTGGCGAACTGCATCACCAGATACGCCGTACCCACGCTAATCAGCACGCCGATCACTGTGGTCCAGCGCCCCACGTTTACGTAATGATGGTCGCCGCCCTTGCTGTTGATCAGCGGACGGTAGATGTCATAGGTCCACACCGTCGTGAACGCGCTGACATTTCCAGCCATTCCAGACATGAAACCCGCGATCAGCGCGGTAACTCCGAGGCCGAGCAACCCCGGACCGCAATAACGGGCCAGCATGAGCGGGAGAACGTCGTTGTAACTGTGCCCGCCAGTGACTGCGGCTACCGATTCTGGAACCAGCTTCACCGGCAAGACGGCCAGGCCAAGCAGTCCGGGTAGAATCACGATGACGGGCACCAGCATCTTGAATCCAGCTCCGATAATCGGCGCCAGCTCCGCGCTGCGAATGTCTTTTGCCGCCAGAATGCGCTGCACCACCAGGAAGTCAGTCGTCCAGTACCCCATCGAGATAATCGCGCCCAGCCCGAACACAATGCCGGTCCAGTGGATGCCCATGGGATTACCTGTGAATGAGCCCAAGCCAGACCAGAGATGGACGTACTGCGCCGACGCTCTCTCGGTAATCTGCAGCTTAAGGTTGGACCATCCCCCAGCCTCGTACAAACCAAGGATCGGAATCAGCAGAGCACCGGCCCAGATGAGGAAGAATTGCAGCACTTCATTGAAGATGGCCGAGCGCAGGCCGCCCAGGGTTACGTAAATCGCAACCGTCAGTGACGAAACCCAGATGCTGAAATTAATATCCCATCCGAGCACGATCTGCATAACCTTGGCCATGGCAAACATGTTCACGCCGCTCATCAGCACGGTCATAAATCCAAACGAAACCGCAGACAAGGCGCGCGCCGGTTCACCGAAACGCAGTTTTAAATATCCCGGCACAGAATGGGTTTTGGAGATGTAATAGAACGGCATCATGACCAGCGCCAAGAACAGCATCGCTGGGATGGCGCCGATCCAATACCAATGCGTCGCCAAAATGCCGTACTGGTAGGCCGAACCTGCCCAGCCCATCAATTCGAGCGCCCCCAGATTGGCCGAGAGAAAGCTCAGACCCGCCACCCACGCCGTCATCTCCCGCCCGGCCATGAAAAAGTCTTCGCCAGTATTGGCCCGTCCTCGCAAATAAAAACCAATCCCCAACACCAAAGCAAAGTAGAAAGCAATAATGACCACATCCACCGCGGACAAATGCACGAGCCTGGGTGCGACCGACATGGCCATCGTCATGGTTCGTTATCCCTTACCGGTTTGTAATGTGCGGTACTTTGGCTGGCCCCGCCGAATTCACCTGCCGGACTGCGAAGCCTTTGAGAAGAGCCGCGTAGTCGCGCTCACCTTACGCCCAACAGAGTATCGATCGTGAGCTGATCGAGCCGCTCGTAGGGCAAACGCTTTTTGAGGATCGCGTCTTTATCGAACGCATGCGTACGCAACTGGAATGCGTTCTCCTTCGAATAGTGACCCAACTTGGGAATGCCGTTTCCGCTGCTTGAAAGCTCGCCAAGAATTCCTTGTATTTCTGCATCGGCATTCCAGCGAAGAGCCTTCTCTTTGAGGATCAGGTAGGTTCGCATGCAGCCACGAGCGAAATCTTTCACTCCGTCATAGTCCTCGGTCCGGTAAGCGTGCGCATCGAAGTGACGCGGGCCTTCGTAGCTAACGTCTTCGAGAAACTTTACAAGCCAGAATGCTGACTTCAGGTTGGACGAACCAAAGCGAAGATCCTGATCGAATCGACCGGGCATTTGATCATTCAGGTCGATGTGAAAGAGCTTGCCTGCGTCCCACGCCTGGGCCACCGCATGCATGAAATTGAGTCCAGCCATTTGCTCGTGCGCAACTTCCGGATTCACGCCGACCATTTCAGGATGATCCAGGGTGGGAATGAAGCCGAGGTAGTTGCCGGTGGTGGCCATGTAGATGTCTGCCCGTGGCTCATTGGGCTTGGCTTCCAAGGCAAACTTCATGCCATACCCGCGTTCGGTGTTGTATTCGCAGAGGTAGTTGATCGCCTCGCGCAAATACTTGATGGCCTCATCCGCGCGGCGGCACGCGTCAGTCTCGACGCCTTCCCGGCCCCCCCACAAAACAAAAATCTTTGCGCCTAGCTCCGCGCCAATGTCCATAGCCCGCATCGTTTTTTGCAGAGCGTAGCCGCGCACTTCGGGATCGTTCGCGGTGAAAGCCCCGTCGCGGAAGATCGGATGGAAGAACAGGGAGACGGTCGCCATTGGAACCACAATCCCGCTGGCGTCGCAGGCCTGCTTGAAGCATCGAACCAGGCAGTCTCGTTCGGCCCCGGTCGCGTCAATTGGCACCAGATCGTTGTCATGCAGATTGACGCCCCAGGCACCCACCTCCGCGAGCATGCTGACAATCTCGGCGGGCGAAATCGGAGGGCGGGCGAAATCTCCAAACGGATCGCGTCCGCGATTGCCTACGGTCCACAGACCGAAGGAGAATTTGTGCTCCGGACGGGGTTGGTAATTGTCAGTATTTGTCGTCACCTGTTCTCCGTTTCTCCACGCCGTAGCAGCTATCAATTTAGAATCGACTTCATTGCAGGATAAATCCGCCGGTACATCGCATACGCCTTGTCCAACACAACCGAGTCTCTCAGGTTCCGATCCACATGTCCGGCGACACGCACCACGGCATTACAGGCCTCATCAACCGTGGGCCATGCTTCCGCACCCACACCGGCCAGGATCGCGGCTCCGTACGCTGCACCTTCTTCTGCCTCAACCGTCTCAACGCTTCGCCCATAGACATCAGCTTGAATCTGCCGCCACAGTGGTGATCTGGCGCCACCGCCGCCCAAACGAACGGTTTTTACTGGGACTTCGAGTTCCTGAAAAATGCTGAAAGTGTCACGCAAGCTGAAAGCAACCCCTTCCAGAATCGCTCGAATTACATGCGCTCGCGTGTGAGACGCCGTGAGTCCAACCAGAGCCCCCCGAGCTGCCGGGTCGAGGTAAGGCGTGCGCTCCCCCATTAGATAAGGAGCCCAGAGCAAACCGTCGCATCCCGGAGGAGCGTTCGCAGCGTCGGCGGTGAGCGTGTCATAGGGATCCCTGCGAGAATCACAGTGGCCGTTTGTTCCCGCTCCGAACTGATCCCGAAACCAACGAAGTGAAAAGCCCGCCGCCTGAGTTACACCCATGACCATCCAACGCCCTGGAACGGCATGACAAAATGTGTGCAGCCTTCCTTTCGAATCAAGCGCTGGAGCACTCGTCGCAGCCAGAACGACGCCCGAGGTTCCGATGGTTGCGCTCACGGTTCCGGATGAAACCACACCCATGCCAATCGCGCCTGCAGCTTGATCTCCCGCGCCCGCCACGACGGGCGTCCCGGCATGCAGACCAGTAGCGGCAGCGCCCTCAGTCAAGATCCTCCCACCGATCTCTGGAGACTCGTACAGATTGGGCAGCAGCGATTCATCCAGTTGAACAAGCTTTAGAATCTCCTTCGACCAGCAGCGGTGGGCTACGTCGAGCAGCAGAGTACCGGAGGCATCCGACATGTCAGTCGCCCACTCACCCGTTAGCCGAAATCGCACGTAGTCCTTGGGCAGCATGATCGAGCGCACTCTGCCCCAGCTCTCGGGTTCGTTTTCCCGGACCCAAAGGCATTTCGTTAATGTGAAGTTGGTGAGTGCAGGATTACAGGTGAGCTCGATCAGCCGGTCGATTCCGATTTGGGCGGTGAGACGCTGGCTTTGCTCTTCCGTCCTGACATCACACCAGATCAGCGCCGGGCGGACGACACGTCCTTGATCGTCCAGCAGAACTGCGCCGTGCATTTGTCCAGATAAACCGACGCAGGCAATCTGATTGCCGCGCAGATGACCTTTTGCCAACGCCTCGCGCACAGCTACACCGCAGGCCCTCCACCAATCCTCGGGATCCTGTTCCGCCCAGCCGATCTGCGGAGAAGCAAAAGCCTGATGCTCCCCCGTAGCTGACGCAATCGTGCGCCCCTGCTCATCGATGATGAGTGCGCGCGTACCTCCGGTACCTACGTCAATTCCAAGGAAATACATTCTGCGGGCCGCTCTTGATTGCTTCCGACACGACTGTGGAGCCTTGCGTCTCGGGGCCTCAATTAAATATCGTGTACGTTAACGGTGATATCTTAATCATGCGCCTGTCAGAATACAAGCACAGCCCGCCAACGCCGCCAACGCTGCCAACGCGGCCCGATTGGACACGTAACACCGAAATCCGTCGGCCAGTGACACGTCGTTCCGGGAGCGCGCCGATAGGGTGCGAAAACCAAGGCGGATGCCTGAGCTTATGGGACGCCTTTTGATAACCGAGTAGCAAAATGCCAAAGAAATCAATTTTGGTTGTACCGCGGCGAATGCCGGCAGCCGTCGAACTTCGAATCAAGTACGACTACGATGCACGCTTCAACGCCAACGATCATCGGTACATTCGAGACGAACTGATCGCAAAGTCTGACCCGGCCGACGCATTGCTGATCACCCAACAGGATCAAATGGACGCCGATCTCATCTCCCGTTTGCGGGAGTCGCGGTATGCGCCGTCCAATCGGGTCGCGTCTGCCAGTTCCGCCATCCCGGCTCGGAATGTCTGGTGCGGAGACATTTAGCTTAATTGACCGTCTGGCCCTTTGCAACCACCTTAGCGCTGCGCGCGCTGCGCCTCGACTGCGGTTTCAGTCTCAACTGGAAGCTTCGCCTGCTGCCACGCATCAAAGCCACCGATCACATTTGTAACGTTTCGAAAACCGGCTCGTTGCAGCAGGCTACAGGCGATCACGCTGCGATATCCGCTTTTGCAATGGACGGCGAGCGGACGGTCGCGGTCGATCTCTGGTGGGGAAACCTTGAAATTGTCGAGCGGCCACCAGGCCGCCCCTTCGACGTGTCCGACTTGCCACTCGGATTCGCGGCGGACATCGAGCACCTGGATCGCGTCAGCCTGCAAACGATCATGCAAAGTTTGTGCGTCAATCTGGGGCAACTCGGCAAGCTCGAATCCCGCTTGTGTCCACGCTCCGACGCCGCCGTTCAAATATCCGCGTGCATCTTCAATGCCCACTCGCGCCAACCGCAGCCGCGCTTCTGGCAGCTGTTCGGGAGAATCCGCGATCAGCACCGGACGAGCGGATAACCCTAGAACCGTTCCTGCCCAGGACGCAAACTGGCCTGACAGAGCAATGTTGATCGAGCCGGGGACGTACCCGTGGGCGAACTGGTCGCCGAGTCGAACGTCGAGCGCGACCACTCCCTCGTCCAGCATCAACTTTAATTCGGGAGCAGAAATCGAGAGCAGTTCGTGGAGGTCAGAAAGCGCGGATGCGCCCTCGCGATTTATTTCCGCGTCCTGCAGAAAATATTCGGGACGGGTGGGCAAGTTGGTAGTCAGTTGCCGTATGAATTCTTCCCTGCTCTTGATCTGCAATGCGTAGTTTGTGAGCCTTTCGGTGCCGATCGTGGAGGAGCGCTCGGCGCGCATATTACGTCCGCACAGCGAACCGGCGCCGTGCGCCGGATAGACGAGAACATCGTCCGGGAGCGCGAGCAGTTTGTGATGCAAACTGTCGAAGAGCATGCCCGCCAGCTCGGTGGGTGTGTGGGCTTTCGAGAGGTCCGGCCTGCCGACATCGCCGAGAAACAGCGTGTCGCCGGTCAGCACCGCCCAGGGCTTGGGGGATTTTTCGTTGTCCGTTATTAGAAGGCAGATGCTTTCGGGTGTGTGTCCCGGCGTTTCCAACACTTTGAGAACTGCCTTACCCACGGCCAACTCGAAGCCATCCCTCAAATTGACGTGGTTAAACTTGGCCCCAGCCCGAGCGCCAATGTAAATCTTGGCTGCGGTACGTTCAGCAAGTTCTTTGTGTCCGGAAACAAAATCGGCGTGCAGATGAGTTTCAACGATATGGCGGATCTTCACTCCATGTTCTTCCGCGGCTTGCAAGTAAATTTCGACATCGCGCTGAGGATCGACCACGACCGCCTCGCCCTGCGACGCCAATATGTAGGAAGCGTGCGCCAGGCAACCCAGGTAAAATTGTTCGAAGTACATGATCGTCGCCTCAATTGGGAGTTCTGAGAATCACAAAGAGAACTCAGCTCAGATCATGATAATCCTATGCCGCAAGCATTTTGGATTCTATGTTCGATAGAGAACAACAAAACAATAAATAGAGAGCGGTTGTGGAGGAAAACTATGCAGTTTTCCACGCCGATTTTGGGTTACAATGTAGTCTCAAAGTACGCGGTATCCTGTTCCCCCCAGGAGGTAGTTCGATGTACCGGCCCCCCAGTAGCGGCGTCAGTGGCTGCAGCCCGCTGCTCGACGTAGAGTCAACGATTCGCGGACTCACTCAGGATTTCTGCATGGCTTTCAACACCGGCAACTATGACCAGGCGGGGGCATTATTTGCTTCGGACGGCGTGTTGATGCTTTCGCACCGTGAGTCATCCCAAGGACCAAAAGGAATCGAGCGCTTGTTGCGACAATACGGTGACGCGGGATATCAGAATCTGCGCTTTGAGACCACGCGCGTAGACTACTCGGGCGACATGGCGATCGAAATGGGGCGTTACACGGTCTCGATTGAACTAGGAAACACGATAGTTGCTGACGCCGGGAAGTTTCTGCGCGCCTGGCACCGCCTCGGGGCGTGGCGGATTGTAGGTGATTCCTGGAGCAGCAGCCTACCCGCCGCCCATCACGAAATCAAAGATCAGGCAATCAAACTTGGCGAAGATGCCAAGGTCGCTTAGGGAGTCGCGAATTGCAATTGCGCCGCATCGGTTGCTGCTGATAGTTTCGACACGATGAGTAAACCGGTATCTGGCCTGACCGCTTCCGGAGTTCCGCCGTCGTCAAATGAGACGACTGGTCTCGATCGTGGGACCGCGTCGCGCTTCTGCCCGAATTGCTCAGCGGAACTGCAAGAGCATCGCTGCAAGCTGAGTTGTCCACGCTGCGGCTTTTATCTGAGTTGTTCTGATTTCTACTGAGTGAAACAGCAGTTAGCACTCACCACTCAGCCATCGAACATCCTCGATCTTTAGCCATAATCTTCGCGGCCAAATGCTAAGTACCAAATGCTAAAGGCTTCGCACCTGACACCTTTCCTCGCTTCCATCTACAATAGCTAGGTAGCGACTTCATAATTCGAGGAGAACAGGATGCAACGCAAGGCAAGCGCAGTGTGGAAGGGCGGACTGAAGGACGGCAAGGGCGCGGTATCGTCGGCCAGCGGTGTACTCAACAATACTCCCTACTCATTCAGCACGCGTTTCGAAAACACTCCGGGCACGAATCCTGAGGAATTGATTGCGGCGGCACACGCCGGATGCTTTTCCATGGCACTTTCCGGGCAGTTGGGCGGCGCCAATCTAACGCCGTCCAGCATAGAAACCACGGCGACTCTCACCATGGAAAAACTCGATTCCGGCTGGACGATTACTGCCGTGCATCTGGATGTGGTCGGCCGCGTCCCAAATGCTGATCAGGCTGCTTTCCAGAAGGCTGCGGAGAACGCCAAGAGCGGTTGCCCGGTGTCTAAGGTGCTCAAGGCGAACATTACGATGAACGCTAAGCTGGAAGGATAGAAAGTTGGGCTGCAGGCTTCAGCGTCAGGCTTCGGGCTATAGGCTTCAGCTCTTCTCTTCTCCTCCCGATTCAAAGGTAGAAGGGTGCGGCATCCGAACTCAGGTACCTGAAGCCGAAATCCGGAGCCTGCAGCCCGAAGCCTGCAACCCGCCCCTCGAACGTTTGACAGCGAGCGACGCCCCTGTAGAATATTAGCTGTGGTTCTCTCCTGAAAGGTGCCCCGCAAGGGTCGCCCCGTAACCGAATCACTTTTTGCCATCGTGGCGGAATTGGCAGACGCGCATGGTTCAGGTCCATGTACCCGCAAGGGTGTGGGGGTTCGAGTCCCTTCGATGGCACCAAGATTCCCCTCCTTCCCCGGCGTAGCGTGCCGATCGACTTTTTCTTTGACAAGTCGATGACAAGGGATTCGATTTCCCTCCCGTATAATTGTTGCGACTTGCCATGCCTGCCAACCTCGATCAAATCGTTGCCGCAACCCGCCGAAGACTTGCCGAGAGCAAGCCTGCCGCCGATCTCCGCCACCTTGACCGGCAGGCTGGAAAGCACGTTCCGCGCGGCTTTCGGCGCGGTTTGGAATCAGCCAGTCAGGATGGTGTGGCCGTCATCGCAGAACTGAAACGAGCGTCGCCTTCGCGCGGACTCATTCGCGACGATTTTGATCCTGAGATTCTGGCGCAAGAACTCGAGAGTGCCGGCGCCGCTGCCTTGTCAGTGCTGACCGACGCAGAATTCTTTCAAGGGTCGCTGGAGAATCTTCGGCGTGCATCGGCCTGCACAATGTTACCGTGCCTGCGCAAGGATTTCCTTATCGATGAATTCCAGTTGCTGGAAGCGCGAGCCAATGGCGCCGACGCGGTTCTGTTGATTGTGGCTGCGTTGTCCCAGGATGAGTTGAAGAGGCTGGCTTCCCGTGCCGGTGAGTATAGCCTCGGCGTTTTGTGCGAGGTGCACGACGAGGATGACTTGCAGCGGGCCGTGGACGCTGGGTGCGACCTGATCGGCGTAAACAGCCGCAATCTGCGAACTTTCCAGGTCGATCTGGAAGCCGCATTCCGATTAGTGGACTCCATTCCAAAGAATGCGCTTGCTGTGGCGGAAAGTGGGATCCACAACGGAGCAGACATTGCCCGCCTGCGTGCAGTAGGGTATCAGGGATTCTTGATTGGCGAAGCGTTGATGAAAGCGAAATCACCCGGAGAAGCGCTAAAAGCGCTTTTGTTGGAAGCGCAGCGTAGTTCGGACCCGCTGGTCAGAAAGTAAGTCTGCGATCGAACTGCGAACCACAACCAAGTAGGAGCACTGGACTTCATGACCTGGGTAAAGATTTGCGGGATTACGAATCTCGAGGACGCGCTGGCGGCAGTAAATGCCGGAGCCGACGCGGTGGGGTTCGTATTCCACGAGAAGAGTCTGCGAAACGTCGGAGCGGAGGCAGTGCGAGAAATGGTCGAAGAGTTGCCATCCAGCGTCGACAAAGTCGGAGTGTTTGTAAATCAGTGCGAGGATTCGATTTGCTCGGTCGCGGACGAAGTTGGCCTTAGCGCGATCCAAATGCATGGAGACAACGAAGATCCGCACGTCGCGGATTTGGTTGCGCAGCGGCGGCCCCATCTGAAAATCGTAGCGGGTATTTCGATGCGTCATCCACAACCCGATGGCTGGGCCATGATGTGGCGTCCCGATGCAGTTCACGCTTTCCTCGTGGACTCTGGAGGCCAGTTGAAACTAGGCGGGACAGGCGAGACGTTCGACTGGCAACAGGAGCGGAAGAGAATTGGAGTTATCGCAGGTCTTGGAAGAATTATCGTCGCCGGCGGCCTCACTCCCGATAACGTTACTGAGGCGATGCGAATCCTGCAGCCCTGGGGCGTGGATGTTTCTTCGGGCGTCGAATCGAAGCCCGGCAAGAAAGATCCAGAAAAAGTCCGAGCCTTCGTCGCTGCCGTTCGTCATGCGGAAGGGGTCGCATAGCAATATGCCAACCGCGACGGTCACGAAGGGCAACCGATCGAACCAAGCTCCCGCCAAAGGCCGCTTCGGCCTGTACGGAGGACGCTACGTCCCCGAGACGTTGATGGCCGCGCTCGAAGAATTAGAGCGCGAATACGAGAAAGCTAAGCAGGATCGCGGATTCCAGCGCCGCCTGGATGAACTCTTGCGGACCTACGCCGGCCGGCCCACGCCATTGTTTTTTGCGCGTCGTCTCACCCAAAAACTTCGCGGCGCGAAGATCTATCTCAAACGCGAAGATCTACTCCACACCGGCGCACACAAAATCAACAATTGTCTGGGACAGGGACTGCTGGCCGAACGCATGGGCAAGCATCGCATCATCGCCGAAACTGGCGCGGGACAGCACGGAGTCGCCACCGCTACTGTCTGTGCTCTGCTCGGCTTCGAATGCGTCGTTTACATGGGCACCGAGGACATGCGGCGGCAGGAACTGAATGTCTTCCGCATGCGGCTGCTGGGCGCTGAAGTGCGCGGTGTGAACTCAGGTTCGCGCACCCTGAAAGATGCGATCAACGAAGCGATGCGCGATTGGGTAACCAACGTTCGCACCACGCATTATCTTCTGGGCAGCGTGCTGGGCGCTCATCCGTATCCAACGATGGTGCGCGATTTTCACAAAATCATCGGCCATGAGGCGCGCGCGCAAATAGTGAAGGCCGAGGGCAAACTGCCCACTGCGATTGTCGCCTGCGTCGGCGGCGGCTCGAATTCCATTGGCATTTTCTATGACTTCATCAAGGACAAGCGAGTGCAGTTGATCGGCGTCGAAGCAGGGGGACGCGGCGAGACCTTGGGTGAACATGCGGCGCGTTTTCACGGCGGCTCGCCGGGCGTGCTGCAAGGAACCTATTCCTATCTCCTGCAGGACCCCGCCGGGCAGGTGGCAAATACACATTCTGTGTCCGCGGGCCTCGACTATCCTTCGATCGGCCCGGAGCATGCGGCGCTTTATGATTCAGGCCGCGCCGAATATGTTTCAGCAACAGACGCGGAGGCGCTCACCGCGTGCACCCAGCTGGCCCGGACCGAGGGCATTATTCCAGCGCTCGAGTCGGCGCACGCCGTGGTGGAAGCGATCAAGCGTGTGCCCAAATTGAAGAAGTCAGATATTGTGATCGTGAACATCTCCGGGCGGGGAGATAAAGATATCGGAATCTTGCGGGAGAACTTGAAGCTGGACGGCTAGATCGATTTGCATCTTCGATTCCGCTCGTGAATTCAATCGAACCTCTGAAAAGCATGCCTCTATCTTTTCCAAACCGCCCTTCTCTGGTGGCATACGTCACCTGTGGCGATCCCGATCTGGCGACGACGCGGGCTGTCGTCTTGGCTGCGATCGACGCCGGCGCCGACGTGATTGAACTTGGTGTGCCCTTCAGCGATCCAGTGGCGGACGGCGCGGTGATCCAGCGCGCCAGCCAACGCGCGCTCCAGCACGGCACCTCCCTTGCCGATGTGCTGAAGCTGGCAGCTGAAGTACGCCAGTCCGCGCAGTCGACCGGAGTAATCATTTTCTCGTATTTGAATCCCATTCTCCGCATGGGAATGGAAAAGTTCTGCAGGATCGCGCGCCATGCGGGAGTTGACGGAACGCTGCTGACGGATTTGCCGGTCGAAGAAGCGGGCGACTACCTGCGGGAGATGCGGCGAAACGACTTGGCAACCGTTTTTCTCGCGGCGCCCACCAGCACCGACGAACGGCTGAAGCGCATTGCGGAAGCTTCGAGCGGTTTTGTCTACGCGGTCTCTCGGACTGGAGTGACTGGAGCCCGCCAGCAACTGCCTGACGACGCGCGGAAGTTGGTTCGCCGCCTCCGCAAGTACACAAAGCTGCCAATTGCCGTTGGCTTTGGCATTTCCACCCCCGAGCAATTCGCGGTGGTAGGAGAATTTGCTGATGCGGCGGTGGTCGGCAGCGCGATTGTCGAGGCGATCGAGCGCAGTCCCGGCAAAGAAGCCGCATCTGTGGCAGAATTTATCAAACAGCTCTCAGCCGTCAGCTCAGAAACCATTGCGTAAACATCCGAGTCGTCGGCATCTTACTGTTGGTTGAGCTGAGAGCTGACAGCTGAGCGCTAATAGCTTCTATGGATATTTCCGACTGGCGCAAGAAAATCGACGAACTTGACCGCAAACTGGTGGAGTTGCTCAGCCAGCGAGCGCAAGCTGCCCACGAGATCGGCAAACTGAAACGTGGCATTGGCATGCCCATCTATGAGCCGGACCGTGAGCGGGCTGTATTCGACAATGTTCGCGGCGTGAATCCGGGCCCGCTGCCGGATCGTGATCTGCTTTGTATCTACGAGCGCATCATGGACATCATGCGCCAGATTCAGCAGGAAGAGATCGCCCCCAAGGCGCGAGCGACCGAAGTTCCCGGCGATACAGAATTGGATGCAGAGGTGAATGACTGAACAGTCGTTGGTCGTTAGTCGTTGGTCGTTGGCGAAAACCCAGACTAACGACTAACGACCAACGACCAACGACTTTCTATGATCGTCGCAATGCAAGAATCGGCAACGGAGGAGCAGATCCAGCATGTGGTGGAACACCTCATTGCGATAGGCTTCTCGGTACATCGCTCCACTGGAGCGCGGCAGACCGTGGTGGCTGCGGTCGGGGCGCGAGTCGATTTTGATATTCGCAACCTCGAAGTGCTCTCCGGAGTCGAACACGTTCATCGGATCAGTGCACCCTACAAGTTGGCGGGACGAAGCTTCCGGCCGCAAGGAACCGTAGTCCAGTTTGCCAACGGTTTGAAAATCGGAGCCGAACAGGTGGTTGTGATGGCGGGCCCTTGCTCGGTGGAATCCCGCGATCAGTTATTCGCCACAGCCGAGCGCGTGGCGAAGGCCGGGGCGCGCGCGCTTCGTGGCGGCGCCTTCAAGCCGCGCAGTTCTCCTTATTCTTTCCAGGGACTCGGTTTGGAAGCTTTGAAACTTCTACGCGAAGCTGGCGACCGCTTCGGTTTGCTGGTGATCAGCGAGGTCATGGAGATTTCGCAAATAGCCATCATGCTGCCTTTCGTGGACATCTTCCAGGTCGGGGCACGCAACATGCAGAATTTCAATCTGTTGCGCGAGTTGGGCAAAGTCAAAAAGCCAGTCCTGCTCAAGCGCGGCATTGCTGCGACTTTGGAAGAACTGCTCCTCTCCGCCGAATACATCATGGCCGGCGGAAACTACGATGTAATTCTGTGTGAACGTGGCATTCGCACATTTGAAACCTATACTCGCAACACCCTCGACATCTCGGCCATCCCGGTCATTCATAAGCTGTCGCACTTGCCCATGGCTTCCGACCCGTCGCACGGCACCGGAATTCGCGACAAAGTTGCTCCCATGGCGCGAGCGTCCGTGGCTGCCGGAGCTGACGTGCTTTTGATCGAGGTACATCACGATCCGGACAAGGCATTGTCGGACGGCGCGCAGTCGCTCTATCCAGATCAATTCTCCGAGTTGATGGATCAGCTGCGCATGATTGCGCCTGCGGTCGGCCGCAAGATCGCCTGAGTTCATATTCGGCTTGTGAGCGTTCCAGGTTTCTTCGTGATTCAGTGACTGAAAATAGCTGATGTCTATTCGCCAAATCACGATCATCGGCATCGGCCTGATTGGCGGATCCCTCGCCTTGGCTTTAAAGAAGCGCGGGTTTGTTGGAAGAATCATCGGTTGCGATCGCGCGCCCGTTCTCGAGCGTGCCCGAAGCAAGGCCGCGATTGATTTCGGCCACACCAATCCCGCCGATGCGGTTCGCGGCAGCCAGCTCATCGTGTTGGCGACCCCGGTCAGCGGAATTATCGATATGATCGACCGGCTAGGCCCAGCCCTGCCTCCGAGGACTTTGCTCACTGATGTCGGCAGTACCAAGTTGGAGGTCCTGGAGCGGGCCAAGAAGGTCTTCCGCAAGAACGCTGGCGTTCGCTTTCTCGCCGGGCATCCCATGGCCGGCAAGGAACAGTGTGGCGTCGAATTTGCTGACCCCGATCTGTTTCAAGGAGCTGCCTGGTTTATAACCCCGCTTCCGGGACAGAGGGTATATGACGATCTGAGCGGAGAATACCTGGAATGGGTGGAGAAAATTGGGGCACGCATCGCGAGCATGGATGCCGCTGACCACGACAAGCTTTGCGCCTGGATCAGTCATCTGCCTCAAATGATTTCAACCGCACTCGCCGCCTCGTTGGTCGAGGCATACGGCGCAGATGCCCCCCTTCTCGAAGCCGGCGGCCGCGCGCTGCGCGAGATGACGCGCATTTCGGGTAGCCCTTACTCCATGTGGCGGGACATCGCTCTCACCAACAAGACAAACATCCGAACTGCACTACTGCGATTGGAGCAGCATCTGGCCCACATCCGCGAAAATCTCGATACGCGAGAGCTGGCGATGGAGTTCGAGCGAGCCCACCAGTTAAGGAAGACTGTGGTAGCAACGAAGAAATGACTGGATTGAATCTTGAATTCGAGGGCGTCATTCCGAGGCACCGCTCTTTTGCCAGCGGTGCGCGGAGTCTCGCGCGGACTATTTTACGCCGATCTACCGTGCGGCCGTCTGGCTCATTGACCAATTGTCATTTAGAATTCTCTCTTCCATGAACAAGGTCGTTGCTAACGCAGACGAGGCCGTGCGTGATATCTCCGACGGCGCGACCATCATGTTTGGCGGCTTTGGACTCTGTGGCATTCCGGAGAACTTGATCCGCGCACTCGTCCGCAGGGGTGTAAAGAATCTAACCACGATCAGCAACAATGTCGGCGTGGACGGCTTCGGCATGGGCCTTCTGCTTTCCGCAGGCCAGATTCGCAAGCACATAGGAACTTACGTTGGCGAAAACAAACTGCTGGAGCAGATGGTTCTGCAAGGTAAGGTGGAACTGGATCTGGTGCCGCAGGGAACATTTTCCGAGCGGATGCGAGCGGGTGGCGCCGGAATTCCCGCTTTCTTCACACCCACCGGCGTCGGTACGATCGTCGCCGAAAATAAGGAGACTCGGGAGTTCGACGGCCGCATGTACGTTATGGAACACGCGCTGAAAGCCGACTTTGCTCTAGTGAAAGCCTGGAAGGGCGACAACTGGGGCAACCTGGTTTACCGAAAAACGGCTCGCAATTTCAATCCGATAATGGCAACCGCCGCCAAGGTGACAATCGCGGAAGTCGAGCACTTGGTCGAGGTCGGCGAGCTAGAGCCCGATTTGATCCATACGCCGAGTGTCTACGTGAATCGCATTTTCCAGGGCGAGTTGTACGAAAAGCGAATCGAGAAGCGAACCACGAGAAAGGCGTCATAGGACGTTCGTCGTTGGTCGTTAGCCTGTCGCAGCCTGCAGTTGGGTGCTCCGAATGCTAATGCCTGACGCCCCAACGACCAAAGACGAACGACTTACGACCAACGACCATGAGCAAAGATGTCGACAAGCGCGAGCGCATTGTGAAACGAATCGCGCAAGAACTTCGTGATGGCTTCTACGTCAATCTCGGCATCGGTATGCCTACGCTCGTAGCCAACTACGTTCCTCCCGGCATGGACGTGATCCTGCAAAGCGAAAATGGCATGCTGGGCATAGGCCCATATCCTATCGAGGGGCAGGAGCACTGCGACCTCATCAACGCCGGCAAGGAAACCGTCAGCGAAATGGCAGGTACAGCATATTTTTCGAGCGCGGATTCATTCGCCATGATCCGCGGCGCTCACATTGACCTGAGTGTCCTCGGCGCGATGGAAGTGGACGAGGAAGGCAACCTGGCCAATTGGATGATCCCCGGAAAAATGGTAAAGGGCATGGGCGGCGCCATGGACCTGGTAGCGGGCGCGCGCCGTGTGATTATCGCCATGGAGCACACGACCAAAGATCTTCAGCCGAAAATTCTGAAGAAATGTACGTTGCCGCTGACCGGCGTGAGAGTGGTGAATACGATCGTCACCGAGATCGCGGTCATTCAAGTGACGCCGGCGGGTCTGCTGCTGAAGGAAGTCGCGCCCGGCCTGAATGCGGATGACGTACAGCGCGTGACCGAAGCCACACTGATCTTCAGCCCGAATCTCGAGACGATGGCAAGCTGAGCCGCTCTCGCAACGCCTACTCGGCGCCCACGAAGCTTTTCATCCGTGCCGCTTCAAACTCGTCGCCCTTTTGCCAGCCCACCAATTTGGTCTGCGAGGCGGCTTCCCATCCCAGCACAAATCCGAATCGCGCCATCGCCGCATCGCCGGTGAAATCCATGCTCGGATGGTACTCGTCACTCGGCTGATGATAGTGCTTTGAGGTGTACTCTTCGGCCTGTTGCATGCCCCAGGCCGCGTCGTGTCCCTTATACTTCGTGCCTTCGTTAATTGAGAACGAGGGAATGCCCACGCGCGCCAGGCTGAAGTGGTCGGAGCGATAGTAATGTCCGGCCTCGGGGCGTGAATCGGGACGAATCGTCAGGCGAAACGTCTTCGCCATTGCCTCGACCTCGGGGTAGAACGTGGTGCGTTCCGCCCCGGAAACTTCCACCTCCTCAGGAGAGCCGAGGGGCGGCACATCGTCATAGTTCAAATCCAGACTGATCTTGCCTGCTGGAACCGGCGGATGCTTGCCCAGATACTCCGAGCCCAGCAAACCCTGCTCCTCCGCCGTCACCGACGCAAACAGAATGGATCGATGCGGTCTGTGCGCCGCTTCGGCGTACGTGCGCGCGAGCTCGAGCAAGATCCCGCAACCGGTGGCGTTATCATTCGCGCCATTGTAGATGTTGTCGCCAGGCATATCCGGACGAATGCCGAGGTGATCGTAGTGGGCCGTATACAACATAGCTTCGCTTCTGAGCTTGGAATCTGATCCCGGCAGCATGGCAAGCACGTTGTTCGATTCAAACGGGCGGATCTTGCTTACCATGTGCGCCTTGAGCTTCACGGGAAGCGTTACCGGATGAAAATCACGGGAGCGAGCATCGGCCATCATCTTGTCGAGGTTCATGCCGGTAGTAGCGGCCATCTGTTTCGCAACATCAAACCGAACCCATGATGCAACCTTCAGCTTCGACGTGCCGTCCAGCCCGAGATAGGACTTCTCTCCCGAGTTCGAATTGCGAACAACTTCCCAGGGATAGCTGGCCATGTCGGTGTGATGAATGAGAATTGCGCCTACAGCGCCTTTGCGGGCCGCCTCTTCATATTTGTAAGTCCAGCGTCCGTAATAGGTAAGCGCTTTCCCTTTAAAGAAATTCACATCGTCGGAGGGCGGCTCGTTGACCAGCATCAGTAAAACTTTGCCGCGCACATCGATACCTTTGTAGTCGTCCCATTTATATTCGGGAGCTTCGATCCCGTAACCCACATACACGATTTCAGCCTCGACGTCCGACTGCGGCTGTTGAGTCTGGTCGTACGCGACGTAGTCGTCGAGCGGCGTGAGGCTCTCGGCGTCACTATGTCCCGACACGAATGTGAACGTGGTCTCTGGCTGCGGCGTGATGCCCACCATCGGAACCTTCTGCATGTAAGTCCCGTTGTCGCCGACAGGTTTCAAACCATAGAGTGCAAATTGTGTCGCGATATACTCTGCCGCGATGTCACCGCCACGCTGCCCCGTACCGCGGCCTTCGAGCAGGTCATGAGAGAGATAGCGTACGTGTGCGCGGATGCGCTCCGGATCGATTTTCTGCATAGCTGCAAAGGCAGCGCCCGGCAGCCGCACGGAATCAGTCGAAGACCGGGCGTGCTTATGCGATGACTGCGCCGCAGAAATATTCAACAACCCAAGCACAAAAAGCACGGTGATGCTAGCGCGCATCCTCGGGGGCTCCCTCGAGAAAAAATGATGTCGGATAGGTTTTTATTGTACGGGAAAGCGTCAGAATGGCGTTGTTACCAGTGGACTGACCCTTCGGTTTGCTTGTAGCGCCACCGTCCCGGCGGCAGTCATGGGGGCGTCGCGCCCCCACCCGCGAGGGCCGGCAAGATGCCGGTGCTACAGAAGGATGTCCCGCGACCGCGGGCTAGTTCTTGGAGCTTCAACCGGCTCGGAAGTCTGGTACTTGTTCATCCGCGCGGAACACCGGGTTTGCTTCTGCACCAGTGAACGTCGCAGCCTTCCGGTTGATCTCTTCGATCTCTTTCCGCTCCCAGCCGACGCTGGAGATCTCGATCTCTCCATCCTGCCCGATCCAGAATATTGTGGGCACGTTGGTGAGGCCGTAGGCGTTCGACACGGGATACGTATTCGGGTCATCGAGCAGTACCGGAAAAGTGACTCCGTACTCTTTCATAAACGCAGCCGTGTCTTTCTTCGAATTCTGAGAGACGCCGACAATGGTCACATCCTTTCCACCATGAGCTTTAAAAATCCGCTCCAGAAACGGGAAAGCATATTGGCACACCGGGCACGAGATTTTGAAGAAAGCTGCGACCACCGGACCGCGCGTGAGCGCGTCGCTCAAGGAGAAATGACTTCCATCCAAGGTTTGTAACTTGAAATCCGGCGCGGATGTTCCCGCGGTCAGTGCAGCCATATGATTTCCTCCGAACATATTACTTCCTCCGAAGATGCTACGCAGCCAATTCACCCGTGCTTCCATTCTAGACGATCTTCGCCGCGCGCAGGATCTTCCGCGCCAGACCGGTCAAGGGTAAGGTCGCGAGGCGAGACTTCTGTACCCAGCGTCCCTCAAGACCCTTGGGAGCTGGGCTTCGTAGCACGCGCACCAGATAGTCAGTTACGGTGATGGAATGCCGTAGAGTAAGCCACGTCGCGTTGGCTCGGTTCGCGCCAACAGTTTCCGGTAACTCCCACATGCCTGGCATGAGGGTCGCAGTCTTCGGGCGCTGGACCAGGAAAATCGAAGCATTCCGGCAGGCGAGCGCGTAATGGATTTCCCGCTTCGTCTGCCGAGTTCCCTTCCCCGGCTTATTGAGTTCTCCGCGGGTCGCGCACAGATCGGACACCGGGCACAACAGACATTGGGGCTGCCGCGGTAAGCATACGGTTGCGCCCAGTTCCATCATGGCCTGGTTGAAATCACCCGGACGCTGCCGACTGAGCAGTTCTTCCGCGGCACGCCACAAATCCTCGCCCGCAAGATTTTTTCCGCGCACCCGCTGCAATACGCGCTCTACGTTTCCGTCCACGACGGCGACTGGCTCATCGAAGGCAATGCTGGCAATCGCCGAAGCGGTATATCGGCCAATCCCAGGCAGCACACGCAAATCTTCCGCCTTCGCAGGCAGCTTTCCGCCATGCTCCTTCACAATCTTTTTCGCCGCCGCATGCAACATGCGGGCACGCCGGTAATATCCCAGCCCGCTCCAGGCCGCCAGCACCCTCGTTTCCCGCGCGGATGCCAGCTTTTCGATGCTCGGAAAGCGCCGCAGAAATCTTTCGTAGTGATCCGTGACGGCAGCCACCCGAGTCTGCTGCAACATGATTTCCGACAGCCAAACCCGGTACGGATCTCGATCCCGCCGCCAGGGCAAATCGCGTTTATGCCGGTCAAACCAGTCGAGCAGACGCTGCTGAAAACGTCTTCCCGTCGACTCCGCCATCTCCGAAGTGTCCTGTTCCAGGGTCATCTATGCTCGCATACAACCTTCGCGCACTCTAACACCACAAACTATAGGACGATCTCGGAGGCACCACATGGCGCGATTCTACTGCAAACAGCCTGAGCTGCCGGAAGTGGTTGCTCGCGCCTCTTTCATCACACGAAGGAGTATGACGCAGGATGCCTCCCCGTTGACCTTCCCCCCCAAGCAGGAAATAATGGCTGAGCCTGGTGTCCGCAATCCACGAGTGCCCGTTTACGCGCTCAAGAAATCGAAGGAGTTCCATGAACGACTTCAACCGCAAGGTGGAAGAAGCATCCGCGCGTATCAACAAATCGATAGCCGAGGTAGTCGCCACAGTGGAGAAAGAGACGGCGGAGTTAGTTGCTCATCTGAACGACGAAGTGGTGCCTGCTGTCCGCCAGCACTCCACCAAGGCGTTGCGAATCGCGGCCGAGAAATTAGCCAACCTTGCGGACTACATGGAAAAGAATCCGCCTCCTCGCAAGTGAGCTGTTGCTCGCGTTGTCATCTTGAGCGCCGCCCACTCCGTGCGGGCGGGAATTCTAAAAATCCCGTTGCGACCACCATTTTTGTTTCGCTTCTCTCCTTCCTGCTGACCGGTTGTGGCGGACACAAACAAGCACGCGTCGATGTTCCGCCTCCGCCGCCGATCAGCGAGCCCGCTCCCCAGCCAGCTCCAACCACCAGCTCTGCGAATGCTGAACCGGCAGCCAAGGCGACCGTCCCCACGCGGCTGGAGGACGATGCATTCCGGAATCTGCAGAATGCGAAACCGATCTCAGTAGAGACTGGCCTCGCCAGCTGGTACGGCGGCCCGTATCACAACCGCCGCGGTTCTAACGGCGAAATCTACAACATGCACGCCATGACCGCTGCCCACCGAACGCTTCCGTTGGGCTCAATCGTGCGCGTGACCAACGTGAAGACCGGAGACTCAGCCCTGGTGCGGATTACGGACCGCGGCCCCTTTGTCGAAGGCCGCATTCTCGACCTCTCGCAGGCAGCGGCCAAGAAAGTCGACGTCATGCAGGCGGGCGTTGCCATGGTGCGCATCGAGGTTTTGCGCGCACCGTCTCCCTTGGAAACCGGTGGGAGATGGGCGGTGCAGATCGGCGCTTTCGAGAAGGAACACTCCGCCGATAAGTTAGCCGACCATCTGTCTCACCGTTATCAGAATGCGAAGGTGCAGTGTTTCAGCAGCCCGGTCGGCGACTGGTGGGTGCGAGTCCGCGTGCAGGACGACGATCGCAAACTGGCGGAAGAGGTCGCTCACAACGCCCAGACTCCGCAAGGTTCGATTTTCCTGGTAAGACTCGACTAAAAGACCGCAAAACGCTCCAAATCTGAATTAAACGCTCGGAAATCGAATCACTCGGAACCAGAACCCACACTGCAAAACTTTCTCCGATCGGATATATTAGGCACGCGCCTTCCCCGTCCTGGCGACCTCCACGCTGCAGCGCGGCGTGTCTCCAAATTCCGAACTGTGGACGGTGTCATGAACGACTGCCTGTTCTGCCGCATCATTCGCGGGGAAATACCCTCCAAGAAAGTTTACGAAGATGAGCATACCTACGCCTTCGACGATATCAACCCGCAAGCCCCGACGCACGTGCTCGTCGTTCCCAAGAAACACGTTCGCGGACTGAAAGAAGCGATGGCGGAGGATGCCGAGCTCATCGGCTACTGTCAGCTAGCCGCCGCCACCATCGCACGCCAGCGCAGCATCGAGGATGGCTACCGAACCGTGCTCAACGTCGGCCCCCGCGCCGGGCAATCCGTTTTTCACCTGCACGTGCACTTGCTGGGAGGGCGAAATTTGCAATGGCCTCCAGGATAGGGCTGCCCTGGGGCTATTTCAAATTGCGCAGCTGCTGCACTGTTACGCGGCTTCGCGGCTGGGGCTTGGTCCACCGTGAACGCCAAGATTCTGGTCTTCGCACACATTCTGGTGCAGAATTTTGGTAAAAAACTCGTGTTTCGGCCCAAAATTCGAAAACAAAGGACCGGAGTTTTTCTTACCTCCTAGATCTATGGTTCTTAAGGTAGTTAGAGGCAAAATCTTGTAAACATTGAGGTTATGGCCGTGCCCGACCGACTGCGGTTCCGTTTTGGGAAACCCAGGCTAGAGTTGGACTGAAAGCGAAGTCTTTGCCTTTTCGCCATAACTGGTCGGTCCAGCTGTCGGAACTCCAGAAGCTGCGTCCACGGTCAGGTCGTCAAAGATCGAAGATTCTCTTATAGATAATCACTTCATTCTAATGTTATCGCAGGTGAAGAACGAAGTCAAGCAGAGAGTGGGCGAACTGCGCGGGGCGGTTCCAAGTTGGGAATCTGGCATCCAAAGCCGCTAAAGGAATGGGTTTACGATGTGAACGCCATCGACCTCTCGCGCTTCCTGCATGTCTTCCGAGAAAACTACGCGACAGCCAGCCTGTTTGGCGGCCCGCAGGACCAGGGCATCCCAGAACGAAAGCCCGTGGAGCCGGTGCAGGTCGATAGCGGCAAGAATGTCGGCGACCTCGGGTGCAGCGACATCAAACTCAGCCAGCAGTTCGACTTTGCGACGAGCGATACGCGGATCAACGCGGAGTTTGCGAGTGACAGTGACGAAATACTCCTGGAGCACCTGCAACGACACGACGCCGGTGCCCGCACGCCGGTGCTCAGCAACCAGGTCGAGGGCGCGTCGTTGCTTCGCCGGTGCAGCTTTGTCGTCGGCGTAGACAAGAATATTGGTATCGAAGAAGCTACGGGCGCTCATGAATTTCGTTTCGATTGAAGCGCCAGCCGCGCGAGTGGCCGCGGCCAGAGAGTTTCTTGAACTCCTCGATGCTTTGCTCGGGGTCGTCGCCGCCCGCCAGCTTTTGCAGGTAGTCGCGGATCAGCTGATTGAGACTCTTGCCTAAGGCATTCGCCTTCTTTCGGGCACGGGCGACGAGCTGCTCATCGATGGATAGCGTGACATTCATCGACACAGTATATGTGTGCATGTATTCTGTGTCAAGACGAACGCGTGGTCTGAGGGGTCCTGGGTTAAGGTTGCAAAGATGGCTGCTTGGGAAGAAAACGGGGACAGGATAAAGGAAACCGGGGACGACAAAGGAAACCGGGAACAGACGGGACGCTCACATTTCTTGCGCCCAGAATGGGGAACGTCCCTCTGTCCCCGGGTTTCAGTCCTCGGACTTCCTCCCTGCTGATTAGCTCCGTGACAATAGCGCTCCATCAAGCGACGAAAACCCTACGGACTCGTTTCAAGAACAGGACCACGTTCCGCCGGTTGCGCGTTTCATTGCAAAGACCACTCCGCCAAATTTGTCATTTGCGGCTGCGTGAGCCGTGCCGTAAAGACTACCGGGCGAGTCGAATGTAACGGGGCCCCAGGGATTCCTACCGCCCTTGTCGATCGTGAAATTGTGCAGTACCGACTCGACCCACCCACCGCGAGGCTTGGCCGCCAGTCTGAAAACAACACCCACTTCCTGTGTTCCACCCCCGCCCGGTGTGCCGTATAGTGATCACTTGGCATCGAAGATCAAGCCTCCGTTAGGGCCAGCTACGTCGTTACCGTCGGTGAAGCGGTGCAGCATCTTCTCATTCCATCCACCACCCGTCTTCGTGGGCGGTTTGAGCTCAAAGGCCGTCCCGCACCCCGGACCTTGGCAACCCGTGCTTCCGCCTCCTGCCGTCGTGCCGTAGACATTGCCCTTGCCATCCAAGACCAGGCCACTGCTGGGATTGGCTCCGTGCGTGCCACCTGCAAACCTCTGCAGCACTCTCTCTGTCCACTTGCCGCCCTTCGTCTTCGGCGGACTCAGCTTGAAAATCGTTCCGCATTGGCCGCCGTATAGAGAATCGCAAGTCGTTCGCTTGCCGCCACCAAACAGCGTCGCACCGTACAGGTTCCCCGCCTGATCGAATACCAGATCACCGGACGCCACATAGCCGTCCTTGTCGCCCTGGAAACTGTACAGCACCGTCTCCATCCAGGGATCGCCCTGCTTAGCGGGTGGGGAAAGCTCGTACACCGTGCCACAACCCACCGCCCCGCCCAGCAGCAGGCATGGCCCCCTGCCCCCATAGCCGGTTGTGCCGTACAAGTTCCCGGCCTGATCGATTACCAAGCCGCCCTCGGGAGTCGCGCCGTCGTTCTGTGCATGGCCTTTGAAGATGTACAGCACGGTTTCCGTCCAAGCTCCACCCTTGGTTGCTGGCGGGTCGAACTGATACACCGTGCCGCACTGGCCCGGCCCGTCGCAGGTTGACGCGCCAACATCCCCGGTTGCGCCATAGACATTGCCCGCTTTATCAAATACCACCGCGCCCGTGGGCGTAGCTCCGTCAGGGACACCCTGGAAGCTATAGAGAACTTCTCCTTCCACTGGGCGGAGGCGGGGACGGCCAGCGTCAGGGCAACGGCAAATAGCAAGCAAATGCGAACTAGCCTAGGCCCGGAGAACACTTCTTGTGGGTCATGGCGCGGAGCAACCTCCTCGGTAGCTTCCAGCCCTGTTGGTCGAGGAGGAACGACCCGGCGGCTGGTCATGTTATCCCGCATTCCCGTCAATGTCACATGGAAGTCACATCCCACAAACGCTGTCCCTAGCCATGGTATTGCTAACGTTCGGCCCGGGACACTGGTTCTGGGTGCTCGCAGTCGCCGTGCAGATCGGTGTTCCAAAGGGGGTACAGAGATCCTTCGTTGGGAGTCCTTGGCTTCGCCCAAGGACTCCGCTGCCTCAGGATGACAGCGGACGCGGAGTCTTCTCTGAGCTTACTCGGCGGCGGCTTCGTTTTCTGGGGCGCCGTGGCGGCGCAGCAATTGGGGCAGGTTTTGGGAGAATGCTGAGCGCGGCAAAACCATATCGCATCCGACCTCGTGAGCCTTTTGCTTCAGGTCGCCCTGCACGTGCGAGAGAAAACCGATGATTGAGGTCTTCTTCAGTTTGCTCTTGAGTTTTGGAATCAGAGTCAGCGGCTTGGCGTTCGCGTTATTCATGTCGAAGATGACCAGCGACGGCTTCTCTTCGCCGTTCTGCTTGATCCGCTCCAACATATCTTTTTCGTTCTTGACGAACTCGACCTTAACGTTGAGCTTGCGGGCCGTCTCCTGAATTTTGGCCTGGAAAAACAGATCATCCACGAAAGCAAAGATGCGCGAATTGGCGTCCTCGTTCGGTGGGAGCGGTTCGGGCTCCACGGGAGCATACGACGGAGCGAAACCGGGACGTCCACCTCGTCCGCGCGGCCCTTTGTCTCCGCCGAGCGCGCCGCGATAGCTGTGATCCATGGGAGCGCTGTAGATACCGCTGAGTTGCTGGCGATCGCGACCGCCGGGCTGTCCCGAGCGATTCGATGGGCGACGTCCGCGTCGCCGTCTACCTCTCCCTCCACCTCCGGAGGGATTTCCGGGTCCAACATTCATATTGTTTCTCTTTGTATAGTTCAGCGTATGTTCAGCTTTTCAGTCCCCGCTGCGGGGACTTTGTCCTGGTGCCTTGCTACTACCGCTTCCGGGTGGTGCCTCGCCTCGCACACAAGCACCGAGCGTGCGTGGAAACCCAATGCGGTTGGAGTTCATCCGTGAATGATCTTTGTCCGTCTAGGCGCCTGGAGCTAATGGGCGCGGGAGGCCAGCTAGGGAGCATGGCCGCTTGGGAACACTCTGATGGTATCTCTCGCGGCGGATATAGCGCAAGTCCTAACTAGCCGTAGTTTTGCACAGAAGTAACTGCAGAGTTGCGCTGGGGTGAGTTAGGATGGCTTTAAAGACTGACGGCACGGCTTGAAGTGTCCGTGAGACCTTGGTCTTTCGTCCCGCTGGGGCTCATCGGGTTTCCCGCTTTTACCCACGGCTTTCGCCGCGGGCTGCATTCTTACGCCGCTTCGCGGCTGTGGACTCACAGATTCGTTCGCACTGTCAGTCGAAATTCTGTTTCTCACGCACACGCCGGAGGCCGCGCCCCTTCAAGGCATCGCCTACGTGCCCGAGCTCACCTGGGGTGCCCATTGTATGGCTTGCCAGTAGCACTCCGCGACTTCGCTTTCGGCGAGATGGAGTTGCGCGGCCAGTTCATTGGCGGTCTTCCACTCATCGGACTCTTGGGCCAGCATGAGTTGATAGAACGGGCGCAGACTGCTGGCGCCGCCGAGCAGCACCGCCTTGCGCTCCTGATTGATGGAAACTTGTCTCGAGCACGTGGGACATGGGAATCTCGAGAATGACGTCCATCATCGAAAGCATCCCCATCAGGAACAGGTCGGAATCGCCGTGCGGGATTTTCGGCGAGACCAGTTCACAAAAGCGGGCGCGGACCATGGCCGAGAGCTCCAGGTCGGTGGTCTTGCCTGTCCAGCACCGAGGGTGGCCACCAGCCGGATCCAACGACGGACTTCGCGTTCTCCCAGAATCGCCAATGCATGCCGGACCGAGTGAATTTCGTTGGCGAATCCGAATGCGGCCGAGTTCAAATAGCGCAACAGACGGTAGCACGACGACGCTTCGCCCTTGACGAGGTTCTCGATCTCGCGTACATCCAGCTCGACCTGCGAAACCGCCCTCACCATGCGCAGACAATTGAGCCGGTTGGCCGGGATTTCATGCGCCGTGAGAATTTCCGGTCGGCGGAAGAAATATCCCTAGAAGTACAGAAAGCCAGCCTTCTGGCAGCCATGAACTCCTCGCGCGTCTCCACCTTTTCCGTCAGCATGCGACAGCGCCAGGGGCCGTAGCGTTTGACCATGGCGGCGGCGTCAGCGGCGGAGGTTTCGCGGAGATCCACCTTGATGATGTCGGCGACATCGGTCAGGGCTTCCCGCGGATCGTTCATCCCAAAGTCGTCCAGCGCTATGGTGTAGCCGGATTCTTTCAGACGGCGGCAAGCAGCGATCACCGGATCATCGGCGGGAACGGTTTCCAGAGTCTCGAGTACGGCCTGTTCCGATGGCAGAAGAGTGACGTAATCCTTGAGCAGAATGTCGCGAGTGTAGTTTTTTGACGAAGGCTCTACGCCCATCGCAGAGAACGTCGAGACCGAGCAACATAGCGGTGTTCAAGGTGCTTCGGGAAGTCGCGTCCGCATCCGTGTGACGGAAAAAATCTTGGACGCCATCACGAAACAGGAGTTCGTAGCCGAAAACCTTCTCGTCCGCGGTAAGAATAGGCTGGCGGGCGACAGACTGGGTTCCGGGCTTGGGAGCGGGTTTGCCTTGACCGGGGTTGAGCGCAGTCGAGGGGGGCAGTCACTCTTTATCTATCGGCAAAAGCGCGCGGGAGATTAGTCCGATTCGATGGACAAACTCGGTGTCGGCCAAGACTCCCTCGAAGCCACGCACGGATCCAAAAAAAGCTGTCATTCCGAGCGCAGCGAGGAATCCCTGCCCTCCGCCGAATGATGGCGGCAATAGGGATGCTTGGCGTCGCTCAGCATGACATCCCAGCCTCGAGTTAGCTACCAATGCGGACTTGTGTTCTTCATTCCTCGACCCATTCGATGCCGCAGGTGTAGCACTTCCAGTTGTTCTTGCGGACGGGAATGGGAAAGGATAAAAGGAGCCAGAGACCATAGGTCCAGAAGCGATTAATTCTTTCGAATCCGATGTCGAGCGAATAACAGCGGGGACAACGCGGCTGGGCGTAGGACTCGCCAACCTCTTCTTCGCTGAACTCGGGCGGGATGGGCTCGTCCAGAATGGCACGAGCCGCAGCGGCGTCCTGCTCGTGCACCTGCAAGCGAATGCCGCCAATGGCGTTAGACAACAGCCAGTCCATGCGAACCAGGTTGCCGTCGGCCAGGGCGCAGGCGATTCCAGCGGATTCTAATTTGCCTTTGGCCAGCAGGGCCTCGGGAACATCGCGGAAGTGTTGCAGGGTGACGAGTTCGGTCGACATCTTGAAAACGCACCGGTCGGCTCAAATTGCTGGGAGCCGCCAAGTTGCATGGGTCAGAATACTCTGAAGCTCGGAATCCCGCTAGCGCATGTTTGCCATGGAAATGGGGGGCATCGATGCTAACTCTTTTATTATGAGCATTGATTGTTGTCGCGGGCGAAAAATGTAGTGCCAAAGTATTTTGCTGTTGTGCTCAGTTTTCTATTGAACATGCCCACTAGACCGCGCTATATGTAGTGTCTCTGGAGGGCTTGGCTTGTTCCTTCGCTCTGTTAAGGCACCCAATGGTCGCCACGAGTATCTCCGGCTGGTCGAGTCGTTTCGCGAAGGCGACAAGGTCAAGCAACGCATCGTCGCTCATCTGGGGCGGAAGGATCTTCTGGCTCCTCACCTGGACACCTTGGTGCGGTTGCTGCAGGCTGAGACCGCAGCTCCGCGCTGGGTTTCCGCCGACCAGATCACCACGCCCCGTGCTTCCACCTGGGGACCGATTTTGGTAGCCCGGCACCTATTCGACCAACTCTCTCTGGGATCGATACTGGACGCGGGCCAAGCGCCGCTGCGCCACCGTCAGCCGCTATCGGAGCGAATCTTTCCTCTGCTCGCCAATCGGCTCAGCTGTCCGGGTAGCGAACATGCCTTGGCGCAATGGCTGGAAGATTTTTATGTGTGCAATGCTGCGGGCCAACGCTGGGTGCCGGTGTGGAAGCAATCCCGCCGAGTCAAGGTGGGCTTCGATCAGTTGAAGCTTTGGTATCAGAGCTTGGATGATCTGTTGGCCGAGAAAAAGCGCATGGAGAAAGCCGTCTACTTAGAGGTGCGGAATCTGTTCAGCCTGCAGCCCGACCTGGCGTTCTATGACATCACCTCCACCTACTTCGAAGGGGCGGGCCCGGCCGAGCTGGGACGTTTCGGCTACAGCCGAGATGGCAAACCCCGGAATCGTCAGATCGTGATCGGGGTGGTGATGATGGAAGGCTGGCCGATCGCCCACCATGTGTTCGCCGGCAATCGTCTCGATCAGACCACGGTGCGGGAAGTGGTGGAGGACTTGAACCAGCGGTTTGAGTTGAACCGAGTGGTGTTCGTGGGGGACCGCGGCATGATGACCATCGGCAATGTGCAGCAGCTGCGGAAGATGAACCAAGGCTACTTGGTAGGATTGCAACGGCGCAATCGCAAAGACACATTTGAGTATATCCAGCAAGCCGAGGCGCGCACCGACTGGCAAGAATGTGCGGTGGGGATAGCAGCGGCCGAGAAGGCGGTGACGCCCAAGACCAGTGTGGTCGAAGTGGCGGGGAAAGAAGCTGGGGTGCGGGTGTTCGTAGTGCACAGCGAAGAACGCGAAGTGTATGAGCGCAGCCTGCGGGTATTAGCGATGGAGCGGGCTCGCAAAGAGCTGGAAGCATTAAGCGCGCAGGTAGAAAAAGGCGAGTTAAAAGAGCCGGACAAGATTGGGGCTGCGGCCGCCACGCGTCTGCGCCGCCATCATGGTCATCGTTATTTTGCCTGGGAGCTGCGGAAGGGGAAGTTTCGTTTTTTTGAGCATCCCCTCAACTTGGTGCGGGAGAAGGCGCTGGAAGGCAAATACGTCATTCAGACCGAGGAACGGAATCTGTCGGCCGCCGAGGCGGTAAGCGCCTATAAGCAGCTGAACGAAGTCGAGCGCGGCTTCTCTCATCTGAAAGATCTGCTGGAGCTACGCCCGGTGTACCACCACAGCGACGAGCGTGTGCAGGCCCACGTGTTCGTGGCCGCACTCGCGCTGTTACTGGATCGCGCTCTGGAAAAGAGTCTGCGCCGCGCCGGTAGCCAGTTGTCCTCGCCGTTTGCTTGGCAAGCGCTGGAGACGATCCGCTGTGTCGAAGTCGATCTCGGTCAGCGCCGCAAGACTTGTGTGACCCGCGGCAACCAACACGCCGCCGAAGTGCTGCGCATTCTCGGAATTACTCAGCTGGATCCGCCCACACCCGAGGAGGGACGAGAATGGCTCATGTAGTGACCAAACTCAAAAATCGCTCTTGCTTTTTCTTGGGCTTACAGGCCCCCATGGCAAACATGCGCTAGCAACAGGGAATCCCCCGGAGCCGTGGTCAAGAGGTACTCATCCACGCAGAAATGCGCTCCGGCTCAGGGAGCGCGTTAAGGTACAGTGAGCGTGCAAGTTATTGTACGGTTAAAGTAATTGACACCATCTTGGGGGTCAGGGAGCCTGCTGTCGCCGTGACCGTTACGATGCTTGTGCCGGCTGGCGTTCCCGGATTGCTGGGTCCACTGCTGCTACCGCCGCCGCAGGCAGGCATCCAGAGCGTATAGAGTACCAAAACCGCGATCAGGCTCAACAGACAGCGTCCGCTTGCGACTTCCCGCAGAGACGACGAGTCCCAGCAAAGCGGGAAGAAGCAACGCATAGAAGAGGCCCCTGCTCCGTCCGAAGGGGCTTTTGTCCATCCTTGCCGAGGGAGCTGTGGTTGTGATCGTCAGGGTCCCTCCGGTTGCTGCGGTTGGGAAAGTGCAAGCCGCTTCCGAAGGCAACCCTGTACAAGTATAGGTCACCGTCTGGCTGAAGCCGCCGAACGGAGTGATGCTCAGCGTCGTCGTTCCGCTCTGTCCGGGAGCTGTCACGGTAACGGTCGTGGGATTGGGCGTGATCTTGAAATCGTGCACGTTGTAGGGAACGGCCGAAGAAGTCGATCCGGAAAAGTTCGTATCTCCGCCGTACGTCGCAGTGATGGAGTACGAAGCCCCGGCCAGCGTGCTGCTGGTGAGCGTGGCTACGCCTGAGGTATTCAATGTTCCCGTACCCAGCTTGCCGATGACCGCGTCGGTGAAAGTCACAGTTCCGGTGGGCGTTTTGGTAGAGGTAGAAGACGGCTTTACCGTGGCGGTGAGAGTCACGCTTGTTCCAGCGTTCACCGGCGATGCGGGCGAAATGGCTAGGGTAGTAGTGGTTGCAACAGTGGTGGAGGCCCAATTCGTGAGCAGGTTCGCAACGTTGACGGAACCGAGGCCGGTAGCCTCATCGTACCCGGCAGTAACCAGGTAGCCGCTGAGACCACCGGTAAGGCCAGTAGGGCCCGCCGTGCTGTTATTGCACATGCTCGGCATGGTGACGACGCAGTTGGTGACGCCGCTGGAGGCTAATGTGACATCGTGGAATACTTCGTTGCTGGGAGTCGCTGCGAGATTGTAGAGGTTGGGGTTGAGCAGACCTTGAGCGGAGCCCTGCTTCTGATTCAGGAGGGCTGCGATGC
This sequence comes from uncultured Acidobacteriota bacterium, assembly GCA_963796095.1. Lineage (GTDB taxonomy): Bacteria > Acidobacteriota > Terriglobia > Terriglobales > Acidobacteriaceae > JABDBE01. The sequence goes on from CAWCKL010000021.1 coordinate 125,239, forward strand.
CAGCCATGTCCGGCGCTGTTGCGGAGGTGCCAGCGAATATAGCAAAACCGCTGCCTGGACACTGATTGTTAGCAGCCAAGCAACCGAAATAGGCGTCATGAAGCGAGGCGCTGAAGGCAACATCAGGGGTGTACCGGCCCGAGCGCGAACTAGGAACGCCAGTGCCTGTCTGCCAGGATGGCGTTGGGATGTACAAGCTGACGCCACCTCCGGTCCCGGCAACCTGAAGCTGATTCTGGGGGTTCATCGGCTCGTTCCAAGCGCCCTCGGGGATATATCCGAGGGCGGATTCGAAGCCAGGGCCATTGGTAGCGCTCCAATATTGAGTAGGGTTAGCGGAGTCTGCGAACTCTGTGCCACCAACGCAAGTCGCGTAGCTTGAGGAGCAGAGGGCATTAGGGCTCAACATTTGGCTTGCAGGAGGGTTGTGAAAGCCTGGTCGCAGCCTGCCGCCGCGGAGTCTCCAGAAGAGACGAAAACTGAGATACCTTCTCCCGCAGCCTGCTTGAACAGACTATCCCAGAGTTGCACGACCGACAGGCCAGCGTGAGCTTCGCAGCCTGAAAAGCTAATGTTCATGATCCGCGGAGCCGGCGTGGGAGGCGTGTCCACCACAAACGTGGCGGCGACACCAATGCCATCCACAGTCTGACTGTTGGCGCTGATTACGAGGTCAAGGGCCGCGCCTTGCGCGATGCTACCAGAGCGGGTTACATCGAGGGTAGCTTCGCCCTGATCGCCCGAAGCGGTGCCGCTACAGACCGGGGCAGCTGGAGCGATGCCGAGCGGTGGAACGATGACAGTGGGAATGTTAGCCGTCACCGCCGCGGCACTTGCGAAGTTTGTAATGTCTGTATTGCACACGCCGGAACGGCCCACGACGGCGATGGTTTGACCAGCGCCGTTGATGCCTCCCGTCACTCCATTGACGTTATAGATCGTGGCGAAGTCCGCGGGAAAGACGACGTAGCAAGGCGTGCCGCCGCAGGTGAATCCGCTACCGTCGGACGAGATGCTACCCGAAGCCCATGAGAACCCGTCCCCCCCTAGCACGGCGGAGCCTCCATATTGCGCGTGGAGCTTGACCGTGTACAGGCCACTGATGGACTTGATTACCCGTCCCAGAGCAGCCGGAATCTGGGGTTCGGCGGTGATCGAGATGCGCTTTTCGCTGCCGACCGTGAAGTAGTGCATCTCCGCTCCAAAAGCGCTGGCGATTGCCGAAGCCGAGCCACTGAAAATAATTCTCTCCCGGCTATTGGAGACGGAGTCGACGTGGAGATTCTGCGACTCAATCCAGACTGTAACCGCATGGATGTCGTGCGAGGAGGCTCCGAAGCGTTTGCCTATCTCGACGGGCGTTAGCCAATGGTGGTAGTCAGGTGATGCTGGACTTTGCTGGTCCTGTAAGAATTGCGTGTACGCTTGCTCTCGCTGAGGCGAGCGGGCGAGCACGATCGTGAGTCTCTCGATCGGAAGGTCAGCGGGAACTCCGCCAACGTCGTTCTGAGCATTCGCCCACGCCGGGTGGTGACCTGTCAGTGAAACGCGACTTGCTGGGTTGACAGGCGTGCGCACAAGATCGGCGTTCTGCGCGTGCGTCAACGTGGCCACGCACACGATTAGCAGTAGGAAGCAAAGGGTAAAGAACAAGAACGCAGAGCGCTGAGGTACGGCACTGGGGTTCGGGGCTACAGGGAGCATCACTTCCTCCAATGACTCCAATAAATTGCGATAGGGATATAGCTACCGCTGCGAGGGAAGGGTGCAGCGAATGGGGCCGATTATCGCGGAAGGCCAGATGAAGGTCAACACAATTATCCGATGTACCAAAAGAGTCTCCCCCGAAAAGAATCCGTGCACTCTTTTCCCGATTCCGGCGCAGAAAAGTGTCGCCGCATACCTAGCTAGAGGTGATCTGGGTAGGCTGTCTCGCGACCCTTAGATTGGGTCTACGGGAGGCCGCGGGAAATTTCTTCTTCTTGTTGGACTCTTAGTCTTCGCGGCCTTAATTCCTGTCGCCGTTCGGGCTCAAGTTTCGCCCGACGGAGCGAGTGAACACCGTTTTTGGGACACGACAAACAGGCTCCTCTTTGCCAGCCATGGGGCGCTCGAGGCTGTGGACTTTGCCATCACTCATCACAATTTAAGGCGATGGAGGAAGGGAGATGGACTCCATGGCAAAGGCGCTGTGTGAGAGTGGAACGACGGGCCAGTTGGTTTTCTTCGGAGGGAGAATGGCGGGAGTGGTTGGCATCAGCTATCTCTTGCACAAGAACGGGCACCACAAACTGGAGCGGGCTTTTCCAGTTTACGCCAGCGGGGATTCTGCGTATGGGGTGGGTTACACCTTCGCTCACCGTTAGTTAGGGTAGGTGGTTGGGCGGAAACGAACTGACCTCGCGGCGGGAAAACGCAGCGTCCTCCACGTCGCTTCGCTCCGGTCGGGATGACAGAGTTTTTTGCTATCTTGCGCGGGCCAGGACCAGGGTCACGTCATCGGGTTGTTCGTTGGCGCCGATCCAGTCGTCGACGGCAGCGGTCACGATTTCGGTGATGCGCGGAAGTGCCAAGTCGCGATTTTCGCGTAATAAGTCGATCAGCCGCTGCTCACCAAACTCGCCAAAATCATTTTCCGGTTCGGTCACGCCGTCCGTGTAGCCGATGAATATTTCGCCACGCCGGAGTTCAACCGAATCTTCTTCATAGCTTCTGTGATCGAACAGGCCGACCACGGTTCCGCCGCATTCCAGGCGGCGAATCGAACCGTCTTCGCTCAGGATGATTGGCGGCAGATGTCCTCCATTGCTGTAGGTGAGCTTGCGCTCTGCGCCGTTGTAGATCCCGAGGAACAACGTCGCATACTTTTCGGGCGGCGTGCTTTCGTAGAGCTGATGATTCAGCAGGGACAGCAAAGCGCTGGGGGAAACGTCGAGCGAGCGGAATCCCGAAGCCAGGATGACGTCGGAACCGAGCGCCGCGCCGACAGTTGCGGGTTCGCGCAGGACAGGCACGTCCTGCATGCTGAGGGCGCGCACGGCGGAGTGGATGGTCGCCATCAGCAATGCGGCCGAGATTCCTTTGCCGCTGATATCGCCAACGGCCAGAATCAGCCGATCCGCGTCGAGGGTGAGGAAATCATAGTAGTCGCCGCTTACCGTCCGCGCTGGACGGAAGAACCCGTGCACTTCTAGCGACGCGAGTTGAACGCTTTCACGTGGGAACAACTGCGCCTGGACTTCCTGAGCGATGACCAACTCGTTTTCCAATCGTTGTTTGTCTTTTTGTTCTTCGATCAGCTTTTCCAGCGACGCGGTCATCGAGTTAAACGAGTTCGCCAAAGCGGCGACCTGGTCGTTGGACTTCACCGGAATGCGGTGGCTGAAGTCACCGCGATTGACGAGCTGAGTGCCTTCGTAAAGCTGGGCCACCGCTCCGGTCACCGTGCGCGTCAGGCGCGTGCCGATTACGATTGCGATAATTTCGATCAAGCCGAAGATGACGGCCACAATCAAGAGTCCCCATTCAACAGCGGGCGCGATGTCTCCCAGGGAATTGAACAGGCGGTCGTAGAGTTTGGACACACGCGTTTGTATGGTGATCAGGACGGGATTAAGCCGCTCGCCCGTGTCCCAATCCACCACCGACACCGAAGTCCCAAAGGACACCTGGCGATCCAGGCTGCGCGCCGCCGGAGGTACGGTTCCAGCAAAGTAGCGGGGCGCCGCTTTGCTTGTATCCAAGACGAACACGCCTGTTTTGGCGGTATCCGGCGCGCAGTCGCCTTCGGGCTGGCTGGTGGTTGTTGAAAGTTGTGTGCCGGTGACGCCCGGATTACTCGAATTTGGTGCGGCAGTCTGGGGCGCGTTCACGTTCCGAAGGGTGATTCCGGTATATAGGGTGATTTCACCCAGGTTCGCGGCCAAGTCCTGGAGCAGATGCTGATCGAGAGGCTCACTCGAAAGCACTGTCAAGCTTCGGCCGTGAATGGGGATCGTCTCGGATGCACGCAGAAAAAGTTTGTCGTGGTCGCGAACGACTTCGCGGCACGAACCCTTCAAGTAGGACGGAAGAATCGGAGGCGACGAAACGGAATCCGCCGGAGAACTGTTGAGCACGATTTTGCCATCGTGCCACGCATGAATGCGGCGGTCGGTCCAGGCTTTGTCGGTACGGCGCAGACCTTCCACAGCGGTCGTGTCCGGGTTCACTCCGCTCTGCATCTTCGCAGCCAATTCGTGAGCGATGGCGGAGTTTGCCGCGTCGAGACTCTTCAACTCTGAATCCAGCGCAGTGGTCACAACGAACGTGGCAAACTGTCCTGCGAAAAGGTAGAAGGAAAGTGTCGCCAGTATGACCAGCATGACCACGGGAATGACGCCGATGAAAACATAAGTCACGATCAGCCGATTACGCAGCCGCCAAAGTGCTTTTGCCTTTACCCAGCGGAACGCCAGGATCGAGAAGAGAACAATGACTACGAAGCTGAGGAAACTGACCCATCCGCCGAGGCTGTCGCCGTAAGAGAGCTTGAGCAGCCCAAACGCCCTTTGCAGCACGAACAGCAATAGATCCAGGCCGAGCAGGTACGATGCGACCAGCGCAACTTTGCTGGTGGGCAGCAATCCCGCTTCGCCGAGCCGCATGCGGAGATAACGGTAAGACAGGGGCATGATTAAAAACAAATTATAGATGGAGTGGGCTTCAGGCTTCAGGCATTTAGGAGTCCGGTCTCGAAGCTTGAAGCCCGACGCCTATCTTTTCAGATCTCCGGATAGAAATCGAAGAACGCCTCCAGGCTGGTCTTCAATTGTTTTTCAATTTCATCCTTGCTGCCTTCGAGCACGTGCATGGTCACGTGGGCCTCGCGGCCGTTCTTGAGCTTGATGGTGGCGTCACCAATTTCCGCGACCTCTTCCGAAGGCAGCATCCTCAGTCCATAAACAAGGGTCAAGTTTGCCATGGGGTAATTCTACATTTCCTTGGCGGGCTCTCCGCGCGCTCTGCGATTTAAGATTCTCGTGATCTTCATTTAGAATGCCATCGTGCTCCGAAAGATCCTGATCATCCTCAGCGTTGGCCTTGCACAACTGGCCGTCGCGCAGCAATCATCTCAACCGCAGGTCAAGGTGAACATGCTGAATGTTTGTTCGCCATCGCCGGCGGATCAGCAGGAGATCGCCTCCGCACTGGCCCGGATTCCCAAGCAACCGCTCTTCAGTCCGGATTTTGAAGTCGATCGGGGACGGTCGACGCTTGAGGAACGCCCGGATTTCCTTAAAGCCGGGGAGAGCGCACAATTCTCATCCGATTCCGGAACCGCCGACTGGGTAAGGATTCGCCGCGAGTTCTCCGTGCAGGCATCGTTTTCGACGGTGCAGTATTCGTTCAGCCATGATCCGAAAAACATGGTGGAGACTCTGATCTTCCACGTGCGTGATCCCAAGGAGTTGATGCAGGTTGCGATTGAAGACAACGCCTCTGCCGTGACCACGCCGGCGACCATGCTTTCAACCAGCACACCAGCCAGCCGAATCAAGCTGGAGCGCTTCGGGAAGTCTTCGGTGGTATTGGCGCGCTGTCCAGGAACCGAGGGAAATCCTCCGCCGGATCAAAGCGCTTACGAGCCATTGTTTCAGAGCGCAACGGCGATCGTTACCAACTATCGCAATCTTCTGGCGACCAAGAGCACCGTGCCCGCAGAGTTAGCGCGGATCAAATCCCTGGAAGCGACCACAGCCAAGCCGCCAGCGAAATCCCAGGCCAAGAAGACCGTTCCGGAGAAGTCAGCAACAGAAAGCAAATGACCGGAATTGCCGCGGTCAGTCGAGGGCTGAACCGAAATTTGAGATTCGTAATCTATATGTCTTTGTAGCGCCGCCGTCCCGGCGGCTGTCGTGGGGGCGTCCCGCCTCTGCCGGCGAGGGCAACATGCCCTCGCGACAGCCGGCAAGATGTCGGCGCTACGAGGACTGTCACCAGCGCCACCTTATAATCTATGGAAAATATCCGCGACGTCGTCATCATGGGATCCGGCTGTGCCGGTCATACCGCCGCACTTTACACCGCGCGTGCCAACCTGAAACCGCTGGTGCTGGAAGGCCACGAACCCGGCGGCCAGCTCTCGCTCACGACGCTGGTGGAGAACTTTCCCGGCTTCCCCGACGGAATTCAGGGACCTGAGTTGATCGAGAACATGCGCAAGCAAGCCTCACGCTTTGGCGCGGAATATAAGCACGGGCACGTGACCAGTGTTGACCTTAGCGAGAGCCCGTTCAAGCTCCATGTCAGCCATGAAGTGATTCACACTCGCACGCTCATCATAGCTAGTGGTGCTTCGGCGCGCTGGCTAGGGCTGCCACACGAGCAGCAACTCATCGGACACGGTGTTTCTTCCTGTGCCACTTGCGACGGCTTCTTTTTCTCGGGCAAGGAAATTACGGTGATCGGGGGCGGCGATTCCGCCATGGAAGAGGCAATTTTCCTGTCTCGTTTCGCCACCAAAGTCACAGTCATTCATCGCCGCGAGCACTTCCGCGCCTCGAAGATCATGCTTGACCGCGCCCAGAAAAATCCTAAAATTTCGTTCCTGCTCGATACGATCGTGGAAGATGTGAACGACATCCACAAGAAAGAGGTCAGCAGCCTGACGCTGCGAAATCTCAAGACTGATAAGGTCTGGGATTTCCCCACCAGCGCGATGTTTCTGGGCATAGGCCACATCCCTAACACAAAGGTGTTCGAGGGCCAGCTCGATATGGATCAGGACGGCTATCTGAAGACCACCAACAATGTTTTCACGCGTGTGCAGGGTGTCTATGCTTGCGGCGACGTGCAAGACCGACGCTATCGTCAGGCGATCACCGCTGCCGGCTCGGGATGCATGGCCGCATTGGAAGTGGAGAAGTTTCGGGAAGAACAGGAGTAATGTGTAGGCACGGCGTCCGCGCCCGTGCAGGCCCGACGGAGGCTACGTAAAGTTCAAAGACATCCTTCGTCCACCTTCGTGTCTTGTGTTTAAGGCATTCAAAGGCATCAACCACAAAGGACACGAAGGTGCACGAAGGAAACATGTCGTGCGTCCGCACCCAACGCCCGCAGCTATATCAAGAGCGAGATTCATTTTGGAGGTAACGCATGCCAGACGAACAAGCAACCTGTCCGCACGTAAAAGAGATCCGCAAGGTGAAGCCGAGTGGCCAAGGCTGCAAGGAGTGCCTCGAGATGGGCGATACCTGGGTCCACCTGAGGGAATGTCTTATCTGCGGTCACGTCGGATGCTGCGATTCCTCCAAGAACAAGCACGCCACCAAGCACTTTCACCAGACCAAGCATCCCATCATTCAGTCTTTCCAGCCGGGAGAGAACTGGCGCTGGTGCTACGTGGACGAAGTATTTCTGACTTAGGAAATCCTCGAATTTGCTAAGAGCAAGGATCGACGCGTGAGGTTTGCCGATATCTTCACCTTCGTGTCCTTTCTGGTTCCAGCATTTGCACTTCATTAACCACAAAGGTTAAATATAGGCCATGACGGGCGGCTGGCTCCACTGGTTTTGCAACGACTTACAGCACCCTGAAATGTAAGTGATTGATCCTAAGCACCCGGAAGTTGCGCACAGATGCGCAACTCCCCCGAGGTGCTGTTCTGAAAGCCCGGCCACATCACCGCACGTTTGTAACACTCACTCCTCCGACGCAGAGGTTCCGCGCCTGGATACTTCAGTACGGTGTGGCCCGCCTGGCTCGCTCTCTGATCTGTTCTGAATTCTCCATTCAAAACTGGCGTCGCGGCGCACGGCCCAGCTCCACGCTGGCCGCGAAGATCATTGTCACGTCAAGGGCGGAGCCGCCGAACGATGGAACGCCACTCACTTGGAACGACTGCCTGGGCCTGGTGAAAGGGTCCGCTGAACTCGCTCTCGGTGAGGGACGCTCCAAAGCGCGCCCGGAAAGAGGTGACAAAACCAGATGAAGCCAAGTGTAGGTCGCATCGTGCATGTCGTCGAGGACGGGCAACCGCTGCCCGCGATCATCACGAAGGTCCACAGCGACACGTGTGTAAACCTTCGCGTTTTCTACGACAGCAACCGCAATGATGCGTGGAGAAGCAGCGTCACGCAAGGCACGGCACAAGGGTGCTGGGATTGGCCGGTAATCACGCCGGACAAGACCGCTGTTTCTGAAGCACCAGCCGCCATTGCACAAGCGGACGACGCTGGCGTGTGCGTGAAGTGAAGAAAACTCCGGTCATCCCGTTCCGAAAGCCGAGGCCCGACCGCCCCGGTAGAAGGCGGCGGGTTGACCGAGAGATTCCGAAACCAAAGAGGGCAGCATGAACGCAATGGCAATTAACGACATGGGCGACGGTGTTTCGATTATCGCGGCGGAGCGCCAGCGCCAGGTTGAAGTAGAGGGCTATCGGTTCGCGCATGATGACCAGCATGACGAGGGTGAGCTGGCAATCGCGGCGGCGTGCTACGCGGCCAGCTCCGCTAACTCGCAACTGTTCATTGACAACACGGGAGCCGGAGAAAGCAACGCGATGGTGGACCCGTGGCCGTTCGAGAAGGAGCTGGACAAGCGCCTGAAGCACAACCGCATTAAGAAGCTGGCCATCGCGGGCGCACTCATTGCGGCAGAGTTGGACCGGCTGCTGCGCATCGTTGACCGAACATAACCGGAGGATGTTCCGAATGAAGAAGGGAGAAAAACAAGAATGGCAGGAAAGAAGTCAGGCAAATCAAAAGCAGTCCTTCCAGACTCGAAGATCAAGCCTTGCTGAACCTCATCGCAGGGACAAACATCACGATCACGGATGGTGGCGGGGGTGCGATCACAATTGCGGCGTCGGGCGGCGGCGGCGGCGGCGGAAACCCAAGCGGCACACTGATGAGCTACGGACAACCGAACCCGTTTTCGGGAGGCCCGCCAGCCTACAATTACGGCAACGTAACAAATTGGGCCGGGCTTAATCAGGGAAACGCGCTCAGCATTGCGCGGTCATCAGTGGGCATCGGTGGCTTGCCATGCGCATCGCGCATGGCTACTACTGCGAGTACACCAACATCGTTCTCTTGGTGGGGCGCGTACAGTCAGGAGACATGCAACTCGTCTTTGCTGAAGCAAATACAACATACCATTTCACTGAACCAAACGACGGCGGTGCGCGTGTGGCTTGGTGCTGGTTTCGGCGCAAGCGGCACGCTGGAAACGCCAACGCCTGCTTGTTCTATGATTGCTTTCCGCTATGACGCCGCTGTAGACACACACTGGCAAGCCGTTGTATGTACCGCTGGTTTGCAGACAACTACCGACACAGGCGTCACGCCTGATACCAACTTCCACCAGTTTAAGATCGCACAGGACGGCGCTGGCGGATGGAACTACTCCATTGACGGGACGCTGGTTGCCAACATTCCAACCGGTTCAACTGGTATTCCGCCAAGCAGCTCGGCGATGGGTGACCTGATTCAGATTGATGCAGACGGCGTGACCGGCGCGGCTGTGACGCTGGATCTTGCCAGCATGCAGATGTGGTTGATTTACTAAAAAGCCCAGGAGAGAACATGGTGCAACTGACAGAGCATTTTACAGACCAGGAGCTTCGGGTTGAGGGAGCGGACCCGCGCATCGTGGGCAACGCGAAGTTTCTCTGCATTCAAATCTTGGAGCCGCTGCGCGAGAAGTTTGGCGCGCTGATGATTGACTCCGGCTATCGTGACCCGGCTCACAATGAAGCAGTGGGCGGCGTTCATGGATCATTCCACCTGTATGAGGGCGACAAGTGCGCGGCGGATTTCAGAGCGATCCCCTCGGCGTCCGCGTCGCTGGAATTGATCTTCGATTGGATGCGCCTGGAATCGAAGCTGCCCTTCGATCACGTAATCCTTGAGCATGACAAGGCCGGGAATCCCGCGTGCATCCACGTCCAGGCTCACGTGGACTTCGCCCAGCGCCGGGCGCGTGGTGCGTACCTACGCTCAACCGGCAAGGCAATCGACACGATTGAGTGCGACTGTGAGCCAGCATGATAGGTCTCTGGGTGTTTTTAAAAGCGATCAACCCGCGCACCTGGTTGATCGCCGGGCTGGTGGCAGTGGTGGGGTGGAGCGGCGTGCATCTGTATCACCTGGGCGTGGAGCATGAGGCGGTGAAGGCGAAGAACGCCGTCCTTGAGGGAGACAAGCTGGAAGCTCAGAAAGAGGCTGAGGCCTTTAGAGCGCAAATGCTTGCGGCGGAGCAAACGGAACAGAGCGCAATTGCCACGATCACCGCGCAAAACGCCAGGCTCACCGCTCTGGACTCACGCCTGACGACGGATCGACAGCGAGTCGTCACCTCGGTTGCCACAGTTGCGGCGCTTCCAGACCAGGAGTTGCTCGGTGACATTGCCCAGCGCCTCGGAAAGCGCGCGGTGACTGATACCGCGACGACGTTCTACCCGGTTGAGCTGCGGGAGATTGACGTTCGCCTGGCCGAACTTCCGCCGCTGCAAGACCAGCTCACGGACCTGTCCTCAAAAGTGGACACGCTTCAGCAGCGCTCCACAGCGCAAGACCAGGACATAGCCGCTATCAAAACGGAACGGGCCGCGCTGCTGATCTACGCGACGCAACTCTACGGCCATTACGAGAAGGCGTACAGCCTAGCGCAGCCACGTCAAAGCCTGTTCATAAAGATCGTCACATTCGGGCTGCGCAAACCGAAAGAGTTAAAGATCCCGGCTCCGGCCTCAATCCCGGTGCCACAGTGAGGAAGACATGCTCGTCGCGAAGTGGACTGATATTGACATGGAACAACTCGCTGAGGCGGTGATCGGCCGCAATGGCAAGTTCCACATCATGATTGCCTTTATGGGGATTGCTCTCATGCCCGCGCTCGTCACGGACCGCAGCGGGCGGATCATTTACATGAACAAGCGGGCAGAGGACTATTGGGAAGTGAAGATCACACACGTGATCGGCAAACAGTTTTCCGAGATCCTCAACCTCAACGAGGCTGACACCCTAACAATGGCGCGGGAGTCAAAGAAGGTTCTGGCCGGGACGGAGCCTCACGTGTTCATGGAATGCTACTCGAAGCCGACGCCGCGCATGAGTGTTCTGAAATTCCCGTTCACGGATGACGACGATGACATTCTGCTGGGAGCCTTCATCCTCCCGCACTCGATATGAAGCTTCCTGCGTCATCCACGGGCAAGTGGGAAGAGGAGCGGCTACTGCTATGGCGTGAGATTGAGCTGATGCAGGACCGCATGAAGGATTCGGAGGCCTGTGAGAAAAAGCAGATCGACGCGGCGCACCAGAAAATCCGAGGCATGGAATCCTGGAAGTGGAAGTCCTGGGCCGCAAGCGCCGCTGCATCCTTCCTGGGCGTGCTCGTGATCGTTCTCTTAAAACTTCTATTCGCACGCAAATGAGGAGGCAAGAAATGTTGAGCATTATTCTCGCAGCGCTGGTGTCATTCGTCGCCGGCGTCGTCGCGTCCGCAGTCTGGCCGAGAAAAATAGTGACTGCTGACTATGCAACCATGCGGGCGGAGACGGCACGCCTGGAAAGAATCTTCACACAGGGAGTCACCGGCTTGCACATCAAGGTGGATGAGGTACTGGCGTCTGCCAAATCAAAAGTCTGACCTGGTTGGAATGGGCCTTTGAGCGCGTGGACGTGGCGCTCACCGGCTGGGTCTCTGAGTGGCCCCGGACCTTCCGCGAGGTCAACGGCGAGCGTAATGATGACACCGTGGGCCGGAGCGTAGGATGCTGGACTCATGTTCAAGTGGGTCTTCTCCGTGCTATCCGGTCGAACTACGGCCTTCTGCGGAGCCTTCTTCGTGACTGGTAACGTCATGCACGCGATGCACCGGCTAGATGGCATTTACATCGCATTCATGACCGCGCTGATGGGCTTCGTGATCGGCCATAGCGTCAAAGAAGACGTGTTCGCCGCGAAGGATGCGGACCGCGTCAAAGCCCTCCCCTAATTTTGTGCAGGCTGTCCTTCTTGGTTACACCGCACACGGGGTGTCGTCTGGGCATCTTCCCTTGCAGGACCGGACCAGCACCGTGGTCTGAACCGCTAAGTCACCGCTTCCAGCTCCTCCACAGTTGGTTCTTCTTCAGTTGATTTTGGGTGCTTGTTGGCAGCACTCTTAAAATCATCTGGCGTCGGAGCCGGATGCTTGAACCAATCGTATGCAAACACTCGCGACTGCAACTGGAAGATGTTCGGTGGATCACCAAACTCCTTCTTGGCTTCCCCCATGAATCCCTCGCCTGGTAATCCTGTTTCTTCCCTGACCACGAGCACGGTCAGCCAAGGCAGTTTATGATCTTTGCAGTACCAAAAAATCGATCCGAGACCGATCGGTCCAATCGCCGGTGTAGCCAAGCCTGTTAGGTGCATTGCCGTGGTGTAGCTGAGAATCTTCTGATGGCGAGCCGCGAAAACAAGAACTGGCCATAGTTGTGCCGCACGCTGGAATTGATCCATGTGAGGTGATCTCCTTCCACGCTTCAGCGTAGAGCGCGGTTGAAACGTTGTCAACGGGCCGGAAGCACATCTCCGGCCTGCTTTTTTTCCACAGGGAGCCATTTTTTGTTTCCGAAGTTTTGTAACTCATACATCTTTATGTTTTCTTTATTTGACATCGCTGCGGCTCCGCTGGTTTACTATTCCGTTATCGCTAAACAGAACGCCGGCTTTCTCCCAAGCCGGGTGACCGGACTGGTGTCAGTCCCGTCATCGAGCACGTTTCACAGACCACACTCTATGACCAGGCTTCGATGAAGTACGCCCCGTCATAACCCAGGCCCATTCACCAGCACAATCGGACTAACGTAACTTAGCGCACGTCAATAGACGTTGCATAGGTACAGCTATGGCTGTGCCGTGGGCTAAACCGGGTGAGGTTGAGTAGGGACGCGAGGGGGGAGAGGGGTGGACCGAAATAGATGAGTCCGAAGTTAGACCGACGCTTACAAGCACTGGCTCCAATCGTTCGTGAGGAAATTCTAAAGGACTTCGCACCGGATTGCTGCATAGCGACCGCAGCCATTCTCAGACGTGTATTCAGGCACTTCCACTTCGACACGTCGCCCATCCCTGTCCACGTGTTCGTTTTCAATGCTGCCTACCTGAAGCTCAGAGCCAGTGGTGTTCCATTTCCTGATGACGCGGATGAGCTGCGCGCCCTATTTGATAGCACTGGCGCATACAGCATGGGCGTCACTGAAGAATCTGCACTCGTGGGCGGGCCTGGCAAGTGGGCCGGGCACATGTTGACTCTGGTTCAAGATGTTCTGGTTGACGCATCGCTCGACCAGTTCAACCGACCCCAGCACAACATAGTTCTCCCGTCCTTCATAACCGTACCGGCCCGCTCAGCGTTTCTTGAGTACCGCTCCCAGCTTGCCGGAACCTCGAACGGTTGCGAGATCGTGTACAAGCGGACCCGCGATAACGCCTGGCGGAGCGCACCGGACTGGACGAATGAGAGCCGGGCGCGCAGAGCGGTGAACGCAATCATCGGGAGAGTCGACAGTGCGTGGCGTCGCCACGCGTGAACACGACGAGTGCCATGATTTGACGCAAGAGGTGTCAATATCCGTTGACAGGGTACAGTGAGGGCTGTACCGTGCAAATATGAAAACAGCAAAGAACACCAAACGGAACCTGAAGGCGGCGTCCAAGAAGGCAGCCGATGCAAAACACAACAAAGCGACCGATGTAGCACTGGCCGGGATCACTGAGGAACTGAAGAAGCCAGCGGCTAAGGCACCGGCAGCGACGGTGAGCAACGGAGCAAAGCCGAATGTCCGCTTCAATAACTTCGAGAAGCGCTCCACCTATGAGGCCGTTGCCCAGCTTGCCCGCACTGGCCCCAAGAGCATGAAGTCAGCCCTGGACAAACTGAAACTGATGGGATGGGACAAACATGAACTTGAGCTATCCGATGCGAAGCCGAGTGTCTAGCTCCGACCAGCCGGGTTCTGTGGTGGGACACGGTTTCGAGGAGGATGGCGATGGACACAAACTTTGTGACGGTAGCGCTGGCGGAGTGGAACCGGCGAAACGGAACGACGAAAACCTGGGATCAACTGACCCAGGCCGAGCGCTCAGAAGTGATCCAGGCCGCGCAGGAATTGAAACAGAACGCGAACGGGCGTGCGGAATGAGCGGCTTCTGGGATGACGCGGAGCTGATCCACAGCTACACCCGTCGCCAGGCCATCGCAGACGGTGTTCTGGTTGACATGGAGCAAGACGAGCTGGGCCAACTCCGGCGCGAAGCCGGTGTGAAGTGGCCCATCGCCATGACCGCGACCGCGTTCTCTCAGTACGTGGAGTTGACGCCCGCAGCGGTGAAGGCGGGCAATGATATGAAGGGCCGCTGGTGGGACATTCTGACGATGTGGAAAGACGCTGTGCGCAAGAGCAACGTCGACGGCGCTGAATTGCTGTTCCGTTTCCTGTGCGTGGTGGACCGCCAGAAGCCCACGCTGGTGACCTTGAAGGCCGTGGCCGGACCGGACGATGACGGCCAGCCCTGTTTGACATTCATGTTACCCGAGGAGGATTGAAAAGAAGCGGTAACCCGTCAAATGTCTTCCCCGAATGCTTGTACAATGCAAGGCTAAGGAGCGTGGCCATGCACTGTTCAGAATTAAGCGTTGGAAGAGATCGATTTGACCGCCGTACCTTTTGCAAGGCAAGCGTTGCGACCGCTTTCGGGGTAGTAGGGGCAAGCTTGGGAAGCGTGTTAGCCCACGCAGACCTCACCAAGGAGCAGCGTGACAAGATGACGCCGGACGAAGTCATCCAACAGATGAAAGCTGGCAATGAACGCTTCCGGTCGGGCAAACCGCAGCATCGCGATCTCATGAGCGAGGTTAAGGCGACTGCGAAGGGGCAGTATCCTGCCGCCGTTGTCTTTAGCTGCATTGACTCACGAGCACCCACCGAATTGATTCTCGACTTTGGTATCGGCGATATCTTTAGCGGTCGTGTGGCAGGCAACGTTGCTGACGAGGACGTATTGGGCAGCATGGAATTCGCTTGCAAGGTGGCAGGCTCGAAAGTCGTGCTTGTCATGGGCCACACCAGTTGCGGCGCTATCAAGGGAGTCATTGATGGGGTAGAGCTTGGCAATCTCACGGCTTTGTTATCGAAGATCCGTCCGGCTGTTGAAGCCACTCGTTATACGGGGGAGCGCTCCTCCAAGAACTACGCATTCGTAGACGCTGTAGCACAAGAGAACGTTGTTATGACTATCGCCAACGTTCGCCAAAGGAGCCCTGTGTTACGGGATCTCGAATCCGCCGGCAGCATCAAGATTGTAGGTTCGATGTACAACCTCGAAACGGGAGCCGTTGAGTTCCTCGCTTAGTAGGATGTGAAACGGCACCACTACCCGTTACTTCGGTCCCTTGACACGGTACAGCCACGCCTGTACTTTCGATTTATGATAACCACAAAAGAGCAAAACAGGGGAGCGCAAATTACGTGGATGGCTGGGATTGGTAGCATGTTCGGGAAGTGAATAGCTCTGACGGGACAGCGCCAGGGCGGATGAAGCACCGGCGCTTCCCTAGGTTACGTTGCGATGGCAACGAAGTGAAAGAATTATAGCGTGAGAAAAGCCAAAGTCACGAAGGTGACTCCCAGCATCGACAAGACGTTCAAGGTGCCCATTGATGTCATCGAGGATCTCAAGGCCCTGGCCCTCATCCACGGGAGCCACGGCCGAGCGCTTCAGGTGGGCACGGAGCTGCTGATCCGCATGGCGCGAAAACCTAAAGTCAAAGCCGTCACTGGCGTGCCGGTTGAGGGCCAGACGTACACCATCCTGCCTCGGACCTTGGACCTGATAGAACGGCTCTTGCCCAGCTACAAAAATCGCGGTCATGTGCTGAGAGCAGTGGTGCAAGTTCTGAGGGAGCAACCTTGAGAGACGGGACCCAATGATTATCGTATCCAAACACGGCTCTTTCTTTCACCCGAAGGTCTATGTCTTCAAGTCGGCGCAGCATGCCGATATTTCTGCTCGGATCCGGCAATCTGACGGGCGGGGCTTGTTCACCGAGCATGGAAACAGAACAGACAGTCTGTAGCTGTACAATCGAAAGTTCGATAGGCGTTTCGGAAGATCGGCGATTTTGCTCACCCTTTCGGACATTTCCCGGCATCAGAAGGGAGCATCCCGCTTGCAGCAAAGGCGGCGAGCCTTAATAATGATGGGGGCGTGTCATCTGTCAGCCAGGGATTAAGCCAGGGTTTATGAGCCAAGAGAGAGTGTTGATTATTGGAGACGAAGAGAACGAACGCACGGGGCTTGCTGAACTAGTGTCCGCGTGGGGTTATCCTGCGGAGACAGCCCGCGACGGGGCGGAGGGATTCGAAAAGGTTTGTACCTGGGCGCCCTCGATTGTCGTGACCGACCTCAAGATGCCGCGGATGGGAGGCCTGGAACTGCTGGAGCGAATTGCCTATGACGGCACGGCGATGGCTGTTATTGTGGTCACGGCGCAGGGAACAATTGACAGCGCCGTTCAAGCGATGCGCATGGGCGCCTACGACTACCTCACCAAGCCCATCGACACGGAGCGGCTGCGCACTATTCTCCAGAACGCATCGGCTCTGCTGGGAACACGGGTGGAACAGAAGGTGACTTCCAGCATCAACGAGACGTTCAAGGTGCCCATCGATGTCGTCGAGGATCTCAAGGCCCTGGCCCTCATCCACGGGAGCCACGGCCGAGCGCTTCAGGTGGGCACGGAACTCTTGATCCGCTTGGCGCGGAAACCTAAGGTAGAAGCCGTCACCGGCGTTCCGGTTAAGGGCCAGACGTACACCATCCTGCCTCGGACCTTGGACCTGATAGAACGGCTCTTGCCCAGCTACAATAATCACGGTCATGTGCTGAGAGCGGTGGTGCAAGTTCTGAGGGAGCAACCTTGAGAGACGCGGCCAATGATTATCGTATCCAAACACGGCTCTTTCTTAGTTGTGTACTGCCCGCTCTGCGCCTGGCGGAGCGACGCTGCCAACTCGTGGC
This sequence comes from uncultured Acidobacteriota bacterium, assembly GCA_963796095.1. Taxonomy (GTDB): domain Bacteria; phylum Acidobacteriota; class Terriglobia; order Terriglobales; family Acidobacteriaceae; genus JABDBE01. The sequence goes on from CAWCKL010000021.1 coordinate 142,294, forward strand.
AAGAAGCGGAGACGCTGCGCTCCGTCCACGTGTGCCCAGCCGAGCCTAAGCTGCGGCTTCAATCGAAACTTTGTATGGACCTGGTGTTAACGCGCTGAGGACTGCCGATATATTGTCACACCAGGGTGCGAACCGTGAGCGCACGGGCCGCTGTTCTGAAAGTTATAGAAGCGGACCGTTCTGTTTCCCGTCATGGAACGTGACACGTTCTGAAAATAAAGTCATGATTTGTGACACCCGTGCCAGGCGCGATCTTCACCGCCTTTTCCACTGACGTTTCCACAGCCCCCCCATTGACACGTTTGAGTCCTCCGCGTAGAAATGCACCGTTGCATGACTCCAGCCTACGCGATTTTTTCCACGCTGGTTTTAATCGCGCCCACTGAAGCCAGTTCGTCTGGGGCCTTCCCCCGTTTTTCAACCAGCGTGGCAGACCAGGCCGGACACGTTCTCGGCTCCGTCGCTCAAGAAGGTTAGATCTTCCTCACGAACCCATTGTTCAGAACACCCGGTCCTTAACCAGCGAATCCTGCTTCGCCGGGTGTTCCGTTCGCTGATGACCGGGTGCGGGAGTATTCATGTTCAAGTTCTGAAAACCGAGCTGTGGTACAGAGTGGTAGTACCGCTCCTCAATCGAGCCCTGGACGTAGTGTTTTATAGCTTCGGCATCCTGGGCGCACTTATAGACCTTGCTGTCTGTTCCGAAAGTCGTTACGCTGGCGATGCAAAACCAGCGGAGCCAAGCCGCCAGAAAGTTGATCTGGTTGCGATGGCTAGACGACGGTACCAACGGCCCAGAGTAAATTCTCTGGGGGAAGGCCCGACCAAGAGGTGGGCTGTACGCTACCGGCAGGATGAAGTTGACGGGAGCGGCAAACGACTCAGAGTTTGCAAACAGACCACACTTGGATTATGTTCCGAATTGACCAGGGCACAGGCCCAGAGGGCGGCGGATGAACTACTCGGTAAACGTGCGAACAGTTTGCAGCCCTCCACCACAATCACGTTTGAGACCTTCGTTGAAACGAAGTACCGGCCCAATGCGCTACCGATGCGCAAGCCAGCCGGACAGCGAATCGCGAAGACGCACCTCAAAAAACACTTGCTGCCTTGGCTGGGCGAAATCCCACTCAATGCAGTGAACCTGGAAGCTGTGCAGCGGATGGCATCGGCTTTGATCCAAGGACGAAACGGCAAACCGGGAATCACACCGGACACGGTATGGAATATTTGCGGGACGCTCCTCAGCGTCTTCAAATTTGCCAAGCTGTGGGGCTATCCCGTGTGCGAGTTCAAGCGCAAGGGCCTGGCCATGCCGGACTATAACCCGCCAGAAGTGAAACCGTTCACCGTGGATGAAGCCCTGAGAATCTTTGAGGCGTCCGGTCCGTTCTACGGTGTTCTGTTTACCACGCAAGCCGCGCTTGCGCTCCGGCCTGGAGAAGCCATCAGCCTCTTTGTCGATGACTTTGATTTCGAGAGGGGCACGGTGCTAATCCAGCGCAACGCGGACCTGAAGGAGCTGGTGACGACGAAGGGCGGCAACGTGGAGTATCTAAGGCTATCCCCGCCACTCGCCAATCTACTCCGCGAGTACCTAGCCCGTGAGTGGAAGCCTAACCGCCTGGGGCTGCTGTTCCCCCATCCCAGGACCGGTGAGTTGCTTCAGTTGCGGGCGGTGCGGGATGATGTCCTGTACCCGATCCTGGAATCTCTCCAGATCGAGCGCAGAGGCCTCCATTCCTTCAGGCACCTGGCGGCAAGTGTTCTGGTTGAAGTGGGCACAAACCAGAAGGCGCTGGGCAAGGCGCTGAGACACCAGGACGGCGGCGTCCTGGCGCTGAAAAAGTACGCGCACATCCTGGGCAATGCTGAGATCACGATGATGGACAAGCTAGGCGAGAGCCTGGTGCGCCCGTCAAGGAAGCCGGTGATCTCGGAGTTGCGCACAGATGCGCAATCGAAAAAACGAAGTGCTTTTAGTGCTTAGGGTTACACGCCTGATTTTTAACCACAAAGGACACGAACGTACACAAAGGATGCCGATGAGTAGAGTGTTTCCGCTCGCGTAACAGTTCAGGTACCTACTTGCTTAGTGCTGGACAAATCAGGACCGATTAGCAAAGCTATGGTGGATGAGTGCGAGAATTGGGCGACGAATTGCAGGCATAGGTGGCCGTGCTAGCGCTGGTCTATTCTCGCATAAGCCTCGCCACCCGGAATCCAATCCTGAGCGGCAGCAACGGGAGTTGGAACGTTTACGCGAAGAGGTAAAAGAGCGAGACGAAAGAATCGCCGAGCTGCAAAAGCAGATTGGTGAGAAAGAAAAGCAGATTGGTGAGAAAGAAAAACAGATTGGTGAGAAAGAAAAACAGATTGCCGATTTGGAGCGGCAATTAGCGCTGCGCAAACAGAACTCCACCAATTCCTCCAAGCCACCGTCTTCCGATGGATTAGCTGGTGAGCAGCGTCTGCGGGCCCGACGCAAGAAGAGCCGACGTAAGCCAGGCGGACAGCCGGGCCACCAGGGAGCGCATCGGTCCTTGGTTCCGGCCGAGAGAGTCAACCAAGTTTGCCCCATCCTACCCGAGCAGTGCCAGGGTTGCGGAGAGGCTCTACCCACGGAGCTCGAACACGCGCAAACGGTGAGTACTCCCCAACGACATCAGGTGACCGAGTTGCCGGCCATGGGCGCACATGTCACTGAATATCAGTTGCATTGCGTAGCCTGTGAGAAGTGTGGCGCGAGCACACGTGCGGTGTTGCCCCGGGAGCTGCAAGGGAACTTCGGACCCCAACTGACGGCACTGGTGGCCTATTTGACGGTGGTTTGTCGCATGCCCCGGCGCGTGGTGGAAGCGCTTCTCGAGCAAGTATTGGGGGTGGAGATGAGTTTGGGAAGTACTCAGAAATGCTGGGAGGAAGCTAGTCAGGCCGTCGCCCTTCCCTGTCAGGAACTGGAAGAGCAATTAAAGGATGAACCGGTGCTGAACGTGGACGAGACCGGCTGGCGTACCAATGGCGATAAACGTTATCTGTGGGCGTTTGTGGCCTGGCGGTTTGTGGTCTATACCGTGGCCAGCCGTGGTAGCGAAGTCTTAGTCCGTTTGCTAGGAGCCACATTCCGCGGGGTGCTGTGCAGCGACCGTTTTAGCGCGTACTTAAAGTATCACTCCGGCAAAGCGCAGTTTTGTTGGGCGCATCTCAAGCGAAATTTACTGGGCATTATGGATCTCACCAAGAACAGCGCGGTAGAGCGATTCTGCCGGGACGCACTGGCGGCACATGCCCGACTCTTTCGCCTCTGGCACAAGTTTCGCGGCGGCCAGATCGATCGCCAGCAACTAATGGTCCGTTCCATCCCCATTCAAAAACGAATCTTCACTCTCGCCGAGCAACACTTAAACAGTTCCCATCGCGAGGTGGGGAACCTTTCTCTCGCTCTGTGGGAGCATAACGAGCGCCTCTTTACTTTTCTCGAACAGGAAGGCGTCGAGCCCACCAACAATAGCGCGGAACGGGCCCTGCGCACCGGTGTGCAATGGAGAAAAATCTGCTTCGGAAATCGTAGCACTACCGGCGAGTTAGCCACGGCTCGACTGCTGACCGTTGCTGAAACCTGTGATCTACAAAAACTCAATATCCTGGCCTATCTCTCGGTGGCCATTGCAGCGCACCGCCGTTATCTGCGAGCCGCTACACTGTTACCGAGCCGAACAGCCTGAACTGTTACCCGCTCGCCTGTATCCGTCGAACTTCCTCCGTGGGCGTGCCCGCTTGTGATACAAATTCCTGTGATCTTCATGTACGTGCAAGGTAGTCATAAATCCACCTTCTCTACCTGCGTAGGCGTGCGGTGCTGAGGGCGCTCTTTATTTCTCTGTCGGAGAGCCAGTGGCTGCGGGCCGTCGCTGAGCGTTCCTCAATCGGCCAGAAATTCTCCAGCCGTTTTGTTGCCGGCACTCGGGTTGAAGACGTGCTTCGGGCCACACGCGCTGTGAATGAATCCGGGCTGAGCGTCTCCATCGACAATCTGGGTGAAAACGTCACGAACGCCGATGAGGCCCGCGCCAGCGCACAACTCTATCACCAGTTACTGGACGATATTGCCGCTCAAAAACTAGACGCCAACATCAGTCTGAAGCTCACCCATATGGGCCTTGATGTTGACGAAAAACTGGCACGCGACCTTGTGACTGGGTTGGTGGCCAAGGCGGCGGCCATGAATCCGCGCAACTTCGTTCGTGTCGACATGGAAGGTTCGCCCTACACCCAGCGCACTCTCGATTTCGTCCATGAATTGCATCGCGCCCCCGGGAATCAGGGATGCGTGGGGGCGGTCATTCAGTCGTACATGCGGCGGTCGGAGAGCGACATCGAGAAATTGCTGGCCGAAGGCATTCGCATTCGCCTCTGCAAAGGCGCTTACAAAGAGCCTCCCGAGATCGCCGTTCAGCAAAAGTCTGAAGTCGAAGCAAACTACGTCAAGCTGATGAAGATTCTAATGAAGAGCAAGGTTTATCACGGGCTGGCGACACATGACGAAAACATCATCAATCAGGCAAAAGCTTTCGCCACCAAAGAAAGAATTTCGCGTGATGCCTTTGAATTCCAGATGCTTCACGGCATCCGCCGTGATCTGCAGCAGAGCCTGGCTCGTGACGGATGGCGAATGCGAGTCTACATTCCGTTCGGAACCGAATGGTACCCGTATCTGATGCGGCGGCTGGCCGAGCGTCCGGCGAACTTGCTGTTCATCGCCAAGAACCTGCTGCGACGGTGACACTTCGTCCCCCTCATCCGATCACATCCGTCTTGTCATTCCGAGGAGCAAAGCAACGAGGAATCGGCTTTTTTGCCGACCTCGAAACGAACCTTTCTCTGCTCGGGCCGCTTTCAGGGCCGTGGTCGTTTGTGGAGATATTTCCTCCCTCATTTCTGCTAGCATAAACACATGGGCCACCATGGGCAGACTGCGCTTGCCGAAGCATTCGCCGCTCTAGTCGGTCCTCAAGTCGGCGATGAGGACATCGATCTGATCCGCGCTGCCCTGACCATCGCCCTCACCGAATATCCTGACCTCGAAATCGAATCTTACGTCGAGCGCATTGATGAACTCGCCCACATGGCGGAGGCGCGCATCTCTGATGTCGGCGATGCCGTCCAGACCATCGCCGCTCTCAATCACACGTTGTTCGAGGAGGCGGGGCTCCGAGGGAATCGCGAGGAATATTACGATCCGCGAAATTCTTTTCTAAACGATGTGCTCGACCGCGGCCTCGGCATTCCCATCACGCTGGCTTTGATCTACATGGAGGTGGGCCGGCGACTCGGCTTTCCGTTGTTCGGCGTGGGCATGCCCGGACATTTTCTGCTCAAGCACTACGACATCGACGGACGTGAAACGCTGGTCGACTGCTTCAACGGAGGCGATATTCTCAGCGCACAGGACTGCCAGCGTCGTCTCGACGAAATTTATTCCGGCCAGATGACTTTACGCCCAGAGTTCCTCTTTGCCGTCAGCCGCCGCCAGATACTCACTCGTATCTTGAACAATCTCAAGACGGTTCACCTCTCCACCCGCAATTTCCGCAAGGCCCTTCCCTTGGTGGATCTGGTGCTCGTCATCTATCCCCGCTCACCCGAAGATGTAAAGCAGCGCGCTCTGCTGCGCTACAGCCTCAGTCAAATCTCAGGCGCGGCGGAAGATCTGGAACAATATCTAAAGATGTCGCCGGATGCGTCCGATGCCGACGAAATCCGCCAGACGGCGCTTTCCATCCGCAGAATGCTTGCCTTGATGAACTAAACGCGAAGTGTCCCTTCCCGGAGTCGCCCATTACCCGAAATGATGCACAAACTGCAAAATCTTTCATTTTGACAAGGCTCGCCCACCGACCCTCACAACGGCAGTTCCCCTCTTTGCGGCCAGCAAAGAGGAGGTCCTTTTGTCAGCCATAGCGGCAAGGAAGTGAGCAGACGGATGTGCTATGGCTTTGTTGGATCAATCTGAGGCACGCCTGGAGCCCATTGCGAGCGAACCAGTAACGACAGAAGGGGTGGGACTGCGGAAACCGGCAGACTCAAACGGCGTTGGTGTTTTGGCGCAGGTCAACGAATGACAGAATTGACCTGCGCCTTGATCGATAGCAACTGCACGAATTCAGGAGAATTGGCCATTGCCAAGCCTACTGTGCCAGACTACGGCGTCACCGCAAATACGGTTCCGGCACCGTGAGCACCACCGCTTGCGGTCGTGCCATATAACTTTCCATTGACGAAAATTACTCCCGCGTAGGGAGAATATCCGTCGCCGCTTGCGAAAGAATGTAGCACGGTTTCTTTGTAGGTGCTGCCACTTGGCTTCAATTCGAAAACCGTGCCAATGTTGCTCGAACCGCCAGAAACGGTGGTGCCGTAAATGTTGCCTTTCGTGTCCAGAACGACACCGGTATCGTAGTACGGAGTTTGGCCGTCGCCCGGTTGGCCACTAAAGCTATGAATGACAAGTTGCTTATACGTATTGTTCTTGCCTGCCTTCAGCTTGTAGACGGTACCGATGTTGGTGGCGCCGCCCGCGTAAGTCGTACCGTAAAAATTACCACTTGCATCCATGGCCAGCCCAGAATCGGGATTGGCTCCTGCGCTCCCTCCGGTAAAGGAGAAAACTTTCTGTATCACCCAGACGCCTCTGGCTTGAAACAATCTATAAACCTCACCGTCGTTGTAGGTGCCGCCGCCGTTGTAGGTTGTGCCGTAATAGAATCCGTTCGCGCCCACGGTAATGGGACCGAGGGGGTAGGCGCCGTCGTTACCAGCGGCAAAACCATGGATCAACTTATAGGTCCATTTGCCCTTCGACTGCGTCATCAGGAAGACGGTTCCGGCACCGTGTGCGCCGCCGTACTCGGTTGTACCATAGAGATTGCCTTTGGCATCAAAGGTTACTCCCGCGTAGGGATAATATCCGTCTGTCGAGGAAGTGGAAAGGAAGCTATGGATCAGTGATTCCGTCCATTTGGAACCGGAATGCTTCATTACAAACACCGTGCCATAACCCTTGGTGCCGCCCTGGAAGGTTGTGCCATAGAGATTGCCGGCCGTGTCGAAGGTCAACGGAGCCCGAGGATACGCTCCATCGGTGGGACCCCCGGCAAAACTATGAAGAACAATCTCTTTCCAGCCGCCACCGGAACGCTTCAATTCAAAAACCACCCCATAAGGAAATGAAGCGTTGGCGCCGTACTCGTAGGTGGTTCCATAGAGATTACCGGACGTGTCGGCAACCAGTCCGGCGTAAGGGTAAGCACCGTCGGCGCAGCTAGTCAGGGAGCACAGGCTGTAGAGCACAGTTTCAGAGCTAGCCCACGAGCAAGTGACTAAGAGAAGGGTCACTGCCACCGTCACAAGCATTTTTCCTCGCATAGTTTTTCCTCCTTAATTTCGGTCAGAAGAGCATTGACAATACGGAAGCATCCTTCGGAGGAGACGGCAAAAGGGGGGAGCCCATCTTCAACCAAGGGGGACTCGGATGCCAGGGAGTCCGGGTCATTCTGGAGCAAACAAGAAGCACTGTCAAGATGAAAGATTTTTCACCTAACAACCCAACATCCCTCGGCCAGAATCGACTAAGACTTAGGGATCCCCAGGCTCCCCAAAAAGGGGCGCCATGCACGAGCTTTTCGGGGGACAATATGTTGCATAACACAGCTACTCGTTCACGTTCAGCGGGGATTGGCGAAAGCGACCCGTCGGTGGTAAGGTGAAGTCGCAGATAGGTGGGCTGTTTGCAGACGCTCGCAACTCTTCAGATGTTCAACCCGATCCAGTCCCGGTTCTGCTCGATATGGCGTTCACAAACGCGGTAGGACCCAGCAACGATAGGCAAGCTCCGCGAACAACTTCGGTACCGTATATAAGCTGAAGCTGGGCAAGGGCATTAAGTACACTCAAAGCGTTCTCTACTGCTTCAAGGGCGGAAATAGCGACGGCGCGTATCCCTGGTACGCGGGTGTCACGGTGGACGCGAAGGGTAATCTCGATGGCACGACCCGCACGGTAGCCAGTATAACGAAGGCACGGTTTGGGAACTAAAGAACACAAGCGGCAAGTACAAGGAGATTGCAAATCGAAAACAGCCTTCCGTTAGCGTCGGAACGACTGCGGGCTCGCTACTCCGGCACTTCGGGTCCGTTCGGTCCGGCTGGCGCGAGCGGCAATTTGGAAGCACCGCCCAGAATGCTTCGTTCTTCGGGCGTGAACTGTTTCTTGTAAGCGTCGCTGTCAATCTGACGCTGGCGTGCTTCCGGAGGCATTGCCCGCAAGGTCTGGATGGCATTTCGCACCGCCTGTCGGCGCTCCGGCGGGAGTTGCTGCATTTGCGAATGAAGCTGCCGCGCGGTGTCTTTTTGCTCCGGCGTCAGGTGCCCCCAGGTGTCCATGCGATTCAGCACTTGCTGACGCTTCTCCGGCGGCAGGTTGTTGAAACGATCCAGCTGATTCTTCAACTGCTGCTTCTGTTGCGGAGGGAGGTTGCGGAACTGCGGATCGTTTTCCAGCGCCTTTTTCTGTTGCTCGGGCGGCATGTCCTTATGTTGGCGCAACCATTGTCCGGCGTGAGCGTTCTGTTGAGCTTTCGGATGCTGGGCGGGCGGGTGGGCAGCACCAGGGTGGTTGGCTTGTGACAAAGACGGAACAACGCCTGTTAACACCAGCGCGAGGGCCGCTAGCGCGACCCGTCCCGTCATGAACTTCACCCGCACTCTTCCCCCGTTTTCCAGGATCACCACGTCGGTCGCTACATCACCGAATCCTCATGCCTTGTCGATTACGGATTCGCGTCCACATCCTGCTGCGCTTGCAGATCGTCAAGGACTTCGAAATCAGAATACAGCTCACCGTTCTTATCCAGCGCCTGCAAGTCGCCCACAGCCGTCCCCGGCGCAGCCACCATGGCCCTTGCGCCCTCCGGCGTAGGATTCCAGCCAGCATCGCTGCGGAACAAAGTAAGGCTCATCACCATGAGCACGGCCAGCGAAACCGCCAGCGCGGGCTTACGAACCCATTGCCACCAACTGGAAGGCTGTTTCGCCGCCTCTTCCCGCAGACGAGCGTGGAGCCGCACATCGAAATACGGCGACGGCTCCGGCGCCTGCCACTCATCCAGCAGCGCCATGGTCTGGCGGAACTCATTCAGTTTGGCTGCGCAGCCAGCGCAGCTCTCGATATGTTGATTCACTTCGGGCGTGACCGCTTCCAAGCCGGCGGCCAGGTCCGGCATCAGTTCGCAAATCTCCTTGCATTTCATGACTACACCCTTCATACAAACTCTTTCAGTTGCACGCGCAATGTTTCATAGGCGCGGAACAACAGCGACTTAATGGCAGACTCACTCAGCTTCAGAACTTCCGCAATCTGGTGGTAGTCCATCTGCTGATACTTGTGCATGATGACAGCGATCCTCTGCCGTTCGGGCAGCGCCTGTACGCGTTGCCGGATGGCGGCCAATCGTTCTCGCCTCACGATCGCCTCTTCCGCGGTGAGCGAGTTGTCGGGGACGTCCATGGTCAAGCCGGTTTCCTGATCCGGCTCGTCCAGGCTGACAGTATTTTCCGGGCGCTGGTGCCGGGTATCGCGCGCGTGATTCACCGCCAGATTGCTCGCGATTCGATACAGCCAGGTGGTGAACTTCGCGCTCGCTTCGTAATTTTCGCGAGAACGATACACTCGCAGAAATACTTCCTGCGCCAGATCTTCCGCCACGGCCGTGTTGTGAGCCATGCGATACATAAAGCTCAGCATGGGCCGACGGTATTTCTGCACCAGATAGTCGAAAGCTGACTGATCACCAGCCTTCACCCGCAGCATGACTTGCGCGTCGCTCAATCCTTCGCTGGATTGATCGGCCGCAACCTTCGCCTCGACATGAGGCGGGACCGCTGCCATCGACAGCAACCCGCGATTCATGGCTATGCTGCTCACACTGGAGTGAACCCGTCCGGGGTCTGAAAGTTGCGCGCTTCCCGAGTCAGGGAAAGGCTGGGAAGTCCTCTCGGAAGAAGGATCTGGGGTTCCTTTCGCGGGGATGAATCGGTTTGGCATCCGGCATGGCACCAGGCCTTCGGAAGTCCTCCCGCGCGGCAGGATTCCGGGGCTGCGGAACCATAGGCTATCACGGACAGGTCTACGAAAAAACTGTTTCTTTGCTACAATATAGCGACTGATTCAGGTTGGGCGCTTAACTCAGCGGTAGAGTGCCATCTTCACACTTCTTCCCGATTCAATACTTTCAACAACTTAACAAGGCTACCGGGGACTGCCAAGTACCTGATAATACGTGGTAGCCGAATACCTCAGCGGGTGCTGGTGCGGGTGCTTTAGAGTGCCGAATCGCGAGGGTGGCCATTCAGCCGTTCGAGAACGCCGGACCGCTCAAAACCCACGTCGATCTGGTGCCAGCTTGAAATCGCTGCGCTTTCTCGGGGAGTGGAGGAGCCGCTTGCGAGGTTCTTGCCTCTCAGCGAGGGGATACATATTCTCTCAACGCTGGCGGTCAAGAGAATCTCTTCGTAACGCGGATAATAGCGGAGACGCATGTTGCCTTGGCATGAATCCGCCGCTTCAAGCAATTGCAAAGTCGGGTCAAACAAGGGTCACACTTCTCTTAACGTGCAGTATTCATACGTGGTCGTGGGTTGTCACCTGCGCCGCAAAGTATTTGAATTTGCAGTTTCCCACGAGACTCATAACCCGAAGGTTGGTAGTTCAAATCCACGCCGCCACCATTGTTACGATGGCTTAACTTCCGAGCGGCCTCGCAATGCCAAGCGTCATCACGAGCGATGCGATAAAACATGATCGGCGTAAGCGACCGAATGGAGCGGGTTTGGTTGCTCTTCCTTTCTCTAGTCAGCCGAGCAATACCAGTCGTTGGCATCACCGGAACGGCAGCAGTCGGCAGCACCCATCCGAATCATTTGAGCCCTGCTGGTTTCTCCGTCCTTGAAGAACAAGGACAGCTCGCCTAAGCGGGCGGTCACGCCAAGTTGTTCTATTTTTATTGATGCGATGTGATCTAGATCGTCGGCCATGGGTTGAGTATTCCTTGCCCGAACTGTTCCACCACCATATCCACGTGTCTGCACCTGCTGTGGGAGTAGTGCGATAAGTTACCGGCAGGCTGTTTTGAGCGCTTCTATAATAGGTCTCCACTGTTGGCACAGTCGCATGAGAAAACCAGAAATCTCGCCGGCCAAGCCACGGAGCGAAATACTGGCTACGGAAGGGAAAGCAATTCAGTTTCGCTCTCATTGAGGACGATTGTTAACAACGGACATTATTAAGAGACAGCGTCACATCTGCGTTCGCAAGCAGAGCGCGTCTTTAGGAAAGAGCGCGAGCAGCGCGAGTAGGGAGCGGCTCGTGCAAAGCTGGAGCATAGTTCTTGACCAATCGAACACCATCGGCTTAGCGTAGCCAATTCTCCCGTCGAAGCTCCTCTACGTGAGCGAATTCCTTTTCGTTATCGGTGACAACCGCGTACCCAAGAGTAAGCGCCTGAGCGGCGATGAGCAGATCGTTGGCGCCGATCGGTCTGCCAGTCTGCTCAAGCCGCGTACGCAGAAATCCGTAAGCTGCATCGGCTGGAGCCTCAAAGGGCAAAACTTCAAGCGCCCCAAGCACTGCTTCAAGCTGGGCCGAGAGTATCCGTACGGCCAAACACACGGTTGACGGCGGGCGGGAAGCGAGTATTAGAGATTGTTAGGACTGTGTCCGCGAGTGGATCCAAGCTGTGGGTGTGAGTTCGGGGACGCGCTGGATGGACGTGTTGGCGAGCCCCGGGAGGATGTTGCCGAGGTAGTCGCGGACCGGGATCTTGAGCCGGCGGCAGCTTTCAACCACCGAGAGGATGGCGGCCACACGCGGCCCAGCCTGCTGGCTGCCGATGTGGATCCAGTTCTTGCGGCCTAGCGCCACCGGACGCATCGAGTTTTCGGCCAGGTTATTGTCGAGCATCATCAACTACAGCTGATTCCAAGGATGAGAGTGGCTGGTTCACTATAACCCATCCTTTTCATCCGTTGCGCGGGACACGCTATGAACTCCTTGAGCGTCGTAAAACCTGGAGCGCGGATCGGGTGTTCTATTTCGACGGTAATGGAACACAGCGCTCTTTTGCGACCAATTTGACCGATGTGCTGCCTCCCGACGCCTTCCTGGAAGCGTCGGCGGGCCGCGCGCCGTTTCGCCTGGCTGATCTGCTGGAGCTTCGAGAACGACTAGATCGTCAGTCGGCCAAGAAGGTAGGTATTGATCATGTGTAAAGATAACTTTGCCGTCACTGTAATAATAAATATGCCTTATAGGGACGCGAACAGGCTGGAACTCCTGCCGCGTTATATGTCTCGAACGGCGTTACATATAAGGGACATGTTGATAGCCCCATTGATTATATTATTGACCTCTCGATCACAGCGGCGTATATATAGTTACATATTTCTGAGCGGGGAACTCGATGCCCAAGCGCCGGAAGATCGATGCAAAGACAGCGGAACTAGACCGAAGCGGAACACTCAACCCCCACCCCGAAGCGATCGTCGATCCGCTCTTTCAGAACAACCCTTTCTTCGACGCACGGGATCTTTTACAAACCCGCTACGAGATGCTGCGTCGGCATCGCATCGAAGGTCGCTCGATTGTGGAGGCGACACTCGCTTTCGGCGTTTCTCGCCCGACGTTCTATCACGCACAGACCGCGTTCACCGAGCAGGGTCTCGCCGGCTTGTTACCACACCTACGCGGGCCGAAGGGCCGCCACAAGCTTTCCGGCGAAGTTCTCCAACACATTCTCGCGTTGAAAACGGCGGACCCAACTCTCACAACCGCGCGATGCGTGCAGGAGATTCAACGGCACTTCGGTATCAGCGTGCATCGTCGCAGTCTCGAACGCGCCCTGCAGAGCAAAAAAAAACGGCGCGATCCGCCGTCACCCATTTGATCCCCGCACGCGCCGGCGAGGATTACGAGGTATTGCGGGAGCAGTTGTTCGGGATCGAGCGACCGGGTGCGTCTGCCCCCAGATTCAGCGTGTTGGTTCGATGCGGCCTCGCCGCGTGGGCGTTGGGTCGACACGATCTTGCCACGCTGGCTCCTCCTGTACCGTTGGCGTCGGTCCGGACACCGGTTGAGAACGCGACTGCCGCTTCATTGCTGGTGAACCTCATTGCCAACTTGATTCTCAGTCCCCGCCAGGAGGCGCCGCCATGCCGGACATAAAGGTCACCAGTGCGCATCTCGAACGGGATGCCTACCTCTACATTCGCCAGTCCACGGCACGCCAAGTCATCGAGAACACGGAGAGCACGCTCCGCCAGTACGCCCTGCGCGAGCGTGCCGTGACTTACGGCTGGCCTCTGGAACGCATTCATGTCATCGATAACGATCTGGGCAAGTCCGGTGCGAGCGCCCAGCATCGCGACGGCTTTCAGGAACTCGTGAGCGAGGTGGCCCTCGGTAAAGCCGGGATCGTGATGGGTCTGGAGGTGTCGCGTCTGGCGCGCAACTCCGCGGATTGGCACCGGCTGCTGGAGCTGTGCGCGATAACCGGAACGCTGATCCTGGACCAGGACGGCACCTATGACCCAACCTGTTTCAACGATCGGTTGGTGCTCGGGTTGAAGGGCACCATGAGTGAAGCGGAGCTACATATTCTAAAGTCGCGGATGCGTGGGGGTGTACTCAACAAAGCCCGCCGCGGCGAACTCGAGATGAACCCGCCCGTCGGTCTCATGTATCAAGACAACGGCGTGCTAGGCCTTGACCCCGATGCATCAGTACAAGCGGCCGTGCGGCTTGTGTTCGACACTTTTGAGCACACCGGATCGGCTTTCCAGGCGGTGCGCAGGATGGTCGATGACGGCCTTCGTTTTCCGTGCCGCCAACGTGTGGGTGAGAAGAAGGGTGATTTGACGTGGGCGGTCCCGACCCACAGCCGCGTTCTTCAAGTATTGCGCAACCCACGATATGCCGGCGCCTTTGTCTACGGCCGCAGTCGTGGCCGCCTGCAAGCAAACGGTCGGATCAACGTGAAGAGGTTGCCCTTAGCTGAGTGGCAGTTCGTCTTTCCGGAGAGCCACATCGGATACATTACGTGGGATCAGTACCTCGCCAATCAGCAGCGGCTGACGGATAACTCGATGGCATTCGGCAAGCAGCGATCCTCCGGACCGGTGCGCGAAGGACCCGCATTGCTGCAGGGTCGTGTGCTCTGCGGTATCTGCGGTGCGCACATGACGATGCAATACAATCATGTTCGTGAGAAGCTCTTGCCGATCTACATGTGTCAGGAAGACTCGGTGCGCCGCGGTCGCAGTATTTGCCAACAGATCCGCGGCGTCGCGCTCGATCAGGCCATCAGCGCGTTGCTCATCGAACTGATGACGCCGATGACCGTGGACATCGCACTCGCCGTTCAGCAAGAGATCGAGGCGCGGATCGGTGAGACGGATGAGCTGCGTCGCAGGCAACTGGAGCGCGCCCGCTACGAGGCGGAACTGGCACGGCGTCGATACATGAAGGCGGATCCTGATAATCGGCTCGTCGTCAACAACCTGGAAGCGGAATGGAATGAGAAGCTGCGCCTGCATCTCGCGGCGCAGGAAGATTACGAACAACAGACCGAGAAGGAACGACGCCTTATCGACACACATACGCGCCAGCAGTTGCTGTCGTTGGTCGAGGATTTTCCTCGGGTCTGGAACAATCCCACTATCGAGCCGCGCGAGCGTAAGCGCATTGTGCGGCTGCTTATCGAAGACGTCACCCTGATTAAGGCCGACGTCATCACTGCACATGTGCGACTTCGTGGCGGAGCCACGCGCACTCTCACGGTACCCATTGGATTGCCGGCCTGGATGTTGCGCAAAACTCCTGCGGCCATCGTTTCTACGATAGATGAGCTTCTCGACACGCACTCGGAAGTTGAGATCACGGCGATTCTGAACGAACGCGGGCACCGCACTTACCGGCAAGTCCCTTACACCCTCGATAGAGTCGTCTGGCTACGCGACACCTATAAGCTCAAGAGCCGCCGGCAGCGATTGCAGGAACAAGGCTTCGGGACCACGGAGCAGCTTCGGCGCCGCCTCGGGGTCTCGCAAAGTACGATCAAGCGTTGGCGTAAAGAAGGACTGCTGTCTCGCAGATATCATGGCAACCAGAGTCGCTGCCTCTACGGACCGCCCGAAAACATTGACGTGTTGAGGGCCAACCTCCGTCCATCAACATACACTCGAAATACCAGCCCAACTCAAACCCCAGAATGAGGTGCAGTATGAAA
>CAWCKL010000022.1:0-77932 GCA_963796095.1 uncultured Acidobacteriota bacterium
CATCAGAGAGGTGTAAATCTGCACGTGCCCGAAGGCGGCGGTAGTATAGATCCGGGGTGAGCAGCGGCGCGACCGCCAGGTTCAGCGCGTATGCCCCGGCGGTGGCGCCCGCCAGCAGAGAAACCTTCTGCGTGAACTCGCCCCTGCACAGCCCGTTCCAGGACGCGATAAGCTTGGCTTTGACCAGCGAGACCAATTTCAATGCTCGTACTCCGGGGCGGATAAGCGTTGGGGCCCAGAGGCGAGCAGCACCTTCTCATAAAACCTCTGAATGATGTCGGTCTGGCTTTCCCAGCTATACCGATTCACAAAAGCCCGTTGGCCGTTCTGCCCGAGTTCACAGGCATAGTCCCGATCGGCTGCGAGCTCGCAAATGGCACTAACAAAGCTATCTGGATCTTCGGGCTGCGCCAGCAAGCCGGCGTTCGATCCACTCACGATCGCCGCGGCTTGTGGTAGGTCGCTAGTGACGATCGGCAATCCTGCTGCCATGTACTCGAACAACTTCGCGGGGAGGGCACGCACTTGTTTTGGAACACGAAGGTTCGGTGCAACCGCTATCGTGCAGCGGTTCAAATAATCCATGATTAGAGCTGGCTTCAGCCTAGGCAGTAGCACGTAGGTATTCTGCAGGCTACGGCGGGCCACATCCGCCATCAATGTGCGTTTGTAGGCAGGGCTGGCGAAGCGGTCAATAGCATATACCTTGGCCTCGGGTAGCCGACGCCGTAGGCGGTCCGCAATTTCGATAAGCAAGCCGCTGCCGTTGTTCTCAAAACCGCCATCCGATAAAAACAATCCCAAGCGGACGTGTCATGTAGTCCGATTTGACCTGTTTCCGCAGGTCTAATGCCGCATAGTTGGCTACGAGGGTTTTGCGCAGTGTGGGCCCGAATAAATCTTCGTTCTGAGCTTCCGTGACCAGGACGACGTTGCGGATTATGGCCGCGCACGCAAGCTGCATCCAGCGGACGCAGAACCACAACAAATGCCGCAGCGGATTTGGGATCCACTCGCGAACCAGCATCTCTTCCGGATAGTTCTCGTGCACGTCGTAGATGACTGGCTTAATAAGTGCAATCCAGGTCATCCACGGCAGGATATCGATATCGTGAAAATGTACAACGTCCACTTTGGGCAGCAGCGGAAGCAAGACTTGACCCAATCGCCATGGAACCTGGAAAGGGCGTGCCCGACGACGGACAACCCGCTTGAAGGGATGGAAAACAACTCCTTCCATTTCTCCCTCTTTCACTGCCCACGGACAGACCATGTGCACTTCATGACCGAGACGGCGCAGGAGCGTAGCGTATTTCCACAACCGCGCATCGAAGTCCAGGTGGATTGAAGTAACGATGGCGATGCGGAAGCGATGTTCTACAGGCCGCACTGGCGGTAACTCTGGAGAAGGTTGAACGTCCGTGCTGTGATCGATGATTTCGGTGTTTTTCCAAGGGAGACCCAGACAAATTGGAGAGATGAAAGTTCAACGGGCAGCAGCGGCCGCGGGTTTCAGCGCCGTGGCTGCAATCAAAGCATTCGCCACCGATTGCTGTTCCGCCGCAGTGAGGTACGGATGCATGGGCAAGCTAATTACCCGTTGGGCCGCGGTTTCCGATTGGGGAAGTCGCCCTTCTTGTATCCGAGTTGGCGAAGGCCGGTTGCAAGTGAAGCGGCACGGGGTAATGCACGGCGGTGGGATTCCTTTCCTTGGGTTCCGATTGAACCATTTCGCGGTCGTCCACTTGAACGGTGTACTGCGCATACACGGAGGTGTTTTGCGGCTCGATGTATGGAGTGGCGACGGCGCCACCCAAAAGTGGGCTGTAGCCTGCGCCCAGGCCCGGGTTGGAATTTACTTGCGCGAACCAATCGAACTTCGCGACAGAATGCCGCCTGCAAATATCAATGCGCCCGTCATACCAATCACTGGGTGGTGATAACGGCGGTCCTGACCATGCACGCGAATCTGCTTCATCTTGGCCGCAAGGTCGTCATCGGTGGTGAAATACGCCCGCCGTCTCCGTAACAGCCCAACGGCTTCGATGGAAAAAAACTGGTGCAGCCAATCGTTGACAGATTGCACGAGCGGCGGCCTTTGTGGGTGGCGCCGAAACTCTGTGCCGCGTCTTCGATGACCACAACTGAATGCCGAGCCGCGATTGCTTCAATCGCGTCGAAATCTGCGCATTGGCCATAAAGTGAGACCGCGATAATGGCCTTTGCTCCGGGGTGATCGCTTCCCTAAGCGGGCCGGATCTAGGTTGTAGGTGCGGGGATCGATGTCGACGAATACCGCCGTGGTTGCAGCACCGAAATTACCTCTGCTGTCGCGATGAAGTTGAAGGGCGTAGTGATGATCTCGTCATTGGCCCAATGCCGAGAGCCATTAACGCGATGAGCAGGGCATCGGTGCCGCTGGCACAGGCAATGGCATGTTGCGAACCGGTGTACGCGGCAAGTTTCTGTTCCAACTCTTTGACCTCGGGTCCCATGATGAACTGACCATGGTCCAGGACCGATTGAATGCGGCCGTCAATTGCACCCCTCATCAATTCGTACTGTTTCTTAAGGTCTACGAATTCCACGCTCGTTCTCCTTCGGTTATCAGTGCCTTCGACTGTCTACTGTCATGCGCACCTTTGGCCTGGGTTTCGGGTACGAGACGGCACGTCGATGAGATAGGTGCGGCTGCAGGCTTCGCACTTTGCGCGGGTACTTTCGGGTAAGCGGACACCGCAGTGGCATATCAATCCAACCTGACGGGCAGGCACGCCCATAACCAGCGCATAGTTGGGCACGTCGTGGCTCACGACTGCTCCAGCAGCCACAAATGCATAGGAGCCTACGTGGTCCCGCACACGATTGTGCAGTTTGCTCCCAGCGTCGCCCCACGCTTAACCAGGGTCTTGCGATACTCATTTTTGCGGACAATGTGGCTTCGCGGGTTGATGACGTTGGTAAAGACCATCGAAGGTCCGCAGAACACGTCGTCCTCTAGTTCTACTCCGGTGTAGAGCGAAATATTGTTTTGCACCTTAACGTTATTGCCGATGCGCACGTCCGGGGAGACGAGCACGTTTTGTCCGAGGTTGGAGTGCTCCCCGATCTTGCAGCCGGCCATGACGTGCGAGAAATGCCAGATCTTCGTGCCTTTGCCAATCTCGCAAGGCTGATCGACAACGGCGCTTGAGTGGGCAAAGAAGCTGGCGTGTGCTCCGAGGTTTCGATTGGGCCGCCTTGGTGGAAGAGGGATTGTTCACAACTGTCGAGTACTTTCAGGACACGCAGTCCGCTCTCGCCGGCTGTCAGCGGAGCCTTGCGCTCGCGGATGCATCGAGGAAGTGCTTGCATTCCTCCTTAGAGGCTCGACCTTGGCGATCGGTACCACTTCGCCACCATCCTTTTTCGCTACCGGGATGCGATCCTGCCATTCGATCTCGTGGTGGTAGAGAACCAGCTTTCTTTCCGTTTCAATATCGTCGAAAACAGCCATGCCCCGGTCTCCAACCACGCACAGCCGCTGCTCCTTGAAGGGATGCAGCCAGCTCACAAAGACATGTGCCATCGCGCCGCTGCCAAACTCGCAAGTGGTCATCGTGGTGTCAGCAACACGGGAACTGACGAAGCAGCCGCCCTGCGCGGTCACTCGAGTCGGAAATTCCTTCAGGATCGATAGGATTACGGCGATATCGTGCGGAGCGAAGCTCCACAGAATGTTTTCTTCCGTACGCAACTTGCCGATGTTGAGACGGGAAGAATATATGTACTGGATCTTGCCGAGTTGTCCCTCACGCACTAGTCGCTTCAACTCGGATATGGCGGGATGGTATTCAAGAATGTGGCCGACCATCAAGATGCGGCCGTTCCGGCGTGCGATCTCGACTAACTTCCACCATCCGCAACCCGCAATGCCAACGGTTTTTCTACGAATACATCTTTGCCTTGGTCGAGGGCCGCCTTGGCAAGCATGTAGTGTTGACTGGCCGGCGCGGCCACGACCACGGCTTGCAAGTCATCGGCCAAGAATATGTCCTCAACTTCTGAGGTTACCCTGACACCCGGATAGGTTTTGGAAATCGATTCTCGCACTCCGGGGTTTACGTCACAAACTGCTGCCAGGGCGCCGAGTTCGTGAAAAACACGCACCAGGTTTTTCCCCCAATACCCGCAGCCTATGGCACCAATCTTTGGATTCATGTCTTTTGTTTGCTCCAGTAAATGAAACGCTGAAATGATCGCGAGTGCGAAAATCGGAGTCGCCGAAGGTATGGACGGAATCCGAAGAACGTTTACATGTTGCGAAATTACTGCGGAACTCTTTTCGGGTTTTGCGAGACTACGGTATGTGATAAATGCTGGCGGCGGCGGCGGCCGGCAGAGCAGCTTCGATGTCCCGCATAGTGCTCTTGGCGGCGCTGCTGGGCACGAACAGAATGTCGTTGTCCTGCAGTGGCAGGTCGGTTGCTTTGGCGGACAGAATCTTCTTTAAGTCCACGGGGACTTCCTGCCGTCCCTGGGGCGTGGTGCGGATGAGCTTGGCTGATCCCTTGGCGGCCGTCGGATTCGTGCCCTGGGCAAGAGCGACCGCCTGCAAAATGGTCAGCTGTCCGTCATGGTCCATGGGGAAGCCGCCTGGGCGGGCCACGTCGCCGACCACGTAAACGAGCCCCGTTCTCTCCACGAAGATGGTATCGCCAGGCAGAATCTCAGGATTGTTTTCCGGCTGCGGAGCGGCGCCGGCCGTCATCTTCACGCGTTGCGGTTGGTCGGGATGGCCGTCATGCGTGATGACAACGGCTGTGCCTGCCAAGGGCGTGAGTCCTTCGGCCAGAGAGAGGTAGTCGAGCAGGCGGTGCGCCCCGAAAGCAGGATAAACGCCGGGTTTGTGCACCTCGCCCACAACCGAAACATTATGTGTCGCATACTCGGCGATGAAGACCGTGACTTGCGGGTTCTTGAGGAAGCCTCCGCCGATGAACTTCTGCTGAATCAAACTCTGGGCTTCCCCTGCCGTGAGACCCTGCAAGTGAACCGTACCGACCAGCGGCAGAATGACGTCGCCCGTATTGCTTACGCGTAACTTACCACTGAGCTCGGGGGTGTCGAAGACGCTCATCTCGACGAGATCGCCGGCGCCAATCGGGCCAGCGGCTCCGCTTCCGAAGCCAGCGTTACCTCCGAAGCTAGACCCGCCGAGCGTGGTCGGCGCGTGATCTTGGGCAGACGCGGCTCCGACCGCAAGCGCTAACAGCACGAACAGAGCAGCACAGTTAACGCAATTATTTAGATGCTTCATGCGAGTCCTCTTAACTGGATAAATGGGCGCCGTTGCCATTGCCGTTCCCGTTTCCATTTCCATTGCTTTTGGCGTCGTCGTGGTCTCGATAGTAGTACTGATAATCGGAGCCGTAGTGGCCGTAGTAGTGGCGATACTCGACCGAGTTGAACGAGAGGTCGTTAACCACGACTCCGGCGATGTTTGCCCTGACTTTTCTCAGGAGATCGCGCGTCCGCAGCAGAGATTGCCGGCCGGTCTTTTCGGAACGCGCGATGAGAACAACTACATCGGCGTTCCCGGCGCAGACCACGGCATCAGTCACGGCAAGTACCGGAGGCGTGTCAATGACGATGTAGCGGAAGTCCTTGCGCCAGTGCTGCAAAAGCTGTGGCATGGCGTCGGAAGCCAGCATCTCGGATGGATACGGTGGCATGTGTCCGGCAGGCACGACATTCAGGCCCGGATCTCTTCAACTTTGACGACCACGGATTCCGGCGTCTCGGTTCCCGCCAGGCAGGCGCTGAGGCCTTTGTTGCCCGAAATGCCCAAGTATTTGTGAATGGTCGGACGGCGCATGTCCGCGTCCAGGAGGAGTACTTTCTGGCCGGTCTGGGCCAGCACCACTGCCAGATTGAGAGCCGTAAAACTTTTCCCTTCCTGCATCATTGCACTGGTTACCATGATGACTTGCGGCGGCGCGCCCGGAGAGCAGAGCAATAGTGAAGTCCGCAGAGCTCGGAACGCTTCAGCGCTGCTCGAATTGCGCTGCTCCATCGTCACAGGCTGAATAAATTGCCGGGTAGCTGTGCGGCCGATCAGCTTGTGCCCATTCTTGCCGTCCACGATGACACTCGGAATAACGCCCAGCGAGGGAAGCGAGCAATAAACCTCAATGTCCTCGGGAGTGCGAATGGAGTTGTCAACATTCTCTACAACGAAAGCCAACGCCATTCCAAATAAGAGACCGCCCATGCATCCGAGCGCGATATTTAGAGGAATCTTCGGTTCAACTGGTTCGATAGGTGTGCTTGCAGGGTCAACAATGTTGATGTTGCTGGATTTCAGGCCAGCCAAAATGCCAGCTTCTTTGAGCTTCTTCAGCAGTCCTTCGTAGAGGTCGCGGCTCGATTCAACGTCGCGCCGCATAATTGCATATTGAATGGCATCTTCGTTCAGCTTGTAGGCTTCCTGTTTCTGTTTGCCAAACGATGCTTCCAACATCTCTTCGGATTTCAGTGCCGCTTTGTACTCGGCGTGTACCGCGTCTCCCACTTTCCTTACTTCGTTGTTGATGCTGGAGTCGAGTTCGTTGAGTTGCGATTGCAGTTGGACGACGCGCGGATACGAAGCCCCGTACTTGGCCGCTAGTTGCGCATATTGCGATCGAACCTCGGCGCGGTCCTTGTAGAGAGCTCCAAGAACACTCTCCGGGGCAATATTCGCGATGAGTTCCGGATTCTCCGTCATCGCGATGCGATACTTCGCCTCTTTCACGATGCGGTCGGCCTCGGCGGCAGAAAGTTGCTTGTTCAGTTCCTCCAGCTTATCGGTGATGATGTTGTGGGTCTCGTCGGTTCCCAGAATGCCGGCCTTCTTCTGGTAGGCGATAAGAGCTTCCTGCGACGATTCCGCGCGTTTTTTCAGATCATCCAGTTGCCGGGTCAGCCAGTCGGAGGTTTGTATGGTGGCTTTGTATTTGGTCTGGAAGTTGTGTTCGATATAGGTATTGGCCACGAAGTTTGCAACATCGGCGGCAAGATTCGGATCTTTGCTACGAAAATGAATGTCAATGATCTGGGTCTTGGGAACCAGTTGGACGTTGAGCGACTTGTGGAATCGCTTGAGTAGCTTGGCGCGTCTTTCAAGGTCCAAAGCGTCGAAGTCGCCTCCCGACGCGACTTGATCTCCGGCAAAGGCTTTGTTGCGGTGAAGCCCGATCTGCTTGATCACACTGATTGCGATGGTGTCGCTTTGCACGATCCGTATTTGAGTCTCCAACTTCGTGTTCATATCGAGACCCATCGGCATTACCATCTGCTCGAGGCCGAGGTCGTCGGGACCCTCGAGGTCGAGCAAGAGCCGGGACGAGGCCTCGTAGCGGTTGGGAAGAAACAGGGAGACAATCGTCACCAGCGCCACCACTGCGGCCAAAGTGCAGAGGACGAGCCAGCGACGCTTCTGCAGCACCCGCCAGAACTGGACAATGGAAATCTGATCATCATGAGAATCGATGATCGCGGAATGAGGGTCAACGAAACTGAATTTCTCCAGCTCTATCTTCTTGCTGATGGTTAGAGGATTGTCGGTCATACCGTCCCTAATTGTCGGCGCGTTAAAGTTGCACGGATTTGCGGCTTATTGGCTTTCTGATAAAGAGGGTTCAAGCAACATCGCTTTCATCCAAAAATTCGAATAGGTAGCGATGGCATCGTCGGTGCTCGCGCAGGAGCCGCTGTCCTCAGTGAGCACCGATTGCAGGCCCTGGTGCGCCGCGATCGATGCGGCGAGACCCAGAGCCGTAATACCGGGTTCTACATCACGGATCAAACCTTTCGATACGCAACGTGTCAGATACTCGCGCAGCGGTTGGAAGAGCGGGATTAAATGCTTGCGCAAAATGCGGTCTGCTCCATGGTCAAGCTCAAACAGGCTCAGATAGAGCAGCGAATCGTCTCGGGCTGATGATGCAGAGTTTCGACCAGCAGCAGCCACAATACCGGGAAGGGCGGTTCGAGGATTCTCATCACTTTCAAGCCGGCCGCGCAGTTCCTTGCTGATTCGCAGACGGCGCAGGCGAGATTCGGTTGCGGCCCAAAACAAATCTCGTTTTCGGGGAAAATGGCGGAAGACGGTAACTTCGCTAACCCCCGCCAGTCGGGCAATCTCATGGGTACTGCTGGCGGCGAAGCCCTGGCGCGAGAATAGCTGTACGGCCGCTTCAACGATGCGGTTCTCGGTGCCATTGGCGTTTCGGACTTTTGAGACGGGCATTAAATGAGGTGGCGGACGGAGAGAGAAAAGAAAGAGAGAGATGAGGCGGTACGGGTTAGAGAGGTTCCACAGTGTCAGCATCCAATTCTACAGCCACGCTCTGCTGAATGAGATCCACCGTGATCACGACCCGCAGACCTTTGCCGTTTCGAACCAGCGTGCCTTCCAGTCCTTGCAACGGCCCCGCGATGATCCGCACTTTCCGACCGATTGCGAGGCCACGATAAGGCTCAAATTTATGCAAGTGCAAACCAGACCGCAAAGTCTCAATCTCAAAATCGGATAGCTGAGCGGGTTCTCCCTTAGGGCCGACGAACGATAGAACCCCAGGCACGTCCAAAACTCGAACACGTTCGCTGCGCGCGATGTTCACGAACACATAGCCTGGAAATAGCGGAAGTTCAACTTGGGCCTTGCAGCCATTTTTCCAGCGATGATGCTCCGGAACACAGGAAGAAAGTATTCCACATGGCGGTGTCCCAGATGCTCTCGAACTTGCTTCTCATGTCGCGGACTCGTATAGATAGCGTACCAATGGGGAGGACGCTCCGCGGTTTGAAATGGCGGAGGCAACAACCCGTCGCAGTCGTCGCTGAAGTGCTGGCGTCAATCACTTGAGACAAGGCTTCGCCCCCGTCGCTTAGATAGCGTTTGTTTAATCTGAAAAGTTTGTTGGTGCTCGCGGTCGATGCTGGGGACCGCTTAGCCCACCGCGAGTTGTACGGTTGCGGTGTAAGTAGGCGACTACACTCTTCGCCCGCGTTCCTGGGTGCATGGCGGGTGCCAATTCGCTATTTCCGCCAACTGGCTTTTTCTTCGGCGTTTAGCGGTGCCGATTCGGGAACTGTCGATGAGCACGTCTCAAAAAGAGAGCTGTAAAGAAAAAAATCGCGCATGTCTCATCCCGAGCGAAGACTGAGACTGCGCCGCTGTTGAAATTTCATGGAAGTTGAACATGCTTTCAGCGGCCATGACCATCGGAGCAGGTGGGCCCCCCGTCGAACAAGGTCCTGAACCGCAGAGAAATTGGCGGATGAAAGTCCGCTGACCACTCGTCTCAAAGCGAGAGAAAAGTCCGGCGATATTAATTCACCCGTCTCATTCGTGATCAGCGAACGGCGTTCGACGAACCTGGGAATCGCTTTTCAATCGCGGATAGACCTTTTTTGAGATGCGGCGCGCGAAGTGACATGCGCTGTAAATGACGAACCCTTCACGTTTTATCAGCCGTATCGCGGGTATGATCTCCACTCTAAGGTGCTAGTTCCTCTGCTACTAGTGTCGGGTGCCTAGTTCAAGTTAGTCTCGGCGATTAAAGTGCTCTAATGCTGCGGGGCTCTGCGTGTGATTTCGGTCTGCCCAGTAGTTTGTAGCTGGTGAAGGTCGGCCGTTCGCGAAACCGAAGCTTGAGCGCCGGGAGGAAAGAGTGCGGAATCGTCATAGAGGGATCTGTATTTGCGTCGTTTTTGCGCTTGCGTCGACGCTTTCAATGCTGGCGCAGTCCAATCGTGTCGACAGTCAACGCTGGAACGGCCTTCAACCGAAAGGAGGCGACGCCGGCCAAGCGCTGCTGACCGCGAGCCTGCTTGACGCTCCCCTGATCGGCGGCGTAAGCAGTGAATCCGAACTGCCGGACGCGCCCAGTTCCGCAAAGCCGGACACGTCAACCGCAGCAGAGCCGGCACCTTCCCCAGCAATTAAGCGGGCGTCCCACGGGGCGCCGCCGGCCGCTGTGGGTGGCCCGCTCGGGGCCGATCGCAGTGTCGCGGACAGGAATTACCTGATTCTCACTGGCGCGATGTTCTCCGCTAGCATTGTTAATGCGGAATTGACCATGCGCTGTCTGAACGAGGGAACATGCACCTACGTTCCAAGTTCGCTGCGCAGCCGGACCGCCCTGTACGGTATCGGTATTCCCGCCGACCTGGGGATTTCGTACTTGTCCTACTACATGAAGAAGAAGCACAGCCGCATTTGGTATGTGCCCTCGGCGTTTGTCACCGCCGCGAATGTCTATGTCGGCGTGCACGCGTATCACAGGACACAGCAATAGCGAAACGGGCTCCGGCGCCGCGCTCCTATTCGTTTGATGGTGCACTAGCGAGCGGCGACCACGTCATAAGGCTGCATCATTATCATTGTCCTCGTGCTCGAGGATGTGGCAATGCCAGACGTAGCGTCCGACAAAACCTTCAAAGCGAACAATAATCCGCGTGACCATTCCGGGATCGGCCCGCACCGTATCTTTCCAACCCGCCTCGTACGGATCGGGCAGCACTGGCGCGCCTGTGTACTTCAGGATGCCCTCGTTTTTATAGAAGAAAGGTTCGAAGCGGCGACGGTCGAGGATCTGGAATCGAACCAGGTGAAGATGGATTGGGTGAGAGTCGTCCGTCAGGTTAATCAAGTCCCAGATTTCCACCGAGTTCAGGACGGGATCCTCTTTGACCGGCATATTCCAGTGAGCGCGATTGAGCAGCATGGTGACTGGATTCTGGGCGCGGTCGTCTATTTCGACGAGCGGCAGCATGCGCGTTCTTGTGGCTTCGGATTCTGAAATCCTGGGGACGCAGGGCCAACGGTAACGAACTTGTTTCTTTCACTTTGTCCCGCGAAACTCGAAATTGCATGACCGTAAAAGCATCGTTCTTGACGACAATCTGTTCACCGGCGTGATCGGCAAAATCCACGATCAAGTCCGCTCGCTCACGGGGCGCAAGTGAGACCGGAGTTGGCAGCAATCCTTGATCCGTACCGATTTGATGAAAAGTCTGTCCATTCGAAAGTGATAGGTGGAAGAATCTGCCATTGGCCCCGTGCTCTCGCTGCTAGCGCAGTCCGATCGCATGGAAGTTAAACGGGGAGACGATCTGCAACTGAAGCTGAGCGATCGCAGCCGCCCGCTGCTTACGGCGGCATTGGTCGAAGCTCCGGCGGTCGGCAACGTCAGCAACGACTCCGAACTTCCGGACGCCCCCAGCTCCACCAAGCCCGACGCGTCAACCGCAGACCCGGCGGCTTCCCCGGTTGTTAAGCGGCAGTCTCACGGCGCGCCACCGGCCGCCTTGGGTGGCCCACTCGGGGTCGATCGCGCTGTCGCAGACCGAAACTACCTGGCGCTTACCGGCGGGATGTTCGGCGCAAGTATTGCAAATGCGGAATTGACCATACGCTGCCTGCAAGTACACGCCTCCTGCAACGATGTCCCACCCTCCTTACAGAGCCGGGCCGCCCTGTATGGAATCGGAATTCCCGCCGACTTTGGGATTGCGTATCTGACCTACCACATGAAGAAGAAAAACAGCCGCATTTGGTACGTCCCCGCTGCGACTGTAACCGTGGCAAACGTATTTCTTAGCGTGCGCGCTTATCGCTGGATGCACGACTAGCGACTAGGCGAAAGTTGAAAAACGTGAGGCCCTCACCGTGCGGCGATCACGTCATAGGGTCGCATCATCTCATTGTCCTCGTGCTCGAGGATGTGGCAATGCCAGACGTAGCGCCCAACAAAGCCTTCAAAGCGGACAATGATTCGCGTGACCATTCCCGGATCGGCCCGCACCGTATCTTTCCAACCCGCCTCGTTCGGATCGGGCGCCACCGGCGCGCCTGTGTACTTCAGGATGCCCTCGTTTTTATAGAAGAAGGGTTCGAAGCGGCGACGGTCGAGGATCTGGAATCGAACCAGGTGAAGATGGATTGGGTGAGAGTCGTCCGTCAGATTAATCAAGTTCCAGATTTCCACCGAGTTCAGGACGGGATCCTCTGTGACCGGCATATTCCAATGAGCGCGATTGAGCAGCATGGTGATCGGGTTCTGGGCACGGTCGTCTATTTCGACGAGCGGCAGCATGCGCGTTCTTGTGGCTTCGGATTCCGGAGTCCTCGGTGCGGGCCGCAGCGTCGATGGCAGCGAACTGGTGTCTTTGACTTTGTCCCGCGAAACTCGAAATTGCATGACCGTAAAAGCATCGTTCTTGACGACAATCTGTTCACCGGCGTGATCGGCAAAATCCACGATCAAGTCCGCTCGCTCACTGGGCGCGAGTAGCAAATGATCGAGGGAGACCGGAGCTGGCAGCAATCCTTGATCCGTACCGATTTGATGAAAAGTCTGTCCATTCGAAAGTGATAGGTGGAAGAATCTGCCATTGGCCGCGTTGAGAACCCGAAAACGGTATCTGCGCGGCTCGACTTCAAGATACGGAAACAACTTCCCATTCACCAGAATTGCGTCACCAAAGTATTCGGGAATCCATGGCGCTTTGGGATCGGGTGAGACCGGGTAGTAAAGCTGGCTCTGTTCATCGAACATGCGATCGTAGATCACCAGTGGAATCTCGTACCTGTCCTTCGGCAGATTCAGAGAATCCTCGACCGAGTCTCGAATCAGGAACACGCCGAACAATCCAGCGGCGACATTGAGCCGGTTAATTCCGAGAGTGTGGTCGTGATACCAAAGCATCGCCGCATCCTGATTGTTCGGATAGTAATAGATCGCGGATTTTCCTGGCACATACCAGTTCTCGGGATATCCATCGCTCTCGGGAGGAGCCTTCGCGCCGTGCAGATGAATTACCGTCCGGACGTCGGGTTTGTCAGCCTCCGCGCCATGGATGTTATGGTCAATTGGCAGGAAGTGCGCTGGCGGCAGTCCGTTGACCCATTCCACGAAAAGCCCTTGACCACTTCGCGTTTCCAGGGTCGGCCCCGGAGAGATCGAATCGAAGCCCCAGAGCCGCGTTGGTTTCATATCCCGATGCACTTTGCATTCGATCTGCCGCATTGTGAAGCGATAGTAGGGAAGTCTGACGGCTGGGTCCGCCGGACTTGGGCGGTTCGCGGTAGTCATTACGAGGTTGGGTGTTGGAAGCCGATCCACAAATGGGGTAAGCAAGTTGGGATTGAGTAGTGGCCGTACGGGAGGCATGTGCCGGTTGCGCATGGCTTGGGGAAGCATCAGAGCCGCACTTATCATCCCGCTCTGTTGTAGAAACACTCTTCGTGTGATGGACACTGCCGGCTTCTCCTCGCAAGAATTTGAATTGCCCTTGACAACCGGACAAATGGAAAAGGCATGCGAAGAACAAGTTTCGCATGCCTGTTTCTGTTCCAGCTAACTCAAAGCGAATTAAGCCTGGGAAGCCTCCGGTGCCTGATGCCAGTGGTTGCTTACACCGTTATCGAGGTTCGCCGGTATTCGGATCGAGGAACAATCGGCCATCGCTTCGCTTGTGTTGGAAGTCGAACATTTGGCTGATTGAGCTTGCAATTCCATCGAAGGATCCGTGGCCAATGCGCTGTCCGCCGAGCCAGTTATCCTCGATGAAGCGAATGACCGAACTCTGATCCGTCGTGGTGTGATCGACGAAATTCTGTTTTGCCCACGGGGAGATGACCAGGAAGGGCTGACGCGGGCCGTAGCCGCAGCGTCCAAGCGCGTGTGCGTTGCGGGAATCGATGCCGGGCAGCGAGTTGGCGGCAGAGCCACAGGCATCTGGACCAGTGAGAGCGTCCGCCGGGCCAGTGGATTGATTCACGATCGGACTCATCTGATGGTCGTACCAGCCATCAGAATCGTCGTACAGAACCACCACGGCGGTGCTGTCCCATTCTTTCTGCTCTTGCAGGAAGTTGATGATTTTGACCAGGAAATGCTGTTCATCGATGGGGTCAGAGTAACCGGCGTGGCCATCCTGATAAGCGGGCGCCTTTATGAAATTGACGGCCGGGAAGTTGCCAGCTTTGACCGCAGCGAAAAAGTCGTCAGTATCGTACTCGTGGTTGGCACGACCGTTATTTCCGATTTCAGCGATTGATTTCGGACGGGTGTGTGACGGATTGGCGGTGGACGCGTAGTACCCGAAAAACGAATGGTGCGGAACATAATCGTTCGTCGTCCCCGCAAGACCCGTTGAGCTTCGGTTGCAACCCGTTGTGCCATTGGGATTCTTGATATTCAGGTTGAAGCCGCCCATGAACGATCCCCAGGTCACACCAGCCGCGGTCAACAGGTCACCAATGTTCTTTCCGCCCATCTGTGCCTGACCTCCGCTCGGGTTGGAGCAAACATCATTCAGCGGGTCGGGGTCGCCGATCACCGTCAGCGAGCCGTCCCCACCGTCAACTTCGCCGCCGGTTCCGTTCAGCGTCTTGACGGCGCCGTTGGTCTGGCCCGACACAAGGTTGATCACGCCCGGCGTGGAAGGGCCGAACGTGCTGCTGAAAGAGTTATCGTTCATGGCGAAATTCTGGGCGTAATTCCACAGTGCGGTGACGGTGTTGCCGTCGAAGTAGCCCATCGTCAAACCGGTGGTGTCGACGATGCCTCCACCAGATGGCGGCGGTCCGGCCGTTCCCATCGATTTCGGAAACAAATCCATAGCGCCCATGTCGAAGCCAATTTGCTCCGCTGTGTAGTCGTGGTCTTGATCGGCAGTTACTGCCTGCGAACGATCCAGCCGGAAAGGATTCGTCGCCCCGGCGCCGTTGGCCGGATTCAAGTTGGGGTTGAAATTCAAGAGCGCATTGGTAAGCCCGTTTACCGTGGGCGTATCGGCTTTGGCGCGGAACCGTGGCTCTCCCTTGGGGTTTAGCGCGACTGGGTAGGTCCCGAAATAGTGGTCAAAGGAAATATTCTCGTTGAAAATGACCACGATGTGCTGGATGGGCATTTTCTTCCCAGGCGCCGGCGAAGCGGCAAATGCGGGGGAAACACTTGGTCCCAGGGCGGTGGTCAATGCGGTCAGTAAGGCCAGCATTTTCCTGGGGGTAGCAGATGCTCTGATGCGGTCGAACATATTTCTCCTCCGTCCTCCGGCCCACACCGCTATTCTGAAAGGGTTGTTGCCGGGGAATAGGAAGGCTAGCTGGTCCGTGTTTCGCCAGCATGACACGATTGTTAAAGCTTTGTGAATTTGAAATCGTGGTTTTGCAGAGGACTGGCAAAAAGCAGGGCGTGCGCGGGCGATGGGAACTCAGCGATGCCTAAGGGGAGCGAATCGAGCCGGTCCCTCGACCCAAGCGACGGGCTGATAGGCGATTCCTCCAGCCATATCAGACCCGTCACCGGCGTTTTCGGCAGCGGGTGCCTACGCGAAAGTTGGAGCACATCGCCGCCTCGACGAAAATTGCCAATTTTAACGGGGGTCGCGCGATGCGATCGCCACCAATTCTCCAGACGGAGCTCCACCGCTTTTTTGGGCAGGGTTATGACCGCTTTGAACTTGTGCGTCCTTCACACGAAGCTTCCCAGCGTCCGAAGCGGTTGAAGCGGACTTGACCGTCTGTTGATACCGGTGGGTGGCCACTGGGGGTTGAGAAGAATGTACGGCCGCTGCTGGCTGAGCGGGATGAACGACTGCCGCGTTTGGCGCGGGGTCATACCAGTCCGGATTGACATCCTGCTGGGCGTAGGCCGGGAGCAGCAATATCGTAAAGATCGCGCCAAATAGCATTGCCATGGATGCCAGGACTCTGCACCGTCCGATACCTTTTGATCCGTTCATGAAATCACCTCTGTGATGAATTGACCTCGACTCGTGACAGTCGCTACGGGAAGAAATCATGGATGCGATCTTGCACCCGATTGCTGGTGGTGTCCATGGAGACAGTCTGAATTGTTCTGAAGCAATCTGAAGATTGAATGAGATCCTCGCTATCAGGCCGCCAATATGGGCCAGTGTCGCGAGGCGAGTCCCCGGCTGCCGCGACTAAGTTTCAGACTTCGTTCGGTGTTCGGGGGGAGTTTTCGGGGTTTCTCGGGGATTTTCAGGATCCAACCCGGCTGCGGTCATGATGGCGCGTCCCAGTTCTTCCGGGGAGACGACAAATCCCTCGATCGGCGCCGGGCTACTGGCATCTTCTTCGGCGGTGGGCGCCACGAAGCGATAGCCCCTGCCGACGACAGTCTGCAGGTACTGCGGCTCGCCGGCCTCGTCCGCCAGGGCGCGGCGGATCTTGCGGATAGCGGTATTGATTCCCTGTTCGACATCGACGAACACATCTTTGCTCCACAACTCGCTGGAGATCTGCTCGCGCGTGACCAGTTGCCCCCTCTTTTCGACCAGAAACATGAGCAATTGCAGCGGCAGTCCCTCCAGCCGAACCGGGATGTCGCGACGGCAAAGCTGAAAGCGACCGTAATCCAGCTGGAAATCGTCGAAGCGGACCTTTTTCTCTTGCACAGTGCAACTCCCAAGCCACTTGCACACTACCAGAGCGGTTTCACTGCAAACTGGACGCGGCAAGCCGCGTCTCTAGGGTTCAGAAATTCTGTGCTGCTGGCGTTGCTATGTCAAGCCCTGTCTCGCGACAAAAAAGGTCAACTCAGTCGCGACCTCGGTTCTTGTTCCGTTTTTGTAACAGCCGGTCAGATTAGTCCCTCCGTCCCTCTCTATGTGTTAACAAGAGGTTGCGGAAACGGCCTTCGCATCGCAACTCAGCCGGGAGGCCATCCCGCCGGCACTATCGAAATGCGCGGCAAGAAATGCGCGATAGGAGGCACCGCCTGGGCACGATCGCAGCCGGTTCCACTTCAAGACCGATATCAGCTTTACCTCGAGGGATCAGAGTGCTTAGAGAAAGGGTACTGATCGTCGAAGAGGAGAAAGAGACTCGCGGAGTATTGCGGGATTATCTTGAGGACAAAGGATACGAAATCGCGACGGCCCCGACCTGCTTTGTCACCGAACAAATCTGGCGTACAGCTCGGCCCGATATCGCAATCCTCGATTACACTCTGACCGACGGAGATGCGGTTGGGCTCGTGCCTCGCCTGAAGGCCATTGACGCGTCCATCCCCATCATTATTCTGACGGGATACGGTTCGATCGACCTCGCAGCTGAAGCAGTTAAGCTGGGAGCTGAGCTCTTTCTGCCAAAGCCCGCGGATTTGTCCACCCTTTGCGCGCTCATCCAACGTACTCTGGAGAACCAGCGAAACCACCGGCAGCACCTGGCGGACAAAACCAGGAACGGTCGCGGGACTGTAGATCCGTTCCTGGGTAAAAGCGACACGATCCGAAGACTTGCTGATCTGGCTCACAAAACAGCGTTGAGTGATACCCCCGCCTTAATCCAGGGAGAAGCCGGAACCGGCAAGGAAACCGTGGCGCGGTGGTTGCATTCGAACGGCTCCAGAGCTTCCGAGCCTTTTGTGGATCTGAATTGTGGTGAACTGCCGGGGGACCTCCTGGAGAGTGAGTTGTTCGGAGGCGAACGCACCGCTCTTGGGGATGCTTTGCCGAGTAAAGCCGGACTGCTGGAAATCGCACATAGGGGAACGGTTTTTCTCGATGAGATTGAAAGTGTAGATTTCCATATTCAACCCAGACTGCTGAAGGTCGTGGATGACAAACAGTTTCGCAGGCTGGGGGAAGTTTGTGATCGTAGAGTGGACGTTCGCTTGATTGCAGCCACCCGGCAAGTGATGGCGCCGGTCCTACTTCGCAAACAGTTTCGTGGCGATCTGTACGATCGCATGAGCTGGATTCCGCTTTCGGTTCCACCTCTGCGAGAGCGTGTCGACGACATACCCATTCTAAGCGCCCATATCCTCGGCGAGTTGACTGCCGATATTAGGACAGAGGCCCTGGAACTTGGCGGGGTTGCGGTGCGAGCCCTGCAGGGGTATTCCTGGCCAGGAAATATTCGTGAACTCAGGAATGTTCTGGAACGAGTTGTGCTCGTCACCGGAAAGGATGCTTTGGCAGATCAAGACTTTCGTCTTGATGTGCAGATCGAGCAGTACCTTTCAGGCATTGGCCAGTTCAGAACTCTAGAGGAGATGGAGCGCAATTACATTCAACAGGTGCTGCGCAAAGAACGGGGGCGAGTCCAATCAGCCGCCAGGAAGCTTGGCATCCCGCGGAGTTCTCTTTACCACAAACTAAAACAGTACAAAACGGATCAGTCCGGGCTGCAATCAGTTTCCTAGAGCGCACAACCGAGAATCACACTCGCAGAGGTAATCTCTCGACGAACCCGACCATCGCCGATCAACTAATTTCCGATCGAACTCGCGACGGACGAGAAAACGTTGTTCGAACTACCGCCGATTAACCGTACCGTTCCAACCACTAGAACCAGAATCACGGCCAGCATCACGGCATACTCCGCGATGTCTTGACCCTGTTCCTCAGACCAGAGCCTTTTCATCAACTTAGCCATACTACCTCCAGTATTGGTGTCACGGTGCGACTATGATGCGCGGACGGCACGTTGGTTGTCAATTCATAGTTGTATCCCCCGGCTATGAATTTATGGCGGCCTGCCAGCGTTTGTCGCGCAAGCCATTTAGAATAAACGGCAATGCGCCTTGTGCTCGAGTTCGACAATGTTACGAAAGAGTATCGTAGCTTCGCCAGTAAACGACGCCTTCGCGCTCTGGACGGCTTCAGTCTGACCGTGGAGGCTGGAGAGATTTTCGGCTTCCTGGGACCAAACGGCGCAGGCAAGAGCACCGCGATTCACCTCGCCATGGGATTTATGCGTCCGACGAGCGGCAGTGGCCGGCTGCTGGGAGAGCGTTTTGGTCATCCCGGCACCCGCCGCCGCGTAGGTTTTCTCGCCGAAAGCGTCGCTCTCTATCACCGTCGTGCGGAGCGGCTCGTGCGTTTTTACGGGGCGCTCAACGGGATGAGCGGAACTCACCTTGAGGAACGGGCCCGACAGGTCCTGGAAATCGTGGGATTGCAGGATCACGCGAACCGTAACGCGGGAAAGTTTTCCCGCGGAATGCTACAGCGCGTTGGGCTGGCCCAAGCTATGGTCAACGATCCCGAATTGTTGATTCTCGATGAACCCACTTCGGCATTGGATCCGCTGGCGCGAGTCATGGTTCGCGAGTTGCTGCTCGGCGCCCGCAACGCCGGCAAAACTGTCTTTCTTAGTTCCCACTTGCTGTCTGAGGTGGAATTGGTGTGTGATCGCGTCGCCGTGCTGCATCGCGGCAAAATGGCGCGAATGGGGAGGACCGCCGATCTCCTTCAGGCGGGTGAGCAAACTGAAATTGTAGTTCGCGCTATCGCCCCAACCCACTTCGCAGGCGCCGTGGTCCGGGATGGAGTGGTCAGCTTCAATGTACCCGCTCACACTCAACGTATCGCCTTGGAAAAAGTCTGGCATTTGGGAGGCGAAGTGCTAAGCGTCAATCCGCTGCGGCGCTCGTTGGAGGAGATTTTCCTGGAAGTGACAGCGGACCCGCAATCTGCCGCTTCGAAAGGCGTTCCGTGAAGCCGGTTCTGCTGATCGCCATCAATTTCGCGCGCGAGCAGCGTTGGCCCATTCTTACTCTTTTGCTCTGGGTCCTGCTGCTCGCATTTCTCGGACTGGTCACCGACATTCACCGCCAACGCGACGACCTGCTCTTCGTTTTTAAACAGGATGCGATCTATGTGCTGGCGTTCAGCGTCTTCTTCGGTGGTTCAGCCATCTACAACGAGCGCAGGTCCCGCCGGATTCTAGCCGTACTCTCGAAGGCCGTGGGACGCCAGCAGTATCTTTCTGGACTTGTGCTTGGCGTAACCTTAGCGTGCGCGGTCTATTGCTTCGCCCTGGGCATGACCGGAAGCTGGACAGTCGGAGCGGCAGGATTTCCCATTTCGCACGTCTGGTTCCTCATGGTTTGCTTGCTCGGTGCCTGCGCACTAGCCGGAACCGTCGCTCTGATGTTTTCCACGTTTCTCAACCCTTTCTTTGCAGCCGGCGCAACCGCAGTGGTCTTGGGCCTTCCCGCTCTCGCTGGCCAATTTCTGGGCCCGCAATGGGGATACGTCATACCCGTGTGGCAACTCGGTGCTACGGTAGTCAATTCTTCTTTTGAATCGCCGGGAACCGCTTCTTGGTTTCCCATCGCATTAGCGGGAGTAGAGACGCTAGCATTTTGGCTGCTGTCAGCACGCATCTTTGCCTATGTGGATATCGCGGTCGCAGTCGAGTGAATTATAGGGCGACTCTCAGCTTATCAGTGGGAGGGCATGGCTTCAGCCATGGCGTTTGGCTCCTCAAACTCTCGACTTCTAGCCGCTGAGGGGGGCGCCTCGCCCAATTTGACGATCTAGCGCGCCCATTCCGCCGCGGTGCGCGCGGCATAGTCGAGAAGTCGTCCGGGGAGCACACCAAGATAAATGGTGGCCGCCAAACTGATTGCTAGCGCAGCTCCCAGTCCGAGCGGAATCGGTAACACCGGCACTTCCTCTCGCGCTTCCCGCATATACATCACCACGATCAGCCGCAGATAATAGTAAGAAGCCACGGCGCTGTTGAGCACGCCGATAATCACCAGTCCGACCAGATTGGCCTGCAGCGCCGCACTGAATACATAGAACTTGGCGAAAAAACCGCCGGTAATCGGAATTCCAATCAAGGACAAAAGAAAGATGGTTAGAATCGCCGCCAGCAACGGACTGCGCCGTCCAAGTCCCTCATAATCTTCCAGCGTGACGTAACGTTCGCCCTCGCCACCGATATGGCTGATCACGGCAAAAGCCCCTACGTTCATCGCCGCGTAGGTGGCCGTGTAAAACATCGCGGCTGGAATACCGTTGTTCGGCAGTGCGGCGTACGCGATCAGCAAGTATCCGGCATGAGCAATCGAAGAGTACGCCAGCAACCGCTTTACGTTGTCCTGCACGAGGGCGCCGAGATTGCCCACGGTCATCGACAGCGCGGCCGCGACCCAAATCAACCAGAGCCGCCCTGGAGCGTCAGCTTCAAACATGATCCGCAGCAGCACCGCGAACACCGCAGCCTTGGGAGCAGTGGACATGAATCCGACCACGGGCGCGGGCGCACCTTCATACACGTCGGGCGTCCACACGTGGAACGGAGCTGCCGCCACTTTAAAGCCCAGGCCCACGAACATGAACGCCACTCCGACGTAGGCCAGGATTGGAACGTCCCCGGAGCGCAGCGCTTCGTCGATTATGGTGATGCTCGTCGAACCGGTGGCTCCGAACATGAGCGCGACTCCATAAAGAAAAAATGCGGTCGCAAACGAACCGAGCAGGAAGTACTTGACCGAAGATTCACTGCTGATCGCGGCGCGCCGTCGAAATCCAGCCAGAATGTAGGTGGAGATCGACGAGATTTCCAGCGCGATAAAGATCAGAACAAGTTCCACTGCCGATGACATCAAGCTCATGCCGACTGCGCCGAACAAGACTAACGCGTAGTATTCGCCCGCGCGAATCCGTTGCACCTGCAGGTACTCGTACGAAGTCAGGATTACCACCGCGGTTACGGCCGCAACCAGAAAATGGAAAAAAACGCTGAAACTGTCCACGCGCACCATGTTCCAGAAGCCCAAGCCTGGATATTGCGACTGGAACAAGGTTGCTACGAGCGCTGCCAATGAGCCAACCAGCGCAATGGTTCCCAGCGTCTTTTGACTACGACGCTCGTCCATCAAAGGATCGAGTACCATCACGATCATGCCAAAAATCGTCAGCACGATTTCCGGCAGGATGCGCACATAGTCAGCCGCCTGGGGAATCACTTGCGCGAGGTCGCTGGCGCTGTTCACCGGCCGACCACCTTCCCGACTAGTTGCGCGAATGGCGCCAGTGCCGTTTGTACGGCGGGATCAATCGAGTTCAGCCAGAGCAACGGCGCCACGCCCATTACCAGGGCGGCGGCCGCCGCGGGCCAGAGAGCAGCGCGTTCACGTCCACTCAGATCGGGCAACGACAGATTGACCGAGTGCGTCACTTTGCCGTAGAAGACCCGTTGATACATCCAGAGCAAATAACAGGCGCTCCAGATCACGCCCGTTGCCCCCAGAACGCCGTAAACCGCGCGATCGCGGAAAGCGCCACTGAGCACTAGGAACTCGCCCACAAAGCCGTTGAGCAGAGGCAATCCCACGGACGCGAGCATAATGAACAGAAAAAATGTGGCGTACACCGGCATGGGAGTGGCGAGACCGCCAAATTCGGCAATCTCGTAAGTATGGCGCCGCTCGTAAAGAATTCCTGCCAGCATGAACAGCGCTCCCGTGGAAACGCCATGCGCCAGCATGACGAAGGTTGCACCGTCTAGTCCCGCCTGGGTGAAGCTGAAAATTCCCAGCACAACGAAGCCCAGGTGGCTGATCGAAGAGTACGCGATCAGCTTCTTCATATTAGGCTGCACCATCGCCACCAGCGCGCCGTAGACGATGCCGATCAGCGCCAGCACCATGATCCACGGAGCATTGCTCCGCGACTGCTCAGGAAACAGGCCGAGATTGAAGCGAAACATGCCGTAGGTGCCCATCTTGAGTAGAACGCCAGCCAGCAGAACCGAACCCGCCGTAGGCGCTTCTACGTGTGCGTCAGGCAACCACGTATGGAATGGGAATACTGGAACTTTCACCGCAAACGCGATGAAGAATCCCAGAAAAAGCCAGAGCGCTGCGCCCGAAAAATTCTCCACTTGGCCGTTGTGGATCGCAGTTTGGATACTGACGAAATCGAACGTCCCAGTTTTCGCGTAAAGCCACAGGATCGCCGCCAGCATGAACATCGAAGCGACCATGGTATACAAGAAGAATTTGACCGCCGCATAAACGCGGCGTCCGTGCCCGTAAATGCCGATCAGCAAAGCCATCGGAATCAGCGTCGCTTCCCAGAAGAAGTAAAAAAGAAACAAATCAAGCGCGACAAAAACGCCGATCAGCGCGGTTTGCAAAACCAGGAGCAGGATGAAAAACTCCTTTACTCTTTCGTGAATCGACTTCCATGAGATGAGGACGCAAAGCGGCGTCAGAAACGTGGTCAGAACCACCAGCCACATGGAAACACCGTCGACCCCCATGTGGTAATGGATATTGGGATTCGAGATCCACTGATTGTTGACCTCGTACTGAAACGCGGTTTGTCCTCGCTGAAAATGCACCGGCACATGCAAGGAAAGAACAAAATCGAGCAGCGAGACCACAAGAGCAAACAGACGAATATCCCGGTCGCGTCGCGGAAACAGCAGCAGCAAAAGTGCACCCGCCAGCGGAATGAACGTGACCAGCGTAAGCATCGAGTTGTCCAGCGTGGTGCTCATCCTGTTCCCATCCAGACCATGTACGCGATCACGACCGCCGCTCCCGCAGCCATCCATCCCGCATAAGAGCGAAGATTACCCGACTGCATATGGCGCACCACGTCGGAAACTTCGCGTGCCCCCTCGGCGCTGTTGTCCAGCGTCGCATCGATGACGTCCCGATCGATGCCCTGCCAGAGAATCCGAGTCGAGCCATCGATGAGAGGTTTCACGAAGACAGCTGCATAAATCTCATCCACGTAATACTTGTGGACTACCGCTTCGTAGAAACCACCTAATGCGTGTGCAATCTCCTGTGGCAACTGCGGCCGCTTCTGGTAGAAGAGCCAAGCCAGAAAGAGTCCCGAGGCAGCAGCAAGAACTGAAATGCTCTCGAGAAGCCCTTCCGAAGGACCGTGCTCTTTCTGCTCCGACACCGGAGTCGCCGCGGCCACTTCCTCCGGTGAATACGTAGTCACGCCGGGGTGAAGCACGGGAGAGAGAAATTTGTCGAAACGTTCTCCCCCAGCCCAGCCACCACAAATCGAAAGCAACGCCAAAATCACGAGAGGTATGAGCATGATCGTCGGGCTCTCATGAATACCGCCATGCCCGTGTGGCGCGGGCGCCCCCGCCCGCGAACC
This sequence comes from uncultured Acidobacteriota bacterium, assembly GCA_963796095.1. Classification (GTDB taxonomy): domain Bacteria; phylum Acidobacteriota; class Terriglobia; order Terriglobales; family Acidobacteriaceae; genus JABDBE01. Next base: position 23,932 of record CAWCKL010000022.1, read on the forward strand.
GCCGACGGCATGAAGGTGCTCGTCGCCATGAGCAGTCACGGTTTCGCCTCGGTACTCGCCGAAGAATGTCAGGAACCAAAGCCGGAACATATAAAAAGAAGTCAAGAAAGCGGTGAACACGCCGATCGCCCAGAACACCCAGCTTCCGTGCTCGCCCGAGAATGCTTTCCACAAAATCTGGTCCTTGCTGAAGAATCCCGCGAATGGAGGGAATCCCGCGATGGCAAAGGTTGCCGCTGTCATCGTCCAAAACGTCCAAGGAATGTAATGCCGCAACCCACCCATGCGGCGCATGTCCTGCTCGCCGCCGATAGCATGGATCACCGAACCCGCCGCGAGAAACAGCAGCCCTTTGAAGAACGCATGAGTCATCAGATGAAAAATTCCTGCGGAATACGCGGCCACGCCACAAGCCAGAAACATGTAGCCGAGCTGTGAAATGGTGGAGTAGGCAAGAACTTTCTTGATGTCAGTTTGGCAAACGCCAATCGTCGCGGCGAACAAAGCCGTCAATGTTCCCACGATTGCAACCACCATCAAAGCCTGCGGCGCCCGGTCAAAAACCACATGCGATCGGACTACCATATAGACCCCGGCGGTCACCATGGTCGCTGCATGGATGAGCGCGGAAACTGGCGTCGGGCCTTCCATCGCGTCCGGCAACCAAACATAAAGCGGAAGCTGGGCCGACTTTCCGGCGGCACCCACCATCAGCAGCAGACCGATCGCGGTCAACAAACCGGCGCCAGCGGTTTCCGGCGGCATGCCGGATACGATTCGAAACACCGGCTCAAAGCTCAGCGAGCCGAAATGTTTGATCATCAAAAACAGCGCGATCAGGAATCCGAAGTCCCCAATGCGATTGACGATGAATGCCTTTTTGCCGGCAGAGGCCGCGGAATCCTTCGTGAACCAGAATCCGATCAGCAGATAAGACGCCAGCCCCACCCCTTCCCATCCGACAAACATCAGGAGGTAATTGCTGGCCAGAACCAGCGTGAGCATGAAGAACATGAAGAGGTTAAGGTACGCGAAAAACCGGTAGAACCCGCCCTCTTCCCACATGTAACCGACCGAATAAATGTGAATGAGGAAGCCGACCCCAGTGACCACCAGTAGCATCACTAACGAAAGTTGATCGAGGTAAAACGCGAAGTCCGCCTGGAAATCGCCAGCGCGTATCCACGACGCCACCCTCTCGACATGAGGCAGCGTCAAAGAAGAAAACTGGGCAGCGATCCACAGCGCCATGACAAACGCCGCGCCGCAAAATCCAAGCGCAATCGCCGATACGGTCTGACGCGAAAAGCGTTTCCCAAACAGACCATTGACGGCAGCGCCCACGAGCGGCAGCACCGGAATCAGCCAGAGATAAAGATTCGGTGTCATAGTTTGAGCAGGTTTACCCGATCCACGTTGAGAGTCTCTCGCGTACGGTATACAGAAATAATGATCGCCAGCCCCACTGCTGCTTCCGCCGCCGCGACCACCATCACAAAGAACACAAAAACTTGTCCGCTGAGCGCGTGCCACTGCGCCGCGAATGCAACAAAAGACAAATTCACGCCATTGAGCATCAGCTCAATCGACATAAAAATAGTGATGATGTTGCGCTTGATCAGAAACCCGGTCACGCCACAGGCGAACAGGATGCCGCTAAGCACCAGGTAATAAGAAAGCGGTACCATCAGCCCTCCCTCTTGTCGGGGTGGCTGGATACTTCTTGCGCCGACGCCGGATGGCTCGCCAGGACTACAGCACCCAGAATCGCGATCAACACCAGGACCGAAGTTACTTCAAACGGCAGCAGGAAATCATGAAAGAGCAGCCACCCAATTACCTTAGGAGGGCCAGGGAGCGCACCGACCGCCACGTTTCCCGTACCGGAGCGTTCCAGCAGCACCCACGCAACCAGCACACTGCCAATCAGCATTCCGGGAATGCCAAACAGCATCGCCACCCGGCTGCCTTTGCTTCGGTCTTCTACGCCAGCGTTCAACAACATGATCACGAAGACGAACAGCACCATGATTGCTCCGGCGTACACAATCACCTGCACGGCCGCGACAAACTCCGCGCCCAACAGCAGATATTCCACCGCGAGCGAACCCATGACCACGACCAGCGACAGCGCGCTGTTGATGGGGTGCCGCTGCACCAGCAGATTTACTGCGCCGGCAACGCACACCAACCCGAACATCGAAAATACCAGCAGATGAAGCATCGTTCGTTCTTGCTTTACGATCTCAATGCCACGATCAAAGCCGTGATCACCAGGTTCGCAATGGCCAGCGGCAGCAGAAACTTCCACCCGAACGCCATCAACTGGTCGTAGCGAAACCGCGGCAACGTGCCGCGAACCCATATATAAAGGAACAGAAACGCGAATATCTTGGCCACAAACCAGAACACGGGCAGGATCGCTTGCACCATGGGCGGTCCAAAGCGATGTGGCCCATGCCATCCGCCCAGGAAAAGCAAAGTCGCCAAACATGCCACCGTGATCATATTGGCGTACTCGGCCATGAAGAACATGGCGAACTTCATCGCACTGTACTCGGTGTGATATCCGGCGACGAGTTCGGTTTCCGCCTCCGGCAAATCAAATGGAATTCGATTGGTTTCGGCGTATGCCGCCATCAGATAGATGAAGAACGCCACGAACTGTCCTTGGAAGATATTCCAGCGCGGGATGAATCCCCAAAATGTTCCACTTTGCGCATCGACAATATCTCGCAAACTTAAACTACCCGCCATAATCAGCACACCGACCAGCGAAAGGCCGAGTGAGATTTCGTAACTCACCATCTGCGCACTGGCGCGCAATCCGCCGAGCAGCGAATATTTGCTGTTCGATGACCAGCCGGCCAGCGCAACTCCGTACACGCCTAACGAAGTGATGCCCAGCACAATCAGCAGGCCGATGTTTACATCCACGATCTCAAGCGGCGTGTGGATTCCGAACACCGTAATCCAGTCGCCGACGGGGATGAGCGATATCGAGGTCAGAGCGAAAATCAACGCGATCATCGGCGCCGCAATGTACAGCGGCTTGTACACGTGCGGCGGTAACAGATCCTCTTTGAAAATGAACTTGACTCCGTCCGCCAGCGGCTGCAGTAGGCCAAACGGGCCCACCCGCGTGGGTCCCCAGCGATTCTGAATGTGGCCCACAACCTTGCGCTCCAGCCACACCGTATACGCGACCGCCGTAAGCAACACGCCGAGTGCGATCACAATCTTGATGACGGCAACGAGAATGAATACGCTTAGGCTCAAAGGATGTAGTTTTCCTGACCTATTTGCAAACGTGTAGCGCCGGCGTCCGCGCTCCGATCATAAGAGAGCGCTTGAACGAAAATTCAGTCGGCGGCTACTTCTGTTTCGGCCGGCTGCTTGTGACGATTCTCAATTACCGAATTCAAAGTGCGGGAGTAACGGCCCAAGGTGCCCGAGCTGAAAAGACTATCCTGTGCGGGCACGATCAACTCCGGATTGTGCAGAGCCCCAGGCCCGCTTCCGGACAAAGTCGTGTGCTGATCGTTGCCGGCCAGGATATTCATCCGGGAAACATCGTAGCCGGGCACCAGTCGCTGAATCTCATCCAGAATCGCCATGGGATCGAATGGGCTCATCTTGGGTTCGAGACCGTTGGCTTCAAGCCATACAGCGTGCCGGTCCGCTTCTCCGGATTGCGCACCCCGCGATTGTCCCATGTCGGTGCCGACTCCTCGCCCAAATGGCACCAACCGCTGAACGTCGAAACCCATCGCGCCCGCAATACGAACGATCATTTCGAAATCTGATTTTGTGCCGGTTACCTCGCCCGCCTTCTTCACCAGTTGCAGGTCGCCGCAGGTGTTGGTGAACGTTCCGGACTTCTCGTAAGCATTCGCGGCAGGTAACACCACGTCGGCAATTACGGCCGTCTCGGTCAGGAACATGTCTTGCACCACCACGAAACTGTTCGAAAAGGTAAAAGGATCGATACCGGACTGCTCGACCGGATTTGCACCCACAATGTAAAACGCCTTCAACTGAGCAGCTTTCGCGCTTTTGATCATCTCAGGCAGAGTCAAGCCTGGCGTTTGTGGGACGCTGCCCCACTCTTCGTGAAACTTGCCCACATCCAAAACCCGATGATAGCCGGGAAGCAGGTCGGGATAGAGCCCCATATCAGCAGCGCCGCGCGAGTTGGCGTAGTCACTCAGGCAAACAAGTTTTGCGCCTTGGACGCCGGAGGCGAATGTCACTACCGAGGCGATGTCCTTGCTCCGAATCTCCGATCCAAAAATCATGACGAGATTTGGTTCGCCGCTCAGTTTGTCGCGCAACGCGATCCAGGAATCGCGGCCAGTTTCTGCGCTCACAATTGCTTGTGCAGCCGCGTCGTCGCCCGCGAGAAACGCAGCCAGTTGTCCTTCTGATCCGGCCGGAATCTGGGCTAAGCTGGCCGCTTGCCGGCGCAACTTAATAGGCTGAGAGTTGATCACGTATAACCGCGCCCGGTGCAGCCGAACATTATTCCGAATCTGCCATGCCAGCAAGGGATGCTGCTCCGTGGGATCGTTGCCGATCAGCAAAATCGCGGGCGCATTGAAAACGTCCCGCATGGTAGCGGTTGCTTCCGGTTTTCCCGCGAGCGCTGCAGCAAGAGCAGGGAAGTCCGCAGTGCGGTGGTGGTCGATGTTATTCGTTCCCAGCACCACGCGAGCGAACTTTTGCAAGAGATAATTCTCTTCGTTGGTGGTGCGGTTCGACCCGAAAACTCCGATCGCTGGTCCACCAAGCTGATCACAGATCTCTCTGAATCGTTTCCCGATCAGCTCAAACGCTTCTTCCCATGTTGACGGAGTCAATCGTCCGTTCTTGCGGATCAACGGCTGTGTCAGTCGGTCTTCGTGATGCGCGAAATCGAAAGCGTACCGTCCCTTGATGCAAAGAAAATCGCCATTGATGCCGCTCTTGTCGCGATTGTCCCCGCGGACAATCTCCATGCCGGTATCGGATCTACGCACGCCCAGCGTCGTCTTGCAGCCGTCGGCACAGTGCGTGCAAGTCGTGCCCACATGCTTCATCTCCCAGGGACGTGTTTTGTAGCGATACGCTCCGGAGGTTAGTGCACCCACAGGGCATATGTCGATGCACATGCCGCACTCTTCGCATTCGAGATGATCATCCTGATTGGGTGCAATGACGGAACTCACGCCACGGTTCTGCACCCCCAGAGCCCAAACATCCATACCCTCGCCACAGACCCGCACGCAGCGATAGCACAAGATGCAACGCGGACGGTCGAAGAAGACCACCGGCGACCACTGCTGCTCTTCCTTATGATTCTTGGTGTCGATATATTTCGATTCGGCGGCGCCGTAGGAGAAAGTCATGTCCTGCAATTCGCACTCGCCGCCCGCATCGCAAACCGGACAGTCGAGCGGATGATTGCCGAGCAGCAACTCCACCATGCCCTTCCGCGCCTGCCGGATCTCATCGCTCTCCGTCGCGACCGCCATACCCTCGCTGATCACGGTCGTGCATGCAGTCTGCAGCTTGGGCATTTTTTCCACCTTGACCAGGCACATGCGGCAAGCGCCCTGCAACGACAGATTAGGGTAGTAACAGAATGAGGGCACCTCGATGCCTACGTTCTTGCAAGCCTCAATGAGCAGGGTCCCGGCGGGAGCCGTGACCTTCTTGCCGTCCACCGTAATGTTTACATCAGCCATAGATTCCTTGTAGCGCCTGCATCCCGCTGGCATCGAGCCGGCAGGATGCGGGCCGCTACGCCAATACTGGTTCGCCCACCCCCGCCTTTTCAAACGGGCACGGCCTGCCTTCCAAATGATCTTCAAATTCCTTGCGGAATTTCTTGACGATGGAAATCGTCGGCATCGCCGCCGCGTCACCCAGCGGACAGAACGTCCGTCCCAGCATGTTTTCCGAAAGGTACTGGATGTTGTCGATGTCCTTCTTTACCCCGCCACCGGCGTGAAACCGAGTTAACGTTTTCTTCAGCCAGTCCGTTCCCTCACGGCAGGGGATGCACCAGCCGCAACTCTCGTGCTGATAAAACTTCATGATCCGTAAGGCAAATTTCACCATGCAGGTGGTGTCATCCACGGCTACCACGCCGCCTGAGCCCAGCATGGAGCCTGCTTTCATCATTGAATCAAAATCCATGGCGACATCGATTTCGCCAGCAGTCAAAAGCGGACAGCTCGAACCGCCCGGCACCACGGCCTTCAGCGCGCGGCCATTCGAAATACCGCCGCCCACTTCGTAAATCATCTTCTTTAGGTTGTAGCCCATGGGCAACTCATATACCCCGGGACGATTCAAATGCCCGCTCAAACAGAAAAGACGTGTCCCGCCATTCTTGGGCGGCCCCAGCTTGGCAAACCATTCCGCCCCGCCCAGCAGGATATGCGGCACGCTAGCCAGCGTCTCGGCGTTATTAATGACCGTCGGTCCGCCCCACAGCCCGACCACCGCCGGAAAGGGAGGCCGGATTCGAGGAATGCCGCGCTTGCCTTCGAGCGATTCCATCAGCGCCGACTCTTCGCCCACCTCGTAGGCACCAGCTCCACCGTGCCAGTAGACCTCAAAGTCGTAACCGCTGCCGAAAATGTTCTTGCCCAGAAATCCCCGCGCGTAGGCGTCTTTGATCGCCTTCTCCATGATCTCCAAAAGATATCGGTATTCGCCACGAATGTAGACGTATCCGGCGTGCGAGCCCGTGGCAATTCCCGCGATCACGACTCCTTCAATGACCGCGTGTGGGTCGTGCTCAAAAATCAGGCGGTCTTTGCAGGTGCCCGGTTCGCTCTCATCGCCATTGCACAGAATGTATTTCGGTTTTGCGGATTGCTTGGGCACGAATGACCATTTCATCCCGGTGTTGAATCCAGCCCCGCCGCGCCCGCGCAGGCCGGAATCCTTCACCAGATTGACGATGGCATCCGGCTGCATCCCCAGCGCTTTTTGAACGGCTTTGTAACCGTCGAGCTCCAGGTAGCGATCGATATCAGTCGCACCCTTGCCAAAGCGTTTGGAGACGACTTTGACTTCATCGGGATGGGAAACCAAGTCAGCCATTGTGCAATTGTGTAGTTGAGGAATCGGGTAATTTATTTTCAGAATTACCCGATTCCTCAATTTCTCAACTCGTCTTGTATCCGTCCAGGATCTTGTCCATCTTCTCCGCAGTCAGGTTCTCGTGGAAGTCATAATTCACTTGCACAGCCGGAGCCCAACTGCATGCCCCGATGCACTCGACTTCCTCCAGCGAAAACATGCCGTCAGGCGTTGTGCCTTTGTGCCCAATCCCCAACCTCGACTTGCAGTGATCGAGAAGCTCCTCACCACCACGCAGCATGCACGCAATGTTGGTGCAAACCTGGACATTGAATTTGCCGCGAGGTTTCGTAGTTAGCATCGAGTAGTAGCTGATTACGTTGCTTACCTCGAGGTCGGTCAACTCCAGGCGCTGCGCAATCTCATGAATGACGTAAGGGTTTAGATACCCGACTTCATCCTGCGCATAAAGAAGCGTTGGGACTAAAACAGATCGCTTCGTCGGATAGTGCGTCAGCATATCCTCGAAGCGCGCTTCGAATTGATCCGAAAATTTCACCAGCAGCTTTCCTTTGTGTACCTTCGTGTCCTTTGTGGTTAACTTTTTCTTAATCGCGATCAGGGCGTAGCTACCGGTCAATCTCTCCCAGCACAATATCGATGCTGCCAATCGCTGCCACAACATCCGCTAGCAATCGCCCCTCGCACATCTTGGGCAGCAATTGCAGATTCGCCAGGCAAGCCGCGCGCATATGCACACGGTACGGCTTCGCCGTCCCGTCGCTCACTACGTAATATCCCATCTCACCGCGCGGCGATTCGACCGCCTGATAAACCTCACCCGCCGGAACCGCAAAGCCCTCGGTAATGATCTTGAAGTGATAGATGAGTGCTTCCATCTGCGTCTTCATTTTTTCGCGGTCCGGCAACACAACTTTCGGGGCATCCGCTTTGATCGGACCCTCCGGCATACCGTCGAGCGCCTGCTGCACCATCGCAATCGACTCCCGCAACTCCTGCACCCGGCAAATGTATCGCGCGAACACATCGCCTTCCTGCGCCACCGGCACTTTGAACTTGAAATTCTCGTATCCCGAGTACGGCATATCCCGGCGCAGATCGAAGTCGACACCACTTCCTCGCAAAGTAGGTCCACTTGCGCCCAGTGCGATGGCATCTTCCGCCGTAATCCGCGCCACGCCTTTGGTCCGCATGGTCCAAATCGGGTTCCCCGTCAGCAGATTCTCGTACTCATCCACCTTGGAAGGGAAGCGGTTGGCGAAGTCTCGCACTCGGTCAAAGAATCCCAGCGGCGGTTCCAGCGCCACACCGCCGATGCGGAAATAGGATGTCATCATGCGCTGGCCACTGATCGCCTCGAACAATCGCAAAACATCCTCACGCTCGCGGAAGCAATAAAGAAAAACCGTAAGCGCGCCAATATCCATGGCGTGCGTTCCCAACCACACCAGGTGTGAGTTGATGCGCGTCAACTCATTCATCATCACCCGCAGCCATTGCGCCTTGGGAGGGATCTCCAACCCCAGCAGTTTCTCGACTGCCAGCGCATAACAGAGATTATTGGTCATCGGGCACAGGTAGTCGATGCGGTCGGTAAGCGGCACCACCTGCTGGTAAAACTTCGCCTCACAAGTCTTCTCGATACCGGTGTGCAGATACCCGATATCGGGCATAAGCCGCACCACGGTTTCGCCATCGATCTCGAGAATCAGCCGCAACACTCCGTGCGTGGATGGGTGCTGCGGTCCCATGTTCAGGATCATCGTCCGATCCTGGCCGGGCTCAAGCACGGGCGTCGAGGTCATGTGGGCCATAACGAAGTCTAGCGATAGCCCTCCACGGGATAGTCTTTGCGCAGCGGATGGCCTTCCCAGTCCTCAGGCATCTGAATGCGTCTCAAATAAGGATGCCCGGTAAACCGGATGCCGAACAGGTCGAAAACCTCTCGCTCGAAATAATTCGCCGACGGCCAAACCGAGGTCACCGATTCCACGACCGGACCGTCGCTGTCCAGTCGCACCTTCAGCCTGACCCGTTCCTTATTGGGAATCGACAGCAGCTCGTACACCACCTCGAACCGCGACTGCGAAGGATACCAGTCTACGCAAGTCACATCGGAAAGATAGTTAAAGGGACAGCTCGGATTGTCCCGCAAGATCACGCAAGCCTCTCGGATCGATGATCGCTCGATATAGATGGTCATCTCATCCCGGTCAAACTTCGCTCCCTCGACCGCAGCCGCGTTCCACGAGCGCAGCCTCACCACCGCCGGGTGGTCTTTCAGAGCCTCAAGATCGGTAATGGCAGGAGTCAGCGGCATTAAACTTCGCCTCTTCGCGTCGAAACAGTACCCCAGTCCAGCACACCCTTTTTCACGATATAAAAGTAACCCACCAGAACGATGCCGATGTAAACCAGCATCTCCCAGAAACCAAACATCTTAAGCTGCCGCAGGATCACCGCCCAGGGATACAGGAAGACCGCTTCCACGTCGAACAGGATAAAGAGCATAGCCACCAGGTAGAACTTCACCGAAAAACGCTCGCGTGCGTCCCCCACTGGGGTCATGCCGCATTCATAGGGGGATAGCTTGGCCAGCGTAGGCCGCCGGTAGCCAATAAACCAGGAAAGCAACACAATGGCAGAAGCCAACCCACCTGCTACGATGAGGTGAATCAATAATGGCAGGTAGCGAGCGAAGTAATTGTCGGGCATAGAAGAGCTATATATAATTCGCAGCCAAGCATTAACTAAACATTCTAGAGTAGATTTCGCGGATGGCAGTGTCAAGCGACGGGGCGACTTTGTGACGATCTTTTGACATGCTTGCATAACGCGTTTACGGATTTTTGCCGATGATTCGGTAGGATGGGTTACGTAGGATCGCAAAAATAGATTGACATGATTTTTGGTTTCAATACCGACGTGAAGCATGAAGACACGGTTTACCACGTGCAAAGCGAAGCGCGGGAGAACGAGTTGCTGCTGCAGACTCAGGTCTTCGTCCGCGGACGCTGCATCGGCAAGCGTGCCACTTCCTACGCCGATAAAGCTGCCGAGTCTAGTTTCACCGACCAGCAAAAGGAGCAGATCCTGCGCGACCAGCATCGTCTTGTCCTCGACTCTATCCGCGATGGCCGAGTGGAGGGGGTCCTCGACAAAAGTGTCACGCCCGAAGCCCTGGCCGCTATCAAAGAACTCGATGTGCTATGGCTCAATGCCGGCTCTGTGCATGCGGATCGCAATCTGACCCTACGACTGCGCGTCACCGAAGGAGGTGCCGCTGTCCAGGGAGCGCGGCTGACGGTTCGCTTCGCCCGCCAAGGCTCGGCTCCGTTCTACACCCAGGTGGTCACCGGTTCCGACGGTGATGCCGAGATGAAGATCGATGTCGACGAATCCTCGCTCCCGGATTCCGCGGTGCTGGTGCAAGCCAGCTACGCCGGCCGCACCGCAACCCGCAAGTTCCAGTTACGCAAAGTCGAAGCCTAAAGATGATCGCGCGGGGACACCCGCCCTCGGCTGCCAGTCGAGCGAAGCTCGAGGCTCACTTGCCGTCGGCGCGCTGCTGCTGCGAAAATCCAGATGACATGAAACTGCAGATCAATGGCGAGGCTCGCGATTTCGATCCTCCCCTCACACTGGCTGGTCTCGTAGATCACCTAGGAATGAAAGCAGATCGCGTTGCCGTCGAACTAAACCGCAGCATTGTCGCCCGCGAGCAGTGGCCTAAAACCAGCCTGGCGGAAGGGGACCGCTTGGAGATTGTCCACTTCGTCGGCGGCGGAAGGGGGCTGTCGGAAACCCGGTTGCCGGCTCACTAACCAAATGGGGGCGCGACGAAACCCTCTAGTCACCCCTCTTCGCCGAAATCCACAGTTGACAGCAGCCCGTCCACGCCTACAATATTCCAAACATTTCGCTTCGTAATTGTTTGAAACATTTCCGGACTTGGCATGCAGCAAGCATTCACATCCCGCGACGTGGTATCGCTGACCGGCATCACGCCCCGGCAACTGCAGTGGTGGGATGAGCGCCACATTGTGGTGCCGGCACGCGCGGGACGTCGCCGTTTGTATTCCATGGAAGACCTCGCGGAGATTGCCGTGATCTGCGAGTTGCGCCGCCGGGGATTCTCCTTGCAGCGCGTGCGCAAAGTCATGCGCTTCCTGCAGCGGGAGTTCGGCAAGCGCCTGGCCGAGACAGTGAGCGGCGCTTCCGAATACCACTTGCTCACCGATGGCCAGACTCTCTATCTAGAAACTTCGCCCCGGCAGATTGTGGACATCTTGAAAAATGCGCGCCAGCCCATGCTCACGATTTGTCTCAGCGACACCGTGCGCCAGGTGCGCGCCGAAATACGCGCCAAGAAAAGCAACAGTACGAGTACGTTTCGCTCATTGCGCAAAGTAAGACAGGCTTCATAAGCAGGGAAGTTTGGTTCCACATAATGGTCCCACAGGCTCGGCTGAGCGTCATTTGATTGAACCAGGAGGCGACATGGTTGCAGAACTCGATGTCCTAAGCCAATGGATCCCCGAACAGATGCTTCCTGGCACCATCTTCGTACTGGAGAACGCCGGCCGCGTCGGAGAGAAAGACGACCCCTATTGGGCCGTCCTTTCCTGTCCTGAATGCGGCACTCTAGGCCTGATCACGCGCAAGCAGCTGGCGGGGTTGCTGCCAGTAATTTGCGGCTCCAACCAGTGCCCGGCGCAATTCTTCATCAACGATAGCCAGGTAGTAAGCCGAAAACCATTCTAGTTGCTGTGTGGCGCGGGCCCCCCCGCCCGCGTCGGGTCGATGGATTGAAGGGGAGGCTTCAACCACGCCGAAAAGCCAACTAAATCATATGGGGCTTTTCGCTTTGCGCCTGAAGGCGCATTGATTCAGTGACATCAATGGCATTGCTGAAGTAATGCCCTGATACGAATCGTTAGATCACGGCGCGTCTGGAAGCTGCGGCCTTTCAAAGAAGTAAACTATTTGTCTCCGGTGCGAGGCAACTAATCTATCGAGTCTTCACTCGATCCAACAACACGGGGATCTGCTCGACAATTTCGATGTCGAATCCCTCGAGCGCCGGCACTTTTCGGGGATGGTTGGTCAGCAGCCGAATGCGGCGGAGATTCAAATCCGAAAGAATCTGCGCTCCGATTCCAATCTCGCGCTGAGTCTTGCGCTCGCTCTCTGGTAGCGATGGAAGACGCTTGTCGCGATGGAAGGTGAGCATCTTACGCTCTCCGATGCTCTCCACCGAAAAGCCTTTCGAAGTTTGGTGCAGATAGATCAGAGCGCCCCGGCCTTCGCGAGCAATGGCCTGCATCGATCCCTCCATGGTTGCGTGACAGTCGCAGGCGGTCGATCCGAATACATCGCCCATCACGCAATGGGAGTGCATGCGGACCAGCACGGGTTCGCTGCTTTCGATATCGCCGCGCACCAATGCGACGTGAGATTCACCGCCGTCGACTTCGCTCTCATAGGCAATCAGGCGAAACTCTCCGTGACGAGTGCCAATCAGCGCTTCCCCAACCCGGTGCACGTAGCGTTCATGCTGCATGCGGTAGCGGATGAGTTCGGCCACGGTCAGCATCTTCATGCTGTGGGTTTTGCAGAACTCGATGAGGTCGGGAACTCGCGCCATGGTTCCGTCGTCGCGCATGATTTCGCAGATCACTCCCGCTGGAATCAGTCCCGCCATGCGGGCCAGATCAACCGAAGCCTCGGTTTGGCCGGCGCGCACCAGCACGCCACCTTTGCGAGCCTGCAGCGGAAAGACATGTCCGGGACGCGCCAGATCGGAAGGGCGAGTGGAGGGATCGATCGCAACCTTGATGGTACGGGCGCGATCGTAAGCTGAAATTCCGGTGGTCACGCCCTCGCGAGCATCAATCGCTTCGCAAAACGCGGTCCCATAGTTCGACGTATTCTCGGCTGTCATTGGACCGATATGCAAATGGTCGAGCCGCTCTTCGGTCATGGCCAGACAGACCAATCCGCGTCCGTACTTGGCCATGAAGTTGATCAGTTCGGGAGTAACTTTTTCGGCGGCGAGCGTTAGATCGCCTTCGTTCTCGCGATCCTCGTCATCCACTACGACCACCATGCGGCCGGAGCGGATCTCTTCGATGGCGGTAGGAACGTCGGTAAAGGCTGATTGCGGCACCATAACAATGCGATTGTAACAAAGGCGCTTAAGAGGAATTGTCAGAGAATTGTTAACTTCACCCCGGCGGATGCCTTCTTTGCTCTCCGTCTCCGCGAACTCTGTTGTTGTTCTCCGCGGTCTCTGCGTTCTAAGGTCTTGCCTTTGAACGCAAGATCTTAAATCGCCGAGATCGCTAAGATAGGCCGCAGAGTTCGCGGAGGGCAGCCGCTACTTCGCCAGTTCGCGCTCGGCTCCCCGGAAAAGGGCTCGGAGCGAGCGCACGACCCAACGAGCCAGCACCACAATTACAAGCAGCAACAGGCTGACGATAGCGATCGCTCCATAGGGATGCTGCGTAGCAAACCAGGTAAGGAAGATGGCGAGCCCATCTTCTCCCAGACTCAAGGCCATATTCGAGAATGGTTCGGGCGAGGGCGTAACCGCTGCCCGCACAGCAGTCTTACCTCCATGAGCGGCAAGAGCGATGGCGCCGCCAGCGAGTGTGGCGATCAGTTGCTCCAAGGGTGAAAGACTCGCGGTAGCTCGGTAGGCCAGCAGAGCCGCGACTGGAATTCGAATGAAGGTATGCAGCGCATTCCAGATCAGGTCAAAGGCGGGAATCTTATCGGCGAAGAATTCGATGGCAAACAATGCGCCGCTGGCCGCGATCACCCACCAACTCGAAAGTAATTGCAGCGTAGCCGGCAGCGGCAGCACTCCCGCATGCGCCAGTAGTCCAAGCGTGGCTACGGTCGCGTAGACGTTGAGTCCGGCGGCGAAGCTGGCGGCTATCACCAAAGCCACGAGTTCGCTTGCCGGAATGCTCGTGATGGTCAAAAAGGACGCCACTAGAACTTATCTCGCAAAATGCTGGCAGCGTGAGCCTAGAATAACCTGCTTACGTCAAGCTACCTGACAAAAACAATCAATTCAGGTGTATTTTCTAGGCTGCTTACCTTGAGCGCAAAGAAAAATAAGGAGCCTCGATTATGCCTATTCCGCAAGAAGCTAATGATGGCCGGCTGCCTGCTCGCGGTCATCACCTACATCCCAATCTATGAGGCGATGGAGCGCGCTGCGGGCAACAATGTGGTGACCGTGCACTCGGTACGCAACAAAGTCACCGGCGCCATTGCCCTCACCGCGATGACCACGGACGCCAGCGGCGCCCTAGTCCCCGCCAAAGAGGCCCCAAATCCCAATATCGCCATGCTGGTGTTACTGGTTTTCGTTCAGGTGCTCTATGTGTGCCTGGTGTATGGTCCCATTGCCGCCTATTTGATTGAGGCATTTCCGGCGAAAGTACGCTATACCTCGGTGTCGCTGCCTTATCACATTGGCAACGGCGTTTTCGGCGGGCTGCTGCCGCTGATATGCCGGTCTCTACTACCCGATGATCGTGGCCAGCATGACGTTTGTAGTCGGAAGTCTGCTGCTGCGCGAAACTTACGGCCATCGCATTCGGGATGAAGTGGGAGGCAAAGCCTAGAGTGGTTCCGGGTTTTGCAAACTTCTGCTGGAAAAAGAAAAGGCCGCCACTCGGGCGACCTTCGGACTTCTGGTTTCTGTTTATTAAAGAGTGGATTCGATCTCGAATCCCCAAGCCTCAAGCAGGGGCTCTGGGATGTACTTCGAGTTCTTATTGCGCCGAGCCCATTCTCGCAGCCTGGTGGAGCGCAGGTACTGGTCCGGCGAAAGCTTGTATTCGCGAACCACTTGCTCGAATTCGGTAATAGTAGGAGTAATCGGGCCGATCGGCTCCGGCTTCCCCCAGTTAGGATTTCCGCGTCGCTTTGCCATAACTATAATGCCTCGTGCGTGAGATAAACTTACACCAGTAAAAAGTTAGATTCCTTTCCGCGCCGAGGGGATTCACTCTTGCTCAGCTGCCGACAACGCAGCAGCACGGGTCATACTACACCCCGTCAGGCGAACCGGAAGGCTCTGATTCTATGGGTTTTTCGTGCAAAAGTCAATAGAAATCGAACAATCTTCCAAAAACTATATAGTCCCCGTGCCAGAAGCGGGAATCGCCGCAAAATTCAACGCGATGGCCTTGTGCGGTCTAGGACTTGAAACTTGGAGCTGCGGCCGAGGAGCGAATACATAGCCGTAACTATCAGTAAACAAAAGGCCTGGTCCGTCCCCCGCAGCTCACCTACTGGAATGCAGCCGTGGCCACGGCAACCAGGGAATCCGCGCAACCGTAATAAAGGAGCCATTGGTTGTGAAAGTACACCAGTCCTTCGGCAAATGTGGTTCCGGCGGCATACTGACCGGTCTTCTCGTATGGCATCATGGGCTCCAGGACGGGCTGTTCCGCCTGCCGTACCAGCCGGGCGGGATCGTTCTTGTCAAAAAGCGCCTCGCCGGCGGCGTAGGCGTTGGGGCCTAAATCTGGGTCCCCCTCTTTGACGGCGTTCTTGCCGTTGTAGAGAACGACGATTCCGGTCGGAGTCAGAACTGGCGGCGGCCCGGTTTCGGGAAACGTACTGTCAAAATGCCTGGGCCGGGGGCGCAACACTTCGATAAGTGAGCCCTTTGTGTCCTCCACCGGACTCCAGTGGATGAGGTCGGTTGAAGTGGCTAGATGGATAGCCCCTTCGCCCCAATACATCCAGTACTTTCCATTGATCTTGACCGCGATCAGACGCCCTCTGTCGAGCTGCGTCACGATTCCCGCTGACTTGTATTTCAGCTCGGCGTACTTGCCACCGGCGGCGCTCGCAAAAGCGGTACCCTGCTTCGTCCAGTGAATCAGATCGGGCGACGTTGCCACGCCCACCGAATAGATCTTTCGATTCCATTGGGTATAGGTGAGAACATAAGTGCCATCTTCTGCCTCGACTATGCGCGGATCTTCGACGCCGCCTGGCCATTCGCGAGACTGTTGGGCATCGTCAGCCGGGTAAAACACGGGATCAGCGCGTCGCAGGAAGGAAATACCGTCCTTGCTCTCGGCGAAGCCGAGTCGCGAGGTGTGTCCCCCAATCACCATTTCCCCGGAGTCATCCTCGGCTCGATAAAGAACGTACACTTTTCCATCGCGCACGATCGCGGCGGGATTAAAGGTGTGCAGCGCTTCCCAATGCACCGGCTTCTTAGTTATTGGATCAGGAAAGATTGATTCGAGCCGTGGAGCAATAACCGGATTCCCAATCGCGGGTCGGGTAAAAGGACCGATCTCCCATTTCTGGGCTTTCTGCGCCTGCAAGGCGACGGCAGAGAATAGCAACGCTGCCAGCCAGAGCGTTCGTCCTGCCTTCATACGAACCAGTATATTCGTTCGCGAACCGATGCTGATTAGGCAGGCCGGATGGGATTCTTACAAATCCATCCTCTATTAAGGACCCCACATCTCAGGTTACCGCCGTAACCTGGTCGCAACCCCGATTCGTTGACCGGCAAACGGTACCCACCTACATTTCAATAAGGAGGAAGCATCGTGAAGGATATCTATGAAGTACTCCGAAAGAAGCAAGCCGAGCAGGCTCAGTTAGGCAAGCAGATCGAAGCCCTGCAGACCGCCGCTGAGCAGCTTCGCAGCGTAGCCCATTTACTCAATGAAGAAGAAGCCCACGGAGAGGGAGCTGCCATTGGCGGCTGAAGTTGTTTAACGGAGTTTGTTAGCGATGAGTCTGCAAGCGCTGGTTCTATGTTCTGACGACAAGATCATCCGGGTGCTGCGGCGTGTCCTCAGCGACCTGGAAATTGGCGTTGAACTTTGCACCGATGCAGACTCGTCTGTCCGCAAACTGACCCGGCGGAGATTTGAAGCGGTCGTGGTTGATTGCAACGACGAGGACATGGCTGCGCAAGTGCTCAAGAGTGTGCGCTCCGCTCCATGCAACAAGCGCTCGATCGCGGTAGCGATGATCGATGGGCAAAAGGCCGTGCGCAGCGCTTTTGCCCTCGGCGCGCATTTCGTTCTCTACAAACCCATCTTCGCGGAACGAGCGCGAACCAGTTTTCGCGCTGCCCGCGCTTTAATGAAGTGCGAACGCCGCCGCAACACGCGGGTCACAGTGCAGATTCCCGTAGTTTTGGTTAACGAGAGTGGGGCAGGCCAGAGAAAAGCGGTCACCTCCGACATCAGTCAAGGCGGCATGTCGGTGAAACTCTCCCGTCGTGCCCGGAAATCCGATCCCATGCGTGTGAAATTCACGCTGCCCGGAACTGACGACAGCGTCGAGTGTGCCGCGGAAACGGCTTGGGACAGTGGCGGAGCGCAGGCGGGCATTCGCTTTGTGAATCTGTCTCCGGAGCAACGTGAAGGTCTGAAGTCGTGGTTGGCACGGCATTCACCGGAGATGGAGCCAGATGATCCCCCGGTTCCTTGCAAACTGACCGACCTGAGCT
This sequence comes from uncultured Acidobacteriota bacterium, assembly GCA_963796095.1. GTDB lineage: Bacteria > Acidobacteriota > Terriglobia > Terriglobales > Acidobacteriaceae > JABDBE01. Next base: position 41,537 of record CAWCKL010000022.1, read on the forward strand.
CGGGTGGTTGCTATCTGGAGATGGCCGCGCCCCTTCCCGTCAATACGAGAGTCCTTCTGACCATGCGGATCCCAAAATTCGAGAGCCGAGCGGAAGGCGTGGTGCGCGTGATGCACCCGGAGATCGGCATGGGAGTGGAGTTCACCAGGACAACCAGGCAGCAGCGCGAGCATTTAGAGGAGTTCATTAAGGCCCTCACCAAAAGTAAGGGGGTTCAGCCCGAACTCCTGGTGGAACCCGAAGGAATGAACGATGCCGAAGCGGGCATCTCCCAGCAAACGGTCTTGGAGGAGATGGAAGACCCCTTGCTCGAACTCTTTCAGAGAAACACGGAATTCACAGCCGAAAGTTTCATGAGCGAACTTCGTAAGCAAAGAAATTCTCCTCCGCTGGCGGCGCAGGCTGCGGCTTCGCTGTAGATGTAGAACACCACACCTCCGTTCCTTATCGCGCAACCTCAGCGCATTTCTTTAGGCCAGCCACGAGTGACAGAAACGTGACCGAATTTTTACGGCTCCATGACAACCTTGGAGTCGTTTCCTTTTTATCTTCGAATTGTCACGGCAACGGCACACCTGGCTTTAACTGCTGCTGACATGTGCGATGTCGAGCGGTCTGTGGTCGCGCGAGCCGGAGGAAAAGTGTGCCCGATAAGTCGAGGAGAAGGACATGCGAATTGCGGTTGTGAAGAAAAGGATTGGCACGCAGTTGCTGTTAGGGGCAGCGCTGTTGGCGGCGGCCCGGCCCGCGCATGCTATTCCTGCTTTCGCCCGCAAGTACGGTCTTCCGTGTTCCGCCTGTCACGAAGCGTGGCCCATGCTAAACAATTTTGGCCAAACCTTCAAAGACAACGGTTATCAGTTGGGCAATGACCGGGATTCTCCGATCTATCAGCAACCAGCTTACTGGCCCATCATGTTTCGCGTTTCACCAACTTGGCATCGGGAGAGCAACAATCGCGGGTCGGTGGACAAGGTTCCGGGCGACGCGAGCAGCGGTCTCGTGGAGTCAACAGTTACCCAATCGGGTTTCGACGTGGGCTCCGTTGACATCGTCACGGCGGGCACATTGTCCAGGAACATCTCCTTCTTTGTGCAGCCCTTCATCGGAAACTCGAGCGCGGGTTTGTCGCAAGCGTGGGTGCGCCTCGACAATCTATTCAAATCGCGCTGGCTAAACGTCAAGATGGGAAAGTTTGAGTTGGATGAGCCGATTTCCCAGGAGCGCAGTCTGACTCTGAGCAACGTCGGGGGTATCTACTACAACTACTTTTTCACCCCGCCCGGCGACAATAACTTTTTCACCGGCATCGGCAACTTGCAGCTTGGCGCTGAGGTATCGGGACACTCCGACAACGATTACACTCGCTACTCCGTCGCCGTGGTTAGCAACAACAATGGTGCGACCGGCTTGCAGGCCAGCCAAGCCTACAACCTCTACACAAATTTCAATCAAGCCTTCGAAGTGTCGGGGCTGGGCTTGCAGCGGATCGGCGTCTACAGTTACGTCGGCCAATCCCCAACCTTTTACCAGACGAGCGGAGGCAACCCGATCCCCGGTACTGGTATGGGAAACCGCGGCTTTTATCGCGTGGGTGCGTATGGGCAATGGTATGTGGGAAAGTTCGATTTTCAAACCTTTTACGAGCACGGGCACGACAACGTTTTCCTGGGCAATGCGGTGCCCGCAAATCAACCCTCAAAGTTGCCGGCTGGAGCTGCCGGCCCATCCTGGAATGGCGGGTTCGTGGAAGCTCACTACGACTACAATCCTCGACTCATCTTGATCGGAAAATATGAATTGATCAGAATGTCACAGCAGGCGAATCCCAGCATCCGCGCCAACGCCGGGAATCTGGACACGTGGACCGTCGGCTATCGCTGGTATCCTATTATGAACCCTCGAGCAGGCCTCGCCTGGGTGCAGGAGTATTCCCGCATCGTCAATGCCGGACCGCCGACGCTCTCTGGCAAAGACGACATTAATAACAGCTTCCTGATGGGATTCGATTTTGATTTTTGAGGAGGAAGGAGCACGGCTTCATGCGCATCAAAATCAGCTTGGCCGGTAGCGCGGTCTTCCTTTTCCTCGTGTCGAGTCTGACCGCTTCCGCACAACAGACCCGCGTCGGTAATCTAGTCGGGAATGTCAACCACGGCAAGGCACTCTACCAGCGCTACTGTATTTTCTGCCACGGTCAGTATGGCGACGGAAACGGAGAGAGCGCACCTTATCTCGATCCCAAGCCCCGCGACTTCACCAAGGGCACCTTCAAGTGTCGATCCACGCCGAGTGGAAGCTTGCCTTTGGACAGCGATTTGTATGAGACCATCAGCCGAGGCGTCCATGCCAGCGGAATGCCTTCCTGGAAGCCTCTGTTGCGCCAGGAGCGGGTCGACCTGGTCGCGTACACTAAGACGTTTTCTCCGCGATTTCAGGAGGAGAAACCAGCCGTCCCATTGGTGATACCTCCTGAGCCTCCGACTTCGCCGGAGAGCGTGAAGCGCGGCGCAGAACTCTTTCAGAGCATGAACTGCTGGCTTTGCCATGGTAAACAAGGACGGGGGAACGGTCCGTCGGCCTCTTCGCTCACCGACAGTAAAGGGTATCCGATTACACCTTTCGATTTCACTAGTGGAACCCGGTTCAAGTGTGGAGAGTCGGACCAGGCGATATTTCGCGATTTAATGACCGGCCTCGATGGCACCCCCATGCCCTCTCTTGCCGATGCTTTGAAGCCGGACCAGGTATGGGACATCGCGCACTACATCGACGCGCTTCGTACGGCTAACGGGCTACCGGTAGAAGCACCGGCCGAGCCCAAAGTCGAGCCCTAGGCGGACTGAGATTCATGCAACATCCAGATCGGGCGTCCGACATCCGGCGCAATCAGTTGTACCTTCGGTTGTACCTGAATCTATTCAACGGCGCTCGCAAGCACGAGCAAAAAGAAAGCAGGTATCTATGAGAACCAAATACATCTTGGTTGCGATAATCGCGGCATTTGTTCTAACTTTGGTCGCTCACCTTCCTGCAGGCGCCGCAGACGCGGCGGCCGCCGGATCAGTCAAGGGTACTGCGAAATTTGAAGGCTCGGCGCTCAAACCCACTCGCATCGATATGTCATCCGATCCTACCTGTGCGAAAGCGCATCCCACGCCTGCCACAACTGAGGATCTAGTGATTGATGCGAATGGCGGCCTGGAAAACGTTGTCGTTTATGTCTCCGACGGTTTGGGAGATAAGACGTTCGAACCGCCGCAACAGCCTGCTGTGATCGAGCAGAAAGGCTGCCAATACAAACCGCACGTACTCGCATTGCAAACCAATCAGAAGCTCGATGTCGTCAATGATGACGCGACCACGCACAATATCCATCCCATGCCCAACAACAATCGGGAGTGGAACAAGACCCAGCCCCACGGAATGTCAGTCGAAGAAACGTTCCCGCGGGAGGAGATCGCGATTCCGGTCAAGTGTAATGTGCACCCGTGGATGCGAGGCTATATCGCGGTGTTCAAACATCCATATTTCGTAGTGACAGACAAAGACGGTAACTTCAATTTGAAAGATCTTCCGCCCGGAACTTACACGATCAAGGCGTGGCACGAAAAGCTCGGTACCCAGAGCCAAAAGATTACCGTTGGAGCGAACGAAAGCAAGACGCTGGAATTTGTCTTCAAGGCGGGCGCTTGAGCTGTGACGCTCACGGCTCTCGAGGCGGAATGTGGAGAGAGCACACGCAACTGCGACAAATCGGATTGGTGGCAATATCGAGGTTGGCACGAAACTGCAAAGCTTCTGGACCATTCACGATGTCGCGCAAGGTCTGACGATGAATATTGCCCAAGGCAGGGTGGAAAAAGCAAGGGCGAACGTCGCCGGATGCTTCGACGACAGCGGAAACCCAGGGGGCGTTGCAGCGCGGCGCTATGTGTTGTGCCAGGCCGAGGTGTGCACGGAAGTGAAGCGCGAGTCGCCGTAGTTTGCTGGGCGACTCAACCACAAATCCCGAGTCCAAGTCGACACTGTGCTCAGCGATCAGCCGCTCCAGGTCCGCTTCCAGTACTTCGATCTGGTCAACGGTTAGAGCGACCTGATCCTGGCGGTCGTGCAGCCAGCCTTGGGGACGATTGAAGGCAGCAGAGGTGAGATCAGCCGCGAGAAAGGAAATCGAATTCAGCCCTATCTCTTTCGCCGATTGAACGACCGCGGAGAGCGAGTTGTGGTTGGCTTTCTGGACAGTGCAGCGGCCTCGGATCGCGATTTCGGGGCGGATGTGTCGCAACGCTTTGACCCCAGCGGCGAGTCGTTCGAAAGCTTCGGGAACCCGCCGAATGTGGTTGTGCACTACGGGCGGGCCGTCCAGGGAGACGATCACGTCGTCGATGGTCGCAGCGATGGATTCCGCATGAGCCTCTAACAGTAATCCCGCGGTAAGCATAGTGACGCGGATGCCCTCGGCGCGAAGCGTTAGTGCTAAGGAGCTCAATTGATCATTCAGTTGTGGCTCGCCACCGGTGAACACGACCCAGCGAACACCTAGTTCGCGGAAAGAAGCCAGTTGCCTTTCGAGATCCTCAGGCGTGATTTCTTTGGACTCGCGAATCCTCCAGATATCGCACATCACACAACGACAATTGCATTGATTATGCGGAGAAATAACCACGACGGGCATAGTGTGGATCTGGTGCGTGGCAGCATTACCGTCGGCTGATTCGCGTGGGATCGAAATGGATACCAGTACGCTCATGCCCGAACCTGTTTTCCAGCAAGCCTCAACGCGCCAACCAGCCGCTTCTTGGTCTCTTCCAGCATGTGTGTGACCGGAGCGCGGACATATCGCTGTGGGCCCTCCACCGCGATTGCATCCAATCCCGACTGGAACTCCACCGGGAACCGCGAGAACATCTGGCTCGATAACAAATGGGGTATGCCCGCTGATAGCACTACCTCGATCTGGTCCGCGGTCGTCTTGACCAATGTGTCTGCAGGAGAGAGTCCACTGTCCGGGATTGCAATGATGTCTGCTATCGAACCAGCACGCAAGGTCCCTTCCCCATTCTGTAGTTTCAGCACGTCCCTCGCACGAGTGGTCACCAGGGCAAAAATCTGTTCCGCCGGAACCCCCAGTTTGCTAGCGATCGCTATCTGGTCAAGCAGGTCCCCCGCCGTGATCGCAGAATCGCTCCCAAGTGCGATCCGCGGATTCTGTCTGATTCTCTCAGGAGAAAGGGTCATTCCCAGCGTGAACAGGTTGGATCCCGGGCACCAGATCAGCGCAGCCCCGCGCCGGATGAGCAGATCGTGGCCCGCATCGTCGAGCGCTACGCCGTGCACAATTACGGTCCGCGCGTCCAGCAGCTTCTTGCGATCGAGTTCAAACACTTCGGCAGTCGAAGCGGAATCGACGCCCTCAGCAAGATGAATGATATAGGGAGCTTGCGAATCACTTGCGCGGAATGCGGCCGCTGTGTCCCCGCCAAACAGGAGAGAATGCGACCACGCATAACGCTTCAACACTCGAACGGGAAATCCATCCTCGAAAACGTCTGCGCGGAATTCATTGTGATGGCATACGGTCGTTACTCCACAGAGCAGGTTCCTGATTCCGCCCCACCACAAACGAATATGCTTGGGTACATCGAGATGTTCGCGAATAGGTGGGGAGTCAGGACGGTAGATGTCCTTGGCCCATTGTTCGGCATTCTGGTACGGTCCGCGACCCAGCTTCGGAAAGAGACTAAACTCCAGATGATCGTGAGCGTTAATCAATCCTGGAAGAAGCAGGTAGCCGGCGAGGTCGATTTCCGCGGCATCAGGATCAAGACGAGATTGACATTGCGCGTGTCCGGACGAGGGATTGATGCTCTGAATTCGGCCGTGATTAATCTCGACGTCGGCCACAATTGCTGAATGCGCATCCACCGTAACCCTTGCCCCGCGCAACCTTAGTGAGTACCGAGTTCCCGTTTCGGAGTCGTCAGCATGGATTGGTCGGCGCTGACCAGCCACTACGGTGTCAGGCGGCACGACTACGCCTCCTTAAGTGGCAGATGAAGATCGCACGTGTTCCACGGCTGGACTCGAAAACATGGCTCTTCTCGTGGGCCCGGAAGATCTTGCGTTCGGGTTCACCGAAGCCGGGCTCGACCATCTGGACAAGGTCAAAGCCGTGCAGACTAAATGTGTGTTCTACATCCGGCAGAGAGCAATAATTGGCTGGCAGTTCGATCACTTGATCTCCGGAGCGAAAGCTGCGCTTCCAGTCCAATAAGCGACTGTCTGGGTGGAATTCCGACAGATACAAGTCCGTGTCGACCTTCGATACGCGCGCGATTTCTGCCGCCAGATCTGCCAGGTTGACATAGCCGAGGAGGAACGAGCAGAACAAAACATCGGCGCAGTGTGAGCGCAGCGGAAGCTCGATGCAATCCGCGCGAAGCAGGTGGCCGGGAATGCGAAGTTTCTTCGCCGCCCTCGCCAGCATTGCAGCGGACAGATCGACACCTAGATACCGCTCCGTCCCTGAGGAGGATAACCGGTTGAGCAATCTTCCGGTACCGCATCCCAAATCCAAGACAGTTTTACCGGCGAGCGAGGGCAATATTGGCCAGAGGTAACGCTCCTCCAGTGTAAGCAGCGGATTTGCCACGCTGTCGTAGGTTTCCGACCACAGCGCATAAGCCTGATCCACGGTGAGTCGCGTGCGTTCTGCAAGTAGTCGGTCCCGCGAAACACAGGCATTCGAATCACTGGACATCACAGGCTCTCCACCTTTGGTTTGCGCAGTTCGATCCATTGTTGCGCCCAGCGGAGCTCAAATGGACTCGAATAGAATCGTGTGGCGTATCTCCATGAACTAAGCAATTGCAAGAGCCGCCGGCTCCAGCCCGGCAGCCGAATGTCCTGGATCGTTGGCCAGCGCGATGCAACCACCAACTCGAAGTTATCGATAAGTTTCTTGGTGGGCGGGAGGAGCCATGGCGTGGCTGGGTCAATGCGTAACGTAAAGTTCAGCCAACGAGGGGTCGCCCATTCCTCTGGAGTTAGAGGAAATTCGACTTGGTCCTCCACGTTGCCGTACATCCGCTCTCGCTGGGGCACGGGGGTGTAGTGATAAATAATAATTTCTGACACGGGATTGATTCGTTTGATCTTCCGGACGAAGGCCAAACATTCTGCCGTATCTCTCTCTGGATCCTTCGGATTCCCGATCACGAACGAAAACTCCGGAATGATGCCAAACTGCTTGATACGGGCCGCCAACTCAACCGTCTGACTGGTCGTAAGCTGCTTGTTCATCTCTTTCAAAACCCAATCGGATCCAGACTCAGCCCCGAAGAACATCATGGTGCAGCCGGCGCGACGAATCGCGTCAAGAGTCTTGTCTGAGTAACTCCCTACAATGTCGATGCGGGCCTCACACCACCAATGCAGTCCCAAGGGAGCAATCCGTTCCGCCAGGTCGAGAGCGTGATCTTCGCGCAGGAAGAAGTTCATGTCATAAAACTGGATCGAATCTACCCCGTACTCCGTTGTCAGATGACGCAATACTGCTTCGGTCCTGGCGGGGGATTCCATTTTTTCCTTGCTGCCAAAGGCTGGCCCGATTGCACAAAAGCTGCATCGAAACGGGCAGCCGATACTAGCCTGGTGGACCGCCGTACGCCTCCCGAAAAATGAAGGAAGAATATATTTCTCGGTTTGCAGCCGGTGGTACGGATACCACGGAAATGAATCGGGTGGCTTCATCCCGCGCTCGGGGTTGTGATGGTGATGTTCTTCCTTATCTTTGAACGAGAGGCCGCGAATCGAATCAAGCGCACGCTGTCCGCGTAGACTGTCCAACAATTCGAGAAAGGTGTCTTCGCCTTGACCACGCACAGCGAAATCAACATAGGGAGCGTTCAATGCCGCATCGGTATAGACCGACGGAAAGTATCCTCCCCAAACGATCGGCACTTGCGGATGGCGAGTTCGAACGGATTTGCACGGATTGATGGCCGCGACCATCTGAGGTCCCGGCATGACCGTGACCGCGAGCAACTCGACGGAGTTCCGCTCGACGAGCGAGAGGATCGTGCCGGTCGGATCGGGGTCCACGTTGCCGTCGACAATTGTGTACTCTTCTCGCCCCTCGATCATGGCCGCTAAAGCGAGCGCGGAAAGCGGGAATCGCCGATTCTTTGGTTTCGTTGCCTTGGGATTAAATAAGATGATCATCAGTTATGCACCTTGGCCCATAGCAGATAAAACTTTGCAGGTTCGCGGCGGCGCAACAGCCGGGCTTTGGTCGGGCGCAGCGCCCAATTGATGCCGTACCAGGGTTTCAAGACGCTCCACCGCAACCCGAGTTTTTCTGCTAACTCATTCAAGACTTCCGGCGTGAGATATTCACGGGTTTGAACACTGTCTGACCGGAATCCAAAGCGCCGTTCAAATTCCGCACGCTTCTCGACCAACATCTTCTTGCCGCTTTCATCGCCCGAATAGAAGGGAGAATCAGCAATAATCACGTAGCCTGGCCTGCGTAAACAGCGGAGAGCTTCGGCGAGAGTTTGCCCATAATCGGCCGAATAATGAAAAGATGCATTGAAGATAGCCACGTCGAATTGTTCTGGCGCGAGCGGCAGACAGTCCATTTCAGCTTGGAAACGAAGAAAAGGCCGCGACACACGAGCCAAATAGTGTCGGGCAGCCCCGAGGCCATCGACATCATTGTCCAACAAATCGACCGCAACCAGCCGGTGTCCGCGAAGGTTCATCCGATAGCTCAGCCAGCCGTTGCCAGCGCCAATATCCAAGACGTCGCAACCCTGAGGATACGACGTCTCGATTTGCGGCAGAACGTGCCTTGCCATATAACGCCACGTTCTGGCGCGAATCCTCCACTGCCAACTGTTCCGGTCGGTTAGGTCCCTGAAAGGCAACTCCAGGTAATAGTTCGGAGACGATGAGCCGCGACCTTCTTTTGCCCGGACCAGTTCGTACTCCCGAATGAATTGCGCGAAATAAGATTCACGATCTGGTGGTAAGGAGCGAAAGATGCCGTCCCGCTCCGACAGCATGAACCCACATTCCGAGCAAGCCGAGTGTGGACCACTACGCAAGTCAGACGTATGTAACGAATGTGAGCAAACTGGGCACTGAAGCCTGAGCGTGGATGCGCGATCCCCTGGTGCCTGGCTCGCACCGATCGTCATGGGAGTCATGAGCGCGGCATTATTCATACTTCCTCACGCTCAAAGCTAAACAAGATGTGATCGGCCAAAGCACGAATTCCGGGACAACGCCCCAGCACTGAATCGGTGTGCTGACAAAAGTCAAACCAGCGTGGGAATCGAGCGACCCAAGGCTCGACATAACTGGGCGGCACCAAGACACCAATCCCTTTCAGCGACTTCAGGCGAAACTCGGGAAAGAACGTGCAGGCAAGCGACCGCACTGGAGGGTACTGAACATGGACGGTTGCCTGGTCGGTTAGTCGTGCTGTAACGCCTGCACGCTGCAATCGCCGGAACGCTTTCCGCGGTTTTCCCTGACCCAGATACCAGGCAATCTCCCAGACACAACATGAGCCCATTAAGCACAGCATCGCCGACGCACCCGGCCGGAGCAGGGTTGCGAGGTCGATCGCCAGCGGTCGAAGGTCGCTAACGCAATTGAGGGCCCCGAAATTCGAGAATGCACCGTCGAATGGGCCTTGTTCTTTCAGCGACACAATTTCTTCAGCACGCAGCAAGTGCAGGCGCACAGCGGCACGACTGGTATTGGTCAGTTCATGGGCTCTGCGTTGGGCCACGGCAATCATTTGCGGAGACGCGTCACAGGCAAATACCGTTACTCCTCGTTGTGCAAGAAAGCAGGCATCGATGCCGGTACCGCAGCCGAGTTCGAGTACCCGATCGCCGGGGTGAAACGTTCTCCCCAATGCTTTCCAGACTGACGCGCGTTGAGCCTGACCAATCTTCGAGATCGTGAAGGTATCGTCGTAACGCTCGGCGAGGGCATCGAACGGAGCAGGGCAGTATGGGAGCTGGTGTGCTGACATCACGTCTCAGACCTCTACTTCGGGAGCGGCGGCATACAAGTCGGCTCGGACACTCGCAATCTTGCGCTGCAGATCCGCTACGCTGGCTTCCTGCAGGATGGAGTTTTTCCGCAAACGCTCGAGTTCAACTTCGGTTCGCAGCAGTTGGTCGGCGAAGCCGTAAAAACGGCGTGAATGCCCGCCAAGAACACGGGCCTCCCTGTCGGAACCCACGTTCCATGGCTTCGCGTTCTGAACTCGCGCGGCTACCTCGGAGAAATAGGGCGTGCCTTTTATGGGATACGCCACTGTCGTGAAGAAGATGTCGGGGTCAGTTTTCTTTACGTGTTGAATCGTTGCCTCTACGTCGTCGAGTTGCTCGCCTTCATATCCCCACATAAGGAACATTCCGGTCTGAATTCCGTGGGACTTGCACAGGGCGACCGCGGTCTGGACCTGTTCCACGGTTACGCCCCGCTCCATTGCGTCGAGGATGCGCTGAGAACCGCTCTCCGACCCGATCCACACACGGAAACAGCCCATCTCGGCCAGAGTTTCCACGACTCTTTGGTTCAAGCGGTCAGCACGCGAAATGCACTCGAATGGAACCGTGAGACTGCGGCGCTTGAGTTCGGTGGCGTATTGAAAAAGCCAGCCATGATGAATTGTGAAGACGTCATCCGCCATCCAGGCCATATCGGGTTGGTATCGGTTCATCAGCCATTCGAGCTCATCAGCCACTGAGGTCGGTTTTCGGCGGCGGTGTGTTTTACCGAAAACCTCGTGACTGCACCACCGGCAATGGTATGGGCAACCGCGGGCTGTAATGAGCGACACGGAACCCTGGCCGTGGTGCTCGCGCCACACCGATATATATTGGTCCACGTCGATCTGTTCGCGGGCTGGCCAGGGCTGGGAATCGATATCCCGAATCTGTTGTCGCGGCGCGGTGCGAAGGACGGTTCCGTCGGTCGCCCGAAAAGCGATGCCATTGACCTTGTGGAGGGCTTCTGGGGAATGCGACCGCAGTACTGGCACCAACTCTTCCAGTGTGAGTTCGCCCTCGCCAGTGACTACGACATCCGCGCCGGAATCGAGATACTCACCCACATATGCGCCGGGCTCCGGCCCGCCGACGACCGTGTGCCAGCCAGCCTCTTTTGCGACCCGCAGGATCTCGATAACGTTGGCCCGGGTCATCAGATTTGCGTAAATGCCGACCACAGATGGTGGGCCTTGCCGGAGCAGTTCAAACAGTTGCTGCCGCGATGAGAACGTAGAGTCGAATACCTCGACGTTCAGACCCTTGCTGCGCAGGTGGGCGTAGATATACAGGATCCCCAGCGGTGGATAGGGCTTCATGATCTGAAGTTCCTTGGGGTCCTCATAAAGGAAGTACCCGTGAGTGAGAAGAATGTCCATGTCTGATTTCGATTCGGCCAGCCGAATCTAGTCGTCGCCGTACGTCATGCCGGAAGCCGTTTGCAAGTGCACCAGAGGGTGGCTGCCAACACCAGGCAGCACGGTGGGGCAAGCATTGCGGCACGTTGTCTCCAGTCCAAGGACTCGTTTCCACAGCTCCTCTGGGCTGAGATCATCAGGCTTCTTCGTGCTCCACGCGCCGGGCGAATTCCAGGAATCAACTTGCGCATGCAAAGCATCGTGCAAGGCACGGTAGAACTCATTTGTGTACGCGCCCTGGAACATCATCGCAAGGTCTTCGCTGTCAGACCAGTTGGTCTTTTCCCCGAATTGTGCGTGCACTCGGTCAAAAAATTTGGTCCCTGGCAGCGGGTAGGAGACGGAGACACCGATGTCGTCGGGCCGCGTGTCGTGAACCAGTTTCACGGTCTTCTGAATGTCATGCCAGGTCTCCCCGGGGTATCCGAACTGGAGGAAGTAACACGCCCGAATTCCTTCTTGCCGCAGGTTTTCGCGGGCTTTGGCAATCTGGTCCAGCCGGGTGCCCTTGTCCATTGCGTCCAAAATCTTCTGCGATCCCGACTCGGCGCCCATCCAGACCTCCGCGCAGCCAGTGCGGCGCAAAGCGCGGACGTTGTCCGGAGTCATCAGATCCACTCGGGACTGCATCTTGAAAGGTACAACTGCGTCCAGTTTCTCGACCTCCACCGCAAGTTCCCGGACCCACCGTGCCCGGAGGCCGAAGATGTCATCGGCGAACCATAGATGCTCAGCGCCGAAGTCATACTTCAGACATCGCATCTCCTCGGCTACGCTTCGTGCCGACCTCACGGCAAACGAGTCGCCGTAGATGGGCTTGGCGCACCAATTGCATCGGTAGGGGCATCCGCGGCTGGCGACAATATTCAGTGAAAAATAGCCGTGGGCGGCCTTCCAAGCGGAACGGTATTGATTCGCATCGATCAAATCGCGCGCGGGGAACGACAACAAGTCGAGATCGCGCATCAGGGGACGATGGTCGGTTCGGATCAGTTGTCCATCTTCGTCATCCAGGAATGCGAGCCCCGGAATCTGCGGCAAGGCGTGGCCTTCATCTTTCAAGAGATGCCGAACGACTTCCAACAACGTCCACTCTCCTTCGCCTAGCAGGACGCAGCGGAAGCCCTTCCGCAGATACTCGACGGCATGATCTGAAGCATCAGAGCCATTCACCAGAGCCACGGCGCCGGCCCCTTGCGAGAGCTCAAGAATGTGGTAAGCCACTTCCCGCATTCGCGTCAGGCACATCTTCGTAAGGAAGTTGAAGTTGTCCTCGTAAACTACAACGATTCGGGGCCGGTGCTCCTCGAGAGCGGATTGAAACCCATGCTCCGGATCATTGAGCATGCTGTCGAACAGTGCGACTGAAAGGCCTGTGCTTCGTAGCAGAGCCGCAGCATACAGCGTGCCGAGCGGCGGATAAGGCTGCATCTTGCGCACCTGCTTGCGGTCGTAAGGCAAGTGGTACGAGTGAGTCATTAAGATATCAGCCACGCAATTATCCCTCGCTCACTAAGGTGGGCTCAACAAACTTCCTGGATTCTCTCATTCAGCTTCTCGCCGGTCAGAAGAGAGCGCCGGGTCACGAGCCGCTCCACCGCGCGCGACATCCAGAGTTCCCAGGGAAACGAATATCGATTAGTGTCGATGCGCCAGCGTATGGGTGCGCCAAGCGCGCGTCGGAAGCCAGTTCGGAACCAGGCACTCTGTTTGGTGGCTTTGCGAATCTGGTTGTTCAACAGGAAGTATTCGAGACTCCGCCGCAAACGCCGCAGTTCCTCTCCCTGCAGCCATGGGAGCATGTTGCGACCTAGCGGCAGCGCCTCCCACTCCTCGAGCGACTGTGGCTCGTGCAACCCCAATTCTTTCAGTTGCGGCCAAATTGGAATGCCGGGGTAGGGCGTGAAAATATTCGGCGAAAAACTGACATTCCAATACTGCCGGGCAATGTCGCTCATGATCTGAAAGGTTCGCTGGCGATCCGCTTCGGTTTCACCGGGATAACCAAGAATCAGGTTAAATGTGACGTGAATGCCGGCAAGTTCCGCCTTGCGCGCCGTTTCCACCATCTGCTCGACCTTCTGGTGGTGCTTGTTCATCAGGCGCAGTACATCCTGCGAAGCGGATTCGGTGCCAAAGCCCATGTGGCTAACGCCACTTTCACCCAGCACGCGAACGTCATCGTCGCTCATCTTCCATAGGAAATCGGTTGAGGCCTGGAAGGTCCAGCGGAATTTGATTCCGCTCGCGAGGATTCCGCGGGCAATCGCCAGTGCTCGCTTGATATCAACAGGAAAGTTTGAATCGAGAAGCGCGACTTCTTCGATGTTGTATCGTGGAACGAGTTCAGCCAGATCGCTCACCACTCGTTCCGCCCGGTACGCGTTGAAGCGTCGCTTGTAGAAAACCTGGTCAGTGCAGTAGTTGCAGGCGTAAGGGCACCCGATGCTGGTGGCATAAGCGAGTTTTCGGACACCGGATGCGGCGGCATACACATCCATGTCAGCCAGATGAAAGGCTGGCGCAGGCAAATCGTTGATATTGGCCACCGGCCGATCCGGCTCGTGATGAGCCCCGGCGTGATCCTTGAACGAGAGGCCTCGCACACCGTGCCAACTTTGGCCCTCAACCAATCGGTGCACTAGCTCGAGCAGCGTTAGTTCACCTTGGCCTCGTACTACGCCGTCCACATAGTCAGGCGCCAAAGTCTGTTCGGGAACCAGGCTGGGGTGCCAACCACCGAACACAATCGGCAAGTCGGGGCGAAGTTTCTTCACTGCTTTCGCCACATGGATGGCCGACCCGATCATTGGTCCGGTGAGGAGCGAAATGCCCAGACAGAGAGCGTTCTCGGTTTCACGCAGGATTACGGCTTCGAAATCCGGATCGGTCAGGTTGTCGACGAGCTTCACCTGAAAACCAGCCTGCAACAGCGGGGATGCCAAAGCGAGCATGCACAACGGTGCGCCCAATGGCGGCCCGTCGTATGGTGGATAGAACAACACCACTTTGTTTTTCACGGGCAGCTCGCTTGTGGGGCCGCTTCCAGCCGTTTCGCATCCACGGCTGGCTTGGCTGCCACATTCAGGCGTTTCAAGTGCTCATTCGCCCATAGCTCCGCGGGAAAAGAGTAAACGTCGTGGTCCAATCGCCAACGCGCCGGGTAGCTAATCGCCTTCTGGAGGGCTTTTGTGACTGGCCCGCGCGTATCGGCGGCGATCGGCACTCGGTCAAAAGCAATCCGGAGGTAGTCCCGCATGACTTGCAGGCGGCGGTGGTCCTTTCCCTTGAGCCACGGCAAAACGGTGTAACGCGGGAAGAACTCTGCCCAGCCTTCCAGCGAATCAGGAACCGCAATTCCGATCTGTTTAGCCTGATTCATGATGGGTGAACCAGGATAAGGTGTAAAGATATTGGTCCAGAATTCGGCTCCCGGGAAGCGACGGCATACATCCATCATGAACTGAACGGTTTCGCGTCTTTCTTTTTTCCCTTCCCCCGGATACGCAAAGATAATGTTGAATGAAGGGCGAATGCCAGCCTGCAGACAGCGATTAGCGCTTTCGTAAATCGACTCGAAATTCTGGAAATCCTTATTCATCAAGTTCAGGATTTTTTGGGAGCCGGAATCGACACCTTGGCAGATCTGGTGGAGTCCGGCTCGGCGCAGGAGCCGCAAGTCCTCCAGGCTGAGCCGAGAGGTCAGGTTAGTAGTGGCTTGAATACTCCACTGAAAGTCCGACTCCCTTAGTACCAGCTGTTCTGCAATCTGGCGGGCGCGATCAAGGTCGACCAGAAAGTTATCATCCACCACCCACAGCATCTCCAGACGATACCGCCGCGTCAGTTCGACCGTCTCCTGCGCGAATTGTTCAGGGGATAGGGCATTCCACTTCCTTCCATACACGCCGGCGTTGGTACAGTACGCACAATTGAAAGGACACGCCAGGCTGGAGATGTACATGGCCCAACGCCGCCCGCAAAGCCGCTCGTACGCGTCGAAGTCAGCCAGGTGATATGCCTTTGCAGGCATTTCAGCCAGTGGCCTTAGTGCTCGTTCTGGTGTAAAAACGGCCTCACCATTTCGTTTGAAGCCAATGCCGCGCACATCCTCGAGCGAGTCGCCTTTCTCGAGCCTGCGCACAACCTCCAGGAGACTATCTTCCCCCTGCCCCCGCACGACAATGTCAACATACGGGGATGCTAAAGTCTGGTCCGGCAATAGGGATGGGTGCCATCCGCCCAGGATTATCGGGAACTCGGGATTCCACTGTTTCACCGCGCGTGCGATCGCAACTGTTTCTCGGATCATCGGGCCGGTCACCAGGGAAATGGCGAGACAGATCGCATCTTCGAGCTCTCGCAAAACCACCTTGGCAAAATCCGGTGTGATCGTCGAGTCGACCAACCGGACCGTGTAGCCAGCGTTTATCAGGGGAGTGGAAACTGCCAGAATCCCGAGCGGGGCTGTTGCTTCCGTGCTCGAAAATGCAGGGAAGAAAAACACGATTTTCTTGCTGGATTTTTTCATCGCCTACTCCCTGCGGTTCGGTCACAGGTCCCAAGCAAAAAGATGAAACAAGCTAACCTTAGGATGGGAGGCTAGAAGTATTGTCAAGAGATTGTCAAATTTCTGTTAGCTCGTTGAATTTTCGAGAAGTTGTAGCCAAGGTTCTAATCCGTAGCAGTAGGTGTGGGCGGTCAATTTCCGAAAAGTCAGAGGTTTTCTAGGCGCTGAAACTTGCGTCGGCTAAGCGACCACCATGGGGAAGGGCCAGCAGGTCGGCATCAAGGAGGATATAGGCACTCATGCGGGTACGCCACCGTGGGATTCTTTCAGTCCTTTCAGTGCTGAGATCAATGTCGGCAGGAAGTATTGCTGAAAGAGTTTTTCGCTGTCCACAAAAAGTTTCGATAGGAAGGAGACGCCTTCATGCGCCTGCATGTCCCAAGCAAGGAAGGTCTTTTGTCCAATAGTGACGATGGCCAGACCGTTCAGTTGTAAGCGGTGGCTGCTTAGGCATTCAATATCAGTCTCCAGATCGTCGTCGGGTTCCACCACAACTCTCCAGCCGAAGGCTGGCGGGCTTTCAACGTCTTCGGAGGGTACCAGCGCGCCGAGCAATCGATCTGCTAACAACTGGCAGTTTGTAGCCACACTGACAGTGGCACCGTGCACTTTGAAAGAATTTTGAAACGGGGTAGGAGTGAATCTTCTGAGCGCATCCATTGGCATTCGGTTGGTTCCCATTTCGCTGGTAACTGTATCTCTCAACGAACTAGATTCGACAGAACTCCGACAGCTCCTCAGCGACCGACGAGGGTGTCTGCCCATGCTTCAGTACCCAGCATTCCCGGCTCACAAGTGCCTTTATCGTCTGTAATTGCTGGTTCCGCAGATCGGATAAGCATGGCGGCAACGTTTCAAGCTCCGCAGCAAAGCGAGCAAACGCATCTTCGGAGTTGATCGGTCTGAAGACTGCTCGAGCCTCCTCCGACCTCTCGACGAATACTAACCATTGAGGTTCACAACACAAGGAGCGTTCTACGCCGAACAGTGTGACAGGATCGACCTCGTATGCCAATTCTCCATTCAAGCTGAGAGCGAGGTTCGTGCTTGTCAGTTGAGGGAAGAACCTGACCGTATCCGGAAGCAGTTTGACCGAGGTCGGGAGACCCCATGCCAGCACTCTGGAGTCCGACTGAGAGAAGTACGTCCAGTCGTCGGAAAGGTACGCAAACTTGTTGAGGGACAAGGACACTGCCAACGTGGATTTACCCGCTCCAGAGGCGCCACCCAAGATGAGTCCTCGCCCGTCTCTCACCAAACAAGCACAATGAAGGGGTGTTATTCCGACAGATGCACTAGCGACTCCGAGCAGGATAGGCAACAGTACATACTTCCAATAGTTCAAGTCACGCGCCATCGCCGTGGAAAACATCCCTATAACGCGTCGTAGCCGGAGGTCGATCAACATCGAACTGCCCGGTCCATACGCGGCATACACCAGGTGATCGAGTCCCCTAAAGTGAGGTTGAGGCCACGGCTTCTCTTCACAAATCTCAGAATCGACGTAACAACTGATGGTCAGGGAGATCGATGATGTTACGTCGTCGGCGGGTTGAAAAGTCTCCCGCGCAGCGGCCAAAATCTCCGTAGAGTTGGTGGTGACCAGCCATACGGATCCCGCAACCAGAAAGCGTGCGTGGAGCGGGAGGGACAACCCACCACGCTGATCGAACGTGGTTGTCGAGCTCTGATCCTTCATTGGGGGCGTCTGGTGTCAGCCTGGGCTTCCATGCAGAGCGATCGATCTTGTCTTCGCGATAAGTCCGCAAATAAGAAGTTTATCTCCACCAATACTCGATCTTCCGCAGCGATCATGTTTGTTCCGATCATACCGCAAATACCTGAAATCGCCCAAGCTAAGGACTACTTCGAATTACCGTGGAGCGTGGTTACGCAAAGTTGATCTCCAAGTGATCGTGCCGGTGCATCTACGACCAGATCCACGTCGGCGCGAGCGTTCCGCGATCCCAAGCCGCGTGAGGGATCAGCGAATGGCGCCCGAGGTCGAGCAGATGACGCTCCTGATGCTGGCATTCACCTCGAAAAGCCAGCTTCTAAATGCGGGGTTTTGGTGGCTGACTTTCCTTTCCGGAGCTTGCGCAAATGACTTGTTCAAGGGTCAGGTAAAATCGACGTCGTTGGCGTACCATATCGTGGTTAGCTGAGAGCACTTCACGGGCTCTCGCAGCGAGCCTTTGACGATCAACTGGTGAAACCGTGATCCCTTGGATAGTGCGCGCCAAAGCAGTTGGACTGAACTCGTCCACGATTTCGGCGAAGCTCTGCTCACGTGCGTAGCGAACCAGACTGGAATACTTGGGACCGAAAACCAGAATGGGTCTGCCCGCAGCAAGATAGTCCGCGATCTTCGAAGGAAACGCGGTTTCCACGGCTTTTCGAGCTATCGGCGAGAACGAATAGGGGAGGAACAGAATGTCTGCGCTTGACAGGATTCTGGGCAATTCAGACTGTGGCATCCAGCCTCTGTTGATAATACCGGGACAATTCCACCCAAACCTCAGCATCTCTGCGTCCGTCAAGGGTGTGCAGAGATGCAGACTTGCCTTTGGCAGCTGATATTCCTTCAACTGCCCGCTTACAATCAGTTCAACGAGTAGATCCAGACAATCCTTGACCGTGTAGCCGACCGTACCCGCAAACAGGATGACCGGACCAGCGCCATTATCGAACCGGGTGTGGCCGTCCGGTTGCCTGGTGGGAACCGTGGTGGAGGGCATCTGAATCTCCGACTGCATACCGCACTCGTCAAGGACCAAACGTTGCATTTCTGGACTGACAGCATAGATGTGTGCCGCACTCTCCAAAGTCTTTTTCGTCAAACGTCGCAGCACCCTTCCTACGAAAGTCGAAGTTTGGAAATTCCCAGAGACAAAATTGTCATGCACCACTGCGATGTATGGTGTTCCCGTGACCCAGCCCGCGAGTGCTGCCGGGAGATAGTAACGTCCCTGAATAATGGAAACGAGTGCTTCAACCCGTCGGCGCTTGATCACGAGGATGGCTCGAAGTGCGACGGAAGCGAGAATCAGACAATTGGGGATGATCTTGAGTTTCGCTACCCAGAAGTTTGGAGAGCCACGGAGAACGGGAAAGACAATGTAACGACATTTTAGAAGGTCCGTAATTGGCGATGCCTTCATCCCAAGCTGAGACGCGATTATTGTGAGGGAATTTGCCGGATGTTGGTCGAGCAACCGTTTCAGGAGGATCGCCCCGCCGTGATGATTGGAGGGTGGGAACTCGCCAATATATAGGAGTCGCGCAGTCGGCGCCGCAGCGCCTGCCTCCTCATCGTGCGACAGTGCGACCGTCATCTCGGGTGGCAGTCTCCGAGGCTCGACGCCGCAGCGGTATGATTTGGGAGGTTGTAGACCCGGCGCATCCAATCAGCGGTGATGCGAAGGCCTTCTTCCAAGCTGTACGTGTCCCGGTGAGAGAGGTCTCTCGATGCCTTCGAGACGTCGACGAGCTTGTGGTGAGTCGTGAGACCTTCCGTATCGCGATATTGGGCCAACGACGGTGACGCCCCTGTAACCTTCAGCACAGCGTTGGAGAGTTCCTCGATGGTGTGGTGGTGAGTTCCGCCGATATTGTAAGTCTCTCCGGGCCTGAAATTGTCGGTGATGTTTGCCAAAGTTCGGACCGTATCCGGCAAGAAGGTAGAAGTGCGCGAGTGGCCCCGAAATACGGTCCAAGGGAGCCCATTCAGCGCGCAATAAAGAAAGCGGCAGTTCACTGAACGATAGGGGCTATAGTACTCACCCGGCCCAAAGGTGTTGAACAGACGTACTACCACCGACTCCGTCCCGTATCGCAGCGCCGAGTTGCGCACCTGCATTTCGTTTACCCACTTGGTCATCGCGTAGTCATTCATCTGCTTGACCTCGTGGTCATCCATCACCGTTTCGACCATCAAATCCGGCCAATCCCCATACACCTCCGACGAAGAGAAGTGAACCAGACGGAACGTAAACCGCTCTTGCAAGCGAATAACGTTCTTGGTTCCTACCGCATTAGTGTGCCAGAGCGTCTCGTAGAAATCTTCTCCGTTCCACCGGCCGAACTCGGCGGCACAGTGATAGACATAGCCGAACGGACCCAATTGCTCAATTACTCGCTCGATCTGACGGAACTCGCCTACATCGCACCGCGCGTAGAGCGGGGCGCTTACATCGGTGCGGACGGAGAATCCCACCTCGTCCGGCTGATGTGTAATGTCGCAGGACACTACATGATGCCCACGCTTCCGAAGATCGGAGACCAGTCCGGCACCGACGGTGCCCAACCCCCCAGTTACCAAGATTTTCATGCTTACCTACTCTCCCGACCAAGACTCCTCAAATAGCAATACCTTTCCAGCGGAATTTGCATGCCGGCAAGAATACTCGGCAACAGTATCGATTCCGCCGAAAATTCGCATTGGTATGCTTTCTGCTTGGCGCTTGCGCCACCAAAGTGTGCAAGTCAATGCTACACGAGGATGGTTCCCGGAATCTGGACGCCGCCGCGCACAATTCGGGTTGGCCTTAATTTCGGAAAGCGTGGAAGAGGAGAACAGTATCCCCCTCTTCCGTATCGGGTGCTTGATCCCGTTCTCCGCTGGTCCGATCGCATCTGAGTTACAACGCTCGGGCATTAATCGAACTTGATCACGCCGAACAGGCCGTACACGTACTCGTTCGAGCCGCAATAGAAGGTCGAGTCGTTTTCACGGGAATGTTCGGCGAGGAGTACTCGGCGTTATCTTTGCAGATCGGCGACTTGCGAAACATATCCTTTTCCAGTGATGTCCTTCGGTTGCGTGAAGCGCGAACAAGCTCTGTCGGCATTTTGAACAGGTAAACAGGCAGATGGCTGGTTGGCCCGACGCCGTCGTGGCTTTCAGGGCCTGCCGTTTTCACCAAGTTCCAGGAACGGGAGTGGGGCTATTCTCTCTCCCAGATTTCATCCTGGTCGACAAAAACTTCAACCGGAGCCATACCCCGCATAGACTAAGTGGTCAAGACCCCTAAAGTGCGGTTGAGGCCAGGGTTGCTTCGCCCGCAGTTCCGGATCGACATAACAGCTAATCGTTAAAGCGACGGGCAAAGTCGTGTCATTGACGGATTGAAAGGTTTCTCCGGCAGCTGAAACGATCTCCGGAGCGTTGGTTGCTATGAGCCAGACGGCTCCCGCTACCGCATATCGCTCGTTGAATGGAAGGAGCAAATCACCATTCTGTTTTGACACGGGCGAGGAACCCTGAGTTCTCGCCGGGGTGGAAGGTTCACTAGCGGCTTCCATCTCTGTATCTATGCCGATCTGACTGTTGTTGTCGCCGGAACGTATGTCGCCAACAGCATAGTACATGGCTTTGCCGCATCCGTCAGCAAGTTGTCAAATATCAAATATTAGTAAATTCCGGTGGTACTCCGCCGTCGCGCACTAGCTGCCTTGAGCGGCGCAGGGCTACTATTGTTTTGCGGGAGGCTGAGTTGCGACCGACGAGAACTGGGGTCGCGAGCGCTCCATCTCCGGACTATCGTTGAGCGGATTCTGCAGGCTGCGATACTGTTTATTCTTGTTCATCGCGCCTTGCTCAGCGCTTGGAGAGCTACTAGTGGGGACTTTCCAAATTATTTACTCATAGCTTCACTGTATCATCGGAATATCCTCCTCGACCGGGTGTACGAGTGTAATTGGTCCAGAGGCAGGGGCATCAGATAGACCTTCCAGCATCGCTGGTGGGTTGTTCCCAGTCCCCCGATATGATTGATTCGAGATTGCGAGACGGCAGACATCGCAGAGATTTCCCGCGGGATGCCGGGAGGTCGAGCCAGGCTGAACCTCTAAGAGTGGGGCCAGGCAATGACTAAAGCCTTGCGCCAGTTCAATGCCCTTACCGTAGACGTCGAAGAGTACTTTCAAGCTTCGGCGTTCACCGAACTCATACCCTGTGAAGCCTGGGATCGTCAACCCTCTCGCGTGGAACAAAACACGAAGAAGGTGCTTGAACTGTTGGCGGAGTTTGATCTTCACGGCACGTTTTTCGTCCTAGGGTGGGTGGCGAAGCGGTACCCCTCGTTGGTGCGGCAGATCCAAGGAGCCGGTCACGACCTTGGCTGCCACAGCTATGCCCACCGTTTAGTCTACCGTCTCTCTCCTGAGGAATTCCGCGACGACACACGACGAGCAAAAGCGGCCATCGAGGACGCTGCCGGTGCCGCGGTGCACGCCTATCGTGCGCCCTCATTTTCGATCACCAATCGTTCTCTTTGGGCGCTCGAAATCCTGCTGGAGCTGGGTTTTACGGTCGACAGCAGCATCTTTCCCACGCACAATCACCTTTACGGTATTCCGAACGCCCCTCGTCAGCCATTCCGGATTCGTATACAGGGGAGCGATCTGATGGAGTTCCCGCTCCCTGCTCTGAAGATGGGAGCCTGGGGAGTGCCGGTAACCGGAGGCGCTTATCTGCGGCTCCTACCTTATGCTCTCCAATTGCTGGGGCTGAACAGAATGGCAAGCCGCGCCATGCCTATTGTTCTATACTTTCATCCTTGGGAGCTCGATCCGGATCAGCCTCGGCTCGGCTGTGCGTTGGGACCACGGTTTTACCATTACACGGGGCTCGACCAAACGGAGGTTCGTTTGCGGCGGCTGTTCAACGCCTTCTCGTTCGGGAAGTTGCCGGAATTACCCTTGGCCGCGACGACCGTTTACACCCTGGCTATCTCTGATGGCCCCATGGGCGAGAAGACAGTCTTTGAAGTAGCGACAGAGGCATTGAAGAGTGACGAAGAGCAGTGACGAGTGACAAGGAAGAAGGCAGCAAGGAGTGATCACTAGACTCTCGCCGAACTCGTCATTTGTCATTCGGCACTCATCGCTGAATGTCATCGCCGAGTACATGGTGCTTGCCACTTTAGTGGCAATCTTCGTCTGGCGAGGATTCGTTCCCGCCTGGAACACGCCGAGCGGCGATTTTGAGGACTACTACCTGGCCGCGCGGCTCTATCGCCAGGGTTATTCTCTCGAACAGATTTACGACTGGACTTGGATTCAGCGCCAGAAGGACCACGCAGGAATTGAAAGCTCCCTCGTAGCCTTTGCGCTTCTAACCCCTTTTTCCTTGCTGCCGGTCCTGCCGTTTTCTTCCCTGCCTCCGCTTTTGGCCAAGCGCGGTTGGCTGCTGCTCAATCTGGTTCTGCTCGGGGTCGCCGCCTATCTCCTGCGCCGGATGTCGCGACTCAGCGCGCGGCGTGTGGCCATCCTGGTATTTCTCGCCATCACTCCGCTGCGTACGAACTTCGTTCAGGGTCAAGAGTATGTTTTGCTGCTCTTCCTGTTTACGGCCTCCGCTTGGCTTTATTTCGAAAACCGAGGGCTGGCATCGGGACTGACTCTAGCGGTCGGGGGCGCGCTCAAGATCTACCCGAGTCTGTTCCTAATCTTCTTTGTTCGTAAGAAGCAGTGGCGAGCTGCTGCCGGACTTGTCGTGGGATCGATCGCGATCTGGCTGCTCTCCGCGTGCCTGTTCGGTTGCGAAACCGTTCGCACCTATCTGGTAGAGGTCTTGCCCTGGCCCTTGCGAGCTGAAGGACAGGACCCCTACAACATCCACTGGAATTCCTTCTCGGCTGTGCTCCATCGGCTCTTTATTGCCGAGCCGGAATTGAATCCTCACCCTGTTGCGCACCTTCCTGCTTTTTATGCCGTTTTGCAGCCTGTTTGCCAAGCTCTGATCTTCGTGCCATTCCTGTGGTCGATGGGCTCTACTCGCGCTGGCGTCGAGCGCGAGAAACTGCTCTGGGGCACCTACGTCGCCATGCTGCTGATCCTTTCCACAAATCCGGGTTCCTACGACTTCAATGCGCTGATGCTGACGGCGGTTTTGACGGTGGGTTACCTGCTGGAAGCAGGCCGTGTTCGGCAAGCTGCGACCGTGGTCACCCTGTACGGGTTAGTCTGCTTTCCGTTTTCCCACTGGGTTGCGGGCTCACCCTCCGGGTTCCGGACGCTTCTGGCGGTGCCACGATTGTGGGCGATGACAGGACTGTGGATTTGCCTGCTGGTGGTTTCGTTGCCCTCTACGTCCGTAACGATGAGAGTGTGGCTGAAGTCGCGTGAGGCCGTGGTTTTTGCCTCGATCTGGCTGGCTCTGGTCGTGCCGGCAGTCACTTTGAACCTCCTTCATTTGAGAGGCGAGTTTGCGACCTACCCAACGCGTCTGTTGGTCGCGCCCGAGTCTTACCTGGACACCGATCCGGCGGTGGCCGATGACAGGGTTTTCTTCACGATGATGACAGACCGGGGTTACCTCACGGGCGTGTTCGACGGAACCTCGCTGACGCGGCTTTGGTTCGGCGCCGACTCCTTCCACCCTGCAGCCAGCCCGAGCTCGCCCGCTGCATGGGTGGAGCTGGCGTCGACGGGCTCCCAAATCGTTCGGTTCCCGGTGGATGCCAACGCGCTAACGCCCGATCAGTTCACCACCCAAGCGCAAGACGCTGAGAAACCCGCTGTCTCCAAGGACGGCCAATGGCTCGCCTTCATCCGGGAATCAAAGGGAAGAGGAACCCTTTGGGTGAAAGAGCTACAGCCGGGCACGAAGGGCACAGGATCGGACTCCGGCGAGAGGCCGGTGTCGGGAAGCGAATTGGATGTGCTGGAGGCGGCGTTTGACCCGCGGAATGAGATCATCTTCTCGGCCCGGCCGCGTCGCCGCCCGCCAGCGCTATTCCGTACAAAACCTGGGTCTACATATGTAGCCGAGGAAAGCGCGCCGGCTCCCCGCCGCTTCCCTGCGGTCTCGCCGGATGGCCGATGGCTAGCCTTCAGCCAGCGGGAGGGCGGCCACTGGGAGCTCTGGGTGCAGGATCGGCAAACCCGCGCCGAGCGCCGCCTCACCGACAACGACTGCAATTCCACCGCCCCTGCCTGGTACCCGGACTCCAAACGCCTGGTCTATGCCACGGACTGCGCCCGTGGCTATGGCTTGACGGCGCTCTGTCGCATTGCGGCGGTGCCCTGAGCCCCCGGGAGGCTGCTCTGGTGGTCGGAATTCCGCTCGGAGGCTTCCGCCGGCTCCGGAGCTTGGCCGAGCAGCAGCACGCTCAGGAAGAAACTGGACAGCATGATCTGCCCGCCTAGGGTCAGGGAAAGGGCCGCCGGAATAATCAATCGCATGGCTTTGACCGGATCCAAGTCCCCAAAATGCTGCGCTCCCCAACTACCTACCGCATAAACAGAAGCGCCAAGCCCCGCCGCAACGAGCAAACCCCCGACAGCCAATCCCAGCTCAAGGCTAGTCAGGCGCAGGAGTCTTCCGAGTCTGGGGTCTTCCGGCAGCAGTCCCTCGCGGATAGCGCAGATCTTGGTGAAAGCACCGAAAGTGATGGCTTGGATACCAAGAAGCACCGCCGTCGCAGCGTAGAGAAGCGTATGGATGTCGAAAGCTATTCCCTTCACCGTGCGGGGACCAGGCATCAACCATAGACCGACAAGCAGACCCAAGACCACGAGCAGGCCACCAGGGTAAAAGAAAAGCCAGCGAGGACTGTGCAAAAGCATCAGCCGCAAGTGTCGCCAACCGTCTCGCCATGGCCGCAGATGGGGCGGACGCCGGCGACCGGAGAGAAAATGAGTGGTGGGAACCTCGGCGATTCGCAGGCGGAGGGAAGCCGCTTTGAGAACCATCTCGCTGGCGAACTCCATGCCGGTGGCGCGCAGTCGCATCTTTGAAAAGGCGACCCGGCTGAAACCCCGAAACCCGCATTGTTGGTCTCCGCAAGGGCTGCGGAAAAACAACTGGCCTACGCGGGTTAGAACCGGGCTTCCGAGGTAGCGGTGGAGCCGCGGCATGGCGCCGGGCTGAATCCCCCCGGTGAAACGATTACCGATCACCAGGTCATAGCCGCTCTGGAGTTTGTTCAAAAAGGTTGGGATCTCAGCTAAGTCATGACTGTTGTCGGCGTCGACGGTAATGACGTACTTGCCGCGCGCACTCGCGGTGCCACCTCGCAGAGCATTTCCGTACCCCTTGTCTTTCACCCGCACCACCCGAACTCCCATCCGGGCGGCAATGTCGGACGAGCCGTCGGTGCTGCCGTTGTCCGCTACTATGATTTCGCCCGCGATCCGGTGTTGGTAAAGCACCCGCTGGACCTTTGCGATGCATTCCGGCAGAGTCTCAGCCTCGTTGAGGCACGGCATGACCACGGACAATTCCACCGGGCAGGTTTCCGGCTCCCGCGTCGGCTTCGGATTCGCGTCGGTTGGCATATTCTCTTCCCCAATCCTGGCGTGGCGAACCCGCCCACTGCCGCTGGATGACTAGGGGGTTCAAAACGAGCTGTGAGGATGCCCCTACGACGGCGGCATTGTGTCGCGAGTCTACCACATCTGGACGAGGGTTCTGGCCTCACTCTTTGTAAAATCTGCCGGATCAGTTCAAACCCGATGATGAGCCTCTGGACCAGAGACGACCGTACCGGCCGGTGTGTCGAGTAACAGATGTGCGGGTGTGCGACCGCTCCACAGTCAGCTCTTCTTCGTGGTCCAGTCTCCGCGTGCCTACCCGACCCCCCAGCCGTCCGTTGATCTTTAATAGCTCATCTGGATGATGAGACGCTTGCGTGTGGGGGACTGCTTCAGCTGGTGCGGCGAGTACAGCAGAAACCGAACGATGGCAGCACGCATTGGTCGTCTCGTAAATTAGCCAGCGAGTTGGGGATGAGCAAGTCGACGGTGCAGCGTATCTTAATGCAAGCCCGCCTCAAAGCCGCACCGCTTGGAGCGGTATCTCGCGAGCGACGATCCGGACTTCGAAGCCAAAGCGGCGGACGTCATCGGTCTATACTTGGATCCGCCCCAGCATGCGGCCGTGTTCTGCGTAGACGAAAAGACTGCGATCCAGGCACTGGATCGGCTCGATCCTGTGCTGCCTCTATCGCCGGGGCGAGCGGAACGCCATGGGTTCGAGTATTACCGCCATGGGACGCTCTCGCTCTATGCCGCCCTGGATGTGAAGACCGGCAAAGTGGAAGGCAAGACTACAAAAAGGCACACCAGCGCAGAGTTTCTTGTCTTCCTTGGGGAGTTGGTAAAGAAAGGCCCGCTGGGCCAGGGAGATCCACATCGTGCTGGACAATCTGTCTGCCCACAAGACCAAAGCCGTGGAGGAATTTCTGGAGCAGAATCCGAAAGTCCGGTTCCACTTCATACCGACCTACTCGTCCTGGTTGAATCAGGTCGAGTTGTGGTTTGCGAAAATCCAGCGCGACGTCATCGCCCGGGGTATTTTTACCTCGGTCGCAGATCTAGTATTGTGATTCCTAAATAACATAGCAATAGAACGCGGTCAGGTCGCTACTGACTCTGTCTCGAGCGTCGCCAGCTTGTACTTCCACTTGAACACCACCGGCTCTTCATTCACTTCTTTCAGGTACAGTTCGATGCGTGCTTTCAACTCGGCCTTCGAACTGACTCGTATCCCCCGCAATAACGTCCGGGCCAGTTTGCCGAAGAAGGATTCGATTAGATTCAACCACGAGCCGTGTTTCGGCGTGAAGATGAATTCAAAGCGGTTCGGCACACTCGCTAAGTACGCTCGCGTCTGTTTGGAAATGTGAGCGGAATGATTATCCAGCACGATGCGAATGCGAAGTCCCGCCGTATAATGTTGATCCGCCAACTGGAGAAACTCGATAAATTCCGCACTCCGGTGGCGCTCCCGAACCAAGCCCGACACTTCCCCGCTAAGTAGTTCAATGCCGGCCAACAGCGATACTGTGCCGTGCCGCTTGTACTCATGATCTCGTCCCACGCTGCTGTGCCGACCCGGTACCGGCGGCAGATCCGGCGCGGTATTGCCGATGGCCTGAATGCCCGGCTTCTCGTCATAGCTCAGCACTCCCACGACTTCGGAAGGCAAGCCCACCTTGCGCCACAACTCGACGTCCCGGTAAACGTGCAACACTTCAATCATCTTGGCTTTAAACTCCGGATCGCGCCGCTCCAGATAATACTGGATCTTGTGCGGCTTCACTGGATGTGCCGACAGGATCTTGGAAACCGTCCCTCGTCCCAGCTTTTGCAACTGCGGGTGTCCCCCCTCCACACAGTGCTTCCGGATGTGCTTGGCCAGCAGGCGCGTAGTCCACAACTCCTGCGCATAGCCCAGATCTTTGGGTTTCTGACAGGCCAAGTCGACGATCCAGGTCTTGTCTTCCTCCCTGATCGACCGCCGCCGACCGCGTCCGGGCAGATCGCGCATGGCGGCACGGACACCCAACTCCAGGGCCTTGGAAACGCAGCGTTCCACTTTGGGTCGATTGGTCTTGAAAGCCGCAGCTATGGCGGACACCGTTTGGCCCTGAGCATAGCGCAGAACCATCTGCGCGCGTTGCACCTGCGCCGCCGATTCGGTTCGCGACTGCGCCAGTCGCTCGAGCCAAATGGTATCCTCGTCGGTCAGGTTCAGCCGGGCACGTCGACTGATAAAGGGCATCGCCAGTGGCCACCCAGTCGTGGTATAGCGATAGCATACGGCACTACAGCTGGTATTGCAATGCTATTTAGGAATCGAACTACTAGCCCGCAAACTGCGGAAATACATTCGCGCCTACGCGAAATCGGCTAAACCATTTCGCTGGACCTATACCGACCCTCGGCGACGCCTCCGTACTTACGAAATCACCGGGACAGCTTACTAGATGCGCAATGGGCGAATTGAAGTGGTTGGAATGCGCGTTCTCTGTCAGCACGCCTGGTCTGAAGCAGACAGGAGGTGCGACAAAGAGACAAAGAGAGGACCCAGCGGCCCTGGCGCACGCGCTGTCATCGGATAGATCCGTCTCGCTCTGGGCCGTCCCCGATTTTGTCATGCGACGCCGCCGCCGGAATAGTCTTCAACTTCGCAGTGTGGGGATCAGACTGTGCAAACCGGCTCTTGAGCCGCAAGAATGGCCGCTCAACAACGTTGTAGGAAACCACAGCCACTCCCAAAGTTGCCATGAGATTCCAGGGAATTACAGTTTTCGTACCGGGTGAGTAGATCAGGAACATTTCCTGCCACACATAGAGGGAATAGCTAAGTACCCCTATCGCCGACAACAGCCGGGAGTTCAGAATCTTTCCGATCATGTTTTCCGGCGTTTCGACACAGCGAAAAATCCAGAGCCCAATAAGCAGGTTCATAACTGGCAGCGGCACATGGCAGAGGCTGTGAATTCTCCAAAAATAGAGCTGCAGCGTTGACGCAAGCAATAACAGAATCGAAAAGAAGCTGATGCAAACAAGGTTTTTCGAGCTCGCATCCTTTCCCAACCCATTGCAAGGATGCATCCGACTACCATAGCCTGTGGGCCCCGAAGCAGTCCTACAGTTGCGGTCCACGGAGGAACGAGCCAGTTCATTGCGATGCGACCGAACTGCGCAAGGAATAGAAACGCCACAGCAGCGTTAAAGCTCTTTTCAAATCCCAGAACGACAACAAGGGGTGGCCACAAAAGATAGAATTGCTCACCGACAGTAAGGGACCAGAAGTGTCCGAAGATCAAAGCACAATTGCTGTGGTAGTCCATCAAGTAGCCGAGAGCGAAAGCCAGGTCGTGTTGAGAGAGCTGAACCAGACCGAAAGCGCTCAAGAGCGCGACGACTCCGATATAAGAATATGCTAACCGGAAAAATCCTGAGGATACGCCGTATATAAAACTTCCGCAGTGATATCTCTCCCGTCTCTGCTCTTTCCCTCAAGTGAAGGGTCGTTATGAGAAACTCAGAAATCACAAAAAATACGAGGACGCCAAGTTCTCCCAGTTCCTCCAGAAACCGAAGACGCTGAGGAAAGTTGGTGGCCCCGGTCGAATGCGCAAGAAGAACTAGCAGGATGCCGACCCCGCGCAATCCGTAAAGTGAAGGCCCTGGAGGAGTGAACTGAATGAAGTCTGGGTACGGAAGTTCGCCGTTCACTATGCGCTGGCCATCCATCCAAAACTAGACTTGGTCTCCACCCAAGAGAATGGGAACTCTCGGAACACGAACAGGTTCACGTAGAGGTAAAGCGCTACGCAGGCACAGAGACAGAGTGGTACCCATGGCAATCTCTGTGTGCTGCTCAAGCGGAATCTCCTTGTTTTTTTTAAAGAAGGACCGATCATACACCGCTCGTCCTCGGCGAGGATGGCCGTTTATCGAACTTGAAACTGTCTTCCATTTCTTGTCGGCGACTATCGAAGAGTTGACGGATTATCAGACGGAGGTTCCTAACGGCCCAAGGTTTTGGGGTTGTTGGACCAATGATGTTTGGCACATCCAGATCGAGGCCGTAGGAAGTCGGCTGAGATCCGGTGCCTACGGTAGCCCGCATCCAAGCTGCCCCGTCATATTCTGTCGGCCAAGCGAACAAGCGTCGCGGGAAACCTTCTTTTGGTATGTTCCACTGTGAACCGTACCTATATTCCCCCAGCCACGCCGAAATTTGCTCGGCTGCCCGCTGATGGTGAATTTCGGCGATGATCAGTGGCCTTCGACGCGCGAACAGGCTTGCTCCACCACGTAGAACTTGATACTCGCCACCTTCCACGTCGATCTTGATCAGCTGCGGCAGAGCTCCCCCAGCTGCGATGAAGTCATCCAAGGCGATTGCGGGCACATTGATGAGCTCACCGCTTCCCAATACCGGACGGTTACCATTGGCCTCAACGCCGCCTTGCGATCTTACTGTTCTTCCGCGCCGAAACGAAATCCCATCACTCGAAGTGACGGACCATACCGCGGCATGCACTACTTGAAGGCGATCCTCCAATCCGTTGCGCGAACTGTTGTCTCTCAACCGTACGATGTTTTCGGGATCGCCATCAAAAGCGACAAGGCGACCGGAGTCACCCGCAAGCCGTGCTGCTCCAAGAGCGATACTCCCAATGTGGGCGCCAATGTCATAGATAACAGTGCCAGGTCGAACCGCAGCTGAAATTGCATTCTGCACGTCGGGCTCGTGCGTCCCGCGCCAGTACTGCTCTTCTCCCGGGAGACTCAGGTGCATCCACATTCCCCGAGACAAGCCGGATTGAACCTGTACCCAGAGACGGCGCTGAATCAGCCGCCTAAACTGGTCAAGCCCTCGTCCTCCGCGCTGCCACTGCCGCAACCGACCCCCTACGCTAGAGTCTTTGAGGACGAAGTACATCCGATAGAGCAGGAGATAGAAGCTGGCCATCTTGGAACCGCTCCGTAACGAGTCTTGTATTCTAACCCGCTGGAGCAGGTGACGCCCTGGTCGCTATGCTCGCAGGCATCCGCCAGGTACGGCGGTTGGCAACAACGTCGGTCTGGTATGTAATGAAAACAGCCGACGGGCTAACTCAAGGGTCGGTGAGAGGAAGCGCAGAGTGAAATATTACCAACATTTGACGGTCCCGTGACGAATCGCATCAACGGTTCCCGTAAGATTAGGAGTTCGGGGGGGACGTTTTGCGTTTAGTGAAGGCATTGTGCGTCGTTAAGGAAGCTGGATGCCACAAGCAGACCTCATGAAAAGATTTACCAAGATACCGTTCAAAACTGGGTTACGGCTGGCCGACATAAGGATTCGTGTGGAGACAAACTGCCAGTGCGTTGCAGACCAGCTGCGACGAGCTCTTACGCCGTGGACAGCAAGTGCTCTTGATAACCCGGATTTCGTTTTCATTCTCCTGTTATTGCCGGTGGTTCTGTTGCTGGAGGATGCCGGACCTAAGGAGAAGTTATTCCTGATTATTTCGTACATTGCGCTGAACTCTTTTCTGTTGTCGGGCTGGGTGCGATTCTTCCCGCAGGTGTGGATATTGGCTGCGCTCTTCTTCGTGGAAGGGCGTGAGTACTGGCGATCGTTTAGTCCCAAACTTGCGGCCGCAGGACTGGCAGCGGCAATCGTCATTGCGGCGGTCGACGCGCAAAGCCACGAGGCACGCTATCTGCTCGAACCCGGGCGGCGTTTTCAGCGAGTGGCTCTGGACCGAGCGACGTATTCTTCGACCTTCCCTGCAGTATCGAGTGCCGGACTTTTTTTATCAGGCAATGGTTCAAAGTGGGTATGTCCTTCGCTGGTTGCACGACGGACAGATGGAGGAATTCGCTTTCGAAGGCCAGGCCTTTCATCCCGTGGCACCGTTGTTCGATGGTCCAATCTACTTTGAATTAGTGAAAGGTGGTGCATCAGCAACTATGACTTTTGATCTGGCCACCCGGCAAGCGGGGCCCGCCGGTGTGCTGTCACCGGCAATAAACGAGGGTTCAGTTGATCACTCCCGACGGCAAGTGGATGGCCTTTGAGTCGACTCAGGCCGGGCCCAGGCAAATTTGGCTGAAAGATATGGTCAGTGGCAAGACGGAAGTCGTGGCGGGAGGAGGCTGCGCCAGCTCCTCGCCCGCGTGGGAAGGAGATTCGCGCACTTTGATTTTCGCCAGTGATTGTGGAAGAGGACTCGGGTTACCGGTGCTGTATCGCGCGAGCTTGCCCTTAGACACACACCTCAACTGACGGTCGTTGGTCGCAGTGCTGAAGGAGTCTATCGAGATATTATTGTGAACCGAGAGCTAGCAGAGGCCGTCGTCGGATGCTTGAGCTTGCCCCGAGAAAACTGTGATGGAAACCTGCTCAGGAAATTCCGCAGGCCTGATTGGCATCGTACATTCAACTGGCTCGACAGGGCCGGCCTGACCCTCTATTTGTTACGGGGACTCAAGCACACAAGTGCGCTTGAGATGCTCCCACCGGCGGTGCTGGCCCGGTTTGAAAGAAACCTTGCCGATAACCGGCGGCGGGTTGATTACCTGGCTGCCGAGTTTGGTTTGCTTAACGAAAGACTTCGCCGCGCGGGCCTGAATTATGCAGTAATCAAGGGTTTTTCTCTTGTCCCGACCTATTGCCCCGATGCAGTTCTGCGGGCGCCAAGCGATTTGGACTACTTGGTTGACAAATCGTCTTTGCCCGGGGCGCGGCGCGTACTTGAAGAGGCCGGCTACCGCCTGCACCTGCACCGGTTCTCCGATATCGAATTCAAGTTCGGCAGACCGTCCTCGAGAATTCCGACTCTTTCGGATGATCCCTACTCCCGTGAGACCGAGCCGCTGGTCGAGTTGCATCTGACATTCTGGAACAGGAAAGCAAACCGTGTGCCGCTGAACGAGCCCGAATTTCGGCTCGATCAGACGATTGATCATGATTGGCAGGGTCTGCGCTTCCCGGTGTTGAACGACGAAGATGCGTTCGTTTTGCAAATACTTCACGTATTCCAGCACACAGTAGAATGCTGGGTAAAATTGGGCTGGCTCCTTGAAATCGGCTTCTTCCTGAGAGCACGGTTGTCCGATACCC
Source organism: uncultured Acidobacteriota bacterium (assembly GCA_963796095.1). Taxonomy (GTDB): domain Bacteria; phylum Acidobacteriota; class Terriglobia; order Terriglobales; family Acidobacteriaceae; genus JABDBE01. The sequence continues at coordinate 74,960 of CAWCKL010000022.1, forward strand.
AATTCTGGGATCGAGTCGATGCTCGTATGCGCGCGGTTCCTTACCTGGCCGAATTCGCAGCGCTTGTCATGGGATTGACGGAAAGAATGTTTGCCGCTCCTATGCCGCCGATAGCGGCGAAGTGGACGCAGTGTCTTCGTCCTCCTGCCAGGATATGGCTTGAGAATTATGGACGGCGCTGGGCATTTGAGGAGCATCCTTACGATAGCTTAGGCTTGTTCTCAGCTGCTAAACTCGCCCTCTTCCTCCACCGCGAGTTTATCCCCGATCCCAACGATCGAAAAGAAATCGCCCAACAGTGTTTGTTTCCGTGGAAGCGGCCCGAACAAATTGCGGTTCCGACCGTCAATACCGCTGCGAGTTTCTTGACTCAACGTCGGCTGCAATGGCAGTTTGTACTGCGCAGGCTGATCTTTCATCTCGGATCGAGTTCGCAATATTGGTTGGAAATGCCACGTTGGAGAGAATTGAACAGACTCTCCGGGTCAGACAAATCGCACCACCCTGACACCACACCACGAGGCGATCTCTCGAACCCGAAAATCACTCCCGACTAAATCGCCAGTTTCTAAACTTCCCGTTTTGACATATATCGATGTATTAAGTGCAGCCATCAGCCAGCGCGCAACGGTGCCGTCAAGAAGTTCGGGCTCCGGCTTACCGCTTCGCGGAATCTCTCACCCGATTCAGCGTCACGCAACCGGAGCCCTAAAATTTCAAATGGACCAGCAACATCTACTTAAAATTGATCACGCCGAACAGACCGTTGGAATATCCGTTCGGGCCCGCGGTGAAGAACAGTTGGTTGGGGTTGCCGTTCATGCCGCCGCCTTGGCCGAAAGCCAGCGCCCAAAGGCCACTGATGCTGAGGACCTTGTTGTTCGTACCTTTGCACTGAGTTATGAACTTTCCGGTCTTGGCATCGAACGCGCTCATGCGGCCATCGCCCACGTTTCCCACCAGCAAGGCGTTGCTCGCCGGACCGAAGTTCTTAGGCGCCAAGGCCACGCCCCAGGGCGCCTTGAGGTGGGGATCCTTGGTAAGGCGCTTAATTAGTTTCCCGCTGGTACTAACGACGTCCACCGCGCCCCTGGTGTGAGCAGTGTCCGCAAAGGTTACGTACAGCTTGCCGTTGATGTTCTGAACGCCGTATACGATGAGGCCTGTCAGGGTCGAATCGGTGAACTTGCCAACCCGTTTGAAGCTGCCATCGTATATGTCAACTTTATTGCCCAGATTGTCGGCGCCAAAAAGGAAGTTGGCCCCCTTGTTTACCCCCATGGCTAGGCCCGTATACCAGGCGTCTGTGTTGACCACGACCACGGCGGAACTCGGGTTCACCGACGGATTCCAGCCGCTGATCGTGCCGGGCTCGAAGGTGGCGAAAATGAATAATGCGGGTTCGGATTTTCCGCCTTGTGACACCACGAAATCTTTCGTGCTGTTGGCGACCTGCCCCGTGACACAGTCCGGCACCGTGTGGCACGTCGGAGGAACCTTGACTTGCCCCACCTTCACGCCCTTGCCATTGTAGAAGGTGGAAACGCCCGTGCCATTATCACTAATCCAGAACGGGCCACTAGGGAAGAATGACATTCCCCAGGCATTGACCAACGCTTTATCCTGATGTTTCGCAACTCCTTTCTGATTCGACACTAGGTTGGTGATGGCATATTGAGCGGCGGCGGGGGTTGGAATCAACCCCACGAAGATGACGAGTGAAGCCATACACGCGAGTGTGCGGCGCGACCAATTCTGAGAACCCATGCTTTTTCTCCTTAAGAGTATCGAAAATTGACGGTAGTGGCTGTTGCGCCGGTGGGCGGAACTCGAGTGGGACCCAAGCGAATCCACTCACCCCGAATGAGAGGCATTCTCCGTGATCAAAGCGGCGGTTGTGTCAAGGAACTGTCTCCGAATTGTAAAAATTTGAGCAGAGGGCGAGAGCTCGTGGCTCCTGGCGCGCTCGACTCTCTACACCTGAATGCCGAATCGCGCCCGCATTTCGCGTCGCCCGAGACTCGTGACGTCCAAAGCCCTACTGTTTAGATCCTGCACAACCCATTTTCTTTTCAGTGCGACGTTCAGGAGGGCTGCTCCCAGCGCTCCGCCAACATGAGGCCGCCGCTCACTCCAATCCAGGCATGCGCAGGCGAAACGACGGCGCAGCGTCCGAGTTGCCTCGAGATCGATGCCAAGAGCCTCAAACACCTTGGTTCCAGCCGAGCTGACGTCGTAAGCGTTGTCGCTGCCTTTCGGATCAGCGGACAGCCATCCGAATGCCCTCAGGCGGTCGTGGAGAGATACGCCGATCGCACCCGCCATGTGGTCGTAGCAAGTTCGCGCAACCCGCAGCCGGCTTGGCATGCTGGGCAGGAATTTGCCGCGACGAACGCCCGCGAGCACGCTCAACCCTTCAAGCGCACGGGCCACGTTCGGTCCTTCGAGACTGTAGAAGCGATGCTTCCCCTGAACCAGCACCTTGACCAAGTGAGCTGTCTTCAACCGATTCAAGTGCACGCTCGCGGTTGAGGGACTCACTCCAGCCACCACGGCAAGCTCGGTGCTGGTTCGCGCATGACCATCCATCAAGCAATAGAGCATGTGAGCTCGCGCTGGCTCGCCGATAGCGGCAGCAATTCTGGAGACTGCGGCGTCAGGGTGGTTCTCAACATTCATACTTTGATGATAGACGAAGTGTTATTGTCGGGCAACTGGCAGACTGCGGAATGTGGGTCCTGCAACTGGACCGATGAGTCGGCGCGAAGCCATTGCCGCTCTCCGGGCGACAGCGTTGACGCTGGTTTTGGGCAATTCATGGGCACGACGGACCACCAGGAGAATTGAAATGACGATAACCTGCGTCATCCGCTATGAGATCGATCCGTTCCAGCGAGACGAGTTTAAAAAGTACGCCGAAAATTGGGGCCGCATCATTCCTCGATGCGGCGGCCACCTTGTCGGGTATTTTCT
>CAWCKL010000023.1:0-257544 GCA_963796095.1 uncultured Acidobacteriota bacterium
ATCAGTTCCATCGGACTCCTTATCGGCGGGGTTGGCGTGATGAACATCATGCTCATGTCAGTCACCGAGCGCACCCGTGAAATCGGTGTACGCAAGGCCATCGGCGCCCGACGACGCGACATCATTCGCCAGTTCCTTACCGAGGCCATGACCCTGACCGGCGCTGGGGGAATCATCGGCGTCTCACTGGGAGCGGGGATCAGCTTCACGATCAACAAGCTATTGCCAAGTTTGCCCTCGGCGGTGCCGCTGTGGTCGGTGATCGCCGCGGTAACCGCTTCGATGAGTGTTGGCCTGTTCTTTGGTATTTATCCTGCGATGAAAGCCTCGCGGCTGGATCCTGTGGAGGCGCTGCGCTACGAGTGAGAAGTAGGGAGATGGCAAGCGCGCTGCGCCGAGATGCAGCGCGCGATTCGCCAGAGATATCAGAAGCTGATCTTCAGGATCTTTCCTCCGTTGCCCACAAACCATCCAGCTTGCGGATCTGCGAAAGCGACTGCCCAGTAGCCGCTCACTTTTTTGGGTAGTTTGAACCAGGTTTGTCCTTCATCGGGAGTCCAGGCTGCTGGTCCTGAGTTGAAGTTCGGCTCCGTCTCAGCAGTGATCACAACCGTGCGGTCGCGGTCCCCGTGACCGTCTCCTTCTTTAGCATCGCCGTGGCCTCTGCCATGCACGTAGCTCAGGCAGAAAATGGCTCCCTGCACGGGGGGCTTGTTCGTAAGCTGCCAGGTTTGACCGCCATCCTTCGACGTAGCCATGTCCGCGCTTGTGTTTGAGGCTAAGTCACCGCCACCCACGATGCCATGCCGGGGGTCGCGGAAGGCCACGCTGATCGCGCCCGCGGCGGATGAGCTGACCAGCGGAGTGTCATACGCGTTCCAGGTGTCGCCTCCGTCTCTTGTCGCCAGGATCCTCGCGGTTGTAGCCCCGCCGGTAGCAATCCATGCGTTCCCCCGGCCCTGCGTTGTTACGCAGGTTCCGCTTGCTGCGAATGAGGCTTCCCCCGTCAATGCCGGCGGCATATTGGCGCTGATGCTCTTCCAGGTCATTCCGTTGGTCGTACGGATATCGGGGAATACTCCGTTGACCGAATCGCTCTGCGCGATGCCCCGGTTCGGTGTCCAGAAGGCGAAACAATCGTAGAATGCGTTCTTAGTGTGGTTGGTGAACTCTATCTTCCAGGTCGCGCCGCCATCGACCGTTTTGTAGATGCGAAAATCCGTAGTGCCCGTTGTGTTGGGGACGGACATCAAGTACGCGACCTTGTCGCTTACGCCCTGCACATCGCGGAATTGCAGCTTTTCGGCTCCCGGCACGACCGCGGCTTTCCAGTGTTTTCCACCGTCAGCTGTGACGACATAAGTACCGCCAGTCCCGGCTGCCCAGACCACACGCGAGTCCACCGGACTGACCGAAATGAGCAGTTGCGTGGTGCCGCTCTTTTGCGGAGTGAGTTTGGGTTGGCGACCTTTCCACTGATCTCCTGCAAAAGCGAAGGATGCGGATGCTGCGATCAGGAAAACAGCTAGCGAACGTCTTAACATGGAAGTCTTCTCCGGACGGGGATTCGCGGCGCGGAGCAAGTATAGGAGCCGTCGCAAAGGGGTGTCAAACGGGCAAGGGTCGGGCTATGTGCGTATCTTCGAAACGCGATCCGCCACACGAGCGGGTAGCTTAAACACCGTCTTCGTCTGACCGGGTTGCCATGGCGAGGCTTGCTGGTTAGACTGGCAGCGGCCGCGAGGGTATATTTTTGCTTTCCCTCTGCTGATTGATGGCAACGTCCAGCCGAACTAGAACGGAACCGTGATTAAGTCACAACTTAGAATACAAGGAGGCGTGATGCAGTTGCGTATGGAGACCCGACCGGTCGGCGACGTTCTGATCGTTCAGTGTTCCGGACGGATCATTGCCGGGAAGGAAGTCTTTACGCTGCACTCTCACGTTGGAGACTCGTTCGTCAAATACGGCGACATCGTACTGCAACTCGACCAGGTAGAGTTCATCGACAGCAGCGGATTGGGAGCATTGGTACGCCTGATGCAGGCCGGGCGGGCGAAGGGAGGAGACCTCAAACTCAGTGGAGTGTCGGACAAGATCCGCAAAACGCTCGAGATGACCAGCCTGCTCTCGCAATTTGAAACCTACGACACGATCGAAGAGGCGATTACGGCCGCCTATCTGGGCTCGCGATATTCGCGAGCAAAAGCCGGAGACACAAGGCCACGCATCCTGTGCGTTTACGACTCGACGGACGTCCGAACATTTCTGCGGGAAGTGCTGTGCAGCGCCGGATACAACGCCTTAACCACTGCGACCATTGACGACGCACTGATCCTGGTCAAGGCTACGAAGGCAAAACTGGTGGTGATTCCCGCGCGGATGCAATCCCTCCATGGCAAATCGACACGCAAGTCGTTGGAGGAGATTGATCCGGCCGTTTCGCTGCTTATTTTGGACGAGAACTTTGCCACCCAGGATCCCGGAGAAGCCGCGGAGAAACTTCTGAGCGACGTTCGCAGCCAGTAGCGAGAAACCAGGAAATTGGCTGCGGGCCTTCGGACCACGCACCGGATGCGGTATTCCCTCAATCCATTTCGCGAACTTCCATTCCAGCCGATTTCGCTGAGGATTCATCGTGCTGCTTTGCCCAGTCCGCCTCTGTCAATACCGAAATCGCTTCAAGTTTTTTCTTCTGTAAACTGGCATTGATCGCGGCTAGCTCCTTGTCCATCAGCTTGCGGAAATCCGTAATTACGTCTTCCAGTTCATGTCCAAGAGAGTCGGCGCGAGCCACCTGGTAATCGGTGGGTCGGCCCTCATAAGTGTTCACGTCGCCATAGAGGCTTCCGAGATGTTCGCGGATGCGTTCTTCGCCAGTAATCGCTCCACCTTCTTTGGTAGCCACGATCTTGGAACGGAGGTTATCCAACTCGATGGAGAGTTGCTGGAGGCGGCCGCGGAGAGGATCCTTCTCCGGCAGCTTCGCGGCACGCGCCATAGCGGCATCGCGCACTCCTTCGATGGCGCTCACGGCGTAGCTCATGTGCCCCAGCATCTTGTCCAACTTCATCGCTAGGGCAAACTGCGCCTTTCGATCCTCGACCGTGTATTTGGCGCGGGGATCAAGAACGACTTTTAAGGGTTCCGTGTAGACCTGATCCCCTTTGGTCATTTTGATCGTATAAGTGCCCGGCAGGACCCTCGGTCCTTGCGCCGCTTGAAAGAGCGCGCTGGCTGCCGGAGGGACGACCGGGGCCTTCAGCCGCATCGACCATTTCGCCCGGTTGACCCCTCGATGTTTGCTGCCCGGAACCGTATCCACCAACTTGCCGTCCTGATCAAGGATCTCGATCTTCAGATCGCCGAAGATATGCCGCTGCTTCTGGTAATAATCGATGAACGCGTCGGTGGGCCGGCTGGGTCCGTTGAAACTCTCGTCGCCCTCGGGCCAGCCTCCGTTGGCATTGAGATATTGAACGGCTGGCGGCCCTTCGATCAGGGTAGCGTCTTTTGCCATCAGATCGGTGGTCAGAGCGCGCAGCGGAGAAATATCGTCAATGATCCAAATTCCGCGTCCGTGAGTCGCGAGCACTAAATCGGACTCACGCGACGGCACCACAAGGTCGCGCACCGCTACCGCGGGAAAGTTGCTTCCCTTGTACTGTCCCCAATGCTGTCCGCCATCGACCGAGATCCAAAGGCCAAATTCGGTTCCCAGAAACAGAAGGTTCGGATCGATGGTATCTTCCTTGATCACGTGCGCATAGCCGAGGGCGCCGTTTTCTTGTACCTGCAGCGCAGTCCAGGTCTTTCCGTAGTCCGTGGTTTTGTAGGCGTAGGGGTTCATGTCGCCAAAAGTATGGCGATCGAACGTGGCGTAGGCAGTCCCTTCGTCGAAGCGGCTGGCTTCGATGGTGGATACCCAGGAGTTCTTGGCGAGTCCAGGGACATTAGCGACTACGTTCGTCCACGTCTTGGCGCCATCCCGCGTGATCTGCAGGTTGCCGTCGTCGGTTCCAACCCAAATGATCTGACCATTCTTCGGTGATTCCGAAATCGAGTAGATCGAGGTGTGCATCTCGGCAGAGGAATTGTCGACGGTAACCCCTCCAGATTCTTCCTGCTTCTGCTTTTCGGGATCGTTGGTGGTGAGGTCGGGCGAGATGCGCTCCCACGACTGCCCATGATCGCGAGAACGGAACAGGAACTGCGCGCCGATATAGATCGTCCCTTTCTCGTTGGGACTCATGTGAATAGGCGTGTTCCAATTGAAACGTAACTTCTTTTCGTTGTAGTTGGGAAGCGGCTGAATGGGCCGGATCTCAAGCGTGTGTCGATTGACGCGGCCGATCGTGCCACCCTGGTATTCGGCGTAGATGTAATCCGGGTCGGAAGTATCCTCAAACACCCAGAAGCCGTCGCCGCCATAGATGTTTTCCCAACGCGAATTTGTAACGCCCCCGGGATACGACGAGTCTCCGATCCAACTGCTGTTGTCTTGCAAGCCCCCATAAACATGATAGGGATTCGCGTTGTCCACGCTCACATGGTAGAACTGCGAAATTGGAAGGTTAACCTGGTGCTTCCATCGCGTGCCTCCATCTTCGCTGCGCCAGAGGCCGCCGTCATCGCCCGTATAGACCACATTCGGATTGCTGGGATCGATCCAAATGTCGTGGAAATCGCCATGCGCGTTCCCAACCGAACTGAAACTCTTTCCACCGTTTACGCTGAGCAGCAGCGGCCCATCGGGTTTGAAGACTTTGTTTTCATCTTTGGGATCCACGATCAGGTTAGCGAAATAAAAAGGCCGCCAGATCATGAACCGGCTGGCATCCAGGCGATTCCACGTCTTGCCACCATCGTCGGAGCGAAACAGCGCGCTCTTTCTTGACTCGATCATGGCGTACACGACTTGCGGCTTAGCGGGCGCTACTGCCACCGCGATGCGTCCCCAGGGTTTTTCGGGCAGACCCTTGCTGTTCTTGTCATTCAGTTCCCTCCAACTGTTACCGCCATCGGTGGACTGGTAGAGTCCGCTGCCTGGGCCTCCGGAACGAAACGTCCAGCCTTGGCGGCGGAAGTCCCACATCGAAGCAAAGATAGTTTTCGGTTCAAGCGGACTCATGGCGAGCATGCCGCAGCCTGTGGAATCGTTTGCTCCAGCCAGGACTTTCTTCCAGGTGTTACCGCCGTCGGAGGTTTTGAAAACTCCCCGTTCATCATTGTCGTTCCAAACGTGGCCGGTGGCGCAGGCGAGGACGCTATTGCTGTCCTTGGGATCGACGAGGATCTTCGCGATATGCTCGGAATCCTTCAACCCCATGTTGGTCCAGTTCTCGCCGCCGTCGCTGGACTTATAAATACCATCGCCAATGGAAACGCTGTTTCGGGTCCACGCTTCTCCTGTTCCCGCCCAAACGATCTTGGAATTTGACGGATCAATTGCGAGCGCTCCAATCGACTGAACCGATTGGCGATCGAAAACCGGCTTGAACGTAGTTCCGCCGTTAACCGACTTCCAAACTCCGCCGCTGGCTGACCCGACAAATAGCGTGAGCCGTCCGTTTTCGTTCACAGCGGCTACGGCTGCAATGCGTCCGCTCATGGTGGCAGAACCAATGTTGCGAGCCGGCAATCCAGAGATCGTGGCGGCGTCGAACTTCGTGGCTTGCTGCGCGGAAACCGCCGCGGATAGGAACAACAATCCAACACTGAGTAACCGCGAGAGCAGGGTTTGGGATCTGGCATGAACTGTCATCTGTAGGTCCTCTTCAAAATGCGAATGCTGTTTGACGTAAAGTGCCCGGAGATATAGTCGCGGCAAGAACGGTCCGCTCGATTCCTGACCGCTCACTGGTTTTTCGACGCTCCCTTTTTAAGGGACACTGGTAACGCAAAGTCGGAAGCATCCAAGGGAACGTTGACCTCGATTTTCTGGACCGTTACGGTTTGCCATGAGGTGGGATCGTTTTTGGGGCCCGATGCGATAGAAAAGGGATACATCACGCCCCCGATGGGCTTGTAGGATCCGAGGTCGGAGGCGTTTTCTCGCACCGAACCGCGAATGAATTCCTGGGTTTCCTTGCGAATCTCCAGGTAGGTGTCAGGGTCGAGGTAATAGTAGATGATGTCGCCATTTTTCAGCGTGACCTTGAGCCGGAGAGCATCGTCGCCGTCGACGACGTCATGGCCCAGATATTCAACCGTATTGCCCTTGGCTTTGTAATCCACCAGCGACCCGTCGAAGTCGGAATCAATGAGGAGATCCCGCATATCGTCCTCTCCCATCAGCTCGGGATCCTTCCGTCCGCCGAACGGCTGGATTTGCCATCCCGTAGAGCCGTCGTAAGCTTGCACCGCAGTCATACCCTGAAGCGAAATGGTCTCGCGGACGAGATTGGGGCGCATGTTTTCCTGTCCTGCTGTGGCCGTGATACCGCTGACGATAAGTTCGCCTGTCATGCGCCAGGTCTTGATGGCTTTGATCTTGTCCATCCCTCCCTTGGCTTCGATATTCTTGTTAACTAGTTCTTCTGCGGTTTGGGAAGAGGCTTGAAGGTTGAAGCAGACAACTGCGAGCAATACAACCAGCCAATGACGCATGCAACGTGCTCCTGTGAAGTCGAAACAACGAGATTCTAAGGAAACGATACTGTACGCCGTTTTAGACGTAAGCGCCAAGTTTTAGCCAACAAGTTTCCGGATGGGGTTCTCGTGGAATGCGTGCTCCGGAGCCCCGCGCCGACTAGCCAGCCACGTGGGTCTTCGCATCCTGCAAGCGGCCTTTCCAATCGCCACCGTGACCCAGCCAGTATCGAACCGCCGAATGGATGGTTGCGCCCATATAGAACAGCGCAATGGCGGGCAGCAGAGGCGCCCACAGCGGCGACCGCGAGTAGAACCGCAGCGTTGGCCAGAATGCAGCGCTCATCAGCAGCCAAGCCGCACCGCCCCCCTGCGCGGCCCATCCGCCGAAGAAAACCAAAACCGGCGGCGCCCAGAATGCAGCCGTCATTCCAAGAATTGTTGCGAGCAGTAGCCAACCGGAATGCCGTAACTGGTAAAACGCGGTGCGCGAGATCATGCGGCCAACTCCGCCGAAGCCGTCGTAACCGCGAGTGCTGTATGTGTTCCGCGCTGCCCCCAGCCACACCCCGCGGTTGCATTTCATTGCCCTCGCCAAAGCGCAATCGTCGATCAATTCGTTGCGGATGGCGGCCACCCCTCCGATCTTAGCCAGCGCTTCGGCGCGAACCAGGATGCAGCCGCCCGCAGCAGCCGCAGTCTTGTGCGCGGGGCTGCTGACCCACTCCAGGGGATAGAGCATGAAAAAGAAAAACACGAATGCCGGGATGAGCGCTCGTTCGGCCAGCGACCAGCACCGCAGCCGCGCCATGATCGACACCAGGTCGAGTTTATCCGCCTGTGCGCGGGCAACCAGAGAGGCAATGCTATCGGACGCGTGGACGATGTCCGCATCTGTGAACAAGAAATAATCAGGCGCAAACTGCGCCGCCTGCCGCACGCCTTCCGATAGCGCCCACATTTTTCCCGTCCAGCCCGCGGGCAGAGGCATGGCCGAACTGATCGTGACTTGTTCGGCTTGTCTCCCGCGGCCCGGCGTGCCACATTCGCGGTCTCATCCGAACTGTGGCCATTGACCACAAATATCTGTAGCCGCCCGGCGTAATCCTGTTCAAGCAAGGAGCGGATTGCCATACCAATGACCTCCGCCTCGTCGCGCGCCGGCACAACAACCGCGATGCGGGGTGCGGACTTGAGCGGCAGCGTCAGTTCAGTCGCTGCCTTCGACAGTCGCCAGAATCCGCCCCTTCCGGCAAGCAGGTAGACCCATATCAAGAAGGAGAGGATTCCAATCCACGGAGCGATCATAATGTTAGCTGCTGAGAGTAACACTCCATGCTAGTACGAAGGAGACAATCCACGTTTCCAAATTGTTCGCGGAGGCCCGCCCTTATCGATCCCGCACAGCCTGCCAACTCGGGGCGATCTGCGTCATCCAAGTACGATCTGACGTAGATTCTGATGTTACTGGATAAAATGCCAGGTTCACCCTGTGAGAGAATTTCAAGACCCACCAACTATGATCGAGTCTAATCATCATTTTTCGACACGAAACTGATGCCAGAGAACGCTCCCGTTTCCAAAGAGATTAATCCCTGGCTGATCGCTATTGCCGTCATGTCGAGCACCTTCATGGAGGTGCTGGATACGACCGTGGTCAATGTTTCGCTGCCGCACATCGCCGGCAACCTCTCCGCCAGCACCGACGAAGCCACCTGGACGCTCACCTCCTACCTCGTGGCCAACGCGATCGTCCTGCCAATGACCGGATGGCTGGCCTCTACGTTCGGGCGCAAACGCCTGCTTATGTGATCGGTAACCGGCTTCACCACCGCTTCTTTTTTCTGCGGACTGGCGCCGTCGCTGCCGTTTCTGATTTTCTTCCGGATCATTCAAGGCGCGTGTGGAGGCGGCTTGCAGCCTCTGTCACAGGCTATTTTGCTGGAATCGTTTCCTGCAGAAAAACGCGGCCAGGCCATGGCGTTCTGGGCTCTCGGCATCGTGGTCGCTCCCATGCTTGGGCCGGTGGCTGGCGGTTGGCTTACGGACAACTACAGTTGGCGCTGGGTTTTCTACATCAATGTTCCGATCGGGGTGCTGGCGATGTTCCTGACCCAGGCCTTCATCTTTGATCCTCCGTATCTGCGGAATTGAAGGGAATTGATTATTGGGGGATCGGGCTGTTGGTCCTGGGGATCGGCTCGCTGCAGATCATGCTCGACAAGGGCCAGGAAGATGATTGGTTCAGCTCGCATTTCATTCTCACGCTAGCCGTCCTCGCGATCATCGGTCTTGGTGGTCTCATCATCCGAGAACTGAAAGCCGAACATCCGATCATTGATCTCAGCGTCTTCCGCTACCGGTCGTATGCAATTGGCACATTCATTATGACTGTCGTGGGCTTCGTGCTCTACGGCAGCACGGTTTTGCTGCCGCTTCTGATGCAGGAACTGCTGGGCTACACGGCGACTCATGCCGGGGTTACCAATCTACCTCGCGGAATGGCTTCATTCCTGTTCATGCCACTGGTCGGATATCTCACCGGGAAGGTCGATGCGCGAAAGCTTCTCGCTGCGGGTTTTCTGGCCACAGCCTTTGCGATGTACTGGATTTCGAACTTCAGTCTGGGCGTGGCTTCGTCAAAATTCTGGTTGCCGCTCACCGTGCAGGGCGCGGGCCTGGGCTTGATCTTCGTTCCTTTGACCACGGTTACAAACGATCCCATACCCAGAGAAAGGATGGGCAACGCCACCAGCATCTTCAATCTGATGCGCAATATCGGCGCCAGCATTGGCATCGCGATGGTGGAGACCATGCAGGTTCGCAAGTCGCAATTGCACATCAACATTCTGGGCGAACACGTCAACCCGGCGAACTCGCTGGCGCGTCAAACCGTGGAAGGGATGCGAGGCCTTTTCATGTCACAAGGCAAGGACGCAGCAACCGCGACCCGGCAGGCTTATGGCGCGGTGTGGGGAATGGTGCAGCAGCAGGCGGCCATGCTCGCCTATAACGATGTGTTCCGTTTTCTCGCGCTGACGTTCGTGGCGATGTTGCCACTGCTTTTCTTGATGCGCAAGCCGAAGAAGGGTGGTGCGGTGATGGTTCACTGATCGCCAGACCGCGACCTGAATAGTCAGGGCTTTGCCGTTACCTGGTCCTTGATCTTGGCATATTCTTGCTCCGGGATGACGCGCCGGCTCACCAGTTCGTGGGCGCTGCTATAAGGTCGGTCAGCGATTACGCGATCGGCTGCCTCGCTGCTCATTCCCGGCAGGCTTAGCAATTGATCTTTGCTGGCATGGTTCAGATCCAGCGGCTGGTCACGATTCCAGCCTTCTTTCACCCCCTGAGCCAGCGCCTGCGCGTCACGCTTGATGTCCGACGTAGCTTGCGCGGTTCTCTCCCTCACCTCGTCGGGACTGGGGTTTTGCAAAGTACATCCGGCTGCCAAGAAAAGCAAAACGGCGGCGAAAGCGCTGATTATTTTCACCACCCTACGATGCAGGCCGGGTCGGCGAGGTTGGTCTGAATGGGTCTTGGACCTTGGGTTCGTCGGTCAAGACGAGCGTTAATTTGCCGTTTGCCTGCGAAACCGAAATAGATTTGCAACCGTCCACGATCCAGTCAGCGCCTGCGTTCTTGAGTTCCGCTTCGGAGGCCGTGGTTCTGCAAGCGATGACCCGGGCGCCAGCAGCTTTGCCAGCGCGAATGCCCGCGGGTACGTCTTCCACAACGACGCAGTCTGTCGCCACCACTCCCAGCAACGACGCACCTTTCAGGTAAGGCTCGGGATCTGGTTTTCCATTTGTCACATCGTCGCAGGTGAGCAACCGCTCGGGAATCGGCAAACCAGCCGCGCGCAGTCGGACCTCCGCCAGAGGGCGGGTACACGAGGTCACGATCGTCCATCGGTCCGGAGGAAGAGCGCTCAGCAGTTCGCGCGCACCCGGCAAAGTCACCACGCCCTCGAGATCTTGGATTTCGCCGCTTTCCACTTTGAGGTTCTCGGCCTCATGGTCGGCGTGCGGGAGATAGTCGCGTATGGTCGCAACGCTGGGACGTCCATGCGCTCTACGAACAACCTCATCGGGATCGAAACCGTGCGCGATTGCCCACCGCGACCAAACGCGAGTAACGGCAGGCGTGGAGTCGATCAGCACGCCATCTAGGTCGAACAGGAGAGCGCGGCAAGAGATCTGGGTCATGGCTTACGATAGCAAACCGGCGATAGCAAACGGGCTGCGCCGTGAGCTGCTATTGAGGTTCCTGCGTAAGCTCCGGGTTTGGCATCGCTCCTGACTCCAGCTCCTGATGCCGTTTTTCGCGGGCTGCATTCGACATTTGCGTAAACGTCTGCATCTCGACCTTGGCCTCCTGCACGCGTCCCAAGCGCTGCAGCACTTGTCCGCGCAAGTAGTGAATGCCGGGGCTGTCGGGATCGAGCCTTAGCGCCGCGTCAGTCTCCGTCAACGCTTCCGCGTATCTGTTCTCACGCTGATAGACCCTCGCGAGTTGAAAGTGCGAGCTGGCGAGCTGAGGATCGAGACGCAGCGCCTTGCGAAACATCTTCTCCGCCTCCTGATCTTGCTGCTGAAGAAAGTACACCTGTCCCAGTTGGTCATAGTCGTAGGTGACATCCGGCTCGATGGCAATATCTTTGAGGAACTCCGCCTTGGCGTGTTCAAGATCCTGCTTCTTCAGGTAAGCCATTCCGAGATTGAAGTGGACGAAGGGAAGCGAAGGATCACCCTTGGCCGCGAGTTCAAGCTCGCTGATGGCTTCGTCGTATTCTTCGCGGTTGAGGTGAGCTTTGCCCATCAGGAGATGAAACTCGGGAGAGTTTTGTCCGATCTCAACCAAATGGTTTAACGCCCGCTGCTCCAGATCCGCACGCCCCGCCTTGTTGGACGCGATGCCCAGAACGTAGAGGTAATTCAACTGGCCGGAAGCCTCCGACCAGAGCGGCTCGAGCGTGTTTGCTGCATCACCATAACGCTCGACGAAGAAATAGCACAGCCCCAGCAAATAGCGAGCCTGGAAAGAATCTGGCGCATCGTGCAGCACCGACTCAAAAGGAGGAATCGCGTTTCGAAAATCGTTCTGGCGATAGTAAACTAGCCCGATGTTCAGCCGTATCCCCGCAATCTGCGGCGCCAGATGTTCGGCCTTGTGCAACGTCTCCAATGCCTGCGGCCACTGCTTGCGGCGCATGTAAATCACTCCCAAGTTCGCGTACGCGCCCGCCACCTGCGGATTGACCGCAAGCACAGCTCGAAATGCGCGTTCGGCTTCATCCAGGTTGCCGGTCTTCAGCGCCGCTTCACCGCGCTGAAAAAGCTGCAGTGGATCGGCATTCTGCGTGGCAGGCGCGGAGCCTGGTTTTTGCGTCTGAGCCTGCTGCAGCCCAGTCGCACTGGCCGCCTGCGCCGCGGCCAGCCCGAGAAATATCAGTAAAAATCGCATGGTTGCGCTTGACACTGCTTTCACTCTCTGCTGTAGTGTCCGCCAGCAGCAACAGGAATTCAAGCCATGATGATTCACGGCAATTCGCGCCAAGGATGAAAAGCTCGCGATGAAAGCTGAAACCGTCACGATTAAAGATGTGGCGAAGGAGAGTGGCTTTTCGTCGACCACGGTCTCCATCGTTCTGAACAATGCTCCGCTCGCACGTTACATTCCAGCGGTCACCAAGAAGCGGATTGAGCAAGCCGCCAAGAAGCTGGGTTACCGCCCCAACCTGTTTGCCCGTTCGCTTCGTAGCAAGCGCAGCCACACCGTCGGCGTCATGGTCTTCGACATGACCGACCCTTACTGCACGCTTGTCCTGCGCGGCATCGAGAATACTCTGTATCAGTCTTCCTACCTTCCGATTCTCACCGACGTTCACAACGAACGCGGCCGCTTCGAGCGTTACCTCGAGATGCTGCTGGACCGGCGGGTGGAAGGCCTCATCGTGGTGGCAAACTGGCTGTTCGTGGATATCGACGTTCTGGCCGACTTGGAAAAGAGCAGCATTCCCACAGCGATGATCGGGCGTGAGTTGCGAACCGACACGGTCAGTTCCGTCATGGTCGACAACGAACTCGGGGCTCATGCCGCTCTCGAGCATCTGCACTCGCTGGGGCATCGCAAGATAGCCTTCATCCGCGGCCCCAAAACTCTGGCCGACAGCGCTCCGCGATGGAAGGGAATTCGATCTTTCGCCAAATCGAGCGGGCTGGAACTGAATTCGCGGCTGATTCTCGATCTGCCTGAATCGCGAGACCCGATTTCGAGTTTTGAAGCGGGTTACAAATTAACCGAGGATTTGCTTAAACAAAAGCGCCCGTTCACCGCCCTGATGGCCTTCGACGATATGACCGCGTTTGGAGCAATACGCGCGCTGGCAAAAGCGGGCCTGCGGGTTCCAGAACACTGTTCGGTCATCGGTTTCGATGACGTCGCCGCTTCCAGTTTGTACACACCATCCTTAAGCACCGTTCGCCAGCCCATGGAAGTTATGGGAACGATGGCAGTCAGCATTGTCGTCGACGGCATCAATGCGGTTCAGGAGAAGCGCGAAGTCGCCGCCGTGCACCGCAAAGTAGCCCCAGAACTCGCCGTTCGAGAGTCGACCCGAAGCCTCTCGTGACCTGCGTCCCTCAAAGTGATTCGTGATCTCCGCGTGCTCTGCAGCTGTTCTTTGAGATCTCTGCGTTTTAAGATTTGATCCGAAAGCCAGACGGCAAAGTCTTAAATCGCGGAGATCGCTGAGAACAGCCGCAGAGTCCGGGGAGAAACTGGACGAAGGGAAAACCGAGACATCAGCGCCGCATTCCCGGCATTCCTATTTGCTTTTGATTCGGGCTCGATTTCGGGTAGTCTGTCTGATTCTAGCTGGAAGGGGAGACACGCTTGAGAGTTCGGGTGTTCTATCACGACAAATGCTTTGACGGTGCCTCGTCGGCGGCACTTTTCTCCCGTTTCTACCGCGAACGGATTCGCAACAACGTCCAGTTCGTTTACTCCGGCTTGCTGCACCGCGCGGGCTCCCTGTTCGATGAAAAGAATTTTGATGGCGACGAGAATGCCATCGTCGATTTTAAATACTCCAGTTCTCCCAAGATTACCTGGTGGTTCGATCATCACGAGAGCGCGTTTCTGTCGCCCGCCGATGCTGCCCACTTCGAGCAGGATCAGAGCAACCGCAAATTTTACGACCCGGACTTCAAATCCTGCACCAGTTTCATTGCTACCATCGCCGAGGAGCGCTTCGGTTTCGATCCCAAACCCGTGGCCGAACTGGTTCACTGGACTGACATTGTCGACGGCGCCATGTATCCCGACGCCCGCACGGCGGTCGAAATGCGAGCTCCGGCGATGAAGCTGACCATGGTGATCGAATCGAACCAGACCCACGATTTTGTTCCTAGGCTCATTCCTCTTCTCGCCAGCAAGCCTCTGGCCGAGATCATCGAAGAGCCTTTTGTGGCATCGCTCTTGCCGCCACTGCTGGAGCGTCATCAACGATCCATCGCGATCCTCAGCGAACGCACTGAATCGAAAGATGGCACCCTGTTCTTTGATGTCACCGACCATGAGCTCGAGGGCTACAACAAATTCGTTCCCTATTATCTGCATCCCGAATCCGTATACAGCGTGGGCCTGAGCAAAAGCAGTTTCCGGGTGAAGGTTTCGGTGGGATCGAATCCCTGGGCGCCCTCGGAGCCAGTCGTGAACCTGGCGAAGATCTGCGAGCGCTACGGCGGCGGCGGACATGCCCGGGTCGGCGCCATCTCTTTCGACGTCACCCATCAGGAGGCCGCGCGCAAATCCGCCCGCGAAATCGTCGAAGAGCTGCGCGCAGCGGTCCGTGCTCAAGGACAATGAAGGATGGAATGTCATTTTGAGCGGAGTGAGCCGCAAAGGCTCGCGGAGTCGAAGAACCGCGAAACCGCCGGTGCTGTGATTGATCTCGACAAGCTTTCTCAAGACGCAGTCACCGAGCGAGCCGAAGCAAAATCAGAGCATCGCCGGCCGATTCCCGTGACCACGCCTCCCATTTCCGACCCCATTGTGCGAACCGAGCACTTGGGCCGCGTGGTCAAGGACAAAGTTCTGGTCGAAGATGTCACCTTCGAAGTGCGAACTGGTGAAGTTCTCGCCATCGTCGGGCCCAGCGGCTCGGGAAAAAGTTCATTGCTCAGGTTGCTGAATCGCCTCGATGAAGCGAGCAGCGGCACAGTCTATGTCGAAGGAATCGACTACCACCAAATCGCGCCCCGCGAGTTGCGCCGGAAGCTGGGCCTGGTGAACCAGCGTCCTTACCTTTTCCCGGGCACGGTAGAAGAGAACCTGCAATTCGGTCCGCGGCAGCGCGGAGAGTCTTTGTCGTACGAATCGATCGAGCAACTGCTGGCCCGCGTCGGTCTGAAAGGCTATGCCAGCCGCAATGTTGCCAACCTTTCTGGAGGCGAAGCCCAACGCGTCTCCGTTGCTCGCACGCTGGCCAACTCTCCGCTGGTTCTGCTCCTCGATGAGCCTACGTCCGCGCTGGATGAAGCATCCAAGCGGGAGGTTGAGTCGGCCATTGAAAATGTCGTGCACGACCACGGGCTGACCTGCGTACTGGTTACTCATGACACCGCGCAAGCGGCGCGCCTGGCCGAGCGAGCGTTGTTGCTTGAAAGCGGGCATGTGGTGCGCATCGGCTCCGTCAGTGAGGTGTTGCATGCTTAAGCTTTTCTTTAGCAATCAACTGTATCTGGGATTGGCGCAGGCTCTCGTTGCTGCGCTCGCGGCCATGGTCGTGGTATGGCTGGCCCGCAAACGTGGCATTCATCTGGAGCGCGATACGCTGATTGCAATGGTTCGAGGCATGGTCCAGATCGTTGCCGTCGGATCCATTCTCCTTTTGTTGCTCCGTGGCCCGCGCTGGACCAGCGGGTTTCTTCTTGCCGGAATGATCACCGCCGCCGGGGCAACCTCGGCGCGTCGCGCGAAAGGAATGCCCGACGCGTTTCGGGTTTCCGCCTGGTCGATTGCATTGGGCGCCGGCTCGGTGATCGCGCTGATGACCTGGCTCGGCGTGATCGATACGGCCATCACTTCGCTGGTGCCTGTCGGCAGCATGCTCATCGCCAATGCCATGAATACGAACGGACTGGCGCTGAATCGCTTCCGGTCCGATGTGCTGGCCCACGTCGGTGAAATTGAAACTGCGCTGGCCCTCGGAGCGGAGGCCAAGATCAGTGTTTCCCCTTACGTGCAGGCCAGCATCGAAGCCAGCCTGATTCCCGCCATCGACTCCATTCGTTCGCTGGGCATCGTATGGATTCCCGGCTTAATGGCGGGCATGCTGCTCTCCGGGGCCCGGCCAGTGTATGCTGCGGTTTACCAGTTCGTGGTGCTGGCCATGATTTTTGCCGCGTCCAGCCTGACTTCGCTGGTCAGTACGTTGCTGATTCGGGACCGAATTTTTACCCCGGCGCAACAATTGAGTTTGCAACCAGGGAGATAATGTTGTAATGAGTTCTAGCGTGCACACCGGCGTCGCACTGACGAAGGGCAAGCCCCGGGGGACTGTCCAGGTCCTCCGCACCGTCGCCGCGCTGGAACTCGGTAAAGGATTGATCGTTTTGCTGTCAGCCTGCGGCGTCCTTTTGCTGGTGCATCGGGAAGATCCCTGGGACATTGCCGACGGTTTCCTCAAACTCCTTCATATCAGCCCCGATCACCACTTTGCTCAAGTCTTCCTCAACTGGGCCGACTCCTTGACCGAAACCAAAGTGTTCGCAGTTGCGGGCGTCGCCGTCGCCTATTCGGTTTTGCGCTTCGTCGAGGCTTACGGACTCTGGTACGCAAGAGCCTGGGCGGAGTGGATTGCCCTCGTCTCGGGAATGCTGTACCTGCCCTTCGAAATCTACAAACTGATTCACCACCCCAGCCCATTCCACATATGGGTCTTTCTCATCAATATTGCGATCGTGCTGTACATGGCCTATGAGCTGAAGACCGGGGAAAGCATCCACCGGCTCCGCCAGCCGGGTTGAAGGTTCAGAGGTTTCTAGCCAACTCGGTTTTCACGTATCGGAACGGAGTTTACTGTTTAGTACCGGGTCCCCCCTCCTCTGTTCGCGGCAAAATCCAGAGAACAAGAAACTTAAATTTTGACTATGTGCTAGATCTTTGAGTTTAGGAAAGTTTGCCCATGAAGTTGATGAGCGCGTCCGAGTTGAGATCGACCGAGGCGCTGGAGATCTCCCGATTCCATGCGTTGTCGCTGGGGAAGGAATGAAGCCGTTCAGGCTAGCGCCGCGTCCCAGGCTCATGCCGCCGCAAGAGTTTTGGGCATACAGCGGAGCACACAGAAACGCTGCGGAGAAAGCGAAGAGCAACCCAAGACGTCGCATGAAGACCTCCGGCAGGCGAGTGGCGGCATCAGCAAGTTACCACAGGCTTCGCCGACGGATTGACACGAAGGTGCAACGAGCCGGCTTGTTTATGGGCTATTTTTATTCCGCGCAGAAACTGATTCTTCTGCAGCGTTTGATCTCGCCGATGATCAGCTGGCACGAGTTCTGCCCATTGCAGGGTGGATGCGTAGCCGGCGAAACCTGGAGGCACTCCTCGACGAGTTTCTTGGACCGTTCCGCGCCTACCGCCTGTATGCAGGGAATTGTGCTATCCCCGCCGCTGGCTGCGGCCGCGGCTGGGGCGATTCCGAAGGCGGTCGACACTTGATTGAGATCGGTTCGGATCTTGTCCCAACCGGTGGTTTGCGGATCGAGCTTGAGATCGGTCATGATCTTTTCGATCTGGCCGGCGGTGCCCAGCATGGCGGGGACGGAATCACCCTTCCTGGTCTTCTTGAATTCGTTCAGTACCGTGGATGTCTGCTTTTCGAAGTGGACGCCAGATTCATGGCGGGTTTGGCCTGGCTGGTCTTGCGAATCGCGCTCTTCTTGATTGCCGAATCGAAGCGCGGGCGGAACGCCTTGGCGTCCGCTTTCAGATTACGCATTACCGTTTCGAGGTCTTTGTCGCTGAGACGGTTGGGCGTCGGGGACGTGCTCTGGGCGACGACAAGCTGCGAAGAACGCTGAAGGCTATGACTGTGACGAAGGAAGAACTTCGATTGGCGAGCATGGTTTTCTCCTCATGATTTGCAGAGTTTCCAGGGCGGTGAAAACGCAGGATTAAAGCAAAAACGAGCCTCGAATCTACTCGGCCGCTACGCTCGCAATCCGAACTCTCTCAGCGCCGTCGGGCAGAAAAATGGAAAACACGGTGCCGCTGGAACCTGCAGTGGTGCGGCTGCGGACGCGGATCGATCCCTCGTGCTTCTGCACAATGCCATGCGAGAGCCAGAGGCCGAGGCCCGTGCCTGCGTCTCCCTTGGTGGAATAGAAGGGCTCGAAGATGCGAGTCAGATCGCCCTGTCGAATCCCGCTGCCGCTATCAGCGATGGTAATGCGGACTCCGGACCTGTGCGCTCCGGTTTCGTGGTCGTTGGACCACTGGCGTCCGGGGGCGACGTGAAAAGTTAGTCGACCTCCGTCGTCGAGAGCATCGAGGGCGTTGAGGATGAGATTGGAGAAGAGTTGGCGGAGCTCCCCGGCAAAGCCGCGGATTTCGACAGCCGGGTCATACTGTTTCTCGAGCTGGATATGCTTTTCGCTCAGTGGGCGCAAGTAGAGTTGCAGAACATCGTCGAGCGTAGCCGCGACGTTCAGTGGAGAAGGCGATGAAGTTTCGCGGACGAACCCCAGCATCTGCTGAGCGATGGCGGCGACGCGCAGCACTTCTTTTTCCGCCATCCCTAGGTATTGATGCTGATTCTGGGGACGGTGGCGTGCCAGATAGATCAGATTGATAACCGCTTCCAGCGGGTTGTTGATCTCGTGGGCGACGGCGGCGGCGAGACGTCCGGCGGTGGCCAGCTTTTCGTTGCGGCGCAGTGCTTCTTCCGAACGCCGCTGCGCCGTGATGTCGTGCGCGATGCTGGATCCGCCGATCACTTCTCCACGCTCGTTACGAATCGGTGACAGCGAGACATCCACGGCGACCCGCGTGCCGTCCTTTCGGATTCGCTCGGAGGTATGGTGCTGAATCGATTCGCCCCGCATAATCTTTCTGCTGATTCCGGGGATCTCGTCGGGATGTTCTGACGAAGCCAGCATTTTAACAGACATGCCGATGGCCTCGGCGGCAGAGTATCCGTAGAGGCGTTCGGCTCCTGGATTCCAACTGGTGATGATTCCGTTTATGTCTCCGGTGAGAATGGCATCGTCAGAAGATTCGACCATGGCGGCCATCTGCCGCTGAGTCTGCTCGGCGCGCGTCTGCGCGCGGGAACGCTGGCGGGCGAGACCGGCGGTGAGTACCGCGACGGCAATAAATACGAACAGCCGCCCATAGTCATTGGCAGAAATGGAAAAGCTGAAGCGCGGCTCAAGGGCGAAGTAGTCGATTGCGAGTCCGGATGCGGCCGTGCAAAGTAGCGCTGGTCCGAAGCCGAAGAAACGGGCGCTCACGATGACTGCGGCGATGAAGATGGCGAACGGATCTTTTCGCATGACCGGCCACAGAAACCAGATGCACAGCGCAACGCCCGTCGCGACCAGTGGGGCCGTATACCGAATGGTCCAATGGCGCCACTGCAGGGCACTCTTGGATTGCGGAATGTCGAGCGGTGCCATAGGAAAGAGAAACAAGCCAACCCTAAGGTGGGGTGGCGTGAGCAAACCTGGAACGTCCGAAAAACAAACGTGGCCCGTAGGCGATCAATTTAGCAGGATAGGGTGCAATCGCGCAATTGCGAGGATGTAAGGAGCATGATGAAAAAAGAAAAGCCGCGGGATTTATCCGCGCCTTCGGTTGATTCGCGACCTGTTCTATTGTTGGGTGTTCATAGTCTGACGTCCTGCGTTGGGCCCTTGCGTGGTTGGAATCACGGTTAGAGCCGCTTGCAGGGTAAAGTTCAAAACGGTTTCCGAGGGCAGTTTGATTTGCTGACTATGGGTGACGGCTTGCGCGCCGGCACCTAATCCACCGCCGGCTGTGGCTCCAATGGCGGCTCCTTTGCCGCCACCGGCGATGGCGCCGATAATGGCTCCAATTCCAGCTCCGGCTCCTACCTTCTCGACCGTGTTCTTGCCCCGCGAGCTACCCTGCTTCTTGTACTGATCGGTTTGGATGTTGTAGGTACTTCCGGACGCCGAAATGCGATCCAGTTGAAGTACGAGTAAGGATTGTCCGGCGAACTTGCCGGCGCTTTGCACGGTCACGACGTGGCCTTCAACCGTATAGCCGGCAGGAATGGCGGTGGCACCATCCACGGCGAGCGGCGAATTCAGCGTGGCGTGGAAAGTTTGGCCCTGAGTCGCGGTTTCTGAGTCGATCGCGTCCACCAACCTCACGGCGAAGGTCGTGCCCGAAGGAATCGTGACCTTTTGCGGCGGTGGCGGAGGTGGTGGCGGCGCTGGAGCTGCCGGAGCAGGCGCAGGAGCCGGGTCTGGCGCTGCTTGCGCGACCTGAGCTGGAGCGTTCGCAGAGTCGTCCTGATCCTTGGATACTTTGTGGTGACGCTTTACGGCCGGGGCCGGTTTGGGCTCCTCCGGTGGCGGGGCCTGGGCCTCGACCGGTGGGGGTGGCGGCGGGGCAACCTGCAAATTGTTTACAACCTGCTTCACGCCCGCTTCGCTGGACGCATAGCGAGCGGCCGCGTCGCGCTGTGCGTCGTTGTCCACCTGGCCGGAGAGCGTCACGCTCCCCTTGTCTGCCTGGACGACGAGTTGCTTGCCCTGGAGACCGGAATCGGTGTTCAGTTTGTTTTGGATATCGCTGGCAATCTGGGCGTCCGTCGGAGCCTTGGAGCAGCCGACGGCCACCAAGATGGCGAGCAACACGACCGCGGTAAGATAGAGAGAAAGCCTGGCCTTCATAAAATCACTCCTCTTGATGTAAGTCCGGTATGAATAGTTTAGATGCATGGATCGGCCGAGTTTTGTGGAAAAATGTTGCTGGAAGCTTCTCTGTCATTAGAGTTCGCAAAGCTGCCGCAACCAAAAATTTGTCCCTCTTGGGAAAGCTCGGGCGAGCACAAGCGATTACTGTAAAGCCGGCTAAGTCTGGTGCAGAAATTTGTAATCGAGGATGCTGGCCGCAAGTTTCAAAGTCGCCGTTTTTTCTTGCGTTTCTTTTTTATCTTCCACGTCTTTGGTTCGAGTAATGCGTCCCTGGCAGAGCACCGTGCTATTTTTCTGGCCGGAAATTTCTTCCGGCATCTCGAAAACCATCTCCACCAATGTGTTGTCGGGAAAGCGTTGCGGTCCCTGCAAGAGCACGCCGGATTGGCTGAGGTTCGCGATCGTGCCTTCATACCAGCTGCCGAGGTTCTTCACACGGTAGCGCACCGGGGTGTCGAGCTTCAGGCGCCGGGCGCGCGGAACCCATGTAGGTTTGCGAGCGCGGGTGCGGCTGCGGCGTGCGCTCGTGCCTTCCGCTTCCGTGGCAGACTGGGTGCGATCCAGGCGCTCGGTACGGCGCATAGTGGTCCAGTCATAGCTGTATTTGACAGCGCAGAGAAGGCAAACCTGGTAGAACTGACCATCAGCAGCGCGCCGCGGCCAGGAAAACTCGTGGGAGCAACGGCCTAACATAAGAACGTCCATTAACTTCTGAGGCATGTTCGTCTTTCCGGGACGGGACCGCCGGAAGACACATCATCTAACGGCAACGTAATTTTGTGTAGGTTACTTTCGTGTGAGGTCCAAGCAAAGCCTGTAAGTTACTGCGTTCCGTGCGTTTGCATCTTGACCAGGTCGAACTTGGGCACATCTGGGCGCAAGATTTCGCCAAGTTGTGGGGCCACTTTGTGATCATCATCTCCGATCAAGTGCGGGTAGACGGCCATTGTTAGATCGGACCCTGGTGCGTGCCCGAGTCTCTGCTGACGCAGTTTCATCGGAGTACCGAGTCTATCCATGAGACTTCCGTTCGTGTGACGGAAAGCATGAAGACCGCAGCGCGAAATCTGCAAAGAGTCGAGCAGCGGCCACAGTTTTTGAACTACGAAATTACTCCTGTCCAGTGGAAGACCAGACCGAGAGGTGAAGAGCAAACCGAGCGGATTCGGGCGCCACGTCGTAAGAAATGCGCGGAGATGCTCTCCGAGATCCGGCGACAGCGCGAACTCGCGATTGGCATTGTCGGTTTTCGGAGTTTGGACTTGGCGATTCCAGACCGCCCGGTGTACGGTAACAGCCGACTTCGCGAGGTCGACGTCCTGTGCCCGCAGGCCAAAGAGTTCGCCGGCGCGAAGTCCAGTCTCGGCGTCTCCTCGCCTTCTCTTCAGGGTAGCAAGCACCCCACCCGGACGCGGGCCACGTTTTCAAGAAGCCAACTAATTCCTCAGAGATACAGCCGGCACATATACTCCCTTCAACTCCCGGCTCCACCAAGTTCCCGTGCTTCGCCTCTCCTCCGGACTGGTAAAGCGGTACCGATAAAGCATGGCGCGAACGTAGTGAGGCGGTCCGTCAGGAAACGGATTGCGGCCAAGCAGCCGCAAGACTTCAGGAGAACCTTGCAGAAGTCGTGCCATGAAGCGAATGATCCAGGGATCGCTCTGGTAGTCGCCCAGGGCCGCGAACCACATCTGCCAGTCCAGGCGAGGCTGGTGCGGCGCGACCCAAGCGGGTCGGCGGGTAAGGTCTCCGGGCTTGTATTTGAATTCATACGCAAGCCAAGCCACACCATCATTCGATCCTTCGATGATGATCTCAGGGCGGGTTGTGGTCATGACCGCGAACAGTCCGTAGCTGTTGATGATCTGAAATGGTGACACGCTTCGAATGGCCGTGTCTGCCAGGGACCAACGCACGCCAAATGTGCGCGCCACTTGAAAGCCGCCGACAGACAAGGCCAGAGCGGCGAACGCCCCGCAGACAGCCCGGGACCAGACACGTGATTTTCCGTAGGCCGTCGCCGAGGACAGTCGGCTCACCATCTTCTTCGGCAATACGCGCCGGAAAAACGCATCGTCGATCAAGAATAAACAAAAGGAAATCGTGAGTAGATTGAAGAATGCGTAGTTTCCCGTCAGAAGAATGAGAACCTGTAGAACAACGATCGCACGAGCGGCCAGGAACCGGATCCGGTGAGGCGCGAAGATAAGAAAAGGAACAATGAGCTCCACGAAAAACACAAATCCCACCGAGCCGCGTTGGAACCACGCCGGCAATTGATACATGTACCAAGCCAGTGGCGTGGGCAAGGGCTGGGTTTCATAATGCACCGGCAGCGCGGTGAAATGGCGCCACGAAGGATCTCCGCTGGCCAGTTTCACGGCGCCGGAGAGAAACACCAAGCGGAACAGCAGCCAGCGATAAAGCCAAACCACAATTGGAGAAGAACCCAGCACAATCGCCAGAAAGCCAGCCTCGAGCAGCAGAGCATCCCACTGGTAGCCCATGAATTCCTGGCCTGCCGTCACCAGCGAAAGATAGAGAACGAACAAAGCAACGCGGAGGATGGGCCAGCGCACGCCAAGAAAAAGCAGAACCGACAAGCAGATTCCGGTGATGCAAACCGCGTTGATCGTGCCGTCGCCCGCGTTCAACCAAAACACGGTTGGCACCTGCCAATACACCGCCCCGTAGTACTTCCGCAGCGACTGCAGAAATTCCGCGACCGGCGATATTCCATGGGAACCGATGAGCCCCTGAGCCTGCACCGCGAAAGAGGCGAACGCAGACAGGTAGACTACTCCGAGCGTCCTTAAAAAAAGCCAGCTCGCGATGCCAAAGCCTTCAACCTCAATCGGAATACCCCAAAGCGCGCTCGTCACCCAATAGCAGAAAGAGCGATGGCGTGCAACCACTCTGTAAGCCAGTTCCGCAATCAGCGCAAAGCCCGGAATATGCAGATACAACCAAAGCATCCAGCTCTTTCCGGGCAAGAGGGCGAGCAGGCTGAACACCGCGTGCGCCCCGCTCCGCACTTCCCCACTGGGCAGGAAGAGCGTTACGGCTGAAGCAAAATCTTTGCGGGGAAGATGAGAAAAGCGGCTGCCGATTTCCTGATAAGATGTGTGCAATACCCGGTCGCCGGTAAGCCGCTGCCAGTGCTCGATCCACACTCGACAGAACGAACATGCTCCATCGAACACTAGCGTCGGTCGGTTGAGAGGACCGTTCATTGGAGACAAGGCTTGATAACCCTACTGCGACACTATGGTGTTTCGAAGCCTGGCACAGAGTCTGCGAAGTCAGCCGCGAAGCGGCGCAAGAATGCAGCCCACAGCGTAAGGCGTGGGTAGAACCTGGGCGAGCGTCCGTCCAGGCCCCGTGCTACTCTCCTCTGCTTCTCGAAAGGAACTGTCATGCGAGCTGGGTTTCTCATGCTCATAGCGTTTCTTCTGCTCGTTACGTCCCTTGCGCACGTCCAGTCGGCTGAGGAGCGCGCCGGCGATAGAGCCTACATACGACAGGCGGAATCGGACTGGGCCGAGTCCGTCGTCGCCAACGACGTGAGCGTTCTCGAGCGCATCCTGGCTGATGACTTCGTCGGAGTAGACATCGACGGCAGCCACTACTCCAAAGAGGATGCTATCAAAGATTTCCGCACCCACCCTTCCGAGTTCGCCTCCAACCACCTCAATGAAGTCGAAATCCGATTCTACGGCGACACAGCCGTAGCCTAGGGCAACGAGAGCTGGAAGAAGAAGGACGGCACTCCCGGAAAGTTCGTCTGGACCGACACCTGGATCAAGCGAGCCGGCAAATGGCAAATCGTAGCCGCCGAAGATCTGGTGCCGCCAGTCGCGCCAAGTGCGCAGCCCTAAAGTTGATCCATGCCCGCAGTTACATGGTCACCGGATACCTGACTCCGAAAGACGGCGGTGATTTACGCCCACGTGTATATCTCGATGATCTCGATGGTATGTACCGTCGACGGAGATCTGCGGCTATGCGGTGTCCGCGACGAGGGGCTCACAAAACAACTACCTCCCGCACGTCTTCGCCTACCTGCCTGGCGCATGGCGTATCCGCACACTGAGGCGCCGCGATTCCGCGGCGAACTGCCTTGGGTGCGTCGGCACGCCGCAAAGTTGTCCAAAATCCCCTTCAGCGTCGGCGCTGCAAGTATCTGAATCTACGACGTCAGAAAACTCTCCGCTGGGAATCGTCGGTGGCATCGTTGGGGGATGGGTGGTCGGTCTGCTCGCGTCGGCGGTGGTGGCCTGATATGGAGCATCCCCGTCGCAATCCTGGCGACGGTCATTCTGATTTGGATTACCAGGCTCATCAAGAAGGAAGTCAGAGGCTCCAGAAATAGCCTAGTTTTGTGACGAATTGGTGACGAGTTTTCCTGCCCAGTGTCTCACAGGCAGGATTCCAGCGATCACAAGCATAACCAACCGCCATCCGAGCACTCAGACGCCGTTGACGCAGAGAACTTACCCCCCGAAGGCTAGGGCTGAAAAATGTCGACTCTCAGGCTCGACAGGGCGGCGAATGCGAAGCACCCGTCTCCGGTGTCGTCTTTGCAACCAAAGCTCACTTGTGAGTGGTGCATCTGGTTGGCGACGGTGTTTTTCACCGTGGCCACAATTCCAGCAGAATTGGTGTGGGTATCGTCGGAATTCGGATCGCTCTCGACAAATTTGTACAATCCGCTGCTATCGACAGGTCCTGGGCTCGCTGGACTCATGTCCACGAAAATACGATACAACCCCTGGTCAACCGATGATATCTGGTTCGCGGACTCGATCTGAATAAAGAATGTGCAAGTCGCGCCAATCGCCCCGGGACAGGGCAAGTTCACCCTCGGCAAAAGCGGGACAAGAGCCTGGCAACTCGAAGTTCCGCAATTGGTACTTACGCCAGTCGAGTTGGTCTCAAAAACTGAACTGACGATCTTGCGACCGTTCAGGGTCGAATTGGATGGGGGTAGAATCTTTGCCTCCGCATCATTCTGGGCTTTCGCTTTTGGTAACAAAATTACCGCAACCGCAACCACGGCTGCCAAAATCACTCTGCTCGCGTGCATTCTTGAATGTGCAAATGTCATAGCATTTCTCCTTGGAGAGAGATATCTTTCGCCATCGCGTGCGAAATTCTGTTTCCTCTGATCGAAAAATCGATGAACCGAAGACTCTGATCGGGGTGAGATTGACCCGAGCGTAAGACCATGGGAATGAGCCGCGACAAACTAGACGGCAGGATACGCTCCCAGGAGAGAAAGTCAAGCTGGTTCCGTATACGGGCGTATACGGTGGTCAATTTGAAAGGCACTACGGTCGCCTTTGATGGGTGCGCTTTTCAAGCGCAGACCCATTTGGCGATACGCATAAGCAACCAAGCATCAAAAGCCCACTCTGCAAGCATCTGACCGGCAAAACAACCAAGTCGAGGGACAACCCCGTGCCAAAAATGCATCGGTTTCAGGTAATAAATCGCAAGCAGGAGCACGACTAGAACTATAAAAAATAACGTAATATGAAACGCATCGACCCCCGTGCGACAAACCTAAGTGGTTTGGTTGAGCGTCTGTAACGCGAGCAGGATTGGAGTGCTAGACAGCATCGACATGGTGCTGCCGTCGGCGGCGTACTCTTTGGCCTCTGCGAGTTTGTCACTTTTTCCCACCGACGTGGCGGGAAACTGACGTCCTTCAACTCCCCAGCACCCTCTTCGGTTCGGCTTTTTCTTTGCGGACGAAATAAAGGTACGCGCCGACACTTAGGAAATTGATCAACACCGCGACCAAGTTCCATGCGATCACCGGTCGCGAAAGAATCAACAAGCCGTAATAAACCCACAGAACTTGAAAGGCACCCATGATTGCCGTCATCCTTGGGTTCATGCCCGCACTTGACCGTCGCTTGAGCATCGCGACCAAGTCCGGCACAGCGGCAAAGGTGGTTCCAAACCCCGCCACAATGCCGACGACCTCTGACCGCTTAACCTTGGGATTGAGTAAGCTCGCCGTGTCGTGTGGAACCAGGTTTTGACAGCCGCAGAGCGTGATCAGGAGAACCGCGAGATAGCAAATGACACGTTTCGGTTCCATTTGGGCCTCCATCTTTCTGCTGTGGGATTCGTCCCGCGTTGCGATTTTCATGCCGATCAGACCTCGGTCAACCAGTATCTCAATTCGAACGACTAGCAGCGTGTTCTCACGTGCCCGCTCGGGGAGCTTTTACATCGAAGCCATGATGGCCGGGGGCTTCCACGTTCCTCGCCGGGAGGCAGAATCGGAGGCGGCGTCTCCTTGGGCCAATACGTATCGCGATTACACTAATTGACCCGGATCATGAGTGGGATGGCCTTGCGTCAACAATCCAGTTTCTTCTCCCAGCGGCCTATTTGTCGTACTGGCTGATTAGTTGCGGGCCACGACGACGCCGATGCCTGTCGGAGCAGATCCAGTTAGCAGCGATTGGCAGCATGATTGTCGTCGCTGGTCGTGTCTTGCAGGCTGCCCGGATTCTCAGTCTTTGTGCATTGGGACCTTGCTGTCGAGCAGCGAAACCAGGGACTGGCCTCCGGGTGTGGCCTTCACGCCATTAGCGAGCACGATGTCGCGCGCGCTGACCACTTTCCCATAGAGGCGCTGGTTGGCGTCACTGTCGGGGTCCAGCGAAGCGCCGCTCAGTGACATGCCGGCGAAGAGCCCCTTGGCCCGGCCGTAGGTCAAAATGTCGGCCCCGCCGACCGAGCCGGCGGAGGTGGCGCCGCTGGGACCCGCCGCTGCGGTCATGTCGCTGCCAACCTTGGTCTTGCCTCCTAGTACCTTGTCCACCGCCGCCGGCGCCATGATCAGGAGGACGAAATCGGTGGACGAGCCTCCGATCTGAAAACCAGCGCTGGCGCCGCCGATGGTGAACATGGCGGGCGCTGACCAGCGGCCGCTGAAGTTCTTTCCTCCGCGGCAAGTCATTGGGCCGCGTCCGCCGGTTCCGCCAACGCCGAAGGCGAACTTCTTTACGCTGGGCAGAACGATGACGCAATCAGCCTTTGCCAGTACCTCGGCAGGAACGTCCTTGCTGGCCAGCATTGCCTGTAACACCGTGCTGGCATTGCCGAGAGTCTCTTCGTCGCTTCCCTTGTCGGCAGCCCACAAGGGCAAGGTGGAGAAAATCAGAAGTAGGGATGTGAGCAAACAAGGCATAGTTATCTTGGTGTGTCGCATAGCGATTCGACCCCCTCTCTTGCGTACAGCATAGCAGGCATGGTGGGGGTGGAGATATGTTGCTTGAGCTTGCTCACACTTCACCGCCTTTCCTTGATCCGCGGTGGTGCGGCTTTTGCAGGACTTTGCCGTAAACCTCCAGATCATAAACTGTGGTGTCACTTCTCCCGGTTGGTTTGCAGCTTGGAGGAAAACTCGACTGCTACCGCCTCCGCACTTCATTTCGAAATTGCCGTATCTTAGCGGTAGTGCGGCGAACACCCACGCTGCTGAACTTGGGCGCAACTTGGGCACAAAACTGGACGCATTTCGGCCCCGCTTCGCCCGTTTGAGTTTTGCCAGCTGTTTGGAATCACTACGGTTTCAGCGCTTACGCTGAAGTAGTTTACTTTCGGGTCATTTGCGGCGCGTTGATTCCACAGTGGTTCACCATGACGTGAAGGTCCTCGTTTTTGGTTCGCGAGGCAAGGATGTAAAGTGGTACGAAACGCCTGTGCCACAGAAAGATTTATGTCCGCAGCGGTTCGGGTCATCAATCTCGAAGAGGGGTTCCCAAGTCGCGATCAGGCTTACCAAAAGCTCGAAGCTGCGCTGGCCCGCGCGCGAAAAGATGGCATCCCGGCGTTGAAAGTGATTCACGGTTACGGCTCGAGCGGTACGGGCGGAGTGCTGCGGTTTGCAATCCGCGGCTTCCTGCGTCAGCGAAAAGAGAAAGGTGAGATTGCAGCATTCGTCAACGGAGAGAGTTGGTCCAGCTTCGACGAGCGTAGCAAACTACTCTTTAAGAAAGTTCCGCAACTGCTATTAGACAGTGATGTGGGGCGTGGCAACAAGGGAATCACGCTCGTGTTGCTCTGATCTCGTGTTTGGATCGTCGAAGGTCGCGGTGACGTGTGTATGATCGGCGCGTGAATGAAGGGATTAAACTCGGTGCCACGGCGTTTGTTTTGGCGGGCGGCAAAAGCTCTCGCATGGGAAGCGATAAGGCCTTCCTTCGATTAGGGGACGAGACTCTTCTCTCGCAAGCATTGAAGTTGGCGAGTGCTGTCGCAGAAGAGGTTTGGATTGTAGGCGACGCTAAGAAATTTGGGACCTTTGGCCGGGTGGTTGAGGATGTGTATCGTGAGCGGGGACCGCTGGGAGGAATTCATGCGGCACTCTCAGGTTCAAGGACCGAGCTAAATTTGATGCTCGCGGTCGATCTGCTTTTCGTGACGCAGAGGTTGCTTCAATATCTGTTTTCACGGGCGCTGGAATCGGGTGCAATGGTCACGGTTCCACGCGCGGGCTCAGGATTCCAACCGCTTTGTGCAGTTTATCGCCGCGGGTTTGCGGAGGTGGCAGAACGGTCCCTGCTGGAAGGAAAAAACAAGATTGATTCGCTGTTCGCAAGGGTTGAAACTTGCGTGATTGAGGAGAGTGAGTTGGTGCGGATGGGTTTCTCGGAGGAGATGTTTCGGAATCTGAACACTCCCGAGGAGTTGGAGAAAGCGAAAGAAGTGCGCTCTGGGATGGGGTGTTGAGGGATTCTTCTGCCGCGCCTTGGTCGGCCGGACAGGCTAGGGCGCCCGGCCCCCGTGATTCAATTGATACCATCATCTAAGATGGGAAATATGATCGGAAATAACACCTAGGGAGAACTGACAGACCGCGACATGGCCAGCAACGGGGAATTGGCGCCGTATATTGAATTCAAGGACGTCTCGAAGGCCTTCGGTGAGAACTGCGTTCTCGACCACGTGAGCTTCGACGTGATGGCGGGAGAGACGGTTTGCATTTTGGGACGCAGCGGCGTGGGCAAATCGGTTACGCTGCAAAACATTATGGGCTTTCTCAAACCGGATTCAGGCCGGGTGATTGTGGCCAGGGAAGACATTACCGACTACGATGAGGCAAACCTGCAGCGCATCCGCAAGAAAGTCACCATGGTGTTCCAGAACGGCGCGCTGTTTGATTCGCTGACCGTCGGTGAGAATGTGGCATTTCCCCTGCGTGAGCGGCGCGATCTCAAGGAAGATCAGATTTTCCAGATCGTCGATGGCCTGCTGGAAATGGTGGGAGTGAAAGAAATGCGCGATTTGCTTCCCTCGGATTTGTCCACGGGAATGAAGCGGTCGGTGGCGATCGCGCGAGCCTTGGCGGCGCAGCCGGAGTGCGTTCTTTATGACGAACCCACGACCATGGTCGATCCGCTGATGGCGCAACTGCTCGGCGATTTGATCAAGCGGCTTAAGACACAATTGCACCTGACCAGCGTGGTTGTAACCCACGACATGCGCCTTGCCGAGAAGCTGGCGAACCGAATCGTATTTCTCCATGAAGCGAAAGTGCTTTTCTTTGGTACTTACTCAGACATGGAGAAATGCCAGGAGCCGATCGTGCAGGAGTTCCTCGACCTGGATAGGCTGAGCTTGGAAGCGTAGGAAGGCTTCAGGCTTCAGGCGAGCGTGATTCGGTATCCCGATCGTTGCTAGAATCCTTCTCGCACTAATCGTTCGATGGTGATGGAGCTGTTGGCTGAATCGCCTCGCATCATCCTTTCCACGTATTTTGCGATCATGTCCACTTCGAGGTTTACCGGATCGCCGGGCCTGAGGGATTTCAGATTCGTCATTTCGGTGGTGTGCGGGATTACGGCAACCGTTGCTTCGGTTCCTTCCACTTTTGCGACCGTGAGGCTGATGCCTTCAATCGAGAGAGAGCCTTTGAAAATAACGTAGCGCGCCAGCTCTAGCGGGATCTCGATGCGCAGCCAATAGTTATCAGCACCTGGGATTTCATCGAGTGCGACGAATTTGCCGGTCCCATCGACGTGGCCCTGGACGATGTGTCCGCCGAAACGTCCATCGGCGCGCATGGGGAGTTCGAGGTTGACCAGCGCGCCCGGTTTGATTCGGGAGAAGGACGTGCGATTCCAGGTTTCCTCGGCCAGATCCGCGCCGAAGGATTTAGGCGTGATTTCGACAGCGGTGAGGCAGACGCCGCTGACCGCGATGCTATCGCCTTTCTTCAACTCTTTGACGAGATTCGAAGAAGAAACGGTGAGCCGGCGATTGTCGTTTTCGTGGCCGATATTGGTGACGCGTCCGACTTCCTCGATGATGCCGGTGAACATGGAATCTCCGTAATGTGGCTTCAGGCTTCGGGCGTCAGGCTTCAGGTCGACTATTTAACCTGACGCCTGAAGCCTGGAGCCTGACGCCGAGCCATCAATCCGCATATGGATCTTTCAAGTATCCTTCAACTGCAAAATCTTCGCCAAAATGGTGCAGGCGTACGGACTTTACGTAGGCCGCGTCGTTGTAGCCCGCGAATCCTGCGCCTCCGGCGAACGGTACGGAA
Organism: uncultured Acidobacteriota bacterium; assembly: GCA_963796095.1. GTDB lineage: Bacteria > Acidobacteriota > Terriglobia > Terriglobales > Acidobacteriaceae > JABDBE01. The sequence goes on from CAWCKL010000023.1 coordinate 31,117, forward strand.
GCTGTGCCTCCTAGAATTCTCGGAGCGTAGTACAGAAAGACTTTGTCGACAATGCCGGCGGAAAGCGCGGCTGCGTTGACCATGGAGCCCCCTTCAATCATCAGACTCGTGATCTCCATTTCGCCAAGGAAACGGACGACGGCAGCCATGTCGGGATGGCCCTCCGAGTTTGCCGCGGGCAGCTGTTCCACGCGAATGCCGAGCTTTCGTAGTTGCTTTTCCCTTTTCTCTTCGGCGAAAGAGCAGAGCACGAGAACATCGTCCTGGGCGGTCTTGGCCACTCGGGACTCGAGGGGCAAGCGCAGACGCGAATCAAGCACTACGCGAAGCAGCGGGCGGCGGCGAGGACGGCCGCTGCGGTCAGTGAGCAACGGATCGTCGGCAATCACGCTGCCAACACCAACGAGAATCGCGTCGCTCTGATGGCGAAGTTCCTGCACGTGAGCGCGTGCCGATTCCCCCGTGATCCAGGCGGTGCGAGTCGTGTTCCCGGCCGCAAGATTCGGCGATTGATTTGGAGGCGGCGCGATTTTACCGTCGAGCGTCATCGCGGCCTTTAGCGTGACCAGCGGAATGTGCTGGCGAATGTATTTGGCAAAGGACTCGTTGAGCGCTTTGGCTTCTTCTTCCACTAGGCCGGAGCAGACGTTGATCCCGGCGCTGCGAAGTTTGGCAAAGCCCTGGCCGCTGACCACCGGATTCGGGTCCCGCATGCAGGCAACCACTCCGGCGATTCCGGCGGCGATCAGCGCATCGGCGCAAGGTCCAGTTCGGCCCCGATGGGAACACGGTTCTAGGTTGATATAGAGGGTTGCGCCGTGAGCTTTTTCTCCGGCTTGCTCGAGGGCAAGGATTTCCGCATGCTTTAGGCCGTCGTACGTGTGGCTGCCACTGCCGACGATTGCGCCCTTCGCGTCCACAATAACGGCACCCACGCATGGATTGGGCGAGGTCAAACCGATACATTGCCCGGCCAGGTCAAGGGCTCGGCGGAGGAAAAGTTCGTCGGTATCGCGAGATGTGGTCACCGCAGAAGCATTATTTCATCACGGAGACAAGGACGCACGGAGAAGCAAACAATTCGCTCAGGATCTTCGCGGCAGAAACGATCTGTACGAGTCTTCTTCAGGTTCGGCGACCGCTGCGCCACTGCGACCCTTGGGACCACGTCGGACTGGAACCAGCCGGTCCGCGTAAGGATCTGTCGGTGGTTGTGGCTTGCGGCGGATACGGCGCCACAAATCCCGGAAAAAGTGCAGTGCTGCCCGCCGGCTTTTCGAATCTCATAAACAATCCTGATTCTATTCCCTGCGAAAGAGAATCATGCAAACAATGAATCCACAAAATCTTTGGCGTTGAAGGGCAGCAGATCCCCAGCCTTTTCGCCGACGCCGACATAGCGGACCGGCAGACCTAGTTCTCGGGAAATTGCCACCACTACGCCGCCCTTAGCGGTGCCGTCAAGCTTAGTGAGGACGATTCCGGTTACACCGGCCGCATCCGTGAACTGGCGCGCCTGTTGCAAACCGTTCTGCCCGGTGGTGGCATCCATCACCAGCAAAGTTTCGTGCGGTGCGCCGGGAATGATTCGCTGCGCTGTGCGCCGCATCTTGTCCAGTTCCGCCATGAGGTTAGTTTTGGTGTGAAGACGCCCGGCGGTGTCGACGATGACGTAATCGGTATGGCGCGCAGAAGCGGCTTGCAGAGCGTCGTAGAGCACGGCTGCGGGATCGCCGCCGGCTTTGGTTCGGATGACTTCGGTCCCGGTGCGTTGTCCCCAGATTTCCAGTTGCTCGATGGCGGCAGCACGAAAAGTGTCGGCTGCGCACAGCAACACAGTTTTGCCCTGCGAACGAAACACTTGCGACAGCTTGCCAATGGTCGTCGTCTTTCCCGTGCCATTGACGCCGACCACGAGGATGACCTCCGATGTGCCGTCGACTTTCTGAACCGGACGAATGTTGGCGGCATTCAAGATGTTGAGCAGCTCTTCTTTCAGCAGGCGTTTGAGTTCGTCGGCATTCTTGATCTGTTTGCGGTCGGCTCTTTCACGAAGCTTGTCGAGGACTTCACGGGTGGTGGTGTTGCCAAGGTCTGAGCCGATCAGGGTGGCTTCGAGGTCGTCCAGGGTGGCGCGGTCAATTTCCTTGCCGATGGAAACAACTTCTTCGATGCGCTGGCTCAGGTTTTCGCGGGTACGCGTCGCCGCCTCTTTCATTCGGTCGAAGAGGCCCGGCTTCTGTTGCTCGTCCAGGCTGCCAAACAGGGTCTGAATCATAGAGGTTGGGAATCGTGCGCTAAATATCAATTATAGCGGCAGGTGACGATTGAGACTGCAAGCAGGGCAACGATTGACTAAGCGGGAGCTTCGGAAACGACCGGAGCTGCGGCCGGATGCGTCGAAGGTACGGACGTGGCGGGCGTGACCGGGATAGGCGGCACGGGCGTGCTTTGGCGGGGGATGTGAATCTCGCCGCGTCCATAGATCGCGGTAATGGCCGCAACCGCGGTCGGGTCGAGGCGCCTGCCCGATAGATTGTGAATGATCTTTAAGGCGTCCAAAGGGGAGTGTGCGTGTTGGTACGGACGGTTTGTAGTGAGCGCATCGAAGGTGTCAGCGACGGCGATGATGCGAGGCAGAAGAGGGATCTCGTCTCCCTTCAAGCCATGAGGGTAACCGCGGCCGTCGAGCGATTCGTGATGCAACTCGATGCCGGGAATCATGTCCGTCAGTTGCGCCACTGGGCGCAGAATATTGGCGCCCTTAGTGGTATGCGTTTTCATAATGTCGAATTCTTCCGGGGTGAGTGCGCCCGGCTTCTTGAGGATGCGGTCTTCAATTCCAATTTTGCCAACGTCGTGCAGCTGGGCGGAGATGCGCACGGTTTCTATGAAATCTTCCGACACGCCCATTTCTTTGGCGATCATCATGGAATAGCGAGTGACGCGGTCGGAGTGACCGCGAGTGTAAGGATCTTTTTCGTCGACCGCCCCGGCGAGCATCTGAATCGAGCCCATGAACAAGTCACGGTTCTCGGTTGCGGCTCGTTTGAGGTCGAGCACGAAATGCTCGAGCTCTTCGGACATGACATTGAAGGTGTCGGCTAGTTCGCCGATCTCGGTGCGGCTCTTGACGTGAACGCGTTGTGAAAAATCTCCACCTGCGATGGCCCGGCTGAAATGGGTAAGGACTTGCAGCGGATTCGTAATCCGGCGGGCGGCGAAAATACTGATGCCGATGCTCAGGGCAATGGCCATGATTGCCAAATTGCGAGCGTTGCGCTGCATCTCATACACGCCGCGGTAGGCCTCGGCGCGCGGTTTTTGCACCACTACGGCCCAGTCCAGGTTGGTCACCGGACTGTACGTGCCGAGCATTCTTATGTTGGCGTTGCCATCGCGGACGTTGAATTCTCTGGTCGCGGCCACCATTTGCACCTTGGTGCCCGCCTCGACAAAATTCCGTACGATTTCGAGGTTCGACATATCCTGACCGGTCGCATAGTCAGAAGTGGCACCGGCGACCAGTCGCCCCTGGCTATCCACTACGTATGGCGTGAGGCCGCCTCGGTTGACCTCTTGCAGGCGGCGTATCAGGAATTGCAGGTCCACAACGGAACCGATCATGCCCAGGAAGCTCCCACCGTACATCACCGGGGTGCTGACCAGCATCACGGTGCGGGCCGACTTGCCAGTTCCCACTACCAGTGCTTGACCATTATAGACTCGAGCTTCGCGGGCGGCGGAATAAGCGCGCTCCAGTTCGCGCTGCAAAAAGGCGTCGGGAGCGATGCGGCCGGCAGAGATTCCCTTGGCGTCGGCATTCAACAGCGTGGCGTAGGCAAGGTCCTCGGAAGAGGAAACAAAATTTTCCAGCAACGCACGCAACTCGGGAGCTTCCACGTGCTCGGAAGTGATGTCCCCGCCACTGGCGACCTGGAGCGCGGAGCCCAGATTCGCCTGCATCATGCGGAGAGATTCCTGGTGCTGTGAAATGTCATCGGCGAGGGAGCGCGTGACCGTATTCTGCAGAAGCCTCTCGTTTGTGATCAGGCGATCCCGGTTGATCGACTCCACCTGGGCCGAGTAAAAATACATGGGAACCACGCTGATCAGTACGAGCACACTTAGAATGACGTACAGAATAGGCAGGCGAGATGGCGTTGACAAATTCAGCGACAAGTGACCCCTGCACGCGGCGTTTTCTACTCAACCAAGGCTTCAGCGATACGTTAAGTGTAGCGTGATATCGCGGTCGTTTATTGTTACGAAGGTACCCCGAAAAGCGGTGCCCTTCGGCGGTCTGACAGGATTTGCGAGGCCGGCAAGACGGCCTCTCGAGATAATTTGTTTTCGGGCTAAGTGGTTGATGGAATGATCATATGACTTCACTTCGCGGTCGCAAGTCAGGCGCGCCAAAGGCTAAAGACCGGTCCTGCAAGCGGAAGCGCGGGGAGTGGCGATACCTGATTATCTGGGAGTTTCACGTCCGGGCGGGTATGGAGAAAGGCTTCGAGAGAGTCTACGGATCGGACGGCGATTGGGCTCGACTTTTCATTCAGGATGAATCGTATTTCGGAACCCATTTAGTCCGCAGCCTGAACGGCGAGCGGACCTATGTAACCTTGGATTTCTGGAGGTCGCAACAGGCCTACGACAAATTTCGGAAGCGGCATTTTGTCAAGTACACGGCTCTCGATCAGCAATGCGAGGACTTGACAGAAAGCGAACGCGAGATAGGTGAGTTTGTGAGAGTCCCGAGCGAGTAAGGCGTGCGCTCAAGCCTGCGGATTGCCCCGATCGAGCCCACTTTCACTCTTGGAACTCCGAGTCATCAGGTCGTGGATGGCATCGCGAGGCGACTTGCCTTGGTGCAGGATAGCATCCATCTGCGCGGTGATAGGCATTTCCACGCCGCGCGCACGCGCAAGTTCGACGGCCGCATGAGTAGTGAACACGCCTTCGGCCACCATGCCATGCATGGCGGCGATGATTTCCGGAAGTTTGCGTCCGCGTCCCAACTCAACTCCCACACTTCGGTTGCGAGAAAGGCCGCCGGTGCAGGTTAGGACAAGATCGCCCAGCCCTGCGAGCCCGGCCATCGTATCCTGGCGGCCGCCGCACGCTACGACCAATCGAGTAATCTCCGCCAGACCGCGTGTGATGAGGGCAGCGATGGAGTTGTGTCCGAGTCCCAGGCCATCGCAAACCCCGGCAGCGATGGCGATGATGTTCTTCAGCGCGCCGCCTAGCTCTACGCCCGCGACATCCGTGTTGGTATAAACGCGGAAACGCGGATCACCGAACTCACGCTGAATGGTTTCGGCCAGTCCGGTGTCGCGTGAAGCGATAGTGATGGCGGTCGGATCGCCGCGTGCTACTTCTTTGGCGAAGGTTGGCCCACTCAGCGCGCCGATGCGGGGCTGGAAGCCTCCGTCTGATCCAACAACGACCGCGATCACTGCCGTCATGCGCAGCAGCGTTCCCTCTTCCAGACCCTTGGTGGCGCTCACAAACAGCATGTCCGGCTTGAGAAATGGACGCATTTTCTGAAAAAGCCCACGGCAGTGTTGCGAAGGCATGACGCTCACAATGATTTCCGCATCGTGAATAGCTTCCTCAAAACTGCCTGTAACAGAAACACAGTCGGGGATGGTGTGCTCCGGAAGAAAGAGTTCGTTAACCCGGCGCGACGAAATGGAATCGCGCACATCTTTTTCGTGCGCCCACAGGCGAACGCGATGTGTGCCCTTCCGCCCCAGGACGATGGAAAGGCTCGTACCCCAGGCGCCCGCGCCGACCACAGCAATCTCGCTCACCTGCGCCTCCACTGGAAGCGGGTTTCGGTATGGTCGAGTAGACGGCGAATGTTTTCATGGTGCTTCGCGATGATGAGAAAGGAAGCGGCTGCAATCAAGAGAAGCACCCGGGAAGTAGCACGCTCAGGCTCGAGAATCCACGCCAGAAGCGGAAACAGAGCCACGGTGAGGATCGAGGCGAGAGACACGTACCGGAACACCAGAAAAATCACGACGAAGATAGCAAGCATCACCAGAATGGTTTTCGGCGTGAGGACGATAAAGGAACCCAGTCCCGTTGCTACTCCTTTGCCGCCCCGAAAACGCAGCCACACCGGGTACATATGACCCACAATTGCGAAGAGTGCCGCAGCGCCGAGCAGTGTCTTGTTGCCGGGGAAATTCATGCGTGTAATGACAACGGCGGTGAGTCCTTTCAGCGCATCGAGAACTAGCGTGAGGGCGCCCAGACCTTTCGAAGTGCGGGAAACGTTGGTCGCGCCAATGTTGCCGCTGCCCGTCTGGCGAACATCCTGTCCGCGAAACGCGCGAACCAGGAGATAGCCGAACGGGATCGAGCCTAGTAGGTAGCTATACGCGGCAGTGAGAACGAACGTGGTCATTTGTACAAGCGCCTTGCTTACCTCAGCGGCGAGGGCAAGATGCCCTCGCGACAGCCGGCAGGATGCCGGCGCTAGGTTAGGGCGAAGCTTGCGATCTTTGTGTAACGCGAACCTCCTGTTGAGAGCTGACTCTGGTACAGAAAAAACTCGTGGGCCGCCATGGTACCAAAGTCAGCGACGGGCAGAGCCGCCAATTTCTCCTGCAGGTGTTGGAAGTTCTTATTCGTAGCGTCATCCTTGCGCCAGCGGGGAGCGCCGGAGCGCCCGCCGCCGCGCGCCAGCGTGAGGTGGGGTGCGAAGGGATGATCTTCTTTCGGGATTCCGAGAGCGGAAGTGGCGACATCAACGGCTTTCGCGAGAGATGCGAGTTGCGGCCCGGATTCAATTCCGACCCAGAAGACGCGTGCAGCTTTTGCGGTGGGGAAGAATCCGTAGCCACGGAACGTAAGCTCGAAGAACGCGGAGCGGACGCCGGAAAGGGAGCGCTTGATTTCCTCCACAGTTTCGCTCGGCTTTTCGCCAATGAATTTCAAGGTGACGTGCAGCGATTCAGGACGGACCCAGCGCGCATCCGGCGCGAACCCGGCCACGCCGTCCATGAAGCGCTGAATGCGCTGGCGGATGGCCTCGTCGATGTCGAGGGCGATAAAGATTCGCATTGCGTCGTTGGTCGTTGGTCGTTGGCTAAGACCATTCCGGTTGTCGACAGACGACCAACGACCAATGACCGATCTACATCAGCTTTCTTCTCACCATGTCCAGCGCCTGCTGGCTGGCGAACCAGCGGATATGTTTGCGATCTCCAGGAAATTTTCGTTCCACGACTTCGGTTCCGCCGTCGGTAGCCAGAGCATGGAAAACCAATCCAACCGGTTTCGCGTCAGTCCCTCCGGTCGGTCCGGCGACGCCCGTAATCCCCAAGCCTATCGTTGCGCCAGTTCGCCGGCGAATTCCATCCGCCAGAGCAGCGGCTACTTCACGGCTCACTGCGCCGCATTTGTCGATGAGTTCAGGGGAAACGTCGGCGAACCCGGTCTTCAATTGATTCGAATAAACCACGGCGCCTCCCACAAAGTAACGGGAGCTTCCAGTGACGGAAGTGATACGCTCGGCCAATAATCCGCCGGTGCAGGATTCCGCGACCGCGAGGGTTGCGTTGCGCATCTGTAAATAGTAGCCGACGATCTGTTCCATGGAATCGCCATTGTCGGAGAAGACGCAATCTCCAAGTTCTTCTTCAATCTTCCCGACCAATTCATCGACTCGCGCCTGAGCGGCTTCGAGAGAAGCGGCGCGCGACTTCAAATGCAGTTGGACCTCGCCGGCTCCAGCCAGGATGGTCGTTTGCACGTCCGTATAGAGCTTGTAAATGGGCGCAACCCGGGCGTCGCACTGCGATTCACCCAGTCCCGTAATTTTCAGTTCGCGAGTGGCAATGAATTGCGGCGGCAGCTTGGCCCGCAGGCGAGGCAGACACTGTTCCTCGAAGAGCGCCTTCAACTCGTGCGGCGGCCCGGGAAGTAACATGATGATTCTTTCGCGGCCCTCATATTTACCGCTCATCCACTGCCCGGGAGCGCTGCCGTTGGCGTTGGGCAAGACAGTTGCACCCGTGAGGACGTCGGCCTGCTTGATGTTGTTCGGCGCCATTTTCCAGCCGCGCGCGGCGAAGCGCTGTTCGAGACTGGCGATAATCGCCGGGTCACGCTGAAGTTCCAGTCCAAGCGCGTCGGCCACAGCTTCGCGAGTCAGGTCGTCTTCGGTCGGGCCAAGTCCGCCCATGAAGATAACGATCTCAGTCCGGGATACGGCGAGACTGGCCGCTCCCGTGAGATGTTCACGGTTATCGCCAACGATGGTTTTAAAAATCACTTCAACCCCAAGCTGGTTGAGCTTCCCGGTCAGATAGAGCGAGTTCGTATCCTTACGGAAGGGAGTCAGCAGCTCTGAGCCAACGGCGACGATCTCGGCGTTCACGAATAAAAGTGTAAATGAAAAAGGGAGAAACGAAGATCAGCCACGGATTTGCACGGATTCACGCGTAGCTCTTAGGCTGAATGCTCGGTTCAAGCAGGGAAGTCGGCCAACGCCAATCCTTCGATGTTCCATGCAAGATGATGCACGGCGCTGTTGGTTGCTAAAACGACCGAACGGCCCGGCGCGAACGCCAGACCGACCAGACCAGCGCCAGCCACCGCCAACGATGCTTCGCCAGCAGGATTGATTCTTACAATGCCGCGTTTGCCTGACAGCGAAGCGGCTACGTAGAGATTGCCTTCCACGTCGAAGGCAACGCCTTGAGGGCGTCCCAAGCCACGGAAAAAAGTCGACACGTTGCCCTGCGGAGTGATCTTGTAGACGCAATCAAAGCTCGAGGTGGTCGGCCCGGTCACGAACAGGTCTCCATGGGGACCGAAAGCCAAATGGTAAGCGGAAATGCTGGGCTCGAGAGTTGCGAAAACGAAGATCTGACGGTCGGAACCAATCTTGAAAATTGTGCCACTGCGGTCGCCGACATAAAGATTTTGTGCGCGATCGAAGGCAACCCCGGTAGCAATGCCCATGCCCTCGGCGTAGGAGGACATAGTCCCGTTCGGAGCGACCCGATACACCGTCCCATCAAAGCGCGACGAAATGTACATTTGACCAGCCCGGTCAAAAGCGATTGAAGTGGCGTTCATCAGGTCCGCAAGAAATGGCTTGACGTTGTAGTTAGTGTCGATCTTGTAGATGGCGACGGGAACCTTTTGCCCTCGGCTTCCGGAAAAACTGACGTAGATATTGCCCTCACGGTCGAGCGCAGGATTAGTCACCGGGTGCAGATTCTCCGCAATGGGGACAGCAACTTTGATCTGGTGAGGATTGCTGGAGTGCCCGTTGGTCGAGACCACGATAGGTCCGGAGGACGCGCCTTGCGGGACGCGGGCCACCAGGAATTCGTCAGAACTGATGACCACCGCGCCCTCGATTTCACCAAAGCGCACCCGAGGCCGCCGCAAATCCTGAGGACGCAAACCGTGGCCGGTGATTCGTACTTCGCCCCCGGGCATGGCAGCGGCCGGAAAGACCCCTTCGATGTGCGGCTTCCCGTTCACGTTCGTCTTCCCCAGCAAGCGGTCAGAAATTCCCATCGACTCCAACTTCCTTGGTTATGCGTCTGCCGAAAAGCTATCGCGGCAAAAGTCCGAAATGCAGCGCCATTTGCATAATGACCAACGCGTAAAGCCCGGCTCCGACATCATCTAATACGATGCCGATTCCCTGCGGAAGGTGCTCTAGTTGACGAACCGGCGGAGGCTTGACGATATCGAACCCCCGGAAAAGTATAAAGCCCAGCAACAGAGATTTCCACGAGACCGGTACGGCAATCAAAGTGATGAGCTGTCCGGCAACTTCATCGATCACTACGAACTGAGGGTCTTTCAAGCCAGTCGCGCGAGCCATTTGGGTAGCTGCCGGAATGCCGACCAATATCGCCACAGCCGCCAGCACCACCGTGGCTGCGGCCTGCCAATGCGGGTTGATCCACGTGCTTAGCACCCACCACAGTAAGACCGTAGCCGCCGAACCCCAGCTCCCGGGCCCAGGATGGAGCAGCCCGGTGCCAAAGAAAGTAGCAACCAGCTTTGCCCAGAGCGGTGCCCGGCGGCAAGACGCCTCCGAGACATTCGGCGAGCCAGTGCCACCGATAATCTTTTCGGACATCATGCCTTCGCAGCGACGCTCTTTGGTAGCGCCGCCGTCCCGGCGGCTGTCGTGTGGGCATCCTGCCTATACCAATCGCCACAAACCCAAACCCATCGCCAATCGCGAAGTCCAACTTTGGTCGGATTCTCAGCGACGTATTCGACCGCATGTTCAAATTCGTTCTCATCCCTAGGAAGATGATCGTAATATTCCCTTTGCCAGAGCGCTCCAGCCGTGCCGAGGATAAGATTGGCTTTTTTCGCGCTGAAGGACTTCCAAGAATGAACGACGGATGCCAAGCTCTCGCTCGGAAAGAAACGAATTACCACATGCACATGGTTGGGCATGACGCACCAGGCGAAGAGACGGTAACCCTCGTCCTCAAAGTAGCAAAGTGTGTCAGCAACGACATCGGCGATGGCAGGATTTGCTAGCTGACAGGCACCTTGACCCTGGTCTCGCTCAGTCGTTTTGGTCGAAAGCTGTTCGATCTTCCTCCGTTCGCTGAGGCTCAAATCGCGTTCAAGTTGCCTGGCTGGCAGAACGATACTGCTTTGTTCGGATTCGATCCGATCAAGGACGATACTCGGTAGCGAATCTGCTAGCCTGAAGGTGATGAGGTATGTGGCACTTTTCTTTTCCCAATGAGGTAGCCGATCGCGATCGTGAATTGTTCCTTCGCCGAAACGGGGGCGAGACGCCCCCGAGACAGCCGGCGAGACGCCGGCGCTACTAAGGTTCGACGGCGGAGTTTTTTCTTGGCCCATGTTCTTGTAGCGTCGCCGCCCTCGGCGGCTGTCGTCTGGGCGTGCTGCCCACACCGCTAGAATTTCTCGTCCGAATCGTACGATGTTCCTTCATCGATGGCGTCGCTCGTGTCAGTTACCGGCGATGAGATCACGTACGCGCCACTCGCCCATTTGCCCAAATCGATCAAGCGGCAGCGCTCGCTGCAGAATGGAAATTCCGCATCCCCACTCTTCACTGGCTTCTTGCAGATGGGGCACCGCAGGTTCAAAGTGCGCTTGCGAGCCATAGATCCCTATACGATTCTCGCCACCAGATCATAGTCGTGGGCTTCGGTAATCTGGCAGCGGTAAAACTCGCCCGGTTGCGGTTGGAGTCCTTCGGGAACGTCGTTCACAAAGACTTTGCCATCGATTTCAGGAGCATGTCTCGGAGTGCGTCCTTCGAGCAGCAGGTCGCTTTCTTCCGACACTCCTTCAAGCAGCAGGTCGAGCTCTCGGCCGACCAGCGCCTTCTTTCTCTTCTTGCTGATGCGGCGCTGAATCCGCATTAGGTGTTTGCGCCGGCGCTCGATCTCAGGGGCAGGGAGCTTCTCATCCAGCGCAAAGGCGGGTGCGCCTTCCTGGTCGGAGTAGCCGAATGCGCCCATCCAGTCGAACTCAGCCTGGCAGACGAATTCGCAGAGTTGCTCAAATTCGCTTTCGGTTTCGCCGGGAAAGCCGACGATGAAGGATGTTCTCAGGGTTACGTCAGGAATCGTGCGCCGCATTTTCTCAATCGAACGCAAAAACACATCGGCGCCTCCGCCACGTTTCATGCGCTTCAGAACCGTCGCAGATGCGTGCTGCAGAGGCACATCGACATAGGCGCAAATCTTTTCGTGTGCAGCAATGGTTTCAAGCAGGCGCCCCGTAATCTTGTTAGGATATGCGTAGAGGAAACGGACCCACCGCAAGTCCGCAATGCCAGCTAGTCTTTCGAGCAGGAGCGCGAGCCCATCCTTCAGCCCAAAATCTTCGCCATAACAGGTTGTATCTTGTCCGATGAGAGTGATCTCCCGCACGCCAGAGCGAGCCAGGCGTTCGGCCTCGGCAACTACCGATTCAAATCGACGAGAGCGGAACTTGCCGCGTAGCTGAGGAATAATGCAAAAGCTACAGGGGTGGTCGCAGCCCTCGGCGATCTTGATATAGGCAGTGTATTTCGGCGTGGCCAGGACGCGAGGCGTTGCTTCGTCATAGAGGTAGTTGGGCAGATCGGCGATGGCTCCATCCCACGACTCGCGTGAAAACCGGCCTTTGGCTTCGCGAGCGTCGCCCTCGGAACGCGAGGGCAAAATGTTAAACGGGGAAGATTTCACTGGTGCAGTTGCGATCCCCGCCGCCGCGAGAATCTTCTCGAGTTCCCCCGTGCCTACCACTGCATCGACTTCTCGAATATTCTTGCGAATGTCGTCGCGAAAGCGTTCGACCAGGCATCCGGCAACGACCAACTTCTGCGCGCGGCCGTCGCTCTTGTGACGCGCCATTTCGAGGATGGTGTTTACCGATTCCTGCTGAGCACTGGCGATGAACGAACACGTATTCACCACGATGACATCGGCGTCCTCGGCGCGGGATACCAACTCGGCCCCGCCTTGCGCTAACATGCCCATCATGACTTCGCTGTCCACAAGATTCTTGGGGCAGCCGAGGCTGACAAAGCCAACCTTGGGCCGGGACCCGAGCGTCGGACCGTCGTTTTCAAGCACATTTTCGATGGCTACAGTAGGCCTCTGATTAGGCATGGAATCCTTTTATTCTAACATTCGGGACCGAGTGGCTACTCCGATGAGAGTCTCGTTCTCGCAAGACGCAGCCTGACGCCAGATGGAGCTTGGAAGGATCAGTGAAACGATAGAAAATAAAGCAATGGGAGTGCCGACTTGAATCGACTGACGTGGTTCGGTATGTTCGCCGTCACGGCGATGCTGGTGTGCTACGCCCTCGAAGACCGAAACCCATGGTTCATCCTGGCATTCGCCGGCGCGTGCCTGTTGGGTTCGGCCTATGGATTCCTCCAGGGCGCTTGGCCCTTCGGAGTTGTCGAGGCGGTTTGGTCAGTCATTGCGGTGCGTCGTTGGTGGCTGGCGACAACCTCAAACTGACTCGTTAACTTGGACGGAGTCCAGTTTAGCGGCGAGCCGCTGTCGAAACTTCCTCGTAGAGTTCAGGCAGGCGCTGCGCATCCTCTGCCGAACCCCCGAAGCGGGCGGACTCGTAATGCTGGGTGAACCTTGCCAACGGCGCTCGCATAGACTCATCTTGAATCAACATCAGGAATTCTTCCGGAGTCTGGGCCGGGGACTTGCGCCAGCCCTTCTTCGCGAGAATTCGCGTCATGCGCTCGTACCAGATGGTAGCGGCCAGGCTCGGAGATTTCTCCGGACGAGCCGCCAGCCGTCGGCTCCGAAAGCCTCGCCAAAGCCGCTGGGCGCCAGCCGCCAAAACAATTGCAAGTACGACGAGCGCTCCCGCGATGCTCCACTTCACCGGGGAATCGGACACCGTCTGCTGAGTTCGACGAGCTGCATCGAGCAGCGCTTCATGATGTCGGTGCATCCAGATTCGTATCCGCTGAAACCACTCCAGGCTGTTGCGCGTGACCTCGCGACCCAGATTGTACTGATGTCCCGCGTCGTAGTTGATGACCCACTCCTGCCAGAATGAAGCCATTGCGTCCAGGTACAATGCTCCCCTGCTCCAACCAGTACGCGTCTGCATGGGCGCCGCCGGAGTGGGATCAAAACTGACCCAACCATAGCCCGCAAAATATACCTCCACCCAGGAGTGCGCATTGCTGGCCCGAACCAGGTACTGGGAAGTAAGGTCGTTAAATTCCCCGGTGCGGAAACCGTTCACCACGCGCGATGGAATGCCCAGCACACGCAGCATGATTGCCATCGACGAAGCAAAGTACTCGCAGTGTCCCTGCTTACGTTCGAAAAGGAAGTTGGCCACGGGATCGCGCGGAACGGTGCGCGGAAGTTGCAGCGTATATCCAAAGTGTGTGCGCAGATAGCGTTCCACGGCGGTCGTCTTATCGTAAGTGTTGTCCTCGGAAGCCGCGATCTGCTGGGCCAGAGATACGACGCGACTATCCAGCGGCGGCAACTGGAGATAGTTCAACAGAATCTCAGGCGGATAATCGGTCGAGGCCGCACGCAATTCGCCGGGACGGGGTTGAGCAATGTCAGACGTGGCCTCGTAGCGGCCAACCGGATGCTCGGGGTCGAGATCAAAGACGGCATCACCGCTATCCATTGAGAGCAAACGATAATTACCCTGCAGAAGCCTGGCAGTGGGCGCAAGGAAGAAAACGTTGCTGGCCATGGGCTCGGTCAAAACGCGATAGTGAATAGTCTGCGCGGGCTCCGAAGGCTGAAATTTCTTCCAGCGTGAGCCGGTTTGAAGCAAGAGAAAACGACCCTCGCCCATGCTGGTCACCACGTGCTGTGCATGCGGATTGAACCAGGTCTTGCCATCGAATAGGTTCAGGGTTACGCCGCGCCACTTCAAGTCGTAAGCGCCATGCGGATCGCCGTCGATCTGAACGTGCATCACCAGGGAACTGGACTGTTGTATCTCGCCGATCTGACCGAGCTGTACGCGGTCGCTGAACCCAGTGCTGATCTCACGGCTGCGCGCGAAGGCGCTGAGGTATCCAGTCGATATGCGGGGCAGCACAAAGAATATTGCCCCTGCCCCGAGCATGATCAAAAACGCGAGCGTGGGTGCTGCCCCAGCCAGAGACAACGCCATCTGCCGGTACGCCGAGTCATCGCTCGAGGACTTGGCCCGAACCGTGGCCTGGGCCGACGCCCGCCGCATCTCCATCAGCATGCAGGTCACGACCGCCATTAGCATGAATGCGGCAAATGCAAGCAGAAACGTGCTGTTTACGGTGAGCACGGCAGCGGCCAGCACCATGAGGAAGGAGATGACCGAAAGGAAATAATAATCGCGATCCCGTTTGGTGGAAAACAGGCGAACCACCATGACGAAAAGCACGAGATGCACGGTCGCCGTCACGAACAAACCCGACAACACGAAGTAATCCGCGAGATAGAAGGCCACATAGCCCAGGGTGAGCGCGGTCGTCCAGCTCTCGGGAATCAGCAAAGTTTGACGCTTGGTCAGCAGGTATCCCCGAAACGCGATCGCCGCACTCACCAGCAGAATCGTAGGCAGGTCCAGGGCTCCGGTCGAAACCAGGGTTACGAACCCGCACAGCACAAGCAAATACAGCGCAACTTCAAAGTAGCGTTGCAGCGCCGCGGGTAGTGGAGCGATCTCTGATTGCAAGCTGCCAGCAAGGGTCATGATCAGTTCTATGGACTGCGCACCCGTCTATTGTTGGCGATTCCGTCCGGAAAAGGAAGAGTACGATCGGGATGTTAGAATCGAACAGGTCAGGCATCGGTCCCGCGCGACGCACTCTCGCCAACCCCGCCAGGTCCGGAAGGAAGCAACGGTAACGAGCTCTTGCGTGTGCAGTGGGTCGCCGGTGTCTGGCTTTTTCATTTCGCTGAAATCCGTTCGGAAATCCATTCAGTGACCGGCGGAGCAGTTGAACTCATTGCTGCCCACATTCAGCCTCAATAAGTTGGACATTGCCTGTCCCGTGCGTCAGAATAGCAAGTTTATATCCCAACTGGAGAACTCATAGAGTGAGCCAACCTGTGCGCGCCGGCATTGCCCGAGCAAAAATCAGCGCTCTTGGGACCTACGTCCCGCCCCGCCTTTTAACCAACGCCGATCTCGAGACGATGGTCGAAACCACCGATCAATGGATCATCGAACGCACCGGAATCCGCGAGCGGCACATCGTCGATAAGGGCGTTGCCACCAGCGATCTGGCTGTGGAAGCCGCTAAGCAGGCTCTTGCTGCGGGGGGCCTCGCGCCCTCCGATGTAGATGCGATCATCGTCGGCACGGTCACGCCGGACATGTTTTTCCCTTCGACCGCCTGCCTGGTGCAGCACAAACTCAGAGCCAAGAACATTTGGGGCTTCGATGTTTCCGCTGCCTGCTCGGCGTTCGTGTATGCGCTGCAAACCGGAGCGCAATTCATCGCGACCGGGGCTCACAAAAAGGTGATGGTCATCGGAGCCGATACCATGTCTTCGATCATCGACTACACCGATCGCGCGACCTGCATTATTTTTGGCGACGGGGCCGGCGCGGTCATCCTTGAACCAGCGGAGAGTGATGGGCTCGGACTGATCGACTTCATCCATGAGGTCGACGGTTCCGGAGGTTGTTCTCTGTACATGCCTGGAGGCGGTAGCCTGCATCCCTCGAGCCACGAAACCGTCGATCAGCGGATGCATTACGTCCATCAGGACGGCGGCGCCGTCTTCAAGTACGCCGTCCGCAAAATGGCCGAAGTCTGCGAGAGAATCCTGGAGCGCAACGGATTGAAGGGCACCGACGTCGATGCCTTCATTCCCCATCAGGCGAACCAGCGCATCATCATGGCAACCGCCGACCGTTTAGCCATGAAGCCGGAACACGTAATCGTCAACATCGACCGCTACGGAAATACTACCGCCGCCACGATTCCACTCGCCATGGACACAGCGCGCCACGAAGGCAAGCTCAAGAAGGGTGACCTGGTGCTGCTGGCATCCGTGGGAGCAGGATTCACCGTGGGTGCAACGCTGTTGCGTTGGGCGTACTGAGTCTATTTTCAGATAGCCTGGATTAGACTACATGTCATCCCAAGCGGAGCGAGGGATCGTACTTGTCTGCGCCAGGATACCCGCGGTAGAACCAAGAAGCTAGCTCGCTCGCGGGCGCTCGGGATGACACTTCGAAATGGAATTCGGCAAACGTGAGATTGGCTTAGGAGGCATCTACTTGCCATTCGCGCCGGCGCTGCTCTTTTGCTGCTCGAACGGTTTCTGCAGATACTTCCGCGCCTCTTCCAGCGCGCCCTGCGTGTTGTCGTTAGTCTGCAGCGCCTGGCGGTATTCGTTGGTGGCGCGTTCGCGCTGGCCGGTCACGTCAAAAATCTTGCCTAACTGGATGTGGCTCCAAACCTCTGTCCATCGAGGGTCGCCGTCGCCGTTAAGCGCGTCGCGGTAAGCATTGGCGGACGCCTGGTAATTCTTTTGCAGGAAGAAGACCTCGGCAATGCGGTAATGCGCCAGCGAACTGTTCTTATTGACTTCGAGGGCCTTGTTGAATTCCGTGAGCGCAGCGGCGAAATCGCCTTGTTGCACCAAGGCCTGCCCCCGCTGAATGTCCGCGCGCAGCTTAACGTCAGAGGAGTTTCGCAACACGCGATTGTCCGGATCAATCGAAATCCGGCGCGGTTTGCCGAAAGTTTCTATCGCGAACGCCGAATCCGTTCCCACCACCTCAATGCGTTTTTCTTCCGTCTTGCCGTCCGTGTCAATTTTCAGCTCCACCGGCATGCGGAAAAGATCGAGATCCTGCGTAATCTCTCCCACCACGCGAAAGCCCTTGTTGTTTCCCAGCCGGTAAACCGTGTACTTGGTCTTGAATTCGGGAGCGCCCGTGGAATCGAGCCACTGCGTAAAAAACCAGGTGAGTTTATCGCCGTAAGTCTTTTCCGCGATGGCAGTGAAATCATCCAGCGACGCCGATTTACCCGCATACTTCGAGGCGAAGGTGCGCATCGTCTGATCGTACTTCTGATCTCCTTCCACCCAGCGCAGCATGTGCAAAATCATCGCACCCTTGTCCGTCGCCAGCGACTGGAATTCGGGCGAGAACATATCCAGCTTGCCGATGGTCGCAAGCGGCACCGAGTCGTACGCCAGCGCTCCCACCGACATATCTTTCACCACTTCTTCGAGACCGTTGCTTCCCGCGGCGTTTTCCACATAGCGAGCCTCGGAGTAGCGCGCGAAGCCATCGCACATCCACCAGTCGTCGACGGACGCGGGACTGACCGAAACTCCCCACCACTGGTGCGCAATGGTGTTTGCCAGCAACCGGTAATTCACTTTCTCGGTTACGGCGCGGCTCGCGACGGCGGCCATCTCCGGAGCCCACGCGGAGGGCACGGTGTCATCAGGAAGCTCCACGACTTTAAGGCTAGTTGAAGGCGCGGCGCCGTAGAGAGTCACGTAGTAAGTAAATTCCTTGATCGCGGTCTCCGCATACATCGCACCCAGATTCTGGTGAACCGGCTTGAAAAATACGTGCAGGTCGACCCCGGCTTCATCGCTCTTGAATTCCTGAAACGTTCCAGCAACGATCGTCCCGGGGAAACTCGGTTTGTCCCAGACGAAGGTGAACGTCTTGGTTGGCAACGTGCTCGCGCCCGTTTTCTTCGAGGCAGAAGTGCCGCCGGCCGTCTCCCTCCCGCTGCCAATGACCACCATGTGAGCCGGCACCGTGATGTTCATCGTGGCCGTGAACCGGTTGATGCCATAGGCGTTCACCGGAAACCAGCGCCCGGCATAAAGCAGATAACTGGTTTCATCGCTGATCGAAGCCAGCTTCAGTCCCTGCACGGGGCTGTCATCGGCCGTGTCGAGCGTGCCATCGTATTCAAACGTGAGCGTGGTCGAAGTGTCTTTGCTGAGGGGTTTCGACAACTGCACTCGCACGGTGAAGTCCTGAGTGATGCGCTCGGCGGATAGCGTCTTGCCCGCGTCATCGCTCACTTTGGTCACGCGCAGGCCGTTATGCAGCTCAAAGGTCGCGGCGCTGATGTCCTCCAGCGCGGTAAACTTCACCTTCGCGCGGGCCGATATTTTATGCGTGTGGGGCGTCAGTTCGGCGTCGATCTGGTAGTCGTCCACCCGCAGCCGCGACTTTTCCGCCGCCCATGCCGGCAGCGAACCCAAAAGCATCAACAAGGCAAGAAGGTGTGTAAGGGCCCGACGCTGGCGCCGAGGTTCAAAGAACATTCAGGAACGTCTCCCGGGAAATCCCGCCGGTCTCTAAGTCAGTCTGATGAAGATTGTGACGCAAAAGATGCTGGTAGGACAAGGCTTAGGCTGTTTTTTTGACAATCCCATTGTCATTCCGGCCGATTTTCGCTCCATCCCCATCATTGCCATTCCGAGGAGGAAAGCGACGAGGAATCTGCTTCCCCGACTCCCGCCAACACTCAGACCCCCGGGGAACGCCAGTAGCCCAACCACGTCACGTCCGCCTGAGCGGGCTCCGCAGGAGCGCCATCACGGCCTCTGCCGCCCGCTCTGCCGGATGCGGTCGGTCTGCCTGCGGACCCCGAAGCAACCCCTTCACCTCTGCCAAGCCTGCAATCATCTGCTCGCGCTTGGGGCCGTCCGAGAGAATCTCCCTAAGCCGGGCAATCACCTTTTGGGGCGTGAAATCATGCTGCACCAACTCCGGAACAATCTCTCTTCCAGCGATCAAATTCACCATGGCAAAGTGAGGCACCTTGACCCGCGACCGTCCCAGAAAATAAGTCAGCGGCGAGACACGATAAACCATCACGAACGGCGTACCCATCATCGCCGCCTCCACAGTAGCCGTGCCGCTGGCAATGATGCCGGCGCGGGAGTGCTCCAGCGCGGGCCGGGCATCGGGGACCAGGCGGATGGCATGGCCGCTGCCAACCAAAGATTCGAGGAAGCCGCGATCCAGGGTGGGCGCTACCGGAAGCAGGAATTCGTTTCCCGACCCCAGCTTCGAGGCCGACTCCAAAATCGTGGGCAAGTTCATCCGTACTTCTTTCATCCGGCTGCCCGGCATCAGGGTGAGCCATTGTTTCGCAGGGTCGAGCTTGTACATCGAAGCATAGGCGGCGCGATCAATTGCCGGCGAAGAAAGATCGGCAAGCGGGTGCCCAACGAAAGCAGCATCCACGCCGCGATCGCGGTAAAACTTCTCTTCGAAGGGAAAAATCACCAGCGCCTTGTCGACGTATTTGCGCAGCAACCGCACCCGTCCCTGCCGCCAAGCCCAGAATTGCGGGCAAACGTAGTACACAACGGGAATCCCGCGCTTCCGCACCTGCCGAGCCACCCGCCAGTTAAAAGCGGGCGAATCAATGACGATAGCCAGCCCGGGACGACGCCGATCGGCCTCAGCGATCAACTTACGAAACAAACCGTAGATCTTGCGGAGATGGCTGACGATCTCGGAAATGCCAACGACCGCGAGCTCCTTCGCGTCCACGACAGTGTCGCACCCGGCAGCCCGCATGCGATCCCCACCCACCCCAAAGAATTCCAAAGATGGATCGCGCCGCCGCAAAGCCGCGATGAGCTGAGCCCCATACATTTCACCAGAAGCCTCGCCAGCGGAAATGAGGATAAGCACGGGAGCATTGTAAAGGGAAGCCCGCCGATTCCGTGTAGGCGTGAGCGTCCTCGCTCGTGCTCGTTCGCAAACACAAGAACTGCGAGGCAAGCGCAGAACATGAAGAATCGCCGGCGGCGAGGGACACGGAGAGCCATAGCCGTAACCGTCCCCGGCAGGCAATCCCCGCCTTGGCCACGGCTTGTCAGTCTGCAAGAGTTTGCCTGGTTCGGGTGAGTGGGGCTTCTCCACCCAAGGCCTGCGGAGCTTTGCTCCGCCTGGACAGTCGAGGTGCCCGTCCCACACAAGTGTCGTGGTGGCCGGCTAGTCGTCCGCGTTGGCTGTCACTTGGGAGCCAGCGGCAACTTCCTGATCTTTGTATTGCAGTTGGTAGAGCTTGAAGTAAATACCGTGCTGAGCTAGGAGTTGCTGGTGAGAACCCATCTCACGAACCTGGCCTTTGTGCATCACGACAATTTTGTCGGCGCGCTGAATGGTCGAGAGCCGGTGCGCAATGATCACTGAGGTGCGGCCTTCGAGCATTCGGCTCAACGCGTCGCGGACGCGGAATTCAGTTTCCGTGTCTACGCTGGACGTGGCTTCGTCGAGGATCAGAATCTTGGGATCGTGCGCCAGCGCGCGGGCGAACGAGATAAGCTGCTTTTGTCCGGTCGAAAGCGTGCTGCCGCGCTCGCGGACTTCTTCCTTGAATCCATTCGGGAGAGTGCGGATGAAGTCGGCAAGGTTCACATCTTCGGCAGCTTTTGCCACGTCTTCGTCGTCGATCCCCTCCGTGCCCAGGCGAATGTTGCTGGCAACCGTTCCGCTGAACAGGAACGGGTCCTGCAACACAACACCGAAGCGGCGGCGAAGATCCGCCAGGTCCATTTCTTTGACGTCGACTCCGTCGATTCTGACCGCTCCCTTCCGCACATCGTAGAAGCGCATGAGCAGCGAGATGATCGTGGTTTTGCCCGCTCCGGTCGCGCCGACAAAGGCGACGGTTTCCCCGGGTTCGATGGCAAAGCTGACGTCACGGAGAACCCAATCGGGGCCGGAGGTAGTCGAGCTTTGCTCGACCCGACGGCCGGGGGCGGCCGTCCCCACGTGGTCATTCCCCACACGATCAGTGGCTGGTATCGAGCGATACGCGAACCACACGTGATCGAACTCAATGCGGCCGGGTCCTTCCGGTGTCTTGGTGACGGCGGGTGACGTGATGTCAGCCGGTGTATCGAGGAGCTTGAAAATCCGCTCACTGGAAGCCATGGCCGACTGCAAGATGTTGTACTTTTCGCTGAGATCCTGGATGGGCCGGAAGAAGCGCTGGGCATACTGGATAAACGCTACCAGAACGCCCAGCGTGGTCGTGCCACGGATGACGTCGTTGCCGCCGAACCAGATGACACAAGCGATTGCGATCGCCGAGAGGATTTCGACCACCGGATAGTAAACGGCGTGCGCCAGGATCGCGTCTTTGAACGCGTCCATGTGGAGGGCATTCACTTCGGAAAACTTGTCGAAGGCGCGTTCTTCGCGATTGAAGAGCTGCAGCACAACCATGCCGCTCACGTGCTCTTGCAGGTATGCGTTGATTCGGGCGATGGCCACGCGAATCCGCCGATAGGAATCGCGGACCCTGTCACGGAAAAGCTTGGTGGCGATGCTGATCAGCGGCAGCACGGCAAACGTGATCAGAGCCAGCTTCCAGTTCATGCGCAGCATGATGGCGATAATGCCGGCCAGCACGAAGACGTCTTCGAAAATTGAGACAACGCCCGAGGTGAACATTTCATTCACCGCATCCACGTCGGTGGTGACGCGGGTGACCAGGCGGCCGACAGGATTCTTGTCGTAGAAACCGATGTGCATGCGCTGCAAGTGGCGGAAGATCTGGGCACGCATATCGAACATCGTCTTCTGTCCCGCCCACTGCATGTAATAAGTCTGGAGGTATTCCAACAGGAAACTGAATACCAGAAGCCCAACGTAAAGGGCCGCAATCTGTGCGATCCCAACCAGCGGCTTGTTGCTTAAGAATCGATCCAGGGGCGTATGCAGGGCGTGCACCGGCGCCAGATAGCGGTCCACCACGACTTTCGTGAGATAGGGGCCGAGGACATCGGCGCCGGCTTTGATCAAAATCGAAGCCAGAGCAACCGTCACCTGCCACTTGTAGGGACGCAGGTAGGTGAGCAGCCGTTTCATCAACCGGCTGTCATACGCTTTACCTAATACTTCTTCTTCGGAGGCCATGGGCGGCTAGTGTCCGGGGCTAACCTTAAAGATACCCTACATAGATGGCCAAGAAGCAGGCGAGGATGGAAAAGGTTTCTGGAGCGTACGGTGTGACGACATTCACTTTTCCGTTGCGATTTCGAGCGTAGTGGATCATGCGCAACTGCGGATGATCCTGCGGAGTCGAGAAATCTGCTTTTCTGAACTGCGTCGGCAAACAGCAGGTTCCTGGACCTTCGCTCGGAATGACAGAAAATGTGGCGACAAAGAGGGGTCGGGCTTCTACGCGATTTTTCTCAGCACCAGGGCAGAGTTCTTCGATCCGAATCCCACGCAGTTGCAAATTGCGTGTTCGATTTGAGCCTTGCGGCCTGCCTCGGGCACATAATCCAGATCACATTCCGGGTCGGAAACGTCGAGGTTAATGGTTGGCGGAATCTTTCCGTGTTCCATCGCGATCAGGGTTGCGGCCAGACTGGCCGAGCCGCAGGCGCCCTGGGCATGTCCAATCTGCGACTTGAGTCCGGACATTGGAATACGGCTCGCGTGCTTCCCCAAAGCCAGTTTCACGGCGCGGGTTTCGACGCGATCGTTCATCTCCGTGGAGGTGCCATGAAGGTTGACGTACTGAACGTTCTCTGGGGCGATGCCTGCTTCTTCGAGAGCCAAATTAATGGCGCGTGCGGGTTCTTCCGGCGAGTCGCTCATTCGGACCCGATGGAACGCCTCACAGGTGGAAGCGTACCCGGTGATTTCGGCATAGATGCGGGCGCCGCGCGCCCGAGCATGCACGTAGTCCTCGAGGATAAACATCCACGAACCTTCGGCAATCACGAATCCGTCGCGGTCGCCGGAAAACGGGCGCGAGGCCCGCTCCGGGGACTCGTTCCAGGACTGAGTGAGCGCGCGCAGCAGAGTGTAGCCCTTGATGATGCCCGGAGTGATTGGCGAGTCGACGCCGCCGACCAGAAACATGGGCTGCACGCCGGCTTGAATATGCTGATAGGCGTAACCGAGAGCGTCCGTGGAGGAAGTGCAACCTGCCGTAACCACGTGACTGTAGCCGCGAAAGCCGAAACGCATGCTGATTTCGCTCGGAATCGTGCCCATGGTTCCGCTCGGAATGCAGAACAGGCTGACCTGCTTGATGTGGCCGGAATGCCAGAGCCGGTATTGTTCTTCGGAGAACTCTTGGGCGCCACCGCCGGTGCCGAGGATCACGCCGATCTCGCGTTTCTCGTCCATGGACATTGCGGCCGGGTCCAGCCCGGCGTCTTGGATAGCTTCGTTTGATGCGGCTACTGCCAGGGGCACGACACGAGAGACGTGTTTGCGCTCACGAGCGTCCACCCAGGCGAGTTCGTCGAACTCGGGAATTTCGCCGGCGATGTGTACGGGCAATCCGGAGGGATCAAACCGCGTAATTCGCTTCACGCCGGATTTTCCGGCGAGAATGGCGAGGCAAAAGGCTTCCTTGCCGATGCCGTTGGGGCTGACCACGCCCATACCAGTGATAACCACGCGCGGAAGCGTCATTAGTTTGTAGTTCTTACTCCGACTTGCTTAGAATGAAAACCCGTCTATCACCGATAAGTTCCAAGATGCCACCAAGAGCTCTTTTCAGAAGCAACCTGCGGCTAGGGCGCCCTGCCAAAAGTGCGATAATCGTCGGAATGCCTCTTGGCCTGTACATTTCCGTGCCCTTCTGTCGTACCAAGTGCAGCTATTGCAACTTCGCATCCGATGTCTTCTCCCGCTCCGTGTTTCAGTGCTACGTGGACCGGGTGTGCGCTGACATGAAACATGACAACCCGACTGTAGCACAGATGGGCGGGCGCACCGACCGGATTGTCGAGTCCATCTACATGGGAGGCGGAACTCCTACTGTACTGGATATCTCGCAGTTGCAGCAGCTTTTTGTCGCGATTGCGCAAAATTTTGAGGTTCAGGGGGGTGCGGAGGTTACGGTAGAATGCGCGCCGGGGACGCTAAGTCCGGCTGTTCTTGAAGCCCTCCAGCAATGCGGCGTGAATCGTGTGAGCCTGGGCGTGCAATCGTTTGTCGATCAAGAAGCAGCCTCGGTGGGGCGTCAGCATGATCGGAAGACGGTTCTCGATGACGTTGCCAATTTGCGAGCCGCTGGGATTACAAACATCAACGTCGACCTGATCGCGGGCTTACCACATCAGACTGTCGACAGTTGGACGTTTTCCGTGGAGCAGACAATTGCGAGCCAGGCGTCTCACGCCAGCGTCTACATGCTCGAAGTGGACGAAGATTCCCGTCTCGGGCGCGAGTTGATCGCTGGCGGCACGAGATACCACGCTCATTTTGTGCCCGCTGGGGACCTCACCGCGGACCTCTACACGATGGCGTGTGAGCGGTTGCAGGCGGCCGGAGTGCGGCAGTATGAGATCTCCAACTTCGCGCGGGAGGGATACGAGTCGCGGCATAATCTGAAGTATTGGACCCGGCAGCCATATCTGGGATTTGGCGTGGACGCGCACTCGATGCTGCCAGGTTTGGCCGGCGAAGCGGTGCGATTTTCGTTCCCGGATTCACTGGAAGCCTATGTTGCCGAAGGTCCGTTGAATCGCACCGCGGTTTCACCGGCCGCGGCGCTCGAGGAGACATTCTTTCTCGGCCTGCGGCTAACTCGCGGTTTGGATTTAAGCGAGGTCGTGGCGGAGTTTGGAGAAGGACCCGTCGTAGGCTTGGGCGAGTCCATCGCCGACTTAAGACAAATGGGATTGATGGAGAAACAGGGAGATAGGGTTTGTCTAACGGCGAAGGGCCGGCTTCTTTCCAACGAAGTGTTTGAACGCTTCATCGCCGTCAAAACTGGCGACGTTCCTGTCTGATGAAGAGTTGGGCAGCGGCGTATAATCGCGTCCGCGCCGCTTTTGATCGACGAAATCCGACCCTCAAACCAGCACAACCACTTAGCCAGACCTCCTGGCCAGACATTCAGGAGAAGCGCCGTGACCGACCTCAACCCGCAGGCTAAGCAGATGGCTGACGAGTCCATGGTGAGAGGATTGGATGCGCAGGCGCGGGCAATTTGGCCGCAGGAAGTTCACTTCATTCGTCGCTATGCGATACCGGCAGACGCGCGAATTCTCGACGCCGGTTGCGGAACGGGTGAGGGGTCCTCGCGATTGGCTGAGCTTTTTCCGCAAGCACAGGTGCTCGGAGTGGACATTATTGACGAACACCTGGAACTCGCGCGGTGGCGCTACGCCGGCCTCGCGGGGCGATTGAGGTTGGAGCGGCAGAGTATATTCGAGCTCGGCTTTCCAGACCATAGTTTTGACCTTACAGTTTGCCGTCACGTCATGCATTCGATTCCTCACCCCGACCGCGTGCTGGCGGAGTTAGCGCGGGTCACACGTCGCGGCGGATTCTTGCACCTCATTCCGGAGGATTACGGAATGCTGCACTTCCAACGCGGCGCGCTCGATCCTCGGGACTTCTGGTACGTGGTTCCACCGAGTTTTGAGTCCAAGACAGGCACCGACTTGTTTATTGGACGGAACACATTCAGCATCCTCACCGCCATGAAACTCGACGCAATCACGGTGGACTACGTGATCGTTGACACGGTGCGCGTGCCGCGGGAGACGTTCGCCACGATTCTCACCGCTTGGCGCGACGGGTATGCCGAGCCGATCGGCGAGCTGACGCCGATTTCGCGCGAGTCCGCGGTGGCATACTTCGATCAAATGATCGCCAATATTCGCGACCCACGGGGATACGCAGTTTGGATGGTTCCGGTGCTGAGCGCGCGCATACCGTAGGAGGGTCGAGATGGGCTTACCTGCTTCCTCCTGCTTCCTGCTAAGGATCGCTTTCACTCCTTCCGCGCACTATGCTCTAATCAAATGTTTTGCATTTGCCGAGCGAGGATTGAATCCTCGCTGCGGCTGCCCGTCCTTGAGCGGACGAAGCTTGACCGGAGGAACCTTGGATTTCTTATTGAACGAAGAGCAACTTCACCTGAAGAAGAGTGTGCGCGAGTTTGCCGAGAGGGAGATTGCGCCGAACGTCACGAAATGGGACGAGGCTGGCGAGTTTCCCCTGGCCACGATCAAGGAACTCGGCAAGCTCGGCCTGCTCGGGACCGTGTTTCCTACTGAATACGGTGGCGCCGGGATGGGATACATCGAATACGTCACCGCCATTGAGGAACTTTCTCGCGTGGATGGGTCGGTGGGCATCATTGTGGCGGCTCACAGTTCGCTATGTTCAAATCACATTTTTATTGCCGGCACCGAAGAGCAGAAGAAGAAATACGTCAGCAAGCTGGCAACAGGCGAGCACATCGGGGCGTGGGGACTTACGGAACCGTCTTCCGGATCGGACGCGGGCAGCGCGCGTATGACGGCCGTGCGAAAGGGAAACACTTGGGTGCTCAATGGTACCAAGACGTTCTGCACCAATGGACACTACGCCGATACGTTGGTAGTGATCGCGGTGACTGACCGCGCGGCGCACACTCACGGGCTCTCGGCGTTCATTGTGGAGAAGGGTTCCAAAGGATTCCGTCCGGGGAAGAAAGAAAACAAGCTGGGGCTACGGGCGAGCGATACCGCCGAGCTGATCTTTGAAGACTGCGTCATTCCCGCGGAAAATCTTCTAGGGAAAGAGGGCGACGGATTCATCGATGCCATGCGTGTGCTGGATGGCGGACGCATCTCGATTGCGGCGTTGTCTCTGGGCATGGCTGAGGGAGCGTACGAGGCCGCGCTGAAGTATTCCAAGCAGCGCAAGCAGTTTGGCAAAGCGATCAGCGAATTTCAAGCCATCCAGTGGAAGCTGGCGGATATGGCGACGGAGATCGAAGCGGCGAAGCTGCTAACGTTCCGCGCGGCGTCCCTGAAAGATGCAGGGTCGAAGAGTACGCTGGAGTCGTCGATGGCAAAGCTTTATGCCAGCGAAGTGGCCGTGCGTTGCGCCAACGAAGGTGTGCAGATTCACGGCGGATATGGGTTCATCAAGGATTATCCCGCGGAGAAGTTTTATCGTGATGTGAAGCTGTGCACGATCGGCGAAGGGACGAGTGAAGTGCAACGGTTGGTGATTGCTCGGCAGTTGCTGAAAGACTAAACCTCAATTCGCCACGGATCAACGCGGATTGTCACGGATACCGAAGCTGTCTTACTGAGCCGCGGCTACTAAAGATTTCCTGGCTTTATGCCTGTGCTTTACACTGACAGGTTGAGCCACGACTTCCAACCATTGATTACGCAACTGCGTTCTGGCGACCCGCGGACGTTGGCGCGGGCTATCAGCATGGTCGAGAACCGCTCGCCGGGGTGGGCGGAGTTGCTGAAAGCGTTGTTCCCGCAAACTGGGCATGCGCGGATTCTTGGTCTTACTGGCGCGCCGGGTGCCGGCAAGAGTACGCTGGTCGATCAATTGGCCAGGCACTATCGCCAAGAGAATCGTACGGTCGGGATCATCGCGGTCGATCCGACCAGCCCTTATACGGGCGGGGCAATCTTGGGGGATCGCATTCGCATGCAGGATCATTTTTCTGATCCTGGGATTTACATTCGCAGCATGGCGACGCGGGGCTCGTTGGGTGGGTTGGCGCGAACCACGGCGGATGTGGCTACGCTGATGGATGCTTCGGGGCGCGACTTGATCATGATCGAAACCGTTGGCGTCGGGCAGGACGAGGTTGAGATCGTGCGCCTGGCCGACGTCACGGTTGTGATTCTGGTGCCGGGGATGGGCGACGACGTGCAGAGCATTAAGGCCGGCATTATGGAGATTGCGGATGTTTTTGTGATCAACAAGAGCGATCGCGAGGGCGCCGAACGGGTCGAGCGTGAGATTCGGGCCTTGCAATCGCTGGCGATTCGCACTGATCATTGGACTCCGCCGATTGTGAAGGCCGTGGCCAGCGACGGGACCGGAATCGATGAACTGGTCGCGGCGATTGCGGATTACGAGGCGTATCTGCAGAAGGAAAACCTGGTCTTGCAGCACAGCATTGAAAACTGGCAGGAGCGGTTGATCGAGATGCTGCGCGATGCACTGCTGGAAAAAGCGCGTACCCAAATGGAAGATGGCAATGTCGCACGCTACGCGGCGGAAGTTGCCGAGCACAAGCGCGATCCTTACACGCTGGTGGAGGAGATTGTGGGCAGGATGGGGAAGGGCTAGTGTTGTGCCGGAACCCGTGGCTTACGTCAGCACGGTCACGCCACGCGACGCTTGAGGTTTTTGGTGCTGTGAGCCGAATGCAAAGATCCTTCGCTTCGCTCAGGATGACGGTGTGAGTGTGATGATGGCGTGAGTCGATTGAGTGACTATCGGGACGCCTCGCTGTGGAGACAGGATTGATGTTCACTATTGACCATCTCGGTATTGCGGTGAAGTCGCTGGCGGCGGCGAAGGGGATCTACGAGAAGTTGGGGCTGGTCGCGTTGGCGGACGAGGTGGTCGAGGGTGAGCAGGTGCGGGTGGCGATGTTGCCGGTGGGAGAGAGCCGGCTGGAGTTGATGGAAGCCACGTCGGAAGCCTCGACGGTTGCGAAATTTATCGCCAAGCGCGGTGAGGGTCTGCATCACGTTTGCCTGCGAGTGCCTGATTTGACTGCGGTCGTCGAACGCCTGCAGAAAGACGGCGTGAGGCTGGTGTCGAACGAAATCAAGACTGGCGCAGGCGGGCATCGATACGTGTTCGTACATCCTTCGAGCGCAGGAGGGGTGCTGCTGGAGTTGGTGGAAGCCGGGCACTGATTCAAAGCAGCCACGGTTTTCGCGTTGCCACTGAACTGCGTCGCCAGCAATTCTTAATCATGCTTCTTCTCGCAGTCGACACTTCCGGTAAGCAAGGCAGCATCGCAATCGCGCGATGCGCGCCTGATGTTTCTTGCGAAGTCATCGAGGTCTCCCCACTCGCGAGCGGGACATTCTCCGCCGAACTGGTTCCACAAATTGCGACTTTGCTCGATAAACACGGATTCAGTAAGGCGGACATTGGCGCCTTGGCAGTGGTCTCTGGGCCGGGATCCTTCACTGGGCTCCGCATCGGTTTGGCAGTCGTCAAAGCGCTTGCGGACGTACTGGGGAAACCGATTGCCGCAGTATCGCTGTTGGAAGCGTTGGCAAGTGAGGGTCAGCGAGGAAGAGTTGTGTCTGCGCTCGATGCCGGACGAAGCGAGGTTTTCCTCGGTGAGTACGAGGTCGGTAGCACAGGAACGCAACTGATTCGTGAACGCCTGTTGACCCGAGACGAATGGTTGGCGTCAGCCAGCGAGCAATTAATCGTCACGGCCGACCACGCCATTGCCGAAGCAGCACAGGTCAAGGGATTGCACGTAGTAGAAGTGGAGCGGCCGCGGAGCGATGTGATCGTGCAGCTAGGATGGAGAAAGATTGTCTCTGGAGAGACCGTTTCCCCGGAGGCGCTTGAAGCGAATTACATCGGGCGCTCGGAGGCGGAACTTTTCGTCAAAGGCAGTTAAGCGATCACGGTAAAGCTGTCGAGATGCCGACGCCACAAATGCGTATTCGTCTTGCCAATCCTGCTGACATTCCTACCATGATGGCGCTGGAGAGGCACGCTGCTACGGCGGCGCACTGGTTGAAGGAGCAGTATGACGCCGCATTTTCCAGCGAAGTCCCATCCCGTGTGGTACTGGTCCTTGAGGAACACGCTGCTGTGCTGGGATTTATCGCTGGCAGGGCGACGGGCGAGGAGTGGGAAATTGAGAACATCGCCGTCGCGGGGCCTGCACGGCGTCGGGGGCTGGGCACACGTCTGCTGGGAGAATTTCTTGACTTGGCTCGAGACCGAGGTGCGGAGGCCGTCTTCCTTGAGGTCCGCATGTCGAACCTTGCGGCGCGCCGGCTCTATGAGAAGTGGGCTTTTGTGGGGACTGGTCGACGCAAGGGTTACTATCGCGAGCCGGAAGAGGATGCGATTGTCTATCGGCTGAGGCTTGTATGAGAATGCATCAGGGTTGGTGCAATCAGTCGGAAATCGCTGAGAACTCACGAGATCCTCCGACGGAAATTCGCGTTGAAGCGGGCATAGATCGTGTGGTAAGTTGGAATCTGAAAACCCGGTTAGGAGGTCTGCTGGATGCTAACTTCTAGGGACCAGCTCTTCGCCAGTCACGATGAATTTCGAAAACTGGCGACGGAGCATACGCTCTACGAAAAACGTCTTGATTCACTCACCGAAAAACGCTATCTCACCGATGACGAAAAATTGGAAGAAGTGCGACTGAAGAAACTGAAACTCCGTCTTAAAGATCAGATGGAGAGTATTCAGCGGCAGTTCAGGCAACAGCCGCAGCAAAACCAGGTCGCTTAGTTAAGCTCCAACCTTGTGCGGCTCAGCCGCCGGAGGGGTTATCTGTCTCTACGCAGGGTGCTCGTAAGCGCCTTTTTTATTTGCGTTTAACATGAAAGCCGGAGATGCACCCTCAGCCTGCTCTATAATTCTCTCTATCTCCCCAATGGTTCGTGACGCTTACTGCTACGCTTTTCCGCTTCTGGCTGCAGCCGCACTGATCGGTTGGCTCGCTAGCCCGCTTTGGGCGTTGCCGGCGTTGCTGCTGGCCGCATTCTTTCTATGGTTTTTTCGTGATCCCGATCGGGTGATCCCGGGTGAGGCAGGTGCGCTCGTGTCACCGGCGGATGGGAAGGTCACGGACGTCTCGCCATCGATTCTGAATGGCGCCGAGCGCCTTCGGATCAGCATCTTCCTGAATGTTTTTAATGTGCACGTGAACCGCTCTCCTATCAGCGGCGTCATTCGCGAAGTGCGGTATCAAAGGGGAAAATTCTTAAATGCCATGAATGTGGCCTCGGCCGAACAAAACGAGCAGAACGTGGTCACCGTCGAAGGAGATGGTCAGACCGTAGTTTTCAAGCAGATTGCAGGCCTTCTGGCACGCAGGATCGTCTTCAGCAAAAAGGTTGGCGATCGGGTGGGGCGTGGGGAGCGGGTTGGCCTTATCAAGTTCGGCTCGCGGGTGGATGTTTTGGTGAATGCCTCCGCAGTCATCGAAGTTAAGGTTGGCGATCATGTGAAAGGCGGATCGAGCGTGCTGGCCTACCTGAACGCCGAGCGACCACTCACGGCGGGAAGCGCCGGACAGGCTCAACGAGGAGCACTGTAATGGATCCAGAAGTTCCAGTGATTCCAAAGCGGCGCAAAGAAGACCGGCCTTCGGGACGGTTGCGCAAGGGCATGTATATTTTGCCTTCCCTTTTCACTGCCGCAAATATTGCCCTGGGTTACTACGCCATCTTACAGGTCACACATGCCACGGCTGCGGAACCCTGGCATTTTGATTTTGCGGCCAAGGCGATTGGGTTCGCCGTTTTGTTTGACGGTTTAGACGGACGCATCGCCCGCATAACTCACACTAGCAGTGACTTTGGGCGGGAGCTGGATTCGTTGGCCGACGCCATCACATTTGGCGTCGCGCCCGCGCTACTGGCATGGATGTGGGG
Source organism: uncultured Acidobacteriota bacterium (assembly GCA_963796095.1). Taxonomy (GTDB): domain Bacteria; phylum Acidobacteriota; class Terriglobia; order Terriglobales; family Acidobacteriaceae; genus JABDBE01. The sequence goes on from CAWCKL010000023.1 coordinate 62,979, forward strand.
TTTCCGCCAGTTGCCGGTATTTTTGGGGTCCAGCGAACTAACCGGCAAAATGATTCAACTGGGCTCCATCTCAAGCTTCCTGTTCTTGATGGCTGGCGCCAGCCGCCTGGCGCGGTTCAACATAGCGTCGAACCCCCAACCATCGAACCCGGGCCGGCCGGGGAAAAAGTATTTTGTGGGAATGCCCATTCCAGCGGGAGCTGGCGTGATCGCCGCCGTGGTGCACTTCTCCGGAGGCGACCCGATTTCTTCGCTCTGGAGTTGCATTACCTGGATGCTCATCATCGTGGCGGCGGGATATCTCATGGTCAGCACGTGGCGTTTCTACAGCTTCAAAGACATCGATTTCCGCTCCCGGCAGCCGTTCCAATTGGTGATCTTGCTGGGATTGCTGTTCGCGGCGATCTGGGTTTTCTCCCAGTGGGTGCTGTTCGTCATCGCGCTAACCTACATGTTTTCTGGCGTGTTCTGGCGCCTGCAATGGATTTTCCGGCGCAAGCGGAACCCGCCTCCTCCGCAGTACAAAGAGGCCTCGCAGACTTCATGAGTTCGAATCTCAAGCCCGCTCCGGCGTCGCACACCGAACCGGTGCGCGGAGGCAACTTTTACCGCCTCGCCATCGTCGGCGCCGGCTCGCTTAAGGGTAAGGAAGTCGCAGAAGTACTCAACGATCGCAATTTCCCTTCGATTGATGTCAAGTTGCTGGATGACGAAGAGGCGCTGGGCAAGCTTGAAACGGTCGGAGAGGAGGTCACGTTTATTCAGAATGTCCGCACCGAACAGTTCCAGAATATCGACTTTACTTTTTTTGCTTCAGATCCGGAGTCCACGCGCAAGAACTGGAAGACGGCGCGGGACGCGGGCAGCGCGATCATTGATCTTTCTTCCGCTCTCGAAGATGAACCGGACGCCACCGTGCGTTCGCCGTGGATCGAACGACAACTGGGCCAGCCTTTGATTCCTCAATTGCAGCCTGGGCCGGCGGTGGCGGCGCATCCCGCAGCGGTCGTGCTGGCGCTACTCTTGCTTCGCGCACAGAAAGCTGCACCTGTGATGCGGGCGGTGGCCACGGTATTCGAACCAGCCTCGGAACACGGTCAGAAGGGCATGGACGAACTGCACGAGCAGACAGTGAATCTGCTTTCGTTCCAGCAACTGCCGAAGAACATCTTCGATACGCAAGTGGCTTTCAACATGGTAGCCCGCTTCGGTGAACATTCGGTGCCGTCGCTGGCAACCGTAGAGAGTCGGGTTCTAAAGCATTTTAAGAAAATCGTTGGCAAGGACGCTCTGCTGCCATCGCTGTTGTTGGTGCAGGCTCCCATCTTTCACGGACACGCCTTTGCGATCCACGTCGAACTCGGGCAGGTCGCGGATATCGAAAGCATTTCGCGAGCACTGGCCGGCGAGCATGTGAAACTCACGCTTGGAGCCGAAGACGCTCCCAGTAATGTGAATGCCGCGGGACAGGTCGATATTCAGATGTCGATCGCCGCGGATGCAAGTCAGCCGAATGGATTTTGGCTGTGGGCCGCGTCCGATAATCTCCGCATCGCCGCCGCAACTGCGGTCGAGTGCGCGGAAACCATGGCAGCAACCCGGCCTCGAGGCAAAATCCAATGAGAACGAGCCGCGGCGAGGTGTTGGCTGTGCTCCTGGGCGTTTTCTGCACAGGCTGCGGCTATCACACCGCCGCCCACACCGTAACCATTCCTGATAACGTCCGGACTATTGCAATCCCGGCCTTCGTGAACCAAACTCAAACCTTCAAGATCGAGCAGATGCTGACCGCTGCTGTGGCAAGAGAGTTCGTCACGCGAACCCATTACCACGTCGTCAACCTGGTCAGTGACGATGCGGACGCGGTGCTGCACGGGACCGTCCTCGCCACCTATAGCAGTCCACTTACCTATGATTCGCAGACTGGACGCGCCGCGAGCGTGATGGTTGTGGTCTCCATGAAAGTGTCATTGGTCGATACCAAGGGCACGGTCCTTTACCAGAATCCCTCGTATCTGTTTCGCGAGCAGTACGAGGTCGAGCGCGACCTGAACAGTTTTTTCGAGGAAGACACACCCGCATTTCAACGCCTGTCGCGCGACTTTGCGCAGGCCCTGGTGTCGAACATTCTGGAGGGCTTCTGATGCGAGCCTTCGCCCAGGCAGATCGTTTCGTCTCCGAGGTACAAGCCCACAACCTGCGTCCGGCATACGTGTTCGTGGGAGCCGAAGTGTTTTTTCGTAAACGTTGCCGCGAAGCGATTCTGGAACATCTGGTCACACCCGATTTGCGCGACTTCAGCCTTTTCGAGTTCGATCTGGCGGAGACTGATCTGGTAGAAGTGCTTGATCGAGCGCGCACGCCTTCGCTGATGGCGCCTTTTCAAGTGTTCTTTGTTCGAGGCGTCAAGAACCTGTTCGGACGCGGGTCCAACAATGAGAAACTCGCAGCCATCGAAGCGTACTGCAAAGATCCCAATCCCGCTGCCGTATTGATCTTCGTTGCCGACCACATCCGCATTCCCGCGGACCCTCGCCGCATGGACTTAACGGACAAAGAACGCTACGAGCGAATTCGCGAGACGCTGGGGCAATACTGCGCCATTGTCGAACTGGCGCGAGTGGAAGAAAGTGAGGCCGTTCGGTGGATTGGCAAATACGGTGCCACCCGGGACGTCAAGATCGATGCCGATGCCGCCCGCGAACTGGTCGACGCTCTTGGCGGCGACATGATGATGGTTTCGAACGAACTGGAGAAGCTGGTTCTCTACGTGGAGGAAAAGAAGCGCATCACGCTGGGCGACGTCGAGACCATGGTGCTGGCCGCGAAGCAAAGATCTTTATACGAGCTGACCGACGCGATTTCCTCGAAAGACCGGATGCGGGCGTTAGAGATGCTCGATTCGATTCTCACCACGGGTGAAGGGGACGAGGCTGCGATCGGACATCTCTACATGCTGGCCAAGACTTTTCGCCAGATGCTCGTGATTCTCGAGCGAAACGTGCGCGACCAACGCATGTTATGGGCGGCGCTGTGGCAGGGCTTCCGTGTGCCTCCGTTTGCCGCTGATGACATCATCAAGCAAGCTCGACGCTACAAATCGAAGCGAGAGCTTACGCGCGCCATCCGGCTGGTTGCCAAGACTGATCTCGCATTACGTTCCAATCCTCCGAGCAAACGAATCGTGCTGGAGAAACTGGTGATGGACCTGACCTCGGAGCCGAAGCCGGAAGCCGGTTGGATGCAGGAAGAGCTGCCGGTTTAATTAATGCCCACGTGGAGACAGCCGCCCCCGGCTGTCTGGCCGAGCGCAGCTCGGCAGCCCGCCATGCTCAACGTCCCGGCCTATCTCGACCGAATCGCGTACACCGGATCGCTTGCGCCCACGTTTGCAGTGCTGCGCAATCTGCATCGAGCTCACTTGCTCAGTGTCCCCTTTGAGAACCTCGATATCGCTGCGGGCCGAAAGATCGTGTGCGAGGAGAATGCCTTCATCGACAAGATCGTGGAGCGGCGTCGTGGCGGCTTCTGCTACGAACTCAATGGAGCTTTTGCAGCCCTGCTGCGTGCAATCGGGTTTCAGGTTAGTTTGCTCTCGGCCCGCGTGCCACGTGAAGATGACAGCGATGGTCCCGAGTTCGATCATCTTGTGTTGAGGATCGACTTGGAGGAACCGTGGCTTGCAGACGTGGGATTCGGAGACTCTTTCCTGGAGCCCTTTGGCTTGAGGTCTGGTGTCGAGGGGTCGCATGACGGCCGAAGGTATCGGGTGGTGGATGGCGGGCACTCGTTGCGCATGGAGAGAGCGGAACGCGACGGCGTCTGGGAGCGGCACTATTCCCTCACGCTGACGCCGCGGAGCCTCAACGACTTCGCGGCCATGTGCCACTACCATCAAACCTCGCCCGAGTCGCCGTTCACGCGGAAGATCGTGTGTTCCCAGGCTACACCGGACGGAAGGATTACAGTCGCAGACCGAAGGCTGATCCTTACCCGCAATGGGACCCGAGAGGAACAGCTGCTCGCGTCGGATGAGGAGCGCTCAGCAGCGCTGAAGAAATACCTCAAGATTGTGTTCGGAACGCCGAACGGGAGAATTGTTACTTCTTTGCGACCGCGTTCAAACGCGCGTTCAAACGCGACTTGTAGCGCGACGCGGTGTTCTCGTGAAGCACGCCCTTCTGAACGGCTTTGTCGAGGGCGGAGACAGTTTGCCGAAAAATCTGTTCAGCCCCCTGCTTGTCGCCTTTGGCCAGCGATTCGCGCAAGTCGCGTAACGCACTGCGCAGGCGGGAAGTGTTGGCGCGGTTGCGAGCCGTGCGTTTCTCAGTCTGACGGGCGCGCTTCAGCGCCGAAAAATGATTTGCCATTTAATCTCGTTACCTTCGTTTCTATTGAGATTCTCTTAGGTGGAGACGTGCTGCCACTTCCGAATAAACTATTCTACGGCAGCAACTTGCGACTGGTCAAACCATTGGCGGATCCACTCGGCACGCTGAAAGTTCTGATCGATTCCTCCGCGCCAATTGTGGTGATGGAGACGGTGGAAGAGGTACGCGCCGTGCGCTTGGTGCGCGTGGCGTGCGCGTCGCTCAATCTCGCCCCCTTCGAATGGAGCATAGCCAGCGGCTTGGCTCGTTGTGGGAACGAAGGCTACGAAGTTGTGGTGGAGGGCAGATTTCCCGCTAGCGGTGCCGGTTAGGACGCCACGGATCTTGCAGCGCAGGCGATTTACAACACCCGGGAACCCGCGCAAGTGCTTGCGGTCTTGGAGGGGATCTCGGTCGAAGCGGCATTCATTTTCAAAGATTTCCATCGCCATATGGAAGACCCGGTCGTAGTGCGGCGGCTGCGCGATGTGGGCCAGAAATTTTCCAAGAATCGCCGCACGGTCGTAATTGTCGCTCCTTCGGTCAAGATGCCACCGGAGTTGGCCAGCCTGGTGGAGTATCTGGAGTTGCCTCTTCCAGATAAGCTGCGCCTGCGCCAGATCATCGACGAAATGATCGTGCACGTGGGAAAAACACGAACCTTGTGCCGATCATTGGACATTGCCAGATTGGATGTGATGGCTGACAATCTGCGCGGATTGACGGAAGAGCAGGCGGAGCGGGCAGTGTCGCAAGCGATTGTGGCTAGGTACGGGCTGACGGCCGAGATTGTGACCGATGTCTTGCAAGCCAAGAAGGAAATGCTGCGGCGTGCGGAGATGCTGGATTTCGTTGACGTCTCTGACACCATGGCCGGCGTCGGAGGCCTCGAAAAATCTAAAGCATTGGTTGGAACAGCGGCGCGGAACCTGGGAAGAGAAAGCGCGAGCGTTCGGCCTGGAACCACCGCGGGGCGTGGTCATTCTGGGCGTTCAGGGCTGCGGGAAGAGTATGTGCGCGCAAGCGATCGCCGGTGAATGGAACTTGCCGCTGGTCAAATTCGATACCGCTGCGATCTTCGACAAATATATCGGCGAGACCGAGAAGCGAATTCAGAAGGTGTTCCAGGTGGCCGACGAGCTATCGCCATGTGTGCTTTGGATCGACGAGTGGGAAAAGGTTTTCGCCGGAAGTGGGCCGGATTCGGCCTCCGCGGATGCGGGCGTCTCTTCACGTCTTCTGGCCGCATTTCTTTCCTGGATGCAGGAGCGCAAAGCTCCGGTTTTCGTTGCGGCCACGTGCAATAACGTTTCCGCACTTCCTCCCGAACTGATTCGCAAAGGCAGGTTCGATGAATTGTTCTTTGTCGACCTGCCGAACCAGGCGGAGCGAAAGCAGATCTTCGCGCTTGAGTTGGCGCGGCGGAATCGGCGTCCGGCGGAGTTCGATCTGGATCGAGTTGCTGCAGCTGCGCGAGGGTACTCTGGAGCGGAGATTCAGGCCGCCGCGCAGGCAGCGCTTTACGCCTCGTTCTCCAGCAAGCAACCGCTGGCCACGGGTTCGCTGATGGATGCGTTCGCGATGACCGTACCGCTTTCGGCGACCCGGGCGGAGGAGATCCAGGAACTTAGAAATTGGGCACAAGCGCGTGCGGTTCCGGCTTCGGTTGCAGATGCCAAAGGCGAAGCTGCGTAGATCGGCATTTCGCCTCGTACCTGCCTCCACCATTGACTCCCATCCGACCCCCGGCGTACCCTTATCTCAATGGTTGTTGCTTGCACCTCGGGAGCGAGCATTCCGGTTGGTTCCACCTGCAGAGAGAAGAATTTTGTTGTCGCTGAGACCGGTACGCGGGTGCCTGTGTCGCCGCGACGCCATCTAAGCACCGGCGCGCGGAACGCAACGCGCAGCCGCAGGACGGAGGGATGCGCGAAAACTGAATGAAGAAGAGCATCGAGACTACTCCTCACATTGAAACCCTGTTCGGTACCAGGGATGAAAACTTGCATGTGTTGGAAGACGGTCTGAACATTAACATTGACCTTCGATCCGACTCCATTGAACTGGAAGGGGCGGCGCGCGATGTTGCCCGAGCCGAACAAGTCTTTTCCGACTACAACCATCTGCAGCGCTCCGGACACGCATTCAACAATGGCGACCTGAACAGCATGCTGCGCGTCCTGATCGCGGACCCAAAAGCTACCTTGCGCGGACTAGCCGAAGCTGGACGGCAGCGTTCGTTCGGACGGCGCACGGTGCAGCCCAAGAGCCTGAATCAGAAACGATACGTCGAGGCCATCGAAAACCACGACATGGTATTCGGGATCGGCCCTGCCGGCACGGGCAAGACGTACCTGGCTGTGGCGATGGCAATTTCGGCGCTGCTGGCGAAACGAGTGAACCGGATCATCCTGGCGCGTCCGGCGGTTGAAGCGGGCGAGCGCCTGGGATTTCTTCCGGGGACGTTGCAGGACAAGATCGACCCATACCTGCGTCCGCTTTACGACGCGCTTTACGACATGCTTGATCCCGAAAAGGTCGATCGCTACCTGGAGAAGAATGTCATCGAAATTGCGCCGATTGCATTCATGCGAGGACGCACGCTGAACGACTCATTCGTGATTCTGGATGAAGCCCAGAACACAACCTCGGAGCAGATGAAGATGTTCGTCACCCGTCTGGGGTTCAACTCCAAGGCGGTGATCACGGGCGACGTGACGCAGATCGACCTGCCCAACGCCCGCCGCAGCGGACTGCTGGAAGCGGTAGATATCCTGAAGCGCGTCGAAGGATTGACGTTCGTTTACTTTGATGAAGGCGACGTGGTGCGGCATCACCTGGTGCAGCGCATCATTCGGGCTTACGATGAACACAAGACGAAACTGGCGGAACAGCAATTGTCGTTGCTCGAACCCAAGGGTCCGAACGGCAAAACCAACGGAGCCGAAAATGTAGTTCTACCGAAGGATGTTGCCATGCCTGCGGAAGCGGACGCAAAAGAATAAAACGAGCATGACTGGCTGGGAGGGCTGCGGTTTTGGCCCTCCTGTTTATTTGGGCGAGTTGCTCACGGAGACGGTTTGGTAATCATACAAGAAAGAGTGGCAGGATTGACTGAGGCAGCGCTGGCGCAGTTTGTTATGCGAGCGCGGCGGGCCATCGGGCTTCGAGGAGCCGTCAGTGTGCTAGTGACTAGTAGCCAGGAGTTACAGGGATTGAATCATCGTTTCCGCAGAAAGAACAAGCCGACGGATGTGCTATCGTTTCCCGCCATACCAGGACTGATGCGCGGATTCGCTGGGGATGTTGCCATTTCCGCGGAAATTGCGGCCCGTAACGCCCGTCAGTTGGGTCACACGGCAGCTGAGGAAATCAGAATTCTCACGTTGCACGCGGTGCTTCACCTCGCCGGATACGATCACGAACAGGATAACGGCGAAATGGAGCGCAAGGAAGCGCGCTTGCGGAAGTCGCTCGGATTGCCGATGGGATTGATTGAGAGAAGAGAACGGCCAGACCGCGGAAACGTCTTGACGGGAAAGAGTAAGAGCCCGCCTAACGGTGCGCAGTCTCGAGGACCGGCGGTCAAACGTACCGGATCAGGCTCTCGCGCCACACGAGCATCGAGATGAACTTCGTCATCGCTATGGTGTTGCTGATGCTGCTCGGGCTGCTGACTCTCGTCTCCTACGTAGAGCGCCTCTACACCGAGATTGGGAAATTCCTTTCCCGAGAGTTCCAGGACAATATCGACGCCTTCGAACACAACGTGGAGCCGAGGCTGCATGTGAGTCGGGCTCGCGCGGCGCTGTCAATGGCTGTGCTCACGCAAATGACTACGGCAGCGATCGCCATGCTGGTGGGCTTCACTGTGTTCCGTGACCGGGCCTGGAGCATCTACGAAATTCTGCAGGCGACGCTGACCCTGATTCTGATCGTGATCGTTTGTAACCAGTTCCTGCCCTTCGTTTTCTTCTCCCGGACCAAAGGGCAGTGGCTGATCCGCTGGACGCCTTTCTTGCGAATCCTTATCTATCTGGTTTTGCCCGTAACCCTGGTGTTGGGATTCCTGCAATCGGTCGCCGCTCTTACCAAAGGCCATTCGGATGAACAGCCGGAAACCCAGGCGGAAGCCGTGGACGCGCTGATTGAAGCAGGCCAGGAAGAAGGCATCCTGGATGAAAGCAACCGCGACATGATCCAGTCGGTTGTGGAATTTGGCGAGAAGACAGTGCGAGAGGCGATGAAGCCGCGTCCGGAAATCGTCGCCGTTCCGACCAATACCACGGTCGAGCAGTTCATTGAGTTGTTGCGGACGAAGCCGTTCTCGCGTGTCCCGGTTTTTGAAGGCACCATTCACAACATTAAGGGAATCGTTTATGCGCAGGATGTGTTACAGGTGCCGGACACCGAAGCTCACACCCGGACTGTGGACACGCTGATGCGCAAAGATGTGTATTTCGTGCCCGAAAGCAAGCTGGGAAGCGAGCTTCTGCGCGAGATGCGGAAGAGCAATATCCGCATGGGCATCGTCGTTGACGAGTACGGCGGCGTGGCGGGTCTGGTCACAATTGAGGACCTGGTCGAAGAAATTGTTGGTGAGATCGATGACGAGCACGAAAAAGCCGAAGTCGTGCGCGAGAGCGATCACTCCTATATTGTGCCCGGAAACATGGATGTCGACAGGTTAGATGAGCTGCTGGGAACACGTCCAGAGGGGAAAGAGTCGGCCACGGTGGCGGGATTGGTGAGTGAACTAGCGGGCCGTATTCCGCAGAAGGGCGAGGTGATAGAAGAGGACGGGCTGCGCTTTGAAGTGCTAGAGTCAACTGAGCGGCGAGTGGAACGAGTTCGGATCTCGGCAGTCGAACCCAAACAGATGCGGCTGATATAGGAATTGAGTAATTGGGTAATTTTGCAATTGGGTAATTATCAAATTACTAAATCACTAAATTTCTCAATCATCTATGGCCTTTCATTCCGGATTCGTGTGCATTCTTGGTCGTCCCAACGCCGGCAAGTCCACCTTGCTGAACGCGCTCGTGGGTGAAAGGCTGGCTATTGTCAGTCCCAAGCCGCAGACCACGCGGAATCGCATCCTGGGGATTGTGCAGATTCCGAAGCAAAAGAAAAAGGTGGGCGGGCAGATTGTGCTCATCGACACTCCCGGTGTACACAAGCCAGACAGCTCACTTGGCCGCAAGATGATGTCTGAGGTGCGGGAAGCGTTGGAAGGATGCGACTTGCTCCTGCTGATTGTCGATGTAACCCGCAAGTTCGGTCATGCCGATGAGTCGGTGCTCGAAGTGGCCAAGAAATCGGGAACGCCAGTTTTTCTCCTTTTGAACAAGATTGATTTGTTACGGAATCAGAAAGATAAGCTGCTGCCCATCATCGATGAATACAGCAAGCTTTACGCTTTCAAGGAGATCATTCCGCTCTCTGCCCGGAAGCCCGAAGGGTTAGACCTGCTGCTGAAAAAGGTGATTGATGTGTTGCCAGAGGGCCCGCGGTACTTCCCCGAAGATCAAGTGACCGATCAACCGACGCGCTTCATGGTGGCCGAGATCGTCCGTGAGCAGGTCTTAATGGAAACCAGTGAAGAGGTTCCATATGCAACCACGGTGCTGGTCGAACAGTTCGAGGAAGGTGCGAAACTCACGCGAATTGCCGCGGCGATCTACTGTGAGCGGGAAGGGCAGAAGCGGATACTGATCGGCAAGCAGGCTCAGATGCTCAAGAAAATTGGCACTGCCGCACGGTTGCAGATCGAAAAGATGGTCGGCACTCGTGTATTTCTGGAGCTTTTCGTGAAAGTAAGTCCGGACTGGCGAGAGTCGCGCTCCTTTATCGAAGAATTAGACTGGCGACGGCAATTGGAGTTGCTGACCCATGCCGAAAAGGCCTGAAATAGGTGGACACCCGTTGTTTGCCGGTGTTTTTGACATTGCCGGACTGGCATTTCGTCTGTAGAATCGCAGAAGCAAAGGCCGCGATTGGCCATTCGACCAAACTTCATTAAATGCCCACCAACTCCGAACCAACCTTTGACTTCCTGGCTGACAAGTTACTTTTCAAGCTCCAGGTCACGCTGGCTGCCGATCAAGCTGCGGTGGACGCCGTGGTGCAGCGAATCATGGATTCCATTCGCGAAAAGGATTGTGCTGGCGGAAAAGAACCGGCCATCGAACTGGCCCTTTCAGAGGCCCTCGCCAATGCCGTCGTGCATGGAGCCAAGTCTGATGCTTCGAAAATCGTCGAATGCGATGTGGCTTGCGATGCAAACCGCAGCCTGCTAATCGTGGTACGCGATCCGGGGGACGGTTTCGACCCCGCAGAAATCCCCAGCCCGGTGGTCGGGGAGAACCTCTTTTCCGGCCATGGTCGAGGCGTTTACCTGATTACTCAGCTTATGGACGAGGTGAAGTTCCTGAAAAACGGCACCGAGATCCACATGATCAAGCGGTAAAAGCCTACAGAACTCTACTCCTTGGCAGCTATACCCAGCGTTTTCATTTTGCGGTAAAGATGGCTGCGTTCCAAGCCAAGCACTTCCGCCGTGCGGGTAACATTGCCGTGATTCTCGTCCATTTTCTTTAAGATATAGTTGCGCTCGTAAGCGGCGCGTGCCTGGTGCAGGGTAGAGAAGTCGCTGCCCGCAGCGCGGCGCGTGCCATCGCGATGAACCAGCGGCGGCAGGTGCTTGCGTTCGAATCGGATCGTAGTTGGATTCATGATGACGATGCGCTCGATTACGTTGCGCAGCTCCCGCACATTGCCGGGCCAGGAATAGCGCATGAGCGTATCGATCGCATCGTCGGTAATCTCGCGAAGGCGGCGGCCATACGTGGCGGAAAACTCCTTTAGAAAGTGACGCGCCAGCTGCGGGACGTCCTCCTTGCGCTCCCGTAGCGGTGGCACCGAAAAAGGGATGACGTTGAGCCGGTAAAATAAATCCTCGCGAAAGTTTCCTCGGGAAATTTCCTCTTCCAAATCCTTGTTCGTCGACGCGATCACGCGGGCATCCACCGTAATCGGCTCATCGCTGCCGACGGGGACAAAGCGCTGCTCATCGAGGGTCCGCAATACCTTCGATTGCGTCTTCAGGCTCATATCGCCGATCTCATCGAGAAAAAGCGTGCCGCCATGGGCTTTCTGAAATGTTCCTTCCTTGTCTCCAGTGGCTCCGGGGAACGAACCTTTACGGTGACCAAAGAGTTCGCTCTCGATCAGATCCTCCGGAATCGCGGCGCAGTTCACCTCGACGAACATTTCGTCCTTGCGTAGACCCTGGGCGTGAATGGCGTGGGCCACTAATTCTTTGCCGGTTCCCGACTCTCCATAGATGAGAACCCGGCCATTGGTGGGCGCCATTATCTGAATTTGCTGGCGCAATGCCTTCATTGGGATGCTATCGCCCACGATCACGCTTTTCGGAATGAGCTGCTTCTTGAGTTCGCGGTTCTCCTCGCGCAATCGCTTGGCATCAATCGCGTTCTTGATCAGGATGAGAGTCTTATCAATCGAGAGCGGCTTTTCCAGAAAATCGTAGGCACCCAGTTTGGTGGCACGAACCGCAGTTTCAATCGTGCCATGCCCTGAAATCATGATGACCTCGGGAGCGTTTTCCTTTTCGCGAATCTTTTCCAGGGTTTCCAAGCCGTCGATTCCGGGCAGCCAGACATCCAGCAACACTACATCGAATGCGTGCTTGCTGATGATCTCCAAGCTGGCCTCGCCGCTCTCGGCAGTCGACGCTTTGAAGCCTTCATCTTCCAGCACGCCCTTGAGCGACTGGCGGATCGTGGGTTCATCGTCAACGATGAGAATGTTATGCATGCTGGTTGACGAAGGGTTCGGCGACAGCGTCCGTTACGATTGGCAGTTCGACCACGAATCGGGCACCGACGGGCTGATTCTCTTCCACGCGAATGGACCCGTGGTGATCTTCAACAATACGGTTTACGATGGCCAGCCCAAGACCAGTTCCGCGTTTCTTGGTGGAGAAGTATGGGAGAAACAGCCGTTCCTTCAACTCCCGTGTAACGCCGTGGCCCGTGTCGGCGATGGTAATCTCCACTACATCACGACTCGCCACCAGCGCGGTGGAAATCTGAATCTCGCGAAAGAGTGCGTCCTGCATGGCTTCAGCCGCGTTGTCCAACAGATTGGCCAGTGCTCGTTTGATGGCTTCGGCGTCGGCCATCACGTTCGGCAACTCCGGCGCCAGAGAGGTGCGCACTCGGATGTTGTCCAGGCGACCGTTGAACATAGCCAGAGTGCTTTCCACGATGGAGTTGATATTGGCCGATTGTGGCCGCGCCGTGGGGAACCGCGCCAGAGTCGAAAACTCATCGACCAGCGTGCGAACCGTCTCCACGGCTCCGGCGATGGTTTCAGCACAGCTATGGAGCACTTGCAGCGAAGCTGGATCGCGAGGCGTACCGCGCTCAAGGTGTCGGCGGATGCGCTCCGCGGAGAGTGCAATCGGGGTCAGCGGATTCTTGATTTCATGAGCAACGCGCCTGGCCACTTCGCGCCAGGCCGCCTGTTTCTGCGCCTTGAGCAGTTCAGAGAGGTCTTCGAACACGAGAACATATCCCAACCCCTGCCCGTCGTGCTTCAGGGTAGCCACGGTCACTGCGACGTTCAGGGTGGCCCGCTGTACAACCATTTCCATCTGCGTGGTGGTCGTGCCCATGCGGTCGGCACGGCGCAGCAGTGGTTCAAGATCTTCCAGGACCTCGGGAGCAAACACATCGCGCAAAGGGGCGCCGATTAGAACGCTCGGCATCCCAGATTCCGCGCCTGAGGGATGGAATAAGCGAAGCAAACCATGATTCGCGTGAGTGACGAGCCGGTCCGCGTTCAGCGAAAGCACGCCGTTCGGAATGCTTTCCAGGATGGTTTCAATATGGCGGCGCCGCTGCTCCAAGGCAACGTTCGCAGCGCCAAGGTCGCGGCTCGAAGCCTCAATCTGTTGACGGCTGGATTCCAATTCTTCAGCCATGCGGTTAAACGAGTGCACCAGATCGCCGATTTCGTCGGCAGCGCGGACTTCGACGCGGTAATCGAGCCGTCCACGAGAAATCTCCTGCGTCGCTTCGGCCAGCGCGACCACAGGGCGCGTAACCAGTTTGGAGAGAAATAATGCGAACCAGGTCGTAGCGAAAAGCACCATCACCGTAAGGAGAAGCAGTACTTCCATGTAGGTTCTTCGAACCAGCCTGCGTTCGCGGGCCAGGTCGAGGTAACGCTGCTGGCTGCTTTCCACCTGTTTGACGGTTTCAGAAAACTGTTTGGGCAAGGGTATGCCCACCAGAATCAAACCATGATCACCGACCGGCGCGGCGCCCAGAATGTAATCGGTCTGTTCCCAGGTAAAGGGAGTCGGAGTCTTCGATCTCACATGCTCCAGAGGAAGCTTGGCTTTCAGTTGGGGCCAGGGAGCGGGTGCGCCAAAGCTGGTCTCCGCCACGTCGTCGACAATCGCCAGTGCGAACCCACCTTGCAGTGTGGGCGCGCGACGCTGAAACGATCTGGTCACCCCGGAAAAGTTTCCACTTGCAAAAGCAGATTGCGTTTCTGGCGTCGCTGCTATGGTTTCGGCTTCAGCCCGCGTGTTTTGTGCCGCGTAGTCGGAAAGCAGCGATGCCATCGTCGCCGTATCGCGCCGCACTTCCTCCACCGGGCTGGAGAACCATTTATCAATCGAGCGGTTCATCAGCACGTAGGCGAAGAAGAACATGCCGATTACGGGCAGAAACGAAAGCAGAAGACTCCCCACTACTAGACGGGTGCGGAATTTCGATCCAAGAACACCCAGCCTTCTCTCGGCAAAGAGCTTCAAGAGATTTCGGGCCAGGACGAACGTCAGGGCCACGAAGAGAAGAAAGATCAGTGCGGAAAGGAAAGCAAAAAACAGCAGTTGCTGGTTGGTATTTGGATTTAGAGGCAGGTCAAACGAGGTCAGCGAAAGCAGCACGCCAAAGAGCAGCACGATTCCCACTGCCAGCGGGATAATGACCTTTTTCCGGCTGGAAGGTTTCTGGTCCGGTCGAATTGGATTGGAAGCAGCCACGTCCGCTAACAGCCGGCAACTTTGATCGATGAAGACTGCAGGCCTGTCTGGCTCATTATAAGCGGAGGCGTCCCCGCACGGCACTCGTCGGCAACCATCCATCCTGCAGAGCTGGACAGCATGCGGTGACCTTTCGAGATGAATGGAGTCGCGAGCCAAGAAGCGAGGATGGCACGCGCAGTCCTGCCGCCTGCTGATCGGGGCGACCGGGACCGAGCCATCGAGATTGCGATCGTCAAGCACACACCCGGCGGGCAGATCGAGACAGAGCATCACGCTGGTGTCACGCGGCCTTCCGATCCGGTGCGTGTGATTGGCGAACTTCGGATCTGAGTCAGGTTCACTCAGGGATAACCAATGCAAATCACAGGTGAGTTTAAGCGCATTATTGAGGCCATCGAACCCGGCTTCTTCGGTGTCATCGAAATCGGCGTCCAGGGCGGCATTCCCGGCACTGCGAAAGTAACCACACCCTACAGACTGACAAGTCGAGAAAATCGAGAAGATAATGGCAACCGCACTAGCACCGCAGCCTGACACTCAGTTAGCCCCGCAGCACACCGATCTGTCGAACGCCCTGCGCATCGTTGCGGATCATGGCGCTCGGATTCGATAGTGCACCGCCAGGGGGAAGTGGTCGGTGGGGGACGACAACCGCTGGCGATGGGATGACACCGAGCAGTCGTGGCGTCGGCGCAAGAAACCGTGGAAGCGATGGTGAGCGATGCGATCACGGAAAACAATCACCAGCAACGCCTGTCCTCGGCGAGGCACGCCATCAACTCAGGAGCACCTGCTCGAATCGACGCCATGCTCTACCTGGCCCGTCCGCACCTCTCAGTCCGCGTGAACGACCTCGACAGCGATCCAATGCTGTTCAACGTAGCCAATGGAACGCTCGACCTTCGCACGTCAAACTGGAATCACACACACCCCCCAGCGCGCTTATCATTAAGCTCTCGCCGGTTGTCTACGATCCACTCGCCGTGTGCCCGCACTGGTTGCGATTCTTGGAGGAAATCACATGCGGAGATACGGAGATTGTCAAGTACCTACAGCGGGCGGTCGGATACAGCCTAACTGGCGGAACGTCGGAGCACGCACTGTTTATGCTGTGCGGCTCTGGGTGCAACGGAAAGACCACTTTCATTGAAGCGTTGCGGCATGTGTTCGGCAACTACGCTCGGGCACCCGATTTTTCTACCTTCATGCAACAGCGGTCATCGTCAGTCCCGCGTAACGATTTAGCGATGCTGTGCGGTGCACGACTCGTGACCGCGACCGAGAGCGACGATAGCAACCAGCTAGCTGAATCATTCGTGAAACAAATCAACGGGCGGGGATACCGTCACCGCCAGGTTCTTGTATGGCGAGCACTTCGAGTTCGACCCGCATTTCAAGCTATGGCTTTCGACCAACCACAAGCCGAACATCCGGGGCACAGACGATGGCATCTGGCGTCGCATTCGGTTGATCCCGTTTACCGTGCGGATCGCCGATGACAAGATCGACCATAGTCTGCCGGACAAACTGAAAGCGGAGTCGCCGGGGATTCTGGCCTGGGCGGTAAACGGTTTGCGGAAATACGTCACACTTGGGCTGAATGAGCCGGACTGCATAAGAAATGCCACGGCTGAATATCGGCAGGATGAGGATGGGATCGGAAGATTTATCCAGGCACGCTGTTCGATGGCCAATTCAGCCAGGGTAGCAGCCCGCACCCTCTATAGCGCCTTTAGAACCTGGGCAGCGAAGAACACTGAGAGCGTCGTCGATGAAAGGAAGTTCAACAAGTCGATGACGGAGCGCGGAATCAAAAGCACACGGCTGACGGCGAGAAAGTTCTGGGAAGGAATAACCTTGATGGCAGAATGTACGATGTAGCATCATGTAGCCTTTTCCATGAACTTCACATAAGGAGCTATATAGAAAAGTTTACGTAAACAGCCACATCATGCTACATGGTTACGTTTTCATAAGGGTAGTGGTAAGCGGTGAATACAGAAGTAGCATTCACCGTCCGTCTCCCTCAGCACCTGTGCGCCTTTGAAACACGATTTTAAAAAAGTCGTCGGCGAGCGTCTTTCGCGAGTCGACAAAGCCGAAGCGGAGTGGTCGCATCTTTTCAAAGACCACGAGGCACAGGCGCTGGCCTCTCTGGTTTTCACCTATCCATGGGAGCGCGACGCTCTGATGGCGTCGCTTATCACCACTCCAATCAAGTAGAACTAGTCTGCTACGACGACAGCGTGTCCGGAAAGTGATACACGAATTCGGGACCGGGTTAGCTCAGCCGGTCGAGAATGTTGCCAACGCAATACCGATCGCGCACATTGCCACGAAGCGAAATACCTTGGTCATGAAATTATCCTCCTGGTTTTTTCGTTCGAAGTGGCGAACCGAAAATGGTGGTGAACGTTGGACCCACGACTTCTGTGCGCCGTGAGAGATTGCGTCCAATGTTTGGCAGGTTGGTATTTTTGATACTGCGTGGCGGTGCAAGTGTACACCCGCCTCGCTGGCTCGCGATGCTGCCATGTTGAGGCAACATTGTTGCCAATTGAATCGTGAACGAGCGCTCTTTATTGGTAATTAGATAGCAGTCTTGTGACCAGGGACCGGGCATAAAACTTACTGGTTTTTGGAGATTCGTAGAGGCGCGTCTACCAGATAATGTAGCAGTACGATACTAACGGGATTGCCGAGGAACGAATCGAGATCCGAACATCGTTGAACGGTCGTTGACATCCGTTCAACACTCGTTTTCCGGCACAGTCCGGCGCAATTCCCTCAGGAACCCTCGAACAGTCCAGGGAACCCTCGGGGAATTCAGGGGAGCGATTCTCCGTGAACGTAAGAGCACCAACATGGCACAACCGGAATCCTTAGATAGGGAAGTTTTCCAACCCGGGAGGTCGATCATGGCAGGGTTAATTGCTAACAAGAAGGGCACGTCGGTGCGCGGCCTTGGGGAGATCGCACTGCGCGTTAACAATCTGGATGCCATGCAGAAGTTCTACGAGGAGATCATCGGCTTGCCGCTGATGGCCCGAGACGCAACCTGCGCGTTCTTTAAGATTGCTGAGGGCTACGGCGGTCACACCCAGGTAAATAGCCCTATTTGACCGCTCCGAAAACCTCGGCTATCGCGGGACGGCGTAGCAATTTCCACCGTCGACCACATCGCCTTCGAGATATCCCTCGCTGATTTCGCAGACGAACTGGCGAGGCTGATTGGTTTAGGACTCCAAGTCGACACCGCCGAGCAGGCATGGATGCATTGGCGTTCTCTATATGTGGCCGATCCCGAGGGCAATCAAGCAGAACTGGTCTGCTACGACGCCAGCTTGTAAAGGGGATTGAACAGTGGCTGAACGACCGGCTCGGAGTAATCAGCATCAAGGACAAGGAACCCTCGAACAGTTCAGACCCCGAGGAAGCCTCAGGCAAAAACGATTTTCCGTCTCTCGACCACTAGCACGAACCTCCAGAGCCGAGTTCAAATGGGCCGGGCTGATTATTCGGGAAGATGATGATAAATCCGGGACGGGTACGTTTAATCCGACCAACCCCGAGCATGTGCGGCTGGTACTAAAGCACGCTCGGCCAAAGCAGCAGCGCCAGATCCCCAAAGTCGCCATGTGTCCAGAAGCTGCCTAACGAGGCTTAAGCGGGATCGCTGTTCCGAAATCGTAACACCATAAGAGGAGTTGAAAAAGAATTAACTCCGTGGTGGTAATGTGGCGCTCTGACGTAACTCATTTCTTGCCCCTAAAGGCTAAAAAATGACTGTCCAATTCTTGCTGTTCGTAATCGCAGTTCTGCTTGTTTCGATTTTCTGGGAACTGACTAAGATTAACAACCGCCTCAAGATGCTTCTTACCCAAAAAAAACAGGATCATGAATGGGCGAAGCAAGACGCCGCATGACATCCGGGGCAGCCAAACCTCAAGAACCGTAAATCATCCCGTGAGGCTGCCAAGCCGCACTAGCAAGACGTCAAGATGCCGTAGCGTCACTCCGCTTGCACTCATGGCGGTCGAACTGATATTGAAGATTAGCCTGAGCCATCGCTCTGCTTAGAGCCGCTACAGGAACCGTGAAACGCTCGGCGCACGTAGTACAGATTGCTATGGCGGGCACAATTGAAATCCACTCAACCACTCGAAGTCGCCGCGCCGAACTGTCTTCCTTGTGCTGCTTCCATCCGGAAGGGTGTATAATCGCTCTACCGCGCTGTTCTTGGTGAGATCCATAATGCCCAGTAAATTTCGCTTGAGATGCGCCCAACAAAACTGCGCTTTGCCGGAGTGATACTTTAAGTACGCGCTAAAACGGTCGCTGCACAGCACCCCGCGGAATGTGGCTCCTAGCAAACGGACTAAGACTTCGCTACCACGGCTGGCCACGGTATAGACCACAAACCGCCAGGCCACAAACGCCCACAGATAACGTTTATCGCCATTGGTACGCCAGCCGGTCTCGTCCACGTTCAGCACCGGTTCATCCTTTAATTGCTCTTCCAGTTCCTGACAGGGAAGGGCGACGGCCTGACTAGCTTCCTCCCAGCATTTCTGAGTACTTCCCAAACTCATCTCCACCCCCAATACTTGCTCGAGAAGCGCTTCCACCACGCGCCGGGGCATGCGACAAACCACCGTCAAATAGGCCACCAGTGCCGTCAGTTGGGGTCCGAAGTTCCCTTGCAGCTCCCGGGGCAACACCGCACGTGTGCTCGCGCCACACTTCTCACAGGCTACGCAATGCAACTGATATTCAGTGACATGTGCGCCCATGGCCGGCAACTCGGTCACCTGATGTCGTTGGGGAGTACTCACCGTTTGCGCGTGTTCGAGCTCCGTGGGTAGAGCCTCTCCGCAACCCTGGCACTGCTCGGGTAGGATGGGGCAAACTTGGTTGACTCTCTCGGCCGGAACCAAGGACCGATGCGCTCCCTGGTGGCCCGGCTGTCCGCCTGGCTTACGTCGGCTCTTCTTGCGTCGGGCCCGCAGACGCTGCTCACCAGCTAATCCATCGGAAGACGGTGGCTTGGAGGAATTGGTGGAGTTCTGTTTGCGCAGCGCTAATTGCCGCTCCAAATCGGCAATCTGTTTTTCTTTCCCACCAATCTGTTTTTCTTTCTCACCAATCTGTTTTTCTTTCTCACCAATCTGTTTTTCTTTCTCACCAATCTGTTTTTCTTTCTCACCAATCTGTTTTTCTTTCTCACCAATCTGCTTTCAATTGGGTTATAACTCGAATGATAACGCCGGGGCTGCGGGGTGTCAAAACAGCCGTGGAGTTGCCGGTGGTCTTGGAGAAACAGATTCCTACTGAGAACCAAGCTCAGCCTTCGGCGTGGAGTTGGAGGTGGAGCGGAGTCGCGCAGGCAGCTCCCGGATCGCATACCCGGCAAGGGCCGACATGATGGACCCGGCGAGGGTGAGAAAGAGCGAACCAGCGTAGCGCGAGATCCATGCGAAACTGGAGGGCGTTTCTACGGGAGCGCTGCCTGTCCCTTGCCAAGACAGCGAGAGCGAACTGCGCCGGGCTGAGACAAGGAGTTCCCTCTCGGTGTTACGGGCAAAGACTCCGCTAGTGCTGTCATCCTGAATCGCGGCGTCGTCGGGCTCGATCCGCACGCGGACATTATGCTGGCCGGAACGCACCGGTATTATCTGTGACAAGCTGCCCTGGACTGAATCGGTGGGAATTAAGCC
This sequence comes from uncultured Acidobacteriota bacterium, assembly GCA_963796095.1. GTDB lineage: Bacteria > Acidobacteriota > Terriglobia > Terriglobales > Acidobacteriaceae > JABDBE01. The sequence continues at coordinate 83,150 of CAWCKL010000023.1, forward strand.
GAATTTCTTTTTAGTGGAGCCGGTGACTTTGCCGGAGAAAGCGAGGTCGCCGTCCACCCATACCGAGAGCTGCGCGTCGCGGAAGCCGTGTTGCAGCTTCAAGTGCAGATTGGCATCCTTAGCGATGAGCGCTGTGTGGATTGCCATGAGCAGAGCGGCGACCAAGAACAATCCGAGTAAAACGCGAGCCTTGACGGGTACATGCTCCACCCCCAGCCGCGCCTGTTGATAGAGCGAACCTGCCTTGACGCGAAGCTGTGTTATGGAGTCCTGATTCATGGAACAACGTCGATGCTACTGTGAACTTCGATCATTGGGCGTCGAACAATGATCTGCCCTTGCTCGTCCTGGTAGTAGTGAGGAACGCCCTGATAGGTGTAGCTCCTACAGCCGTACTTCTTGGCTTGGCCGGGAGGTAGACCGCAATTTCCCCAGCCGGTTTTCTTCCACGACTCCATCCCGGAGGCCGCCCGTCGCAGTCACCATAAGTCCCATATTCGTACCCATCGCGGCGTTCCCAGCCCCGATCATCATCGCTAGCGGAATGCTTGTTTCCGTGGTCGTTCTTGCTATCCCCGTGTCCGTGATCTGCCATTACCGCTGGCGTGCCCAAGCCTAGGGCAGCAAGGACTGCGAATATGGCCAATGGACGTTTGCTCATAGTCCTCCATATGTCTTCCGGTTCAAGCAGTGTTGTGCAAAGCCAGCTTACTTTTGGGCAGCCTACAATGGCATGATTACGGAGGTATTGGGCCGAAGGAGGAACAAAGTAAGCAACGCTATCCGTGGCCTCAAACCAGATCTGGAGACAAAGACGTTTTGCTAAGTGGCTCGTGAGATTGAGCGCGGTTCGTGGAGTCCCGTTCCAGTGCGGAATCCAGTTCCGTAGCCAGCCACATCATTTTTTGTGGGTCTCGTTCAGCCGACATTTCCATTGCGATGTCATGCCAAGTTCGGTCGGGCTTCATGCTAGGGTCGGACACGAATGCACCTCTTCACTTAGCGTAATTTCCGGAAGTCCTGGCGATAAGGTGCCGGTGGTACATAGCGACAGGGATGACTACCGCCAACCTTCAGCTAGGGCATGACCCCGCTGGCGGCAACATCCCAGGCAACTATCGAACATCTTCCGGTAAAGGAATAATATAACTAGATCGTGGTACCCTTCCCTTCGGGAGCGGTATATGACAGAAGAAAAACAAGACGAGATCTATGTGCGGCTGGTCCGGGAGTATAGAGAAATTCTTGCCGAACTGGCAGCCTGCAGTGCGGAGCTAAAACGGATTGGCAAGAACTTCAAGGCGCTGGGAACCGACATGATTGACCCGCCCGAGACCCTGGTCATAGACCAAGTGAGTTTCAATGCGGATGTTGCTATCACCCCAAGGTTGCTGGCTCAATACTCGGAACTGGTCGCCATGAGAGCCGACAAGCGGGCAGAGCTTGAGAACTTCGGGTCGCTACCCCAGTTCAATGCTGCATAATTTACGGATGCCGCCCTGTCACGGCGCAGGCCGCAAGGGGTCGAAGGAAGAGTGCACGTTTGCCAGCGTGAAGTGTTTGGCCCTAGATTTCTCCCCGCAGGCGATTCCCAGCGCACCGAGTCAATAGAATGTCATGCCGCTGGATGTTTTTTGAGGAAGTGAAGATTGTACCGCGCATCTTCGATTGCTTGCCGCTCATCGGCGTCAATCGGATTCCGGCCGTGCAAGGCATCTTCCAGACGGTCACCAATTGCTCTCTGGGCTGCTCCAATTTCTTGCAGCAGTTGTAGTTGGTCTAATTCGGCCACAGCATCGTTATAAAGCGGGCTTGGCGTTGCTCACGCCGGCCATACTATCAGCAAACCGGCCCCATCTTGCAACCGCGTCAACACGTGCTCGATGTCGCCTATCAACTTCACCCGGAGCGCTTCGTGCGCCAAGCTCCAAAACAAGCTGCCGTTCCTACGGAGGTCTGGATCAACAAGCCGCTCAACTTAGAAATTAAACCTCAGTAAATTCCGGGATCATGTGTCTCAAAGTTGTTGACACGCGCCGTGGGGCCCACCCATTGACATGAAAGTGCGTTGCTAAGGTTCATTGATTCCAAACAGGTTACCCGCGACTTTCGAGGAAGTGTTCACTGTGGTCGGCTCCACATTGGGGCTTTCACGCGGTGCAGTTGAACAGTTCGCCACAAGAGCAACAGTGCGACTGCAAGACAAACCGCGACCCCAAATATGGAAGCCTCCGGCCCGAACGCTCCGCCTGTCAGAATCACAAGTCCCTTGAGCGTACCTGCGAGCAATCCTGGCGTAGTAGAGTACCCTGACACTGACATCCCAAATAGCGAACCCTCGGTGAAATTCCAACCAACATGAAGTCCAATAGGAAGCCAGAGCCGCCCGGTCACCACGTAGGCGGCAGCTAGCAGCACACCCGCTTCGAGCGCTATCGCGATTGAACTGATGACTGTCGCCCCTGGGTTGAACGCATGTCCTGCGCCGAATAATACTGAGGAAACTACCACACCGATCCAGGTTCCTCCAGCGATTTCCACGATGCGGAATACGAAGCCACGCACGAGGGTTTCTTCGCCGATCCCCACCATCAATGCAGCGAGCGCACCAGTAGCTAGACCAGAGGCTGATCCGTGTCCGGCTGGATGGTAGTCACCAACAATCCACAGCAAGCCCATGACCGAGGAGAACAAGGCGATCCCGAGTCCAAGCCCTCCAGCGAATTCAGTGACGCCACAGTTTCCGACCAACTCCGGGGGTTGATGACCCTCGATCCACCGCGTTCCTGCCAAGTATGCAAAGAAGACAACAGCAGAAAGAATTACCGATGCCCCTGTGTCCCTGACGTGGCCACGTATTAATATCTGCGTGCCGAACAAGAGTCCCAGAACTAGCCCAAAATTCAACAATGCCAATCCCAGATCCTTAGTCCTTTGCTTTACGCTCTCGCGCATTCGTTAGCTTCCTCTCCGCTCCACGATCTTACCAGTGAGTTGGCATAAGGTTCCGGAGTTACAATCATCCAGAGGGGGAACCATGGGAACGATAAAGGGACTAGCGTCGGTCGTGTCTGAATTGAGGGTAGAGAGAACGAATCTGGTAAACCAACTGAAGCACGTAGAGGCAGCTCTATCGGTACTGGGCAAGCTGAACGGAGGAAGTTCGTATACGAAGCCCAGGCATACTCTTTCGGCAGCAGCTCGCAAGAAGATCAGCCTGGCGCAGAAAGCAAGGTGGGCGAAGCGAACGGCTACGAACGGCCAAGCAGTTGGAGTAAAACCGAAGAGAAGAACAATGTCAGCTGCATCTCGTAAGAAGATTGCGGCGTTCCAGCGGGCCAGGTGGGCGAAGGTGAAGCAGCAGAAGAAGGCCGACTAGGAGTTTCACACTATACGGGCAAGATGCAAAATGCCAACCCACATCCATGCCCCAACCACTGTCCAGAAGACTGGCCACGGATTGATCTGAATGCGGGCCCAGGAACCACCCTTCTTTATGGTCACAGTGGGTTCTGACCTCTTCATTTCTTACTGCCGTTGGGATCTGAATTTCACCCTAGAGAAAGATGGAAGCGCTTTTGTAAGAGTTTGTTATCACTGGCGAGAATCTGCACAGCTAGCGAAATCCTCCATAAGCCAGTGTGACCCGAGCACTTGGATTTTGTAAGTTACAGCGTTTCTCACAGGAATACCTTCAACAAACTGCCGCGTCTTCTTGAGAAAGCAGGAACAGCAGAATGCGAACCGCTGTTGAACCGTGTAGTCACGGTTAATGACAAAGGCGAACTACCCTGCACGCTGTAAGTCAGAAGACTCAAGCGGAGCAGTTGTCCGTCGCTATCTGGGCTCGTTGGGGAGAGAACCACTTGTCTGAATCTTCAACTGTTGCAGCGGCTCGCTTACACAACCAGAACAAAAGAGAGACCGTTACGATCGCCAGTGAAAACCATGTCGTCAAGAACAAGCGTAAGAGATGCATTCTGGTCGCCTGTAAGATGAGAGGAGCGCTCACATAGGTTGGCCGAAGTGATCGGAGCTACCGACGAACGGCACGTCTGCTGTAACGCACCACGGTGTCTGGAGCGACCATGTCGGCTTCGCTCTCATAAATGGAATGACGGGTCGGGTTCACGATCTTCTGGTGGGCAGCGGCTGGCACGCTTCTTCCAGGCTTGTCAGCATCAAGGGTTTGTTTGTTCGGCCCGGTCTTCGTCGCCTGTGGTTCCATCGTGATCGTCTTCGTGCCGACTTCGTCGCTCTGCGGCAGAACTCTGCGGAGTGGCACTTCTTGCTGGATCACTTCCAGCCTGGCGGGCAAGGGTGAGAGGCGATCATGCGAACTGACGAGCAGTAGAGCGAAAAGCGATACCATTGTTACCGCCGTCGCAACCCTCCAGAAGCACTCGTCGCTCCCAGGGATCCGCCTGTCGCGGGAAGTTGGAACCACCGAACCGTTGAGATGTGCAGATGGTTCAAGATCAGAATGAGCCATCTGCACCGGCTCTGGCCGCAGCGAAACTGTCTGGGAGGAGTCCGCTTTAGTTTCCTTGACCAGCGAGCGATTTTTCTCCTGCAGTGTATAAGCAGCAGACAGGAGCTGCTGGAAGGAATCCTGGTCCAGAACTGGCTTGTCGAGCGTATTGATGTGTCGGGCGGTTCGCGTGACCAACCAGTACAGGAAGAAGACCGTTACAATTCCGAATTCAATCCATACCGCCAAGAACAATCGTAGGAGATGCATCGCGACACCTGCCTAATGGCGTGCGAAGCGGCGAGAGCTATCGTACCATATAGGAGATGCGATGACGGTGGTATTGTTTTTTCTCTGACCAAGTCTAAGAACGACCTATGGCAAGAAGCGATTCTGTATAGCTTCAGCGGCGGAAACGACGGTGGCGCACCGGTTGGTCAGCTGATTCAGGACAAGCAAGGTAATCTATATGGAACATGCCTCCGGGGTGGCACACACAGGGCAGAGGCGTGGTTTTTGAAGTCACACCTTAGCTCGGGCAACACGCACATAAAATCAAAAGCACCCTGCTGATTCGATTCATGACTAAACCTCCACATGAGAAACTTGTCTTGCGGGCACCGAGATTGACCTGCCCAGCCAATTCTCAAAGAGTTCCAAAGAGTGTAATCGCCTGATTTCGACAGTTGAAGTCGCATTTATCCAAGGCCAAGTTTGTTGAGGTATGCGATCTGATCCGACGTTAGCTCCCCGCGATGTGCTGTGAGGAACTTCTCAAACTCGTCGTGGTGATGCATCGTTGCGATCGCCAAGGCCCATCCAGCGCGTTCAAGAGCAGCGCGCGTCGCGCCGCTCTTGATTGACTCTCGATCCGGTGGGGACAGATAATGAACCGCCATCGTAAGAGCCCGTGGATTTCCTATGAGTTCTATCAAAAGTCGCCCATTGTGGGACGCAGCGAATCTGGATTCCCCGTTTCGTATAGCGATCCTCGCTTGCCTGGCGGCGACCATGTCCTACCTCGCTGCTAAGTTAGGGACGACGGTTGCAATACGCGATACGTTGGAATGGCCGCTTTGGCCGGGAAATATTCTCCTGGTATCCGCGCTGCTGTACCTTCCCCGCAGAATCTGGCCGATAGTAATCGCAGCGGCCTGTTACATTTGCGTTCTATGATCTGCGCCTGGGCATATCGATTCGTTCCATCATTTTCTTCCAGCTGTCTGATATAGCAGAAGTCCTGACAGCTGCCTTGGGTCTCAGTTATTGCTTTGGCGGTGTGCCTCAGCTAAACAGCGTGAAGGCCCTGGCCAAGTATTCTTTCTTCGCCGTGCTCCTTGCACCGTTGGCCGGAGCTTTTTTCAGTGCGCTTACCACACACGGGGATTATTGGAGAAGTTGGCGAATTGCTTTTTTGTCACAGGCGCTAGGATACCTCACGCTGATTCCAGCCATTTTGGGTTGGGTTAGCAAGAGATTGGAATGGGCACATACGTCGCTTTCTCGCTACCTTGAAGCGGCAGTGCTACTGGCTGGTTTGGCTGTTCTGGGATATTTCAGCTTTGTTTCACCTTCGACCATCATCGCACCTGTGCTGATTATCGTGCCCTTTTTGCTCTGGTCGGCTTTGCGCTTCGGAACAACCGGTGTCAGTAACCTCGCGATTACTGTGGCCTTTCTGGCGATCTGGGGCGCAGTCCAAGGACGCGGTCCCTTCGTTGGGTCGGAATCGGCTAATAATGTGCCGTCAATACAGGTATTCCTACTTTTCGTTGCAGCCCCTTTCATGGTTCTCGCCGTCGTTGTGGAGGAACATAAACAGAGCCAGCTTGCCCTGCGCCAGAGCGAAGACAAACTCCGTCTACTTCTCGATTCGACCGGCGAGGGCATCTATGGAATTGACCTCGAAGAACGCTGCACGTTCTGCAATCCTGCTTGCCTTCGCGCTTTGGGTTATGAACGCGCTGACGAATTGCTTGGCAAGAATATGCATGATCTGATTCACTACGCTCGTGCTGATGGGACGTTGTTCCCCGTTGAGCAGAATCGAAACTTCCAGGCGGTCAGCGCAGGCGATGGAATCCATATTGACGACGAGGTGTTATGGAGGGCGAATGGTACGAGCTTCCCCGCTGAACTCTGGTCGTATCCACAGCGAAGAGGACAAGAGATTATTGGGGCTGTTGTCGCGTTTATCGACATCACCGAGCGCAAACTGGCGGAAGAGGCCCTCGCAAGCGTGAGCCGCCGGTTGATTACGGCACAAGAGCAGGAGCGTACCCGGATCGCAAGAGAGCTTCACGACGACATTTGTCAGCGTCTCGCACTGTTGGCCATCGAGCTGGAACAACTCCAACAAAGTCCTCCCGACCTGCCGGTTGAAGTTGGTAGCCGGATGGGCGAACTCCGGAGGCAGACCGCTGAGATAGCGACCGATATCCAATCCTTGTCGCACGAGTTGCACTCCGCAAAGCTGCAATATCTGGGCTTGGCTGCCGCCGTAAGGGGATTCTGCAAAGAGTTCGGGGAACAGCAGAATGTGGAGATTGACTTCAACACCCACGGCCTGCCGAGCCCGTTGTCGCCCGACATCTCTCTTTGCCTTTTCCGAGTTCTGCAGGAAGCCGTGCACAATTCAGCAAAACATAGCGGAGTTCGATCCTTTGAAGTGCGATTGTGGGGAGTGCCGGGGGAGATTCATCTGACGGTGAGGGATTCTGGTCGAGGCTTTGACTGGGAAGTCGCAAAGGAAAGCCGCGGGATCGGTCTTATCAGCATGGAGGAACGGCTCAAACTAGTGAACGGAACGTTCTCAATTGCATCACAACCCAAGCGCGGTACCACGATCCACGCTCGCGTGCCTCTCACTTCGGGAAGCGACGCCATGCGGGTGGCGGGGTAGGTTCTTTTCCTTGCACACAGGCTCCGAGCAGCGCGAATCCAATCCGTTCGCGGAATTGAAATGCCCTCTCACACACGCAAAGCACTGGAGCATGGTGCGGTTGCTTGTGCAACTGTGCGATGGCGGCTCTTGACTGTTGATAAATCTCTGTTACACCCATCGGCCCGCGGACAGGGTCAGCCCGTTCTCAAAACGTGTAATGGCCTTTATCGGAAATTACGCGCAACCGCCGTCGGCGAAAGGCGCAGGAAGGCAGCAGACATCGCGCGGCCTCCGATTTTAGAACTAGGTCAAAGCGTCACTTTGTCACTCGAAAAACGACGTTGCTCTTAAGCGTCGTGCTGGGTGTCATCACCGTGACAAAGCCGGTGGTCGCACCGACAGGTACCGTGGCCTTGATTTCGGAATTCCCGATGACCTTGAACGTAGCTGCCGTGCCGTTGAAAGTGACCCCGGTGGTGCCCATCAAATCGTTTCCCAAAATTGTCACGCTTCGGCCAACCTTGCCAGAGGGAGGTAGCGTCTCCACGAACGGCTCCAGCCCCACAGACAAGCTGAAAGCCGTACCACAGCCATAGGTGCTGCACTCGCTTCCGCCGTACGCTGAAGCGCCATAGAACGACCCGTTGGTGGCCTGGAGCAGCCCTCCTCCAGGCGGAAGTGCCGTCCGTGCCGTCGAACTTGTGCAGTGTAGTCAACGTGCCCCGGCCAGACCTGTAGGCGAACTTATAGATGGTGCCGTGCTTCTCGCCCCCCTGTGCAGCGGTCCCGTAAAATTCCCGTCCGTGGCCTGCACCAACCCACCGAACGGATAGCCGCCATCACCCTTGTAGAGCGTGAAATTGTGCAGCGTGGTCAGCGCACCCGCCGCCGTGATTTTGAAGATCGTGCCACAGCCGTGTTTACAAGCGTTGTACTTCCCGCCGTACGGCGTTGTTCCATAGAAGTCGCCATCGGCAGCCTGCACCATCGCGGTGGTAGGCTCTGCACCGTCAGTCTGGTCAAAGCGGTGAAGCGTGGTCAGGGTACCCGCTGGCGTGATTCTGAAAACCGTACCGCAGCCTTCGTTCCCGCACGCGCTGTTGGCGCCACCGGATGTTCTTCCATAGAAGTTTCCGTCGGTGCCGATAACCAGCCCCGCGTAAGGGAAGGCGCCGTCAGCGCAGATTGCCTCTGAGCAAAAGTTGTAGAGCGTGGTCAGTGCGCCCCGTGGGGTGATTTTGAAGACGTTGCCGAAGGATCTCCCGCCGATTTCGGTTGTCCCGTACAAGTTCCCGTCGGAAGCCTGAACCAGCCCCGCGTGAGGGACGGCGGCTTAAAACCAGCTCGCCGCCTGTATAAGAAGTTCTGGAAGCGGTTGTACGTTGGAAGCGGCTCCGGCATGACACCAACACATCCCCGTCGCGTTGAGCGTCATGTAGGCCCAGATGCCGACCGTTACAAGGTGTGGGGCGGAGTCGGGTGCTTGATGAGGAACACTAGCGGCAAAGGCGCGATGAAGTTGAGAAAGAAGACCGCCACTGGAAAGTTCCGGCCTTGGATTTGGTATAGGCACTGCATTGTGTGCTGCAGCCTCGCAAAATTCAACCAAGTCACCCAGTCGCTGACCGCGATTCAGCCAGTTATCCTCTGGCGGCAGATCGAACCGTCTAACGCGATCCACGCCGGCGAAGTACATGCAAGCCGAGAAAACTCGCAGTTGTCCTTAGCGCTATTGACCTTAGCGTAGAAAAAAGAGCGCCCCAGACTTGCCTAGTCCTAGGGTCACTCCCGAACAGCCCTCCCCAGAGAACCGCTCCCTGACAATAGATCCTGAACGCCGTCATGTGACAACTAGTAAAACTACCCGTTATCATCTTCGGTGACAGGCATACCTTGGGGGCAAATGAAACATGAAATCAGATGGAACGACGAGCTGCGGGGAATGGTTTTGCGTCAGAATGTGGGCGCACTTCGGAAAAGCCCGTCCGCGAAAATGCTCAAGCAGAAGTGGAGTCGTTGTTCGAGTGCCAGCTTCCTTTAGTCTAAATCTGAATGCGCCAAAAAAAGAAGGCCGGACCTAGGGTCGTCCGGCCTAAAGTCAGGAGAGGATGTTAGGGGCGGTCGTGAGGATCCGAATGTCGCGGCGAATGAAGAATGACCTTGCCGCCGACGCTAACCCATGACCACTATATGCGCGTTTGGGATGCACATGCAGCAACGATAGCGGAGGTCTCGGTTGCGGCCAATACAGTAGATACCGTAGTCACGACTCGTGACATTGACTTGAAAATACAGTGTGTATGGTATTGAACTGTCTCCGGGACTCAGGTACATATAAGCTCGCGGTGGTTTGTGGCGTTTGATATAACCTTGGAGCAGCGAATCCGCGAACTGTGTGCCCAGGCAGTAGCCGCACAAGACACAGCCGAGTTGCAGCCCATTCTTGCCGAGCTGAGGCACGCTCTACGCGAACACCTCGAACAGCTCAAGAGCATGGTGGCTGAGTACCCGTTTAGCCATTGACCTCGCCAGGACAATGAAAGCTATCCTGCTTTCCCCGGAAGTAGGTTCGTAAGCCTCCCATGTCTGGACGGACATGCCTCTCAAACACGATCCCAAGTTTGGCAGCCGCTCGCTTTATTACCTTCGGGCCGATACCGTTGATGCGGCCACTCGACAGCAGGTCCTCCTGTGGTTCGATCATACCCGGCGCAGCAGTAAGCTCGCAGAGCAACAACTCGACCGTTTCTTCGAAATGTTTAGCCCACAGGACTGATCTCATTGGAATCACTGCGAACGTGGGTCAATAGACGCAGATCGAGTGCGGACAATATAGCGTCTGTTAATGTGGGACGGCACAAAGCTAGCGCACGCATCCCGGTAAGGGCAATCCAGTGGATACCGCAGGCACGTTTAGTGACAGGTCCACCGTATCGAACGTCAGCAGGGCTGAAAATACAGTAATTAAGGTATGGAACCCGATCCGGACCTCGCGGTATAGGTAGTCTCCTCGGACTCATACCGTCTCTTACAACCTTCCGTAGGCGTGGGTTTATGGACCGCGATCCGACACAATTGCAGAGCGAGATCAATCAGCTCATCAAGAAACAACTCGACACGCTAGGGCGGGAAATCTTCGGTGGGGTGACAGACGCTGACCATCGGGAATACGAGCAGAGGCAGCGGCGGATTGATGAATTGTACGGCGAACTCCAGCGTTTTGCCGCATAGCACTGTGGAACCTCGCCACCAAGAAAAAAGGGCAGCCTCGCCTGTGACCGCCCTCTTTCAGTGTGGCAACTCGCCCCGCGTGTCCTCGAAGACCCCTTTTCGGCATGACGCGGGCGCTCGGGGGGAGCACCGCAGGCCACACTATTCTCAACGACGCGCTTCCTACTCCGAGTCTAGTAGTAAATATCGTACTACGCATAAATAATGCAACGATTTAGCGCAGAAAAAGAAGGCAGCTCGGACTGCTCGATGCAGCCCCGTAGCTTCTTCTGCGATCTTCTAACTCCGTTCATCGACCGGATGATGTCCTCCATGAGTTCGTCACTGTCCTTGGGACAACTATTGGACAGTTTTCGCTTCGCCTGATACCAAACCCCTTCGTCTGGATTCAGCTCCGGGGCATAGGAGGGAAAGTTCTCAATATGGAGACGGGGATTTCGCCGGAGAAGCTGCTGCAGCGGCTCGCCTTTGTGGGTACTCGAGTTATCCAGCAACACAATCACGGGACCGTAGAGATGCCGAAGCAGGTGGCGGAGGAACAAACACACTTCTTCCTGCCCAATATTGTCATAGAAGAGGTAGTAGTAGAGGTTCAGTCGCTGCCGTTTCGGGCTGACCGAGATGCCGGAGATCACGGAAATTTTGTCGCGCCGATCGACATGACGATGAATCGGAGTTTGCCCGACCGGAGCCCAGGTCTTGGCGACATGGGGAATGAGAAGAAATCCGGACTCGTCGGCAAACACTATGTGGGCGCCCAGCCGAGCGGCTTTTTTTTTATCCGCGGCCACTGTCGGCGTTTCCATTGTTCGACCGCTTGATCGTCGCACTCGATCGCGCGCCGTTCGGGTTTCTGATGACTCCACTTCAGACGATGCATCAATCGCCCAATGTGATTGGGGTGGTAGTCGACCCCGAACTCCTCGTCGATGAGCAGAGCGATGCGCGTCGTTGTCCACAGGTTCGTGTGGTAGCCGCGAGCCATCGGCCCTTTGAGCAGTAGCTTGATCAGGCGCTGCAGCTGTTTCGGCCGCAACTTAGGCGGTCGCCCCGGGGAGAAGCGAACGCGCAATGCCTGCTCTCCGCCGCGTCGCCGCGCATGGTACCAGCGCATGACCGAGCTGGCCCCGCAGCCAATGCGCCGCGCCGCTTCATTGAGTGAACAACCGGAATCCACTAAGGCCAAAGCTCGCCGGCGCCGGTCTTCCAGCAGATCGCCACTCCCCTTTGGTCTGGGCATAGGTGTTTAGGCGGAGAAGCAGAGCACCTACATTATTGGATTCTTTCTAGAGGAAGTCTATTACATTATTTATACGTGGTTCAAAAACAAACCCGGTATATCACTCCTGCTAAGCGCCAGCAAGGCGTTTTCGGCGTCGAGGACGAAGCTGGCGAATACAGTCCGGGTCTCCGTGGGTCAACTGTTCAACTAAACGTGGGCTCGGTACAATACTGCGCATGAAGATATCCGTATCACGAAGCAGCGGCGGGAAGGTGAGACTAATAGTCGGCGATGTGCTGGAGGAGCTAAACCTAGCGGAGTTCAATCGGTTGACGGATCAGTGCATCAAAGTAAGAAATCAGATGACCGAGATCCAGGAACGTACTCCAGATAGAGCCGCGTGAGCGACATCACGGTTCGAGCTTCGCTGGCGGCAGCGGCCAAATCCGCACTACACGGGCCACGATGGAATGACACCGCGTAACCGCAAAGCCGGAGCGAGACGCATGGCATAGCGTAAAGCCATCAGGCGCGTCAGCTTGAAAAAGGCCCTGGCCATCCGCCGCAGGAATAAGCAGAAGAGGCGTGAGCACGTAAAGAAAAAGCCTCGGGGCTGACACCAAAGTAATCGCGCTACTGGTACTCCGCTGTACACCTTTTTGTACACCACCCCTGCGGAATGCGCGACTTCCGAGACTTCTGCCGAACGCGCCTTCATTAACTTACAGAAACCACGCGACAGGTTCTAATACCAAAGTTACTGGTGAAGTAACGCATCTGCTGTGACAATTTGTGTCAACGCGATAGGCTGCAACTTCTCCCCTAGTAAGCAGCGAATTCGCGTGAGCAAAGCGAAGTCGACGTCATCCCTCTGCCGCTCAGATAGGAGATCGAGGTATGTCTCAACGGCTGGGTGATCTTCTTGTGAAAGAGAAGGTCATTACCCCAGAGCAGTTGGAACAAGCAACGAAGACTCAGAAGGAAACCAACGTCCGCCTGGGCGCTGCCCTGGTGAAGTTGGGATTCCTGACTGACGAAGACGTCACCAACTTTCTTTCCCGGCAATACGGCGTACCCGCCATCAACCTTTCCTATTTCGAAATTGACCCCGCGGTGGTCAAGCTCATTCCGTTTGAAACTGCAAAACGTTATCAAATCCTGCCGCTGAGCCGGGTGGGTGCTTCTCTGACGATCGCGATGGTGGACCCGACAAACGTGTTCGCCATGGACGATATCAAGTTCATGACCGGGTTCAACATCGAGCCCGTGGTCGCGTCGGAAAGCTCAATTCTCGAAGGCATTGACAAAGCATACGGCAACACCAAGGAGGAGGACCTCGAGCAGGTGATGCTGTCGATGTCGGAGATGGATGAATCCGACGTCGAACTGCAAGCGGATCAGGCGGAGCTTGGACTAGCGGACTTGGAGAAGGCAGCCGATGAAGCTCCTATCGTCAAGCTCGTCAACTTAGTGTTGACGGACGCCGTGAAACGGGGGGCTAGCGACATCCATATGGAGCCGTACGAAAAGGAGTTTCGTGTGCGCTTCCGCATTGACGGTGTGCTGCAGAGCATTATGACGCCGCCGCTGAAGTTGAAGGATGCCATCATTTCACGCTTGAAGATCATGTCGAAACTGGATATCAGCGAGAAGCGGTTGCCGCAAGACGGCCGCATCATGCTGAAGATGAACATCGGCGGCCGCAAGAAGCAACTCGATTTCCGCGTCAGCACGCTACCCACACTATGGGGTGAAAAAATCGTGCTCCGGTTGCTCGACAAAGAAAACCTGCGCCTGGATATGACTAAGCTGGGTTTCGAGCCGGAGTCGCTGGTCAAATTTGAAAAAGCCATTCTGAAGCCCTACGGCATGGTGCTGGTGACCGGACCAACCGGATCGGGCAAGACCAACACGCTGTACTCCTCGATCTCTCAATTGAACAAACCGGATACCAACATCATGACCGCGGAAGACCCGGTCGAGTTCCAGTTAGCGGGCGTAAACCAGGTCCAGATGAAGGAGCAGATCGGGTTGAATTTTGCCACCGCCTTGCGCGCCTTCTTGCGGCAAGACCCCAACATCATTCTGGTGGGCGAAATCCGAGACTTTGAAACGGCTGAAATCGCGATTAAAGCTGCTCTTACAGGACACTTGGTGCTCTCTACGCTGCACACCAACGGCGCACCGGAAACTATTACCCGGCTCATGAACATGGGTATTGAACCCTTCTTGGTCGCGACTTCGGTCCACCTGATTTGTGCCCAGCGACTGGTCCGGCGAATTTGCAAGGAATGCACGGAGGTCGTCGATGTTCCCCATCAAACCCTGCTCGAAGAAGGGTACGGCCCCGAAGAAGTCAAGACGGTAAAGATCCAGAAGGGCAAGGGCTGCGGAGTCTGCAACAACACCGGCTACAAGGGTCGCTGCGGTTTATACGAAGTCATGGAAGTGGACGATGAAATCAGGGAACTGGTTCTGGTGGGCGCGTCGGCGGTGGAACTGAAAAAGAAGGCAATCGAGCGAGGAATGATTACCCTGCGGCGCAGCGGGCTTATGAAGGTTGCGGCCGGGATGACCACGCTCGAAGAAGTGGCTCGCGAGACTATTCACTAAAGATCGGAACGAGGAAGAAAGGGAATAAAAAGATGTCGCTCGCACTAAGTGATCTGCTGAAAAGAATGTTGGAGATGTCGGGAAGCGACCTTCACCTTACTACGAATTCGCCGCCGCAGATCCGTGTACACGGGCACCTGGTGCCGCTGGACTTGCCACAGATGACGCCCGCCGAAACTAAACAACTGGCTTACAGTGTCATGACCGATTCGCAGAAGCATCGGTTCGAAGAGAACCTGGAGCTGGATTTCTCTTTCGGATTGAAAGGTCTGGCTCGTTTCCGCGCCAACGTATTCAACCAGCGGGGCGCGACTTCGGCCGTCTTCCGTCTGATTCCCTTCGAGATCAAGTCGTTTAACCAGTTGGGACTTCCCGCGGTGGTGAGCAAGATGTGCGACAAGCCTCGCGGCCTGGTCTTGGTCACAGGCCCGACCGGATCGGGCAAATCCACCACGCTCGCCGCCATGATCGACAAGATCAATACCGAGCGGCACGACCACATCCTCACGATCGAGGACCCGATCGAATTCGTGCATATGAATAAGAATTGCGTGGTCAATCAACGCGAAGTGCATGCCGACACCAAGAGCTTTACTGACGCATTGCGCGCCGCGCTCCGTGAAGATCCCGACGTTGTGCTGATCGGCGAAATGCGCGACTTGGAGACCATCGAATCGGCGCTGCGTATCGCAGAAACCGGTCACCTTACGTTCGGTACGCTGCACACCAATTCCGCGTCCTCCACGATTAACCGAATTATCGATGTCTTCCCAGCACACCAGCAGTCCCAGATTCGGGCGCAACTTTCGCTGGTGCTCGAAGGCATCATGTGTCAAAGCTTGCTGCCCAGCGCGGACGGGAAGGGGCGGGCCATGGGTATGGAAATCCTGGTGCCGAACGCCGCCGTACGCAACCTGATTCGCGAAGACAAGATCCACCAGATCTATTCTTCCATGCAGTCTGGACAGGACAAGTTTGGCATGCAGACATTCAATCAGGCGCTGGCGACACTGTACTTCCAGAAGCAGATCACTCTAGAAGTCGCAATGGCCCGCTCCAGTAACGTGGACGAGTTGCAGGAGATGATTAACCGTGGCGCGGGACTACTGAACCGCAATCAGTCCGCGACTGCGGTCAAGGGCGCAGCCACTGGAAAGCGCTAAACGATTTTCGTGCGCAGTTTCAGTTCGAGTGAGAGGTTTATGCAGAGGAAACCGGAGCGCCAACGAACTGGCGCTGCGGAAGAAACGATTTAGGAAGCAAGGAGAGGTCAACCATGCCAGTTTTTACATTTTCAGGGAAGAGCGAAAACGGAGAAAGAGTCAGCGGCGAGAGGGTCGCGCCCAATAAACAAGCGTTGGCCGCTCAGTTGCGCAAGGAGCGTATTAATGCCGGGGCTATCCGGGAAAAAGGCAAAGAATTCGCCATGCCGACATTCGGCTCGGGCAAGGTCAAGACCAAGGAGATCGCCATCTTCTTCCGTCAGTTCTCGGTCATGATCGATGCTGGTTTGCCTCTGGTGCAGTGTCTCGAGATCCTGGCGGCCAATCAGGAGAACCAGGCATTCCAAAAGACGCTGACGGGCGTGCGGACTACGGTAGAAGGCGGTTCCACCCTGGCCAACGCCATGCGGCAGTTTCCAAAAGTCTTCGACGACTTGTCCACCAATATGATCGAGGCCGGCGAGACTGGCGGTATTCTCGACATCATCCTGCAGCGCCTGGCGCAGTACGTCGAAAAAGCGGTGAAGCTGAAGGGCGCAGTGAAATCTGCTTTGATCTACCCAGTTTCGGTCATCAGTCTGGCCATTCTGGTTGTGGGCGCGTTGCTCAAATGGGTAGTCCCGATTTTCGCCAACCTTTTCGCTGGGTTGGGCGTGGCGCTACCGTTGCCTACCCGCGTGGTGATGGGGTTGAGCGCATTCGTCGGACAGTTCTGGTGGTTCTTCATCGTCGGCGTTGTGGCTCTATTTTTCGGCGTGAAGCAAATCCGCAAGAATCCCAAGGGCCGTTACTATCTGGATTATGGACTGCTGAAAACCCCCGTCCTTGGCATGCTGTTGCGCAAGATCGCAGTCGCGCGCTTTACCCGGACTCTAGGCACGCTGATTACCTCGGGTGTGCCCATTCTTGAAGGTTTGAGCATCACCGCCAGGACCTCTGGAAACGCCGTTTTGGAGGAAGCGTTGCTGAAGGTGCGTAAGGCCATCGAAGAGGGTCGCACGATCGTCGATCCACTGCGCGAATCGGGAGTCTTCCCCAGCATGGTGACCCAGATGATCGGCGTTGGTGAAGCTACAGGCGCCATGGATGCCATGCTGCAAAAGATCGCCGACTTCTACGAGGATGAAGTCGATACCGCGACCAAGGACATGCTTGCCATGCTGGAGCCACTCTTGATCGCCTTCCTGGGAGTTGCCGTCGGCGGCATCGTCATTTCGCTCTATATGCCGTTGTTCTCGATGATCGCCAAGCTGGCCGGCTAGTCACGAAAAATGCTGGGCGGAGTGCTGGATTTTGGGAACAGAAGCCTGCTGAACTCCGCCCAAGGTGAAAAAGGTCTTCCGAAGGGTACGGGCCACATGATCGAAGCCGCATTCCGAAGGAAGAGCGCGGAAATTGGGATCAGGCATGCAATCTATGTTCGATGAGCGGCTGTGGCTGGCCTGGCTGGTCAAGGTTCGCATCCTTATCCTGACATTTCTATTGGGAATTGAGCTGGCCATTTCGCGGCTTACTCCCACTCCTTTACCCCTGCGGCTGTTCGTCAATGCCATCCTGCTGTGGTACGCGATCTCGATCTTTTATATTTTGCTGCTCTCTTCCTGGCGGGAATACCGCGTCCAGGCCGTGTTGCAAGTGCTCACCGATCTGGCGCTCGTGAGCCTGGTCGTCTACGCCACTGGAGGCGTAGACAGCTCGCTGAATTTTCTCTATCCCCTGGTTATCATCGTGGCTTGCATTCTCTTGCCGCGGGTCTGGGCGCATCTTACGGCGGCGCTGGCGTTCATTCTGTATGGAACAGTTCTAGAACTCACCTACTTCGCAATTATTCCTTCCTACTCGACCACCCATCCAGAACTGAAGGCACTGCAAGCCATTATTTTCGTCAACCTGTTCGGTTATCTGGCGGTCTCTTACCTCGCTGGATTGCTGGCAAACAAGTTACGACAGGTGGATGTAAAGCTGAAGCACACCAGCGGCGCGCTGGAAAATCTGCAAGCCCTGCACGAGAACATCATCCAATCCATCACCGGAGGGCTGATCACCACCGGGCTCGACGGACACATTACGCTGGTCAATACTGCGGCGCAGAAACTATTGGATGGCTCCGAACAGAACCTGCTGGGTCAGCCGGTCAAACAACTTTTTTTGGATCCTCTGCCTCATGTTGATTCTGAACCAGCTCATGGGGAAGTTCGATGGGTTGCGCCGAATGGCTATCGCAAGACTTTCCGCGTGCTAGTCTCCGCGCTGGCGGTGCCGGAGCGGGGCACGCTGGGCTTCGTATACACCTTCGATGATCTGACGGAAATCCGGCGACTGGAGCGCGAAGTCCGCATGCAGGACCGTCTGGCTGCGGTAGGGCGGCTGGCGGCGGCCATCGCCCACGAGATTCGCAATCCTCTCACCTCGATCGCCGGGTCCGTAAGCATGCTCTCGGAAATTCCGGATCTGGGCGATGAGCATCGGCGACTGCTGGAGATTGTCACGCGGGAGTCAGAGCGGCTCAATACGATCATCACTGATTTCCTGGCTTATTCGCGCGGCCGCCAATACCGGTTCACGAAAGTCGATTTGCTGCCGCTCCTGGAAGACACACTCACGCTGCTGGAACATCGCCTGGCCACACAAAATGCTGGCATCCGGGTGGAGCGAAAATACGGCGTGAGAGAAGCGTGGGCTTCGGCGGATGGAGACAAACTGAAGCAAGTCTTCTGGAATTTCTGCGAGAACGCTGTCCGCGCCATGCGTGGTGGAGGCACCCTGACCGTCTCACTCGAGACCAGCGGAGAAGACTGGCAAATCAATTTCGCCGATACTGGCCCGGGAATGAGCCAACAGCTCATCGAGAAGATATTTGAACCGTTTCAGTCGCAATTCGAAGGTGGCACCGGTCTTGGTTTAGCGATCGTATACCAGATCGTCCAAGCCCACGAAGGCAAGGTCTGGGCGCGCTCCAAGCTGGGCCAAGGGAGCGTGTTTGTGCTTCGCTTGCGTCGCTTCGTGGGGGGGAGAGTTTGGCGGCGGCGCCAATGGTGTCCGCAAATAAGGCGCCCGCGACGCTCCTCGACACGACGGCGGCCACGGCAGGAGGAGGGCGTGGGTAACATTCTGGTTTGCGATGACGAGCGCTCTATCTGCGAGATGCTGGACATCGCTCTGCGCCGCGAAGGTCACAAGGTTGAAACGGCCAACTCAGGCGAGGCCGCGATGAGAAAACTCGACGGCGCCTTGTACGATGTCATCGTGACCGACATCAAGATGCCGAAGATCGATGGCATCGAGGTGCTGCGCCACGCTCACCAGATTTCCCCCGACTCAGCCGTGATTCTGATGACGGCGGTTGACGACTATGAGGCTGCGGTTCAAGCCGTCAAAGCTGGCGGAGCCACGGATTACATTCGCAAGTCTCCTGGTCTGGTCGATGAAATAAAGCTGGCAATCAATCGGGCGCTGGAGAAGGTGGCTCTGAGCCGCCAGAATTTCGCTTTCAAACGCGACGCCGCCACCCGCAACTCTCTGGACAACATCGTAGGCGTAAGTCCTGCGATGGAGAAGCTGAAGCAGACCATTCGCACCGTCGCTTCCACGCAGAGCACCGTTCTGATCTACGGCGAGAGCGGAACCGGAAAAGAGCTTGTCGCGCGAGCACTTCATGTATGTTCTCCACGCGCCGCCGAGCCATTCGTCTCCATCAATTGCGGCGCGTTCCCTGAAACTCTCCTCGAGAGCGAACTGTTCGGCTATGTGAAAGGCGCATTTACCGGTGCCAACCAGAACAAACGCGGTTTGTTTGAAGTCGCGGACCAGGGAAGCATTTTTCTCGACGAGATCAGCGAGATGAGCCTGACCATGCAGGTTAAACTCCTGCGGGTTCTACAGGAGCGGTCGGTGCGTCCAGTGGGCGGGACGAATGAAATTCCCATCGACGTGCGCGTGATCGCTGCTACCAATCGCGATCTCGACAAACAGGTGGCGGAAAATACTTTTCGAGAGGATCTCTACTACCGGCTCAGCGTGATTCCGGTTTCCGTGCCGCCTTTGCGCCAGCGCCGTGAAGACATTCCACTTCTGGTGAACCACTTTCTCAAAAAGTACGCGCCCGGAGCGGGCAAGAGCATTCAGAGAGTCAACTCACAATCGCTGGAAGCGTTGGGAGGCTATGAGTGGCCCGGCAATGTCCGCCAACTTGAAAATACGATCGAGCGCGCGGTCGCTTTGGAGACCGGGGATGAACTGCGCGTCGATCTCCCGGCGGAAAAAGCCAAGGCGCGAGCCGCGGCTGCCGGAGTGGGCCTGCCAGGCGGGGCGACGACCGGGACCCTGAGCGCTCTACCAGATGGAATGGATATGGAGAAGTATGTTGCCGACATCGAGAAGTCCCTGCTGCTAACCGCGCTCAGCCAATCCAACGGTGTCCAGACTCGCGCAGCGGACCTGCTGAAAATTTCGTATCGCTCATTCCGGCATCTGATGAAGAAGTACGAGTTGTAGTCGTTAACTGCGAGCTCCTGGCTTCTCGCTTTGACCTGGTGCGCGAGCGAGAGGCTAGGAGCTTCCTTTCTTCAACTGTTGCTTCCAACCCAGCACCCTCGCCTTGGCGCCTTCAGCCTCAGCTTCCGGAATCAAGCCCTTCTTCTGGTAGAGAACGGACAGACTCGTATAGGCCAACACGTCGTCCGGATCGATTTCCGAAATACGCTTGGCTACCACAATCGCTTCGTCGAGGCGTCCGAGATCCTGCAGAGCGCGGGAGAGGCCGTGCATGGCTTCCGTGAAAGTAGGGTCCGCTTCAAGAGACTTCTGATATTCCGACACGGCGCGCTCGTGCTCCCCCTCAGAGACCAGGTCCAGAGCCGCGTAGTAATGGTCTTCGGCTTTCTGGCGGGCTTCGTTCTCGGCCATAAAACAAGAATCCTTCCAGCAGAAAATGGATTCTAGCATGCAGGGTTGGTTGGACACGACGAGACGGGAGTTCATACTGCGGCTTTAGTCGGTCGAAGAAGCGGTATAGTGGTCAGGAGGACGATGAACCTGCAAACGATTGCGGCCGGTTTTCTGCGTGTCGTGGGCCTGTTGCTCATTGTTCTCGGCCTGGTCCATTTGGCAGCAACACCCTACATTCCACCATTGCTGGGGGAAAGCTCTTCGGATGTGTACCAACGAGCGGTGGGTCCGACGCTGCTCGATCACGTGTTGTTTGGGATTCTCCTCCTGCCTCTGGGTTACACAACCTGGCTTGCGGCCGCCGCCCGGAATCGCAACGAAACGTGGGCGAGGCGAGTGCTGCGGGTAAACGGGGTCGTTGTGCTGACTTTTCCGGTATCCCTGGCGTTATTTATG
The DNA here is from genome assembly GCA_963796095.1 of uncultured Acidobacteriota bacterium. Classification (GTDB taxonomy): domain Bacteria; phylum Acidobacteriota; class Terriglobia; order Terriglobales; family Acidobacteriaceae; genus JABDBE01. The sequence goes on from CAWCKL010000023.1 coordinate 104,137, forward strand.
CGCCGGCCTGAATACTACACTGCGCCCCTGTTTCTTACTGCGGTGATGCTGGTGACAGTCATTTCCCTGCTCACGCTTGTGGCGGCGTGCCTGGTTGGACGCAGCAGCGCCACCTCGCGGAATGCCTCGGGAGCGATCAGTTAAGATAACCGCATGCCCTACATGCTCCGATTCCTGTGGAACGCAACCCGCGGCCACCACCTCGCTCCTTGGCGTAGTCCCTACTTGCTATGGCGGATCGAAACTTATTGTGGGGTGAAGATGCAACAGATCGGACTCCTGGAATTCTGGGAATTCACCTGGCGGGAGCGCAAGAATCTGTGGCGCTTTCTGAAATGGACAGCGGAAATGGAGCGCTACGTCCATCCCAAGCCGAAGAGTTCGTGATTCTACTGGCTGTTGGTGGCCGCTGAAGCGCCTTCGAGAAGGATACTTACTTCGCTACCCTTGCCGGCGCCAATGATTTGGGCGGCGGCGGCGCGATTGGCAGAGATCTCCAAGTACCCCATGCTCCCCAGAATGCCGAACACCTGGTTCGGCGCACCCTCAGCATAGTTGGCGTGAATCTCGGTAATCTCGTGCTTGCCCACACGAATTTTGAACGCGGGTGGGTTTGCCTGAAACAGCGCGGGCACGTCCTGCGGGGTGAAGTTGGTGACGATGTTTCCGAACCTGTCCACCCTCAGAACCACACCCCGTAGCGTTTGCGCATCGACTGGCTTGGGCTTGGGCGCATTGAAGCGTACAAAATCGGTGATCTCTTCGCCAAATTTCGCGGCCTCCACTCCTTTGGCAAGGTATGCAACCACGGGCGCGAAAACGTCCCGCGCATGGAAAGTGCTGCTCACTGGCTGCCGGTAGTAATGTTCCGCCACGATGTGGCGCACCTGGATGCGCTCGGCATGACTATAGATCAGAGAGAGTACGCCGTTGTCCGGCGCCACGAAGTAATGTCGTCCAGTGGACAAAAGGATCGGGCGTCGCGCCGTTCCCACGCCTGGATCGACGACTACCAGGTGGATCGTCCCATTGGGGAAATACGAGTACGCCTGGGCGATAGCCAGGGCGCCGTCGAGGACATCAAACGCCTGTACCGCATGGCAGATGTCCACGATTTCAGCTTCCGGAGCAATATCAAGAATGACGCCCTTGATAGTCCCGACGAAATGATCGTTGAGCCCGAAATCGGTGGTCAGAGTGATAAGAGGACGGTTCGCCAATGTTCTTCCTTGCCCGAAGCAGAACTCTGCCCGGAAAACTCGAAAGTAACCTGCCGCAGAGAGCGGCGTCAAGACACGGAGGTAATTGGTACGGAGGTAATTGGCAGCTGCTGCTGCGGGTGAACCCCTATTCGTACCGCAGCGCTTCTACCGGATCGAGCCGAGACGCTTTCAGCGCAGGGAAAAACCCTGAGACTACGCCCACCAGCGACAGAATTGTAAAGGAAACCGCAACCACAACCAGCGAGGCATGCAGAAAGATGTCACCCTCATGGTTGGCGGTTTTATAGAGTTCGCTGTAAAGCGGCATCGGGGGAATCGCCCAGGTAAGAAGCACAGCTACGCCAATGCCGATCAAACCGCCGCAGAAGGTCAGCACCAGCGCTTCCAGCAGAAATTGCAGCAGCACTTGCCATCTTCGCGCCCCTAACGCCTTGCGCAGCCCAATCTCTCGCGTGCGTTCAGTGACTGAAACCAGCATGATGTTCATTACGCCTACGCCGCCGACTCCCAACGTAACCGCACCAATCAGACCGAGCACCGCTTGCAGGCCGAAGGAGAACCCGTCCAGCATGGTCCGATCTTCGATGGTGTCCCACACCGGCGTCGCCTTTTCGTCTTTCGGATCGAAGTGATGCCGGCGTGCTATGACTTCGCGTGCGGCCGCCAGAGCCTTTTTGTTCAGCTCTGGAGCAGTAGGTTGGATAACGATGAGATCGGGATCGCGAATATTCTTGAGGTCGCGGTAGACGTCGAAGGGAACGAATCCATCGTTATTATCCGGACCGTTGTAGGAGGAATCCTGGATCTTGTTTCGCAAAACTCCGATTACTTCAAAATCCAGACCTCCGATGCTCACCGATTGACCCACGGAAGGCGCGCCCTGAAAGACCCTCTGGTTCGCAACGTTGCCGAGGATTACTACGCGGTCGTGATCGACGAAATCGCGGTCGCTAAAGTAGCGGCCATCTTCAATATCGAGTTTGCGCATCGGCCCGTAAGGCAGATCCACTCCTCGCACTTTAAGCGACACCACGCGCGTGCCGTACTTGAAGGCAAGGTTGCGGTTCACCTCGCCGCTGACAGCGCGTACGATCGGCACTTCTTCGCGGACGGCCTGGACATCCTCGTATTCGAACTTGATTTTCTTACCCGCCCGCTCCCCCCCGCCTGCATGCTGGTCTGTCCCGGCCAGATCACGATCACGTTATCGCCCATATTCAAGAACGCATGCAGAACACTGCCGCCCAAACCTTCTCCGTAGGCCAGCAGGATCACCACCGACACCAATCCCCACACAATGCCCAGCATGGTGAGTACCGAGCGAAGCCGGTTGCGCATCAGCGCCTGCCAGCTTTGAGAGACCAGTTCTTTGAGGAACACGCAGACAGTTGAATTGCCGGATACTTATTTGTCAATTGGAAATTACATCGAGGAAACTCAGATCAGGCGTAGGTTCAACCCGGCACCTTTGTGTTCTTTGTGCTTCATGAAGTTCAAATGCTATAACCGCGAAGGACGCGAAGGTACACAAAGAAGGATGTCTTAGAACTCCGCACGCGCATGCGTTGTGAACTTACTCCGAGAGATATTAGACCAAGCTATTACTGAATCTCGATGTTTCCCGATCCCGTTTCCACCTCAACCGGAACGCCACCGCCATGAACTTTCCCACGCAATTCCTTGTGCCCCATGGTTCCTTGCACGGTGACCGGTTGGCTCACCGAGATGGATCCCGAACTGGTGTGAGCATTAAGGTCAAAGCTGGCTTCGGACGCCAACTTGAGATGTATGTTGCCGGATCCGGAATCCACGCTCCACGAACCCGTCGGATTGCCTTCGGCGGTGATGGTGCCGCTTCCTGCCCGAGCATCGAGCGAACCATGCACACCCCGCAGTTCCATACCACCGGACCCAGTATTGGCGTGCACAGAGCCCGATGCCGTCTGCTCCAGGGTAATGTGTCCACTGCCAGTACGGCCCTCGAATCCGCCCGCGATATCCGTGGCTCGAATCGATCCGCTCCCCGCCTTCGTACGCACATTCCCTTTGACCCGATCGATCTCAATTCCCCCCGAGCCGGTTTCAGCGCGAACCGTATCGCCAATGTCGGAAATTTTCAAACTACCTGATCCTGACTCGATTTCGATCTGTTTTTGCAGGCCTTCCACGCTCTGACTACCGGAGCCGGTGTGGGATCGCAGCTCAGTCTCCGCCGGAACGACCAAATCATAGCTGATGGAAATGTTGTGCAGCAGTTCCGTGTCATCGACGTGGCCAATCCGAATGTCGTTACCACTCTGCTGGATGGGAGGGTTGGCTTCGATGCGCTTGACTCGCTCGTCGGCATTGCCTGCCAGCCAGTTCGTGGCCTTAATGTGCCCGGTTACCTGAACCTCCGATGAACTTCCCGTGTGCACATTCACGCTCCCTGAGCCGGTGGTGAGGTCGAGGTTGACCGGGCCGGTGACCTGCAACGTCCGCTGGAACGAGCCTTCCGCCGAAGCCGCAGCGGACATGGGTAGTAGACAAGCCAGGCTTACGACAATGAGCACGGCCAAGATCGCCGAATAATTCCTTCGGGATTTCATTATTCCCTCCTTCAGAAGTTACCAACAAACAATTAACGCGCTAGCGTGACCCTGATCAATACCCACTTATCTATACGAATTTCATCGATAAAAGTTTGATTTATTAGTCGCGTTTCTGACTGTCGTCACTCATACCGCAGCGACTCAACCGGTGTCATTTCAGCTGCGCGTTGCGCCGGATACATGCCGGCCGTCAGGGTGATAACGGAGAGCGTCAGAACCGACGCTACGATAGACGCGCCAGAAACGATTGGGTGAGGAACAAAATCAGGCAGAGGAATCGCAGACATGGCCGCGCACAGAGCTGACCCAGCGGTTAGCCCCAAAATACCACTGACCACGGTCAAAATCGCAGATTCGGCAAAAAACTGGCGCAGAATGTCGCTGCGCGTGGCTCCCAGCGCTTTGCGGACGCCAATCTCGCGGGTACGCTCCGTCACCGAGACCAACATGATGTTCATCACCCCAATTCCGCCCAGGCACAAGGTGATAATGGCTACGCAGCCGAAAAAGATCGTAATGACGGTAAAAATGTTCTCGACCAGCTTGGCTCCCTCCATCGTGTCCCAGACAAAAAGGGCGTCTTTGTCTTTCTCGTCGAAATGGTGGGCTCGGCCTAGCGACCGCCGCACCTGCTGGACTGTTTCTTCGTGCTCGTCAGGATTGCTCACTTCGAACACGATGTCGTCCACAAAGCCGCGCACCACTCCCTTCTTTTCCGGCCGGGGGAAATCCCGAGCCACGGTTGCATAGGGCGCGAACAGAAAATCATTATCCGGTCCGCTGTAATTCGAGTTTTGCGTCTTCTTTTCGAGCACGCCAATCACGGTGTAGGGAACACCCTTGATTTCGAGATTGGCGCCTACGGCCGGTTTACCGCTGAACAGTTGCTTGCGGGCGGCGTCTCCCAGTATCACGACCCGGCGACTCTCGGACTCATCCTCCTCCGTGATCAGCCGGCCTTCGCCGAGCTGCAGGGAACGAAACCTCTGAAAAGCGGGCCAAACGCCGACAACCTCGCGGTTCGCCGAGTTGAACTGGCTTACTTCTGGAACCGCGCGCCTTAGCTCCGGGCTCACATTCTTTACCATGTAGCACTCGTCGCGGATCAGGCGGGCGTCGTCAACCGTCAAAGTGATTTCGCGCCCCGCCGCCAGCCCTCCCACCTGAGAACTGGTGCGTCCGCCCCAGACGATCACCAGGTCCTTCCCCAGCGTCTCCATACGCTTCTTCTGATCCACGCTGAATCCACGGCCCAGCCCAACCAGCAGAATGACCGACGCGATCCCCCAGACAATGCCAAACATGGTCAGGAAAATCCGCATTTTGTGGGCTTTGAACGTGGCGAACGTCTGCCGGGTGATTTCCAGGAGATTCATGGATCGGGGGAGCTCCATTGAATGCTGGGAATGAGGATACAACGTCAGGATTCCGATTGATACAAGAGTTTAGAAAATTCAAGACGGCAGGGATGGTTGATTGATTCGCAGAAGGGATGGTCTCCGCGTCCTCTGCGGCTCTTCTCTGCGTTCTCTGCGTTTTAAGGTTTTAGCGGGACTTGCCAAACCCAAGATCTTAAATCGCAGAGGCCGCTGAGAACGGCCGCAGAGGCCGCAGAGATCGCTCATCCGCATCTCGTACGCCGCATTATTGCAGAACGACCTGATCGCCTTCCTTCAGGCCAGTAAGAAGTTCCGTCTTCGCGCCATTTGAGATGCCGATATTGACTGCGAGCTTCTTCTTTCCATCCTTGGCTTTAGGATCCGGAATCTCGACCGACGCTTTCTTGTCCTTGTCGTAGATAATCGCGCCTTCCGGAATCTGCAGCACATTCTTATGCTCTTCCAGAATGATTTCCGCGTTCGCGGTCATCTCCGCCTTCAATTCGCCGCCCGGGTTATTGATAGACACGCGCACTTCGAAGGTAGTCACGTTATCCTTCTCCACACCCATCGGGGAGATCTTGGTCACCTTTCCGTTGAAGGTCTTGTCCTTGAAGGATTCCACTTTGATCCGTGCCGGCTGTCCCAGATAGACCTTCCCGATATCGCTCTCATCCACTTTACCTTTTACATAAACCTCGCTGGTGTCGCCCAAAGTCATGACCAGAGTGGCCGAGGAACCCAGCACCAGGATGGAACTAACCGCGTCGCCCATTTCGACGTCGCGCGAGAGAACGATGCCATCGATCGGCGACACAATATCAGTGTAACTAAGCTGCTCGTCAAGTTGTTTCAGGTTTGCCTGATCCCTAGCCATTTCTGCCTGGGACTGCGCGATCTTCGCTTTCAAAACCGTGACCTGAGCTTTGGACACGTTCTGTTTGTTCTGCGCCATTTGGTAGTTTTTCTGAGCATCGTCCAGTGCAGAATCGGAGACAACGCCATCCTTTTCCATCTCAACTGCGCGATCGTAAGCCCGCTTGAGCAACGGCACATCGGGACCCTCGGCATCCACCTTGGCGCGTTCGTAGTCGGCCTGCGAGCTGGCCAAATTGGCCTGGGCGGCCTGTAACGCGGCACGAGACTGGTCTACCTGTGCTTCGATCTCCACCTTGTCCAACTGCGCCAGCAGTTGCCCCTTCTTTACCGTATCGCCGTACTCGACCAGGAGCTTTTTCACGATCCCGCTGGCTTTGGACTTGACCTCGACCTTCGTGATGGGAGTCACTTTGCCCGTAGCCACCACGCTCTTGGCCAGATCGCCTTTGTCGACTTTCGCCAGCTTGGTGGGGTCAATCTTGGTGCCGCCGCGGGTGAAGGCGAAGAGCGCGCCCGCAAACATCAACAGCACCGCCGCAACAATGCCAATAATTATGATTCGCTTGCGCCGCTTCTTTTTACCATTGCTGTTGCCGTTCACATCCGCCTCCTGGGCTGAATCAACGTTCTTCGGCCTTCTGTATGGTTATTACGACAGTCCTTCGGGTTTTGTTCCTCGAATAAAACTTGCTCGGGCCTTCCATCTCTATCCGTGCGTTAGACCGCCGAAGCTCAGAAATGGAAGCAGAGAATCTTCTCCGTGCAAGAAGTGTGAAGTTCCAGAAGTAAACCACGAGACACAAATTTTCAACCGTACACCGAATTCTACAACGTCCTTCGCGCCTTGGGAATGCGGTACTGCCTTTGAAATGTTAGAATTACCCATCCATGATCGCTTTTGTGCTGATCCGGGTGTTCTTGATCCTGCTCCTGGTCGCAGCCAACGCGTTCTTTGCCGCGGCCGAATTCGCCCTGGTAAGCATTCGCGAAACCCGCATTCAGCAGCTCATCGAAGCCCGCCGTATCGGCGCCCGCATTGTTCAGAAGCTGCACCGCAACCTTGACGAGGTCGTCAACGGGGTCCAGTTGGGAATCACCATAGTAAGCTTGACTCTGGGCTGGGTCGGCGAACCCCTCCTGGCTCACATCGTTGAGGAACTTCTCGGCCAGGTTCCTCACGCCAACGTCTACGCCCACGGCATCGCCATCGGGATTGCCTTCGTCCTGATCACATGCTTGCACGTAATTTTGGGCGAACTGGTTCCAAAGTCTCTCGCGTTGCAGCGCGGAGAGCAAGTAGCACTGGCGGTCGCTGCCCCCATGGAAGTTTTCCTCACCCTGACCCGGCCCTTTATTTTTGCCATGAGCGCCGCCGCCGGCTCGGTGTTGCGCGTTTTCGGTTCGCGCAAGGTCCGCCAAGGCCCCATACATTCGCCCGACGAACTCAAGCTCATCGTCACCGCCAGCCGCCAGTTCGGACAAATCCCCCCCTTCCAGGAAGAAATGATCCATCACGCCCTTGAGCTCGAGAGCATCACGGTGCGCGAGGTCATGGTGCCGCGGCCGGATATTTTCTCGCTGCCCAGCGACCTCTCGCTCGACGAAGCCCTGGCCCGCGTCGTCGAAGAGCAACACTCCCGCATTCCGATATACGACCCCCAGCGTGGTCCGGAGCATATCGTCGGAGTCCTCTATTCCAAGGACCTGATGCGCTGGGCTCGTCTGCGCCTGACCCAGCCCCTGGCGGCCAGAGCCTCGGCCAATCGAATCAGCCAGATCATGCACGACGTGCTGGTCGTTCCCGAGACCAAAGTGCTCACCGAAATGCTGGAAGAATTCAAAGATCGCAAACGGCATCTCGCTGTGGTCGTCGACGAGTTCGGCTCAACCGCCGGCGTGATCACCGTCGAGGACATTCTGGAACAATTGGTCGGGGAGATTGAGGATGAGTTCGACGTGCCTCCACCCGAGCAGCCTGTACTCCCGGGAAAGCTCGCGCTGGTCCTCGAAGGCTCGTTTGGGATTCGCGATCTTGAGTCGCAATATCAGCTCTCACTGCCGCGCGACGGCGGCTTCGAAACCTTGGCCGGATTCGTCTTGGCCCGCCTGCAAAAGATTCCTCGCGTCGGCGACTCCTTCGATTTCGAGGGCCACCGTTTCATCGTTGAACAGATGGAAGGCCACCGCATCGCCAAAGTACAAATCGAGAAGCTGCAAGCGACGGCAGTCGGAAAAGCTGGAGACTGAGAACAGAGAACCGGGAACTTGCAACTGACTTTACAAGAAAATGCAAAGACTAGAACAACTGCGCGCCCTGATCGATGAGATCCCAGCTCGGCTAAAAGAACTTCAGATCGCCCAGGTGGAATTAAAACCATCACCGTCCAAGTGGTCGCCGAAGGAAGAGCTGGGACACCTCTTAGACTCCGCTGCCAACAACCACCAAAGAATCGTCCGCACTCAACTCGAAGACAAGCCCAAGATGCCGGGCTACGATGGTGACGCCTGGGTCGAGCTCCATCGATATCAACAGCGCAACTGGCAAGAAATGATCGAGCTTTGGCGAGCCCTCAACCAGCAACTGTTCGCAGCCGCCGAGGCCGTGCCCGACTCTGCATGGTCGCGAACCTGCACCATCGCCGATTCCCAGCCGCTCACCCTAAAATTCGTTTTCGAAGATTACATTGACCACATGCTGCATCACCTAACGCACATTGGAATAAGAGTGGATAACCCGAAGCCTGAAGCCTGATGCTCCGCTACCTAACCCACCGCGTACTGTACACTCTACCGGTAGTCTGGCTGGTGGTCTCGCTAGTATTCCTCCTCATTCACTTGGTTCCCGGCGATCCAGTCCTGCAAATGCTTGGAGAAGGAGCCCCCGCCACCGACATTCAAGCCACTCGACACGCCTACGGCCTCGATGTTCCGCTCGGCCAACAATATCTTCACTATTGGAAAGGCGTGCTTCACGGCAATCTCGGTCCATCGCTGCGCTTCAATCAGAACGTCGGAACTCTGATCGCCCAGCGCTACCCATACACTCTGCAATTGACCTTGGCAGCGTTGCTGGTCGCCATTTTGCTCTCAATTCCAGCCGGCGTGCGCTCAGCCCAAAGGCGCAATTGCTGGGACGACCGCCTGCTCAGCGTAGTCAGTCTCTTCGGATTGTCTTTCCCAAACTTCGCCCTAGGCCCCATCCTGATCCTATTCTTCGCCATCAAGCTGGGACTGCTCCCAGTCTCAGGCTCAGGCACGCTCGCTCACTTAGTGCTACCGGCAATCACCATGGGCGGAGCCCTCGCCGCCATCCTGACCCGCATGGTCCGTACTTCCATGCTCGAAGAACTAGGCCAGGACTACATCCGCACCGCCCGCGCCAAAGGATTGCCCGAGCGCACGGTAGTCTATCGCCACGCCCTGCGTAACGCCATGATCCCGGTAATCACCGTCTTGGGATTGCAATTCGGCGCGCTGCTAGCCGGCGCCATCGTGACCGAGACCATCTTCTCCTGGCCCGGCATCGGCCGCCTGACCATCCAAGCCATCGGCAACCGCGATTACTACCTGGTGCAAGGATGCATCCTGGCGATCGGCCTAACCTACATCGCAGTGAATTTCCTGACCGATTTGCTCTACTCCGTGGCGAACCCGAGGATCAGGCACTGAAAATGAAAGACCTCTACAATAGTCTGTCTTCCCGACCGGAGTATTGCGATTGGCTTCATCAATCGCAATTTGGGCCGCCACGACAACTTAGAGGAGGCGCAGATGCCGTGACCACGACATCAATCCGGTTAGACACCGACTTGGCGGACGAGGCGAAGAAAGTTCTCAGGGTGAAGTCACGGACCGAAGCTGTCCATGGGGCACTCCGGGAAATCGTCGCCCTGAAGCGCATCAAGGCCCTGATGAAAAAGAACTCCGGCAAATTGAAGTTCTGCGGGCTTGATGAGTGACATCGTCATCTTCGATACATCGGTCTTGGTTGATGAACTCCGCACCGGGCGTCACCGAAAGCGAATCGGCGGAGGGCTTGGTCCGCACGTCATCGGTCGTCCTCGCAGAACTGCTGCGCGGCCTAATCCGGCCGGCGGAGCACAAATTCCTCCGCTCCGTGGCGAGAAACTGCTCGATCTTAACTCCGACGGAGAAGAATTGACTCGAGTCTGGCGTTATACTGGCCAACATTCGCGGCGTTCAGGGCTTCGCGCCGCACAAACTGCGGGACCTGCACTTTGACGTTCTCATCGCTCTCACTGCGCGCTCCCATGGAGCCCGCCTCATCACGACCAATCGGACAGATTTTGAGGTAATCAATCGCTATTGCATGATCAAGCTGGAAGTATGGTGAGACGAAGCGATCGAAAAATTATAGCGGGGCATGGCTGCCCCGCCTCCGTGTGAATCAAGCTATGCCGCCTGCATCATTTTCTTCATCCGTTCTTTCATATCTTGGGGCGACACATCTTCCACATGCGTGGCGATGCCCCACAGATGTCCAAACGGATCTTGAATGAAGCCGTTGCGGTCTCCGTAGAACTGGTCCTGAACCGGCTTCAGGATTTTCGCCCCCTCCGCCGCCGCGCGCTCGACCACGCGATCAACGTCGGGAAGGTACACATACAAGCTCACTGGGCTCGCGCCGATGGTGGTCGCACTAGTGTGCCCCTGTCCCATGCTGGGATTTTCGTCGGCCAACATGATGTGTGAATTACCAATTTTCAACTCGGCGTGACCGACCTTACCGTCCGGGCCATTCATGCGGACGGTTTCGGTCGCTCCGAAAATCTTCTTATAATACTCAATGGCTTGGGCTGCATCCTTGACGACCAGGTATGGTGTGACGGAGTTGTAGTCTTTGGGAATATACGAAACTTTGCTCATGATTGTCTCCTCAGAATGTAAGCTAGAGGTTGTGGTTTACGCGCGCATACGGTTTGGCCCGCAGCGGCAGTATTCTGTAATCAGAACATAATTTTAGAGCGGCCACAAGACCGCGTAGCAATTTAATATTCCGTCATGTCCACGACCGCGATTTCGTTTCGCCGTGCCGCGCGTGGTAATCCCCTGGCCACAACGGGCGTCGTCTTGGTCGCGATCTTCGTCATCTGCGCTCTCTTCGCCCCCTGGATCGCCCCGCAAGACCCAGCCCGCATCGACTTGCCAACGCGGCTCACTGGGCCGTCCTCAACCCACTGGTGCGGCACGGACGAACTCGGCCGCGACATCCTCTCCCGCCTCATTTATGGCTCGCGCATCTCCATGCTGGTCGGCAGTTGCGTAGTTGCGGCCTCGCTCGCCCTCGGCCTCATCGTGGGATCAATCGCCGGATACTACGGCGGCCGCATCGATCGCTTTGTCAACATCGTCGTAATGAACGCCTTCCTCTCTTTCCCAGGAATTCTGTTGGCCATCGCATTCGTGGCCTTCCGCGGACCGGGGATTTTCAATCTAGTCCTGGCACTCTCCTTGGGCGGCTGGGTGGGCTACGCCCGCTTGGTTCGAGCCCAGGTGCTCGCCGCCCGCGAGCGTGAATTCGTCGAAGCCGCCCGCTCCCTAGGAGCCAGTGATATGCGCGTGATCGTCCGCCACATCCTCCCCAACATCGTTCAGCCCATCATCGTGCAAGCCGCGATCGGCATGGCGGGCGCAATTCTCGCCGAAGCCACGATGAGCTTCCTCGGTCTAGGCGTGCCGCCGCCAACTGCAAGCTGGGGCACCATGCTCAACGACGGCCGTGCCCACCTCTTTGATGCCCCCCATCTGGTAATCTTTCCTGCCATGGCCGTGATGCTGGCCGTGCTGTCATTCAATTTCATCGGAGACGCCCTGCGCGACTTTCTCGACCCGCGCTCGCGCATCGAAGCCGGCCTCTAAGTCATCCAATTCGCAAATCCGAAGCACTCGGGAGAGATCATGATCGCGCGCATCTGGCGAGGCGTCACTCGCGAAGCCGACAAAGACACCTACTTCGAATATCTCCAGAAAACAGGTTTGAAGGAATACGCGTCCATTCCCGGCAACCAGGGCGTGTGGGTCTTGCGGCGTGTGGACGACGGCAAATCGGAGTTTACCTTGATCTCGCTCTGGGATTCATGGGACGCCATCAAAGCCTTTGCCGGTCCCGAGTACGAGAACGCAGTCTACTATCCCGAAGATGAAAAATTCTTGCTGGAGCGAGGGCCGCGCGTGACCCATTACGAAGTCCTGTCCACCCCCACGCGCTAAGCCTGTGTGGCGCGGACACTCATGTCCGCGGCCTTTGGCGTTGCTCGTGTCTAGTGTGGGGACGGGTCTTTGACCCGTTCGGTCGAGCGCAGCTCGCGTTGCCGCAGTAACCATTCCGGATGAAAGGCGGCACCTGCCACCATGCACCAGCCCCGGCAGGGACGACCGATATTAGCCCAGGACGTAAGTCCTGGGTACGGCGAAAGAATAGATTCAGGCCCCGCAGGGCGCGACTCTGCGGAGTGACCCATCGAGCTCCGCGCGGGAGGCCAATCTTCACTGGCAGGCCGGCCCTCGATGCATAGCCAACTTATTTGCACGCAAGACGAATCGCCCCCAACCGCATGGAAACACTCCAAATCCAATGCTTGACATCAATCACACATTGCAATATAAATATTGCGATATTTGATATGACACTAGGCGAGAAAATCCGCTACTTGCGCGAAGTGGAAGGCTCACTGCGCGGCATGGACCGTCCCATGACCCAACTCGAACTGGTGCGCGCGATCCGTAAACAACTGGGCAAGACCATCAGCCAGTCGTACGTGTCGCAGATCGAAAGCGGAACGCGCCCTCACATGACGCAATCCACGCGCACCCTGCTGGCCAAGTTTTTCAAAGTCCATCCCGGATTTCTGGTGGACGATCCCGTGGGCTATCACACCGAGCTGGTCTCCGACCTGCGCACCACGGAAGGCCAGTTGGACGTTTGGCTCTTGCAAGGTTCGGAGCGCTTCGCCAGCGACCCGGAAGTGAGTGAGGTCATGATTAAAGCGGCTCGCGAAAAAGACACCCGGCGGTGTCTCATCCTGCTGGGAGCGATCCTCGACACGCCCGGCCTTGCCGAGCGGCTACTCGAGGCGCTGAAGCCGCACGCAGTACGGGTTGCAACCAATCGCATGAGCGGCGGGAGGTGCGCGCAATGACCTGGGGAAATTTCTATCTCGTCTGCTTTGTCGTGGGACTCGCGTTCTCCCTGCTTTCGTTTTTTACCGCGGGCGTGCGCTGGCATCTGCACCTGCCTCATTTGCCGCATGGGTTCATTGGCCATGGTCCAGTAGCTGGCGGACATGCCGTCTCAGTAAAGGGTGGGGCACGTGGGCAGGCCGGCCAAATCTCGCCCTTCAACTTCGTGAGCTTTGCCGCGTTCCTGGCATGGTTCGGCGGAACCGGCTATCTGCTGACACGTTTTTGGACGATATGGTTCGCCATGGGACTCGGCATAGCGCTGCTCAGCGGCGTGACCGGAGCGGGAATCATTTATCTTTTTCTCAGCAAGGTGCTGATGTCGGAAGCGGAGAATCTAGATCCCGCCGACTACGAGATGACCGGCGTGTTGGGACGGACATCCGTTCCCATCCGCCAGGGCGGCACGGGAGAAATTATCTACTCGCAAGCGGGAACCCGCAAAACCTGCGGAGCGCGGGCCGAAGACGGCAGCGCGATCGCGAAGGGATGCGAAGTAATCGTAACCCGCTACGAAAAAGGAATAGCGTACGTCCGCCGATGGACCGAAATGACGGGAGAACAACCGTCCGCCGAGGCCGCGGAAAACCGAGATTAATGGAGGACGGGCGTCTCGCCCGTCCGGTTACGCAGGGTTCTTGAGTGTAGAGGGTGAGCCCGATGAACCGCAAAGTGCTTCAAGCGTTGATTTGGTTGCTGTGGTTGGCGCTGCCCATAACGGCATGCCGCTTCTGGCTCGCATGGAATCACCTGCCGCTTCGGATGGCGACACATTTCAATATCAATGGTCAACCCAACGGTTGGATGCCGCGCGAAACCGCCTTTTACTTTGCCCTGGGCGTTACGGCATTGGTGATCGTAGTCTTCACGGTCATATCCTACGTCGCCCACAAGACCCACGCTCCCGATCTTTTCTCCTGGTCTCTTCTGGGTTTCTTCTACTTGGTCATCGGTTTCGTCTACGCCGGGAATAGCGGCGTAGTCCAGTACAACCTCGACGGAGAGCGCATGGAAATAGATTTTTGGACCGTCCTCGTTCCGGCTGCGACCATCGCTCTGGTTGCGATTTTCCTTGGCACAAAACGCGGCGCCAGCTTGCCGTTCGCGGCTGTCGTCGCGGAAGAGTCGCATGGCTCGCGAGCCTGGAGCCTGTTGTTCATTGCCTTGCTGCTGGCCCAGTTCGCGGCCGCCGTCGTGATCCCGGATCCGCCCGTCCGCATCGCGTTGGCCATTCTTGGCGTGTTGTTCGCGGTGATCGCGGTTCACGTCTGGACGGGGTTCCAGTACTTCTTCAGCAGCGCAGGAGTGGAAATCCGCACCCTGGGTTTCCGCCTGCGGTCGATCCCAGTGGGAGACATCCGGCAGTACGCGGTGGAAAGCTGGAATCCGGTGCGCGGTTACGGGATCCGCGGCATCGGCAATCGCCGCGCTTACGTCTGGTGCAACAAAGGCGTTCGTATCCAGACCACCGACGGCGAAGTTTTCCTGGGACACAGTGAACCCAATCGCATCGTCCGCGATTTGGATTCGATAAGGCGCTGATTTCCTTGGTGGACCTTCGTGTCCTTAGTGGTTGAAGCCTTTTGTGGGTTTAGATGGATGGATTGGAAAGAGGAGGCGATATGTTCGGCATGGCAATAGAAATTTGGGTAATTGTGGGGTTGATGGTTCTAGCCGTCATGCTTCTGATGAGCATGTTGGCAAAGCTCTATCGCAAGGCAGGGCCGCACGAAGCGCTCGTGGTATACGGCTTCCGCGGCACGCGCGTGGTGAAAGGACATGGCACGATCATTTTTCCCATGATCGAAAACTGCCGCGGCCTCTCGCTGGAATTAATGTCCTTCGACGTTGCCCCACAGCAAGACCTCTACACCAAGCAAGGCGTAGCGGTGACGGTCGAAGCGGTAGCGCAGATCAAGGTGAAATCCGATACCGAATCAATCCTGACCGCGTCAGAACAATTCCTAACCAAAACCGATCAGCAGCGCGAAGGCCTGATCCGCCTGGTAATGGAAGGCCACCTCCGGGGCATTATCGGCCAACTCACGGTGGAAGAGATCGTAAAACAACCAGAAATGGTCTCCGACCGCATGCGTTCTACCTGCGCCGATGACATTAGCAAGATGGGGCTTGAGGTGATTTCGTTCACCATTAAAGAGGTGCGCGACAAGAACGAGTACATCACCAACATGGGTCGCCCCGATGTGGCGCGTATCAGGCGGGATGCCGATGTGGCTGCGGCGGAGGCCGATCGCGACACCGCGATTAAGCGTGCGCTGGCGCAGCGGGAATCCGCCGTGGCTAAGGCGCAAGCGGATCAGGAGCGAGTTCTGGCGGAGACGCTTTCCATGGCCAAGCAGGCTGAGTCGCAGCGTGATTTGGAAGTCAAGAAAGCCCAGTATCTCGAAATCACGAAACGCCAGCAGGCCCAGGCCGACAAAGCTTACGACATTCAGACCAACATCATGCAGCAGCAGGTTGTGGCTGAGCAGGTGAAAGTGCAGCAGGTCGAGAAAGAGCAGCAGGTCAAAGTGCAGGAGGCAGAAATCAATCGCCGTGAAAAAGAACTGATCGCGACTGTGTTGAAGGGAGCGGAGATTGAGCGTCAGCGCATTGAGACCCTTGCTGCAGCCGAGAAGCAGCGTCTGACGGCCGAAGCCGAAGGCCAAGCGGCATCGATTCGGGCGCAAGGTGAGGCTGAAGCGGAGATCATTTTCAAGAAGGGCGAATCTGAAGCCAAGGCGATGAACGTCAAAGCCGAGGCTTATCAGGAGTACAACCAGGCCGCGGTGATCGACAAACTGTTCACCAGCTTGCCTGAGATCGTCAGAGCCTTGGCGAGCCCGCTGGCGAATGTCGACAAAATCACCGTGGTCTCGACCGGAAACGGCGATGCCGCGGGATTGAACAAGATCACCGGCGACCTCACGAAAATGGCGGCCCAGGTTCCGGCGCTCTTTGAAACCCTCTCCGGAATGAGCATGACCGATCTTCTGTCGAAGGTGCGAATGATCGGCGACAAACCGGCGAAGCCCGACGTGCTTCCGCCCAGTCCGATAGCAGGCCAATAGTTGTGTGGGGCCGGGTCTTCGACCCGGCCAGCGAGTCGTAGCGCCGGCATCTTGCTCTCGCGTGTGAGGGCGGGACGCCCTCACGACCGCCGTCGGGACGGCGGCGCTACAAAGGTTGCCACAAGAGACGGAGTAGAGACATGAGAAAAACATTCATGCAGATTGGACTCGGCATCGCGCTCGGAGCCCCGTCCCTCGCACGGGTTCTCGTACGACCAACGACCAACGACGAACGACTAACCACCAACGACCGACACAAAGGAGTTCACCATGGCATTACTAGAGAGAGTTTCGACACTGGTCCGGGCCAACCTCAATGACCTGATCGACAAGGCCGAGCACCCGGAAAAGATGATCAAGCAAGTCATTCTCGACATGCACAACCAGCTTCTGCAGGTGAAGACGCAGGTGGCGATTGCCATCGCCGATCAGCATCTGCTGGAAAAGCGGCGCAAAGAGAACGAAGACAAAGTCGCGGAGTGGATGCGCAAGGCCGAATTGGCGGTCGACAAGAAGCAGGACGACCTGGCGCGTGTCGCACTCGAACGGGTGGAAAGTTATCGCGAGCTCACCGACGGGTTTGCGCAACAGGTCGCCGATCAGAAGGCTCAAGTGGAGAACCTGAAAACCGCGTTGCGGCAATTGGAGCAGAAGCTCACCGAAGCTCAAGCCAAGGCCGATCTGCTGATCGCGCAGCATCGCCGCGCACGGGCCGTAGCCAAAGCCAGCGACGCGAAGATAGCCGCAGGCAACGGATCGAGCGCCGCTGCCTTCGATCGCATGAAGCGCAAGGTGGCGCACGGCGAAGCCCTCAGCCAAGCGAAATCCGAGATCGCCACCGACACCATGGAAGAACGCCTAGCCGCACTCGAAAAAGAAGACCGCATTGAGCAGTTGCTGGTAGAGCTAAAGACGAAAAGAGGGGCGTAGATCGTGTAGGGCTTGTGTGGGGCGGACGCCCCCGTCCGCCGGGCGAAGGGCAAACTTCGGCCTTTGCTCCTGCCAGTAGGCGGGCTCTCAGCAAAAAACATGACAGAAAAGGCTGACAGAGCGAGAGCCGTCGGAGTGGTGATTGGTATTGTCGTTCTTGTGATTGCGTTGGTATGGAAGCGGCTTTTGCGCTGAGTAGACATGTCCCTGCGGTCCAAGCCAGGCCTGACTGCGATTACTGCCGATCACCGAACTCTGATGATCACGTATTTTCTGATTTTCAAGGCGGCACGACGAGTGTCAGAATTTGCCAGCAGTGCAACGACCTGCTTGGACATTCTATTGAGGGCCCTGCCTTCGCTCAGCTCCTGCCTCTTGCCGTATCTCTCAAGAACACGGGATTGCCTACACCCAAGTACCTCAGGTGGAAACGCGCTATTAGAGACGAAGCAACGGGTGCCGAGTTCGATCTTGACAGTGATTGGGCGCTCCACCCTCCAAGCCGCAGGTCGTAAAAAATGAAAAGACCGTTTCGGTCCACATGGCAAGACCAGCGGTCGCCAGTTTTCTCAGGAATCTTAAGAAGCCTGAACGGGAGGCTGCAGAGATACGCGAGACTCATGGCACGTTGTCTGTACCAAACGTCAAGACCGAAGTTCATCTCGAAAAGCTCAAGAGAGTCGCACTCAAGATGGCAGTTGGACTGGCTGAGCTCTTGAAGTTTCCGCTTTCGCTGGAGGCGGATACTGTGCAGTACCTACTTGGGGCCTACGATTCGGATTCAACAGTGTTGGCTGACTACACCGTACATGAGTCGCTGGAGAGCCTGCGCCCCCGCAATCGCACACGATCTTCATAAAGGGGAACAGGCGAACCCGCTATTCGTATGCCATTGTGCAGTTTTATGGGATGATTCAGTTCTACATTGTTCTTGCCGAACACGACTATGGGGCGAGGATTTCGCGGGAATCGGTATTTTGGACACCAAATGCCGGGTATAAAGAGACATTCTCGCGCACCGACTTGCTGTTATGCGAAAAGCTACAGCGCGTGACGCCGCCCGACGTGTACGCTAATCTTTAAGCTGAATGGCAGGCGAAGTGTGAGGTTGAAGCTCGAAACGTGTTCGGTAGCGATAAGCTCAACCTGCAGATTGCTGTACCGGGTAAATATAAAGCCACCCCTCGCCCGTTCTAGGTGTTGCGCAACGGCACCGTTGCGCTAACGTCCTCTTCGTCTCAAGGGACAAATGCAAGCCCTAACCTAATGGGGCTCGGAGGGCAGGCGCCGCAAGCAGAATCTTCGCTTCGCTCAGGATCAGAGCAAGTGTCTGCTGCCCTCAGGATGACAGTGGAGAATCTCTGGAAGGGGCAACTCGCTTCCCATCTTTGCGCGCGCAGAGATGGGGGCACATGGGGTTCTGGTGTGTCGTGCCTGAAATTCGCGACACGATCCGCGGCGCTGAGCTGCAACCTTCTGTGGAGCTTTGCTCCGCTGGACAGCCGGGGGTGGCTGTCCCCACGTTTGCTTTGGCGGTGCGGGTTTTCGCAGGCGAGGGCGCCTGCGCCACACGGGTCACCGGTTCAGAGGGTTGGAACGGGTCGGCGCCGTTGGCTGGCTTTAGAATTCTTGCCCGCACACATAGAAACAGCAGGTCCCTCGACTTCGCATGACGATTGGCGTTGCCAATCGTCATGCTCCGCTCGGGATGACGAATTTTAGGGAGCTCTGCTCGGGATGAGCCCCAGGATTACCACACTTCTGGATTCCGGCGGGATACCCCAGATTCTATTTTTTGGGTTCCTGCGGCCAGTTCACAACCAGAGTCAGACTTGACGAATTCTGCACCGGCGCTTGCATCATAAGGAAGTGATTGCCGTCGGGGGTGACTTCGAACAGACCGGGGCCCACGGGCTGGGTAGGAAACAGAATTTGAGGCTTGCCCAACTCCACGCTGTCGCCGTGAGCGGTGACTTCTACCGATGCAACGCGCGAGTGGTCATCCAGGTAGAGAATTTCTTTGCCGTTGCGGCTCCATACCGGTCCGAGACCGTCTCCGACAAGAAATTTGCCTCCGGGTTTGGGGAACGCGACGACGTAGACCTGGCCGTGTCCGGCCTCAAAAGATTCATACGCCAGCCATTTTGCATCCGGGGAAAATACCGGGAAACGGGTGTTGAACTTCTCATTGAGAAAGGCGTAGGGCTTGCGGTCGCCAAACATGGGCATCACCCATACGTCGTAGTGACCGTTGGATAAGGCTTCGTAGGCGATGTACTTTCCGTCAGACGACCAACTGCTAGGGTATTTATCGATATCGTCGTGATAAAGCAATTCTTCCTGGCGAGAGCCATTCGCCGGCTTAGTGTAGAGGTCGATTCTCCCGCTTCGACCGGAGTCGAAAACAATGGTGTTCTCATCCGGGGACCAGACGGCATCGTCATCTCTCGATTGCGAAAAACTGAATTGCGACTTGGTGCCGCGCGCCAGGTCGTAAATGTAGATCTCCAGGTGTCCCCCGGCATCGGCGCGCGCCGCCGAGACCTTCTTTCCGTCAGGCGAGATGTGAGCATCCTGAAAGGTTCCGCTGTCAATGACGTCGCCCTTCTTGCCATTGCGGTCGTACCATGCCAGGTCGAGAGTAGTCGCCTGTCCGCCAACGAAGACCAACTTGCCCTCGCCTGAGAGAGAGAACGCCGAAGCTCCCCGATCGTCTCCGACGACCTGCTCGGCGATGGGCACTGGATTCCCGACCAATTGCAGTTTCTTCTCATCAAACTTCTGGGTCATCAGATTGCCACCGCGGACGAACACCAGATGGTCACTGGCGTAATGGCCGCGGTAGTCCGAGCCCGCCAAGGTTGTGTCCTGTTGCGAATCGAGGACACCCAGATGAATATTTCCCCGGGACCCAAGCTGGGTGTCGCGGGCAAACTGGAAAAAGATAAAGTGTCGACCATCGGGGAGAAATGCAGGCCAGCGCTGACCGCTCACACTCGTGGATGGACCTGCCTTCTCGGGGCTTATCACCGGCGACGGTGTTCCGCCGGCCGCGGGGATGCGGAGCAAGGGAGATGTGGGGTTCGGGGCGTACAGAATGGTGCCATCGGCACCCCAGGCTCCGCCCCGGGGCTGAGGAGCATCGGCCAGAGTTTGCACGGCTCCGCCGCTGGCGTCAATGATCTTCAGTTTTGCTTGCGCGAAGAATCCCAGGCTGCGGCTGTCCGGCGACCAGAAGGGGAAACTGGCATCGTCGGTTCCAGCCAGCGGTTGGGCCGCGGTCGAATCCAGAGGGCGCACCCACAGCTGCGGGGTTAGTCCCGCGACCGTTGCTACAAACGCGAGTTTACTGCCGTCGGGCGATAGGGCAATACTCAGCGGTTCGAAAGCGTGCTGCTCTGGCGGCAGAATGCTTACTCGCAACGGCTTGGCGGGTACAGGGGCGCGCAACACAAAGCCAATGGCAAATGCGATGGCAGCCGCGGCGGCCACGCCCGCTACGGCCCACGCCAACCGGTGCCAGATCCGGCGCCTGGTCACTACTGGTGCGGGGACGCCGGCCTGCGAGCCGGCTTCGGCAATCCAGTCCAGTTGCAACTTGACGTCATGCGCGCTCTGGATGCGGTCTTCGCGCTCCTTGGCCATGCAGGAGCGCACCAGTCGCTCCAGTGCAGGCGGGGTCATGGGCGCAACTCGCGACAGCGGCGGCGGCTCGGTCGCCAGAATGGAGGCGATGACACTGGCCTGAGTCTTGCCTGCGAACGCCCGCTTACCAGTGGTCATCTCGTAGAGCACGCAGCCCAGCGCAAAGATGTCGGAGCGCGCGTCGGCTTCCGTGCCTTCTATCTGCTCTGGGGCCATGTATTGATAGGTGCCGACGATGGTGCCTTCGACTGTGAGCGGCTTTCCCGCGGTCATAGCGGTCAGGACGCTGGCACTGGCGTTCGTTGCCTGAGCCTGCTTGGCCAGCCCGAAATCGAGCACCTTTGCGCCGGCCTTCGTCAACATGATGTTGCCGGGCTTCAGGTCGCGATGGATTACTCCCTGCTGGTGGGCTTTATCCAGCGCGTCGGCGATCTGGGCTCCGTAGCGCAACAGCTCTTCGACTGGCAGCGGCCCACGCACAAGACGATCGGCCAGAGTTTCCCCTTCCAGGCACTCCATCACCAGATAGTCGGAGCCATCCTGGGAGCCGACGTCGTACAGACGGCAGATATTGGGATGAGAAAGTTGGGAGATGGTACGCGCTTCACGCTCGAAGCGTTCCTTCAAACTGGGACTCGAGACAAAATGCCCGGAGAGAACTTTGATGGCTACATCACGGTCGAGGCGGGTATCGCGTGCACGGTAGACTTCACCCATGCCGCCCGCACCCAGCGGAGAGAGAATTTCGTAGGGCCCAAGTTTCGTGCCAGAGGCTATGGACATAAGTGCGCGCAATTATAGCCTGATCTTGCAGGCTTCGGAGAAGGATCTGTCAAGACCGCACGTGAGAATGTCCTGACACGTCCGTGCTGCGACAGAAGCGATAGAAGGTCCTTCGACTCCGCGGTCACTTCGCTTCGCGATGTGGCCGCTGCGCTGATGTTGACAATCGGGTCGAACGCGCTGGTACGGGCTTAACCCAGACTGCCTGCAAAGTCTTTGCGCACGTAGTGGAAGAAGATCGAGGTAGACGTGTGTCCCTCAGGCAGGGAATCGCGGGAGTGCGGTAATCGGCAGCCGCGGTAGAGCAGGGCATCGCCGATGCCCTGGAACACTATGACCTTTCCTGATTCCTTGTGCAGATAAAGCGGCCATGAAGTTGCGTTGTGCGGCTCGGGTGAGTAGTCGAGACACAGGGTCACGCTGAATTCGCACTGTTCGCGGTCGGTGTGCTTCTTGAGGATGGCCCCCGGTTGGTAAGAAGCCAGATACACGTAGGACGCTTTCAACGGTTCACCCGCGAAAGCAGCCACCGCGGTAGTTAATTGTTGATGGAAGAAGCGGGCTACGGGGTCGTTATAAGAGATGTAACGATGAGGACTCTGGCTGTCTCCGAGGCGAAGCATCCCGGTACGGAGTTGGTGACGGTAATAGCGTCGGAGAGCTGCAATGTGAAAGGGATGAATCAGCCGGCCCACGGGCGCGTAGCCCTGCGACTGAAACTTCGCTCCGGCGACGGAGACGATGTCAACCCATTGCTGGCGCCGATGGGAAGCGTAGTCGTCGGGCACGAGGACGTTCGCCATAGATAGAATGCGGCGTGCTTGCGGCGAAAGTGTGGACGGAGCGGGGTCTCCGGGCTGCGCGCCGGAGAGCATGACGGTGAGTTCGGGGCCTAGCCAGAAGGGTTGCAAAGCATCGTTTGCGGGATCTCCGACCCAGACCATCCGGCCTTGCGTGGCGAAACCACCGACGGGAGCGGCAGCCGGCAATTCTCCGTGTGGAGTGAAGAAGCAGGCGGGATTCACGAAAAACGGACGATCAGACAGACCCTCCCAGTACTCTGGACGGAGGAGATGTTGTGGCACCAGATGGTCCGGCTGATCGTCCAAGCGGCAGTAGAAGAGCGATCGGGGAAGTTCGTTCTCCCGATGGTCACTCGCGGGTGCGACTGCGAGCTGCTCAATCCATGCCAGCCAAGCCTCGTCTTTTACCTGTGAATCCATTCCTTGTGAATCCATCCATTGACCGTGAAACGGCTGTCGGTAAACTGCCCGGATGGGCAATCGACCGGGGTGATTTCATGCGAGAGTCCACTGGCGAACAGGACCAGTTGGTTCTGTTCGGGCACAATGGTGCGGTAGTTTGCGGTGGGGACGTAGTTATCATTTTCCCGTCGCGAGTCGTAGATGCGCAGCTCGCCGCCGCTGAACTGCTTCGGTTCGCGATGGAAGAAATACACAAAAGTGATTTCTCGAGCCGCGACCGCCTCTGCGCCATTGTCGCTGTGGCAGCGGAAGAAGTCGCCGTGGTTGCTGGCAGTAGTTTGGGTCTCGATGCGGGAGATGGGGAACGGATCGCGTCCCCACTTCTGGAGAACCCGAGGCAAGCAGGTTAGAACGCGATCGGTAATCATCCGTTCATGCCCGCCCAGGTTCATCAACACTCGTGAGCGACGGTGCTCATAGTCCACAGTACCTCCAGTGACGCGCGGTGAAAGCACTTCGCTGATTTCAAAGTGCATTTCCTGATCGAGAACGTGTTGCCTCAGCGTGTTCAGTTCGGTCAAGATGAGGAACTCGTCGAGCACCACCCATTGAGCGGGCCAATAGTCGTCCGCCTCCAGCAGGGCGACCCCGCCCGTCTTCGGTTGAGAGGTTACCGTTGCGAGTGAGATTGGCGGCGGGCTCGTACCCGGCGGGCGCCCCGGGTCCGGCGGCGGGCTCGGCGGAGAAGTTGGCGGGGAGCCAGCGCTGATCGGCGGCGGGCTCGTCGGTGGAGTTCCAGGGGTGCTTGCGCGAATCATCGGCGGGCTTGGCTTCAGGGATGAGGCTAGCTGCTGCTGGAGCAGTTGCCTGGTCATGCTCTCCCCCAAGACTCCGAGGGCTCGTTCGGCGATGATTTCTCCAACGGTGCGAGTGATCGCCTCGGCTACGTCATTTCCCGGGGCGCTTGTCTGGGTTCGTGCGCGTTGCAACAGATTGGCAAGCAGGTTTCGCTCGGGCACGCTGAGTATGCGCTCGTCGCACAACAGGGTACCGGAGAGACTGTCGATCATCTCTCGTGCTGTCATCGGACTCCTCCCGGCAGAAAAGACACTGATCCAACAACCGGGCAGTCCGGGAAGCGAAGGGGAGATCACGCTAGCAAAGAAAAATGCCAAAGGGAAGTATTAATTGAGTGTAGAGAGCGGAATTCTGAGGAAAACCGGGTTAATTCAAAGCCCGGATTACTTTTCCGCCATCGCTCCGACAAGGGATTCGAAAATCTTGAAGCCATCGGTACCGCCAAGCTCGGGCTCGCTCGAGCGCTCGGGATGAGGCATCATTCCAAGCACGTTGCGGCCTGGACTGCAGATGCCTGCGATGTTCTCCAACGAGCCGTTCGGATTAGCATCCCGTATGATCTCGCCTTCGGGACTTGAATAACGGAATACAACCTGATTGTTCCGCTGTAGTTTGGCCAGACTGGCCTCGTCGCAAAAGTAATTGCCCTCCATGTGGCCGATCGGAATCGTCAGGACTTTGCCTTGTCGGCAGGCATGGGTGAATGGAGTATCGGCGTTCTCCACTCTTACGTGGACCGGCTTGCAGACGTACTTCAAACCTACATTGCGCATCAGGGCGCCGGGGAGCAATCCGGACTCGCACAAAATCTGAAAGCCATTACAGATGCCCAGAACCAGGCCGCCGCCGTCGGCGAACTTCTTCACGCATTCCATCACCGGCGAAAACTTCGCGATCGCCCCGGTTCGCAGATAATCGCCATAGG
The DNA here is from genome assembly GCA_963796095.1 of uncultured Acidobacteriota bacterium. Taxonomy (GTDB): domain Bacteria; phylum Acidobacteriota; class Terriglobia; order Terriglobales; family Acidobacteriaceae; genus JABDBE01. The sequence continues at coordinate 128,826 of CAWCKL010000023.1, forward strand.
CAAAACCTCCGGGAACAACGATGGCGTCGCAGTTCTGGAGGTCATGCGACTCGTGCCACAGGAATGTGACCGGCTGCTTCGCTACCTGCTGGATGGTCCAAAATGCGTCGTGATCGCAGTTCGATCCGGGGAAAATGATGACGCCGAATTTCATGCGAATTCCTCGCTGAGTGGGCTGTATTCTGAGTTTAACATGGGCATGCAGTCGCTCGAATCAATGGGAAGCATCAGAGATAACTATGAAAGATAACGCATGAATCTGGGCGAGCATTTTCGAATTACCGGCGGCGCGCTCAAGAACTGGTTGATCGCGCAAATGCAGGACTCGCTCGCGGTCGGAGTGTTGTGGCTGATCGGCCTCTACGCGCTGGGGGTGCCATGGGCACCTCTGTGGGCGCTGCTGGCTGCGTCCTTGCAGGTTGTCCCGCACTTGGGGCCTGTGCTGGGACTGATTGGGCCCGTTCTCGCCGCGGCTTTGCGCTGGGAAGACTGGGAGCACCCACTCTACGTTCTCATGCTTTATGCCGTGATCGTTGTGGTGGATGGCTTTTTCTTGCAGCCTTATATTATGAAGCGCGTGGCCAGAGTGCCGATCTGGGCTTCTCTGTTCACTCCGATCGTGCTGGGCATTCTGATTCCGTTCTGGGGGGTGTTGCTCGCGCCGCCGCTGCTGGCGGTCGTGTATGCCTACAAAGCGTGGCACGAAAAGCAGAAGCTGCCTGCGGAGCGTAGCCTCTAGGACAGCTGCACCTTTCTCGGTGCAAAATCTCCCCTGGAAAAACGCTCAATTTCCCGCAAAATCCAGAAAACAAAGGGTCGAAATTTTTCTTGCCCGCTAGGTCTATGGTTCTTAATGGTAGTTACAGGCAAAATATTAAAAACATTGGAGTTTACGGGCTGAAAGTTTTCACCTTCACTGTGAGCCGTTGTTGGCCAGAAGGCTGCGCCCATGTGGGACTGTCAAAGAGCGAATATTATCTTGGAGATAATCTGCGTACTGTTATCTTATCGCACCTGGAAGAATGAGATCAAAAGGAAAATGGACCGGCTGCAGAGCTGATTCCCCAATTGGGAATCTAACACCTGACCTTTTCGCAAACGGCGCGGGAAATAGCAGCGTAGCCGGGGACGGAGGGAAGCCGGGGACAGCCCAGGGCATTGCCCGAGGGGACAGCCCCATAAGCGCTAACTTAAGCAAGACGGGCACAGTTGAACCTTCGGGCCCGGTTTCTGGGGCGATAACCTCCAGATAACCGACAATCGCTCCTGAAATAAGCTGAGTAGACGATCAGGCCGTTTGATTTGAATTTGCCGAGACTCTGCTAAAGGGGAACAAGAGCAGCACGGCTTTGCCAAGTGTCCCAGGTACCAATTTTGATCCTGGCTCTGTATTAGCCTTGGTTGAGTCGCGATCGCGCGAAGAACAAGATGAGAATCACGGCGACGATCAGGATCAGCATCATGCGATGGTATAGATCATTGCTCGCTGTGCGAGGACCGGCACCGGCTGCCAGAGCGGCAATACCCAATAGGACGCCGGCCAAGGCAACCAAGTTGGTGATCAGCGCTACGCCCCATCGCGTTCTCGACGCCCGAAGAAGCGCAATCGCACCCCAAAACAAGCAAAGCCCACAAATGGCCTCCACGATCACAGCCGGAATGATGAGCGGTTCGTGGAACCGCCTGACCGCGACGCCTGCGTGTTGAACGCTGCCAAAGAAAAAGAGCGCCGCGTTTAGTATCATCAGCGATCCAGCTACAGTTTTCATACTGGCACCTCAAGTTGGACGCGATGGGCGAGTAACAGCTCTCGGAAGCATGAATCCGGTGGCGATCAGCCAGACAAAGCCAGGAAATCTCACTAATGGAATGAGAAAGAGAGCCTTCGGAAAAATGAGATTGAACCAACTTAGCTCGCCGGCGATCGCCAGCACAAGGCCGAATGCCACGAGCCACTTTGGCAACAGCTTCCGCACAGCGGCAGGGACGCATACTCCAGCAATTAGCAAACCCATCGGGACGGAAAAACCGGGGCCGCCAAAAGCATATGCAAGGTAGTACAGAGCTGTCGTAAGCGTCGCATCCTGCGTTACGCCTGGGTGAATCATCGCCCACACAGTGAATCCGGCAGCTACGCCGTTAAATACAGTCATGAATCCGCCGAAGAGCGCGATGTTCGGGCCTGCAGCGTCGATACCTAAAAAGCGCAGGCGGCTCACTACCGTTGCGGTGAAAATCCCGAGAGGAATCAATGCGCCGGATTGAAGGAACACGCAGATTAGCGCGGCCGTGGAGTGTGCCTGAAAGTACGAAACGATGACACCGGACGGTTCCCAGGGACCAGGCCAGTATGGCTGTTTAACTCCGAATGGGATGCCGAAGGCGCTGACGGCGCAAAGACCAGCATTGAAGAGGACTGTGTAGAGGATTGCCAGCATTCCGAGATGTGGGCCGGCATGACGCCGGGTGGTTGAGGTCGTATTTGGTTGAGAGTTCATTGTTTCCTCGCATTAATTCGTGGCAAAGCGCCCTTGGCCCTCGCAACGTTCATTATGATAATCATTCTATATAAGAATGATTCTCATATGCAATAATCGGTTGCATGAAAAAAACGCGGAATCCAGGTACAACTTGCCCCCGCCCAATTGGACGGCCTTCGCCTTCTTTTCTAATTGCCCAAGTCGGCGCCCATGCGGCCTCGCAGTTTGCCGAGCGACTACGCAAGCTTAAGCTGGCTCCGTGGCATGCCGGCATCCTGCGGATCCTCAACTCGACACCTGCGATCACCCAGCAGACGCTTGCCACGACTCTCGGAATGGTTCCAAGTCGGTTGGTTGTCCTGGTCGATGAAATGGAACAGCGAGGACTAATCGAGCGGCGCGAGAATCCTGACGACCGCCGCCGTTATGCTTTGCACATCACTGAAGAGGGGCGCTCGACCCTTGAGACGATAGGCCGCATTTCCTGCGAACATTCCCAAGCACTGCTCGCCGCTATCTCAGACGACGAACAGCGGCAACTCGCCACTCTTCTGCAACGCATTGCGGATCAACAGGGACTCACTCGCGGGGTGCATCCAGGCTATCGCTCAGGTGACTGAAATCCGAACAGCTTAAACTCGGACGCAGGAGCGCGGTGTGACTATGTACATTAAATCCCCGCGTATGCGGGCCTCACGAGGTCGACGAGTGACAAATTGCCAATCCACTCAGCTAACGTCGCGGGCTGAGTAGTGTCCCCGGTTTCGGAGTTCCGGCCGGTTGACGGGCAAACAGGAAGTAATTTTTAAGTTAGCGCTCATGGGGGACAGCCCCCGAATTACGCCAAGCAGACCGTCAGTAACAACGCTGAGAAAACTCCGCGAATTCGCTTCACGTATAGCTTCTCCTTACGACCTTCGCTGGATGCCCAAAAGTATTATTCTAGTCACGAACACGGGTGAGTTATCAGAGCTTGGTCGGAAGATTTCCCCGCTTCGATAGCAAGATTTTATAGGGTTTTCAGGAAGTCTTAAGGTTTAATTGGCGACTATCGTTTGGTCGAGTAAGAAAGCAATCGGCACCCTATGAAACGTTGGAAGAACTTTCTTCTCTTGTTATCGGTCGCCGCAATTCTTACGCTCGTCGGTGCCATCCTGCTGATCCGGCGCGGTTTCAGGGCTACATCGGAGCCTTCGACTTTCGAAGGGGTACTGGCCAGGACCGTGAGAAATATTGCGATTCCGCGTCGCGAGCGCAACGCGAGGAATCCGATCGAGGCCAACTTGACGAACTTGAATGAAGCTCGCGAACATTTCATGGCCCGTTGCTCAATGTGTCACGGGAGCGATGGCAGAGGGCGGACGCAAATGGCACGTAGCCTTTACCCGCGAGTGCCTGATCTGTTTTCGCCTCAAACGCAGACCCTCACGGATGGTGAAATCCACTACATCATCGCGAATGGAGTTCAGCTGACCGGAATGCCTGCGTGGAATAGTCCGCATCAGGAGACAGAAGACGATAGTTGGAAACTCGTTGTTTTCATCCGCGCTCTACGGCCGCTGACCGAGGAAGAGAAATCACAAGAAATCCCGACTTCGGATTCGGCACACTATGTTGGCTCGAAGACCTGCGAGAAGTGCCACGCGCAAATCTACGAGCACTGGCGAAGAACGCCCATGGCGAATGTCGTTCGTGATCCTCACGAACATCCCGACGCCATCATTCCTGACCTTGCGACCAATTCGATTGCCAAGTTCTCGAGGGCCGATGTCGCGCTGGTTTACGGCAGCCTTTGGAAGCAGCGCTACTTCACGAAAAGGGGCGATGATTATTTTCCAGAGCCTGCGCAGTGGGATGTGACGCATCGCGTCTGGCGTCCATATTTTGTCGCCACGGGGACGGACTGGTGGGAGCCGTTTTATCCTCCGGACAATATGCAGCGGCCCACGGGTCCGACCTGTGACGGATGTCATTCGGTGGACTACAACATCCACACGAAACAGGTGGCGGAATGGAACGTGGGATGCGAAAAGTGCCACGGTCCGGGGAGCGAGCACGTCGAACATCCCTCTCGGGGAAATATCCTGAATCCGGCACACATGGACTATGTGGCAGCCAGCGACACCTGTATTCAGTGTCATTCGCAAGGGCGCCCTCTGACGATTCCGATCGAAGGCAAGTATTACGATTGGGCTGTGGGGTATCGGGTGGGACTAAGGCTACAGGATTTCTGGAAATTAGAAGATCATACGCTGGGCGTGACGAGTTTTACGCATTTCCCCGAGGGCACAGGGCACAAGAATCGGATGCAAGGCAACGACTTCGTGCAGAGTGTGATGTATCGGCGTGGGATCACATGCTTCAGTTGCCACGACGCACATGGCACGGACAATTATGCTCAACTAAGAAAACCAGCCGACAAGATTTGTTTGGACTGCCACGCTCCTTTGTCGCCTAACGGACCCCGAACCGCTACACTCGAAGAGCACACTCATCACAGGGACGGCAGCGCAGGAAGCCAATGCATCGCCTGCCACATGCCGCAGATTGAGACAACCATCGCGGACGTGAAAGTCCATGCCCACACGTTTAGGTTTATAACCCCCGAGATGACGGAGAAGTACGGAATCGCTAACCCATGCACCTCATGTCATACCGATAAATCTAGTTCGTGGGCAACCGAGGCGTTGCGTAAGTGGCCGGAGCGGTCTCCTTGGAGGGCGGAATAATCTGACGCCCACATCTCGAAAACCGCGAGATGTGGGGCACCCCGCGCTTAGGTTTTAGCGCTGTATTTGCTCAGATGGGCTAAAATTGCGGCCTCGCGTGCAGGAGTGGCTTCGGTCCTCGCGAGTTCGCGCAAAGGAGCAACGACATGTCTTTGATCATTGAGAATCTTCCGGAGGCGATCCGGACTACGAAACAACAGCTTCGCGCAGCGTTGCCCAAGTACAAAGAGACCTTCCGCGATGTTGAGGCGGAGATGCGTCGGCGCGTGGAAGAAATCGTCAGCGAGCGTGAATCCGGACACGACGTCATTCCCATTGTCCAATACGCGGATGTCGCGTCTAAGAAAGTCCCTGTGGAATTGGTTGCGAAGATCAAGGCGCGCGGAGCTTGCGTGGTGCGAGACACATTTAGTTAGCAAAGAACAGGCTACGGGCTGGGATGATGAGATCGCCGCGTATGTCGAATAGAACAACCTCGACGCAAAGCTTGCGAATCGCGCTGAGGAGAGGTATTTTGGCACGCTGGCCGCGGCGAAGCCCCAGATCTACGGAATCTACTGGTCACGTCCTCAGGTTGAGGCGCCGCTGGCGGGCACCGCTGCCTGATCGAATCGGAGACGGGTCTTCCGGCGCGGTCTCCTTTGCTATTTCGACCTCTTCAAACGATGGCCGAGTGGACCGTACACACAAGATCCCTCGACTCCGCTCGGGATGACAGTTCGTTGTTGTGGTCCACAGTGGTTCGTGGATCAGCAAGTGGATAAAGATGTTCCAAGTAGGCTGCGGTCTTTAATAGATCAGGCGATGGACCGTGCTATACTTTTAAGTCGCCTGCTGTTGTTTTCGAGGCAAATCCCGAGGGTAATTCTGTGATCTCCTCTACGGGCGCGTCTTTTGCAGCTAAAATCAGTAGAGGTAAAACCAGCGTCATCAAGAGCAGCGCAATCGAAGTTTATTGAACATGAGGTATTGCCATGTCTGGGCACTCTAAATGGGCCACAATTAAGCATAAAAAGGGCGCGCTCGACGCCAAGCGCGGCAAAATTTTCACCCGCCTGATCAAGGAAATTTCGATCGCCGCGAAGAATGGCGGCGGAGATCCTGACGCTAACCCGCGTTTGCGCGGCGCGATTCTGGCCGCCAAGGCCGAGAACATGCCGCAGGACAATATTAAGCGGGCGATCCAGCGCGGTACCGGTGAATTGCCGGGCGCGACTTACGAAGAGTTCTCGCTGGAAGGCTACGGTCCCGGTGGAGTGGCGGTTCTGCTCGACATCAATACTGACAACCGGAATCGCACGGTCAGCGAGATCCGCCACGTGTTTGGCAAGAATGGCGGCAACATGGCGGACGCGGGGGCGGTGTCCTACATGTTCCATAAGAAGGGTGAAATCATCGTTCCGAAGTCGGTGATTAAAGAAGACGACCTGATGGCTCTGGTACTCGATGCCGGTGCCGAGGACCTGCGAGACGATGGCGAGAACTGGGAAGTGCTATCCGAGCCTTCGGCTTATGAAGCGGTTCTGGAGGCGGTGAAGAAGGCTGGCATTGAGCCTACATCTTCAAGCGTGACCATGATTCCGCAGAACTACATCAAGCTGGAAGGGCCGGCTGCCAGCACCATGATCCGGCTGATGGAGGCGTTCGAGGAGCACGACGACGTGCAGAACGTTCACTCCAACTTCGATATCGATCAGAAGTTGCTGGAAGAAGTTGCCGGCTAGAGGCTTTCGATCCTGGAAATAAACCAACCCATTCTGGTAACCGGAGGAGCTGGTTTTATTGGTTCCAACTTCGTCTTGCAGTGGCTCGCGGCCGAAGCTGCTCCGGTGGTGAATCTTGACAAGCTTACCTATGCCGGGAATCTCGGCAATCTGATAACGATTTCTGCTGATCCGCGCTACAGTTTCGTACATGGAGATATTGGCGACCGAAAACTGGTCAGTGATCTTTTGGGGCGCAGCCGTCCGCGTGCGATCGTGCACTTCGCGGCGGAGAGTCATGTGGACCGCTCCATCCACGGGCCGGACGATTTTGTGCGCACCAATGTAAATGGCACCTTCAGCCTGCTGGAGGAAGCGCGAGCTTATTGGACGGAACTGGGCCAAGAAGAAAAGAGCAGGTTTCGCTTTCTTCATGTTTCGACCGATGAGGTCTACGGATCGCTCGGGCCCAAGGACGCGGCATTCTCCGAGACGACTTCATACGCTCCCAACAGCCCGTACTCGGCGACCAAGGCGTCTTCGGATCACCTGGTGCGCGCCTATCATCACACTTACGGGATGCCCGTCCTCACCACCAACTGCTCGAACAATTATGGGCCGTTCCAGTTTCCTGAGAAACTGATTCCGTTGACCATTCTGAATGCGATGAATGGCAAGGCGATCCCGGTCTACGGCGATGGGAAGAATGTTCGCGACTGGTTGTTTGTGGCGGATCACTGCGATGCGATCCGCACCGTTCTGGCCCGCGGCCGAGTTGGCGAAGCCTATAACGTGGGCGGACGAAATGAGAAGCCGAACCTTGAGATCGTGCACAGCATTTGCGCGATTCTCGACGAGTTGCGACCGGCGGATCCCGTAGTCCCGCACAGTAAGCTGATTACATATGTCCAGGATCGACCGGGCCACGACCGGCGCTATGCCATGGACACGCGCAAGATTGAGCGCGAGCTAAACTGGCAACCGAAGGAGACGTTTGAAAGCGGGATCGGCAAGACTGTGGAGTGGTATCTGGCCAACGAAGCGTGGATTCGGGAAGTAACCAGCGGGCATTACCGCGAGTGGATTGCTACGCAGTATTCGGTCTGACGTTTCCACAGGTCGACGCGAACTGGAAAAGCAGGTTTCTCGACTCCACCAGATTGTCCGTGAGCGGACAATCTGGTTACGCTCGAAATGACAAATAGGCGTCACTATATTCTGCAAGGCGCAGTAAACCCGAAGAAGAACAGTAAACAACGACGAATGCCAACTGACAAATCCACGCGCGGTTCTCATTACAAGGGCATCATTTTGGCGGGCGGATCGGGTTCGCGGCTTTATCCTGTGACTCACGCGGTGTGCAAGAGTCTGCTGCCGATTTACGACAAGCCCATGATCTATTACCCGCTGTCCACGCTGATGTTGGCGGGGATACGAGACATCTTGCTGATCTCCACGCCGGAAGACGTGCCGCGGTTCCAGCAGTTTCTGGGGGATGGATCGCGCTTCGGTCTGAACTTTCAATACGTGGTGCAGCCGCGGCCGGAGGGGATCGCGCAGGCGTTTTTGGTGGGCGAGCAGTTCATCGGTTCTTCTTGTTGTGCCCTGGTTCTGGGTGACAACATTTTTTACGGACACGATCTGGTGAAGTGCGTACAGGAAGCAGGGAAGAAAACTGTGGGCGCCCGGGTATTTGCCTACCCGGTGCAGGATCCCGAGCGCTATGGCGTGGTTGAGTTCGACTCCGAAGGCAAAGCGCTGAGCCTCGAAGAGAAGCCTAAAGTTCCGAAGTCACGTTATGCTGTGACTGGACTTTATTTTTACGACAGCCAGGTGGTGGACGTCGCAAAGTCGCTGAAGCCCTCTGCCCGCGGCGAACTGGAAATCACCGACGTTAACAAGCAGTACATGAAGCAGAAGCAATTAGACGTGGTGGTGATGGGTCGAGGCATGGCCTGGTTGGATACGGGGACGCACGAGTCGATGCTGGAGGCGTCTTTATTTATTCAGACGATTGAAACTCGCCAGGGGTTAATGGTTGCGTGTCCCGAGGAAATTGCTTACCGTCTCGGATACATCGGCGCCGAGCAACTGGAGGCGACGGCATCTGCGATGAAGAATAATCGCTATGGCGCGTACTTGCTGCAATTGCTGACGGAAAAAGTGTTCTGATGGTCGCGTGGTCACGCTACGGAATCGTGGCGGTCGCCTGGTTCGAATACGCGCTCTCCACGTTGCTCGAATCAATCGCTGTGGTCACGTAATCGTAGGTCGTCCCGCTCTGGACGGACGTGTCTGTATAGCTGGTTGTCGCGCTTACCGATGGATTGATCTTCGCGTAGGAGCCGCCCGATGGGCGGCGATAGACGTTATAGCCGATCACTTGCGAGCTGCTTGGATTCCAAGAAAGCGCAACGCTGTGCTGAGACTGTTGTTGTTGTGTTCCGGTTCCCGACAAAGTTTCAGTGGTTGGAGAGTTCGTCGCGTCGCTCACGAATGCGACGCTGCCCGGCGCACTTCCGGGAGACTGCGGATCGAAAGTGACACTGAAGGGAACGCTCTGTCCGGCTGGCACGGTAACCGGAAAGGTGATGCCGCTGAGCGCATATCCCTGACCGTTCCATGCCGCGGAAGAGACCGTAATGTCGGTAGTCCCAGCCGTCAAAGTCCCCTTCTGGGCCGACTTGCTGCCTAGGGCTAAGTTCCCAAAACTCATCGTCGTCGGAGCAACCGCGAGCTGGCCGGGTCCGGCGTTGACCGTCGTAGATTGTTTCGAAGCAGAGGAAACGCCCTGGCAGCCGACCAGCGCGAGCATCGCGGGCACTGCTAGCAGGTAGCCTAGAAGGCTCAAGCGGAATGAAGCGGAAGTTCTCTGCACAACACAATTATCCGAGCATATCTCGTGTCGGTCTAGAGGCCCCACAGCCCTGACCAACGGCAGATTCTGCCTGCTACTTTGGTAACGGCAGAGCCTTCGGCTTGGTAGTTTCGCTCTGGTCACGGTGTTTCGTAGGGTACATAACCATGCCCCTTTGTTCGCAGGCGATATAAGGAAGTGGTCGCTGTTATATAGAGTGTTCCGTAATCGTCGTCTCCCCAGGCCAGATTTGCAGGCTGCTCAGGCATCACAATTGTGCCAAGCTTATTGCCTTTGGCATCCCAAAGCCAGATGCCCTTTGGCCCTGTGACAAACAGGTTGCCGTTCTTGTCGACTTTCATGCCGTCGGGCACGCCGTCGTCTTTTTCGCCAGGCTCCTCGGCGAAAATCTTCCCGTTTTCGAGGGTTCCATTGGCGGCAACGTCGTACACGCGGATGTTTCTTTTCTCACTGTCGTCGACATAGAAATGTTTACCGTCCGGAGAAAAGGCGAGACCGTTGGGCTGCGCCAGATCCTTCGTAACCAGCCGTACGTTACCGTTGGCATCGAGGCGGTAGACGCCTTGGAAGGGGATTTCCTGTTTTTCGCCCGCGACCAGGTCCAGGGTGGGATCGGTGAAATAGAGTGCGCCATCCGGCCCGACGATTACATCATTCGGACTGTTGAATTTCTTGCCCTGGTAGCGATCGGCCAGAATCTTGTATTTCCCCTCGGGCGTCACTTCAATAATCGCGCGCAAAACGCTCGCGCAGTCAATCAGGCGATGCTGGCGATCGAAGGTGTTGCCGTCGGGATCGCCGAGCGCGATTACTTCTTCTTTCTTGCCGTCGGGATGGACGCGAAAGATCTTGTTCAGAGTTTCGTCGCTCACATACAGAAATCCTTTTTGATCCCAAACCGGTCCTTCGGTGAATCCGAAACCGGTTGCCACACTGCTGAGTTGGGTGTTGCGATCCACGAGGCTCCAAAAATCGGGCGATGCGGCTTGCAGCTGAAACTCTCGGGCGGGGTGGGCGGCACTGACAGAGGTTCGGGTGTGGAACGCAATCAGGAGTAAAGCTGCCAGGACACAGCCGCGCGCGATAGTTATTCTCTGATTCACGAATGCATCCTTTTTTCTATTGAGCTTCGCAAAATATGGTGACGCATGTTCTAAAGCAGGTTTCTCGACTCCGCAGGATTATCCGCATTCGCGGATAATCCTGCTGTGCTCCAAATGACAATTGCAAGTCGAGGAACGCCGCTGATCATTTACTCGTCATCTTTATCTTTTGCGAGCTCTGGTTCGCTCTTCTTTGCGGAACTGATCAGATAGCTCACCAGGTCATCCAAGTCTCGGGCGCTGAGCCTTGACGCGTAGTCAACGGGCATGAGCGAGTTGTATTCCAGGCGCTCGATATCGGACTTAAGGAAGAAATGGAATGTTCCGTCGAGCGACTGCAGCTGCAAAGAAAAATTATCTTCGTTGCGTATCCTGCCCGTATATTGTTGACCCGTGCGAACGACGACCACCGCGCTTTGGGCTTGATGATCTGGAGTTTGGCCAGGCTGGGTGATCGCGCTTCGAATCTCCTGGACCGAATGGGTACCACCGTAGCCGGACAAATCGGAAGCGATAAATCCACCGTTGCCCGCGACCATGTGGCAGGCGGAACAGCCGGCATCACCGTAGAACACGGCCTTCCCGCGTACGGCATTGCCGGGCAGGGCGGACGTTTTGTTGGTTCCCTGGAGAGTGCGCAGATAGGCGACGACTGCCTTGACATTAGAACTTGGAAGCGAATGGAAAGCTGGCATTCCAGTTCCGGGGACACCTTCCTGAACTATGCGCGTGAGCTCAGGGTCCGAAAGCCGCTGCGCTTCGCGATTCTGGGCGATGTTTGGACCGCGCTCTCCACCGCGACCATCCAAGCCGTGACAACCTGCGCAGGTAGAAGCGAAGACCTTCTGCCCTTCGGTATTCGCTGAATTGAGTTGCGGTTTTGGACGCGAGGACTGGGGTGCTGATTGCAGAGCAAAGCAGATGCTGGCAGCGAAAAGGAACAGAGAAATTCGCTTGTGAATGTGACTGCTCCTTTTTCAAATGTTCCGCACAAGGCTTTGGCCTCCCGCAGATCGCGACTAACCTCTTCCTAGAAACCTAGAAAAAGAACTTTGCCCCCAACTGCAAAATACGCGGGTCGCGCGCATTGGTCACCTCGCCAAACGTGGAGGAGTTGATCTCGCCCGAGGGATTCATGAACTGAGCATGATTGAAAAGATTGAATGCCTCAAAGCGCAACTGCAGTTCCTTGGATTCGGTGATCTTGGTCGTCTTCAGCAGGGCCATATTCCAGTTATTGAGGCCGGGGCCGTGGAAGAAACGCCGCGAAGAATTTCCGAATTGCCCAAGCTGCTCGTGGCTGAACAGAGATGTGGTGAAGTACGTGCCACCTTTGCGCGGATTGGTAGTGGCAAGGACGTGTCCACCGGAATAATTCGGGACGTCCACCGGAACCGCATTAGCGCCGATCAGCGAGTTGTCATCATTCTCCGTCATCGTGATCGGAAGTCCGGTGGCGAAGTTCGTTACCCCTGACAAACTCCATCCGCCGACCACCCTCTTAGCCCAGCCCGCGGTGACGTACTTGTCAAACGGCATCAGCCAGTTGTAGCTGAAAACGAAGTTGTGCATCACGTCGAAATTGCAGAGAGATATGCTGAGGGCCGGATTGAAGGGATTTGTAGAGTCCTGTAAACCGGATGCGTTGTCCATGCACTTGCTATACGTGTAGCCAGCGAGAAAGCTCAGGGATCCGCTGGTGTGGCTAAGGCTGAGTTGTAGCGAATTGTAGTGCGAGTTGGCGATGGTGGAGACAAAGGGGTTGGTGTCAAAGAGCGGACCTAGGGGCCGAACGGCTGGAATCGTTACTCCAGTTGCGGTGACCCAGGGAGTACTGGTTCCAATACTCTGCCCGCCGGGTCCGACCGTCACCTGGAACGGCGGGGTCTCACTGAACGGACCGCACGGACCGGCGAAGTTTGGATTGAGGTTAGCCGAATTGTTCAGGAACAAGCACTCGGCCGGGTTGGCGGGGTTGGCCTCAATGGATGTAACCAACCGGTGGCCTTCATTTCCCACATAGCTGGCGGTAAGCACAGTGTTCGACCCAAACTGCCGCTGGACGGACAACTCATAGTCCTCGGAATACGGCAGCTTGTTTCTGGAATCGAACGAGAAGTCGTAAGAGAGAGGCTCGACTTGCGCCCAGGGGAAAGTGGTATCGGGGTTCGATGGCGAAACGTTGGTCGGAGGATATGGAAATGGAAAGCGCTGTCCTACGTTTTGGCCGCTGGCACGGGTTATGTAGGGAGACTCGAGGAGCGGCGGGGAGGCGCTGCCGTAGTAGAGTCCGTAGGGCGGATCGCCGACTTCGAGGAATTGCGAGAGATCTTCCACCGAGGTGTAATACAGACCAAAACCCGCTCGAATACTGGTTTTTGCGTCCGGGGAATAGGCGAAGCCGAGACGAGGCGAGAAGTTGTGCCACTGAGTGGGTGCCAGTGTTCGAGGAACACCGGGATCGCCGGCAACCACATAGCCCAACGGCGCCCCGGGGAACTTTACCGATTGCTTGCCTGGAATAATCGTCTCGATTTTGTTCTGGGTGTCATACCACGGCATGCTCGCTTCCCAGCGCAGGCCATAGTTGAGGACCAGGTTGGAGGTAGCGCGCCAGCTGTCCTGTCCGTAAAGCGCATAATACTTGCTGCGGGAATCGAGGATTTGCGGGCTGGCCTGGGTCAAGTTATCCGGAGCGCCAATCAGAAAATCCGCAAAATCGATGCCGGTTTCGTTCCCTGTAAATCCGTACTGGCCGTTTTCTGCGGCCAGGTTTCTCTCGTTAATTTGGTCGTAGTGGAACTGCCCGCCGAACTTCAGAGAATGCCTGCCCATGACCCGGGAGAAGTTATCCAACACTTGGAACGAATTGTTGTATTGCCGCGTGCTGACCTGCGGTACCCCGATGTTGAAATTATTGAATGTGATATAAGGAACGCCCTCGAGACTGGGTGCGATCGGGCTGATTCCTCCGGTAACGCCGCTCCAAGGCGTGACGAAGCCCAAGTTGGCCAAGCTGTAATTCGCTCCAACTCCGCCCTCAGGTTCTCCCAGGGCAATCGTGTTCCGCACGTAACTGAAGCGGAATTCATTCACAGAGTAAGCGCCGAAGCTCTTGGTATTGCCCAGATTCACCAACTGGGCGCGTCCGGCGGTGGTGGCGTTGTAGGCGAAACTGGCAGCCGGGACGGTGGCCCCGCCGTTGGGAAACGGCGAGTTCAGCAAGTAATCATCGATAAAGTAATAGGCAAAGAAGTCTCCGAAGCGGGTGTTTTGATCAATGCGAACTCCACCTTTGTTGTCGCTCAGTTTTTGGGCGAAAGAGGACGTCTCGAAGAAGTTGTTGGGAGCGTTCGGCTGTGGAATGAGGCCGAGTTTCAGCATGTTCACGGCCACAGGCGACCAGGCATTTTTCGGGATGACGGCATTCGGAAACACACAGCCAGTGTTCGGATCGTTACTTGTGCATCCGGGAAAATAATAGGCCTCGTTTGGCATAACCGTGTACCCGAGCCGTCGTGAAAGGATCGCGGACCACGGGTTAGGACTGGCGGTGGACGGGGCGTTACTCTGCACTGTTCCCGTGAGCGAACTCGCCGAATCGGAGAAGTTGCCGGTAAAGTTTGCCGGCGACGGCATCTGGACATTTACCGTCGGCGCCTGATTCTGGCGCGTGCCCTGATAATCGACGAAGAAGAAAGTCTTGTCTTTCTTGATCGGTCCGCCGAATGTGCCCCCGAACTGATTCTGTTGAAACACCGGAGTCTTGTCCGTGGGCAGGGAGTAATAGTTCTTAGCATCAAATACAGTGTTGCGAAGGAATTCAAACCCACTGCCATGAAACTGGTTGGTCCCGGATTTGGTGACGACGTTGATCTGTCCGCCGCTGTAGTTTCCATACTCGGCGTCGAAGTTGTTGGTGATGATGCGGAATTCGGAAATGGAATCGAGGTTGGGAATAATTGCGGCTCCGTTGTTCTTGCCTTCCTCAACGTTCGATCCGTTCACCATGAAGCCGTTGGCAGTTTCGCGCTGGCCGTTCACCGACTGGTTGCCGGAGTTCAGCCCGCCGTCGACGGCGCGGTCACTGATGCCCGCCGTTCCGGTGTCAGTGGCGGTGTAGGGAGAAACGCCTGGCTGAAGCGCCAGCAGGTCGGTGTAGGCTCTGCCGTTCAGGGGAACCGCGGTCATGGTCTTCCCCGTGATTACTTCGCCCATCTGGGTGCTTTCCGTCTCCACGTGGACGGCGTCGGTTCTGACCTCGATCTTCTCGTTGATGGTGCCTACCGAAAGAGTTGCGTCGACCCGGAGCGCGGAGTTGGCATTGATCACCAGCCCAGTCTCGGTATAAGCCTTGAATCCAATCTGATTTACCTGCAAGTCATAGGTGCCGACCGGGAGGGCGGGAAGACTGTAAAAACCCTTGGCATCGGTGGTGACCGTGGTTTGGACTCCAGTTTGCGTATCCGTTGCTATTACTTTGGCCCCCGCAACTACAGCACCGCTCGAATCGGTCACGATTCCGGAAATGCTGCCGGCGATGCTGGCCCAGGTGAGTCCGATTGCCAGAAACAGGAACAGACACAGTGAGACGCTAGTGCGCTGACGATTACACATACCCCGACCTCCTGCCAGACGAATGCACTCCCGGACTCGATCTCTCTCATCTGGTGAAAATGGTTCTTGAAGTTGTGAAAGCATTTTTTGCTGTCTGAGAGGAGGGTTTATCTCAATTATGGTGGGAAGTCAATAACTTCTTGCACGAATTAAAACGTTTTACAAGCGGGAAGTGCCGGATTCCAGAAAGTGGAGGTCCCACAAGAGTAAACACACTCTGATCCTGCGAACCCCACTCCTCACTTCTGCCTGACTGCGATGGCGGAGATTTCAATACGAGCGTTGTTGACCAGGGCCGCGGCCTGGATGGTCGCCCGCGCCGGTTTCGGATCAGGCAGGAAGCTCTTGTAAACCTGGTTCATGTCGCCAAATTCGTGAATGTCCGCCAGGTAAACGGTTACGGAGACGATGTCCTTCATATCGAAACCAGCAGCCTTAATCACTTTCTGAACGTTCCCCAGGGCTGCCTTGGTCTCGGCGGCAATGCCGCCTGCGATCAACTTGCCGGAGTTATCGGTCCCTTCCTGCCCAGCGACGTACAGAGTGTTCCCGGCGACGATTCCATCACTGAAGGGCAACCCCCTCGCATTCGACAGATTTATTGCGTGGTGTTCCTGAGCGTAACCGGGCTGACCCGACAGAATTATCAGTCCGATCGCAAGAGCAAGGATGCAAAGGCGCGCAATAGTCTTTTGTGTTGTCATTGTTTTCTCTCTCGACTTAGATGGATTGGCTCTGCATTGGCTCTTCCACGAGACGAAAAACAGTGTTAGAGTCCGCGCACATATATACAACAGGGAGGCCTTGATGGACAAACTCACTCGCTTTGGGAAATCGCGCAAGAAGACCGGAGTTTTGCTTGCCGTGTGCATTCTCTGCGCGCTCGCCAGCCGGGGGCTTCTGCGCGCACAGTCGACACCGGCTGCGTCCGAAAGCGCGCTGATTGCCGATTTTCGGCGGGTCGAAGTAGCTTCGGTCTCGGATGCTCTTGAACAGCTTACCGGCAAACGGATGTATATGAGTCATCGTATGCAGCCGATCTTCACGGCGAAATTCGCTGGTTACGCGCGAACCGTCCAACTCAAGAAGGACGAAGGCAATAAGGACCCGTCCGCGTTGAACGGAATGCTGGCGGCTATTGATCAGGGCTCGACCGATTCCGTTTATGTCATGGCTGTCGAAGACGGGGCCGACATTGCGGGCATGGGCGGGTTAATGGGAACAGCCATGGCAGCGCGCGGCTATGCGGGTGCCGTGATCGACGGTGGGGTGCGCGACGTGGGCTATTTGCGGAAAATAGGATTCCCGGTGTTTGCCACAGGCATCGTGCCCTCGACCTCGGTCGGACACTACCGTTTCGCCGGCGGGCAAATTCCGGTCACTTGCGATGGCGTCACCGTCAATCCAGGAGACATCGTTGCGGCAGACAGTGACGGAGTCGTGGTGGTTCCGGCAAGCAAAGCCCAGGAAGTGTTAAAGCTCGCGCAGCAGTTGGATTTCAAAGAACATTCGATGTACCCGGAGATTGAGAAAATGAAATCCATCGAGGAGGCGGTGAAGAAGTCCGGCAGGTTGTGATGCAGCTGCACTATTGCAGAAAATCGATTTTCATCAGATAATTCGGACTTTCATTTTTGTGCTGCGGAAGAAACCATGGCTGACGTCCCGGGACGAAGCTACAACATTACGGCGTTGCAACGAGGCTTGCACCTTCTCCATCTCTTCGGCGAATCGCCACGCGGACTCACTGCCAAGCAAGTTGCGAGTCTTTCCCGGCTACCTGTCAGCACGGTACACCGCTTCCTGGTGAACCTGCATCGCGCGGGATTCCTGAACTGTGGCGGAGACGGGGTTTACCACCTGGGAATTGCGTGCTTCGCGATCGGGCAGGCCGCTCTTGGGCAACTCGATATTCGCCGGCTCAGTCTGCCATATCTTCAGGAATTGAATCATCAGACGCGTGAAACCATCCACCTGACGGTGCGGCACGGCCTGTCCGCGGTGTATGTCGAGAAACTCGATTCTCCCGAACAACTGCGCATTTACTCGCGGATCGGAGCAGGTGTTCCTTTGTACTGCACGGCGGTCGGCAAGGTCATGTTGGCCTATATGCCGAAAGACGAGCAGGACAAGGTCCTTCGCCAACTTGAACTCAAGCGGCTGACTCCGAATACGGTTGGAAGCCTGCAAGAGCTGCAGACAGAACTGTATCGGGTCCGGAAGAACGGATACGCCTGCGATATGGAGGAGCACGAACTTCACATTCGGTGCGTCGCCGCGCCGATCTGGGATCACACCTGCAGCGTGTCCGCGAGCCTGAGCCTCACCGCGCCCATGGTGCGAATGCCGGTCAGCCGCTTGCGGCAGCTCGCGCCCTTGGTTCAGGCGGCTGGACTTCGAATTTCGATGGAGTTGGGATATCCGAAAAACGGCAAAGCGTCGAACCAGTTGCCCGTGCGGAAAGGCGAAATTGCGGAGGCGCGAGTTGCGACCCGAGCTTCTTAAGGCACTCGTTGCGCGCTGGGTGCGGATTGCGGTTACGGTCATGGGCGTCGGATGGCTTGCAGTGCCGAGTTTGGCCAGGTCGGCTTCGACCACCGTACACGCGCCTTGTCGAGTGCGGTCTACAAGCTACCAGGGATGGAACGCGGAAGAGGTTAGCAATGACTGGGTGCGTCTGACAATCGTCCCGCAACTCGGCGGCAGGCTCATGCAAGTGACCTTCAACGCTCATGACTACCTCTTCGTGAATCCCAAATACAAGGGCAAGTATTTTCCGCCAGGCGAAGCCGCGAAAATGGGCCAATGGATTAACTACGGAGGCGACAAACTCTGGCCGCTCCCGGAAGGCCATGGCGACGACCAACACTGGGCAGGGCCTGTTTCGGATGCGCTCGATGACGGCGACTACAAATTCAGCATCGTGTCGCAGGGTCAAACTTGCGCAGTGCGTCTCGAGGGTCCCGCCGATCCGACAACAGGTTTGCAATATTCGCGCGAGATCAGCATGGGCAATGAATCTCCGGAGATTTCATTCCACGCTGTCATGAAGAATGCGACGGGTCGGCCGATTCGCTGGTCGATGCAATCGGTGACCCAGTACGACACTGCCGATGCCCGCGATCCTGCGAAATACAACCGCGATTTCTGGGCATTCGCCCCGATTAACCCGCAAAGTGCATTTGTCGATGGCTATCGGGTGGTTGCCGGCCTCGCTGACGATCCCTCGTTTGAAGTGAGCGATCGCCTCTTCAGGCTGCACTGGTTTTTTCTGGAAAATGAAGTGTGGCTGGATTCGGATGCGGGCTGGATCGCGGTAGTCGACAACGCTACCAAATACGCGATGATCGAGCGCTTTCAATATGCTCCTACCGCCGAGTACCCGGGAAAGGCGTCGGTAATTTTCTACAAGAATGGCGCTGCCCTGGAGTTGAATAAAGATGGCATGCCCACTCTGCGCTCCACGAACTGGCAAGACGCTCCTTACTACATGGAGGCGGAGATCAACAGCTCGCTGATCAAACTGGATCCGGGTGCATCGTACGCGATGGACACGAACTGGTTTCCCGCTCGTGCAGACAGCGATCCCAATTCCATTACCTCGGCTGGGGTGGTATGCCGACCGTTAGCAGCTTCTTTAGTTCCGAAGGGTCTACAGGTTTCTGGTGTCTTTGGGGTATTTTTTCCGGGGACACTACGAGCGCATGTGCTCGACCCTCGGGGCGCCGAGATTGCAGTTGTCGAATTGCAGGCTGTCGACCCGTCCAACCCAGTGAAACTCAATCAGACCATGAGCGTGGCTGAACGAGCAGATCGAGTCTCCGTTCACCTGAGTGATCAACAGGGAGTCGATCGTGGCAGTCTTGGCGAAGCCAAAATTCTGAAGCCGGAGAAGACCTCGTAACCATGCGGACGGCGGTCAATATCTGCGTTGTGTTGACTTGTGTGATCGCACTCGCGAACGAGAACTCATCAGTCCCTATTTCTACGGCAGTCGATGTGAGGCCTGAGGAGCTGCTGGTTCAGCCGCCCGCCTCAAACTGGATTTCGTATAACGGAGACTACTCCGGGCGCCGTTATAGCAGCCTTGCTGAGATCAATTCGACAAACGTCGGACAGTTGAAAGCCGCATGGGTATTTCATGCGCACAACACGAGCCGGCTCGAGGTTACTCCGCTGGTCGTGAATGGAATTATGTTCGGAACCGCCGCCAACGATGCCTTTGCTCTCGACGCAAGTACCGGGCGCGTGCTCTGGCACCATTCGCGACCGATCACGGGAGGGTTGATTGACGACGCATCCAGACACATCAACCGTGGTGTTGGCGTGTGGAGAAGCCGGGTCTACATGGAAACCGATAATGCCCATCTCGTCTGCCTGGATGCGCGCTCGGGCAATGTCGTCTGGGATGTGGCTTATGCGGACTGGAACAAAAACTACGGCGCGACGAGTGCGCCGCTGGTGGTCAAAGACAAAGTGCTGGTAGGAACCTCAGGCGGCGATGACGGCGTCCGGGGTTTCGTGGCTGCTTACGACGCCATGACAGGGAAACTGGCTTGGCGATTTTGGACGATCCCGGCTCCCGGCGAGTTCGGTTCGAAGAGTTGGCCGGGTGTTTCGTACCTGCACGGCGGCGGCACTACGTGGATGCCTGGAACGTATGATCCTGAACTGGGCACCATCTTTTGGGGCACGAGCAATCCTGCGCCGGATTTCGAAGGTAGCGTGCGTCCGGGCGATGACCTATACACAGATTGCGTGCTCGCCTTAGACGCTGATACCGGGAAACTGAAATGGTATTTCCAGTTCACCCCACATGATCTGTTCGACTACGACGGCGTGGAAACACCGATTTTGATCGACGCGGTTTACCAAGGCAAAGCACGCAAGTTGCTGGTGCAGGCGAATCGCAATGGCTATGTGTACGTGCTCGATCGCACGGACGGGAAATTTCTTTCCGCGGCGCCATTCATCGAAAAGCTCAACTGGGCGAAGGGAATCGATGCGCAAGGCAGGCCCATCCGCACCGAGGTTATGCCAACGTCGAACGGAACCCGGGTATGTCCGGGATATTCGGGCGCGACCAACTGGTTCGCACCGTCTTATAACGAATCCACCCGCTCCGTGTATTTCATGGCCTTGGAGCAATGTGAGACCTACTTCTCCAAAGCTCAGCCGCAACGCTTCAAAGAAGGCGAGATGTACTATTCCAGCGGGGTAAAGCATATTGCCGGGGAAAATTCGCAGAAGATTCTGGTGGCGTACAACCTGGATACGGGTACCTTTGCCTGGAAGTATCCACAAGTGGGCCGAGCGCGCTCTTCGGGTGGGACCATGACAACCGCTGGAGGCCTGGTCTTTTTTGGCGATGATGCCGATTCCTTTGAGGCCGTAGACGCGCAAACCGGCAAGCCACTGTGGCACTTCAACACCGGGCAAGATATGAGCGCATCGCCCATGACCTACGCAATCGGCGGCAAGCAGTACGCAGCGATTGCCGCTGGCAGCGACGTTTTCAGTTTCGCTTTGCCGTAGTGTGTGTCGTGTCAGGAAAACAAGATTGAGAAGGAAGAGTTGTTCGCAACGATAACGATAAGGAGCAGATCATGCGCCTCAGCTCAAAGTGGAATCGCCGAGGATTTCTAAGTGGCTTGGGAGCCATTGCCAGTTTGTTCGCAGTGCCACGAAGAACGTTCGCCTGGAATGGGCCTGACAAAAAAGCTAGTGGCTTGACCGGCTTCGGGGAATCCGGCAATCCCTATGAAGAATTGGGAGTGACGACCGTCATCAACGCCGAAGGAACTATGACGACGCTCGGAGGCTCGCTGATCCGTCCGGAAGTCGAAGTGATTATGGCCCAGGCTTCGCGGCATTTTGTCAGCGTGCCCGGGTTGGAAGAAGCGGCGGGGAAGCGTATCGCCCAGATGCTCAAGTTGCCGGAGGGATATAGCGCGCTCGTGACCTCGGGCGCAGCTGCAGCGATTCAGTCCGGGCTGGCGGGAATTCTCACCGGCGATAACGAGAGCTTGATCAAGCAACTCCCTGACCTCACCGGGATGAAGTCCGAAGTCATCATCCAGAAATCGCACCGTAACCCGTTCGATCACCAGCTCCGAGGTACAGGCGCAAAGCTGATCGAGATCGAAACTCGCGATCAATTGCGCGCCGCGGTGAACGACCGCAGCGCCATGATGCACTTCACCAATTTCGCGAACGACGCCGGGCAGATTAAGGTCGATGAATGGGTGAAGCTCGCCAAGGAATACAAGATTCCGTGCTTCAACGATGCGGCCGCCGACACTCCACCCATTTCCCATCTTTGGGATTACACAAACATGGGCTATGACCTGGTGTCATTCAGCGGGGGCAAGGCAATTCGCGGTCCGCAGTGCGCTGGTATGCTGATCGGCCGACAGGACCTCATTCATTACGCGTTGTTGAACAACAGTCCGTATGAAGACACGCTCGGCCGCGGCCAGAAAGTTGGAAAGGAAGAAATTATTGGAATGATCAAGGCGCTCGAACTCCATCTTAAAGAGGACTACGACGCCCTGGACAAAGAATGGCAAGACCGCCTGGAATTGGTTTCTCGCGAAATCACCAGGATTCCCGGCGTGAGTACGAAGTTTTTTACTCCCGCCATCGCCAATCACGTTCCGCATATGCAAATCACCTGGGACTCAAGAATTTCCCTGACTCCGCACCAAGTTTCACAACTTCTGCGGAACTCAAAACCCTCAATCGTGATGTCAGCCGGTGAAGAGAAACCGGGGCTGGCAATGAATTCGTTCATGTTGCAGTCCGGCGAAGACCAGATTGTGGCCGAGCAACTTTCGCGCATTTTGCGCCAGCACTCGGCTTAGTCGTAACCGTCAGGATCTCGGGAGAAGATGCTGTCGATGAAATGCCGTGTTCACAAATCGAAATCTATCCGGTTACGGCGCCGGCATGCGGAGTTTGGATCCCTTTTTCTCCAGCCAGGCATTGAATTCTTCCACCATTTGTTTCGTCCATTTCGCGTCGATCTGCCCTGGAGTGTACTTGCCTTCACGCAGCATCGTGTGGCCCCATTCATCGACCAGGTGATCCATTTCCGTGTCGTCAGCGACTTTCTCCGCCAGTTGCGGAGGAACGAAAGTGATTCCTTCCGGATCGCCAATCGCGATGTCGCCGGGCATCACGGTCGCTTCTCCGATTCGAATGGGAACGTTGATTCCAGTCAGCATCACGTTCTCGAGAGCCGAGGGATCGACCCCGCGCACGTAGCACTGGAATCCAGGAATTTTCTGAATGCCGGTCACATCGCGGATTGCGCCGTTTACGATCAGACCGTTGTGACTCTTGGCGTAGATCGCAGTCGCAAGATTATCGCCGACGATCGTGCCGTACCGAATCTTTCCAAACAGATCCACGACCAGAACGTCCCCCGGTTTCAGAATGTCGATGATCCACGAGTTCTCGTCTCCAATGCGGTTCTCTTTTTTGCCGTTGGCGCGAATCACCGAATCCACGTCTGGACGTTGCGGCATAAAGACGGCCGTCACTACGCGGCCGACGAGCCTCGGACCGGGGTTGATCATCTTCCATCCGCCCTCGAACTGGTTGCGATAGCCGGCATCTTGCAGCACATCCCATGCCTCGTCCGCGGTAACGTCATTCAAACGGGTCAGCACCGAATCCGGAACATTCGGACGTCCGTCGGGAAACCGGTCGCCATGCCACTCCGGCGTGAATTCGACCCGTTGCTCCTTGGAGAAAAGATCGAATTGCGCGTGGGCCGGAAGAATCAGCGCGACCGTCAGCCCAGTGGCTATCCCGATAAGGCAAGCAGATCGAATCATAGGTCTCCCAGCTCGAGGACTAACTTCACAGTGACGGCGAAAATATCACACCGTTGCTCGACTAACAATGACCAACCAGAATTCGCGATGCGCTTTTCTGCCAGCCGTGAACCATGGCGAAATTAACTATGGCGAAACTAGCGATCAGATCGAAAGACGAATGCATGTGGGACCTGGTGAGTCTAGGGGAAGTCATGCTCCGACTCGATCCCGGGGACGATCGCATATCGACAACCCGTCAATTTCGCGTGTGGGAAGGTGGAGGCGAATACAACGTAGCCCGTGGACTCAGGCGGTGTTTTGGCATGGACACGGCGATTGTGACGGCACTGGCTGACAATCCGGTTGGCCACCTTGTGGAAGACCTGATGTTGCAAGGTGGTGTGAACCAGAAATACGTGCGCTGGCTGCCTTATGACGGAGTTGGCAGAAGCATGCGCAACGGTCTGAATTTTACGGAGCGCGGCTTCGGCGTTCGAGCTGCACTCGGTTGTTCGGATCGTGGACAAACCGCCATCTCGCAATCGAAACCCGGAGACATCGATTGGGACAGAGTCTTCACCCAGGACGGATCACGGTGGTTTCATACTGGCGGAATTTTCTGCGCGCTTTCAGAGACCACGCCGCTGGTTGCCCGCGAAGCCATGGAAGCGGCGAAGCGGGCCGGCACGATTGTTTCCTACGACCTCAACTATCGTCCGTCGCTGTGGAAGGCAATCGGCGGAAAAGCGAAAGCTCAACAGATTAATCGCAGCCTGGCCCCACTCGTCAACGTGATGATTGGGAATGAAGAGGATTTCACGGCAGCGCTTGGTTTCCCGGTCGCCGATCTGGATACGCAGCACTCGAACCTTAACCCGGCAAACTTCGAACGGATGATTGAAAAGGTAGTTCGTCAATTCCCCAACCTTGCAGTGGTTGCGACTACGTTGCGACATGCAAAGACAGCGACCCTGAACGACTGGGGTGCCATCGGCTATCACGATGGCCATTTCTACACGGCGCCGATGCGAGAAAATTTGGAAATTTTCGATCGCGTCGGGGGCGGTGATTCTTTTGTTTCTGGCTTGGCTTATGGATTCTTATCCGGGAAAGACCCGCAGTGGGCCGTCGAATGCGGGGCAGCCCATGGCGCGCTCGCAATGACGACGCCCGGCGACACATCCATGGCAAGCCTGGCCGAGGTTTTGCAGGTGATGAAAACGCAGACGGCACGGATTGAACGCTGAAGTTCGGGAAGAGCCAACAACCACATGACGATCGATGACGTGATTCGCAGGATCGGAGAAATTGGCATCGTACCGGTGGTGAGGGCGGCCGCCGTCGATGAAGCAACCCGGGCTGTAGAGGCAATTTGCGCCGGTGGCATCCCAATTGTCGAAATAACGATGACCGTTCCCGATGCCATCACGGTCATTCGCCAGGTTGCGCGTCAATACGGAAAGGAGGTTCTACTTGGAGCTGGCACCGTCACCACTGCGCACCAGGCTGAGCAGTGCATTGCCGCAGGTGCGGAATTCGTCGTGAGTCCGGGCCTATCCTTTCCGGTACTTTCGGCGGCACAGGCCTGCGCAAAGCTGGCGATCCCGGGAGCGCTGACGCCGACTGAACTGATGAACGCCCAGCAAAACGGCGCCAAGCTTATCAAGATTTTTCCTTGCGGAAACGTTGGCGGTCCAAAATATCTGAAATCCCTAAGAGGTCCTTTCCCCGACGCCGCCCTGATTCCGACGGGAGGAGTAAATCTCTCAAACGCCGCCGAGTTCATTGGCGCTGGAGCCTTTGCTCTCGGGGTCGGCGCGGAGCTCGTCAACGCAGCGGCACTGCGAGAGGGGAATCTGGCGAAGATCGAGCAAGCCGCTCGCGAGTTGGTTGGCGCGGTCCTTACAGCGCGCGAGTCGATTCTCGAAAGGACAAGCCCGGCACAATAAGCGCAAGACGTTACTGGTTCACCCCGCTCGCAAGGTAGCCGCCATCCACCACCAACAGAGTGCCAGTTACAAAGCTGCCCGCATCGGACGCAAGAAAGATCGCTGCCCCAACCAGTTCTTCGAGTTCGCCGTATCGCTTCATCGGAGTGCGCAACAAAATCTCCTGGCCGCGGGGTGTCCCCGTGACAAGTTTTTCGGTCAGCGGTGTGCGGAAGTATCCAGGCGCGATGGCGTTTACGCAAACTCCGTGCCGCGCCCACTCAATAGCCAAGGATTTCGTCAGCGACGCCACAGCTGCTTTGCTGGCGCAGTACGCTGCCACTTCATAAAGCGCCAGGAATGAGCCCATGGACGCAATATTAATGATCCGCCCATAACCGCGCTCGATCATGTGGCTCCCGAAAATCTGGCAGGTTCGTAAAGTACCGGTGAGATTGGTATCCAGAAGCCGGTTCCAGTCGGCTTCAGAAACCTTCAGCGTCGGGTTGCGCTGGTTGAAGCCGGCAGAGTTGATCAGGATATCCACTTTGCCGAACGCCTCAACTGTGGCCTTCAGCAGTTGCTCCAACGATCCACGGTTGGTCACGTCGCAAGTGACGCGCAAGGATTTGCGTCCGCGAGATTCAATCTCGTCCGCCGCGGTCTTTACTTGCTCGATCCGACGGGCGCTCGGCACAACGTCAGCCCCTGCTTCAGCCAACCCGCGTGCGAGAGTCTGACCGATGCCGGAACTTCCTCCGATAATAACGGCCACTTTTCCATTCAGTTCCAGACCTTTGTAACCCATAAATCCCTCAAGAAGCGCTTGGCGTTATTGATGATCTCTTGCGCAGGGTCGAGCTTTAAATCCGCCGCACCAACCCGTCCTCCGTAGCCTGCGTGTTGCGGACCAGCAGCAATACCAGAACCATCCCCAGAAATGGAACCAAGCCAGCCACGATGACAATCGGATCGAATGCGTGTGTTGCAGTAGCTCGGCGTGCATCGGAGAAATACCCAATCAGTTTGAATGCAACGATCGTTCCGATACCTGCTCCGGTGCCGCCTAACCCACTGACCGATGCGACCGAATCGCTGCTGTAAAGGTCAGACGGTAACACGTTCGCTATGGTACTGAAAGATGCATAACAGAAAGTCGCGATTGCGAACAGCAAAGTGATTACGTACAGATTGGTGGTGAAAATGGTCGGAATCAGCAGCGTGATTCCGACGCCTCCGAAAACCACCAGAGCTTTTCGTGCCCAGCCCAATGCCCAACCACGCTTGATCAAGTATCCAGACATGCCGCCGGCAAAGAAATTTCCCAGGTCGGCGGCGATGAAAGGTATCCACACTGCGATGAGGCCACTTCTGAGCTCAATCCCTTTCGCGACCAGGTAGATGGGAAACCAATCGGTCACAAAGAACCAGATTGGATCGGTGAAAGTTCTGGCGACGATGGCTCCCCACGTCTGCGGGAGCCTCAAGAGATCGCGCCAGCGAGTTCGCGTCTGGTTGATTGGCTGCGAGTTGGATTCAAGCTTATCCGAGACGATCATTTGCAGCTCGGTTTGACTTATACGCGGATGCGCCTCTGGCGGGTAATACAACCAGCGCCAGCCGATCAACCATAAGAAGCCGAGAGCGCCAGGAATCATGAATGCGAGGCGCCAACCCCAGAGAAAGAAGATTGGCAAAATGATGAAAGGAGCGATGGCGCCTCCGATTGAAGACCCACTGTCGAAAATGGCAGTCGCCAGCGCCCGTTCGCGTTTTGGAAACCATTCTGAAACCGCTTTGGTAGCGGCCGGCCAGTTCGCAGATTCTCCCGCTCCCAGCAAGAAACGAAATCCTGCAAAACTGTAGAAGCCTCTGGCCAGAGAGGTGGCAACGGATACGATCGAATACCACGCGACCGTGAGCGTCAGTCCACGCCGGGTGCCGATGCGATCGATGAGCCTGCCAAAAACCGTTTGCCCGATCGCGTACGCGATCCGGAATCCGATGACAAGATTCGCATAGTCGCTGTTGGTCCAGTGGTATTGCAGTTTCAAATACGGGGCGAGAAGCGAGAGCGTTTGCCGGTCGATGTAGTTGATGACTGTGGAGGCGAACAATATCCCGGCAATCCACCAGCGCAAGGAAGGGATGGAGTGAGCGCCAGTCGGCTTCTGGGCAGTCGCCATGTGTAGGTTTGCGGACCGGCCTAACCAGTGACCAGCACCTGCGATTTGTCCTTGAGCACATTCTGCAAAGCAGGACTTAACAATGAGGCTGAATTTCTGTCCAGATACACCGTCGCGTTGGGATGGGTGCGCAGAATCGATGCCGGTGCCATGGGGCTGATATCTCCCTCAAAGCAGGCCTTCACAGCTTGCGCTTTGCGAGTGTCGGGCACGACCGCGAGAATTTCCCTGGTTTTGAGAATCTGACGCACCGACATGGAGATCGCATTCTTCGGCACTTGCGAAATATCGGCGAACCAGGCCTCGCCCACCTGCTGCTGTCGGCACGCCTCATCGAGATCTACGATGATATAAGGTTCTTCGGTATCAAAATCAGCGGGCGGATCGTTGAAGGCAATATGACCGTTCTCGCCGATTCCAAGAAACGCGATATCGATTGGCGCCGAAGCCAGCTCGCTTCCAACTCGGCGCAACACTTCTGAGAGATCGGCTGCGTCACCGTCGAGCAAGTGATAGTTGCTGATTGCTGTTTTGCGGACCAACTGCTCCAGCAGCATTTTTCGAAAGCTTCCCGGATGCGTGATCGGCAAGCCGACGTACTCATCGAGATGGAAAGCTTCAACTCTTGTCCAGTCGATATCCGCTGTTTTTGTAAGAGCGTCGAGAAACTCGAACTGCGATGCAGCCGTAGCAGCGATGATGCGTGCGCGGCCATGCTGCGCGATCACCCGGCGGATTGCGCTTGCCGCCTGCTCCGCAGCAGCATTGCCAAGAGCAAGCTTATTGTTAAATGCCTTCAGCAGCATCCGGCAAGCCTCCAAGTCAGAGGGAACAGAAGTAGCAGATCGTCAGAGCTCCAGAATTATACAAAAGCCGAACTCAACGTAGTGGGATCATGATGGCGAGTTTCATCACGTGAAAACAATTCTTTGTCGCAATGGTGGAATTACGGCTATTTGTTGTATGACTCTTACGCGGGATCAAGATCACATCCAGAGAAGGTGTCCTTTGCATCAGAGATCGTCATCGTCCGATTGGTGGCTTCAAAATTTGAGCGTGGTCGCGTTCCTATTGATCATCTTGCATAGCGCGACTGCAGCGCAAACCGTGCGGGTGGATGCAACCCCCACTCACGTCGTCAACAAGTTCAGTCCGCTTTACGCGTTGGGTTCAACGGTCGACCGCGTGCCCAGCAATGCCACCGATACGTTCTTCCAACCCGATCAGGTAAAGCAAATCCTCTCTGCTGGCTGGGGCGTCGTCAGTTATCGGCAGAACACTGATCTGTTTGTGCAGGCGTGGCATTGGAATCCCAAAGGCACATGGAGCGATCCTTCGGGAAAGGGATATTTCGTCGGTGACGCGACTCCCACCAAAGAAATGATCCGGCACTCCTACGGGTATTCCCTTCCTCATCGCGGATTCACGCGCAACAACGGCACCGAGTTCGATGGCTACTCGCGGCTAAATGACGGCGATCTCCAGTCATACTGGAAGAGCAATCCCTATCTCACAAGCCTGTTCACGGGGGAGGATGACGCGCTGCATCCACAGTGGGTAGTGATCAACTTTGAGAAAAAGCAAAATGTGAACGCAATTCGCATAGCCTGGGCAGAACCCTACGCCCGCGTGTACGAAGTACAGTACTGGGTCGGCGATGGCGATGCGATGGACGAGCAAGACAAGGGAGTATGGAGAACGTTTGCCTCTGGAACCGTGGCGGACGGGAACGGAAGTACTGCCACCTTACATCTTGAGTCCTCGCCGGTGAGCACAAAATATGTTCGCATCCTGATGACCCAGTCTTCCAACACTTGCGACAGTCATGGTTCCGGCGATCGCCGCAATTGCGTCGGCTATGCCATCCGCGAACTCTATCTCGGAACCATCGACGATCACGGCAAATTTACAGATCTGCTCCGCCACTCTCGCAATCAGAAGCAAACACTCACATATTGTTCCTCGGTCGACCCGTGGCATCAGCCTTCCGACTTGTATGTCGCTCCTGACCGCATGGAATCAGGAGATCAGCCGGGCTTCGACCTCTTCTTCACCAGCGGAATTACCCGTAACCTGCCTGCGATTGTTCCCATCGCCATGTTGTACGCAACGCCCGAGGATGCGGCGGCGCAGATGACGTACATAAAGAAACGAGGCTATCCCGTTTCGTACATCGAGATGGGAGAAGAACCCGATGGCCAGTACATGCTGCCCGAGGACTACGCCACTCTCTACCTGCAATTCGCGACCGCTCTCCATCGCGTTGACCCAGCGTTCAGGCTGGGTGGGCCCGTCTTTGAAGGCGTGACCGAGGATATTAAAGTCTGGCCCGATGCACACGGCCAGAATTCGTGGTTCCAACGTTTTCTTGCTTACCTGAAGGCGCACAATCGGCTCGATGATCTGGCATTCATGTCGTTCGAGCACTATCCATACGATGGCTGTGAAACGCCCTGGGAGAATCTTTATCAGGAGCCGGAGTTGATCACCCATATCATGCAAGTGTGGCGAGCCGATGGCCTGCCGCCAAACGTTCCCATGCTCGACACCGAGACCAACGATCACGGAGGCGAAGCCGCCGCGGATATCTTCGGCGCTCTGTGGCTGGCGGATTCGTTCGGCGGCTTTCTCACAGCGGGCGGCCAGTCTACTCACTACTATCACGACTTGCCGTATTCTCCGCCGCATCCCGCGTGCGCGAATAGCTGGGGAACTTACCACATGTTCATGGTCGACAAGCATTACCAGATCCGGCAACGCATATCACAGTTCTTCGCGGCGCAACTCATTACGCAGGAGTGGGCGGAACCGAAAGATGCCGAGCACAAACTCTTTGTCGCCTCAAGCGATGTGAAGGATTCCCGCGGACACGTGCTGGTGACCGCCTATGCGCTGCAGCGCCCTGACAGCCAGTGGTCGCTGATGCTCATTAATAAAGATCACGACAACCCTCAACCGGTGCACATTGTGTTTCACGACGCCGACAGCAACCAGAATCAGTCTTTGCTCGGCCCGGTCACGTCCATCACCTTCGGGAGGGCCCAGTACCAATGGCACCCAAACCGCAGGAATGGCTATGCAGATCCGGATGGTCCGCCAGTGACGTCTACGATCGTCGCGAATGAAAGCACCACTTTCAACCTGCCCGCTGCTTCGCTCACCATCGTGCGCGGCAAACTGGGCGATCCTCCCAAGGACAGCGCACCGGCAAGATGAAATATTTGTCAGAATCAGTGGGAGCCTGAGGTCTAACCGAGGTAACTGGATTCCTTGAAAATGGCGTGCAGAGCGCACCGGTTTCGCAGATAATGCCTCCGGCAGACCATGGATGCGTCCCACAGCGATCTTGAAGCGATCAGGCTACTCCTCAGCGATCTCACCCGCCGTGTGTATCGCATCGAACTCAAACTCGGCCTCGATGACGCACCCCCTTCGCCCGATCCGGTCAAAGCTCGAGAGCCTGTCTCCAAGCCCGGGCAGCCCCAGCCAGCCAGCCCACCTCCTCCGCCACCGGCTCCGCGACCGCCGCTCTCGGAACCCACGCAACCACACATTCCGTCGCGGCCACCTTACGCGCTCGTGCCCCATCCCGTGTCCCATAGAGAGGCCGATCTTGAATCCCGCATCGGCTCGCACTGGCTCAACCGG
This sequence comes from uncultured Acidobacteriota bacterium, assembly GCA_963796095.1. Taxonomy (GTDB): domain Bacteria; phylum Acidobacteriota; class Terriglobia; order Terriglobales; family Acidobacteriaceae; genus JABDBE01. Next base: position 159,921 of record CAWCKL010000023.1, read on the forward strand.
ATTGGCATTGCCGCTCTATTGATCGGCGTCTCCTACTTCCTGAAGTTCGCCTTCGAGAATAACTGGATCGGGCCAGCGGGTCGCGTCACGATTGGCTTACTCGCAGGAATCGGCGTGGTGGTGTGGAGCGAACGCTTCCGTAGCCGGGGCTACCGGACATTCTCCTACTCTTTGAAAGCGGTCGGCATCGGGACGCTCTATCTTTCGCTCTGGGCGGCCTTTCAGATTTACAGCCTGATCCCCAGCGGTATTGCCTTCGTCGCCATGTTGGCCGTGACCTCGGCCACCGGCGTGATGGCCGTCACGCAGGACGCTGAGATTCTCGCGGCATTCGCCCTCACCGGCGGTTTCACGACACCGCTCTTGCTCTCAACCGGTCAGAACCGCGAGCTGGCGCTTTTTTCTTACGTTGCACTCCTCGATCTCGCGGCTCTCGCGTTAGTCGTCTTCAAACCCTGGCGGCGCCTGCTGCTCCTAAGCTATGCCGGAACGTTGGTGCTCTTCATTGGCTGGTATGCCACCTTCTACAACCGCAGCCAACTTTCCTTGACCACGGCATTTGCCAGCCTGTTCTTTGCCATTTTTGCCATCGCTCCGCTAGTGGCGCAGCCAGCCGCTGCAGGGTCTTCTTCGGTCCTGCCATTTCTCGCATTCGTGAACGCCGGTGCGTACTTTCTCGAGATCTACGCCATGTTCTCCGACGTGAGCAAGACCGGGATTGCATGGTTCTCTGTTGCGTTAGCAGCGATCTATATTTTCCTGAGCCGCCAGGTTCGTGCCAGGCAGACAGATCGGGGAACGGGGCAGACTTTGCAATTCCTGCACCTCGCGTTGGCCATCGGCTTCATCACCATTGCCATTCCAATCCGCCTTGATGCTCACTGGATCACCATCGGCTGGTTCGTGGAGGCAGCGGTACTTCTCTGGGTGGCCGAGCGCATTCATTCCGATTTCCTGAATGTTTTTGCCATTGGTGCCCTGATTCTCGGAGTCGGCCGTCTGTTGCTCATTGATAACTTTTCTTCCACCACATTAATCTTCAACGCGCGCATGGCTACATACACAGTGGCGATCGCGGTGTTGGGGATCGTCGCCTGGTATGGTCGAGACCGCGCTGATGAGTTGGGACAGAGCGCCGCCGCGGCCGCCGTCATTGCACTCAATCTCCTGGCGCTGATCGCCCTCGGGCACGAGATCGCGGATTACTACGCCTGGCAAATGATCGAAGTCCGTCCACCATTCGGTCATTGGAATCCCGCCAGTTGGGCAGCGGTCAGGCGAGTGGAGATTGCGAGAGACTTCACCTACTCCGCTTTAGGAATGGCTTATGGCGCCATGCTGATGACTGTCGGCTTGTGGCGTCGTTCCGCGTTCGTGCGCTGGCAGGCGTTAGTTTTGATCGCCGCAACCATACTCAAAGTGTTCGTCTACGACGTCTCGGAACTCGACCGCGCCTACCGTATCGTGAGTTTCATTGTCCTGGGTACGCTACTGCTTGCGATTTCGTTCGTCTACCAGCGAGACTGGCTCCAGCTGTCGGCAAAGAAGCATCCCCAAGGGAACTCGGCCCGCGCATGAAATGCGCCTCGATTGCGTTTCTGCTGCTTGCTGGATTTGCCTCGTCCACCGCTCCCGAGGCCGCGATTCCGTATTTCAGCAACGTTCGAGACGTGCAGGTCTCCCAGCCGGATCGCCAAAACTATCTGGTGGTGGATGAAGAAATTTGGGGCCACGCCCGGCCCGACCTCGCCGATCTCCGCTTATACGACGGCCAGGCCCAGGTGCAATACGCACTGTCCGAGCAGTATGGAGGAGTTTCTACCGATCAGCAGGAAGCAAGAATCCTGAACCTGGGAAGCATTGCCGGCCACCCCGAATTCGACATCGATGTAGGAGCGATCACCGAGTACGACCGCGTGCGCCTCCGCCTCGACGCAAGAGATTTCGTGGCCACAGCGTCGGTGGCCGGAGCCAATGCGCTCGGCCAAGGACCCACCACTGAACTGGGATCCTCAACCCTCTACGACTTCACCCGCGAGGCGCTCGGGTCGAACTCCGTGCTGAAGCTGCCGCCTTCCAGCTTTCGCTATCTCCACGTCAAGCTGTCTCCCGGAATTCGTCCCCAACAAATCAAAGGCGCGACCGTTTCCAATTTGCACGAAAAGCAGGCGGGTTGGACCAACGTCGGCTCCTGCGCGCCTCCCGAGCAAAAGCCGCGCTCCACCGTGATCACCTGCGATCTTCCCGACAAGGTGCCGCTGAACCGCATTCTCTTCCAGGTGGCCCCAGCCCAGGTAAATTTCCGCCGCGCCGTCAACATTGTCGATGCGAAAAGTTTGCAGGCCGGCAGCGGAGACATCAGCCGGGTGCGCATCGATCGCGCTGGCATGCTGGTCACGTCGGAGGATCTCGCGGTAAGCGTCTTCGCCAAGCCTGCTGGTAGGCTCACGATCACCGTGGACAATGGCGATAATCCGCCTCTGCAGCTAACCAGCGTGCAGCCGCTCTCCGTCGAGCGCCGCGTTTACTTCGTCCCACAAGGCAAGACCACGTTGAAGCTGTATTACGGAGACGACAAACTTTCCGCGCCGGTCTACGACTACTCCCGTTTCTTCCACCTGGACGAATCCGCCGTGCCAGCCCCGCTCGGCCCGGGCGCGCATAACGATGTCTACGCCGGCCGTCCCGACGAACGCCCTTGGTCCGAGCGCCATCCAGCCGTGCTCTGGGCCGCCATGCTATTGGCCCTCGCAGCCCTGACTGCAGTTGCAATTCGCGGCCTGACGCAAGCCACTTAGCAATCGGTATTAAATGCGTCGGGGATCGTTTACTCGCCATGGAAACGGACGAAATTCGGTGAGCTTGCTGAAATCGCGCCCATTCGCAGTGATCACGGTGATTCCCAAACGGCCGGCGCTCATAGCGATCAGCGCATCGTTTGTCAGTCGTCCGCTACCAACTTTCTCGTAATCATACTTGGCAGCGAGCTGAGAGAGGACTTTGCCAATTCGAGTCCAATCGCTGAGATTCGGCATCAGGATGCGTTTGGCCCTGTCAAAATCAGGCTCCAGACGTTCCACCCCATGGACATCGTTCACGCCCACTCCGGCGTACAGTTCTTCCAGCACAACCGAACTGAGCCACACCGGAGAATCCGCAGCCAGCCGTCTCAGCGCGAGCGCCGCTCCATCTCCCATTTCGCATAGCCGTGATGTAAATCGACGCGTCAAAGAGAACGGGTTGCATCTACGGCTCCAGCTTGCCGTACACATCCTTGATTTCGATCCCACTCTTCACGAAACGATCGTTGGCTTCGGCCCCCAATCGATTGCTCCTGTGTCCGGCAATGACCAAATCGAGAGCCCGCTCGATGGCTTCAGTTTCCGTCTGAGCCCGCAACACCCTCTGGGCACGGCTGATTTTGATCGGATCCAGTTGGAAATGTTTGTGATCACGATTCCCCGTGCTGGGCATGCGATGTTTTCTCCCTAACTAAGTAGAGCGCAACGGATGTACACAGAACGACTTTAGATGAGCATAGCAACCGGGTTTCGCTGCAGAACCAATCGAGCTTCAAAACCCATACCTCCGTGCCGGACAGTAACCATTCTCCGAGTTACTATCGGGATTACTAAAGGCAGCTTCGAGGGCACTTTTAGGCCATGTACTCCCGGGACCGCACCCGCTACTCTTGCCTTAGTGGTTGCGTTGCAGAGAACAAAGAAACGAGAAATCGGAGACATCATGAAATCGGCTTTGTTTACCCTCTTACTGCTCGTCGGCGCAGCCCAGGCCCAACAGAACTTTCTGGCCACTAGCCCGTTGCCGAACGCTCCCAGCACCCACAAATTCTGGAGCCGCGAAAACAAGGTTGATTTCTCCATTCTCACTGGACAGATCACCGTCGACGCCATCACCACCCAGCACGGCCTGAGCCAGGGCTTCACGGAATCGAACCCCATCATGCGTCCGCTAGTAACCCGCGGCGCCGCCGGCGAGGCAGCAGCCTCAGCCCTCGGCCTGGGCTTCGGAGTTGGAACCGCCTATCTGCTGCACATCACCCATCACTACAAAGCCGAGCGGATTGCGACTCGAACCATGGTCGCGGTCGAAGGCGGCTTCGTAGCCAATAATCTCGCGCGCATCTACTAAGGAGCCAATCCCACTCCGATTTCGACTCTAATCCCACCTCGGCCGAAAACCTGTCAAGCCCTCTTTCGCCCCCAATTTCCCAGCAACTCAAACCAACGCCATCGAGCAACCTTCCCACCAAATTCCTGGCTCTCATCCGAAGAACTGAAGAATCGGGGTTTCGCAACACGCTTTAGCTAGAACCCAGAAACTACCCACCAAACCCCAACCCCCTCAATCACTTACCGCAGGTGGCCCACCCATTCGTCAGCGAAATCCAAATTAGACCAAAAGAGGGGTGCCCCATTCTTCCGCGTTCTTTGCGAAAGGGTGGGAGGCGATAAAGCAAACACCAAATGACCGCCGCGCCGTCATTCCAGAAAGAATCGACGGATCTGGCCCATTTTTCACACCTCAAAAACAAAACTCCGGGCCGCTTTCGGCCCGGGGCACAACTTGTCCAGCCGCAAATTGAGTATCAGTAGGCGCAGAGTCCAAGCCATGGTTACGGAGGAGCCTAATTGCCGGTCGCGGAGCGACGCAGGCAGCCCTTTCGACCATGTGGCCGAGCTGAGGGGGAATCGGCGAAGTTAAAGGCGGGGGACAAGAGAGTCCGCCCCACACGGTCTTGTCGAGCCCCCAACAGCCAGCCTGGAGGCCGAAGCCCAATCCATTCAACCACTTACACCCGCCCAATGCTCCATTCCACCATTAAACCCCGATTTTACCCCTTTCATTGGGTTACACGTGCCATCCCAGCATTGCTTTCAATAGGATAGTCACAACAAGAAATCCAGGGAGAGGTCCATCGAGAAGGCCCTCTTTCGCTTGCAAGGTTAGAACTGGTTTCATCGATGTGCTTTGGGAAGGGCACGGCTTCAGCCGTGCCGATTAAGTAGAGAAATTACGGGCTTTTAGCCCCTGAGGTAAGGGTTTTCCCAGGCCGTCGAGACGTCACATGGAACCGTGCAGCGAGTGAAGGTCCGACAAGGGTAGGCTCTACAGATTCAACCGTTTTCAGAGTGTATTGTGAAGCTTCACCCAGGGAAAAGTGGCAGATGTCTGACTTGCCATAATCCCAAGCAGTGGAAAGCGAGAGGACATGCACAAGCCAGTGAAGTATGTGGAGAAAGCAGTAACCGTCGCCGCCACAGGCGCATGGGCGGTATTCGAGCGCGTCAACCGGATCAAACAGAATCCCTCTCCCAAGCCCAAGTGGTCCGACAAGCCTCTGCTCAAGTCGTACGAGAAGACCAAGCCCCAACTTGGCTGGCCGCGCACCACGGACTCGCTGTGCCCGAAGTGTGTCCCCGAAATCCGCCAGCAGATTCTCGATGGCAAGCTGCCGGTCGAAGTCCTCAGCAACGAAAAGGTCGGCGAGATCAAAGCCCAGATCATCGAGCGCGATGGCAAAATCCTGATGGTCAAGGATTGCGAAAAACACGGTCACTTCGAAGACGTAATGTCGATTGATACCGACTTCTCGCGCCACCTTGAAGAAGTGTTCCCCGGCCGCGACATCGTAGCGCACAACGACGAAAAGCTTCATCACCACGGTTCGAGCACAGTGAAGTACGGACGCGGTTCGGTGCTAACGATCGACCTCACCAACCGTTGCAACATGATGTGCGACCCGTGCTTCATGGACGCCAACCAAGTCGGCTTCGTTCACGAGTTGAGCTGGGAAGATATCAAGACCATGCTCGACAACGCGATTACGATTAAGCCGCGGCGCCAGATGTCGGTGCAGTTTTCAGGCGGCGAACCAACCTTGTCGCCGTACTTTTTGGATGCAGTCCGCTACGCCCGCAAAGTCGGATACAACAGCGTGCAAGCCGCAACCAACGGAATCGAATTCGCAAAGAGTCTGGAGTTCGCCCAACAAGCTGCCGAAGCCGGAATGCGCTACGCCTATCTCCAATTCGACGGCATCGGCAACGCCGCGAATGCCCACAGAAAAGTCGGCAACCTCTTCGACGTAAAGTTAAAGGCAATCGAAAACCTGCACACCGCCGGAGTCGAAATTGTCCCGGTCGTGACCATCGTGAACGGCATCAACAACGAACAAGTAGGAAGAATAATCAAGTTCGCCCTGGATAACCCAAAGCGAATCGGATTTTTGTCCTTCCAACCAGTAAGCTTCACCGGTCGCGACGAAGCCGTAACCGACGATCGCCGCGAAGCCCAGCGCTACACGCTATCGCATCTAGCTCACGACGTAAAAAATCAAACCGGCCTAGGCGAACCAAGCCGCGACTGGTTCCCCATCTCCTTCATGGGAACCTTCAGCGATTGGGCCGATTTAATGCACGTAGAAGACAAGAACAACGACTGGGGCCAACTGTCCTGTGGCTGCCATCCGAATTGTGGGACGGGGATGGCTGTGATGATCGATAAGGAGACCAAGGAGGCGGTTCCGGTTACGGCTTTCTTGAAGGGCGATCAGTTGGCTAAGGACATTCAGAAAGTCAACGATGCGGCTCGAGGGAAGTTTCTTACGATTGTAGGGATGGCTTTGTGTTTGATGAAGAACTACGATCCGTTCCAGTCGCCTACGCATTTCAAGTTGATGGATCTTTTGAAGAAGTTTGACAAGAACTTCAATGCTACCGGAAAGAATTACGGGAAGGTGGGTCCGGACCGGACTATTGACGATGTGATGAAGCGGCGGCAGGATCGGTGGAATTTCCTGTTTATTGCGGGGATGTGGTTTCAGGATCTGTTCAACTACGATTTCCGGCGGACCGAGCAATGCATTATTCCTTATGCCACGCAGGAAGGTGAGATTTCTTTCTGCGCTTACAACACCGGCGTAGGCTGGCGGAACATTATCGAGAAGATGCACATGACGGCTACGCTTACCAAGTGGTATGAGGAGCACGGACGGCATGAGATCTTTGCGGGCGGCAAGAACGTGAAGATGGAATCTACCGCGCATTCTCTGTTGCTCAAGGATGAGCTCGTGACCAACGAAGAGCAGCACGATTTGGATAAGCTGGGCATCGCGAAGAACTCTGGCGAAGAGAAGAAGCGGGCTCGGGATGCCAAGCAGGCGGCTGCGCGTGGTCCGCAGAAGGATGACGCGGCTTACAATGCGCGCATGGCTGCGCTTTATCGCGAAGTCGTGTTGCAGGAGAAGCCGGTGGTGGCGGAGAACGGGTTTATTCCACTGGGGGCTTTGACTGCGTCCAAGCCTAAGCCAGAGGTGGGCGAACCGGTTCTGGGAGATTAAGTTCGGGAAACCTCTTGAACGCAAAGAAAGGCCGCCAGTTGTTGGCGACCTTTTTGCGGTTTCGGGTGAGGACTTCCAGCTTATGGCAGGTTGTTGGAAACGTGCCACCGCGAGCTATGAGGGTGCGCACTTACAATCCGCAACCGGCCGAAGTTGTCACCTTCTTGGAGTTGACGCTGCGACTCGTGGAGTGTTTCGCGTCCCATCCTCCGCAAAACGCGGAAGGATGGGGCACCCTCGGTCGGCTGAGGTTATTGCACTACGATGGTCCAGGTGGCATCGGGATCGAAGGCGGTCATGGCGGTTGCCGTTTCTGTCGTGGTTTTGCCCAGATCCTTTTGGATCAGTACGCCGTCCTGGTCGATCATGAAGGTCATCACGCCTGAGTTGCCGTACTCCGCTGGATATGCGACGAAGGCGAAGCCACCCGTCATTTTGCCATTCACCACGTAGTCCTTCGCGCCGCCTTTCGCTTGTGCGCCTTGCTTAGTCAGTATTCGAAAAAAGTATCCGTGGAAGGGTTGGTGTGCGTTCGGCTGCACGGTATATCCTTCGGCGGTTGCGAATGCTGCCAAGGGCCCGAGAGCACTCTCGGGCTGTCCTTCCGCTGCCTTCCAGTACAAGCCGTTCTGTTTTCCATCGTCGCTGATGAACTTCTGGGCGTATTGCTTCGCGCCATCGTGAGGCTGCGAGTGGTATTCGGCTTGGACGTCGCCCAGCGCACCGCAGATTCTTATCGCGGCCAGTTCGTTGCGGCCGATCCGGCGTGCGAGAATCTCGTCCTTTCCCGCCGCGGTATCAAAGAACCAGCGCCCATCTCCATTCTGTTTGAGCGGGATGGGGAAGGGGAAATTGTCAACACCGAGGACGAGGATTTCTGATTTGTCGTCCATCTTGCGCCAGCGGTTCATCGTGCCATACGCTGCGACAAAAGCGTCGACGGTTTCTTTGTCCTGGGTGGCATCGCCGGAGGAGACGAGTTGCTTCGATTCCGGGCCGAAGATCGCGACGATGGCATCCTGATTAGCCGATTGCGCTGCTGCCAGGAGTGCCTTGCCGGCTTCATCCGGGGAAGCAAACGTCTTGGCTTCCGCCGTAGCCGGAGCCGGAGTCTCGGGCTTACTACACGAAGAGAGGCAGACGATGAGCGCGAACAGGGTAAACAGCATACGCCTGTGTAGGGAACTGATCTTGCGGCGCCTTAGCAATTGCAATTGCGACATACCCAGTCCTCCGAGCTCTTTCACTGCTGGTTACGGACCAACGGCGGAGATCACCTTCGGCCACCCCAACCTCCACCGCCCCCACGGCTCGACCAGCCGCGAGAGCTGGCTGATCTTGAGTCCCAGCCGCCACCACCCGAGCCGCTGAACGCTGATCCGCCGCTATGGTCCTGCTGTCCGTAGCCATGTGGCGTATTCTGATAACTGGATCCGCTCGGCTTGCTGACATTGTTCCAACTTCCGTTGTCGTTTTTCTGCCAACCGCTGCCCGTGTTTTTGTACTGGTTCCCGTTGGCAGTGGCATACTTGTTACCGTTCGCGGTCTCACCAGCCGCACCGCTGTTGTAAGCGCCGGTCCCGCCAACTGCCTTTCCCCCGTTGGAGCCCTGGACCGACCCCACCGACCCTTGGGCATCCGAATAGTGTTGCGAATAAGCTGACTGTCCATTCTTCGAAACCGTTGAGCTTCCCCAGCTCGAATAGGCGTTCGAACCTTGGTGGGTCGCGCCGTAGGCTCCGGTGCTTGGGTTGTAGGCCTGGCCGACTTTTTGGGTACCGTAGGCGGTGCTGGTTGACGCGCCTCGCGCGTAGGTTCCGGTCGATGGGTTATAACCTTGGCTGTAATGTGCGGAGCCGTAGGCTCCGTAAGCGGACGTGGAGGTGCCGTAATAACCGCCATGCCAAGCCGCATTGCCGTAGTAGGCCCCACCGTGATACACCACCGCCGTGCCATGCCAGCCGCAATTCCAGCTGCTGTAGCCCCAGCTGCAGCAACCACCGCTCATCATTGCACCCACTGCGATTCCGGCACCGAACGCGAGAATGCCGGTCGTTACTAGTGCGGCGGTGCTGTATCCGGGCGTGACATAGGGATAGCCGTACACGACCGTCGGGTTGTACTGCGGAACATAAACAATTTGCGGATTCGCGGGCTGAATAACGATGACTTGCGGCGACTGTTGCACAACCGTGATTTGAGAACTGGACTTGAGATTGCCTGCCGCCTGGGCCTTGGCACGCAAGGTTTGAATTGCGGTCATCACGTCGGCGGACTGGTTGTGGTAAGCCTCGCCCAGCGCGGAGGTCCAGCTGAGATTTTTCGCCAGGTTATCGAGCACCGAAGGGAACTGCGTGAGCGCCTTGACGCTCGGATCCCAAGATTGGGTGTCAACCGCCTGCATCAAGGCGGTGCCGGTCAGGTTCTTGTTTTGCTGGAGCCAGTAGTCCGCCACTCCGACCTGATCGGGGAAGGTCGCGGCGGCAAGAATCTGGGCCACCAAAGCATCCGGGTAGAGTGCGATGGGCGCGACCAATCCTTGCAGATCTTCGGCAGTCAATGGCGCACCCTGTCCCGCATATCCGGTCGATGCCGTTGCAGCCGGTTGCTGTCCTCCGGCTTCAAATGGCACAGCGGTGATGACGAGCAGGAAAGATAACGCCGTTGACAAAAGCTGTTTTGTGAAGGTCCTGATCATTTTTTCTCTCCACCGTCAGGGTAATTGTGCTCTTTGTTTGGAACGGCAAGAACTGTAAAAACTAATAGTTCGGAGTGCTCCAAGCTTGAACCAGGAATGAGTCGGAATACGGTTAAGATATGGAGATGCCTATCACGCTGGCCCAGGTGGAAGAAGCCCGGCGCAACATTGCTCCGGTGGCGCTGCGTACTCCTTTGGCGCGGTTCAATGCGGACACGCCGGCGGAGATTTATTTGAAGCTGGAGAACTTGCAGCCGATCGGGTCGTTCAAAATCCGGGGAGCGGCGAACGTGATGGCGCGAACTCCGCGGGAGCGGTTGGAGCGCGGAGTGCTGACCGCGTCGGCCGGGAACATGGCACAGGGAGTGGCGTTCTGCGCGCGGCGCATGGGGATTGGGGCAACGATTGTGGCTCCGGAAACAGCTCCGGCAACGAAGATTAGCGCGGTCGAGCGGATGGGGGGGCGGGTGATCAAAGTTCCGTTTGCTGAATGGTGGCGGACGTTTGAGACTCGGTCGTATCCGGGTGTGGAGGCTACTTTCATTCATGCTTTCGATGATCTGGATGTGATGGCGGGCAATGGGACCATTGGGTTGGAGTTGCTGGAGGATTTGTCGGAAGTGGATGCGGTGGTGATTCCGTGGGGTGGTGGAGGGTTGTCGTGCGGAATCGCGGTAGTGTTGAGGGCACAGGCGCCGCGGGTGCGGATCTACGCGGCGGAGATCGAGAGTGGGGCACCCTTGGCAGCGTCGCTGGCGGCGGGCGAGCCGCGTACAGTGGAATACAAGCCTTCGTTCGTGGACGGGATTGGCAGCAAGATGGTGTTTCCCTCCATGTTTGAACGGGCGGGACGGTTGCTGGATGGGTCGCTGGTGGTGACTCTGGCGGAAGCGGCGCGGGCTATGAAACTGGTAGCCGAGCGGAATCGGGTCATTGTGGAAGGAGCTGCGGCTTGCGCGGTGGCTGCGGCGCTGTCAGGCCGCGCGGGTTCGGGGAAGGTTGTGGCGATTGTGTCGGGGGGAAACATCGACTTGGACAAGTTTGCTCAGATTGTTGGGCAGGCTTGATTCGGGTGTACGCGGCAAGCGCTGTTCGCGACAAATATGGAAATGCAGTGTTAGTAGGACTTGTAGGATTTCGCGTGCTCTTGAATTGTTTTTGAAAGAGGCCAGTTTGTGAGTGGACGTCGGGAAGTGATGTCGGGACTGGGCGGTTATCTTTCTCGCAGCGGAGTCGTCAGTATCTGCTGGCAGTTGCCATCGTTCTCTTGTTGCCTTTTGCGCCGTTAACGGCAGTCGCGGCCTCGGACTCGGCGGGCCCACGGGTGGTGGACGAGAACAGCCATGTGGTGGTCATGGAGTATGAGGTGGAGTATTGAGGCGTGGTTCGGTCCGAACGCGGTGACGTTTCAAGGCAGTGCGGCTATGCCCCTTTTGCAATCCAAAGATATGAAAAACGTAGGAGGCGGATACGACAGCGCGGACCCGGCAATCATTAAACAACACCTTGCATGGTTGGAGTATATGCGCGCGGATGCGGCCCCAGCAGCGATCTAACGAATAATGTCAGCTGCATTTTCAACAGCGAATGGTTCGTCCAAAAATATGTGCCGAACTGCAGCGCTGCCTTCCGCCTGCAAAACCAAACCATCCGCGACAATACTGGCAACATTTATTCCGCATGGACGAAGCTTGGAACTCGACTTGGGCTGGTTCCCATCCTGGGTGGCATCGACGAGAACGTGTTGTTCAAAGATCAAGACGGCAAGACCGCTTTCGAAAAGGAAGTGGAATATTTTGGGGCGCTGCTGGAGAAGTATCCGGAGCGGGCGGTGATCTACAAGGACAAGCCGCTCATGGTGATTTTCCTCGGGGCGGCGCAGAATCCGAACCGTTCCGATCGTCCGCTGTGGTTTCAGATCCGGCAATTCCTGAGGGAACATCCGGAGATCAGTTCCAACTACACGTTTAAGATGATGGCCGGATATCTCGACAGTCAACCGGGGCCGTGGGCTATGCAGGGCAAGCCCCACGGACCGGTGAGAATCAATCCTGCATATGGGTTCTTGAGTTGGGGTGACCGGCTCAACCCTTCGTGCACCATTTCTGTGTGCCTCTACTATCCTCGGTACAACCAGGTTGGTTCGAGAGTGCAGAATTTTACCGCTTCCATTGCTACTGCGGGCCAGTTTGGCTGGCAATGTCCGAACGGCCTGCACACGCCGCCTTACTGCCCCGATGACGCCCTGCGTTTTGGAGCGAATGGCAAATATGTCACATTCGATTCCTTCATGAAATACGCGAGAGAGCTTCATCCCATCTTCCTGTGGGTCCATCAGTTCAATGAATTCACACTGCCTGACGAGGGATTCGACGCTAATACGAACGACGATATCGAGCCCGCGAATCTGTGGGGTAGTGGAGATCTTGTGATCGTCCGGCATCAGATTTTGATGTATCGGCAAGAGGCTGGCGCTGCGGGCGCAGAAGAACTTCCGTAGCTTCCGGGAGAGCGGTCCACCGCTGAACCGGCTGAACCGCGTGGAGGTGGACAACTGGATCTTGGTATAGAAACTCCATCGCGTTTGCCCCTGTGGCTTGGCTCAAGCGCTATCGCGCACCTACCTCGCCCCGGCAGAGGTTGCAGCAGATCCTACGACGAAAGGGTTGTGATGAAGCACAAGGCTCGGTTTTGGTTGGATCGCGTTTTAGTAATCGGGTTCAAGATCACTTTCGTGATGACTCTGACGATCGTGGCGCTTCCCGCGTGGGCGCAGCAACGCCAGGGATCGCAGCAAGCGGTGGCGCGCATTCAGAAAGAGGTGCGCCACGAACTCATCATGCTGCCGTATGTGACGATGTTTGACAACCTGGGCTATAAGGTCGACGGGTACAACGTGACCTTAGTGGGGCAGGTCACGAAACCGTCCTTGAAGTCGGACGCGGAGTCGGTAGTGAAGAGAATCGAGGGCGTGGAAACGGTCGATAACCAGATCGAGGTGCTGCCGCTTTCGTCCATGGATGACAGGCTGCGACAGAGCTTGTACCGGGCGATCTACGCATACCCGCCGTTGCAACGTTACGGGATGCCCGTGGTGAAACCAATTCGAATCATTGTGAAGAATGGGCACGTTACGCTGGTCGGAGTGGTGGACAGCGTAGGAGACAAGAATCTCGCGGGATTGCGCGCCAATACCGCCCCGGGAGTGTTCTCGGTGAAAAACGATTTGGCGGTCGCGAAGTGATCGGAACCGTCCTGGTTTAATCGTTCATCGTTTGATCCATGGAGAAAATTCTGCGTGAATGAATTGCTTCACGCCCTCGCGACCAGTGAGGCCCCACCAGAGTTTTCCGCCTTCACGCTCTAATCGAATGCTGATGTCGAAGAACGGGCAGCAGGCGCGTTCGAGCGGGGTGAATTCGGTCAGAGCCTGATAGTTCGCGGCGTCGTATGAAAACTCGAACTCAAACCCGTCCGCTAATTCCTGGATGCCGAGTACAGATGAACGCAGGATCTTGCCCAGTTCCTGTTGCCGTTTTCTCTGCTCCGGCGTGAGGGCCGTCCGGTCGCAGTAGAACGGAGTTTCTGCTTTGGGGTTTGCAGAATTGGGTCCCTGAGCGGCAGCTGGTCGCTCGGAAACGATCTGAGAGAATGCGTATCCGCCCAGAACCGCGACGGTGATGGCGACGATCAAGAACATTTTCATGGGTTCCCCTTAGCGGACATGCATTGTCCGTTAGCAGGACTTTACGACTTCAAGTCGACTTTAACGCAAGGGGAATGTTTGTAAATTATTTGTTAACTGGTTGGAGGAATCTGGTGGGGAGACGGTCTAGAATGTTCGCATGTCGCAATTAACCATTTCTCAGGTAGCGCGACAAGTTGGACTTCAGCCCTCCGCAATTCGCTACTACGAACAGATTGGAATCCTTCTTCCGGCTCAGCGGATCGGAGGGCAGAGACGCTACGATACAACCGTGCTTCATCGCCTGGCGGTGATCCGGCGGGCTCGGCAAACCGGGTTTACTTTAAATGAAATCAGGGGACTGTTCTTTGGCTTTCGCGATGCGGCTACGGCGTCACAACGCTGGCAAAAACTCTCACGCAGGAAACTGGCGGAACTTGCGGAGTTGATGCGGCAGATCAAGACGATGCAGCGTTTGCTGCAGAAGATGTTGGACTGTTGCCATTGCGAAACTTTGGATCAATGTGGCAAGGGGATATTTAAGAAAGGGTTTGTTGAAGTCGGGACAAAATCCCTGCCTTTGAATCGTCGAACCGGACGGTAGACTTGCACGCCGTAGACTCGCTCCGTCCGCCAAAGCCAAGGCACAATTCCTTGCTAACAGGTATCACTTAAGCTTCGTCCTTTTGCCACTATTGTTTACAATAGAGAGCTTATCCACAATAGGGAAAGAGCTGGTGAGCCCCTATGGGTGGGCCAAACAGAATTTGAACCAGTCGAATCACAATTCGGGCGACTGCGGGACTGCTGCGCGCATGTACTGGCGCGTGGAAGGTAGTCTTCTGGAGTTGACTACCGTGCGACCAATCGCGTTTTTTACCTGGAACGGGCAGACGTTCATCGAGCGCTGGATGCGGCGGGGGTTGGTGCTGGTAATGGCCATGCTGCGTCCTTTTTTATACGCCACGAACCGGGTGTTCGCGACGCGCGTGGTTCATACGGTACTGCGCGGAATCAGCCGGGACCGGCTGGATCTGCTGGGCGAGGAATATTTCCAGTACAAGTTGAAGCCGCAGTTGAAAGCTGCAGGAGTGAAAGAACTTAGAGGATTGATCGATTCGGGTGCCGAGGTGGTGCTGGTCAGCCAAGGTTTGGATCATGTGATGGGGCCCCTGGCGCGGCACTTGGGTGCGAAATGGGTGATTGCGAATCGGCTTGAGTTTCGCGACGGCATCGCAACCGGTCGATTGTTGGATCCGGTGATTCGTCCGCGAGGGGTATTTGCGAGGATCACTGGCGTGGGGCCGGATGGAACGCGTGCTCCCGAACAACTGGTTCGCGATCTGGGTCTGGACGGTTCAGGTTTAGCGGCGGACGCGCTGCAGTCTGCGGTGACTCCTGCATCGCGGCACCTGCCGGTGCTGGGGCATCCGATCGTGCACTTCCATGGTGGGTCACAGGCAGGGCCGCTTTCGGTTCGCGCGACGCTGGCAGGGAAGCGGATCATGCTGATCGGTGTGACTGGCTTCATTGGGAAGGTCTGGCTGGTCAACCTGCTGATGGATCTGCCGGAAATCGGGCGGATTTATTTACTGATCCGAAGGCAGAAATCGTATCCGGCCGAAGGGCGGTTTGAAAAGTTGGTCGAAGAGTCGCCGGTCTTCGATCCGTTGTACAAGCGTTATGGCGCAGGGTTGGCGCGGTTTCTGCGGGAGCGCGTGGAAGTGGTGGAAGGCGATGTCGCGCAGCCGCATCTTGGGCTCGCGCCGGACGTGTCTGCAGGCTTGCGAAAGAATCTCGACCTTATCGTCAACAGCTCGGGGTTGACCGACTTCAATCCTGATTTGCGGGATGCGCTGCTGACAAACGTGGATGCGGCGGTGAGCATCGTCGAATTTGTGCGCCAGTCGGATCATGCGGGCTTGTTGCATCTTTCGACGTGCTATGTGGCGGGCGCGCGGGATGGACGAGTCGGCGAAACGCTGCGGCCGAATTACACCCCGGCTGGAGTGGCGAACTTCGATGCGGATGCGGAATGGCGCTCGCTGCACGAGTTGGTGACGCGGGTGACGGAGCAGGCGGAAAGCTCCGGCGTTACAGCCGAACTGCGGCAGCAGGCGCTGCAAAAAGAGCACGCGTCCAAAGACTTGAAAGGTGCGGCGCTGGAGAATCAGGTTCGCAAGAACCGGGTTCGCTGGTTGCGAAATTATCTGACCGAAGCGGGGAAGAAGCGCGCGAACGAGCTGGGTTGGCCGAACACGTACACTCTGACCAAGAGCCTGGCAGAGTCGTTGATTCACAAGTATGGCGCGGGTTTGCCGATTGCGATGGTGCGGCCGTCCATTGTTGAAACATCGATGGAGAAGCCTTTCCTGGGCTGGAATGAAGGCATCAACACTTCGGCAGCACTTTCCTATCTGTTGGGAACGTACTTTCGTCAACTGCCGTCGAATGAGCGCAAGCGGTTAGACGTGATTCCGGTGGACGCGGTGTGCCGCGGCATGACGCTGATCGCAGTTGCCATCATCGAACGAAGGAACGCGCAGATTTATCAGCTGGCCACGTCGGTCACGAATCCGTGTGATATGCGACGATCGATTGAACTGACCTCCTTAGCGCATCGGAAACATTACCGCGCTCTGGAAGGTCTGGAAAGCTGGCTGCGGTTACGCTTCGATGCGATTCCAGTTTCCAAGCAACGTTACGAGCGCATGTCGGCTCCGGCGCAAAAGGCGATCATAAAATCCATTCAGCGGATTATGTCGCCTCTCCCCCTGCGAAAGACGCCGTTGGCGCGGGCGGAGCGCAATCTCGAAAAAGTTGAAAAGCTGATTGAACTGTTCGAGCCGTTTATTCTTCTGAACGAGCATGACTTTGTGGCGGAGAATGTGGAAAAACTCGCCTATGCGCTGGTGCCTGAAGAGAGGTCCGATTTCGGTTATGATACGCGCGGCATCGACTGGTGGGAGTACTGGATCAACATTCATATTCCGGCGCTGCGGCGATGGACATATCCGCTGATTGAGGGGCGCCCTCTGGAAGCGCGGCCGTCGCGAAGTTTCCAACTGGCTGAGGCGGAGAGCAACGGAGAAACCATCAAAACCGGCACCAACGGAGCAACGTGGCGATATTCCTGACCGGGTCCACCGGATACATCGGCGGCCACGTCGCCGCCAATCTGCTGGAAGAGCACGGGGCTTCACTGAACGTGCTGGTGCGGGCGCGGGATCCGCATGAGGCGGAGCTGCGCTTGTGGAATGGCTTGCAACTGCATCTCGATTTCCCGCGTTTCTACGAGTACTTGCAGACCCGTATCAGGATCTTTCGCGGCGATCTCACTGGCCCGCAATTCGGACTGGCTCGGGATGATTACGACCGATTGATCCATACGACGGATTCGGTGATTCATTGTGCGGCGTCATTGAACCGGAAGTCGGAGAAGAGTTGTCTGAATGTGAACCTGCGGGGAACGCTGGAAGTGTTGCAGCTTGCCATGCGAGTGCATCACTATCATGGACTACGCCGGTTTAGCTATGTGAGTACGGTGGCGGTGGCCGGAAAACGTAAGGACGAAGTAGTCACGGAAGATAAGTCGATCGATTGGGAGCGGTCGGATTACGATCCGTATGCTCGCACGAAAAAGTTTTGTGAACACATGATCCGGCAGCTTCTGCCGGAAGTACCGCTTACGATCTTTCGTCCAAGCATCGTGCTCGGAGACAGCCGGCGCGCGGAGACCACCCAGTTCGACATGGTCAAAGCGTTCGTGTTCCTGGCTGGTTTGCCGGTACTTCCGTTTCGTCCCAATGACAAGATTGACATTGTGAACGTCGACTTCGTGGCTGATGCGATTGCCACGCTTCATCAAAAAGATAGCCCGCAGTACGACACCTATCATCTCTCTTCGGGCAGAGAGTCGCAGACGTTTCGTGAATTGACCAGCGCGCTGGCCACCGCGCAACAGAAACGTGCCCCCGTGTTTGTGCCTGTGCTGGCGCGGCCTTTCTCCGGGACCGTGAATACGTTGGCGAATCGAAAAGGCGCGGTTGCTCATGGAGCTTCGCTGATGAGAGTGTTCATGCCCTATCTGCTCTGGAATACAGTGTTCGACAACACGCGGGTGACTTCTGAGCTGGGACGCAAGCCGGTGCCATTTTCGAAATACAGTTATCCATTATTGAAGTTCAGCCGGGAGACTAACTTTTCCTACAGGTATGAGGACTGGCCCGCCAAGATCGGAGGGTCCGCTGCATGATGGACTTCGTGCTCGAAGCCTGGGTTAGCGCCCTGATTGAAAAGTCTAAAGCTGGGTGGATGCTGGGCAAAGGGAAGCCGTGGCAGCCGGGAGAAAAGTTAAAGCTACTGTTCGCGGGATACAACGGAACCCGCAACATGGGCTCGGATGTGCGCGTGGAGGAGATGCTGCGGCAGCTTCGTCACATACTTGGCGCTGAGCGGGTTGCGTTCAGCGTGATGACGCACGTTCCTAAATTATCCCAGGGATATTTCGACAGTACAGCGCAGGTACATCTGCCCGATATTTTCCCGCCGTTCTTGTCGGACGAAGTACCCAAACATCACGGCGTGGTGGCTTGCGAAGGCTCGATGTTCAAGAGCAAATTCGCCAACGCTCTGACTACCATGATGATCGGATCGTTGGGCATTGCGGCGGCGCAGAACAAGCTGTCGGTGGGCTACGGCGCCGAGGCTGGGCAAATGGATCCGATCGTGGCAAAGATGTGTGCGCGTTACTGCCGGAACTCGTTGGTAATTACGCGGAACGAGGAATCGCGGACCATTCTGCGAGAGCTTGGAGTGCCCAACGAATTGGGGACGGACACGGCGTGGACCTTTGAGTCGCATCCTGCGGAATTTGGGAGGAAGGTGCTGCGCGAGCTGGGATGGGACGGGAGTACGCCGGTGCTGGTGGTCTGTCCGATTAATCCTTTCGAGTGGCCTGTGAAGGCTTCGGTGGCGAAGTTCGCGCTGCACGGCCTGGTGGGAGCATATAAGGATAGCCACTACCGCTCGGTTTACTTTCATAACTCGGGACCGGAGGCCGACCGCGCTTACCAACGCTACCTGACGGGGATCGCGAACGCCGTGGATGCATTCCGCAAGCAGCGAAAGGTGTTCGTGATCCTCGCGGCGACAGAGCGTTTGGATACGCGTCCGGCGGGTCGAATTTCAGAAAAGCTCGGCGGAGTGCCCGTGCTCAGTTCTGAAGACTACAACATGTATGAGTTGGTGAGCGTGCTGCGAGCCTGCCACATGATGGCGTCGTCGCGCTATCACGGGATTGTTACGAGTATGCCGGCGCTGGTGCCGTCGGCGGGCATCACCATGGATGAGCGCATTCGAAATCTCATGCGCGAGCGCGGGCATGAGGACCTGCTGATGAATGTGGACGACCCTGATCTCGAACCGAAGCTGCTGGCGGCGCTGATCAAGTTGAGCCAGGAAGGCGAGAGAATTGCCGATGGGATCGGGCGGACGGTGGTGCGGAATTTGAAAGTGATGGCCCGCATGGGTGTGTATTTCGAGGAAGAAGTGCAGCGGCGGTATCCGGAGTTTCCGAATCGCCGGGGAGAGTGGAGTTGGGAAGATTACTTGCCGTCGATGAACTCGGGGCTGCACAGCCTGGCTGAGGCGTACAGCTAGCGGTCGTTGCGAAGACACGTGGCAACACAAAAACAATGAGTTTTCTGGACGACATATTTGCACGGCTTCAGGCGGCGGGAGAGAACGTTGTGCTGCAGGAACTTCGCGGAGAGACGCAGCAAGCTACGTCTCTACAGAGTGGGCGCGACCTTCTCCGCTCGATAGCGATGGCGCAGGCTTTTCTCGCATCCAGGGGGCTGAACAAGGGTGACCGCAGCGCTTTGCTGGCGCACAACGGTATTCGCTGGGTTGCGATGGACTTGGCCATCATGGCCGAAGGGCTGATCGTTGTGCCGCTTTACGCGCGGCAGGCGCCGTCGGAACTGGTGGCCATGATGAAGGATTGCTCTCCAGCGTTGATTTTCTGCGGGGATGCGGCGCTGCGGGATGGGATCGTGGAGATCTGGCCAGAGGCGCCGCCTCAGGTGCTGTTTGAGGATGTGTTTGGTCCTTTGCAAAGAACGAAAAGGATGGGGCACCCGGAGAACGCGGAGTGCCAGCGACTCGGGGACTCCGATCCGGTCACTATTATTTATACTTCGGGCACTTCCGGCGAGGCGAAGGGAGTTGTCCTCACCGCGGGCAATGTTGGCCATATGCTGGGGTGCACTTCCGGGCGACTCGATGCGCTGATGCGGAACAAAACGGGTCAGGATCGCGTGTTCCATTATCTTCCGTTTTGCTTTGCGGGGTCCTGGATCATGTTGCTGACTTGTCTTCTACGAGGCGGCTGGCTAACGCTTAACACGGACTTGAGCAAGATCGCGAGCGAGATGCGTACCGTCGCGCCCGACTATTTCCTCAACGTCCCGGCGCTTCTCGAACGGATGCGCAAAGCGGTCGATGAGCAGCTTTGGAAGACCGGTGGCATGGTTCTCAGCATTTACAGCCGGGCCAAGAACGCGTGGATGCGCCGGCGGGAAGGCCGAACAAGCTTTGCGGATTCGATGTGGTTGGGGATGGCCAATGCGGTGGTATTTCCGACCATTCGCAAGAAAATGATTGGGTCTCATCTGAAGGCTCTCGTCTGTGGGTCGGCGCCGCTTAGCGTGGAAACTCAGCTCTACTTCATGATGCTGGGCATTCCGGTGCTGCAAGTTTATGGGCTGACCGAGACCACCGCCATCTGCACCATGGACGATCCGGGTTATGTGGAGCCAGGCCGCGTGGGGCCGGCGATCCGCGGCGTCGAGATGAAATTGGGCGAGAACGACGAGATTGTGGTGCGCGGGCCGAATGTGTTTCCGGGATACTGGAATCGTCCGCAAGAATCAGCTGAAGCGCTGCGCGATGGCTGGTTTCACACCGGCGATCGGGGCGAGGTGGATGCGACAGGGAACTGGCGGATTGTCGGTCGCATCAAGAATCTGATTATTCTGGGTTCGGGTCACAACATCGCGCCAGAGCCAATCGAAGAAGAATTGCTGCGCAATTTGCCGGGCGCGCTGCAGGTCGTGCTCGTCGGCAATGGGCGGGGATATCTTTCGGCGGTTATGACTGGGGATGTAACGCGAGAGCGGGTGCAGGATGCGCTGGATGCGGTGAACCCCGGCTTGCCGCATTACAAGCAAGTTCGGGCCTTTCATATTTATTCCCCGCCGTTCTCGATTGAGAACGGATTGCTGACAGCAAATGGCAAGCTGAAACGGGACTTGATTGCGGCGCGTTTGAAAGATGAGATCGAAGAAATGTATGGAGTGAAGCAGGCCTCGTGAGTCCGGATTAAGACGTTAACCACCCGTTCGGCTTCGCTCAGGGCAGGCTGCGGGCACAAAGGTTCACAAAGGAACCCCTGTTAGGTATGGAATCTTTCCACGGTCAGGCGCTTTCGTGGGAGCTGCGGGACGGCGCGGTCGAGCTGGGGTTGCATCGCCAGCCTTGCAATGAGATCGGTTCGCTTACGCTGGACGAGCTTGAGAGGTTTGTTACGATCCTGAAGAATTTCGAGCGGCAAGCTCACGCGCTCATCATTTATAGCGAGCTAAAGGCAGGTTTTTGCGCTGGAGCGGATCTACGGGAGCTATATCGGCGTTCCCAGGAACTGGAGCGGAAGGAAGCGGCCCAAGGTGTGCGCGATTATCTCGAGCGGATTCACCGGGTTCTGAACACGATCGATGCTTCGCCGCTGACCACCATCGCAGCGGTGCATGGAGTAACGTTTGGTGGAGGTTTTGAGCTGGCGCTGGTGTGCGATCTGATTGTCGCCGACAAGATGGCCAGATTTTGTTTCCCCGAGCTGCGGCTGGGATTGATCCCTGGCTTCGGAGGGATTCCTCGTCTGAAGCGGGATCTGGGGAATGCGGTAGTTCGAGATCTGCTGCTTACCGGACGGAGTTTTAGTGCGACCAGGCTTCAGCAAGTTGGGCTAGTGAGTCAGGTGGTGGGGGAGGGTGAATCGCTGAGAGTGGCGCGGGCAACCGCGGCTCAACTCGGGAAGTTCGACCGGCGCACGGCGATTGCAGCCAAGAAATTCATCAAGCCGATCCCGTATAAAGAATTGGAGCGGGAGATTAATGTTTTCTGCGAGCTCTTTGCGGAGCCGGCGGTTGAGGCAGGCCTGAGAAAGTTTGTGGAAAGTGAGGATGCGCAGCCATACTTGCCTTAGAAAGTTTTCTCATCTTGCTAGGACAGGCGACAGTCTGCATGTGGTGTGTAAGCTGCAATACGGTAGATTAGGACTATGGGACCTTCTAAGCAAACACTCGAGGAAATTTTGAGCCTGGCAGCCACTCACTTCAAAGTGCCGCGAGAGAAGCTCACTCCGGACGATGACTTCTTCAAGACGCTCGGCATCGACAGCCTGCAGGCGCTCGATCTGTTGACGCGGCTGGAGCATCATTTTCGCATCGAGTTGCCGGACTACGAACTCCAGGGCGTGTCGGATTTCAGAACGCTGGCCGACCGGATCCAGGCTCGGTTGTGATTCGCCAGATGCGGACAAGAACTCAGGTTCCCGTTCCTTGTTCTCAGTCTGTACCGGTAGTGAACTGATTAACATGCTTTTCTCTGAGTCTGTGTGCCTCTGTGGTGAAATAAAGCCTTAATGCTCAATCTCGACCAATACACCTGTGTGGGCGATGCTCTGCGGGATGCGCTGGATCGCTGGCCGAACGAAACTTGCCTGATCGAGGCGGACCGGGATCGAGAGAAAACGCGGCTTACCTATTCTGATTTCAAAGACGTGGGTCTGCCTCTGGCCCGCGCGATGGAGGATGCTGGGTTCAATTCTGGCGATCGGGCCGCAATTATCATGACCAATCAGTCGAAATGGCTGATTTCGGCATATGCCATTTTTTATCGTGGCGGTGTGCTGGTGCCGCTCGACTTCAAATTGACGGCGGCGGAGCACCTGCAACTGTTGGCGCACTCCAGAGCGAAGTTTCTGATCGTCGAGTACTATCTGTGGCGCGCAATTACACAGTCGCCAGAGTTCAAAAATCACAAGCTCAAAAAGGTGCTGGTCACGGAAGCGCCCCTGGGAGCCGATCTCGCGGGTGCTTATCGCTGGGAAGATTTCCGCCGCAAGGGCGATCCTGTTTTTGTCTCGCGAGGGCGGGCAGACGTGGCCTGCATTGTCTACTCTTCGGGTACGGGCGGGCGGCCCAAGGGATGCGTCCTGACCCACGATAATTATCTCGAGCAATGCAGGTCACTCACGGCGTGGTACCCATTCTGGCCGGGCGTGCGCTACCTCAGTATTCTTCCAACGAATCATGCGATCGATTTTATGGTTGGCTTCATCGGCCCATTCGTCTGTGGCGCTTGCGTGGTGCACCTGCGCACGCTGAGGCCCGAGTTTGTGCGCGATGCTTTCGTGCGATACCAAATCACTTATGTCGCGTTGGTTCCCATGATTCTCAAGAACCTGGAACGCGGGCTGCGCGGCAAGTTTGACGAACTCTCCGCCGGGAGGCGGTTCTTGCTGAATCGAATGATCGCACTGAATAAGTCTCTTACTCGCGCGCATCCCAAGGTCGGCCTGAGTCGCAAACTTCTGTCGCGCGTGCATCAGGGCTTCGGGGGAGAATTGCGGGCGATGTTTACCGGTGGCGCATTCATGGAGCCTTCGACTTTGCAGTTCTTCTACGATCTCGGCATTCCGGTGGCCAACGGATATGGACTTACCGAGGGTTTCCCGCTCACCCTGAACGACCTTAATCCTTTTCGCGCGGATACCGTGGGCAAGCCTTTACCGGGAGTCGAATTGCGCATCCTTAATCCTGATTCCGACGGGATCGGCGAAGTTGCGGCCCGTGCCAAGACTGTGATGTCGCACTATCTGGATGATCCCGAATTGACGGCGCAGACGATCGTGGACGGCTGGCTGGTGACGGGCGATCTTGGCCGCTTTGACGGCAATGGGCACTTGCAGCTTTTCGGGCGCAAGAAAAACATGATCGTGACCGAAGGCGGCAAGAATATTTATCCCGAGGACATTGAAGCTGCCTTCGACGGGCTGCTGGTCAAAGAATATTGCATTTTCGCCGCCAACTATCTTTGGCCTGCAAAGACTCTAAGTCGCGAGATGCTGGTTCTGCTTGTGCGTCTGGAGCAAAATCAGGAATTCACTGACGCGCTGAAGGAGGAGATCGTTACGCGGAACCGCCATCTGCCCGACTTCAAGCGGGTTGGTGGATACTTGCTCTGCAGCAAGGATTTTCCACGCACTGCGTCCATGAAAATCAAACGTACAGTGCTGGCAGAGGAGATTCGCCCGATTCTCAGCCGTGCTGCCGTGGTCGAACTGTGAGCCGCACAGACACTTTTCTTGCCATCGTGAATCCGGCCGCGGGTGGAGGGCGGTGTCGCAAGCTCGTTTCGGAAGCGCTCGATCGTTTGCGGGCGGGTGGAATCAAGCTGGATGTGGTCGAAACCATTGGCCCCGGGCAGGGAACGCCGCTAGCGCGCGACGGCTACGCTCGCGGGTATCGTAAATTCATCGCCGTAGGGGGCGATGGCACATCGTACGAAATCGTCAATGGAGTTTTTCCTCGACCAGAGTCGGACGAGGCCGCCACGCTGGCGTTTCTTCCACTGGGAACCGGCAACTCATTCCTGCGCGAATTCACCGATCGTGGAGTCGAACACGCGGTCGAGGCGTTGCTTGCGAACCGATCTCAGCCATGTGACGTCTTGCGATTGCGTCACACCCAGGGAGTTCTCCACTACATTAATCTGTTGGCCATGGGGTTTGCGGCGGACGTCGCGACCTTACGGGCTCGGAGTTTCAGCGGGTGGGGAGAACTTGGGTATCAATCTTCTATTTTCATTTCGTTGGCTCGCTTCCGCCGCCGGCCTTTTCCTCTGCAAGTCGATGGCAAAGGAGAGATCGACCGCCGTCCCTGCCTGTTCCTGACTTTCAGCAATAGTAAGTTCACCGGTGGAACCATGATGATTGCGCCCAAGGCGAACGTGAACGATGGGCTCATCGAATATGTGCGTTGGGGGCCGATCGGGCGGTTGGGACTGATTCGTAATTTGCCCACGCTGTATGACGGTACGCACATCAATCATCCTTTGGCCGAACGACGCGAGGCAAAGTGCATCCATTTCCATTTGGATGCTCCTGTGGATGTAATGGTCGATGGCGAAGTGCTCACACTGCAATGCCAGACCCTGGATGTCCTGACATCGGCTCTGCGCGTCGTGGTATAAGAATTTATCCCTATGTCACAAGAACGTAGAAAACGGCAACAGCAAAGGCAAGTGCTAGATCAACCGAACCCGGCCCGGTTGCGCTCCATAATTATTGCCTCCGTCATTGTGGTGGCTTTTGCGGCCGCTTATTATTCAATTTGGCACAAGCGTACTAGCCGTCTGGACGCTTTCGCCAAGTGCCTGACGGCGAAGCAAGCCAAAATGTACGGAGCCTTTTGGTGCCAGCATTGCGATGCCCAAAAAGAAAAGTTCGGCTCATCGTTTCAGTATGCTCCCTATGTTGAGTGTGGAATCAAAGGCTCGCAGGGCATCGAACCGGTTTGCACCCAGAACGGCATCAAACGATTTCCCACCTGGATCTTCGCCGATGGCACGCGGGTCGAGGGCGAGCACGAATTGCAATTTCTGGGTGAGGAGACGGGATGCAGCCTGCCATGAGCTCAGCCGTGCGGCGGGTGTTTCAGTTGATCGCTCTTCTGGCTTTGGCTGGGGTGGTGGTGTCTTCTGTTTCGCTGGATCACCACTATGGCACTTCGCAAACGGCCTATTGTGATTTCGGGGCCAGTTTCAATTGTGACATCGTCAATCGCAGCATTTACTCGACTGTCCTTGGAATTCCTGACGCGCTAGTCGGCATCTTTGGCTACGGCCTGCTTCTTGCTCTGGCGACGTTTTATCGGACGAAAGCGGAAACGCCCTTCATGCTTTTGATCGCTTCCACGGCTGGATTGGGTTTTGCTCTGTATCTCACATACATCGAGAAGTTCGTGCTGGCGACGTGGTGCATTTTGTGCCTTTCGTCGCTTACCTTGATTGTTCTGCTTACTGCGCTGTCATCGTTTCTGGTGGCGGGTGTGTTGCGCCGGAGTTGAGCGACGGGTTGACCGCGGGTCTGTTTGCGGCTATCACGGGTGAGCACGCCCGCGCTCACATTAGACGATGGAAGAAATCAAGCAAGCGCAGGTAGTGCCGCCGAACGAATCCGTCACCGGAGATCTTCGCTTGCACGAATTTCATAGCCGCGTATTTCGCAATACGCGGATG
This sequence comes from uncultured Acidobacteriota bacterium, assembly GCA_963796095.1. GTDB lineage: Bacteria > Acidobacteriota > Terriglobia > Terriglobales > Acidobacteriaceae > JABDBE01. The sequence continues at coordinate 186,030 of CAWCKL010000023.1, forward strand.
TTACGGGTATGGCTCCCTCCGCGATACGACGCGCCCGGGAACGCATCGAGGCGCTACCCCGTGCTTTACCTGAACGATGGCCAAAACCTGTTTGACCGCGCCACGGCTTTTGCCGGTGTGGAATGGCAGGTGGACGAGACTGCGGATCGACTAATCCGGCAAGAGGTAATCCCGCCGCTGATCGTTGTAGGTATCGACAATGCCCAGAGTGAGCGCATCAAGGAGTACGTGCCCTACCGCTCATTTCCTCCGCCGATCCTGCGGCCGAAAGGGAAGCGCTATCCAACCTTCCTGATCGATGAGGTCATGCCGTTTGTGGGCGAGCGATACCGCATCGCAAACGGCCCTGAAAATACCGGGCTGGGCGGGTCTTCGTTGGGTGCGCTGATTTCGCTCTACACGGTGATTGAGCGGCCCGGAGTTCTTGGTCACCTGTTGCTGGAAAGCCCGTCGCTGTTCATTGCCAATCGAAGGATATTGAAGAACGCACGCCATTTTCGAAGGTGGCCGGCGAAAGTGTTTCTAGCAATAGGCACCCGGGAAGCTGGTCGCGAGGACAAAGACAAGCAAGTTGTCGAAGACGTCCGCGAACTCGAACGCAGCCTGCGCGGCGCGGGCCTAGATGAACGCCGTTTGCTGGTGAAAATCGACGAGGGCGCATCTCACAACGAGGGTGAATGGGCGAAGCGCTTCCCGGACGCGCTGAGTTTTCTATTCGGGACCTAGGAACCTTAGGCACCGCTTCGAAGTAAGAACTCAGGCGAACACGAATCTTTCTGCGAGCAATTATTTCGCAGTCGCTGGACCGACACTTCCTAGGGGACGATAGCTGGGTACGGAGAAAGTTTTGGTGGCGACTCATCGGGCTCGAGCAGCCACACGTGTCGATTTTTGAAATATTGCAGCAGTTCCTGGTTGCTCTTTTCATCCATATCCCGCGCCCACACCACCTTCGAGCCGTCAATATCTGCAGCATTGAAGACCCACTCGCGATCCGGCAAATGGGATGGCGCGTAACGGACGATGATCAAGTGTTGTCCGGGCGTGTTCTCCAGGCTATGCAGGAGCTTGGCGCGGGCCATGTTACCTCGCGGCCATGGATGCTCAATCACTGCGTGTGCCTGAATCGCTGTTACACGGATGACCACGATCGCAAAACAGATCAACGGAATCGCTCGCACCAGTGAGGGACCCAGTCGCCTCCCTCGCCAACGCCAGAGTCGCAGATGCCGCATGCACTGAAGCAGAACTATGTAAAGAAGGCCCGTTGCCGGCGCGAAATAATGAGGACGAAACCACGTTTCTACAGCAAGCCCCATCAGAAACACTGTCAGCGCCAGCACAGGGAATCGAATCCGACGGTCGCGCCAAGTCCACGGGAGCGCCAGTAAAGGAATCATCAGAACGGGACCTAGGAAAAAGCGCCAGAACCAGGCTATCTTGGACGCGCTCTGCTTCACGAAGCCTAGCAAGGTGCGATTGTCCTGGTAGCCCTTGAATTCGATTCCCTCGTAAAAATTCTCCATGACCGGATAACGATATTCCAGTTTCGGCAGCGGACTCTGCCAAATAAAATATCGAGCGCGCGAATAGAGGTTGCGATTAACCTGATAGCCCATGTGAAACGGGCTGCCAGTCACACGGTAGTTGTAGTAGCCGGTCGCGATGGCAGTGATCGCCAGGATCAACGCAATCGGCGCGAGTACACGACCAGAGACAGTTGAAAGTTTGGGACTCAATGGGTTGACCAGCCAGGCTGCCATCGCTACCGCGACGGTTGCCCCCAAAATGAGTCCCTCATAGGGCCGGGTGTTAGCCAGGATCGCAAGACCCAGACCCATCCAAATCGCATCTCGCACCCGGGCGCGGCGCTTCAACCGCGGCCACGCGCCCAGCACGAGCGCTCCACCCAGAGCAGTTACCGAACCGCACCAATAGCCATTGATCCAATAACCGAAAACACACAACCGGAGCAGGACAAGCACGCCTCCGAGTAGCGCCCAGCCGGGCGGAAGCCAACCTTGAAACATCCAGGTCAACGCCGCGCACATCAGGGCGGTTGCTAGGAGGTTGCCGATCCACGGATGTCCGAGCAGTTGCCCTGCGGCTAAAACTAGCCCCTGGACGGGCGGGTACATGGACATGTAGGTGGGACGCTGGATGATGTGAAAGCTCTCAAAATGCGTCCACATCGGGTGTGTTGGATTGGTAAGCCGGCCGTGGGCAAAGGTATCGCCGGCGAGCAGGTAACTGTATTCATCGTGATAAAAGGGTTCCGGAATATTTAGAATTGGCATCAGCGCCGCTCGAATCAAGAGAGCCACTACGCCCACGAGAACGATAGAAAGATTTTTTCGTCGTGCCAGCCGGAGGAACTCTCTCTCCAGCCAAAGAAGGGCGGAGGGCTCTGAGTGGCCTGCACGGGGCCGCAGGATCATTGCACCTGCCGCAAGCACTAAGACAAATTCGATGACCTGGACCGCATATCGGATCAGGAATTGCGCGAAGGCAGACATAAATAGAAGATTCTTAATTGCAACCGCACTATTGTCAATTGAGGCCGGAGTTTTGCCTGGGTGATCGCAATGAGTTATGCTCTCGCGCAGTGAGAAGCGAACCCCGCCAGAATACCGCGGTTGCGATGGGCGCTCGATGGACGTCAGCTTTGCGTTTCAGGCTCTGGCTCATTCTCGTTGTTGCCATGGCCACCGCTCTGAGGCTTTTCCGGCTCGGGACAAGGAGTTTCTGGATCGACGAAGCAACCAGTGTTGTATTGGCGCGCGTGGATAGGCACGTCTTCGTGGCTGCACTCATTCACCGCCAGGCCAATATGGCTCTGTATTACGTGCTGCTGCGTGGCTGGATCCGGCTGGGCAGCAGCGAGTTTGTCATACGCTGTCTTTCGGTGCTCGCCGGAGTAGCCGCGATTCCGGCCATCTATCTACTCGGGGCACGTCTTTTTGGACCAAGAGCGGGCAGAGTTGCTGCGCTCTTGCTGTCCTTTCATGCCTTTCACATCAGATACTCGCAGGAGGCTCGCGCCTATAGCTTGTTCGTTCTGCTGGCGATACTGTCTTCTTTGTTTTTGCTGCGGAGCTTGGAACAGCCCTCGCGCAAGAATTGGGGAGGGTACATTCTGTTCAGCACTTTGATGGTGTACGCCCAGGTGTTCGGTGGCTGGATGCTGCTGGCGCAGTGGATATCAGTATTGCGGTTGCGGCACGAAGTTCGTTGGAAAGGATTTTTCTTAAGCGCTGCGATGATTTGTTTACTAATCTCTCCTTTGGCCTGTTGCCTACTTTTTGCTTCAGACCGGTCACAGCTTCACTGGCTGATAAAGCCGACGGTACTTGACCTGTACAAGTTTTCCCTCGACATGACCGGGGACGACGGGCCTTTGCTACTGCTGGTCTACCTAGCCCTGGTCTTGGGTGGGGTCGGCACCGCCGTCAGTCAGCTGAAATCCCATTCCTCTGAGGGAGTTTGGAAGTACTGGTTCCTGCTGATCTGGCTGCTTCTGCCCGTGGCGTTGGTTCTCGCTATTTCCCTCCGCCGGCCTGCATTTGAGCCTCGTTTCCTGATCTTTTGTCTTCCTCCGCTACTGCTGCTCGCTGCTGATACCCTGACCAGAGTTCGTTCGAAAGTTGCTTTTGCCGCCGCTTTGACGATTCTGCTTGGGCTCTCGTTGAATGGAACGTACTCTTACTACCGCGCCCGCGCGGACTCCGAACACACCGATAACTGGAGAGATGCGACGCGTTACATCTTGACCCAAGCACGAGCGGACGACGCCGTCCTCTTTAGCTATAGTGAGGAGAGACTTGCCTTCGACGAGTATCAGAGGCAGCTTCACATGACTGGTTCCGGAATCCACGAATTTCCCGAGGAGACGGATTTGGAGTTACTGACGCTGCGTCCGTCGCGGCCCAGCGCCGAGTTACTAAATAACATTGTCGCCGGGTACGAGCGCGTGTGGGTGATTTCCGCCTTTCAGCCCAACCCCGTCAGTCGTCGGGCAGAGGCGCCCTTGGCTGCTAATTTCAGAGAATATTCGGAGCGCAGTTTTGGCTTCGTCCGCGCGGACTTGTATGCGGATAAAATTCCACCCACCGCTCAGGAGAGAAGTTCCGCTAAGTAAAAAGAGCCATGAAAAAATCGATATCAATCCTGGTTTGGCTCGGAGTTTCCATTCTCGGCGCGCTTGCGCTGGGCACGATTGCGCTGCACCGTGGCGAGGAGATCAATGCCATGTGGCTGGTAGTTGCGGCCATCTGCGCATACGCGTTGGGATACCGCTTCTACAGCAAGTTCGTTTCCGCCAAGGTGCTTGCCCTCGACGCCCAGCGGGCTACTCCGGCCGAGCGATTGGAGGATGGCCGCGATTTCGTTCCTACCAATAAATGGGTGGTCTTTGGACATCATTTTGCGGCCATTGCTGGCCCCGGCCCGCTGGTGGGGCCGGTGCTCGCCGCGCAGTTCGGTTATCTTCCGGGGACGCTTTGGATATTGGCTGGCGCCGTCTTCGGCGGCTGTGTGCAGGATTTCGTCATCCTGCTTTTCTCCGTACGGCGAGATGGAAGGTCGCTCACTGAAATGGCCCGCGAGGAAATCGGCGTCGTCGGTGGATTCGTGGCTTACGCCGCGGTGATTAGCATTATCGTGATTCTGCTCGGTGCAGGGGCATTGATTGTGGTCAATGCGCTCAAATCGAGTCCGTGGGGCGTGTTCACCATTGCGATGACCATTCCAATCGCGTTGTTGATGGGCTTTTACCTCCGCCACTTGCGTCCCGGCAAAGTGTTGGAAGTTTCATTTCTTGGATTCATTCTGGTGATGCTGGCGATTTGGGGCGGACAATGGGTCTCGCAGACTCCGACGGTCGCGCCCTGGTTCACTTTGACTGCTCCCGGGCTTGCGATCGTCATCATCATTTACGGATTCGCCGCCTCGGCGTTGCCGGTGTGGTTGTTGCTTGCCCCACGCGATTACTTGAGCACCTTCGTCAAGCTGGGGACGATCGGTCTGCTGGCTTTGGGAATCATCGTGCTACGTCCCACGCTGCACATGCCCCCGATGACGCGGTTTGTCGACGGATCAGGGCCGATCTTTGCTGGCAAGATTTTTCCTTTCGCTTTCATCACCATCGCTTGTGGCGCCATCAGCGGATTCCATTCTTTGATCTCGAGCGGTACGACTCCGAAGCTCATTCGGCGGGAAACAGAAACACGCATGGTTGGCTACGGCGCGATGATGGCGGAATCGATGGTCGCAATTATGGCAACGATTGCCTGCTGTGTGCTCCAGCCAGGAATTTATTTCGCGATCAACAGTCCTGCGGGAGTCGTGGGCCAGTTGCCGGAAAGTGCAGCCGCGATGATCAGCGGTTGGGGATTCCCGGTTACCGCCGCCGGGATGCATGCGCTAGCGCAGGCCGTTGGCGAGCAGACTTTGTTGAATCGAACTGGCGGGGCTCCCGCCTTTGCCGTTGGCATGGCCCACATTTTCTCTAGCAGTTTGGGCGGACAGGCTGTGATGGCCATCTGGTATCACTTCGCCATTATGTTTGAGGCGCTGTTTATCCTTACCGTTCTCGATGCTGGCACACGCGTGGGCCGCTTCATGGTGCAGGATGCGCTCGGCCATATTTGGAAGCCGCTCGGTCGCATCAGTTGGTATCCCTCGATTCTGGCTACAAGCGCGTTGATTGTGGCTGCGTGGGGATCGTTCTTGTGGCAAGGAGTAAGGGATCCCCTGGGAGGAATCAATTCGCTGTGGCCGCTTTTTGGGATATGCAATCAACTCCTGGCGACCGTGGCGCTGTGCGTAGCCACAACCATCATTGTCAAGATGGGCAAGGCCCGCTATTCGCCGGTCACTCTGGTTCCGCTCGTGTGGTTGGTTGCGGTGACTTTCACAGCGTCATGGCAGAAGATTTTCGATCCGAATCCGCGGATTGGATTTCTGGCGCATGCGCGGCAACTCGCGTCTTCCGCCACCCCAAGTCATGAAATTACGCGGTTGATCTTCAACGACCGGCTCGATGCCGCCGTGGCGGGCATCTTGGTGTGTATGGTTGCGCTGATTTTGCTGGAGTCGATTTCTGTGTGGGTAAGCGTGGTCTCTGGCCGAATGCAGGCGAGAGTGCGGGAAGCGCCGTTTGTGTCCACGCGTTTTGCGGCGGAGGAACAGTGATGAGTACGTCTACGGTGAAGCCGGGTTCGAGCGCAAGAGCGACCACGGAGCGTTGCTCGGCAGGACGAACGAGGGCGTCCATCTCTACGTGGTTCAGTGGCTCGATAAGACTGTTGCTTAGCACTCTCCGGGAAATTTTCGATGAGTCTGCTTACGCGCGCTTTCTTGCACGACACTCCATAAGTTCTTGCCCCAATGCCTATGCCGCGTTCCTTCGCGAGCATGGGACCAGCAAGGCACGCCGCCCGAAATGCTGCTAGCTTTGCAAGGTGTGGAGCGTTCTCGAATAGCCCGTACATTTCCTCTATGAGCGAAACGGCCATTTCCGTGCAGGCGTTGCGCAAGTCCTACGGGCCGGTGGAGGCCGTGCGGGGTCTCGATTTTCAAATCGAGTCCGGAGAAGTTTTCGGTTTGCTCGGTCCGAATGGCGCGGGCAAGACTACCACTGTCGAAATTCTGGAAGGCTTGCGTCCGCGCACTGGGGGACACGTCTCCGTCTTGGGTTTTGATCCGGAGAAGCAGAAACTGCAGCTCAAGGATCGCATCGGCGTCTGCTTGCAAGCCACGAATCTGCCGGACAAGATTCGCGTCTGCGAGGCGCTGCACGTGTTCTCCTCGTTTTACAGCCGCAACGTGGACGCGAACGAAATACTGCGGCGGTTGCAACTAGAGGACAAACGCGATGCCTTCTACAGCACGCTCTCGGGTGGCCAGAAGCAGCGCCTGGCTTTGGCCCTGGCGCTGGTCAATGACCCCGCGCTGTTATTTCTGGACGAGCCTACCACCGGTCTTGATCCGCAGGTTCGGGCGGAGATTCACGGGTTGCTCGAGCAACTGCGGGGCGAGAATCGCACCATCCTCCTGACCACCCACTACATCGAGGAGGCGGAGCGTCTTTGTGACCGAGTTGCCATTATCGATCAAGGCCGCATCATCGCCATGGACACGCCCCGCAAGCTGCAGCAGCAGAGCCGCGCGGCCTCGACCATCGTGGTGACCTGCGACAAAGCCATTCCAGCGCTGCGTCCGGCGTGGGGGGAGGCAATCGAGAGCAGCGTGGATTCGACCCGCCATACTCTCACTGTGATTTCCCGGCGTCCCGCGACCACGTTGGTGGAGTTGATCAAGTGGATTGACCAGAGCGGCCTTGAGTTGGTGGATGTTCATCTCAAGAAGCCCACCTTGGAGGATGTGTTTATTGAGTTGACGGGAAAGCGGCTGCGCGACTGAATGGCACGACGGAACATGAACGGAACATGAAAAGTTACATCGCACTCATCCAACTGGATCTCAAGCTGGCGCTGCGGCAGAAGTCCGTGCTGTTCTTCAATTACATGTTCCCGCTGATTTTTTTTGTGGTCTTCGCCCAGGCCCTGCATGGGGATCGCGGCAACGCCATGACTCAGATCGTCACCATGGTGATCATCATTGGCGTGCTGGGCAACGGGCTGTTCGGGGCGGGCATGCGCGCCGTGCAGGAGCGCGAGTCGAACGTGCTTCGCCGTTACAAGGTCACTCCTATTACCCCGGCGCCGATTCTGATCGCGGCCACTGTCGTCGGGTGGATCCTTTTTATGCCCCTGGTGCTGTTTATGCTTTGCGTGGCGCACTTCGGGTACGGCATGCCCTGGCCGGAGAGGCTAGGGTCGATTCTTCTGTTCGCGACACTGGGTATTCTGGCCTTTCGCGCGATCGGGATGATTCTCGCGGCGGTAGCGAATTCCATGCAGGAAAGCCAGATCCTGGTGCAATTGGTTTACTTGCCGATGATGTTTCTGAGCGGCGCTACATTTCCGACGTCCATGTTTCCTTCCTGGCTGCTCATCGTGACGCAATTTCTGCCAGCCACATACCTGGTTTCGGGGCTCGAAGGAATGATGCTGCGCCAGGAGAGCCTGGCGGCGAATGGCCTTCCGGCATTGGCTCTGCTGACCACCGTTTTCGTGGGACTGTTCATTTCGTACAAGCTTTTCCGCTGGGAAAAAGAAGAAAAGATACGCAGCTCCGCCAAGCTCTGGGTGGGAGCGGTGATGTTGCCGTTCATCGTGCTTGGCGTATGGCAGGCGCACACCAAGCAGAATGTGGCCAAGACCAAGATGCTGAACCGGCAGCTGGCGCGCGGTGAAGCCTACCTGATTCGAGGGGCACGCATTTTCATTGGTGACGGAAAGGTGATTGAATCGGGCGCGATCCTGATTCGCGGTGGCAAGATCGCCGAGGTTTATGAAGGGGAAGGTCCGGACCCGAGGACGGTGAAAGCCACACTGATCGAGGCGGCGGGCAAGACCGCCCTGCCGGGGCTGATCGACGTGCACGTGCATCTGGTCGCGCCGGGCGGCGTCTACACGGACATGAGCCAGTACAACCCAGAAACCCGCATGCTGCGCAATCTGGCGGCTTATCTCTATAGCGGCGTGACCGCGGTCCGAAGCGTGGGCGACCCTTTGGATCTTGTGCTTAAGGTGCGGTCGACCGTGAACAGCGGCGAAAAGCTGGGGGCTGAGCTCTTTACCTGTGGGCCGCTGTTTACTGCTAAAGGAGGACACGGCACCGAATACTTCAAAGACATGCCTCCGAACATTCGGGAGCAAGCGGAAGCGCAGTTCACGCGGATGCCAGCTTCCATTGAGGAAGCCCGGCGCCAAGTTAATGAGCTCAAGCACTCCGATGTTGATTGCATCAAGGCCATACTCGAGGCTGGTGGCGGCGCCAGCGTCTTCAATCGTCTCGACAGTTCGATCTTTCAGGCCATCGCGCGGGAATCCCATGCTCAGGGATTGCCTCTTGCCGTGCATACCGGGGATGTCCGCGACGTGACGGACGCGGTTTCCGCCGACGCAGACTCCATCGAACACGGCTCGTTCCGCGAGGCCATTCCCGACCCTTTGTTCCAACAAATGGCTAGCAAAAAGGTCTTCTATGATCCGACCCTCAGCGTGGCCGAGGCGTTCAGAGACTTTGCCGCCGGCGACACAGCTCTGTTAAAACGCTCGCTGGTGCAGCAAGTCGGGCCCACGGATCTGATCGAAGGCACCGAGAAGGCGATGGCGTCGAAAGACCTTGAGCCGACGCGCCGGCGCATTGCGCAATTTCCCATCAACCTGGACTTGGGGACGCAAAATCTGCTGCGAGCTTATAAAGACGGCGTTACCCTCGTGACCGGCAGCGACGCTGGCAATTTTCTGATACTTCATGGTCCGACGGTGCAACATGAGCTTGCGCTTCGGGTGCGCGCCGGCATTGCTCCCGCGGTTGCGCTCGAAGCTGCGACCTACAACTCGGCCCGCCTCTTGCGCGCCGAAAATCGGATTGGTTCAATTCGTGCCGGGAACGATGCCGATCTGCTGCTGGTCGATGGGAATCCGCTCGAGGATATCAGTGCAGTCGAGCGCATTTCGATTGTCTTTTTCAAGGGCGAGCAACTCGACCGCTCCGATCTGTTCAATCAAGAGTAAACGAGCAAGAGTAAAAGCATCAGGAGTAAACAGAATCGCGTGCGCCGGATGCTAGACTCTGTTGAATGCGGGTTCTCGGCATTGATTGCGGGACGGAGTACACGGGCTACGGCGTCGTCGAGCTCTGTCACGACGGCAAGTTGATTTGCCTTGCCTGCGGTGCGGTGAAGCTTTCCGCTCGCGAGTCTATGCCGGCGCGTTTGTCAACCATCTTCGACCGCTTAGGCGCGATCATCCTGGAACACCGGCCCGATCGAGTTGCCATCGAAGATGTTTTTTATGCCTTGAATGTAAAGTCCGCGCTAAAGCTGGGACAGGTGCGCGGGGTCGCGATGCTGGCCGCATCGTCGGCCGGGCTGGAGGTGACCGAGTACTCACCGCTCTCGATTAAATCTGCGGTCGTCGGCTACGGTCGAGCGGAGAAGCAGCAGGTGCAGCACATGGTTACGCGGCTGCTGAATCTGGCCGAGATTCCCGAGCCGCCGGACGCCGCCGATGCCCTCGCAATTGCGATCTGCCATTTGCATACCGCGGCTACGTTGGAACGCCAGCAAGCATGAGAGGATTTGTACAAACAAACAGGAGGTTCCATGCGTCGCAACCGTACTGTTTTAACTTTGTTCGGTGTGTTGTTCTGGTGCCTTCCCGTAGTTCGTGCGCAGCAGTCTTCCCCAATAATAGGCAAACTTGTTGGAGACATCGCGGACGCGTTCGAAGGTGCTCCTGTTCCACGAGCATTTGTTTTTGTTCGTGGTTGGGGTGGTGTCGGCGACAGAGTGGCCGAGCTTAGCGCTAAAGGCGGGTTTGAACTTCCCCTCGCTCCAGGACCCTACGATGTATTCGTCGCAGCTCAGGGCTTTGCTCCAGTGTGCAAGAAGGTCGCAATAGTGTCTGGCCGATTTGTCGAAACTTAAGGCGAAGCTGCGGCTGCATTCGGAACACATGGAAGAAAACTGACGCCGACTCCGCGCACTCGGCAAGAATTTTTTGGCATAATCCTATCCACATGTTCCTTGGCAAGTTAAGACCGTCAGAGCCTACCTGTTTTTTGCGTCTGCCTTTATCCGCGGGGCTGATGCTTTGCTGTTTATGGTTTGTTCCGGGCGCACCGGCTCAGCAAGGGGTCCTTCCCACGGTTAGCTTTACCTGTGATTTCCCTGGCTCTGAACCGGATCACTACGCGATCTCGGTGTCTGAGGATGGTAACGCCGCTTACGACTCCGACAGCAAGCTCAACGACTCTGCCGCCAGTGAGCCCTTCCATTTGGATTTCACTGTCTCCCAGGCCTCGCGCACGCGTATTTTCGACCTCGCCAAACGCGCGCATTATTTCGAAGGGGAACTTGATTCTAAGAAAAAGAATCTGGCATCCACCGGTGTGAAAACTCTCGCGTACAAGGATCCGCAGAAGAGCACGCGGGCAACCTACAACTATTCGCCCATCCCCGCGGTGGGGGACCTGACAGCTTTCTTCCAATCCCTGTCCACCACTTTGGAGTTTGGCCACCGGCTCGATTACTACCTTCGCTACCAGAAGCTTGCCCTGGACGAGGAGCTGAAGAAGATGGAGGAAATGTCGAATAGCGGCGGGCTTGTGGAAATGTCAGCGGTGGCTCCCGTCCTGCAGAAGATCGCGGACGATCCCGCCGTGATCAAGGTAGTGCGGGCCCGAGCTCAGCGCCTCATGCTCGTCCCCGGGACCAAAGGCAAGTAACCGGCGATCACCGAATATAAGTGATTTACAGGCAACAAAATAGCGCGAACCGTGTTCTAATATTGCAGAGGGGCCGTTCCGGGGGTGTTTCATGTCTGAGGCAAGCATCAAGCTGCTGATAGCGGCGGCGGTAGCGTCTTCTCTGCTTCTCGCGGTTCCCGTTCTCACAGTTCCGGCCTTTGGCGATTCGCAAGCCCGTGTAGTGCGATTGAGCGAGGTCCAGGGCGACGTGCAGGTCGACCGCAACGCCGGACAGGGCTTGGAAAAGGCCTTTCTGAATTTACCCATCACGCAGGGTGTCAAGTTGCAGACCGGGAAAGATGGCCGGGCGGAAGTGGAATTCGAGGATGGGAGTACGCTGCGGGTCACACCGGAGACCGTGATTACGTTTCCTCAGCTCTCGCTCCGCGACTCCGGGGCGAAGGTCTCAACGGTGCATCTGCAAGAAGGCAGCGCCTATGTCAACTTCGCCGGCTCGAAGGACGACGAGTTCACGCTGACCTTTGCTCACGAGAAACTGTCGCTCGCCCGTTCGGCTCATCTTCGTCTTGAAATGGGAGAGGTCAGCGCGACCTTAGCCGTCTTCAACGGCGAAGTGCAGGTTCAGGGCGATGCAGGAACCGTGGCAGTTAGCAAGAATCACACTGCCGAGTTCGACCTCACGGATGATGATCACTCCGAATTGGCCAAGAGTGTCGAACCAGATCCCTTTGACGAATGGGATAAGCAGCAAAATCAATACCACCAGCAATATGCTAGCAACTCCTACAGCAGCTATTCGCCCTACGCGTACGGCACTAACGATCTGAATTACTACGGCAGCTTTTCTAACGTGCCGGGCTATGGCAATGTCTGGCAGCCTTACTTTGCCGGCGCAGGCTGGGATCCGTTTCTGAACGGCGTCTGGGCGTTCACTCCTGGTTTTGGTTATGGCTGGGTATCCGGCTACCCGTGGGGTTGGACACCGTATCATTACGGTTCATGGGTTTATTTGCCCACTGGTGGGTGGGGATGGCAGCCCGGAGGTTCCTGGACGGGATGGAGCACTCCGAGGATCGTCCATCCGCCGTCGAATTTCCTTCCCCCGCAGCCCCCGTCAAATCCAAGCCACGGAACGGTGGTCGTGAACCGGGGTCCGGTGCCTGTCCAACTCGGGCGATCGTTCAACCGGATGGAAATCTCCAAGAACTCGGCGGGACTCGGAATCCCGCGCGGGGGTGTCAAGAACCTGAACGAACTGTCCAGCGCGGTTCAGCAACAGGGATTTGCGACGGCAAAAGTTCACACTGCGCCCGTTGGGGTCAACTGGTGGCATGGTGGCGGATCTTATGGTCCGGGTTCGACGTCGGCGGCGGGGCACGCTGGCGGTTACGCCAGCGCTTCAGCGGCACATGCCAGTGCGGGCACGGGTCATTCGGGCGGCGCTGGTGCGCATCGTTAAGACGATCGTCCTGCGACCATGATTTGAAACGTGAAAGGGCAGCTTTTGGGCTGCCCTTTCTATTTGACCCGAACATTGGGGTTAAGCGATGTTTTGTTATGTGGTCGATTGATTTTGGCCGTACTCGTAGATACCGCAACCAAAGCCACGTGGTAAGCTTTCTCTCCGTCGCGTAAAGCGGAACTCAGAGGTTAATTGAAGATGCGATTTCTACTGCCGATTTTTCTGTTGAGCTGCCTATCATTCCCCGGCTTCGCGCAAACGACCACGCAAGACTCCAGCAAACCCGCTCCTCAACTCGATCACTTCGATCCGAAGAAGGTCGACTCTTCTGTCGATCCTTGCACCGACTTTTACCAGTACTCGTGCAATCGCTGGATTGCGGACAATCCTGTGCCCCCGGATGAAGTGTTCTGGGACTCCTTCGGGAAGCTTCAGTTGTGGAACGAGACCTTCCTCCATCAGACGGTACTCGAAGTGGCGGCCAAGCCAGCGAGCCAGCGCACGCCAGTCGAGCAGAAGGTCGGCGATTACTGGTCGGCGTGCACAGATCAGAAACAGAGAAATGCGAACGCGCTCCCCACCTTGCGGCCTCAGTTAGAGCGGATTGAAGCCATGTCCAGCAAGAGTCAGATCGTTGAGGTAGTAGCGGATCTCCATCGTTCGATCCCCGGCGCCTGGAATCCCGCCGATCCCGAGACCTATGCACCTTTGTTTGGATTTGGCGCGCAGCCTGATTTCCACGATACGACGCACGTCATCGCACAATTTGATCAAGGAGGTATGGCGCTTCCTGGCCGGGAGTTCTACCTGAAGGATGACGTGAAGTCGGTCGAGATCCGAACCAAGTACGTCGCCCACATTGCCCGCATGCTCGAACTTTCGGGCACACCTTCGGCCCAGGCTAAGGCGGACGCTGCTGTCATTCTCCAAATGGAAACTGCAATGGCGAAGGCCGCGATGGACATCGTCAAGCGGCGTGATCCCAAGAATCTCGCCAACGAAATGAGTCTGGACGCAGTTCAGAAGCTGACTCCATCCTTTGACTTCAACCGCTATTTGCAACTGGTTCACGCTCCAGCGACGCCCCCCTATATCGTGACCTCGCCGGATTTCTTTCGCGGAACCGAGCAACTGATTCAGAGCGAGCCTCTCGATCATTGGAAGGCCTATTTCAGGTGGCAGTTGCTGAACGGTCTGGCAGGCGCAATGAGCGATGACTTCGTGAACGAGGATTTCACCTTTGTTCCTCAGACCCTGTTCGGCGCGAAGGAGATTCAACCTCTCTGGCGCAGATGCATTCAGTCTGAAGACCGCGACATTGGACAAGCGCTGGGGCAGGCCTACGTCGCGCGGGCGTTTCCACTCGAGAGCAAACAGCGGGTGCAGGAGATGGTGATTGCGCTCAAAGTCGCGCTCGGCCAGGAAATCGATTCCATGGATTGGATGAATCCGCAAACCAAGAAACAGGCTCGCGTGAAGCTTGCCGCGCAGATTGACAAGATCGGATATCCCGATCACTGGCGCGACTACTCTGCTCTGGAAATTCAGCCCGACAATCATTTGGCCAACGTGCAGCGTGCTGCAGCGTTTGAATTCGACCGCCAGCTGCACAAGATTGGCAAGCGACTGGACCGAACCGAGTGGGGAATGACGCCGCCAACGGTGAACGCTTACGAGGATCCCCAGACCAACACCATCAATTTCCCCGCCGGAATTTTGCAACCGCCCTTCTTCGATCCCGCTAAGGACGACTCGGTCAACTACGCGGCCGCCGGCGCAGTGATCGGGCACGAAACGATTCATGGGTATGACGACCAGGGACGCAAGTTTGATGAGAATGGAAATCTGCGGGACTGGTGGACCGCGGACGACGCTAAGGCCTACGACAAACGCGGCGACTGCATCGCCGACGAGTACACCGAGTTCGTCCCCGAAGCCGGCGTGCAGCAAAACGGCCGTTTGACCCAGGGTGAGAACACGGCCGACAACGGAGGAATTCATCTGGCATTATATGCACTGGACGCAGACCTCAAAGGGAAAGGCCAGAGCCTTGATACCAAGGGAGAAGACGGTCTGACCGCACTGCAACGCTTCTTTCTGTCCTACGCCAACATCTGGTGCGGCAACCTGCGTCCGGAAATGATGCGCACAATCCTGCTCATGAACCCGCATCCGCTGGACAAGTATCGGGTCAACAATGTTGTCTCGAACATGCCGGAGTTCGCCAAGGCTTTCGGCTGCCACAAAGGCCAAGCCATGGTGCGGCAGAACGCCTGCCGGGTTTGGTGAGCGAAACAATGGAGGCCGGGCGTTCCCGCCCGGCCGAACGGGCGAGGACGCCCGTTCTCCATCGTTTATTCTTTTGGTCTTTACAGTTGGTTCTTCATGCGGCCCTATGTAATGTTCTCGGCGTCGCGATAAATCGCGTATACTAAACTCAGCCCTTAACCACGAAGATACTCGCAACCAGCCCTGCGCCTTCGCGATTGAGAAGACTCAAAAGCTGAGGTGCGGCAGGAGATATCTATGTCGTTAATCAATGGAGACAAGTCCCGAGCGAATCGTGAGCGGAAGCAGAACATTCAACGGCGGTTACGAACTCACGCGCTACTCCAGGCCGAGGCTGCCAAGACGAAACCCGCGGGCGTGCCCAAGAAGGTGAAGGCCGCCGTCCGTCCCGAGCCGGTCACGTCCTAGCTTCGTGACGGTCCTGGAAGAGCCGATTCTTCGGATGGATCGCAGCCCGCAAAATCATTCCTGGAGGTGGGTATGGCTGGTCGAAGTCGTTCAAGCTTTAACAAACGCCAAAAAGAGCGTTCGCGTCAGGACAAGCAGCGCGAGAAATTGGAGAAAAGACAGCAGCGAAAGTTAGAGAAACGATCCGGTGTTCCCGGGGAAAATGACGACTTCGGACAAAACGATTTCAGTCTGGCTGGAGATTACGAAGATCCAGCCGAGGAAGTGACCGTCTCCAACTCGAACGTCGAAGACTAGACAACCGCACATTCCTCGCGGTACCCGCGTAGACCCGGACGCTCCCCGTCCGGGTGGCCGAGCAAAGTTCGGCAGGATTCGCATCCAGGGAAACACTCTCACTTCTTGCCCAGGAACGCGTGCTTCGCCTTTTTCCCCGACGCCTGCCATAACTTGAAAACCTCAAACACGATCACAGTCGCATAGGTGACCGCGATCCAGACCCCGACCTCCTCGATCGGCAGGCGGGCCCAGGCTCCAATAAACAAGCCCGTCATTTGGGCGTCCTGAAAACCCCACCACTTGTAGGGCACGGCCAGCGTGGCCTCCCAGAGCAAACTTACCAGCACGATAATGAAGAGTGTCAGGCTGAAGGCTCGCCAATTGATACATGGCCGAGCCGTCGGAAAGAAGCTCATCGCGGGAACGAAAGTGCCGGCTACCAGCACGGTAAAGTAACCTGGGAAACCATCGGGAGCCGGCGAGAACATTTTCTTGTAGACGACGGCTATCAAGATCAGGAGCACTCCAACGATCGCAGACGTCGGATGGAACTGGAGCAGGCGAGAGATCTTCTTGGCTTCGCTCGGGTAGTCGGGAACGTTGTAGGCCACTAGCCAGAATTCGTCCAACCAGACATAAATCAGCAAAACACAGAGGAAGCCTGTGAAGTAGAAAATGTACTCCTCGACCGGAACCGGCGCGCCCAAGGCTGGCGCTCCGATCCCCAAAGTCGCGCCCCGGTTGACGAAAAGAAAGAACCGTTGGGCGAAGAAGAAATCCAACCCGAAACCGAGGGGAACGAGAACGCCAATCGTCCGCCAAAAAGCTCGTCGCGGAATTTCCACGCCTTCGGCAGGCAAGAACCAGAAGCCTATCACCACGATCGGAACAACGAAGAGCAGCAGGCTCCAGGTATAGCCATATGGGGTCGGGTTGGATCCCGTCACTTGCAGTGTTCCCGATGAGCGCACCGTTCCCAGGGTGATCGCGGCCGGAACCGCGACCATCGCCAACATGGCAGCGACCAGCCAGGCGCTCAGGCGTGGGCTCGGATCTGTGCCGGACGCACCGGTGCACACGAACGCCATCCTCCTTAGGTTCGGAGTGAGTTCGGTGAGAATTCTACTCTTCGTTGAGGGGATAAATCCGCCACGGTTTGCAGCTTCAGATTTGGAATGGAATGAGGTGGCTGGGAACGGGTCCTTTGTGGGTCTTGGAGAGATTTGTTGACAAAAGGGGGACGGCACTCCAAGGCGCACAGAGTGGCTACCGCCACGCAGGATCGTAGCAGAACCCCAGGCAGACGTCCTTCGACGCCACTGACTCCCAAGCATCGACGGCGGGGAGCGATTCCACTTCGTGGAACCAATCCACAATCTCCCTCGGAGGCTCGTCCTTGTCGACATCGCTATAAATCAAGGATGGTCGTCCGTGTCCGGAAATGTACCAAGTGTCGGAATTCCACGGTATGGGTGAGTTCCTGCGCTCGGTCTGCAATGCCTTGAACTCGGGTGATCTGACCAAGTCGAGAACGTGACGAAGGGTCTCACGGCTCAGCACAACATCATGAGTAATGCCCTGGGAACGGTATCGCAGGGGTTTACGCACTTCCTGCGTAACGTACGCTTTGCCATCTCGCCATGCAGCTAGGCTGGTTTCGCGAAAATGGAAACCTCGCTTTTCCACATAGACGACGTAGATTTCCGCGTCGACCCCATGATGAGGTCTCGGAACGGTGTAGGGCGTGGCGGCCAGATCCGGTCTCGAAGAGGGCGTCCTTTGATGGACCAGTTCGCTGGACACAAGCGCACCAGGGAGCACGCCGTCACGACCACGAGGAACAGGATGGCTATGATTGTCAGTTTCGCATAGGCAAAGTCCATGCCAGCGGAATCTGGAAGGTTCAACATGTTCCACGAGTTCGCCAGATACAAGCCGCGCTCATGGTAAACGAAATCGGGCCATGCCAGTGCGGCCGCGATTAACCCAGCAACGTAACCTAGTCGCGGTCGGGAAGGAATAGCCGCCACCGCGGCAACGAGTAGCACGGGCGACGCGAAGCATGGCAAGGGCCACGGTTCTCTCAAGCATGTCAGGGTAGAAACTTGGGAAAATCCACAACGCAACTGCAAACCACGCTAGATAGGCCCAGGCAAGGAATACGGCGGCCGTACCTGCGAAGTAGCCGACTGTCCGACTGTAGAGAATCAGAGCGGCGGTCAGGGGTAAACAGGGACGGAATCACGACAACGAAAATAATGACGGCGGAAAATGAGCCCTCGTTCCGCGGCGGTCCGTGGAAGGACAGTACATAGTATGCGGCCAGCGCAGCAGCGCATCCGTTGACAACCGCTGATATTAACTTTTTCGTTTTTGCTAAGGTGGGATCAAGAACCAGCCTGACATAGACCACGACGAAGAGGAAAAGCGTCACGAGCAAGACCATGCTCTCGAGAGTTAGTCGGCCGTTTTGACCAGGTTTTACTTGAAGGCCCGACAGACTGAAAAAGCGCCATTCGATCGCGGCGGCTGCGCACAGGTAGATCGCGGCATCGAGCAGAGGCCTGACCTCGATGGCTTCAGAATTCGCGTTCCGCCATTGGCGTCCGGGGTTCGACGAGCGACTCATCATAAGGAATCAGCCTCCGTTTGCGTCGGTAGGAGATACTGACTGGATTAGACACCAGGATGCCGGTGTCCGGGAGTGCGGGAGCCGCCCTCACGTATCAGAAGTAACGTGTACGGCCGTTACGCGAAGGTAGAGTTCACGGTTAGGCCGGGGTAAAGGTCGGATCGTCGGATAGTGTGCGTTGGCGGGAGCCGAACTACACGTGACCTCATCTCTTCAGCTTTCGTCTCTCGACAGCCTTGCTTGGGCGGCGCGCTCGATTTCGGCGTTGATTGCGCCTCCGATTAGAAATGCCAGTCCCGTCACGTATAGCCAAATCAACAGAATCATTACGTCCGCAACAGATCCATAGGTTGCGGTGTAGGTGTTGAAAAAATGCAGGTAGCCGCGAAACCCTGCCGAGGCGGAGAACCATAAAAACACACCGAATACCGAGCCCGGAGTGATCCAGTGCCAATGCTGTTCCTGCAGGTCCGGTCCAAAGTAGTAAATCGCCGAAAACGAGACGATCACGAAGAGCATGGCGGCCGGCCACTGAAGCGCTTTTCCAACGACAAGCATCGTGAATTGCAATGAGATTTTCGCCCCCACCCAATCGACAAGATGGCCGCCGACGAGCACCATGACTAAAGCCGAGAGAAGAAGCATTGAGATGGCAAGAGTCAGGCCCAGCGCAATTGCCCGAACTTTAAACCAGGAACGGGTCTCGCGAACCTTGTAGACCACATTCAGCGTGGAAATCATCGAACTCATACCTCCGGAAGCGAACCACAGGGCAAGCATGATGCCAAGAGTGAGCTTTCCGCCGCTGGTGCTCATGGCAAGCTCGCTGGTGGTTGCTTGCAGAAGCTGGAAGGCTGCCGGCGGAAGCAATTCCCCGAAGTAAGCCAATAGCCCGCTTTGCAGTTGGGAACTGCGCGAGGCGAACAGGCCAAACAAAGCCAGCATGAACAGCATCAGGGGAAATAAGGCTAGCAAGAAATTGAATGCTAGCCCGGAGGCGCGTCCGAGAAGATCGTCTTCATCGGCCTCGCGAATCACGTTTTTCGTAAGCTGCCAAGGCGTCAGGCCGCCTAGTTTCCAAATTGATTCGAAATGTTGCCGTTTTACTACCGTGGAAAATGCCATAGGACACTTGCCCGGACTTGGTTGGCATTGCGAGCCGTTCAGCGTACTACGATGCCCGCATAGCCCACCACCATCTCGCGGTCGCCAGAGACGTCTCCTGAGGTCGCGTACTTGATCAGTTCGGCGGAGGTTGCGCCCAGGTGTTTGGTTGCGGTTAGCATCACGACCGCCGGGCCGAATCCGCACATGCTTATTTCTTCCTTCATCACTACGTCGAATAGCCCTCGGGCATCGAGCGCCAGCAGCCTCTCGATCGCCTTGTGGTCTTTGGTACGAGTGACGGTGTCGTTCTCGTAATGATTCATGTCGCTAGAGGCTACGATCAGGATTCCTTGGTTTTGCGCCTGCACGGCCTCGGCTACCGCTTCTCCTAGCTTTTCTAAAGTGTCGAACTGTCCTGTGCCCAGGGCGATCGGGACAAAAGTGAAATCGGCACGACAGGCTTGAAGGAAGGGCAATTCCACCTCGATGGCATGCTCGCTACGGTGAGCATGGGCGTCTTCGGTCAGGAGCGGGAACCGGTTCTTTAGGGCCTCTGCCAGCGCAGAATCGATGACGGCCGGGCCCAGAGGCGTCTCCCAACTTCCACTGCTCATAATGGCGAGCGGACGCCCATTGCCGGTGTGATTGGGGCAGAGAATAATAACGCGCCCGGGGAGACTTACGTTGGCATACACCGCTCCTGCTACCGCTCCTGAGTACATATATCCGGCGTGGGGGGCGATGCATCCCAGGGCTGGCCGCGCTACGGCTTGGATTGAGAGGTAGGACTTGATGTCTCGGAGCAGGGTGCTCTGGTCGCGTGGGTAGAATCGTCCGGCTACCGCGGGATGGCGAACTGACGAATGCGTTTGCATCTTAATTAAACCAGCCACGGTTAAGAAATCACGGACCCGCGGTTTCCAGCAAAGCTCGAAACAACGCCGCGCTTTTTTCCAGCGATAATGCTTCCGCTCGCACGGTCGGCTTCACTCCCGATTTTTCCAGCGCCGCTCGCAGTGCGACGGGTTGGTAGTCTGATTTCAGATTGTTCCACAACGTCTTGCGCTTCTGGCCGAATGACTTTCGCAGAAAGTCGATAAAGTCGGCCTCGGGCACATGCAAGCCTTCGAGGCGGGACTCAATCGTAAGCCGGACGACCGCGGAGTACACCTTGGGTGGTGGCGAGAACGCGCTCGGTGGCAAAGTGAACAGTTTCTCGACGTTGGCATAGAGCCGAGCCGTAGCCGAGAGCAGGCCATACTCGCTGCTTCCGGGACGTGCTTCCAGCCGGTCCGCGACTTCGCGCTGCACCATGAGCACGATGGTCTCAAAATATTTCCGGTAGGCGAACAGGCGCAGCAGGATGTCCGAAGTAATGAAGTACGGGAGGTTGCCCACCGCGCGGACCCGCTCCGGTTGGTGGTTCATTCCCGGACGCGTGCTACCGGGCTTGGGTCCGAAGAGCGTGTCGAAATCAATGGCCAGGATGTCGCCCTCGATGATTTCCACATTCGGGGCCAGAGAAAATTTCATGCGCAGCTGGGCCGCCAGCACGCGGTCGAGTTCAATGGCGATAAGTCGCCGGGCGCGCCGGGCGAGCAGGGAAGTCAGCGCGCCGCGTCCGGCGCCGATTTCGAGCACCGTACTCTCGGAGAGATCCCCAAAGGCCTCGGCAATGCGCAACGCGGCTGAGGGGTCGGCAAGAAAATGCTGGCCCAATTTGGGCGTTCTGGGTGTCGGACGCGCAGCAGATACCTTCGGCACATTGACCCTCTTTCTTTCGGACGGCTACACTGGACATTCACCCCGCGAGTCTTCGTGCGCAGGAGCGGCGTCGAGCGATGACGCCCCTCTATGATAACTTGCGGCCTGATAACTTGCGCCGAAGCGGGGTCCTAATACGGAGGTCGGTTTTCATGCATATAGCTTTTGCTGCTTCGGAGTGCGTGCCATTTTCCAAGACCGGTGGATTGGCCGACGTGGTTGGCGCTTTGCCGCGAGCTCTGGTCGCTGCCGGGCACCAGGTCAGCGTATATGTTCCCCGCTATCGCCAGACCAAGCTTTCCGATGCGCAGACGGTCGTCCGCAGCATTACCGTTCCCTTTGATGATCACTACCGGTTCTGCTCTGTGGTCGCGGGCGGCAGTCACTCGGGCGTGCGCTTTTATTTCATCGACTATCCTCCATATTTTGACCGCGAGGCATTGTATGGAACTTCCGCTGGAGACTATCCCGATAATGCCGAGCGGTTTGCACTGTTCTCGCGAGCCGTGCTCGAGGCTTCCAAGATCCTGGGCGTTCCCAACGTTTTTCATTGTCATGACTGGCAATCGGCGCTGATTCCAGTGCTGCTGCGGACGCAATACGCCGAAGACCCCGCTTTCCGCGACGCGGGGACTGTCTTCACCATTCATAATATGGGATACCAGGGCTTGTTTCCGCCCGATACCTTGCCGCTTCTTACCCTGCCCTGGGACCTCTTGGCGATCGACAAGATGGAATTCTTTGGGCAAGTGAACTTCCTCAAAGGGGCACTGGTGTATGCCGATTTCATTACCACGGTGAGCCGTAAGTACAGCCACGAAATCCAGACCGCGGAGTTCGGCTTTGGACTGGAAGGTGTGCTGCGCGACCGGGCCTCGACGGTGACCGGAGTTCTCAACGGCGTGGACTACGATGAGTGGAGTCCGCAGGTGGACAAGTTCATCGTAGCCAAATACTCGCCGGAGGATTTATCTGCTAAAGCCAAATCTAAACAGGATTTGCTGGCCGCATTCGGCGTAGCCAGCCCGGATCTGCGTCTGCCCGTGATCGGGATCGTCTCGCGTTTCGCCGCCCAGAAAGGGTTCGATCTCATCGCGCAAATTATGGATCGGCTGGCGCGCGAGGAAATGATCATCGTCGCCCTGGGCAATGGCGACAAGCAATACGAAGAGATGTTTGCGCGCATGCAGAAACAGTTTCCGCAAAAGATTGCAGTCAAAATCGCCTACGACAACGCGGTTGCGCACAAGATCGAAGCCGGTAGTGACATGTTCCTCATGCCCTCGAGATACGAACCCTGCGGGCTGAATCAGATCTACAGTCTCAAGTATGGAACCGTGCCCATAGTGCGCGCCACGGGCGGGCTCGACGACACCATCGATCCCTGGGACACGCGCACCGGCAAGGGAACCGGGTTCAAGTTCACCGACTACAACGGCGAGGCTCTGTTGCTGACTATCAAAGAGGCGCTGAAGGCTTTCCGCGATCAGTCCTCCTGGCAGACGCTCATGCGCAATGGCATGAACAAAGATTTCTCCTGGAACGCTTCTGCCAAGGAATATGTTCGCGTCTACGAACGGGTGCGGCAGGCTCGGACTGCCCCGAGTGCTGCCCTAACCGCTGTATAGGCCGCCCTCCGGCACTTCTCCCGGGTTAAAATGGAAAAGTGGGTGTCATCAAAAGTGACAATTGTTTGTCACGAATCTTGACAACCAGCCTGCATCCATTTAGTCTCTAACTGCCGCTATTCATGACCCATCTTTGCGGTGATTTCTAACCTTGTGGGATTCTTTCAGGCGGAGAGAGCAGACAGACCGTTCACTCCCGCCTCCTGCCACATTCAAATCCGCGCCTTTCAGGGTAAATGAAATGACGCGGAGCCTGTCATTTTCGCGCAGCTACGACGTAGCGCGTCGCGACGGCAATCGGTGCCAAAGGAGGCTCCCGGCCTGCAGGTTCACCTGATCAATCCGAGCAGTGTGTCATTTGGGACGGCGGTCATCACTCTGCGCTGGCAGTAATGTACTGGCGGCGGCCACTCCCAAGAGCTTTGGCGATCCTGTTTTGGTGGATGAAACCTTATCTCAGGTAGATCCTTCTTCGATTCACGCGGGCGATGCGGTCGGGATTGGCATTCATACCGCGAACGCGCTGCGCGGTTACGAGATTGGCAAAATGGCGCGGAGCCAGGGAGCGTACGTAATTTTCGGTGGAATTCACGCCACACTGTATCCCGAAGAGGCCCTTGAGTGGGGAGGAGCGCACGCAGTGGTCAAGGGTCACGGCGACCTTTCTAGGGGAAGGGCGCTTGCCGATTGCTGCGACGGAGTTCCCCAAGCCCATCTACGTTGGCGGGCAGATCGAAGCCGGCGATTTCGACTCCGCCCGCTGGGATCTGATTCCCCGCAACCGCTATATGTGGGCCTCGGTGCAGACGGTTCGTGGTTGCCCCCAGCATTGTTCTTTCTGCTTAATTTGGCGCACGGATGGCCAGCGACTCCGCCAGCGTGCTTCCGATGTCGTGATCGAGGAAATCGTACAACTCCGGCGGCTGGGCTTTCGTTTCATCGCACTGGCGGACGACAACTTCTATCCCGTAACCTTGACTGACTTGAGCATGGCTGTTCAACCAAAAAAACACTGCCCCCTTGAATGAACTCAAATCCATGCGCGCGGGACGGTTTGAGCTGATGTGTCGTCTCGCCCGGCTTCCTGATGACATGGTCTTCTTTACGCAGATCACAATGGAAGCGGCGGAAGACCCGGAATTTCTCGATGTCATGAAAGCCGCTGCGCATTAAGGGTGCGCTGGTCGGCGTGGAATCGGTTACCTGGCCGGCGAGAAACTCACGGAGCAACTTCGCACCTTCCGGCGTCACGGCGTGCACGTGCTCGGCTCTTTCATCTTCGGCCTAACCCGGCGACCGTCCCGAAACCTTCGCGGCAACCGCCGCTGTCGCCATCCGCGCGGAATGCACCTTCGCGCAATTCGTAATGTTGAGCCCCTATCCTGGGACCGTTGATTTCAACCGCTGGGAAAAGACGCTGGGCGACAACCCGCCAACCGTTGCAGGAATTCCGTTAACCCGGCGCTGGCTCATCCCGCAGGCGCTTCGTCCCAAGCTGTATTGGGACCATCCCGTGATGTCTGCCGAAGAAATCCGCTCCCGAACTCAGGATGTCTGGGACAATTTCTACGGTTGGGGACCCATTTGGAAGCGCTCGACCTTTAACAAGTCCAGCTGGGGCCGGCGTGCGTTTGTCCTCATCTGCAGAATTTACCGGATGATGTATGCCGATACCGGCATTGCTACGGACAGCGCCCGCGTCACCTGGTCGGGACGCTGGGCGCGCTGGCTGGCCAAACCTTGCCGGCGTCTCTTCGCCGCCAGTCCGATGCCAGAGCTCCAGGTGCCTGGACTGCGACAGCCGGACTTCGAGTCGCCGTCGCTAGTTCCATTATCGTCGTGAGCCGTGACTCTGCGAGGTCGCCAGCCCTTCCTCAGAAGAATCTTCCGCTGGCTCGCTGATACAATTCCTCCAGGAATCTCCTTCGGTTCTTTATGTCCGCGCCAGGCAAAACCATCTTTCACGTCGATATGGACGCGTTCTTCGTGTCGGTGGAAGAGTTATTTGATCCCGCGCTCAAAGGGAAAGCCGTGGTCGTCGGAGGCCAGCGCGACGAACGTGGTGTTGTTTCCGCTGCATCCTATGAAGCCCGCAAATTCGGGGTGCATTCGGCCATGCCGCTGCGCACGGCCGCCAAGCTCTGTCCGCACGCCATCTTCGTGAATGGCCACCCGGAGCGCTATCGCGAATGCTCCGAGAAAGTCTATCGCGTACTGACGTCCTTCTCTCCGCTGGTCGAGATGGCGTCGATTGACGAAGCCTATCTCGACATGACAGGCACGGCTCGCCTCCACGGCCCACCTTTATGCGCGGCTCATGCGCTTCATCAGAGAATCAAGTCCGACACGCAATTAAATTGTTCGATCGGAATTGGTATCTCGCGCCTGATCGCGAAAGTTTCCTCCGCCAAGGCCAAGCCGCATGGAATCCTCTGGGTCATTCCCGGGCAGGAGGCGAAGTTTCTCGCCCCGCTCGATGTGCGCGATATCCCGGGGGTGGGGAAAGTGACGGAACAAAATCTGCAAGCTTTGGGCATTCGTCAGGTTGGCGATCTCGCCCGCTTCGACGATGCATTTCTTGAAGAACATTTCGGCAAGTGGGGTCTGGCGCTGGCCGGCAAAGCGCGTGGAGAAGATGCCGGAGGATGGTTCGACACCGAGGTCGGTGCCGATGCCGATCCCAAGTCCGTCAGCCACGAACATACCTACAACGAAGACACGGCCGATCCCGAACAGATCGAATCCACCTTGATGCGCCTCTCGGAAATGGTCGGCCGCCGCCTGCGCGAAAACCGATTGCACGCGCGCACCATTCAACTCAAGCTGCGCTATAAAGACTTCACCACCATTACGCGAGCTCACAGCTTGCCCAGTCCTACGCAGCTTGACACCGAAATTTTCGAGCAGGCGCGCGCGTTGTTTCGAAAGAACTGGCGCACGGGAACCCACGTGCGTTTGCTGGGAGTACACGCCTCGTCATTCCAGGGGGAATCGAAACAAGAAGACTTGCTGGAAGGTGTCCGCCGCGAGCGCTGGCAGCGCGCTCTCTCGGCCGCGGATCGCCTGCGCGACAAGTTTGGGGAGTCGAGCGTTTCCCTGGCTACAGGATTGAAAGGCGGATTCAGAGAACGGACCCACGAGAACCCAGCAGGCCTGCCCGGCAAACAGAAAGCGCAAGACTAGCTCTAGTGTTTTATTCAACTTTGCACTGTCATTTCGAGCGTAGTCACAACCTGCTTTTTCGCGCCGGCCAAACGGTACGTTCCACGACCTCCGCCGAGCGCAGGTCGGTTCGCTCGGAATGACAGCAACGGGGTAGTCCCGATTTCAGTAAAACTCAATCGCAGAACAGGAAGAAAGAAGCCGCGTTAAGGCGTGATCTCAAACACCGTCCCGTCACCAACGCCCGACGCGCCGTTACCGGAACTAAGGCGTGCGTGAATGGCCGCGCAAAAAGCCCTTAACGCGTGTGATGGCCTAGACCGTTGGTAATCTATCGAAAGTAAGCACCTTCCAACATAATCGAAGAATGGCAAACGCAGTGGAAGAAGTGGAAGATGTCTTGACCCTCGATCACGCTCAAGAACTCATCGGTTTCGATTCGAGCCCAACCGTAGAAGCAGCCTCGTCCACGCAGCGGTTGCTCGATGAACTGCTGGGCCGTTTTGAAGACGACGATTCCCCGATGTTCTCGCCACACGGCCTCACGCCGGAGTTCTGTGCGGATTTAGACGAGTAGTATTTCTCCTGAGCGGAGCGCGCCCGCCCGAATTGTCTTTTCACAGAGCAGACGTTCCATTCATAAAAGACGATTCGCCCTCTGCGGTTTAAGATTTTTTTCGCGCAAAGGTGATAAATCAAAATCTTAAAACGCACAGGGCGCAGAGAACGGCCGCAGAGTACGCGGAGACAACCAAACACCTCCTTTTTGCCAATAAAGACGAAGGCCGGAACTCCGGAATTGCTTCCGGTCCCGGCCTGCGCTTCCATCAACTCGTTTGAGAACCAATGGAGGGCGGGCGTCCTCGCCCGTCCGGCTCGAAAAGCCCCTTAATTGCTCGGTGCGGTGTTGGAGGCCGATGTCGCGTTCCCGGCATTTCCGTCGCTGATGAGGCGGCTCAATCGTGGGAAGAACGGCGTTACTTCAAACGGCATTTTGTCGCGCGCGGATGTGATCGCAACTGGCGCTGATTTGGTAAGTTCAACGCGATCATTCCAGGCGTTCAGTTTCACGCGTCCGCCCATAGGAAGCGCGGCAATCTGATCCAGTTTATTCGGATCGAGAGCCGGGCCCGTTGCGGCCAGCGCGGAAAGCCGCACCAGTTGACCCTTGTCGTTGGTGAAGCTGTTTCCCAGGTGCGCCGTCAACAAGGCGTTAAGCGACGGTGCGCGTTCGGAAAGCTCTTTCAGGAACAGCGAAGGCACATCCAGCTTTTGAGCGTAGGGCGAGTTCTTCAGCAGGTCCATGGCTTTGGTGTCGGCTGCGGTTTCTTCATCCGGATTGTGCCGGAATCCGAAGTTGTTGTAAGTCGATTCATCCGAGAACAGCATGCGATCGTTGAAGGCGAACTTGCTGCCCAGGTTGTGTCCCAGAACAATGTGCGCCAGTTCATGCGAGAGCACCATCGCCAGGGAAGCCTCATCGGGAAGCACGTCGATCAGACCGCGGCTGACCACGATGGTATTGCCCACGCTAAAGGTTTCCAGCGGAGACGTAATCATGACCCGAGTCCGCACCGGACGCGGCAAGTCGATATTATTCGTGACAATCAGGTTGTTGACCACGGTTTGCAGAACCTTGTCGACTTCGCCGTCCGGAGCCACCAGGCCAGATTCCTGCAGACGCTCGACAACGTTGTCCTCAGCCTGTTGCTGCCACTGCCGTTGCGCCTCGAGCGGAGACGCATCCGTCGTCGAAGGCGTTTCGTCCTTCACCGAGTCAACTCGCAGGGAAGTGAGTTCGTCTTCCTTCCCGCCTTTCTTCAGGTCGTAGCCCCAGATGCGGCTCTGCGCCTTGAAAGCCATTTTATCCTTGGCGCCGTAACTGAAGTCACCTTCTTCGCTGTAGATGTATGCCGGAACCCAGTATCCGGGGATCAGGTTCAAGCGCCAGCTATCCATGTGGAAGTACATAGCGTTTTTCGGCCGGGGCGCGTACGTGCCGTTCAGCCGGACGATGTTGTAATCCTGGTCTTCCACCCAGATGCGGCCCAGGAAGCGGCCTTTGCCCGCATCTTTCTTGGGAGTAACGTCAAACACGAGGCAACGCACGTCGCCCAGGAATTCGCGGCGCACGTACTTGAAACTGTAATGACCGCGGTCGAAGTCCTCGCGATCGGCGAAAATCATCCACGAGAAGCCCATGGGCTTGTACTCGAACTTGAACAGCTTGCTCACGCCGCCCAGCAGATTCTTCTCGAAGCTTTCGTCCTTGGAAAGATAATCGCGCCGGTCAACGGCCTCTCCCAGGTCGAGGCGGCCAAGGAAGTAGTGGTCTTCGCTAGGTACCGGCCCGAGCTTCTGATCGGATTTCAGATTCTGCAGATAAGTCTCGACCAGCGGCGTCCGCGTCTTCAACATATCCATCAGCGCATGTTCGCGCACGATGGAGCGATCCACAACCTGATCCATGGTCGTGGGCGCAGCCGTTGCAGCTGATGCGGCAGCCGGGTTGGCGGACTGCGATGCAGCCGGTTGGGCCGTCGGCGCTGGCGTGGTCGCGGTTTGCGACTCGGCAGCATTCGCGTGTACAGCATTCGATGTCGACGATTGATCCGCGCCCTGTTGCGCCATCGCGCTCAGCGTGATCAGCAGGAAAGCGGTGAGCATCCATTTCCAAGTACGCATAACTCTGTTCCTCTCTAGTCTCAGCAAATCGGTCTCAACAAATCTGTCTCTACAAAACTCAGTACGCTAACTGGAAAACCACATGCACAATTGCGGTGGAATCCACGGGTGTGCCAAAACGCTGGGCCGGCTTGAACCGCATCTGACTCGCGGCAGTGACCGCCGCTTGATCCAGCCCATGACCCAGGCCTCGTACCACGCGATTCACGTGCAATTGCCCATTCGCGCCAAACATCACTTCCAGCAGCACTTCTCCCTCAAGTTTGAGCTGCCGGGCTTCCTGCGTATAAACCGGGCTGGGTTTAGAAATGATTTCCACTTGCGTCGTGGCCGGACCACTATCCGCCTGCGCAACCTTGGGTCCGCCGTGCGAAAGTTCCTGCGCCCCGAATCCCGCCGTCTGCACCGAGGCGCCGTGATTTTTGTTGTCTCCCTGCGCAATCCCGTTTCCGAAACCTGCGCTCGCAATCGTGCCCTTGATCCCTTTCGCTCCACCCGCTCCATTGCCCGTACCCTGGCCTTCAGGCAGATCAAACGATCCCAGCTTGGCTGCGGCGAGATGGGCGTTGTCTTTGCCCTGTCCCTTCAAGCCGTTCGGATCGCCGAATCCGCCGGTCTGCACCTGCTGTATGGGAGCGTTGACCGTAGCCGGAGCCGAACTGCCGAACGCGCCCGTGTACACGATCTTCGCCGGCATTGCGGTGGACGGCGCCGCCAGTTCTGGCGCCTTGAACTTGGTTTCCAGCTTTGGAGCCTTCTCTTCTTCCTCTTTCTTTTTCGGCGTGCGGATATCCTTCGGCACAAAAAGCTTCGCCGTGGGGAAGCTCACCGGAGGCGCCAGTTTGGGCGCGACTACCGGACGCCGAAGCTTGGGCTTCGGCATAAGCGGTTGCGGCTTCAGGTCGGGCCTCGGAACCAGCTCCGTGACGGTCATTCTCTTATTGAGCCGCAGCGTGTCTGGAAAGAAGAAGCCAGCGCTCAGCAGCAGCAAGAGGAAAAAGGCCTCGATGCCGTAGCTAGTCGCTAACGTGCGCCAATCCATGCGCCGGTCGGGCAGAAGACCGAAATTTAGCTTGTCAGGCGTAGCCATCCACACACTCCAAAAAAGGGAACCCGAGCCATGGGGAGAGTGCGCGGGTAGAGGTTCTAACTTACGGGAGAGCGGGCGAGGGGTAAACGTGTCTCCGGCACCTGTACTTAGGTAATGGAAGGAACCCGAAAAGGTAATCAGCCCCAAGACGGCAGGTGCTCGCAGCGCGATGGAACCGCTCACCGCAAGTCACAGGGCCGCAGAAAAGCTCCAATTTTGGTTGGAGCGGCGCTTCCGGTGTGTGCATGAGAGCCGGAATTTCGACAGCACGCTGGAACATAACTGTGAGTCTGCAGCCGCGAAGCGGCGTAAGAATACAGCCCACGGCGCAAGCCGTGGGAAAAGTGGGAAACAGGGGAGCCCCAGCGGGGCGAAGTGTAATTCTCAGGCACACGCTTCCAGCTGCGATACGCGCCCTCGAATGAATAACCCGCAACTCACCAGAATTCCGATCGGCTTTAGTAGTCTTACGATCGCCGGATTCGCAGCCTGCGAAAAACGCGGTTCGTATCAGGGTATGCCTTCAGGCATACCGCAACTAACCGGAATAATCCCGGCTTTAGCCGCTGGCATTTGCGACAAACAAGAAAAGCTCAGCCACGCACCCGCAGCTGAGCTTCCCATATTTTCCGATAGAGGACGCGCCGCTACTTGTGGTTTTTGTTGGCAGTCATGGCGGCCGCCTTGAGTTCGTGGCTGGCTTGGTCGAGCAATTCCTTGGCATGCTGTGCGTGTCCATCCATGTCCCACTCATTGGCCTGTTGGGCTGCTTGGATCTTTTCGAAGGCCTGGTCGCAAAGGCGTTGCGCCGCAGCCAGGTTTGGATGTTTTTTCCCACTGATGTTTTCGGCCGGCGGCTTCATTCCACCACCTTGCCCACCTTGGGCGTACAGCAGACTCCCGAACAGCAAACCAACACTCAGCATACTTCCTAGTAACGCGTTCTTTAGCATCTGTACCCTCCTCAAAGAGTGAATTGCTCGCAGTTTGAACCCATGAAAGCCCACAAAGTTGCGATGCCCGCTATTCTACGCAATTCCCGAATCGCCGGACCATCCCCGTGTGTACCCCCAAGGTTCCCAGAGAAACGCTGGCAATATACGACAAAGACAGCGTTTGCGCGATCCGACTTCCATGTGGACATTGACCCGAATGCGGGATAACATGCCCAGCCGCCGGGTGGTTCCCTTTTCAACCAACAGGGCCGGAAGCTACCAGGACGTTGTTCCGCGCCATGACCCACAAGAAACGTTCGCCGGGCGGGCCTGTTCTAATTTCGTAACAAAGATGAACAAAAATGAACCTCCTGTCACGCCTTCCCGATACATGATAATGTATGCCGCGCGTTTCGGCCCCACCGGGGTTATTCAACTTGCATTCAGTCAGCAACGTCAACCACATTGGGAGAAGAACTCGCCATGAAGTCAATCAGCAAAGCTCTGCTGCTGTTCTCAGCTTTTGGGGGCTACCCTCGCACTCGGCCGAGGCATTCCCCCTGGAACTTCCAAGCATATAATCATTGTTGTGCAGGAGAACCGCAGGCCTGACAACGACGAAAGAGGCATCGATACCAAAGAGCCATCCGCGACAAACGACTACCGAGTCTCGCCGGCCCGTCGCCGGGAAAAAGCATAAAAAACCGGCACGCCAGCCAGGATTACGAGGCATCCAAGCCCGGAATTCCTCAAATTATCGGTAAATGTGTAGTAGAGAACCAGGGCAGAAGACAGCACAAACAGGGCAGGGACCAGGGGATAACCCCAGACCCGGTAAGGCCGGGCGGCCTGCGGATCGCGTCGCCGGAATACGAACACCGTGCTCCCGGCGATCATGTAAAACAGCCACTCGGCGAAAATCGCCAGCGAAAAGAATTGCCGGAAGCTTCCCCCAAGAAGCAGCAAGAGGATGGCAAGAGCCGCTTGCACCACGATGGCGACCGAGGGCGTGTGAAAGCGAGGATGAACTTCGGCCAAGGCAGAAAAGAAATAGCGGTCGCGGGCCACAGCGAAGGGAATGCGCGCCCCGCTCATGATGGTGCCGTTCAACGTGACCAGCATGGAAACCGCCATCCCCGCCGAGACAATGCTTGCGCCAAGGGTGCCCCACACTAAACCAATGGCGTCCGAAGCCGGTCGAGGAGAAGCCGCAATCGCATCCGCCGGGAGGACGAACTGTACGGCCGCATTCACCAGCATGTAGAGCGCGCCCACCGTGGCGACGCCAACGATCAGCGCGATCGGAATATTGCGCTCCGGCTCACGAATTTCCCCGGCCACCATGTTCAGGTCGTTCCATCCGTCATAAGCCCACAAGGCGGCCACCAGCGCGGCCATGAATCCGGCCAGCCCACCCTTTGCCGCGGAATAAGTGCCGGCAAAGTGGCTCCAGCTTCCGTCGCGATAGCTGAATCCGATAACCACGATGCCCAGAATGATCGCCACTTTCAACAACGTGAAAACCAGTTGAAACTCGCCAGCTTTCTTGACACCGACATAATTAAGCAAAGAAATCAGAACAGTCGCGGCGATGGCAACCAGCTGCCCGTAAGTAATGTGGAACGGCTGGTTGACGACGTAGTCGGAGAAGAACGCAAAGCCCGGAAAGGTCTCAAGGATTCGAACCAGCCCCGTCGTGATGGTCGCGATCGACGCCGGCTTGGCGATAAGGAACCAGGTCCAGGCGTACAGAAATCCAGCCAGCGGCCCATAGCCATCGCGAACATAAACATATTCGCCGCCCGCCTGCGGCTTCATCGCGCCCAGTTCGGCATAGGTAAGCGCGCCGAAGAACGAGAGCAGCCCCCCGACCAGCCAAGCCAGATAAACCAGCTTGGCCGAGCCGACCGCCAACATCATCTCAGCCGGAACCAGAAAAATTCCGCTGCCAATGATGGTCCCGACAACAATCGCCCCCGCATGACTCACGCCAAGATCGCGGGCGAGTTCGGGACGAGACTTTACGACTTGGATGTCGGTCGGCATTGGGCGAGTGGAAAGTATAAGCGAAAACCTGAAAACGCAGAGGCTGCGGAGGTTACGCAGAGATCGCTGAGAAACTCGCCCTCTGCGATCTCCGCGGCCGTTCTCCGCGTTCTCTACGATTTAAGACCTTGCCAGTTCGGGCTGGAGAACGATACTAGTGACGTATCCGACGGTAAATGTCACCACCGTTCCGATCGCGACGTACCAGGTCCAAGGCACACGCGTTCCAAGCCAGATGTAGAGTTCGCAAGCGAAGCCGCACAACATGCCGATCATTACGCCGGTCTGATTGGCTCGCTGGGTCAGAACTCCGAGCAGGAAAACTCCGAGCAAAGCCCCGTAAGCGACGGACGCGATCTGCAATCCGACTTCGATGACGCGTCCTACTTTGTGCAGCGACAGCACGGCCAGCACGAACAGCACCAGCGCCCAAACGAAGGTCGCGATGCGCGAAAGCTGCACGCGGCGGCGTTCGTCCGTTTGCGGCTTACGCTGCAGATAAAAGTCAATGATCGAAGTCGACGAGAGCGAGTTGAGAGCGGCGCTCAGGTTCGACATTGCCGCTGCCAGAATCGCGGCAATCAGCAGGCCAGAAATTCCGTGCGGCATCTGGCTGACAATGAATCTGGGATAGATTCTGTCCGCCGTTCCGAAGTTCGTGGAAGGCACTCGGTAATAGGCAAACAGCATCACGCCAACCATCAGGAAGAGAGAGAACTGGAACAGGATGGCGATTCCGCTGGAGAGCAGGGCAGTCACGGACTGGCGCTGGTTGCGCGCCGCCAATAGTCGCTGCACGATCAACTGATCGGTCCCGTGGCTCGCGGTGGTGAGGAAGGTTCCACCAACGACTCCCGCCCAGAATGTATAGGGCTTCCAGAGGTTGAAGCTGAAGTCGAAGACGCGCAGCTTGCCCGTACTTTCGGCTACGCTGTGAATGGTGGCCCACCCTCCCGGAACCAGGTGAACGATGGTGAACAGCCCGACGAGCGTCGCACCCACGTAGATCACGGTCTGCACGACGTCGGTCCAGATCACCGCAGCCAAACCACCTTCGAAGGTGTAGATCAAAGTCAATATCGTGATAATGGCGATCGAGGCAATTTCACCTGTGCCCAGCGCAATGGCCACGACGATCGAAACCGCATATACGCGCACACCTTCGGCCGCGGCTCGGGTCACCAGAAACAGGCCCGCGGTCAAGGATCGCAGCCCACGGCCAAAGCGGCGCTCGATCAGTTCATAGGCGGTATAGAGATCGCCGCTAAAGTACTGTGGCAGCAAAACAAAGCTGATGATGACGCGTCCCACCAGATATCCGAGGACAACCTGGAGAAATGTGAGATTCGTATCGTAGGCCAAGCCGGGAATACTGATGATGGTGAGCGTGCTGGTTTCGGCAGCCACAATCGAAAGCGCAATTGCCCACCAGGGAATGTTGCGATCGGCGAGGAAGTAATCGCGCAACGTACGCTGACGTTGGCGGAAACGCAAACCGAACAGGGTGATCCCGGCGAGATACAGCGCAATGATGACAAGGTCGAGTCTGTCCAGGTTCATGGATCTCCGATTCCTCCAGAGTATCCAGCTTTGGATTCCCGCAGTAGCTTATCTGTGTGAGGTATCCAGCTCGTAAATTCGAGGCAGGGCTTTTCCGCCAAGGAGACACAGTGGAAGACATGCCCTTTTATTTCGCTTTCGCAATCGCCTTCTAAACCGGCAAGGACCAAATGCCGTTCTCTGTGTCTCCGTGGTGAAATGGCTTTTGTGGTAGAACTACGCTCGTGAGCATCTTCCTCGGCATTGACGGTGGCGGCAGCAAGACCTCGTGCGTTATCGGTGATCAGCATTC
Source organism: uncultured Acidobacteriota bacterium (assembly GCA_963796095.1). Lineage (GTDB taxonomy): Bacteria > Acidobacteriota > Terriglobia > Terriglobales > Acidobacteriaceae > JABDBE01. The sequence goes on from CAWCKL010000023.1 coordinate 220,712, forward strand.
GGTGTTGGGCACAGGAACATCCGCCGGCAGTAACGTGGTTCGGGTTGGAGAGGCCCGGGCGCAAGAGAGTCTGGGAGCTGCCATACGACAGGCTTGCGCTGCGGCCAACATCAGTCCGTCGCGGATTGAAAAAACTTGCGTTGGAACCGCGGGCGGAGCCCTGCCTGAGATCGCTGGAGTGGTGCGGCGACTGGTTTCTGGGTTTGTTACGGGCGAAGTTGCAGTTGTGGGTGACATGGTCATCGCCATGGAGGCGGCATTTGGCAGCGAGCCGGGCGTTATCGTCATTGCCGGCACTGGGTCGATTGCTTATGGACGGCACTTCGCAGGCCAGACGGCGCGAGCCGGCGGCTGGGGATTTGCTATTTCCGATGAAGGTTCTGGGCACTGGATCGGACGGTCGGCGGTAGCGGCGTCCATGCGTGCCTTTGATGAAGCGGGAGCGGACAGTGCGGGGCCGCTGCTAGAGGGCATCATGAAGTCCTGGGGCGTGACCACGCGCGATCAGATGGTCGTGGCTGCCAACGCGGCTCTTAAAATCGCCGGCACTCATGACTTCGCGGCTTTGCTGCCGGCAGTGTTGTCCGCAGCAGATGCAGGCGATGCGGGGGCTCGCGCCGTGCTGACGCAAGCTGGAGCAGAGCTTGCGACCTTGGCGAAAATCGTGATCGTCCGACTGTTTGGTGATGCTGTCCCCGTACCCGTGGCGGTGTCGGGAGGAGTTTTCAGGAATTGCCGACTGGTTCAGCAGGTTTTCTACGATCGATTACGTGCCGCGTTTCAACAGATTCTGCCGAAAGCAACCCCGGTTGATCCGGCGAAGGGTGCATTGGAGTTGGCGCGCAGGAGTGTGCGGCTATAGCGCCTCCCGGCGGAAACAATATCTCTTCACCCACCCAACAGGTGGGCGTAGGCTCCTTGCGAAGTTCCTGAGTGGGAAACTTCGGAGGTGAGCGTGTGGTTCGCTTCGTCCTTCCTCTACCCCTCTCGTGTCCGTATGCGCCACGGCGCTCCTCCCGCGCAACAGCCTCGGCGGTGGATATCTTCGTTTCATCGCAAGATCAACCAGCAGTCAAAGGAGAACCTGTGACCAAGTTATGCTGAAGGCTGTCGTGTTGTTCGCACTGTTCGTGCCGGTTGTGGCGCAAGCCCAAACCTTGCCAACTTTTCGACACATCGTGGTGATCCTCCAAGAAAACCGCACTCCCGACAATTTGTTCGGTTCCGCCCCCGTCCGGCGGTACTACGTGCGGGTCGGAAGACCCGTTCGAGCCCGGCGTGGACATTAGGAACGGCGGTCCCGACGAGACGCAAAACGACAAGGAACGATGCCTCACCCCCATTCATCTGGCCGCGGGTTTCGACCCGAGCCACTTTTGTGAGACTGCCTGGATTCCTCAGTGCCATGGAGGGCTGATGGACGGCGCCTGCCTGAACTCAGTGTACAACCCCAACAACCTGCAGATCGCCCCGTGTCCCCAGTACTCCTACGTGATCAGGTCGGATCTGCAACCGTACTTCGACATCGCGACCAGTTACGGCTTCGCCAATTACATGTTTCAAACCAATGAGGGGCCAGGCTTTCCAGCGAATCAGTTTATTCTCTCCGGGACCTCGGCGCCAGCGGCTCCTGGTCTCACCAACTATCTGGATTTTGTCGCCGAGAATGCTGGGTTCGACAAGACCGGATGCCCCCGACACGAGCCAGCTCCCGGCGTGGGTTGACCCTAGGGGCTCCGAAAGCCAGCAACCTCACCAGTCAGAATGCTACGACCACCCAACTCTGGTGGACCAACTCAAGGCCAACAACATCACTTGGCGCTATTACACGCCCACGCCCGGTGTAATCTGGACGGCGCCGGCGGCAATTTCAAGCCTATGTGGGAAGATCGTGAACGGCATATGCGCGGGGCCCGACTTCGCCAATGTGATTTGGCCGGGAAAGAACGGCCCCATTACACCTGGGAAGTCGCTTCCGATGCTGAGCGATATCCAGAATTGCCAGCTGCAGCAGATGAGCTGGGTCATTCCGGAGTATGCGATGTCCGACCATCCATTTCCAAACATCGGGGGTAAAGGACCTTCCTACGTGGCCAACAATATTATATATTAGGTATGGGCGGCAGGTCGGGCGTTTTCTGAGCCAGCGCCTGAATGCCGGGTTTCTCGTCGTAGGACACCGTGACTGTCCCCGGCTCGCGTATCTCGCCGCGCAGCAGTCCTTGATTGAGAATCTCTACTTCCTTATAAACATGCAACACCGCCGCCATCTTGGACTCGAACTCCGGGTCCCGTCGCTCCACATAGTAACGAACCTTATGCGGCCGAGTTCTCCCTGCCGCAAGATCTTATGCAGCTTGGAGCGGCTCACCCGCTCCAGTTCCGGGTACCCGGCCGCTCGGGCTTGCTGCCGCAGGTGGGCGGTCAGCAGACCGTACGTCCATAGCTCTTGGGCATAGCCTAACTCCTTGGGCTTCTGACAAGCACAGTTCTGCACCCAAGCCATCGCCGCATCCGAAACCCGACGCGGTTTGCCCGAACGCGGCAATTCTCCAAGGCCGCCTGCACGCCAAAGCGAAGACATTTCTGGATGCAGAGCATCACCGTGTTACGGTTCACCCCCTGGGCCCGGGCAATGGCTTGATCGCTCAGACCGGCGATCGAGTCCAGCAAGATCGCCGCGCGCACCGTACGCCTCTTCTGCTCGGTGCGCGACTTGCGGAGGCGCTCCAACATGCGCTGCTCGTCCTCGCTGAAGACCAGGAGCCGACGTTTCCTCTGAAAGGGCATGCTCCATTAAAACATTGCTGGAGTCATCTGCCTAGTTATTAGAGAATATACTAGTCGATGCCATCGGCGACAGCGCCTGCAAAGACTCAATGGGCAGACCTACTGGCAAGACACCGCCATCTTCATCACCTGGGACGACTGGCGCGGCTGGTACGACCACGTCCCCCCGCCCACCGCGTACAGGAGTTCATCCTCGACATCGCGTCCTCCGACTGTCGTGCCCAACGGCTGGGGCTGCGGCTATGTGTACAGGTTCCGCGTACCACTGCTGGTGGTGTCGGCATATACACCAGCGGGCTATGTGTCGGGCGCTATTTCGGGCCCGCCTGCCTGTCCGCCTCCCCCCAAATGCACCCACGACTTCGGTAGCATTCTTGCGTTCATCGAGAACAACGGTGTAGGCGGAGGGGGCTGAGCGGATCGCCAGGGTTATACGTGCGGGGTGGTCTTCAAACTGTCGCTGCAAACCGGCGGCAAGTGGAAATATAGCGTGGTCCACAAGTTCACCGGCAGGGACGGCGGCTTCCCTAATGGCGTAATCATCGACGACAAAGGCAACCTGTACGGCACCACTCAGGCCTTTAGCGCGCCTACGGCTATGGTGTAGCGTTCGAGATCACGCCGTAGACAAAGCGCGCTCTCCCAAGAAGTGCGTTATTTTGCGGCGGACATGCTTTCTTTTTTGTCCAGGTCGCGGTGATGCAGCAACTCCACCAAAGCTTGATTTAGCCGTGTGCGGATGGCGGAGCGCTCCTGGGCACGCGCAATGTAGCGGACATGGACTTCCACGCCCGAAGAGGTTGGCCGCAAGTTGACGGTCGGCGCGGCTGACACTGAGCTCACTTTGTAGTTGCTGGCGGCATTCTGCCACTCTTTTTCGGCTGCGTGAACGTTGGCCTCAGTTTCTTTCGCCACGGTTTTCTGAATGGCGTCCAGCAGCGGGTAGGGATCCTGATTCGGCGGTACGGTAATCGTCAGTTCATCCCAGAGCCACTGCCCGCTGGTGGTGAAGTTGAAGAAGTGGCCCTCAATGGCATAGCCGTTGACGAATGCTACCTTGCGGCCCGTGGGATGGCCGCTATCGGCCCAGTTGCCAGTTTCGAGCAACACGGTGCGCAGCAGGTTGATCTCGACCACTTCGCCGGCTACGCCGTTGATCTCGACCAAGTCGCCGACGCGCAGTCCGTTCTTTCCCATCAACACAAACCAGCCGAAGAAGGCGACGATGAAATCCTTCATCGCCACGGTGATTCCGGCCGTGGCCAAGCCAAGGAAGGTTGTGGTTTGCTGCGGGGCGCCTGCGATCACAAACAAAATAAGCAGAACGCCCACGGCCTGCACCGCAAAACGAATGACGGCACGAAGTGTGTGCAAGCGGGTGCCTGGCCCCATTTCGGCGAGGCGGCGGTCGACCGAACGGTCGGCAAGGTACACCATCAGCATAATGAGGATGATCAAAAGCGCAGACTGGAACATACCGTGCAACGCGGTGCGCTGGTGAGAGCGGATTACCGCAATCCATCCCGCGTAGCTGTTCGCCAATTCCTGCTCGTCTTGAATACGCTTGTCCAGGTCAGCCAAATTCTTCTGGTCACTGGAAAGACGATGCAGAGCCTTGACCGCCCCGTTTGCAGTGGCGGGCACGACGCTTGGCTGGCTTGCGGATTGACTGGCATTCGGCTGCACGCTCGCCTGACCGGAAGTTGGTTGACTCGTGGCTGGCGGGTTCTCTCGCTGTTTGGCTTTTCCGGCTGTGACCTGCTTTTCCAGCGCTGCGTGCTTCTCGACTAGCTTCGCCGCGGTCTGGCGGGCCTCGTCCTGTGCTTCCAGCAACGGGATCGCTTTGTTGCGCAAGGCGCGCCAGGCAACGAATTGGGCGTAGAGACTGCCGGCCTGGTAATTGATCTCTGGGGTATTTGCCACCGCCGCTGCAGGTTTTTCATCGGCTGCGTGTTCGGCGGCCTGGTGCTGGTCGAACTGGCGTTGGATCAAACTCCCGGGATCGGCGCCTGATCGGATCAAGTCTTCCTTGGCATCATTGGCCTCGTCCTGATCGAGTTCCAGTTGGGCCTGGGCCACGTCGAGTTGCTCCTGCGCTCGTTCCTGTTTAGCGCCGCTCGCGGAAGCGAGCTCTTTCTTCAGTTGTTCGACACGGTCTTGGTCGGTTTTGACATCTACCTCAGACTGGCTTGCGTGTTCAAAGAGTTCGCGGTTCTGTGGTGTGGGTGCGACCGAATGGTTCGCGGCATCGCGCAAGGCATCGTGAAAGTCGAGGTCGACCTCGTTGTCGGCGAGTTGCGCAGCCTGATCCGAGAAGCGATGTTCATCCGCCCCCGACACCAGCTTCGCCATTTCGCGTGCGGTCTGCAGCGGACGCTCGTCCACCAGCGGAGCTTGCTCGGTTGTTGTTCCGGAGGCCGTCGGCACAGCGTATGGGCCGAGATCGCGAGTCAGAATCGATCCGACGACCGCCGCCAGTACCAAAGCCAGCAGCCCGAGCGCGATCAACCACTGGCGAGATTTCATCCAAGATTCCATTGCGCGAAAGGTTATTATACGGCGCGCTACGCGAGGGTCCGCTCACAGAAGGGCAATCGAAAGGCCGAGAACTTCTGTCCGTCGCTGTCATCCGGAGCAACGCGGGGGATCCAGGTTTTTCGCGTGGGCAGAGAACCCCAGATTCCTCGCCGCTTCGCTCCTCGGAATGACAACGGTGAGTTGGGGAGCCCGGAGTTTGTGGCGCGCAACTGCGGTTTACGGAGTCCAGTCGGCGATGAAGATGTTGGTCTCGTGGGGCGCTTTGGCATTGCGATTCGATGTCCACACCAGCTTCTTGCCATCGTAGCTGAATATGGGAAATCCATCGAAGCCCGGGCTGTAGGTGATCTGCTCCAGGTTCTTGCCGTTCACGTTGATAGCGTAAAGCTCGAAGTTGCCCATCCCGCCAGTTGAACCCAGGTTGGTGGAGAAAATAATCCGCTTGCCCTTAGGAAAGAATGACGGGGCAAAGCTGGCTGCGCCCAGCTTGGTGACCTGGCGCTTGTGGCCCCCGTTGGCGCCCATGATCCAGATCTCAAGCGAGGTCGGACGGATCAGGTTCTGCGCCAGCAGGTCTTTGTATTCCGTAATTTCCTTTTCCGTGGCGGGATGATACGCGCGATAGACGATCTGCTTTCCATCGGGTGAAAAGAATGGGCCACCATCGTATCCCAGCTCGTGGGTGAGTTGCTTTACGTGCCTGCCATCGGCGTCCATGAGGTAGATGTCGAGATCGCCGTTGCGCATCGAAGTGAAGACGATGTGCTTACCATTTCTCGAGATGGTGGCTTCGGCGTCGTAACCCGGTGAGTCGGTAAGCTGCATGAGGCCGGAGCCGTCGGGATTGGCTGCGAAAATGTCGAACCCCGGATATATTGCCCACGTGTAGCCCCTGGAAAAGTCCGGGCGGGGCGGGCATTTCGGGTCGGTCAAATAGGTGGACGAATAGAGAATGGTTTTGCCGTCGGGATAGAAATACCCACAAGTAGTTTTTCCCTTGCCATTCGAGACCATGCGAACGTCGGAGCCGTCCACGTTCATGGTGAACATCTGGTCGCATTCGAGGTTGTCCCGCGTGGATTGAAAGATGAGCTTTTTGCCGTCTGCCGAGAAATAAGCTTCGGCATTCTGTCCTCCGAAGGTGAGCTGGCGTACGTTGCGCAGATGTTTTTCTTGCGGCGTAGCTAGGTTTTCTTGTTGAGTGGGCGGGTTCGGAGCGTCCGAATTTTGTGCGAATGCACACGGCAGTACAAGCCCGGCGCTGAGAGTGAAGGCGAGGAGGAGCGTTTTCATGGGACGAACGGCTAGTTTAACAGGACGACGGGATCGCAGGTCGATAGCCGTTCCGGTAAAATTGTCGCTGATTTGTCTATGGAGGCTTCATGAAATTGCTGCTGCCATGTTTTACCGCCATACTTCTCGTCGCCGTCTTTCTTTCTGCGTCTCCTTCGGCCGTCGCCAAGCGCGACGCGGGCATCCTGCTCCGACTCGAAGCTGACTTCATGAAGGCCGCGGCCGAGCGAGGCTTGCAGGGATACATGTCCTACTACGCCGAAGACGCCGCCGAACTGCCCAACGGAGCCGATATGTTTCGGGGCAAGGAAAGTATTGCGAAAACGATGGACTTTCTCGACGATAAGAACAACCATCTGACGTGGAAGCCGGCTTATGCGGACGTGGCGGCTTCGGGCGACTTGGGTTATACGTACGGAACTTTTGAGTTCCGCTCCAAAGACAAAGAAGGCAACCCCTCGGTTGAGTATGGCAAGTACGTCAGCATCTGGAAGAAACAGAGAGATGGGAGTTGGAAAGTTGTGATGGATATGGGGAACTCTTCGCCTAGCCCGAAATCTTAAAACGCGGAGGACGCAGAGAAAAAGGTCGCCTCTGCGTCCTCTGCGTTTTAAGACTCTCACTTGCGAAAGTGCTCCAGAATCGCTTGGGCTTGTGCGCGAGTGACTACAGAGGAAAGAGCCGCGGCTTCGGCCTGCTTCACCGCCTGCACGCTTCCGAAATGTTCCAGCAACCGGCGAGTTGTTCGCGCGCCCACGCCGGGGATTTCCAGCAATTCGGTGGAGCGGTCGCGCATCTGGCGGCGTTTGCGATGGAACGTCACGGCAAAGCGGTGAGCTTCGTCGCGAATCAGTTGGATCAGGTGCAGCACCGGAGAATGGTGGTCGAGAACGACTGGTTCACTCTCTTGTCCGTAGACGTAAATAATTTCCTCGCGTTTGGCAATCGCGGCCAGGGGCTGATTGATGATTTCGAGGGCCCCAAGCGCTTCAGCGGCCGCGTGCAGTTGACCAAGTCCGCCGTCGATCAGCACTAAGCTTGGCGTTAGCTTCTTTTCTTCCTGCAGACGTTTGTAACGGCGGGTCACCACCTCGCGCATGGAGGCGAAGTCGTCCACGCCGTCGACGCTGCGGATAATGAATTTTCGGTAGTCGGATTTTTTCATGCAACCGTCCTCCCAGACCACCATGGAAGCGACAGTTTCCGCGCCCTGAATGTGCGAGATATCGAAGCATTCGATGCGGCGCGGCAATTCGGGCATGCCCAGCGCGTCCTGCAGCGCTTCCTGAATCGCCTTGGTGTTCGGTTTCATCACCCGGAAGCGCTGGTCGTAGGACTGTTTGGCATTGTTGCCGGCCAAGTCCAGAAGAGAGCGTTTTTCACCGCGTTGGGGAACAAGGATGTGGACCCGCGCCTGATGAGAACTGTCGGCCGCGATCTGTTCTGACAATACTTCCTCGAGGGTTTCGCGGTCCTCGAACTCTACCGGGACGTAGATGTTGCGCGGGACGTAGGGCTGTCCAATATAAAGCTGTTTCAGCAGGGCCGAAAAGAATTCGCCCGGATGAAACGGAGATGCCTGTGTGGTGCCGGGTCTTTGACCCGGCACCGGGTCGGAGACTCGGTCCCACGCCCCATCGGTCGAGCTTTGCTCGGCCGGGCGGACGGGCGCGTCCGCCCCTACGTGCTCGTTGGTGATCTCGGGTAGTTCTTCCCAGAAGAACTCACGGCGGTCCAGCACACGGCCGCCGCGCATGTGGAACAGGTTTACCGCCAGCCTGTCATTTTCGTAGTGGTAACCGAACACGTCGGCGTCGTCGCCTTCGACCGCGGCAATCCGCTGTTTCTCCTGCAACTGCTCGACGGTCGAAATCAAGTCGCGATACTTCGCAGCGCGCTCGTACTCCTCGGCCGCAGCCGCTCTCGCCATGCGTTCGCGCAAAGAATGCGAGAGGTCGGTCGGACGGCCTTCGAGAAACAGTTTCACATCGCGCACCGCTTCCTGATAGGCCTCGGGCGTGGTGAGTCCCTCTACACAAGGTCCCAGGCAGCGTCCGATGTAGTACTGCAGGCACGGTCGGGGATGAAAGTGCCCAAGATCTACGTTGCACGATGGAATCAGAAAATGGCGGTGGATCAGGTCCACGATGCGATAGGCAAGGCTGGTCGGAAAATACGGGCCGTAATAGCTGCTGCCGTCTTTGCGTAGACGGCGCGTCACATAAACGCGCGGGAAACGTTCGCCTAGGGTCAGCTTTACATAGGGATAGGTCTTGTCGTCGCGCAGCAGAATGTTGAACCGCGGCTGTCTCTGCTTGATGAGGTGGTTCTCGAGCGCCAGCGCCTCTTTGTTGTTGGCCACGACGATGTAGTCAACGTCGACGGCCTCGCGCATCAGGGTGTCGGTTTTTGCGTCCTCGAGTCGGCCCTCACGAAAGTAAGAGCTGACCCGGCTGCGCAGATTATTCGCCTTGCCTACGTAAATGACCTCGCCCTCAGCGTTCTTGTAGAGATACACGCCAGCCGAGGCAGGCAAGGTGCGGATTTTCGCGGCAAGATCCATGGGCTGTGCTTTGTACTTCTATTTTATTAGAGTTTGGGAGCGCTCTCGGGGACGCTAGGAGCTATGTGTTATAATAATGCCATATGAGTCACACACTAACAATACGTCTTACAGACGAGATTCTGACCTGGCTGAAGGAAATGTCTCGACGGACGGGGCTGCCGGTGGGACGGATTATTCGACAGCAACTTGAGAGCGCCAAGGCGGAAAAGGGAAATCAGCGATTCCTGAACCTCGCGGGCAAGATTAACGGGCCATCCGATTTGTCGTCGCGGAAAGGCTTCTCCCGTCGATGAAAGCCATCGCCGACACCGGCCTCATCGTGGCGTTCGGCAATCACGGAGACCATCATCACGCATGGGCCGTAGACATTGCCAAGAACATCACTGAGCCTCTCATCACCTGTGAGGCAGTGTTGGCGGAGGCCGCCTTTCATCTGGGCTCTAGTTCCTATGTCTTGTCCCTGCTGCGGAGCGAGATGTTGCGCCTGGCTTTCGACCTGACGCGTAATCTGGAGCAACTAACCGAACTGGCGCGCCGTTATGACGACCGTAGGCCTGATTTGGCCGATTTATGCGTTATTCGCATGAGCGAGCTCTATCCGAAGCATATGGTGATCACTGTAGATGAAGGGGATTTCCGGGTGTTCCGGCGCAACAAACGAGAGGCTATTCCGATACTCTGCCCGCCCAGGACTTGACGCCTGCAAGGCCGTCGGACGCAGGGTTAGCTTGTCCGCCATCGTATAAAATTTCCCCACTTATATCGCCTTTGTTCCCTCTGGAGGCCTCCTGCTCGCATCAATAGATGTATAATTTGCGCCACAGCAACAACTTACAGCACGACGCCTATCAAGCCCGGGTTGGCAGCGCTCGTGCTCAAGTACAAGACAGAAGTAACAGCGGATTGGCAATGAACTTGGCGATCCGAGACACAACGACCCAGATTTTGATGGCTCAGACTTTGATCACCAGGTTCGTACCCAGGATTACGCATCGAAGGATCAAGTGAGATTGAGATCCGCTGACGTGAGAGAAAAAGGAGCGTCTCTATATATGAATCGCACTTCGTTAACTGTTCTACTGGCAATGGGCATGGCGGCCTCCGTCGGATGCGCCAGCAAGAACTATGTTCGTCAACAGACCACCCCGCTGATCAACAAGACCAATGAACTGGACGACCTGACGGCGAAGAATTCGAAGGACATCAAGGACGTCGACGCGCGCGCCCAGGCAGGAATCCAGCAGGTGCAAGCTAAAGCTGCCGAAGTAGACCAGAAGGCGCAGGCAGCCGGTCAAGCAGCCGACCAGGCGCAGACCCAGGCGACCAACGCTGTCCACCGTGTTGACACCTTGCAGAACGCAGTCGCAAACCTTGACAATTACAAGGTCGTGACCGAGACCTCGGTGCATTTTGGCTTTAACAAGGACAATTTGACGGCGGACGCCAAAACCGCACTGGATCAACTCGCGAGCGATGTATCCAATACCAAGGGTTACATCCTTACCGTCGAAGGCGCGACCGACGCCGTGGGCGATGCCGAGTACAACTACGGATTGAGCCAACGCCGTGCCGATGCCGTGATTCAATATCTGGCCTCGGAGCGTAACATTCCGGCCTACAAGATTTATGTAATCGGGTTGGGCAAGGACAAGCCAGTCGACTCGAACAAGACCAGGGAAGGTCGGGCCAAGAATCGCCGCGTCGATGTGCGTCTGATGACCAATACGACAGGAGCCGCTCCCGCATCGGCCACGAATCAGCCGACCGGGCCGTCGCTCTAAACAAGTTCACCCTCCTCCCCGGAGGACTTCGCCAACCAGGCTGCTCCATCCCCCGGAGCGGCCTGCTTTTTTGATAAATACGACTATAGTCAATAACTTACTTCAGGTCAGGGACTCCTTCAGGCCACGGTAATTCCAGCAAATCGGTTCTGTACACAAGAGTATGATGCTGGCCATGAAAGACATTCAAAGGCCGGACGTCGAGGTTTATGCCCGCCACTCTTCCAAATCCACCTATCGGGACGCAGCCAAGAGACCAGAAGATGGTCGCTGCCGTTGCCGGAAATGGCTGTTTGTGCGGGGCAAGCGGGAACGGATCACCGCCGATACCAGATCATGGGAGACGGCACGGACCAAGGCCCGCGAATATGCCGACCAACACGACACCGGCGAAGATCGCGGAGCGGACTGCTCAATTAAACTTCACTCCTAAATCTTGAGCGATGCCTTCGACAAGTTCTTCACGGCTAAGCGTGCGGGAAATCAATCGCAAATCTGACAACACCCCGCAACCAACTTCTGGAGTACGTCAGCAAACACAACGCGCAGCATGCCGAGAAGATGGTGTATGTGCATGAGATCACTCCGGAGTTCTTAACCGATTGGATGGGAACCTGGAAAGACGAAACGCATTACTCAAAGGGAAAGAAGCGGAAGAACATCAATGCGTTCTTTAGGCACTGTTTAGCTCAACACTGGATCAAGCGCAACCCCGCCGAAGGTATGCCCAAAATCTCCGAGCGGAACCAACCATCAGCGACTCCTAAGATTCCATTTACTCGCCTCCAGATGGTAGCAATCCTCCACGCGGCGGCTAACTACCACCGTAATCTCAATGGGCACAGCGCAGACTTGGAAGCAGCGGCCCGCGTGCGCGGGACCAAACGGTCGAGGAACTGGACACACGGTAGCGCCATCCCCCCGCGATCGATCATACTCAGACTAGCGGTAGGCGGCGGAAGTAGGCCGGATTGTCAGTGGTGCTGTGGAAGCCCGATTGGAAGCGAGGTCCCGAGTTCGGTGCCCCAAACAGTGGTGACAATCGGTGGCTCAGCCGCCGGTTGATCCCGTTCAGAAGAGTACTTTTCTTTGTGCGCGACTCGGCCCCCGTCTGCTGCTGCGGCTAACCTCGACCGCCTCCCGAGGCGGGAGGGATTTTTCTGTCTTCCCATGTCAAAGACGACTATTGCCTTCACTTTCGACAAGACCTCGTATTCGCCCAATGCCATTCGATTGATTCCAAAGAATCAGCCGAGTGGTTCCTCAGAAGAAGGCAAGGCCGACCGCTTGCACGCCTTTGTGGGCGTCATGCGTAGCGCTGGGTTGTCAATCCTGGATACCACTATCCAGGAGCGCACGCGGCTCGCAGTTGACGATAGGCTTGAACTCTACCGCCACAAGGCCGGAAAACCCGTGTACCTGCCGCTTGAGCCCGAACTCGCAGATGAGCTGCGCCGCCTTGCGACGATTCCTGGCGGTGATCCTCGCTACTTTTTCTGAGCGGACATGGCGGCCCGGAGCATGCTGCCAATCTATGGGGCAAGGCACTGCGACGGCCCTGGCCAATGGTCAAACCAGCTCTAGATCTGCAAGACCGAAATGGTCATCCGCTGCGGCCTAGCTCACATTTCTTTCGGGACACATTCGCAAAAGAGATGGTTGAGACGGGCAAGGTGAGTATTGACAACTCGCGACCTTGCTCGGCGACAATGCAGCCACAGTCCGAGAGCACTATTTCAAATGGTTTCCGGATCTACAGGTCGCCCTGGACGCGGCAGTACGCGCAAGCTGGAAGATGCGCATGCAGGACATTGAGCAGGCCGATTCTTGCCCAACATGTGGTCGACCGTTGGAGAATGCAAAGAAGCCGCCGACCGTCGAGCGGGCGGCACGTCGGTGAATCCCCCGGAAAACTATGCCAAGTCGCGGAAGATCAATCTCTAAAGAGTGGTTGGTCGGGCCTCAAATTGCGTCCGCTGATGTGTGCGGAAGTGTGACTACAGTATCCACGGTATTGCTCGCGCCCTCCGTGCACGCTAAGTACGAATGCACGCTTGATGGCTGGTCATGGGTTAGCGTAGGCGGCGCGTCATCTTCTTTCGTCGTTCCATTCGACCCTCACGACCGCCCCTACCCACCATACCCCGCCGACTTTTTGAGGCCGGACATTTCACAGCGTTCGGCCTTTTCTCTTCTCCTGATGTGATGTAACGAAGCACGGGGGCCGGAGAGGATCTGGCTTGTGCCAGATGCATCCGCATTCTCCGGCCCTTTCTCCGCCCACCTACAGCATCACGGGTATTGCTCGCTCCCGATCAGTGGAATAATTTGGCAATGCCTCTTTCAATCGCCGCAGTACCATCCCGCCACCAATCCGCAATATAGGCCGGAGTCGTCCCGGCCCTTCCCTTTTATCCGCCCTCGCGACCGGCATGTTATCGCCACCCAAGATCACAGATCACTGTCCCTTACCCCGCTCGTGCCAGCGACTTTACCTCACCGGTGCCATTTACAAGTTTGAGTGATGGAACTATCGTGTGGGCGAGCAGGTCTCGCGGGAGGCTGCGAGATAGCGTCCTCGGCTTGGGGACTCTGGGGACGCTTTCCTGCGGCCCGATGATGCCTTAACCGCGAGGCTTGGTCTTTTTCGGCGCAGCGCCGGAATTCAACACATCGCTCGCCTTCAACTTCGCCAATCCCAGAATCACGGACGAGTTGGTAAGAATCGCCCCCGGCCAGAGAAGGTCAGCCGCTCGCTTCAACTCGGCGAAGTTGTCTGCGGACATCTTCACGCCCACCTTATGTCGCGCTTCCCGGATTTCATCCAACACGCTGGAAGAGTTTGCAATTCATTCCATCTCGCTGATTGCCGTACCTTCCCATGACTAGACAGATGGGGCAATACATTTAAGTACGCTGCGGAGATCAACGCCGACCCTGCTACAGTGCAGGAACATGCGCACGAGCTTCACGAGCAGGCGCTGACTAACGATGCCGCGACGGACGTGTATATCGCCAAGCTGCCGCGCGAGCCGTGGCTGAGCTACGATGTCTGGCTGGTGAATAGCGACGCTGGTAAGTTAAGGAGGTAAGCATGCATCATCCAGTTGCGATAGGATTTTGGCTCATCGTGATGGCCTTTCTGGTCGCGGTGATGCTCACGAGAAGACCACACAAAGTCTGGATTACGCCACCTGCAGCAACTGGAGGACTGGGGCGTTGGCTGGCGCAGTTTCCAGGAACCGTTCTTTGGGAGCTGCGGGATGATGCGCGATGTCGTCATCTCCATCATGGCCACGCTCGCGGAGCGGGAACGCATCACGACGTTGGTGGAGAAGCGACACGCTGGCGGAGAGAGTTTGCGGGGAATCGCGAGATCCTTGCGAGTTTCGCCAGCACTGCTAATCAAGCGCCGCAAGGCTGCAGCAGCCAGCGGCACTAGTGATACAAGAAAATACCGAGGGGGACATTTTCCTGTACCGACTACCGTATCCGAGCGACTTTTCTACAGTGTGCAGCTAAACGCTGAATACAACTTTGCGCCACGCAAATCCCTCGAAGAGGCTGTATTCGGAAGAAGCGGACCGTGACGTTCGGAGGTCCGCAGCTCTCAGTCCACGCAACCCAGTGCATTAAACGCAATACGGGAAAGCGAGGGGTTGCGGGCAGGAGGAAACTATGCATAACATTCGCTTCATTCGTGCGTTAGTATTCGCGTTCGTGATAATGGCTCTGTCGGCTGCGTCACAGGCGCAGATCGCGATCTCACTTAACATCGCGCCACCTGCGTTGCCGGTGTACGAGCAGCCAGTTTGCCCCAGCGAAGGATATATCTGGACGCCTGGCTATTGGGCTTACAGTGATGATGGCTACTATTGGGTTCCGGGCACTTGGGTACCAGCGCCCGCGGTGGGTCTGCTGTGGACGCCGGGTTATTGGAGCTGGGACAACGGTGTCTACGTTTGGAACGCTGGGTATTGGGGGCCCCAGGTGGGTTTCTACGGCGGTATCGTTTATGGCTACGGCTACACCGGTGTAGGCTACCAGGGCGGATACTGGAACAACAGGCAATTCTACTATAACCGCACAGTAAACAACGTGAGCACGACGAACATCACCAATGTCTATAACAAGACCATTGTCAACAACACCGCCGTCAACAACGTGAGTTATAACGGTGGCTCGGGGGGGACCGCTGCCCGCCCGACCCCTCAAGAGGAGGCGGCAACGCGAGAGAAACATGTTCCTGCAACGGGTACGCAGGTTCAACATGAGCAGGCTGCCAAAGCCGATCGCAACCAACTCGCGTCAGTCAACCACGGCCAACCTGCGGTTGCCGCAACTCCCAAGCCGGGAGCATTTTCCGGAAGCGGAGTTGTAAAAGCCAGCCGTGCAGGGGCGCCTTACAACCCTCCTGCCGAACGCGCTGCCTCCCGACCACCGGCCAACAATCAAGGGGCTCGACCAGAAAACAATCGACCGGAGAGCAGCGCTCCTCGCCCGGAAACGCCGCAAAGTGCAACTCCAGCAACCCCTCCTGCGGTACCTCATCCACCAACTGCGGCTCAACCGCAGAGTGCACCTCGCATGGAGACCAAGCCCACGGAGCAAAACATGCCTCACCCCGAGACTCAACCTCGACAGGAGAACACGCCTCGTCCGGAAAATGCGCCACGCCCGGAAGCGACGCCTAATCCAGAGAGCGCGCCCAATCCGAAGAGTGAGGCTCATCCGGAGCAAGCTCATCCCGAAAAGCAGCCTCATCTAGAAGAACAGCCTCGTCCGGAAAAAGAACCGGCGCGGCCTCCACAGTAGGAAGCGCCAATCGACGGCGACTTCACCGGCCCTTAGGGCTTGCGCAAAAATAATTTCACATAGTTGCTGGAGTCAAGGTGTAATTCCACGCCGGTAGTGTGCTGTGCTTGCTAAGCATTAGTTGCTGCATTTGCTGATCGGAGAACGATTCGCCTTTTTCATATTTCTTGGGGAGCATACGGGCACACACCGCGAGTCCAGTTAAGGTGCTGGTGGTGCGAATGTACTTGAGTGCGGTCTCGTAGCTCTGCAGAGGGCGACCCGCCCAATTGTTGCTGATCTGCGAAAACAGGCGATGTTCGATGGGGTTCCATTTGGAAGCCCCTGGAGGATAGTGACAGACGGTGACCTGCAATCGGTAGGGGTTCACCAGTTGATGTTGTAAATGGTATTTCCAGCCGCGGGCACGAGCGCTGTTGCCACCGCCCGAGTCGGCCAGGATTAACAGTTGCTTGGCCTTGGGGTACCTCTTCTGTCCACAACTCTTCCACCAGAGAGTAATGGCATCGACCGCAAACGCCGGGGTTTCGCGGCTGGTGCCCACCACCACAAAACCCTGATTCCTCCTTGGATCGTAAACCCCATAGGGAATCGCCCGGCCCACGGCATCGCTGGGGAAGTCGTGATCGTTGACCAGTTGGGGTTGCTGTTCCCAGCTGATCCCAGAGTTCTTGAACTTGCCGATCCACTCCTTCTTCTTGGCATCCACGCTGATAATAGGGTGGGCCCGCGCCGTGAATCGCTTGCGCTGGCGATCGATATAGGTAAATTGGCGGTTGCGTACCCGTCGTGGCGGCGGGTTCTTGTTTCCCGATTCCAGCCGCTTGTGATTCACCCGCAAGCTGAATCCCATCTGTTTCAACAAGCGACGTACGGTACTGGCGCTGACCCGAATCTGCACTCGACGTAGTTGGCCGGCGATTTTTCGGATGGCGCGGCGGGACCATTTCAGATCCCGCATGGGATCGCCGCCGGTTTCGTGGCGCAGCAAATGGGCAATGGCTTCGATCACCGCGGGCTTTTTTTTTCGGCTGCCTTGCGCCCGCCTCCGGCTTGGCGCACGCGTTGCCGGGGCACCTCTCCCCCCAGCAGCTCCCGCCGTCCGCGGGCCACCGTGTGCACGTCCAGTCCCAGAAACTCGGCGATCTTGTGGTCGCCGCCATAGCCTACTTTGTGAGCCTCCAACCCTGCGTAGAGACGCCGCTGCCGCTCATCCAGCAAACTGTAAAACAGAATGATCGCTGCTTTGAGTTCCGGCGACAGCTTGGCCCCGACCGCCGGCTCCTCGATCTCCTGAGCTGCTGGTCGAACTTCCCGCTGCAACCGTTGTTCCCGTTTCCGCTCCGCCTCCCGAGCGAAGTAGACGTACACACCTCCTACCCCGCGTCGCTCCACCCGTTTGTGCTGATAAAGCTGGAGCAAGGTCTGTTTGACTTCCACACCCACTAGGGCTTGCAACTCGCTGGCCATAAATCCCGCGGGAGACTGTTCCACGAAGCGTTGCGCGGTGGCCAACAAAGTCCCGTCTCGAGAGAACCAGGCCCCGCGGGAAGACCAAAGTCCTTGCTCATCGAACTGAGGGATCTCCGCCAGGGTGTAGTACTTGCCGCGGTGGGAATAACTGGTGCGATAGCTCAAGGCCTTCAGTTTGCGAAACACAGTCATGGTGGAGGTAGTGCCCAACGCTTGTTTCAATTCTTCCAAGGTGGCGATTTGTTGGCGTCGCAAGACGGAGCGAAGGACTTCTGAGGCGAAGACCATGTGGTATAGTTCCTCCCGTAACCGCAACTTCTAGGATGAACTATACCACGGCCTAACTCTTCCCTTTTCTGCAAATCTGGCGTCCAATGCCTATTTTTGAGCCAACATCTATCTTGGGACACTTGTTAACGTTGGGATAGTTTGACCACAGAATGCGGAGTTATTGTTGCGCAAGGCCTTAGCATGGGCTATGAGCGCTGTTTGTGTCGCATGGAAAGACTTGCCTCGCCTAGATGGGACTGGTGGCAGGTATACGGGGCTCACCGTATTGACCAAAACTGGTGCGTATAGCTAGAAGAGGTGATGGGGGGCGTACCGCGCCAGGGGTTCTCACGTGTCAAAGCACATACTTATCGTGGACGACTCTGCACTCATACGCAGAATCATACGTGAGACGTTGGAACAGCAAAATGGCTGGGAAGTGAGTGGCGAAGCAGCCAATGGGCGTGAGGCCATAGAGAAGGCACAGGAGTTGAGGCCAGATTTGATTGTGCTCGACCTCGCGATGCCTGTAATGAATGGCCTGGAGGCTGCCCGCGCACTCAAGCGACTGTTACCGCGTGTGCCCGTTTTAATGTTCACCAACTTTGACGCCGCTCACCTCAAACGCGAAGCCCTAGCTGCGGGCATTAGGGCGGTAGTGTCGAAGTCTGGATCACTCCAATCGTTGGTTAGTGCGATTCAAGGGTTGCTCGAACCCGCAGCGTGACAGCGTGTTTCCCACTCTGCCTGCAGCACGTTTAGCCCGTGAAGGGCATCGCTGATAGCTTGCAGTTCCTCAGGCGTACCTCCATGATCTGCCTGCATTTCGTGTAGGCGGCTATCGATCGTGGCCTTTGCTGCCTGAAGGCGATTTGACAGATTGTTGTCATCGGTTTCAAGGACAGCAGCTTCATACAGTTCCTCCCAAACATAGTCGGCTCGCATGATCGTTCCTCTCTTTGACGTCGAGGCACCCTCGACCCGCTAATGGGGCAGGTACTCTCAAGGGGACATGGCTACGGAAAACGATTAACCGAATTAAGGTTCACAAGAGCCAGATCGACTTTGATTATCCCGCGTAGGAAGTCGAGACTTGCGGGCTTGTTCTTCATCGAACGTGGCAATGAGCTGTTCGACCAGCCCGATCATTCTATTCGGATCCTCTTCCTGTTGGGACTCGTTGTGCTAGTTGACGCCAGTGCTCCCCAGCAGCCGTGACTTCGCCGTGCGTTTCAACACTTTCGATCGTATTGTTCTCCGGGAGTTCTTTGGCAATTTTCTTCACCGTCTCCACCGGCATCTGCTCGAAATATGTTTTTGACGTTTGCATTGAAGTTACTCCTCATTATCAGAAACAGTAGCACTTCAGAATGAGTACGGGTTATATCTTTTGCGCAATCTTTCCTTCGGCATTAGCGTCCCAAGTTGCTCAATTATTGGGACTTGTGCGTCGGCCTTACTGATCGCGCCAATCACGTTACCGAGCCTAGTTTAACGGCTCGATTTTATGCATGCGCGATGTTACGTTGTATTACGATTGCGTCACGTTAGTTTAACGCTTCTCTGCAAAGGAGGTCACCGATGAGCCCCCGGATCAACAAAGCACCAATGAACTTCAAGACCATGGCGCAGCTCGATGTTCCGCAAGGTCGAAATGGAAAGCACAAACAGATCGTGACAAAGATTCTCACTGACCTCGATCGACTGCCGGAGGGAGTTGCGCTTAAAGTGCCTTTGGCGGAGTTAGAGGAGAGCAAGGAAAACGTGCGAGCTGCGCTAAATCGCGCCATTCACAAAAGCAGCCGTAACGTTGCGACCGCAAGCGACGCCGATTTCTTGTACGTGTGGAATGAAAGCCACTAATGGCCGGCATCGATGTACCCAAGAGAATGCTGGCAGTTGTAGTTGCAAATGCCCGAGACCGGGAACGGCAGTTCGAGGGTCGTCGGTTTGGTAGCACGATCTCGGAACGGCAGAAACTGTCGGCAGGGTTGCAAGAACCCGCCGTCCAGGAAGTCGGGATGGAATCCACTGCGCAATATTGGAAACCAGTGTGGTTCGAGCAGGAGGGACAGTTCCAGCTCTGGCTGGCGCAAGCCCGGTCGAATCGCGGTCCTCGCGGGCGGAAAACCGATTTTCGGGAGGCGAAGCGCAGCGTGAGCCGACTCCTGAGAGAGGAGTTGATTTTGAGTTACGTTCCCGACGCGGAGCAACGGGGTTGGCGCACCTGGACCCGCACTAAACCTACCCAAACATATTTGAAATTTTGACCTCCATCGGTTCTTTGCCCGATGATCTTGTTCTCGACGCAAGAGTCACCGGGAGGAACCGATGGAGACCTTTGCAAAGCTGTTTGGCAGCCTGCTGGCCTTGGTATACCACTGTTTCGATCGTATCGTCATCCTCGGCCATCTGCCCTTGCTCACCCGCCCGGAGAACATCGTCCACTTCTTCCGCGACATCCACCAAGTGGAGACCATCAGCAAAGAAATCTTGCGGCAGCGAACTGATGATTACCATCGCTGGGTGGACGCCTTTGCCAAGAAACGTAAGATCCCCATGGAGTGGGCTGAGAAAGGCGTCCGCAAGGAAGACTACGTTCGTCCCCACCTGCGACGAATGGAGCGCCGGAATCAGTTCGGCGTCTACTTCATCCTCAAGAGCATGGAACTCGGACCCTCATTCCGCTCCGCCGTTCCCAGATTTCCCGTCGCCGATCCCCATTACCGCATCCTCGCCCGGCAGCGTTCCCGCTACACCCACTACTACTTCTATATTCGCGACGAAATGCTGGGCCCGATCGCCCTATGCATCGGATCGTTCTTGCCCCTCTCCATCACCTACTACCTCAACGGCCATTCTTTCATCGAACGTGAACTCCTGCGTGCCGGTGTACCCTTTCGTAAAGACGACAACGCCTTTCTCTGGGTCGCCGACCAAGCCGCCTTACAGGCAGCCGCCGACCGTCTCAGCCCTCAGATCATTCGCAAGCAGCTCGATCACTGGACTTGGATCGTAGGACCCAAGTTCTCCCAAAAAGACCGCGCCGCCATCAATCTCAGCCGCCATTACTCACTGCAGCAGGTCGAATACTGTCGCAACTTTAACTTCCGCCGAAACTTTCCCATCCACAAACTCTTCGAGCGCTCCTGTGACCTCGGACTGTTCCGTCTCTCCGCCGACAAACTCTCTCACATGTTCGGCTTTCGCTTGCACAGGAGAATCCGCGGCAAACTCGCCACTATCCTGGAAAGAATGGAACATGGCCATCACGTGCTGCGCGCCTGCGCCAAAAATGCCGTGCTCCGCATGTACGAGAAGTTCTCTACCTTCCTGCGCTTGGAGGTCCTCAGCAACAACCTGCAAGACTTCGGACTGAAAAAATCCTTGGATAACCTGGAAACCGTTCGTCAGACCCTGGCGACCGTTACCGATCGTTTCGCTGAATTCGAGGCCCAGGCTCTCGATGTCCACGTCGACTTTCCCCTGTTCCAGCGTCTGGCTCTGCCCATCCCCTCGGGAAACACCAAAATCCCTGGCATCAAGATCCAGGACACCCGCATGCTCCGCCTGATGGAAGTTCTGCTCCACCGCGGCACCCAACTGGGTGGATGGCGCTCCCGCCAAATCCACCAAGCCATCCTCTCCGCCTTCCAACTCACCTCCGCAAACTACACCCTGACCCAACTCCGTTATGACCTCCGCAAACTCAAAGCCCATGCCATACTGGAACGCGACGGCTCCCGTTATGCCTACCGACTCACCGACCAAGGTACTCGCGTCACCCTGATGTTCATCCTCTTCCACCAGCGCGTCTGCGGTCCCTTGGCCAACAGCCTCTTCCACCGTAAACCCACCCAACCCCACACTCCCGCCAGCAAACTCCAAGCCGCTTATGAAAAAGCCGACGCTTCGATCCAACAGGTCATCGATCTACTTGCCGCTTGAAATTCTGAGAGATAAATTCTCAGACTTGAGGTTCAAGAATCTAAATATCAACGGACGTGGGATCGGGTTGCGGTTGCAGAGTTCACGGGAGAGTCTTCTTCGAAGAGTGTCCAATCAACTGTCCAGCGTGGTCAGCGATCTACTAGGAGCCAGTGGCCAACGGATTCTGCGCACCATCTCAGCGAGGGAAACGGATCCGGCACGGCTCAGAGGATTGGGCGATAGACGGTTGCAGGCGACGGATGAGGAACGGAGGGATGCCCTCAACGGGCAACCTCTGCCTCGGCACCGAAAGCTGTTGACGCTGTATCGGCGGCGCTTGGATCTGATCGAAGGGCAAATCGCCGAACTGGAGAGCAGGATCGCGGAAGCCAGGAAGGCACATCAAGACGCCGTAGTTCGGCTTTCGCAGCTGCCCGGCTTAGGCGTTGACTCGGCGCAGCAAATCATCGCCGCGATCGGTCCTGGTGCGGAGAGCTTTCCGTCAGCTGGGCAACTGGCATCCTGGGTGGGAATGTGCCCCGGACTCCAGGAGAGCGCGGGTGAGTCCAGCGGGAACCGGTCCGCTAAAGGGAACCGTGCGATGCGCCGCCCGCTCAACCAATGAACCCACGCAGCCGTGCGCAAGCGAGACGGTTACCTGCAAATCGTGTTCCAACGCTTATCTCCTCGTCTGGGTTATGCGAAGGCAGTCTGGTCAATCGCTCACCGCCTATGTCGATTGATCTGGAAGGTACTACACGAAGCTGTCCAATATGTTGAGTCTGGGCCCGCGGTGAGCGCTCTCACGCTGAAACGGCGGAAGCAAAGGCTCATCACCCATTTGGCGAATCTCGGATATTCGGTTCAGCTAACCCCGATCCTAGCAAGAGCAGGTTCTTAGCCGAGGTTTTTTCGAGGGTGTGGCAGGGGAGAAGGGGTGACCTTCCCCTATGCCGATTGAGGCGAAGCCCGTTAACCACAAAGGACACGAAGGCTCACAAAGGAAACCAGGCCCTGAGATCATCGTAGTCATGCCGGGAGGTAAATTGCTTGGCGTGCTGTCTTCCCTTTGTGAACCTTCATGTCCTTTGTGGTTAACGGGTTCTGTTCCGCGCTTTTTACCCCCGCAAAGCGGTAAAATCTATCCATGCGTAGGTTTGTTTTCACTATCCTCCTTTCCTTCTTTCTGGGAGGATGGGCAGTCGCTCAACAGCAGCCGCAGCCTGATCAGGATCAACAGGAACAGCCTGGACAGAACCAGGCTCCTCCGCGGTCGACTCCGGCAACCGAAGCAGGGGAGAGTTCCAGCCGCGACACCCGGGTTGATATCAGCCCGCCGAAGGATGACGCCAAGAACCATCCCAACAGCGGCGTGGTTGAAACCAACCCCGAAGACGAGCCCGAAGCCGACGTGCAGGAGATGCATCCCTGGAATCCTTACCGGGCGATGAAGGACGACGAAGTCGGTGACTACTACTTCAAACGGAAAAGCTACAAGGCCGCATTGGCCCGCTACCAGGACGCGCTGATTTGGAAGGAAAAAGATGCCGTCGCTAATTTCCGCATGGCGCAATGCTACGAAAAGCTGGATCAACCCGACCAGGCCATCCCGCATTACGAGGAGTATCTGAAGATTCTGCCTGACGGACCGTACGCCAAAGAGGCGCGCAAGGCGCTGCAGAAACTAAAGCGGGCTGAGGCAAAGAACGAAACCTCGCAGAAGACCGAGTCCAAGCCTTAATCTTGCTACTTCTCGACCCGAACGAACTCTCCTGTAGTTCCATTCACATCGACAGTAAGTCTGGCAACATCTCGGCTGTTTCCGTAGATCACGTGCCAAATGAGTTCGTTGGTGGCGTGATTCCAGTCGAGCACGTATAGGACAGGAGTGTCCGGAGCCTTCTCCAGCACCTTCGCGCCCCCATGTTGCTGGGCAACTTCAAATGCCTTGTCCGAGTCCACGTGCAGAAAGCCAATATCAAATACCTGAGTGGACGAATTCGTGGGACTGTAACTGTCCTCCGCGCCAGGCGTCACTCCGCGCGCAGGAGCGTCCTGGGCGTCCGTGCCGGACCATACATACGTCTTCGCCCCGTGCCCTGTGGGAGACGCGAAGGACGCGCGCCATACATCCGCCTTGCCGTCTTTGCCCTTGCAGTCAGATGTGACCTGCGATTCCAGCCGGTACGGTTGCGCATCGCGTGCCCATCCACGCGCCGCGACGTAGAGCTTTTGGAAGGCGTACCGGCCTGTCTGGAACTCCGACGCTTTCGGCTGCGGTTTTTCCGTCTCTGCCGGCTTCGAGGATTCCGATGAACAGCTTGTCATCGTCAATAATGCGAGTGCCAGCATCGCCATCAGCAAGTTTTTCATAGCATCATCCGTAGCGCGTGAAAATTTTGCAACCGTGAATGCCGGAATTGATTCTACTAGAAGTAGCGAGAGGAGTTGGTCCATGGATGCGTACCTACAAAGGTTACAGGAAGCGATCGCGTCTGCTACTCGTGACATGAGCGCCGAAGACCTGCGGCGTCATCCCGAGGGCAAGTGGAGCACGGCCGAAGTTCTCGAGCACCTCTATCTCACCTATACCGGAACTACGAAAGCTTTCGAGCGTTGCCTGCAAGCGGGCGAGCCGCAGGCGCGGACGCCGATGCTGAAGGATCGCGTCAGGGCGTTTGTTGTCACCGGACTCGGGCACTTACCCGAGGGACGAAAATCGCCAAAGCATGCCCTACCCCGTGGGATGGCGGTTGAAGAAATCGTATGCGAGATCGGGCCACGGATCTCAGCCATGGACGACCAGATTGCGCAATGCGAAGCTCGCTTTGGCAAGCGAACCCGAGTGCTCGACCATCCCATCCTCGGACCCCTGACCGGGCGTCAGTGGCGAAAATTTCACTGGGTCCACGGTCGCCACCATCTCAAACAAATTCACAAGCTCCGCCAACAAAGCTAGTAGAACAAATAGCAAATAAATGGAGGACGCCGGCGGATGCCGTTGCCAACGCTCCTCATTCTCAGCTGACGGGGAGAGCTAAGCCTGAAGAACTTTCTGCCGCACCGATCGGGGGCGCGAGGTGCCAACGAACCTAAGAAGGCGTTCACTCTGAGAACCGGTTGGGAGTGCAATCGCGGTTTTTTGCCAACTAGCCTATCAAGAAACGCTTTGGGAACTCTCACTGGCGAGTGGATTAAGCCAGTATTGACGCGGCGGTCGATTCGGAATAGCTTTGGTGCAATTGCTGAGGTCAGCCATGCGGAACAGGATCGCCGGAATTCTCTGCTTGGGCAGTTTGATTAGCGTGGCCCAGGTTCAGCAGCCCCAGGTTCAGCAGCCCCAGCAAACTTATTCTCACGAACCGGCTCGGAACGGCGGAGTACGGGAAGTGGTTGAAGGCATCTTGATTCCGCCCGTTCCCCATGCGCCTTTTACGGCAACGCTGGCGACCGAGTCGGTCAAGTATGCTGCCGATGGTGCCGCGATGACGTTTGGTCGGAGGTGTAAAACTTCGGTGCTGGTGGGCTACAGGAGCGGAGTTTCCCCGTCCACTCGGACGGTTTAAGTTCTGCCCATCTAGCTGCAACGCATGGAGAGTAAAAACGAAGAGCAGCACCAATGCGGCGACGGACGCGCGCACATGTATTTTTCTCATGGTACCCCCGGCTGAATAGCACACTGCTTCACAAGCACCGGGAAGGGTTACGCCATCAAACCAGGGTTCGTTCGCCGCTGACCGGGGATGTCTTTCTAGAGGTCACCACGTCCCCATAACTGAAAATGATTGCTTCTTCCACTCCACGCGGCAAAACGAGTAGGTCCGCCAAAAGAGAATACCAGCTGAGCAGATGCGTCACTGGCAACAGAGGGTTGAAGACTGATGCCAGGAACTCCAATTCAAATCTCCATCGGGGAATGGAGACCGGTCCGTC
The DNA here is from genome assembly GCA_963796095.1 of uncultured Acidobacteriota bacterium. Classification (GTDB taxonomy): domain Bacteria; phylum Acidobacteriota; class Terriglobia; order Terriglobales; family Acidobacteriaceae; genus JABDBE01. The sequence goes on from CAWCKL010000023.1 coordinate 246,101, forward strand.
TGGTTAAAGCAATCAGCGGGATCGTCCACCTTGTTGGTGATGTCCGCGACCTGAAATCGTGGACGCTCGAAACAACTAGTAGTTTTTCGAGTGGTATGCGTCAGCCTGGCGGAACTAATTTATTCTTATCGGCTTTGTCAGGGGCAGAAGATACTGTGGCCGGTAGCACTTCGCCAGTGAGACGAGTACGGACTAGAGCCCGCAGTGGCGTAGCTCCACTCCAAGCCGAGGTTCCCAACATCGTGTCTTCTAATTGCGGTTCTAATGTCGCCACCGCGCTCATTGTCCCCGGTTTGAGTTCGTCACAAAAAGCTGAGTTAAATCATGGCCCAAACCACGAGAGGAGATAACGATGCCAGAGGCAACGTCGAACATCGAGTTTGCTCACAAGATCCACGAGCAGGGCTATCATCAGGGATCGCCCTCAGGCTCGCACGCGGAATGGGTCGAGATTCTTGAGGCCGTAGTGCTCACTATCGTGGCCATCGCTACCGCCTGGAGCGGCTACCAGGCATCGCGCTGGGGAGCCCTCTCGGCTGAAAACTATTCGCGGGCTTCGCGCACCACCGTCCTGTCGCAGGAAAAAGCTACCTTGGCGGGTCAGGACCGCCTCTATGACAGCGTGACTTTCAGCGGTTGGGTCGCGTCCAAGGTCGCCGGCCGGGATAAGCTCGCTGCTTTTTACGAACGCCGCTTCCGCCCCGAGTACGCCATCGCGTTTCAGGCCTGGTGGAAGCTCGATCCCATCAATAACCCTTCGGCGCCGCAGGGGCCAATCTTTATGCCTGAGTATAAGAATGCCAATGCGGCCGAGTCGGCGCAATTTGCGGAAGAGGCGAAAGGCTATTTTGAAAAAGGTGTGAACACGCGTGACACCGGGGACGACTACGTGAAGGTGACCGTGTTCCTGGCCACCGTGCTGCTGTTGACAGCACTTAGCCAGCGCTTCCGAATTCTTGGTCCACGGATCGCAGTGGCCGCAGTAGCCGTCATTCTGCTGTGTGTTAGCGCATACTGGCTCTTGACCCTCCCGCGTGCTTAACGGCAGAGCGAGAAAGAAAAAGCCTTCGACCATATCGAGGCTTTTAACCGCTCGCTCAAGCAGCACTATTGCTGAGCCGTGCTACTCTCTCGAACTGAAGAGGGAACACCTGCCTTACGGGCGTCTTCCTGCATGTCATCAAGTTCCTGCTTGGCGGCGTCTGCGGCTTTTTTCTTTTCAGCGATCTTCTGCTTGTAGTCTGCATCTTCCTTGTCCCAATTCCCCGAATTCCGCAGACGGTTGCCGGCGTCGGCATACATCGCGGCCGCGCGCAGTTGATATTCCCGCTGCTCCACGTCCAGTTCGCGGTTGAGCAGGTCCACTTTCGCTTTCTGGTTCGACAATCTGTCTTTCCATACGTCGTAGGTTTTCTGGCGATCTTCTTGCGATTGTCCCGGCTGGATTGCGGGTGGTTTGTCGTCGCCCTTCTTGTCCGACGAAGCTGCGTCCGCTCCGCCGTTCGCCGCGCTTTGCGCCTGGTTATCGCTCGACCCCGCGCCCCCCACAATGCTAAGCTTATCGTCCACCGGCATATTTTCGTTGTCGAACTGCTTTGCTTGGGTTGGCTTTTTGTCCTTGCGAACGGCTCGGGCATAGTCTCCCAGGGGTTGCTCTTGGGGAGCCGAATTTTGGGCGCTCGCGAACGACGCCATCGTCACAACAACAATTGCTTCCACAACCCAGACATGTGTTATGCGTTTCATCTTTGTTTCATCCTCCGATTGAACTTAAGCTCCAGCGGCCTTCGCGGCTTTTGCGCCGGTTAGAAAACCGCCAATGGTGTGATCCAGGTCGGCTGCTTCCGAAACAATGTCGACGGCCAACTGCCGCACCAGTGTGGGATCCGAACTGACCGCCACTTGTTCCGCGTAGCTGGAAATCGTAGCCAGCGAACTGCGCAGCGCTAAGGCCATCTCGGCGGACATTTCTCCGCGTAGTTCCTGCAACCGCTGGATGGTTGCAAATTCCGTTTTGTCCGTGATCAGGCACGCCGCGCCCAAAGTCTCACCCGAGGGGGTGGGCACCGGAGAAATCGTGATCTCGAGAATGCGTCGGTCGCCCGCTGGAGTGTTGTAATCCGCCTCCACGCTCCGCAAAAGTCCTTGCGTTCGCAAACCCGGTTCGCGCAAACTGGCTTGCACTGCGGCTGCCAGCGTTTCCTGAGAGCCTAGCGACAAAGACGAACTCAATCTCGCATCCCGAAATATTTCACTCACACTCATCCCCACCGGTGACGCAAATCCAAGAATGCTTTTGGCTGCGGCATTGGCGGTGCGGACCAGACCGTTCGTGGTCAGGAACAACACTCCGCTGGAGAGGTTCGAGAGCACCGCGGCGCTGATATTTTCCGAAGTCTTCGCTCGGCGCCTTTCCACCTGCTGCACGCTCAACAATTCGTGTTTCTGCTGCTTCAGTTGCTGAATCACGGCGTTGTAGGTCTGCATGGGGAACTGGTCGAGCTCTGAGACGGAGTCAACGGCGAAAGATTCTTCCGTAAGTATGCGACGCATACGCCGGAGCAACAGAGTCGCCACCCAAAGCCCAAAAGCCGAGACAAACAGCACCACTGCCATGCGAACCACGATGGGGTTGCTGAGCATTCTCACAGCAACCTCCAGTACCAGCGAAAAAACTGGTCGCCGAAGAAGGAAGCAACCATGGCCATGCTGCCGAGAAACACGCCAAACGGCATGGGAAAGCGCCGCAACGCAATGCTGGCCGACTCCCATCCATGACGCCGGGCCAGGCTTGCTGATTCGCGATGCCGGACGATCCGTCGGCGCGTGCGCTTGATCCACACCACCAGCACCGTCGCCAGTCCGGCCAGCGATCCTACGATCGAAGCACCAAACAGGGTGAATATGGTCAGACGGATTCCGAGGAACGCGCCCACCATCGCCATCAACTTCACGTCGCCGAAGCCCATGCCCTCGACTCCGCGAGCGCGCAGATAAATCGCTCCAGCGCCGTAGATGAATGATGCTCCCGCCGCGGCTCCCATCAAAGCCTGCAGCAACGAGAGCCAGGGGCTGGAAGCCCCGGCAGCGGGCTGGTAGATGAGACCAAACAGCATCTTAGAAAGTAGATCGTTAACCGGAACCACCAGGCTGAACAGCAATCCAGTGACCAGCCCCGGCAGGGTCAATTTGTCGGGCAAAAGATGGGTCTCGGCATCGGTGAATATCAAGCCCAGAAGAAGGAATCCGAAAACACAATATTTCAGCGCGACTAGAGTGGGTCCGAAATATGCGTAGCAAGCCAGAAACAGCGCGCCCGTAAGCAGTTCAACCACGAGATAGCGCGGCGAGATTGGGGCTTTGCAGTAGCGGCAGCGTCCGCGCAGGATCAGCCAGCTCAGGATGGGAATGTTGTCATAAAAGCGGATTGGCTGGACGCACTTGGGGCACGCCGAGCCGGGATGAATCACCGACCAATCCCTCGGCAGGCGACAGATACACACATTCAGGAAGCTGCCAAATGCCAGCCCCAGCGCGAAAATCGCCAATGCGAATGCAGGATCCACCGTGTGCTTTTCCCAGCCTTGCCACATTTATGCTGGTTTAGCCTCGATTATACGGTGCCTGCGGCGGTAGGACCCAGGTACTAAAGGTATCAAATACCTTCGTGATTTTTGTGTAACTTATTGAGGCCACATTCCGCAGACGTCGCGCAAGTCGTTGAATAACGCGAGGGTGATGTACAAAAAGGTGTACAGCGGAGAGAACGGCGGCTTTCAGATATCTTTCTGAATATTCTTGTCGTCTACGTTATAACTTATCAGCCGCGCAGTTCGGTAGCTGGGCTACTTTGCGTCCGATATCGCACATCGCCAGGCGTCCTGCAAGCATAGTTAAGCAGGCATCGTCCTCTGGTACCGGAGGATCTTGACCCGCTTCTTCTTGTTCCTGCGGCTGGCGGCCAGGGCCTTTTTCAAGCTGCCGACTGTTAGTTTCTCCTTCCCGCCGCTGCTTCGTGATACGGATATCTTCATGCGCGGTATTGTAGCCGAGCCCACGTTTAGTTGAACAGTTGACCCACGGAGACCCTGGACTGTATTCGCCAGCTTCGTCCTCGATGCCAAAAACGCCTTGCTTCCGCATTTGTTATTTACTACTTGCCGCGGTCGTAAGAAGCGCGTCGTTGAGAATAGTGTGGCCTGCGGTGCTCCCCCGAACGCCTCGCGTCATAATCCCGAAAGGGGTCTTCGACGAGACGCGGGCGGGAGTTGCCACACGGAAGAGGGCGGTCCCAGGACGAGGCTGCCCTTTTTCATGCTGGTGAGGTTCCATAGTGCTATGCGGCACACTTTAAGCGCTGGAGTTCGGAGTGCAATTCATCAATACGCTTCCGCCGCTCTTCATATTCCCATCGCTCTGCGTCGGTTGCACCACTGTACCTTTCCTTCTCTATCGAATCAATCTGCTTCTGAATGAGTTCGGTGAGTTCGTGCCGGACTCGTTGCGGGTATCCTGAGCACGCTGCCGCCATAAAGCACCCCTTGTTTAGATCTACCGCGATACCCAAGACAGTTTCATACCATACACACTATATTGTCAATCCGCATAGAAGGCATTGCCCACGTTCGACTTGTCACGAGTCGTGACTACAGTATTTGCTGTAAATGGGGTAGTCGGTTAGCTCCTCCTCCCATTAACCTGAGATCTCATCCAGTTGTAGCCATGGGTGACGTTCGCTTCGGTGATCGGCCCCGTGACTACCGCCTGTTCGAGGAGTCTCCGGAAAACGAGCCCACGCGTGATTGAGGTTCGCCTATTAAAGCGGAAGGTGAACTCCTCCAGGTAGGACTGCAAGTGTTCGGGAACGATGGATCCCTGGTGGGTGCCGAGGATCCATCGCTTGAGCAGGCTGGCGATCTGATGCACGCCGGGCATCGAAACGTGGGCCGGGTCATCCGATGACGAGACAATGGTCCTCTTGCGCGTGTATCCGTGCTTGGGGAGGTCATTGTACCCGCCCCAGCCGTCTGTCAGAATGGTCGCTCCTGGGCTCACAGTGTCGCAAACAAAAGGCGTGAGGCTAGCACCCGAAGCATCGGGAACATGACGCATGCCCACTCGGCCGAACCCCTTGGGTTGCTTGATTTCGACGGCGATGACAACGAGCGACTTGTTCGTGCCACGGCCACGTTTTCCGCCGCGTTCGACGCCTCCAATGAGAGTTTCATCAACCTCTATTTCGCCAGACAACCGGTCTCGCTCGGTGCGTACCATAGCGACTCGAAAGCGCTGCAACATTGCCCACGCCGTCCGATAGCTCGTACCCAACGTTCGTTCGAGTGTCTTGGCCGAAAGACCGTTCTTGGCCGTCGTCACATGCCAGGCAGCTTCGAACCACGTCGTCAACGGTGTTCGCGTCTTATCGAAGATCGTCCCTACGCTCACCGACGCTTGGTGTCGACAGGCGCTACAGACCAGGCGACCCCGCGTTTGGCGCCACGGCGCTGCCGCTACCCGGCAAGCTGGACAGACGAATCCTTCCGGCCAGCGTAGCCGTTCCAGATAGGTGGCACACGCTGCATCGTCGGGGAACATCCTTACGAACTCACGATAGGTCCTTGGGTAATCCTGCCCAGCCACCAACACCGCACTATTCTAGGTCAAAAGAGGAGCTAACCGACTACCCCATTTTGCTGTATTGCCCGCGACCGGGACCTCCGCTATCGTTCCTGTATCTGCATCCCAAAAACGCGAATATAGCGGTCATGGGTTAGCGTCGGCGGCAGGTCAGTCTTTATTCGCCGCGACATTGGGACCCTCACGACCGCCCCCCTATAACCAACCCACAGGCCGGACGGTCCCCCATCCGTTCGGCTTCTTTCTTGGGCTCATCCGTCAAGCTTGCAAGCTTAGAATTCCAGATGTGAATGGCGTCACATCGGTTGCGCCGGTTGGCCGCACTCGACTGCCAGATATTTCCCTAGCGGCCTTTTTTACTTGGCATACGACAATCCCATCGACACAGGTTCGGATACATCACGGTCTCTTCCATTCAGTCATTGATCGTAACTCGTCCACGATTTCCTTCAACCTTTGTTCGCGCCTCGCGTGATCGTTCATTTCACTGAAGCCCGGTCTTGGAGTTTGCAAGTACGTGAGATTTAGTCTTTGGATCTCAGCTATTTCTCGCCTCAGCGCTTCGACTCGTTCTCGGATATCCCCAGACATGCATTGACATTATATGTAACCCGACGCTACCGATAATCCCCATCTTTGCTAAGGGACCGCTCTCGCTTAGCCCATTTGTGCCGGACTTTACCTCGGCCGTGCCATTTACAAGTTCTAGGTGTGGATCTAATGTGGCCGAGCGCTCCCCCTTACGTTCCAAAAAATCAGCTTCATACTGCTGGTCGATCATCGAGTTCAGGTATCGGGGCCGGAAGATCAGCCGGGAAGACATCCTCATACGTGCACTGATCGAGCGGCACCCGCAGGAAAGCCGCTTGACATCGGGCAGGAACGCTCCATGAAATAAACGGCCTTAACTGCCGAACCACATCGTGCGCCAGATTCTAACTCCCCAACTGCCTGCACGCCACCGCACTTCTTCTCACAGAGTTTCTGGTTCGCGCAACCACCCCAACGGGTGGCCCCCCAGCTTGACACAACCCGCTCATCGAAACGGACAGGCGGAGTTACTAAGAATCTTTTCACATATTGCGAACGGGTGAGATGGGCGTAAAATATTCCCCGCTCCTTGAAGTCAAAGGAGATTAGTGCTTAACCGCAGTGTCAACTGAAAATCTTGGCATGCCCAGATTGGGGGATCGGCTCCTGATCCGTTGGAGACTCATTCCGTTGCTTTTATGGAGAGATGTATGCGTACAGAGCCGCTCGTCAAGTATGTCGCCTCCCTTGCTGTCCTCGCCGTCGCAATAGTCCTTGCGGTCCCAATGGCAGCGCAAACCTCGTGTGCGAACGGAATATGCAAGTGCAATAGCGGTGCGATTCCGCCCGGGAATGGAGAAGCTCTACACGTGGTCGGAGCCTGTACCGTGACAGCTTCGCTCACGCCCTACAAGTTCGGTGATGTGAATATCTACGGAACTGGTGCTTCGCTCATATTCGTCGATCCGGGCGATGCATCGCCGACCGATTTCTGGGCATCTTCCATTCTCGTCGAAAGCGGTACCAGCCTGAATGCCGGTACGGCAGATACACCGTACGGCGCCAAACAAGCAGTGCTTACCATTCACCTTTGGGGTGAGGATCAAGGTTATTCGGGCATGGGAGGAGCGGGCATCGCTTGCCTGACCGACGACCATTGCGGTATTCCCGATGACATCTGGAATTCCAATGGCTCAAAGGAGGTGGTTCTGCCGGGGGATGTCACCGACTATTTTTATCAGTACCAGCCTCTCAAATACGACGAGAAGAATCCGCTCGGTTACTTTGGCTACAAAGTATTGGCCGTTTCGTACAACGGAACCCTCGCCCTTTTCGGTGCTAAGGGTTCAGTGCGAGACCCGCAGCCGGTCTCGTATTCGGGCACCAGTTGGGTTCGTCTCAATGCGAATGCGATTAAGGGAAGTAATCAGCTGACACTCGATCGGCTGGCCGATTGGCAACCTAAGGACGAGATTGTCGTCACCAGCACGGATTACATGGCTGATCACTCTGAGAAGGTACAAGTTGCCTCAATGCAGACGAGCGGCGACGGAACGCACTCCATTGTCACGTTGATGGCAGGCTTGCAGTACCCTCACCACGGACAGCTATACGATCTCAGCGGTCTGCCTGCTAGTGTTGGACCGGATCCTGATCCAAACAACGTTGCGAATCCCAACAAGAGCGCTGACGTACGCGCGGCGGTGGGACTGCTGAGTCGCAGCATCATCATCAAGTCGGGTGGCAACGCGATCGGAGAGGAACTCGACCCGAGCAGCTATTTCGGCGCGCATACCGTATTCCGGCAGGGATTCTTGTCCGTACATATCCAGGGCGTGGAGTTTGCCCTTATGGGACAGGGCGGACGGATCATGCATTATCCGGTGCACTTTCACATGGTGCGGAAGACTCCCGCCAATACGGTTGTCGAGGATTGCTCGGTCGCTGAGTCGATGACTCGCTGGTACGTTATCCACGGCACCGAGGGCATCACGCTCGCCCGCAACGTAGGCTACGAGTCGATTGGGCACGGCTATTACCTCGAGGATGGCACAGAGACCGACAACCAGCTCTCTGCGAACCTCGGCGTTTTCGCCCGGGCTGCGGTTCACGACGGCAACAACACACGCCAGGTGCCGGGAATCTTAGCTGCGCCGTACCCAGCCTGGAACGATAAATCGGAGAGTCAGGAACACGTCCCATTTCACAGTGATATCGATCATCCGACGCTCTTCTGGATGATGAACGGATGGAACGATTTCCAATACAACATGGCTGTGGGAGCCGGGAGCTGTGGCGCCTGCTATTGGCTGGTGACGGGTGCTAACAGCACGATGTCCCGCAACCAGAAATGGTCGCGATATGGCGCCGAACAATCGAATGTGGACAGGGCCGGAATGACGCCTCTGAAATCGTTTGTGGGAAATTCGTGCTCCGGGGCAGACAATGCCCTCAACACCATCAGCGATGCCGCAACTTGTCATGGCGTGGTAAATGAGGATCCCGCAGCTGACCTGCCGCGAATGCTACCGGTTGATAATCCCTTTGGCATACCTGACATAAAGTCCGCTGACGCACTTGACTACTATCCGACCGTGGATCGGGGCGGCGGCCGCTTCGCAACCCAATGCCCGCCCGGCGTGGATTGCGGCAACAATGATCTGGTGCCACGTTGCAACAGCCTTGACCCCAATTGCATGGTAACGGTACTCGACCACTTCACAACGTCGTTCAACTACAGCGAAACAAATTTTGGGGCGATCTGGCTTCGACCCCAGTGGTATTTGTTTCTGAACAGCGTGATTACAGACGTGCAGAACGGTGGTCTTACCTTTGTCACCGGCGGCGGATATACGGAATCCGACCTGATCAAAGGACATTGGGCATTAGCCACGAAGAGTGCATTCATTGGCACGGTTCAGAATCCGGTGAACAATCCCAACGAGAACAACTTCGCTTCGATCGCCGGACCGTTCAATCCCGATACAGGTCTTGCTTGTGCCAAGAAATCCGACGGAGCGCCGTCGGGATTGTTCTGCCTGGATCAGCCGAATGGAATGTTGATGTCGCTGAGCAATTTTGGAATGAATCAACGATTTTTCAGCATTTACGATGGCCCTTCGTATCAGGAGTCGAACGCTTACCTGAACATCGTCCCTCAAGGAATTACCGGCTGCGACATCAACAACAATAACTGCTCCAATAGCAAGTACATGTATGGCCAGGTGCTGGGGCTTCCTTTGCTTAAATCCCAGACCGACACTACGTGCTACATGCCGAATGCGGCTATCGCGTGGAAGCAACCCAATGGGTTTTACTATCCTCCAGCATTCCATTCCGACAATCTTTTCTTCAACAACGTGTCAATTCGCCACTATGTAATTGAGCCGCTATTCAGTCCGAAACCGACTTACCTATTTGAGACCGATTCCGGCGCAGTGAAAAACAAGTACTGCGTGGCCAGTCCCACCATGTTCGACAGCTTTACCGATATCGACCGCCAGACCGAACTGAACGACGACAACGGCTCTCTCACCGGTCTAGTCGATACCGTTTCGGTGAACGAAGACCCGTTCTTCAATGCTCCCGTGGAGGATTACGAGTGCCACTCGGACATTCTAGGAGCAACGCCTCGCGGAACCGCCAAGACAAGTCCTTACGACTACGCGACCACTGTTATTTATTCTGATCATGGGCAGGGTGTTCCCGGGATTTGGGACAAAGAGTGTGCGACAAATACGTGCTTCGGGGTTCCTTTGCACCGGCTGTATCTCGTGCAGGATGAGATCAACAAAGGAGCGGCTCCGCCCCGTATCCTGATGATGGGGCAATCCGTCGGCCAGCGCAGCACGCTCAGCGTCAATCATGGAGATTTTTATATCGACACGACGCAGAGCCTGGCGCAGCAGCAGAATCTGAGAGCAGGCCAGGTCAGCGTATTCGAAGGTGGCCACACTTATTACAATTTTCTGCTGTTCGCCAAGCCCACCACACGCCAAACCTACAGCATGTGGGTGGGTCCGGGATTCGATCTCCAGAATGACGTCAAAGCCTATCAGGTTGACATCAAGGGAGCGCCCCCGACATTTACCGAGACCGCCTGGCCGCTAAGCTGGCCTCAGCCGACGTACGATTCGACTACCGGACTGCTGACCGTCACGATGGACATGAATTTTACCGACTTCCAAAACGGCTACACGGCCGCCAAGGAAGAGGACTGCCAGCCTGCGTCGTTCTGTACCCTGAACTCAAGCAACAGCTGCGGATGCGCCTTGAGTTCGTCTGACAAGCTGTACAAGGAATGTAAGGCGGTTTGCGGGAAGTGGGCCGGTCATGACGTCGATTGCCCTGTGATGCAGGGTTCGGACGGCAAATTGCATAGTACCTGTTATGGCTTCGGGTTTACGCTACCGCAGCAATTCGTCAATGGAACCCCGCATACCCCCAAGGGGCTGTGCTATCCCGATGATTCCGACTGGAACGTAAACTTTACCCGTGCCGACCAGGCGACCGCGGGCTCTTGCTATTACACTACCGTACCTACGTACCAAACTTGCAAGCAAAGAGTGAAGCGCTAAAGTGCTGCTAAAAGCCAAAGCTTGAACAAGGATAGCAATTACGCTCAGTGAGAATTACTGGGGTAATCAAGTACCACGCTCGTTACGTTGTCCAGGTACGGCCTGAGCGGATGCTGAGGCGCACCTCCCGCACTATGGGTTTGCACAGCCCCGTGCTTGCGACCCGGGCAATATAGCGCGATACGGTCCGGTACGCCGATCAAGCCACCTTCCTTGGTCGCGTTATGTTGTCCGGAACTGAGGGTGCGGGCACGCTCAGGCGCAGGCCGGAGAAAGCGTGCTACGGCGTAATCTCAACCACGGTGCCGTTCTTAGTGCAGCGTGACGCCCCTTAAAGATTGGCTGCTCCGTTTAAGACTGGCCCGGCGGAGGGGTAGGTCGCGGGGGCGCAGCCGGGTGTATAATTTCGTCGGCCTGAGAACTAGCAGTTCCGGCTATCTCCCGTGACTACGCCTGTCCGCCGGGGGAAATGTGGTAACAGTTCAGGTACCTACTTGCTTAGTGCTGGACAAATCAGGACCGATTAGCAAAGCTATGGTGGATGAGTGCGAGAATTGGGCGACGAATTGCAGGCATAGGTGGCCGTGCTAGCGCTGGTCTATTCTCGCATAAGCCTCGCCACCCGGAATCCAATCCTGAGCGGCAGCAACGGGAGTTGGAACGTTTACGCGAAGAGGTAAAAGAGCGAGACGAAAGAAT
>CAWCKL010000024.1:0-122010 GCA_963796095.1 uncultured Acidobacteriota bacterium
TAGCCCGCATTATTCATGAAGTGTTATGAAGAGTGGAGTGGAGTGTGATTGCTCGCATGAGTGATATGTAATTGCGACAACGGCGGAATTTCCTTCGATCGAGTTACTGATTCCAAAAGAATTAGTCGGGTTCAAACGTCAATTTTGACAAGTAGTGACACACCTTCGCCAAGAGTGCGACAAGTCTGATTTTGGATTGTAAAAAGTGGGAGATTTATCCGCTCTGCGCGCCCAAACGGCAAGCGATAAGACGGAAGGCAGGTAGAAACGGGAACGACGTGGGCAGGTGAATGACCCAGCGCCGTACCAGACCATTACCCGAGCCCCGAGCTTGAGCAAGCGCTCGCGCAAGGTGAGGACCTGGGCCCGGGCACAGGCTGTACCCGCAGCCCGCAAACGTAACTCCTGCATCAAGACGTAAGCCGCAGCGGTGAGCAGAACGCGAAACTGGTTGGCCCAAAAACTGGTGCAACTGGTGCGATCAATTTCCAAGTCGTGCAACTCTTTGATGCGATTTTCCACGTCACCACGTTGGCAGTACACCCGTTCGTAAATCCATTGCGGACTCTGCTTCATGTTAGTAATAACGAAGCGGGGATTGTCTTTGGGATCTTTTCCCGGCGCCCGGACGACTTCCGCTTTGATCACCACCCGGCGTCGATGAGGCCACTTGCGAGCCGCGTAATCGACTTCTCCATAGAAATGTTCCGTCTTTCCGCTGCTTCCTGCCAGCTTACGAGCGCGACGAATTCCCGGAGCCGCGATCCGCTTCAGGACTGCGTTTTTGGCCATGGCCACCACATATTCCAGTTTGGTCTGCGCATCCAAAAACTCCAGCACCGCGGGATTGGCAAAACCACCATCCAGGCGAACCCGAATGGTCACTCCAGGAAAATGACCACGAATGATCCGGATCAGCCGCCGCAGCAATCCTACGGCGCCCACTGCGGCGGGGGCGTTGCCAGGACGCAACACCGCAGCGCACAAATACTGTTCGGCTTCCTCATTGAAACTGATAAAGCCCATCACCGGTAAATAGCACCAGCTGTCGTAATGCCCGTTAAAGAAGGAGAGTTGCTGGGCGCCATGGGTGGGATCATCGGTGGGATCCAGATCGATGGTGACCCGGTAAACCCGGCGCCGTAGTCGCTTGGCGTGCCGCCGGATGACACTCTGGGCCAAAGTCTCGCCCATGCGATACAGCTCCTTGACTCCGACCGCATTCTCGAAACGCGACACCGTCGGTTGCGAGGCCAGGTCGAGCCCTTCTATGGGATCGCGACCGAGAAGCAGCTTATGAATGGGGTCGCTGCCCAATCGGGCCGAGTCGTTGCCGTCGGGGTAGCCACAGGCAATCGAGAACACGCGCTGTGCGACTAAGTCCTGCAACGTATGATCGACCTTGCCGGCTTGTCTTTGGTCCTGCAGACATGCCGTTAGGGGCCGCGCACAAAGAAAATGTACATTTCTAGCTATGGGTCTAGTTACCATGGGGCGATAACAAATAGTTCCAGTCTCCATGAAAAGCGGCTGGCCTGAGGTTAAGCTTGGCCATTTCGGAATTAGGGACCTTGATTCCTTTGGGATAACTCTTGCGCGTCACCTTGGCTTTGATTTTGAGACCCGCTTGGGTGGTGGTATTGGACAACTTTGCCGTTGATCCGCCGATTCTCAACCTCGGCGAGGTAGACGCGGCCCTTGCGTTTAACCTTGCGGATAAAGCTCATGTTTGTAGTGTATATAATGTACACTACACATTAAAACTCACAAGTACCTACTCTGGTACCCTCGATACGTTTAAAACACCAACTAAATCAAGTGTTGCGCTTGTATTTGGGTGGGGCTGTTGGAAGCGTAGTGTATAAAATCAAGGACGACTTCAGGATTTTAGTCGCCCATCGCTGCCAGCGCCTTCTCAGCAGCCTTGTCCAACATGTCCTGCTGCTTCGTCGTAAAGTGAGCGTAATACTTTTCAGTCACAGTGATTGACGAGTGTCCAAGCGCTTTGCTGAGCAACCGAATGTCGCCTTCGGATTCCAAAAAGGTCGCGGCGTACGTGTGCCGCAGGTCATGGGACGTATGCTCGACACCCGCCTTCTTGAACACCTTCCGATACAACTTCTGAAAGTACGACGGCGCATCCTCGGGAAGACTGTTGCCCGACGTGAAGAAATACTTCGGGTTGCCGTTCTTGACCTTCAGGAGCAATCGGCCAAGTTCTTCCGTGATGGGATTGTTAACAGATGTGCCGGTCTTCTGACGGCTGGTCTTGACACGGAATCGGCCAGCTTCTTTCGTCAGTTCGTCTTTAGACAATCCAACGGCATCGACGATAGCCAATCCAGCCTCGCGCTGCAATCTCATGCACGCTTTCACGCGCTCCCGGTTCTCAGAAGTCATCGGAACTTCGTCCACCGCCTTCATGATGCGAGCGTAGACCTTAGGGCGGATGATACGGTCCTCGGAGACGTGCAGGTCGTTCGTGTCCAACTTCACGGACTTCCATGCTGAGATCGGATTCTTTGAGATGTACTCGTGATTGACGGCGAACCGGAAGAAATTGCGGATCTTCTCCTGCCTACCGCGCTTCGCAGCCGGAGACTTCAGCGTCCACGTGTGCTGCCATTCAGTGACGATCGACAGCGTGATGTCCTTCAGGAGTTTAATGCCTCGGCCTGCGCAGAAGTCTTTCAGCAGTGTGAGCCCGGCTTCATGGCGATACAGCGTGTCAGCTGCGACCGGGTCTGAGCCCTTCTCTTTGTCCATCAGAAAGGCTTCGATGACATCAGCGAACCCCGCGGCCCGAGTGCTGCGAATGTTGTGCCCGGTAGCCTCAGCCTGCTCCAACTTGCGCGCCTTGCGTTCCGCTGCTTCCCAACTGCGCTCTTTGGAAGACCAGCGCGTTTGCTTGCCTTCCTGGTTGGTCTGATACCAGACCGGACAACGGCAACGTTTGTACTGGGGTTCGTCCTTGTGTTCGCAACCGGCGACGTGCCGCTTGTACAGTCCAATCATTTCAGGCTCCTCTTTTGGGGGAGGCAACTTTGGGGGAGGCAACCTGCATTAACAGTACATTACCAGTACAAATCAGTCAATCGCTATGTAAGTTGTTGATTGATAGCTAGATTTATGGTGGCCAGGGACGGAGTTGAACCGCCGACGCCAGCCTTTTCAGACTGGCGTTAATCAGTATTTGCAACGACTTAACAGGTCTTAGGTGGCTGCGTAAGGCGTTACAAAGTCGCGAAAGACATGCTCATCTTGGGCTGGGATCTTGGGCTGGAGTGGGATAGTTCAAACCAAAATCTCCACAGCGAAATCGGGAACTCGCCAAAGGTGCCCGTCTCAGGATGGCAACTGATGCCGTAGTCGTCAGGTCCTCTGAAATCTCGCTTACGCCGGACATCGCGCACGCACGATCAGGGTCCAACGCGAAGCAGGCAGCGTATGATTCAGCGCCCTAATCTTTCGATATCCAACCGAGAGCAGATATTCCCCCCGCTCTGCCCCGCCTATTTTCTAGTAAAAGGGGTAGTCGGTTAGCTCCTCTTTTGACCTAGAATAGTGCGGTGTTGGTGGCTGGGCAGGATTACGCAAGGACCTATCGTGAGTTCGTAAGGATGTTCCCCGACGATGCAGCGTGTGCCACCTATCTGGAACGGCTACGCTGGCCGGAAGGATTCGTCTGTCCAGCTTGCCGGGTAGCGGCAGCGCCGTGGCGCCAAACGCGGGGTCGCCTGGTCTGTAGCGCCTGTCGACACCAAGCGTCGGTGAGCGTAGGGACGATCTTCGATAAGACGCGAACACCGTTGACGACGTGGTTCGAAGCTGCCTGGCATGTGACGACGGCCAAGAACGGTCTTTCGGCCAAGACACTCGAACGAACGTTGGGTACGAGCTATCGGACGGCGTGGGCAATGTTGCAGCGCTTTCGAGTCGCTATGGTACGCACCGAGCGAGACCGGTTGTCTGGCGAAATAGAGGTTGATGAAACTCTCATTGGAGGCGTCGAACGCGGCGGAAAACGTGGCCGTGGCACGAACAAGTCGCTCGTTGTCATCGCCGTCGAAATCAAGCAACCCAAGGGGTTCGGCCGAGTGCGCATGCGTCATGTTCCCGATGCTTCGGGTGCTAGCCTCACGCCTTTTGTTTGCGACACTGTGAGCCCAGGAGCGACCATTCTGACAGACGGCTGGGGCGGGTACAATGACCTCCCCAAGCACGGATACACGCGCAAGAAGACCATTGTCTCGTCATCGGATGACCCGGCCCACGTTTCGATGCCCGGCGTGCATCAGATCGCCAGCCTGCTCAAGCGATGGATCCTCGGCACCCACCAGGGATCCATCGTTCCCGAACACTTGCAGTCCTACCTGGAGGAGTTCACCTTCCGCTTTAATAGGCGAACCTCAATCACGCGTGGGCTCGTTTTCCGGAGACTCCTCGAACAGGCGGTAGTCACGGGGCCGATCACCGAAGCGAACGTCACCCATGGCTACAACTGGATGAGATCTCAGGTTAATGGGAGGAGGAGCTAACCGACTACCCCATTTTCTAGTAAACGACAGCGCGCGGCACCCTTGCGGAAATCATTGTTACCGGATATATTGCAGGATATAAAAGAGGCGGCGTTGGCAAACGATTGGTGACCGCGATGGTCACCGTATCATCTTCCCCCCTCCGACCCCCTCTCATTCCCTGCCGTCCCGTTTGGCCGTGCCGTGAGCGGGCAATGACGTTTGCTTTTCCCAAACTGATCCCCTGGCTTGCCGCAAAGCCACAATTGGGCTTGGCGCCGGGTCCTCTTTCGTGGTAGGATTTTCCTACCGATGGCAACTCACAATCCCACACTCGAATACCTGACTACGACCAAGATCGGCGAGAAGGGCCAGCTTACTGTTCCCAAACAGTTCCGCGAGGATCTTGGGTTGGGAAATGGTGCGCCCTTTGCGGTCTTGCGCCTAGGGGATGGTCTCATCCTTCTGCCGGAACAGCAGCGCTTTGAACAACTGTGCCAACAAGTAAGCTCAAGTCTGACTGCCGCAGGGTTGACGTCGGGCGACCTCCTCGCGACACTCCCCGAGGCCCGCAATCGGGTTTACGCACGCCGCTACGGAAAGAAGGCACCAGCCACCGCCCTCCGGCGCCGTTCTCGAAGCTATCGCGGAAAGTGACCGGGCAACGCAGAATCCGCCTCTTCCTCGATTCAAACGTCCTAACCGGAGGAATCCTTTCTCCCTGGGGACTCGACAAGGCCACGTTGTCGCTTTGTGCCGCGAAGGTCTGTAGGCTGGTTCTGGCCGAAGTAGTCCGCGATGAAGTCGAAGAGAACCTACTACTTCATGCAGAACGTCTGCCTGCATTCGATGCCGACCAGTTGATTGAAGATTACCGACACCTCATCAAACTCACCAACCCCGAAATCGTTCCCTACCCCGACAAGGACTTGGTTCGTTTGAATCGGCACCTGATCCGCCACGCAGCCGATGTCCCGGTCCTCCTGTCAGCCATGGCCAGCAAACCAGATTGGCTGCTTACCCACAATACGAAGCACTTCACCAACGCCGTCGCTCAACGGACGTCGGTGCGCATTGCCACGCCAGCAGAGTTCTTTCGGGCGCTGTCGGCGTTATTCCGGTAGAGACAACGTCACCGAACAGATTCGCCGATCCGCGGACACCGTTGTCTAATTTCAACGTGACCCTTTCCGGAAGCCGAACATTTGACCAGTCCATGCCGACTGACTTTGCCAACGATACTACCGAGATGTCAAATACAAATATGTAAGTACGCCGTTGTATGACGATTGAATTCGCGCGGTTCAGCTTTCGATTTCCTCGAGTGTGTCGTCGGTCAAATTTGGTTGGGGTCATCGAATCGAATGACCACCATCGACACGAATCGTAGTACCCGTCACAGGCTCGTGAAGCTAGATGAATATTCTCTAAGTAACTAGGCAGGCGACCCCGGCAATGTTTTAATGGGGCATGCCCTTTCAGAGGCAACGTCGGCTCCTGGTCTTCAGCGAGGACGAGCAGCGCATGTTGGAGCGCCTCCGCAAGTCGCGCACCGAGCAGAAGAGGCGTACGGTGCGCGCGGCGATCTTGCTGGACTCGGTCGCCGGTCTGAGCGATCAAGCGATTGCGCGGGCCCAGGGAGTGAACCGCAACACGGTGATGCTCTGCATCAGAAATGCCTCCGCTTTGGCGTGCAGGCGGCCTTAGGCGAATTACCGCGTTCCGGCAAGCCGCGTCGGGTTTCGGATGCGGCGATTGCATGGGTGCAGAACTCGGCCTGTCAGAAGCCCAAGGAGTTGGGCTACGCCCAAGAGTTATGGACGTACGGTCTGCTAACCGCCCACTTGCGGCGGCAGGCCCGGTCGGCAGGGTACCCGGAATTGGAGCGGTTGAGCCGCTCTAAGCTGCATAAAATCTTGATGCAGGGAGAACTTCGGCCGCATAAGGTTCGATACTATGTGGAGCGACGGGACCCGGAGTTCGCGTCCAAGATGGCGGCGGTACTGCATGTTTACAAGGAAGTAGAAATTATCAATCAAGGACTGCTGCGCGGCGAGATTTGCGAGCCGGGGACAGTCCCGGTGTCCTACGACGAGAAACCCGGCATTCAAGCGCTGGCGCAGAAAACGCCCGACCGGCCGCCCATACCCGGGCAGCATGCCAGCCCGACCCGGGACTACGAATACAAGCGGCTGGGAACGATTTCGTTGCTGGCGGGGCTGGATCTGCACCGTGGCACAGTCACCGAGATCGTCAGCGAGACGCATAAGAGCAAGGACTTCATTGAGCTGCTGAAAAAGCTGGATGCGGCCTATCCGACCGCCACGACGTTGCGATTGATTCTCGACAATCACTCCGCCCATATCTCGAAGGAAACCCAACGCTACCTGGCGAGTCGGCCGCAACGCTTTCAGTTCGTCTTTGTTCCCAAGCACGGTTCGTGGCTCAATCTGGTGGAGAATATGTTCAGCAAGATGGCGCGCAGCATGCTCCGGGAGATCCGGGTGCAGAGCAAACAGGAACTCATTCAGCGAATCCACCTGTATTTCCAAGAAGTCAATGCCGCTCCGGTGGTATTCCGATGGAAGTACAAGATGGATGAGGTTTCTATTGATTAGCTATTTAGAGAACTATGATCTAGATATACAGCAGTTCCAGCAATTTCCTCGGACTGTCCCCATCGACCGGCTGGAGTGCGCGAAAGAATTGCGTCGTTCAGCGGCATTGTTTTTACAGGGGCGGTCTTGTCGGTCTCAATCCACCCTGGCGCAATCGCGTTGACTTGAATGTTGTACGGTGCAAGTTCAATCGCCATGGACTTGGTCAACTAGATGATTGCGCCTTTCCCTGCGCTGTACGAGGGGATCAGCCCAGATCCGAAGAAGGAGTACATATACATACTGCCAATATTAATATCTTTTCTCCTTGACGAATCATCATTGATTGGACGGCAAGCTTCGAGAGAAGGAAAACTGCATTGAGTTGAGGTCGATTACATTGTCCCAATCCTCAGCCTTCTCCTGCAAAATACCGCCGCTCAGCGACGCGTTACCGGCGTTATTTACCAGGATGCTGATGCCACCAAGCTCGCTACCCTGCTACGGGCCGGCTCCAATGCGGCACGATGGGTTAGATCGATCTTCACAGCGATCGACGGAACGCCGATAGCCTTCTGCTCCGAGAGCACATGCTTGTACTTCTCGTCGTTTCGTCCAAGGATTGCGACGGAAGCACCAGCAACGCAGCGGTATCGGTTGGTCCGGTGGTGCGGGCTTGCGATACTTCGCTGGGAACGGCGGCAGACTTCGTGAACTGCTTGAGCATGAATGCTGCATCCTCCGGCGAGAAGCGGCCAGCCGCGCCCCTTAGCGCAGCCTGCAAGACTTCGTCCTTGTTCCATCCCTGTTCGTCGGCTATCTCGAACCCATGACGCAACTGCGCGAATGCCTGTTGCTCCCCAGGTGACATCTTCGCTGGGTCTTGAATCTTCCCCAGCTTGGTGATGGCATACCGCATCGACTCACCGAGTTCTGCGGCGGTATCGCCAGAGATGTTGCGAAGGGCACGCCGGTAGTCTGCGAAGTCCTCATGGGTTGGGCCAGTCTCGCCGGTTCCGAAGAGTTTGGCCTGTTGCTCCGGTGTCAACTTGGATTCCATCAGCAAGAGTTCATCGCTCGCCTTGTCCGCACGCGCGGTGTTGGTACTGTTGGCCGCGCGTTGCAAGGAGTTATAACGCTTGGCACCGTCATCGCCGAATAGCTGTTTGAGCATGGCGGTGTCCTGACCACGATCTGCGATCTCTGCCGTCTGGAGTTCATCGGGCGTCATGTTATAGATGGGCTTCTGCTCGAAACGACGCAGGTGCTCGCGGTCGCAAAGTGAGCCACGGCGATCCTGTCTTCCGGACGTATCTTGGACTGAATCTTGGGCTGGAGAAAGTGGGCGAAAACGCCCAAGTCCTTTGGAATGATGGTGGCCAGGGACGGAGTTGAACCGCCGACGCCAGCCTTTTCAGGGCTGCGCTCTACCACCTGAGCTACCTGGCCACGCTGCGCCGCTCCACGGTCCGGACGCTTGCGAGTTGTGGGCTACGCCTGACTTGCCGGAATTGCCGGTAATCGCGGGCAGTCAAGAATGCGGGAGCGCTTGGAATAGCCACGATTATAACAACCAAGCTGGATTCCCTCAACGAGACGGGCCGCGGTTAGCCATAACTCGGCCCGTCGCATTCGTTTATCCTACAACGCGGTTTCCAGCCAGCGTCGGTTTGCCGTGCTTCCTCGCATCTCTCTCACTCCCCAACCGAAGTGCCCTGACTCTGAAGCCAGGATGCAAGCTGCGTTCGCTGCTGCGCCTTGAGATCGACACAATAATTTATGCGCTCCAGCGATTGTTTGAGTCCGCGCTCGGAGGCGGGAGATTGATGCGTAGCGAAGAAGTCCTTCACCTCGTCGCGCATGCTCGCGTCACAGAAGGAACCACTTGCTCTCACGATAACTCCACCTCCGAACGCACCACCCAGATTCGCGACCTCGTTCCAATGCGCCCTTACAAAATCCCACGCGAGCTTGGTCCCTGCTGGGTTTCGCATTACTCCAGAAATCACGAACAGGGCATCTTGCGAGCGCACTTCGGGCGAAATTGCGTACTCCAGAGTCCTCTCCAGCAGTTTAGGGTCGCTGAAGCGAGTGATTATAGCCTGGTAAACGTATTGTTCTTCGGGCGTCTTGGCAGTTTTCAGTCTAGCCATGACTTGGTCGTACAAGGCTGCATCACCATCGCGTGCGGCGATGGACAAAGCCGCCGACAACAGTTCGTGATCCACGGAAGACGGATCCTGCATTGCCTGCTCGGTCAGCTTGCGTGCCACCGCTTCCACTTCAGGATCGCGCGCGGTATAGCCCAACGCATGCATAAGTTGCGCTCGAACGCTGCTCTGGTCAGAGCTCTCTCCCGGCTTTGGCACCCACCCTACGTCTTTCGCAGCCGGCGTCAGGAGTCGACGAACAAAGAGATCGTACGACTCGCGGTCCGCGTCGTTCACCAATTGTTCTCCGATGAAACCTAACTGCTGGACTAACTCGGTCAATACCGCGGCCGTGCGATCGGCCTGCAACCCCTGTGCCACAGCCAGATAGTCGCCGATGGGCTCGCGATTCACGCGGACGGAAGCCCAGATATCCGATAGCAGCATGATCCGCTCCGCCGGGGTCAACGCGGTTTCCACATCCTTCGCCATTGAGCGCACCGCGTCCGTCTCGTAGCCCGAGCGGTAGAATCCCTTCGCGCCCGCGTTCGCGAAGATCCATGGCGCGCATCCAGAAAGATTAACGACCTGTTCCTTTTGGGTGAGCAGTGAACATTTCTCGGTGCTTCCTGCTTCGCCATCTTTCAGACAAACCGGAATCTCCCACAGTTCCTTGCTGCCGGCATTGAAGAGGCTACGGTCATCGAAATAGCGCTGCTGTGCCAAGCCGACGCTTGCGGAATTTCCTGAGCACTGGTTCTTCACACTGACGAGCGGCGCGCCCGGTTGCTCCACCCATGTGGGCATGATTTGATCGACCGGCTTTTTGGAAACTTGCGCCTGCGCGTTCCAGAAATCAGACGCCGTAGCATTTCCGTAGGCATGTTGTTTCAAGTAGGCGTTCACGCCGGCACGGAGAACTTCCGGCCCAAGATAGTTTTCCAGCATGCGCAGCACCGCAGCCGTTTTTCCGTAAGAGATATCGTCCGCCAGCTCCAGAATCTCCCCCGGAGTGTCTGCTTTCTGATGGATCGGGTGAGTGTTGATCAGAGAATCCGCGTTCAAGGCCTTACCTGTTTCCCTGACATCTTCGAGATCCATATTCCACTCCGGCTTCCATGCTTCCAAAGGCTTGCTTGACATCCAGGTCGCGAAGCCTTCGTTCAGCCAGATATCGTCCCACCACTGCATAGTGACCAGATCTCCGAACCATTGATGCGCCATTTCATGAGCGATGACCGAAGCCACGTCCTTTTTCAGGGTTAACCCAACGTGCTTGTCATCAACCAGCAGAAGAACGTCGCGGAACGTGATGCAGCCCGTGTTTTCCATGGCGCCGGCAGAGAAGTCGGCGAGCCCAACCAGATCAAGCTTTCCGTACGGATACTTGATACCGAAATAGTGGTTGTAATACCGCATAATGTTCTCGGCCGCATCGAGGGCGAATGTGCCCAATTCCTTTTTGCCTGGACTGGTGTACACGCGAATCGGGATACCGTCGGCCGAACCTTCTATGTATTCGAAGTTCCCCACGACCATTGCGACCAGGTAGGATGACATTTTCGGCGTGGTTGCAAAGCGCACCGTGTGTTTGCCGTCCTCAGGCCCTGGCGTGTCAGAGACAACTTTGGTGTTTGAGATTACGGTCATTCCCTGGTCTGCAGTCACGACCACGTCGAACGTCGCTTTGTAAGCCGGTTCGTCGAACGATGGAAACGCGCGTCTCGCGTCGGTGGCTTCGAGCTGTGTGGCCGCGTACTTACGGCCGTCGTTATCCTTGCCCAGGTAAAAGCCGCGCAGCTCATTGTTCAGGATTCCGGTGTAGCGGATCTGAATGGTCGCTGGTCCGGGCTGAATCGCGCTGCCTACCGTCAGGGTCGCCATTTCTTTTTCTTTGTCGACCGTAACTTTGGCCTTCTGGGTGGTGCTCCCGCCGGTAATAGTCACGGCTTCGAAATCAATTTCTGCGGCGTTTAGCACGATCTCTGAAGTAGGCTTTAGCATGCGAACCTGGATGATTTCGTCGCCGATGAAATTGTTTTTTGTGAAGTCGGGCGCGAACGTGAGCTTGTAGTTGTCCGGAACGGCAAGTTCCGGCAGACGTTGCGCTGTGCAAACGGAAGCCACAAACAGAAAAAGGCCAGCCAGCAAAAAAACTCGTTTCATTTTTCTCCTTAGTATTTAGTTTTCGCTCGATGAAATCGGAAGATTGTTCAACCTAACATTCCTCCGCAATTTCAGCACCTAAAGTTCATTCCACAATCGCGGCGCCAGACGAGGCCAACAGTGTCCCGTTCAAAACGGTGAAGGCGCAGCGATTGGAGGCAAACCAATAAGGGATTTCACGATAATCGTCCGCCTCAAAAACTGCCAGGTCCGCGTCCTTCCCCGGCTCAATTGAGCCTTTGGTCGCACCGAGCCGCAGCGCCCAGGCGCCGTTGATAGTCGCGGCGGAAATCGCCTCCGCCGGCGACATATTCATGTGCGTGCAGGCTAGCGATAATACGAACGGCATGCTGGGCGTGGGTGATGAACCCGGATTGTAATCCGTAGCCAAAGCCACCGGCACGCCAGCGTCGATCAACTTTCGGGCGGGTGGAAACTTCTCCAGGTCGAGAAAGTAATTGGCTCCCGGCATCAGCGTTGCAATCGTGTCGCGTTGCGCGAGTTCTCGAATGTCATCGTCGCTCGTGTGATCCATGTGGTCAAACGATGCCGGATTGTGGCGCCACAGCGGCCGCAACGAAGTCCGGCTCAATTGGCAGATGTGAGCGCGCGCACCCAAACCGTGCTTCCCCGCGGCTTCAAAGATTCTGGCAGTATCCTCGGCGCTGAATGCTCCGCGCTCGGTGAAGACATCGACGAACTGGGCTAGCTTTCGTTTTGCCGCCTGGGGGATCATTTTCTCGCAAACCAGTTCGATGTACTCCCGAGAGCGACCTTGAAATTCTTTGGGCACAACATGAGCAGCAAGCAACGTTGAGACGACGGTGCCGGACCAGCACGCGGCAGCCGTCGCAATAGCATCGAGTGACTTTAATTCCGATTCCAAAGTCAGCCCGTAGCCCGACTTGGCCTCGACCGTCGTTGTGCCTTGTTCGGAAACTTCGCGCAACATCTGGAACACATTCTCAGCCAGAAGAGTCTTGCTCGCCTTGCGCACTTCGTCCACGCTTGAGCGGATACCGCCGCCTGCATCAGCAATTTCCTCGTAGGTGGCGCCCGAAATACGCTTCTCGAAATCTACCAGCCGGGGCGCAACAAATACCGGGTGGGTGTGAGAGTCGACGAACCCGGGAAGCACAACTTGGCGTTCGCAATCGATCTCGATGACCGTCTTGCGATTCTTCTTGAGCCAGGAGTCGCGCAGTGCGTCCTTGCTCTTGCCGACGGAAACAATCTTTCCCCCGAGGCAAAGGACAGCGGCGTCTTCGATAATGCCGAGTTCCTTAAGTTCTTGCCCACGGCGCACACCGGGCCGGTCGGAAGACGACTTCAGCGTCAGAAGCTGGCCGATATTGATCAGCAGCAGAGT
The DNA here is from genome assembly GCA_963796095.1 of uncultured Acidobacteriota bacterium. Lineage (GTDB taxonomy): Bacteria > Acidobacteriota > Terriglobia > Terriglobales > Acidobacteriaceae > JABDBE01. Next base: position 12,800 of record CAWCKL010000024.1, read on the forward strand.
TGGCTGCCTGCGCAATTTTCTGGATGGGCCCAATCTATTAGTTTAGCAGTTGCAAGCACGCTGTTTGGCCTGGTTCCTATCGAACTTCGCCAACGTCGCATGATCGCTGCCGAAGTGTGGCCTAACTCTTCATCGGCACCTCGACACCGGTCTTCCTGGCAAATTCATTTGCTTCGTTGTACCCGGCATCCACGTGGCGGATCACGCCCATGCCCGGATCCGTTGTCAGCACTCGCTCGATTCGCTTGGCCATCATTTCGGTGCCGTCGGCCACCGTTACCTGGCCGGCGTGTAGCGAGTAGCCAATGCCAACGCCACCGCCGTTGTGGATCGAAACCCAGGAAGCTCCAGCGGCAGTATTCAACAATGCATTGAGCAGCGGCCAGTCGGCTATGGCGTCGCTGCCATCCTTCATGCTTTCGGTCTCGCGGAATGGAGATGCGACCGAGCCACAATCCAGGTGATCGCGGCCAATCACGATTGGCGCCTTGATCTTGCCTTTCTTTACCAGATCATTCATCGCCAGGCCGAACCGCGCGCGCTCGCCGTATCCGAGCCAGCAGATTCGCGCCGGCAATCCTTGAAACTTGATGCGCTTGCGGGCCAGGTCGATCCAACGCCGCAGAATCCGGTTCTCCGGGAACAACTCCAGCACCAAATCATCGGTGACGTGAATGTCGGAAGCCTCGCCCGATAGAGCCACCCAACGGAACGGGCCACGGCCTTCGCAGAACAGCGGCCTGATATACGCGGGCACGAATCCCGGAAAGTCGTAGGCGTTTTTCACTCCCCGCTGGAATGCGAAAGTCCGAATGTTATTTCCGTAGTCGAAAGTGACCGCGCCCATCTTTTGCAATCGCAGCATGCCTTCGACGTGCCGCGCCATCGCGTCCAGCGAGCGCTCCTGATAAGTCTGCGGATCGCGCTGGCGCAGTTCCAGCGCGGCTTCCAAGGCCATACCGTTGGGCACGTACCCGTTCAGAGGATCATGCGCCGAGGTCTGATCGGTTAGGATGTCTGGCACTACGCCGCGCTCGGCGAGTTCCGGAATCACGTCGGCGCAGTTCCCTACCAGGCCGACCGAGACATTTTCTTTCTTGCGCACGGCGTTCTTCAGGATGCGCAACGCTTCACCGAGCGTCGTGACCATGAAATCGCAGTAGCCGGTCTTGAGGCGCTTCTTGATGCGCTCGGGATCGACGTCGATGCCAAGGAATGCCGCGCCGGTCATGGTGGCAGCCAAGGGCTGGGCTCCGCCCATGCCGCCCATGCCGCCGCTGGCGATCAGCTTGCCGGCAAGATCTCCGGCGAAATGCTTTTCTCCGGCTGCGGAAAACGTTTCGAACGTGCCTTGCACAATTCCTTGCGAGCCGATGTAGATCCACGAACCCGCGGTCATCTGTCCATACATCATCAGGCCCGCGCGCTCCAGTTCGTTGAACTTCTCCCAGTTGGACCAATGCCCGACCAGGTTGGAGTTCGCGATCAGCACTCGCGGCGCGTATTCGTGGGTCTTGAACACGCCTACCGGCTTGCCCGATTGCACCAGCAGAGTTTCGTCGTTTTCCAGGCTCTTCATTGACGCTACGATCGCGTGATAAGCCTCCCAACTCCGGGCTGCCCGGCCGGTTCCGCCGTACACGACCAAATCGCGTGGACGCTCGGCGACTTCTTCGTCGAGGTTGTTCATCAGCATGCGCATGGCGGCTTCCTGCTGCCAGCTTTTGCAGGTAATGCTGTTGCCGCGAGGGGCGCGAATCGGTGTGTAGGTGGAGGCAGAAATTTCTGTTTCAACCGGCATGACTAGATGTTAGTGCTTCGAAGACAAGTCTTCAAATCCGGCCTGCCTCACCGGTCATGCTCCCGAGTTACCGGGGCTTCCTTGTTCGGTTCGCTGATTCCGGCGAACTCGAAGACGGCGCGGAGATCGCGCCAGTTTCCTGCCATCGCGCCGGGGATCGCGGCTTCGGCTTGTTGGATCCGTTCGTATTCTTTTGAGTTCTCGACCTTGTCCGAGGATGGATCGCGAGGGTTCTTTCGCTCCTTCGGAGCTGGATTGTTTTTGGGTTCTGTCCCACGGCTTGCGCCATAGGCTGCGTTCTTTCGTCGATCCGCATTGCTGTCCGCTGACTTTGATGTGAGTGCACTTACGAACGTTGGGATGGGGTGGTAACGGTTTGGCCATGAACTACTCCTGAAAAAAATCGCGTTTCGCCTAAATCTATGAATCGATTGGGGCGAGGTTGAGGGATACCCGCCAGATCTATGAAAAGAAACGGGTGCGGGTAAAATCTTGGCGACAAAGGAGTTGCGGGGTGGTCGAAGGCGAAAAAATTGCTTGGCAGGTGGATGCGGAGGGGAGGGACAACTTACAGGCTCCTCGATTGCAACGTTATATAGCTATATTAATGTATATCTTCAAGTGAAGTAAAGGAGATAGTGAGGAAAATGTAAGTGCAGTTCCAAAATGGGAATGAAGCCGAGGACCGGCCGGGGTTCATCGACCAAAAGGCTAGGCCAAGCCCCTGTGCGGTTCCTAACGGGCCGTTACATTCAGAAACCCGGGTCGGGAGTGCTGTGACGATGTTGCGGCAGTTACCGATTCGTTGAGGTTTTCTAAGGGTATCCGCCCGGCTCAGTCGTCAACACCCGTAATGGCTGAACTCAGCGAACAAGGAATTTGATTTCCGTGCGATGCGGGTACCCTCACGAATGCAGGGCACGGATTTCGCGACATAACTGACATTATTACCAGTATGCGCCAAAGTGTCACCGTCGTAACATCGGGTGTGCTTCAAACCCACTCCGCTACCGGCCAAACCATCTCGCGCTATCGTGTCCTGGAGGAACTAGGGAGCGGTGGCATGGGAGTCGTCTACAAAGCCGAGGACAACGAGCTCGGCCGATTCGTCGCTTTAAAGTTCCTGCCTGAGAACGCAGCCCGGAACCCTATTGCCCTGGAACGTTTTCGCCGTGAAGCGCGTGGAGCTTCTGCGCTCAATCATCCCAACATCTGCACCATCTACGAAATTGGGAAATACGAGGGTCAGGCATTTATCGCTATGGAGTACCTGGATGGCGTAACGTTGAAATACCTGATAGCGGCGGGCACCTTGGATACGGAGCGGGTTGTCGCCATTGCCATCGAGGTTGCCGATGCGCTCGATGCTGCTCACAGCGAAGGGATTATTCATCGTGACATCAAACCTGCCAACATTTTCATCACTAAGCGGGGGCACACAAAGATTCTCGATTTCGGCCTAGCGAAAAGTATCCTTCCCGAGGATGTTGCAAGCCAGGTCGCAGCGCAGCCGACACAGTCTCTCTCCTATGTGGCCGAAGAACATCTCACCAGCCCGGGGATAGCTCTCGGAACGGTGGCCTACATGTCTCCCGAGCAGGTACGGGCTAGGGCGTTAGACGGTCGCACGGATCTGTTCTCTTTCGGAATTGTTCTGTATGAGATGGCTACCGGGAAGTTGCCTTTTCAAGGAGTCAGTTCTGGCCTCATCACGGAAGCCATCCTCAATCGCGACCCGGTGGCTCCAATACAAGTCAATCCCGACATCTCCCCGGCGCTCCAAGAGGTGATCCGCAGAGCCTTGGAGAAGGACAGAGACCTGCGTTATCAGAGTGCGGCCGACATGCGGGCCGCGCTGCAACGGGTAAAGCGAGATGCGGACTCGGGCCGAAGGGTTGCAAAAGAAGAAACAGAATCGGTCCAGATACCAACCACAAGTCGTTTGTCTTCTAGAGGCAAGCAGAGCCCACAAATTTCTTCCCAGCGAACAGCGTCCCTCCGGCCCCAGAGAGTCTCGAAGATCATTGACTCGCTTGCGGTGTTGCCCTTCGGAAATGCTAGTGGCGATCCAGAGCACGACTACCTCAGTGATGGGATCACGGCGAGCCTCATCAATATCCTGGCCACGCTACCGAAACTGCGAGTCATAGCGCAGAGCGCGGTGTTTCGGTATAAAGGCCGGGAAATTGACCCGCAAGCCATCGGTCGCGAGCTTAACGTACGGGCCGTGCTCACTGGGAGACTGGTACAAAGCGGTGGCTCTTTACGCATTGGGACCGAACTAGTCGATGTGGCCACAGGCTCTCAGCTATGGGGCGCGCATTACGATCGCAAGCCTGGCGACATCTTTGTAATTCAAGACGACATTTCCAGCGAAATATCAGGAAGACTGCGGTTGCAGTTGACCCGGGCGGAAAAGAAGCGAATGACAAAACGCAACACGGAGAACGCCGAGGCGTACCGGCTTTACCTAAAAGGTCGTCACCACTGGAATCGGTGGACCGAAGAAGGGTTCTACAAGGCAATCGAGCACTTCCAGCAGGCGGTCGAGACAGACCCAAGCTATGCCCTCGCCTATAGTGGTTTGGCCGATTCCTACGTGCTGCTGGGATGGAACAGCTATCTGCCGCCGAAGGAAGCGTTCCCTAAAGGCAAAGCGGCGGCGAAGACCGCCCTGCAGCTGGACCCGGATCTCGCCGAAGCCCACACGTCCTTGGCGGCCTTATTGTGGCTTCACGATTGGCAATGGGAAGAGGCGCAGAGAGCATTTAAGCGCAGCCTCGAACTGAGTCCAACCTACCCCACTGCCCACCACTGGTACGCCGAGTACGTGATGACCATGGGGCGACACGAGGACGTTATGGCTAGGATGAAGAACGGCCACGAGCTCGATCCGTTGTCGCTCATCATAAATGTCGCAGTCGGATGGGCCTTGTATTTCGCCCGTCGTTATGACGAAGCCACAGAACAACTCCGACGAGCCGTCGAATTGGACCCAAACTACCCAGTGACGTATTGGATTCTCGGCTTGGTGCTCAGAAAAACTGGTTGCTACGAACTGGCCATCACCGAGGGTGAGAAGGGGGGCAAGCTGTCAGGCGGCAGTCCGATGATGCGCGCAGCGCTGGCGCACACTCTCGGCACGGCGGGCCGGCCGGTGGAAGCAGGTCAGATACTCGATGATCTGACAAGACTAGCCAAGCAAAAGTATGTCGCACCCTACTTCTTCGCCGGAATCCATGTCGGCTTGGGAGAAAACGACCGGGCGCTGGAATATTTGGAGAAAGCCTACGAAGAACACTCCAACTGGCTTATCTATCTTCATATAGATCCGAGCATGGACGGCTTGCGTGACGACCGACGGTTCCAAGACCTGTTGCGGCGTGTCGGCCTTCCCGCACTGACGACCGTGCCTCCATCTGAAGGCAGCCAAGTTGGTGTTGGCGAAGCTGCGGCATAACACTGGAAGCTTAGGTTCGGAAGCGCTCAGGTCTGCCGTTTTGGAGACCGAGGTCTGCTGAGCCATCGCCAGCATTGCCGGTCAGAGAGGAGCGCCGCGTCGTATCGCGATCATGCGCAAAGGATAATGCGCGGCCAGCGGAAAGCGAAACATGGAAAGAGCCAATTCCTCCCAGCGGTGAATCAATTGACATGGGCTGCGGGTCAAGATTGACAAGCGTCCAGCCATGGCATGGCATCAGAAGAAGAGTCTCAAAATTGAGGGGCTTGAGTCCAGTGAACGGCACCTTCTCGTCGTACTCGATTTAGGCGACAAAGCGATCGAGTCCGTCTGGTTCAGGTTCTCGGAATACAAGAGCACCGATCTCTGTATGAGCTACGACGGATACCAAGGCGTGCAATTACATGAGGACACGCGACGAACGCCCTGGTGTAAATGCAAGTGAGTATCGGATTCCTGTTGAGAACGCTCACGGCCAACGTTGAGGAGGAACTATGCCAGTCAAGGTTAAACAGGGAGATCTCGGGCTACTGCAGCATGCCACGTCCAAGGAACTGTTGGAGTCGAAAATTCCTGCACGCCTCGCCTACGTCTGGACCGACGGGACGCCCAGAGTCATCCCCATTTGGTTCCACTGGAATGGACGAGAGATCGTAATGGCAAGCCCGCCCAAAGCGCCCAAACTGAAAGCCTTGGCCAAGAACGGAAAGGTGTCGCTCACCATCGACGACAATGTTTTTCCCCACAAAGTGCTTCTGATCCGCGGCAGCGCCCGTCTGCAAAACCTGGACGGAATCGTGCCTGAGTACGCCCTGGCTGCCGAACGGTACTTCGGACCCGAACAGGGCAAGGCCTGGGTCGAGAAGCTTCGGAGCACAATTTCAAATATGGTGCGAATCACGGTGACGCCGGAATGGGTCGGCCTGCTCGACTTCCAGACGCGTTTCCCCAGCGCCCTGTCGTCCTGAGGATGTGGCCGTAACCTTATCATTCTCCAAATTTTGAGGGCATGGCCCTTATTCCGCTCGATGAAGATCGGTTCCTGGCCGAAGATTTGTTGATTTTCCTGAGCCTTTTTCTGCCGGTTTTGCGCTTGGTAAGAACAGAGGGGAGTAATTCCATCCGGGATGCGCGCCGGCACCCTCCCGCTGCCAAGAAGGGGGAGCTGTACCGGTCAGCGGGGTGGTTCTGGTTCGCATTCCCGAGGTGGCTCTGATCCTTTTCCGCTCCGGCTCCGGCTGCGCCTCAATTACAATCACGGTCTCGCTCTTACGGACAACTCAAATGAAACTTGCACAGATTGCTTCTGCGCTGGGCGCGCGTCTGGAAAATGGCTCGCCCCATACCGAGATCACGGGCATCGCTGGAATTGAAGAAGCCGGCCCGGGCCAGCTTACATTCGTGGCCAACCCAAAGTACGCGGCTGCGGCCCGGCGGACGAACGCATCGGCCGTCATCGTTGCTGAAGACTTCCCTGCCCTCGCGACGGCGATGTTGCGCAGCAAGGATCCGTATCTGACATTCGCGCGAGCGATAGGTCTCTTCCATCCGCCATCCAAGCATGCGGTTGGAATTCATCCCACAGCAGTGATCCATGCTTCCGCCCGGATTGGCGAGAGCGCACACGTCGGACCGTATGTCGTCGTTGGTGAATCTGTCGAGGTTGGCAAACACGCCGTACTATTGGCGCACGTGGTTATTTATCAGGGGGTGAAAATCGGCGACAACTTCGTGGCACATGCTCACTCCGTCGTCCGCGAGCACTGCCGCATCGGAAACAACGTGGTGCTGCAGAACGGCGTGGTTATTGGCGCGGACGGCTTCGGATTCGCGAAAGATGATCTCGGCCACTGGCACAAAATCCCGCAACCGATGCCAGTAGTCATCGAGGACGACGTGGAAATCCAGGCGAATTCCTGCATCGACCGCGCCAGCGTCGGCGAAACCCACATTTCCCGCGGCACTAAGGTCGACAATCTGGTACAGGTTGGTCATGGCTCCCGCATTGGCGAACATTCGCTACTGGCGGCGCAGGTCGGGCTCGCCGGCTCAACCGATGTGGGCAACAACGTAATACTTACGGGACAAGTGGGCGTCGTGGGTCATTGCAAGATTGGGGATGGCGCCATCGTCACCCCGCAAAGCGGCGTTGCGGGCGACATCGAGGCTAGGGCGATTGTCAGCGGCACTCCCGCCATCGACCACAAATTGTGGCTGAAGGTTTCAGCACTGCTGAGCCGATTACCCGAAATCGCGAAGGCCGTTCGGGTCAGGAAAGGCTAGCGATTCCGTTTCTTCTGTTGCCTCGGGCGCAAGCCGGCCGCGAGTGATTCGTTGTCCGCGCGAGATCCTTCACCCGGCTGAAGAGCGCCGGTTTCAGGATGACGTCTCTTTTAACTTTGACAGTTACGCAGAGGGGTATTGGTCAAGCGGAAGCTTTTCCTTCTTGAACCTTCGTGTCCTCTGTGGTTGTCGGGTTTGACTCTTGGAGTTCAGCGGGCAGTCCACTTTCGATAGCGCTCCGGACTTTCGCTATCAGGCAGTCGCGGCTGCCGAAATCTTTGGGCTCGATTAGGGCGTGAAAGATTACCGTCACCGTACCCGGCTTGATCGCGAACCTGCGCTTTGGCATGACCTCGTGCGAACCTACGATCGTGACGGGCACCACCGGAACACCGCACTCCTCGGCCAAGTAAAACGGTCCCTTCTTGAACGGCAGAAGCTTGCCATCGAAGGAGCGGTGTCCTTCGACGTAGATGGTCATGTTGACGCCTTGACGAATTACATCCGCGGCGGCCCGGACGGCGGCGATACCCGACTCGCGGTTCCCACGGTCGACTGGAACGAGCGATCCGAATCGCATAAGTCTTGCCAATACCGGAACATGGAACAACTCTTTCTTGACCATGACTGACATGCGTCGCGGAATCAGCGGCATTAGAATCGGAGGATCGACGTTGGAAACGTGATTGGACATGAAGATGTAGGTACGGGCGGGGTCGAGCTTGTCCAAACCAACGGTCTTTACCTGAATTCCGGCCAGTCTAACTCCGTTCCATGCGCCCCACATCGTCATGCGATAAAGTAGACTGACGTCACCGGTTATCAAAGTCCAAGGAAAGCCGATCAAGGCCGCCAAGGGAAGCAGTGCAGCCCAGAATCCGAGCATGACCAGAGTGCGCATCAACGGTGCGCGTCTCCGGACGACTGGGATTCTTGGGACGAAGCAGGACCACAGGGCTTCTGCAGTTGAGTGATATTGTCCATGGCGTTCAGCTCAAAATCAACTTGTTTTCGTTGCCCAAGTTTTGCGGCTGACCGGTGCCGAGCGACGTCAGCCGTTCAGGGAGCTTCTCGTAGATGCCGCCAAAGCCTCCGTTGGAGAGAATAGCGACAACATCGCCCGAACGCATCTCGGGTGCAACCAGTTGCACAATTCCCTCGACCGTGGGCACAATGCGCGCCCGCCGTCCATGCTTCTGGATCTGCGCCGCCACCGCCGCCAAATCCATCCGTTCGGCCTCCGGAATCGCTTCTGACATGTAGACTTTGGCCACGACGACTTCGTCTGCCAGCGCTAGACTTTTCGCCAATTCATTCTGCAGCACGTTGCGTCGCATAGTATTCGAGCGCGGCTCGAGGATTGCCCACAAGCGCGCACCTGGATAGTTCGAACGCAGCGCGGTGAGCGTACCCGCAATTGCCGTCGGGTGATGCGCAAAGTCATCGATGATGGTAATGCCATTCACCCTGGCGCGGACTTCGAGGCGCCGCTTCACGCTTTTGAAAGTCTTCAACGCGGCTGAAATCTCTTCCCGAGAAATACCGCATCCGGCGGCCAGCGCGGCCGCGGCAGTTGCGTTCCAGACGTTGTACTCGCCCGCAACCGCGTATTCGAAATCTCCCCACAGCTTTCCGTCCCGCCGAAGCGACCATGTGGTTCGTCCGGGTTCCAAATGCAGGTTGGTGATTTGCCAAGTTGGGTTCGTGCCGGATCCGTACCGTTCCACCGGGCAGAACGCGCGAGCGAGACACCGGTCGAGGCTCTCTGCGGTATCGAAGGCGATAATGCGGCCGCGGCGCGGCACCAGATTCACCAGACGTTTGAAAGCCGTTTCGACAGCATCGAGGTCTTTATAGATATCCGCGTGATCAAATTCAACCGAGGTCAAGATCACGGAGTCGGGAAAGTAATGCAGGAACTTCGGGCCCTTGTCGAAGAAAGCGGTGTCGTACTCGTCGCCCTCGAGGATGAAATGCTTGCCTTGTCCGAGTTGAAAGCTGCTGCCGAAGTTTTCTGCAATACCACCGATCAGGAAAGAGGGATGCAGTCCTGCCGTGTGAAAAATCCACGCCAACATGGAGGTTGTAGTCGTCTTGCCGTGCGTGCCCGCGACGACCAGCACTTCCTTGCCGCGCAGAAATTCATCATGGAGAATTTGTGGCAATGAACAGAACGGGATGCGCTGATCGAGAACGTGCTCCAGTTCCACGTTGCCGCGCGAGATCGCATTTCCCACGACCACCAGGTCGGGTTGCGGTTGCAGATTCTGCACGGCAAATGGCTGCGCCAAGGGAATGTCGAGTGATGCCAGAAAATCCGACATAGGCGGATAAGCGGCTGCGTCGGAGCCGGTGACGCGAAAGCCACGCTGCTGCAGCATCCCGGCGAGCGAGGCCATCGCCGTGCCGCAGATCCCAATCAGGTGAATGTGTTTGTTCCCGGTCACAATTGACTTATGTTAGACACTGAGGCAGTGATTCGGATTGACCAATTGTATGCATCATCTCGATTTCGACGAGGGTAGAGCGGACACTCTTGTCCGCTTCCCCACCGATTCCAAAATATAAAACAAGACTAAGAATCCACATCCAAAGTCAAAGGCGGCGGACAGGAGTGTCCGCCCCACACGAGTCACACGACGATACCGCCGCCGATGTTGTGGCGGATTCCAGAATCCGGAGGCTTCCTTCTCTTTTGCCCACATTGAGTGCCGCGCGCACTCCCAAAGGAAGCGTGATGTTGCGGCGGGAGACGTGGCCAGATCGCAGTCCAAACACTACTGGTACGCCCAAGTCTCCGACCAGGCGCAATACAACTTCTTCCAAAGTGTAGTCCTGATCCTTATTTTGCAGGCACTCCAGCATCTCGCCGAATACGATGCCGCGAACGTCTGCCAACTTGCCCGCCAATTTCAACTGCATCAGCATGCGATCGATCTGGTAAGGCTTCGCGGCCACGTCTTCAATAAACAATATCGTCCCTTCCGTGTGGATTTCATACCGCGTGCTCAACGAAGCTACCAGCATGGACAGACAGCCGCCATAGAGAACTCCTTCCGCCGAACCGGCCACTAGAGACTTCGCTCCTGATTCTGGTCCAAGCTCCAGGTTCCACTCTGAAGCTCCGGTGAGCGCGGCTTCCCACGAGGCTAGATCGACCCCATCGGAATGGGCAAAATCCTTTGTGACCATGGGACCGTGGAAGGTTATGAGCCCTGTGGAGTCTGAAATGTAAGTCAGCAGTGAGGTGATATCGCTGTAGCCAACGAAAATCTTAGGGTGCGCCTTGATCTTGTTCAGATTGAGCGTATTGAGCAGATAGTTGGCGCCATATCCGCCGCGAGCGCAGATGATGGCGCGGACCTCATCTCGGCTAAACATTTCTTCCAATTCGCGGCCCCGGCGATCTGCGGAACCGGCGAAGTAAAGATCTTTTTTCGTGATGGAGTCGAGATAAAAGGACTTGTATCCGAGTTTCTCAAGCGCGTCGCATCCGGCTTCCAACAGCTCACGTTTAATGTTGCTGGCGGGAGCGATGATTCCGATGGTGTCGCCCGCTTGAAGCGCGGGCGGCTTGATGGGCGGGATGGCTGGCGTCGACGGCATCGGGATCAACGTCTCGGAGGTCAATCTTAACAGGTGCCGAAAAACTCAATCTGTTACTTCGGTGACTCCCGATCCCTTGACTGGGCGACGCCCACGTGGTCCCGGACGCCTCGTCCGGGCATCGGCTGTTAAACGAAAAATTCGCCCCGGCAGACTAGTTGCGCCGTTCCTCGAAGAAAAACCTGTCCCTCCCAGCGCACCGTTTGCACTCCGCCTGGCGTATGCACGCGCAACGGTGACTCGGCTTTCTTGGTCACGATGGCGGCCACGGCTGCCGCGCAAGAGCCGGTTCCAGAGGATTGAGTCTCACCCACTCCTCGCTCGAAGAATCTGGCCTCGGTATTTCTTTTATCCATGGGTCTTACTACCTCAACGTTAATCCCATGCTTGAAGGTGCTATGGCACCCGATCTCAGCTGCTTCTGCCTGCCAGTTGGGAGCAAATTCGTTCACAAAGATCACGTAGTGCGGGTTGCCCATTGAGACCGGAATGCCCGGCACTTCCCGAGAAGCCAGTTTGATGGCGAACTCATTCCCGACCTCGGGCTCGCCCATAGCGATCTCAAACTCATATTGCGTTTCGTTGCCCGAGGTGAAGGTACACGTCTTCAGGCCGGCGCCGGTGCCTATGACAACTTTTTCTCTAGCTCGCTGGGAGCACAGGTACGCGGCCACGCAGCGGGTGCCATTGCCGGAAATTTCCGCCTCAGATCCATCGGCGTTGAACAGGCGCGCCTGCACATCGGCGCCTTGCGCAGGAAAAAGCCACTCTACCCCGTCAGCGCCTACACCCTGATGCCGTTCACAGATGCGTTGGCTGAACCCAGCCAGATCGGCTGGGGCATGAATGCCATCGATGATCAGGAAATCGTTTCCGCAGGCGCTCGCCTTGACGAAAGGAATCACGGTCACCGGCGAACTCATTCGATGTTTACCGGACCCAGCCAAGTCGCACTTTCAAAAACCGAAGATTGCTTCAGCAGTTGCAAAACCTGGCGCTGATCCTTGCGCGTTGCCTCCAGTTCAAAGTGAACTCGCACATGTTGCGGCGTCGGGGCAACCTGCACATCGTCCATCATGGCATGGACGCTTTCCAGAAGACGGTTTATTTCAAGGGTGATTTCGTCTGCGCTCCGGCCGGCCACTTCATAACCGTGGACTGCCGTTTTCAAACCGAATTGCTCTTCCGCACGCCCCAACAGATAGAGGCAGAGCAAAATGAGTCCGGTGGCAAAAATTGAGGTGAGATAGAGTCCTCCACCAACCGCCATGCCGACGGAAGCCACAACGAAAATGGTCGCCGCTGTGGTTAATCCGGTAACCAGTTTGTCGCGCGAATGAAGAATCGAACCGGCACCGATGAAGCCGATTCCTGGAATGATCTGGGCTGCAATACGGGTGTGATCTCCGATATGCTCGACGGCGAGCGTATCCGAGAGCAGCGTGTACATCGCCGCGCCCAGGCAGATAAAAAGATTAGTGCGCAGCCCGGCTGGGCGATGCTTCAGTTGACGTTCCAGCCCGATCAGACCACCGAGAATCGCTGCCAGCACCAGGCGCGTGATCGAGACCCCAACGATAGAGGCCATCTCGTTCTGCAGAAGGTCGTAGGTGTGCTGCATTGTGGGCATGAGCCGCGAGTTGGCTGAATTTTATCACTGGGAAACCCTGTCCCATCGCGTTCCTCGGCCGACATGGTTAACCGGCGTGATTACAGGGAGTGGCGATGCGCCCAATAGATTGTGGCCGCGGGCTGTCCGATTGTATGGATCACGATCATGGAATTCAGGCCTTGCTTTTGCACGCCGAGCGCCACCGGATCGCCATCCATCGCAACCACGAAATCGACATATTGCCCGGGTTTCGCCAGCGCGCGTTCCCACAAGCCTTCGGGATCGAGTGGCGATTTCCAGGGGTGGTGATTGCCTTCGTTAATAGTCCGGCGCAGGGGGATTCCGGCTTGCTGGAGAGCTCCCACGTGGTCGCCCAGGTACATCAGCAGTGTCGTGTCATAACGCAATTTTTTCAGATTGGACGCGAGTTCCGTTTCGAAAGCAATGCGGGTCCGAGAGTTCACCCAGGCCTCGCGGAAGCAGATCGCTTGCGCGCGCCAGATCGATCCATAGCTCGCGGCAAGCAGGATTGCAGCCGCGGAGAGAACCGCCGTCCGCGCGATTTTGTTCTGAGCAAGGCCCAGCAGAAAATAAACGCTCACCGCGGCGGAGACGGAAAACAAGGGAAGAAGCTGGAGGCCATAACGCACGTTGTAAAACGAAAACGGCCACCAGGTTGGCAGAAAAATCGGGACACCACTATAGGCAATCGAGAGCATGTAGAAAGGAAGCGGCATCGATAGCAGAAGAAGCGGCAACAAGCGGCGCCCACGAAGCAGAATCCCGATGGTTGCCGCCAAAAGCAGCGCGACCCACAATTTTTGCAAGTTTGCTTCCGCCATATTCAGCTCGGCCGATTTCAGGAAGTAGCTGAACGCGATGGGCAGACCGTGAGAGCCCGGATGAGCCGGAGAGCCCGGAGTTGCGTTCTTCTGCTCGATAGCGCGGGCGGAATACGGTCCGTTGAGGAACTCCAGCGGGTTTCGGTAAATGATCGCGTTATAAGCAAGCCAAAGTATCGGGGCTGCTGCCGCAAGCAATACGAATTGGGCAACAGCGCGACGCAGAACCGGATCGCTCCGCCTTAGGATCATGGCAAATGCAGCCACGCACATGGCAGCCGCGAGGAACCATCCGTCGTAGCGCGTGAGGCACGCAGCAGCCAGACATAAGCCGCATTTAATCAGTGATGAGGATGCTACAGCGGGTGGGCCATCTTTCCGAGATTTTTGTCGAACGAAGTCGCTGAAGTACACCACGGCCCAAACGAACAGAGCGAGGTACAGCGACTCGGTCATCGCAGTGGTCTGCAGATAAATCAGATTAGGGTTCGCGGCGTAGACGATTGCGCTCAGCCATGCGCCAATCCTTGCGGAGGAATCGGGCTGGGAATCGACGCTCAAAACACTTCGCACCAATCGGAAGATGCCGGCCGTGCCCAGAACATAGGCGACCATCGAAGGAATGGAACCGCCAATGCCCGACTGCCAAGCCGGGTCGGAAAGCAGAAATGGAATCATCAGCAGATGCGGTAGCGGCAACCACACGGTGCCGAGTTGCAGCAAGCCGGGAGTGCGCGAATCGAATACCCGCCGAGCGATGTTGATGTGCGCCACAGCGTCACCGTAGAGAAGCAAGCCGCCATGTTGCAAATAGTAGGCGAACAAGATGAACGAGACGCAGGCGGCGAATTGGGCTACGAGCGCGGTTTCACGATCCCAGTAGCGAGTGGGTTGGGCTTTCGTCGGCTGGGTGTTGGTTCGCCGGCTCATTCCAAGTGGGTCAATTCGCGAAAAACTTGAAAACGGGCGTCGATTTCTTCGCGAGTGAGAGATTGCAGGCGTTCGGTGCCAAAGCGCTCGACAGCAAAACTTCCCATCACGCCGCCGTAGAAGAGCCCCCTTTTCAGAACTTCGCGGTTTAGCTGCTCTTGCGAGGCAATGTATCCCATGAACCCCCCGCCGAAGGAGTCACCGGCTCCGGTGGGATCTTTGACTTCTTCGATGGGCAAAGCGGGAGCGCGAAAGGGGTGCCTGCCGATGCCGAATGCGCCTTCGCGAAAAAAAATCGTCGCACCGTATTCACCATGTTTGATGACCAGCGCCTGCGGTCCCAGAGCAAGGACTTTTTGGGCGGCACGAAGCAGATTGGTTTCTCCGCCGAGCACCTTGGCTTCGCTGTCATTGATCAGCAGCACGTTGACCAGCTTCAGGGTCTCGAGCAAGTCGGAGCGAAAGCCGTTGATCCAGTAATTCATGGTGTCGCCGCCGGTGAGGCGGACTGCATCCATGCTGCGCCGAACCGCGGTTTGCAGAGTGGGATTGATATTGCCGAGAAAAAGAAATGTCGAATCTGCATATTCAGGCGGAATTCGCGGCTGGAAGCGCTCAAACACGTTCAACTCGGTGAAATCGGTTTTGGCCTCGTTCAAATTGTCGAGATAGTGTCCACCCCAGCGAAAAGTTTTTCCTTTGGCATGTTCGATGCCTCGGGTATCGATCTTCCGTTTCTTGAGAACATCTTCGTGCTCGGCGGCGAAGTCTTCGCCCACCACGGCAACAATGCGAACATCCGTGAAGTAGCTGGCGGCAAGCGAGAAGAATGTACAGGAGCCGCCTAGCACATTTTCCACACGCCCCGAAGGCGTGGCAATGGAGTCGAAGGCAATCGAACCGACGGCAAGGATGCTCATTATGAAGGTTTGGTCTCCAGGTATTTGTCGAGGATCAGTTTGAGTTTCTCACGAGTGGCGGAGGGAATCTTGTCGCGGTCGGTGAGGATGGCATGGGCCAACGCTGCTCCACACTTGCAGTTTCGCTTGGTCGGCATCGAGGCCACGGCGTTACGAACGACGGTGGTGGCGTTCTCGGCATTTTTCAGCAGTACGGCGACGATTTGATCGACCGTGACCGAGTCGTGGTGCGGATGCCAGCAATCGTAATCGGTCACCATCGCCACGGTAACGTAGCAAATCTCTGCTTCGCGCGCGAGCTTGGCTTCTTGCAGGTTGGTCATGCCGATAACGTCCATACCCCAACTGCGGTACACGTTAGACTCCGCCTTGGTGGAGAATTGCGGGCCCTCCATGCATAGATAAGTTCCACCGCGCTTACCGGTTACTCCTGACTTCTTGCACGCGGCTTCCACCGCGTGAGCGAGCTCAGGGCAAATAGGATCGGCGAAAGCAATGTGGGCCACGATGCCTTCGCCGAAAAACGTATCCAGGCGATGGCGAGTGCGATCGAAGAACTGATCGGGGATCACGAAATCAAGTGGCTTGTGTTCTTCTTTCAACGATCCGACCGCGGAGACAGAGAGGATCCGCTCAACGCCGAGTTGCTTGAAACCGTAAATATTGGCGCGGAAATTCAATTCTGTGGGAAGAATGCGGTGGCCACGGCCGTGCCGCGCCAGAAACGCAACTTTGCGGCCTTCGAGCGTGCCTAAAACGTACGGGTCAGAAGGGTCACCGAATGGAGTTCGCTGCTTCAATTCCCGCACGTCGGTTAGGCCGGGCATGGAATAAAGCCCGCTGCCGCCGATGATGCCAATTTCGGCTTGCGACAAGAATCCCCCTGAGAACTTCGTTCGACAATCGTGAATTCGTGATTATATACAAGAGAGGGTTCAAGCGGCTTTCAGCGGTAAGCTTCCTTGCGATGCGCAAGCCGCGCATCGATCCAGCTGGGATACACCTGAGACCGGCTCATTTTCCAGCAATCACAGCCGCGCCAAACAATTCCCGCCGTAGTCGCTCAGTTGTCGGTTCGTCCACGCTTTCAGTAATCAGCACACTGTCGCCATTCACATCAATCACTGCGGGGCCTTCCTCCGTGAGCCAAGTGTGGCTGCCGGTCAGGGACTCGATTTTCTGCAGGTTGTCGGAGGAATTCTTGCCGTCCGATGCAACCTCGCGCACTTGCTTGTACCGTTTCGCCAGCGACTGGGCGTAAATGGTGGCAAAGGCGGACGCCCTCTCCGGGCTCGACCAGCGCGACACATAGACCAAGGAAAGCGGCGCCGAGGGATCGCCTTTCGGGCGGGCAGCGTAATAATAGCCGCCTCGCCAATGCGGATACAGATTGTGTGAAGCCTCCGTGCCCGAATATTGATCCAGGAGAACAGCAACGTCGAATTCTCCGATCGCTCCAATATCGAAGCGTTCGTAGTTCTTGAAGTCGCGCTCGAAGTCGGGCAAGCGCATGGGTTCAAGTTGCTCTCCAGAAAGATATGTTTTTGGCTCCATGATCTGACGGGTGGTTCGCGGCGGATTGGCAAGCGTTGCGGCAAACGCTTTCTCTTTCCCCCCGATGCGAAGCAGTTCAATCTCGAAATCCAGACCGTAACGATAGGGAAAGGTTAACTCTTCTTTTAGAAATATAGGAGCGTCCCTGAACTGGGGCGAGTCCGAAGTGCCGACGAGCATGGTCTCTTTCAAGGCGTCGGCAATTTGCGGCGAAGCGAGAATGGACTGCCCGGTGGGTTCAAGCATGTAGTCGACGAGCACAACCATCGCCTGACCCTCGACGACGGCTTGGCGGGCTTCGCCGATCTCGTCGTTCTCAATGTCCGCGGCGGTGGGCTGTTTCTTGTCGTTCAGGTCGGTGTCGCCGACCTTCAACCATTTTTCCAAGGCAATAAATTGGTCTTGAAGAGCGTGCGTCAGTTCGTGCGCCAGTACCGGACGTTGCTGCTCAACGTCGATCCAATCGAGCAGGTTCACGGTTTTAGTCTTCGCGTCGTAATACCCGGCTATCTGTTCACGCAGCAAGGCCACGAGAAACGTTTGCAGATCGAAGTTTCGAGGCAGAAGTCCGAACTTTTTCAGCACCAACTCGGAGCGGCGCAACCGCTGCGCGTCCTTATCCTCAGCCATATTTTTTTCGAGATAGGCCACAACTTCGTCGCGGCTGGTGAGGCGTCGCTTGACCTCTTTCTTGATGGGTAGGCCGCTGTCCTTGCTGGCGAACTGCAGGATTTGATCAACGTCGCGAAACAGTTCTTCGGCTTCCTTGGGAGAGATTTTCTGTTCCTGGGTCGCGGGGTTAGCGCTGGCCGGTTTCTGATCCTGCTCCTGAGTCCGTTTAGCAGCCGGAGCGCTGGATTGTGGCGGTGGTCCGGCCGCTTGCGCCCATGCACACATCGCCGACAACAGCAGCAGTCCGAGAATTGCAAGCAGAGACAACGATTTTCGATACAATTTCTTCAATTCAGTCATTGAGTTCATTTATGTCCGAAGACGATCCTCGGCAAATCGCGGCTGATTGCTTTCAAAAAGCTTACGAACTGCAGATGCAGGGCGAGTACCAGCAAGCCATCGAGTTATACAGCCGTTCCATCGAAGCGTTCGCGACCGCCGAGGCCTATACCTTCCGCGGTTGGACGTACTCGTTCCTCGGCGATTACGACCGAGCCATCGCCGAATGCCTGCAGGCAATCCAACTGGATCCAGAATTCGGCAACCCTTACAACGATATCGGGGCTTACCTGATTGAACAAGGGAAATGGGATGAAGCCATTCCCTGGTTTCAAAAGGCCATGGCCGCTCCACGCTACGAGGCCCGCAGTTATGCTCATTTCAATTTAGGCCGGGTGTATGAGCACAAGCGAAAATGGCAGAAGGCGAAAGAGTGCTACGCCGTAGCCTATTCGCTGGACAAGAGATATGTGACGGCGCTGGCGGGGCTGCGAAGATTAAGGGCAATGTTTAATTGAGATCACATTCGCCACGGACCTGCGCGGGTCGCCACGGATCGGCCGCGAGCCTTATGCGCGACCGATTCGCGATGCTACCCACTCGCCGGCTTCGCTAGTTCCTAACGCTCCCCCCACATCCTGCGTGGTCCGCTTCTGCTGTACTGCTTCGAGCACGGCGGCTTCGATCTTGTTGGCTTCTTCGCTTAGGCCTAAGTGTCCTAGCATCATCGCCGCGGTTAAGATTGCGCCAAACGGATTAGCTACATTCTTCCCTGCAATCGGCGGGGCTGAACCGTGCACTGGCTCGAACATCGAAGTTTTTCCCGGATGGATGTTTCCGCTGGCCGCCATGCCGAGGCCGCCCTGCAGGCCGGCAGCGAGATCAGTGAGGATATCGCCGAACATGTTGTTCGTGACAACGATGTCGAACTGCCGCGGATCGCGCACCATCTGCATGCAGAGGGCGTCCACGTACATGTGTTCTGTCTTAATCTGCGGATACTCGGCGCTCACTTCTTTGAACACACGCTGCCACAGGCCGCCGGCATGAGTCATGGCGTTGGATTTGTCACACATGAGGACGCGCTTGCGTGGGCTACCATCCAGTTTTGGGTGGCGCTCGGCATATTCAAATGCGTAACGGATGATGCGTTCCACGCCCTTGCGAGTGTTGATGTCCTCCTGCACCGCGATCTCGTCGGGCGTGCCTTGTTTGAACACGCCTCCTGCATCAGTGTAAACGCCTTCGGTATTCTCGCGGATTACAACGAAGTCGATGTGTTTGGGCTCGATGCCTTTCAGCGGGCACAGTGCGGCGTCGAGCAGGCGCACAGGACGCACGTTGGCGTAGAGATCCATTTTGAAGCGCATACCCAGCAGGATTTCTTTGGCGTGAATGTTTGAGGCGACGCGGGGATCGCCAAAGGCGCCGACCAGAATGGCGTCGAAGTCGCGCTCGAGCATGGCGAAGCCATCGGGCGGAACGGTGACTCCGTCTACCAGATAGCGGTCTGCGCCCCAGTCAAAGTGGGAAAGTTCGACCTCGGCGCCCGAAGCGGCAATGACATTGACGGCTTCCGGGATGACTTCTTTCCCGATGCCGTCGCCTGGAATAACGGCAATTCTTTTTCTTGAACTCACGCGAAAAAAGGTATCACAAGCGGCGATAGCATGGGTCCGAGTGGGTTGCTTGGGCTCGCCGAGCCCGGGAAGTACCTGATTGGCACCCTTCGGACTCAGCGTTGGCCTAAATGGTTGGTGGAGTTCGGGAAACCGGAAAACGTTACTTGTGGTCGCCGCCGCGGGTCTTGGCAGCGAAAGCTGTCTGCTGGGCATGAACCTGCGCCTGGACCTGAGCATGCGCCTGGGGACTGATCGTGACCTTGTCCTGTGGGACCGATGCCTGCTGGGGTGCGGCACTCGGGCGCGGCCTTCGCAGCGGCCTCATGCTGTACTGCTGGCGAACTGTGAACTGGATTCGTAATCATCGTTACCTCCCCTTCGCAATATCTATCGGCTCCCCGCGAAGCAACCTTAGGCCGTACCGGCGTCAGTCCATAACCCGAGCGCCGGGGCCTTTAAAGCATGTTAAGAGTAAGAATCCAAAGGGAGTCTGGTGTGATCGGCAAATTCATCTCGGTTTCGCCTTGTATAATCGAAGGTAATCGTATGGCTTCGACTGTCGTTCGTGGCAACCAGGCTTCGCCTCCGCCGGATTTCGGAGACGCCCGTTCTGAATTTGCCGCGTTGATCTCGGGCTGCGGTTTTTATGACCTGAGTTCAAGGGTCAAGATCGCGCTCACGGGCAGCGATCGGATTCGCTGGCTCAATGGCATGGTCACGAATAATATCCGCGACCTTGCCCCGGGGCACGGCATTTATGCTTTTCTGCTGAATCCGCAGGGCCACATTTTGGGTGACCTATACGCCTACAACCGGGGCGACTCGATAATGATCGACAGCGACCAGTCCCAGTCAGAAAAGTTGCTGGCAACCTTCGATCACTACATCATTATGGACGATGTGGAAGTCGCGAACCTGAGCGACAAGCTGACCGCGGTCGGAATCGCTGGCCCGAAGGCGGCGGAAGTGCTGCACGCGATAGGATTTGAGATATCAAAACTGGAGCCCTTGCAGTTTGCTGACGTGACTTGGCGGAACGTCGCGGTAACAGTAGTACGAGGCGACAACGCGAGCGTGGAATCTTACGAGTTGTGGCTATCGCCCGCGCAGGTGAGACTGCTTCAGGATGCGCTCACTAAGGCCGGCGGAACACGGGTGGGCGCGACTGCTTTGGAGCTGCTACGCATCGCGGCGGGGATTCCGCGTTGCGGGCAGGACATTCGCGAACGTGATTTGCCGCAGGAAACCGAGCAGCAGCGCGCAGTTCATTTCAGCAAGGGATGTTACATCGGGCAGGAGATTGTGGAGCGCATTCGTTCCCGTGGAAATGTACATCGCAAGTTTACAGGGTTCGAGGTTCATGGCTCATTACCTGCGGTTGGCACAAAGCTTCAAAGCAACGGCCGAGACGTCGGTGAGATCACGAGCGCTGCTTCCCTGCCTCTTGGCGGCGCCGAGCGCCTCGTGGCGCTGGGATATATCCGGCGCGAAATCGCGATTCCCGGCAAACAATTTGAAGTGGACGGCAGTCAGCTTTCAATCGCGGCTCTGCCATTTTCGGAAATATTCCAACGCGAAAACCTGTAAGTTTTGAAGGGACAATCTATGGCTGAAAAGAAGCAGGAAAGTTTTACCGTGACCGACCGGCGCTTATTTACGTCGGAGGGTGAGATTCGCCAGGAAGTTTCTCAAGAGGAAGTGTCCAGCGCAGCAGCATCCGTTCCTCAGCCAGCGCCAGCGGCCCAACCGGACCCGGCTCCGCCGCGCCCGGAAGCGGACGCGCCCCCCGCTCCCACAGCCGCTGAACAGAAGGAACAGGCCGATGCGTATCGCAAATCCGCGAAGGATCTGGACGCACGAGTGGAACTCAGCGGACATTCCACCAAAGAACTGGAAATGACTTTTGAGCGCTTCATGGCTTCGCTTTACATGTCTGCCATGCTCCAGCTCGGATTGATGCACGAGCAGGGTGGCCAACCGCGGGTTGATTTGATCGGAGCGCGCCAGACCATCGACACACTCAGTCTCTTGTCCGAGAAGACTAAAGGCAACCTCACCAGCGCCGAAGAGAACTTCCTGCAAAATTGCCTCTACGAACTTCGCATGGCTTACGTCGAAGTGACGAATGCGCTGGCCCGTCCGCCGCAAACTCCGGCATCGAGTGCCGCAACCATCAAGCGATGAAGGCCACGCTCACGGTGCTGGGCAGCGGCACTTCGATGGGAGTGCCTACCATCGGATGCGACTGCGTCGTGTGCCACTCTTCCGATCCGCACGACCGCCGTACCCGGCCATCCGTTCTGGTCGGGTATGGCGGCAGGACCGTGCTGATCGATTCCACGCCCGACTTCCGCGAACAAGCCATCCGCGAACACATCCAGAAACTTGACGCTGTGCTCTACACCCACAGTCATGCCGATCACATCCTGGGTCTTGATGATTTGCGTCCCCTCAGCTTTCGTCACAAGCCCAACAAACTTCCGTTGTATGCGCGGCCAGAAGCAGGTGATTTTATCCGCAGCACGTTCCGCTACATTTTCGACGGGGATTACAAGTTTGGTGGATTGGCTCAGGTCGAACTCAAATCGTTCCAGGGTCCGGTTGATCTTTTCGGAGCGCGTTTTGAGCCCATCCCGGTGATCCACGGCGAGACCGAGATTGACGGCTTCCGCTTTGGCAGCGCCGCTTATTTAACGGATCACAGCAGCGTCCCTGAGGCTTCGTTGGCAAAATTACAGAATCTCGACATCCTGTTTCTGGATGCGCTACGCCACATCCCGCATCCCACGCATTCTACCGTCGAGAACTCCTTGCGCATCGTGGAGCGACTTCAGCCGAAGCGAGCTTTTTTTACCCATATATGCCACGACTTGCCTCATGAGGCCACGAATGCCTCGCTGCCATCAAACGTGCGGCTTTCATACGATGGGATGAAGCTGGAATTCGAGATTTAGCTTGCGTAGCGCGGGCGCCCGCGCCCGCGGCTTTGGCAATGGAAATCTAACCGGGCCCGGGGACATTCGCATATGTCCATGGGACTTTAGGATTACTCGCTGCGGGCGAGGGCGCCCTAAGCACACGAATAATGCAGGTTTTTCACAAACTCGAGGATATTCCCGCCAGCTTCGGTCCGACGCTGTTGAGCGTGGGCAACTTTGACGGCGTGCATCGGGCCCATACCCGCGTGCTGGCGAACATCGTCTGCCGCGCGAGAGAGCAAGAGTGCGAGGCGGTAGCGGTTTCTTTCGAACCGCATCCCGTGCGGATTCTACGGCCCGACTCCGGACTGAAGCTGCTAACGCCAACTCCCGAAAAACTTCGCCTGCTGGAGGCCGCGGGCTTGGACGCCGTTCTTCTGCTCCCCTTCACCCGCGATCTGTCGCTCATGACTCCGCATGACTTTGCTTATGACGTTCTAAAGAAAGGTCTGCAAGCTCGTGAGGTGCACGAAGGCTACAACTTCCATTTCGGCAACAAGGCAGCGGGTGACATTAACCTGCTCTCGGAGTACGGCCGTGAGATGGGTTTCGAGGTGAAGGCCTATCCGGAATTGCGGCTGCGGGGAGAGCCAGTGTCGAGCACTCAAATCCGCAAACTGCTCGTCGACGGGCGAGTGAGCCGCGCACGTCACCTACTGGCCCGCCCGTTCAGTATTTTGTCCAGCGTTGGCCGGGGGCGTGGATACGGATCGAAGTATACGGTCCCCACCATCAACCTCAGTCGGTATGGGGAGCTCGTCCCCAGGGACGGGGTTTACATTACCCGCACGCGCGTGGGCCGGGAATGCTTCGACTCGGTAACCAACGTGGGGAGCCGTCCTACCTTCGGAGCTGAATCCTTCGCCATCGAAACCCATCTGCTCAGCTTCCATCCCCTCGAACTGAATCCCGAAACGGAAGTGGAAATTCATTTTCTGCAGCGGTTGAGGGACGAAATCAAGTTCCCCACAGTGGATGCTCTGCGCGAGCAAATTGGGAAGGATGTCAGTAAGGCTCAACGTTATTTTCGTTTGTTGAAGTTAAGAAGTTAAGAGATTGCCGCTGAAAGAATCGGTATTTTGGCTGTGGGAATCTGTCGCAGAGCCTAGTGAGGCAGATAGCCATCTTCCATCGGAAGTTTGCCGTCGACTCTTACCACATTGATCTGATCGTTGATCGAGCGGACATCGACCAAGCCCACGGCGCCGGGCACGGTTTCCACCACTTTTAGTACATCTTCGTCGGAATCCACTAAGGTGATCGCACCCTGGTGCGCTGCAATAAATGACTTCAGTTCACTGGAAGACATTCTGTTCAGTCGTTCCAGCGTGCTCATTTCCCCGCTGGAATTCTTGTGCAGGACAAGAATCACGTCCGTATCATCGTGCCACTTCTTGACTTCCAAACGGAGTATTTTGGTCAGGTGTACGGAACTGATCCCGCCGACATTGTTGCCCTTGTTGACCACAACGGCCATATGATGCGCGAAGCAAGGAAGCAACGAGCACATCATGAAAGCAACCAGACAGCACATGCGCGAACACTTCATAGCAACACTCCACCCCCGAGTTGTGGCCCGAGGAGCCACCTGATCAAAGAATCCCGCGTCTGCCGGCAAAAACCTAGTGGAAAAACGATGGGGTTGGTTACGTTAGTGATCTTTCCGACCTCATTCCATAGGCTCGACCAGCGTAATCTCTTCGTGCAATCTTCGGTCGGGCAGTTGCACCACGACAATCGCCACGAGCACGAGCACAATCCCGAACGTCCGCAGCGGCCGCATCACTTCGCCCAAGGCGAGCGCCGCAATCACAATCGAGAATACGGGCTCCAGACAGCTGACGACGATCGCGCGTGTCGGCTCCACATGCTGCAGCCCAGCGAAATAAAGCGAAAACGGTGCGAGAACGGAAATCAGCGAAAACACGAGCAAGAATAGCCACTGGTCAACCGAGTAATGCGCGGCCGCAATCTTCCACGGGGGGTTCACAACAATCCAAAAGAGAGATGCACTAAAGATGACGTAAAGCAGCACGGTCCAGCGATCGTAACGGGCAAGGATGCTGTGGCCGCCGACATTATAGAAAGCGAACGAAAACGCCGCTCCCAGAGCCGCTATGACTCCAATCGCATCCAGACGGAATCCGCTAGAACCAAATATCCCGATCACCAGAGCAATTCCGGTCACGGCCAGTCCCACTGCCGAGATTCGCTGAACCGTGGGCTTCTGTAGCCCGCGCGCGACCGTGTATAGCAATACCACAATTGGCGCTGTGTATTGCAAGATGATGGCGGTGGCCACGTTTGTTCTTTGAATCGCGAGGTAGTAGAGGTAGTTGGATGCGGCCACGCCAAAAATCCCCAACACGAACATCCGTCGAAAATCGGAGACGGGCAACCGCAATCGATTCCATCCGCGAAGCAGCACCAGTGCGACCATAAGAACAATGAAAGAAAACGTCGTACGGCTTTGAGACAGGATCAGCGGATCGATGGGCCGAAGTGCTTGTCCCTTGGGCAGGAGTCGCTCGGTAAAAGCAGCTCGACCGAGAGTAGCGGCCACGCCCCAGAGGAATGCGGCGCCCGCAATGTACAAATACCCGCGGACGGGATGCGCTCGACTGGACAAGAGGAGTGGGAGAGCCTTTATTTTTCGCAGTACTCGATCATGTAGCTGATCTTGGCCGTCTTGTGCAACATGGCCGCGACCGAGCAGTATTTGTCTTCGGACAGCTTTACGGCATCTTCAACCGCCTTGTGCGACACCCTTCCTCCAACTCGATAAACCAGCCGGATCTCGGTGTAGACCGTCGGCGGAGTGGCTGTCCGGTCCGCCTCGGCCCGTACCTCAAGACTTATAAAGGGCTCGCGCTTCTTAGCCAGGATGCTGGCAACATCATAACCAGTGCATGCGCACAAGCCGATCAACACCAGCTCCATCGGACTGCTCGCACTTTTACTATCGCCGTCGACGACCATGGCGTGACTACTGCCAGCCTGCCCCAGAAAGCGATGGTTATCGGTCCAGATCACTTTCGCTTCAATCACGCCCAATCTCCTTTTACCGACGATTATCCGTCTGCGGTTCCGGGTGAATCAGCACGCGAAACAATTCGGGTGCTTCCTGTTTGAAGTGAATTTCCAGCTCGGTCGAAATATCGTGCACCCGTGAGAGCGGCAGCTCGTCGGAAAACGTGCAGTGGCAGGAAACATAGAGACGTCCGCGAACGTGTTTGACCTCGACGTCGTGTACATCCAGGACTTCCGGAAAATGCGCCGCCACTGCTTTCAATTTCTTCTCCAACAAAGCATCGCGCACAACCTCATCGCCGGTTTCGATGGTGGCTGGTTCGCTTTCGATGTGAGTCAGGATGGTGGAAATCTCGGGCACATCCTGGCGGATATCCGCTTCGAGCCGGGTCACCTGATCGTGGGCCTCCTTCAAACTCAGCTGCTCATCGAGCTCAAGATGCTGTTCGACGTGCAGACGTCCGCTCAGATCCTGGACGCTGATGTCATGAACATTGAAATTGTTCCGTGTGGCCACGGCCCGAACGCGATCAAAAATGTTTTCTCTCCGTGCCGGCCGCGCCACCGAACGAACCACCACATCGGCATCAGGCAGAACGTCCTGCACAGCCGATGTGACCGCATCGGCGACTTGCTCCGAATGCTGAAAGGTTACGTTGCGAGCCAGCCCGATGGAAAGATCGGCGAAGTAGCGGTTGCCCGCCCGGCGGATGCGTACGCGATCCACCTCGATCAAGCCATCCACTTTGTTCACTGCCGCCACAATCTTGCCGCGCACGCCTGCGGGAGCAGCGTCGAGCAGGGCGTCGACGGTTCTCCGGGCCAGCCTCGAGCTGACGTATACGACGACTCCGGCGACAAAGAGCGCGGCCACGGGATCGGCGTTACGCAGTTTGTCGACACCGTACAAGCGGCCGATCAGGACCAACGCCAGTCCAACCACTACAACACCGCTCGACCAGATATCCGTAGAGAAGTGCAAGGCATCCGCTTCGAGGGCCTGGCTGTCATACTTCGTCGCAATTCTTCCCAGAGCGCGCGAGCGCCAGAAGTCTACTGCCATGGAAATGAACATTACGGCAAAAGCGGCGATGCTGGGCTCAATCTCCACGGAGTGGAAAAACACCCGCTTCGCCGCCTCATAGATGATCCAGACACAGGTCAGGAGCAGCAGGCCGGTCTCGATAAAGGCGGAGAAATTCTCCACCTTGCCGTGTCCGTACTGGTGGTCGGTGTCGGCGGGCTTGTCGGAAACCCGGACCGAAAGAAATGTTACGATCGCCGCAACGAGATCAAGCCCCGAGTGCGCCGCTTCGGACAAGATGCCAAGGCTTCCCGTCGTAACCCCAACCACGATCTTCAGCGTGGTAATGGCGATCGCCGCCAGCACGGAACTTCCAGCCACAGCGCGCTTTTCCGCACGCATGGACGCCGGGCTGTGGATTGCTGGCGAGTTAGCCATGAAAGCATTATCGCCGCTTACGACTGCCTCCGCCAATTCATCGTCTGGGCACATTTCGGCACATTTCGGCACGCCCTGCCGTCGGCGAAGGAACTCTGTGCTAGGATTTTCATTGACCTTTTCGATCTTCCCTGGAGGAATCATTAAATATGACGCGATACGGTTTAGTCTGTCTGCTGCTGGCGGCTATGGCGTGGGGCCAAGCGGCTACTCCCACACCCACTTTGTCGACCCGACCATCGGGAACTCCCGCCGCCAATCCCGCCGATACGAAGGAAGCAGAAGCCTCGAATGTTCCACCCGATACCCCAGTTATCACGATCAACGGAGCGTGCCCAAACCCGCCCGCCGACAAAGCGACTGACCAGAATTGCAAAACAGTAATCACTCGGGCTGAATTCGAGAAAATTCTGGATGCAGTCCAACCGAATATGCCGCCGCGTGTCCGGCGGCAATTCGCCATGCGCTACGCTAGTGCGCTCGTAATGGCTGACAAAGCGCATGAAATGGGTTTGGATCAAGGACCAAAGTACGAGGAACGTTTGAATCTGGCGCGTGTTCAAATCTTGTCCCAGGCGCTTAATCAGGCGGTGCAGGACAAGGCTGGGCAGATTTCTGAGCAGGACATCGAAGACTATTATCACAACAATACCAGCGCCTACGAAGAAGTCGACTTGCAACGCATATTCATTCCGCATTCCCAAACGCTCCCCGCCTCCAAGATCAAATTGAGCGAGGCAGCCGAGAAAAAGCGCCAGGAGAGCGCGGAAGAAGTCATGGAGAAAGAAGCCGATAAACTTCACACTCGCGCCGTCGCCGGAGAAGACTTTACCAAGCTCCAAGATGAAGCCTACCTACTTGCCGGAATCAAGACTAAGGCTCCCAGCACCAAGATGGGCAAAGAACGCCGAAACAACCTGCCCCCAACCCAGGCTGCGGTTATGGATTTGAAGACCGGGGAAGTCTCAGCTGTGTTCTCCGACCAAAGCGGGTATTTCATTTACAAGGTCGGCGTAAAAGACGTCGAACCGCTGGACGATAAGTTGAAAGAAGAGATCCGTGGAACGCTACGCACCCAACGCGTGCAAGAACAGATGCAGGCTGTCCAGAAGTCCGCTACGCCTACCTTGGATGAAAGTTATTTCGGGCCCGAAATGCCTCCGACGCATGGCATGCCAATGCCGCCACCGGCTCCCGGCCCCTCATCCAAGCCGTCGACTCCTGGCTCCAAGTAATGGACGGTGATAAACCAAGTGTCCTCGTAACGGGGATCGCTGGCAACCTGGGACGGCGACTGCTGCCGCATTTGGCGGACTATCAGGTCATCGGAGTTGATTTGAATCCCCCGCAGACCAGCGATCCCCTGCGCTTTGTGCGTATGGACCTTGGCCTGGAGGAGTCCTGCCGCGATTTATTTCTTCTGGTGCGGGAAGCGCGGCCAATCGCGGTAATTCATCTGGCTTTTGTGCTTGATCCCGTGCGCACTGGCGTGCTCGACCTGGACCAGATGTGGCAAATCAACGTGGCCGGTACGGCCCGGGTGATGGAAGCCATCACCGAAGCCAATCGTAACGATTCCATCGTAGGAAGGTTTATCTTCCCGAGCAGCGTTTCCGTATACGGTTCGGATCTACACGAACCGGTCAGCGAGGACTCTCCCTTCGGCGCGCACACTCTGCCTTATGCGATTCACAAAATGGAATCCGACAAGGTAGTCCAGCAGAGGGCACCTGCGCTGCGAGGTTGCGGCGTCTTCATGCTGCGCCCCCACATTTTTGCCGGTGCCAGCGTGGAGAACTATATGATTGGGGCTTTTCGCGGCACTCCCAACGGCAGAGCAAAGCGCGCTGCCAAAATGCGCGATCAGGGCAAGCGTCTTCCCTGTGTGTTACCCTTCGGACAACACTATCTCGAAAACCGCATTCAGTTCGTCCACGTGGACGACATGGCACGGTTGTTAGCACACATCGTTCGCCGGACGGAGCCCGAATCCCAGCGGCTCACGGTACTGAACGTGGCCGGGCGCGGCGAGCCTTTGACTTTTGGCCGTTGCATCGAAATGGCTCATGCAAAACTAAGACGCGTCCCTGGAAAGTGGGCTTTCCGTCTGGTGCTGCAGTCCATGTGGAAGCTGGGAATCTCCGCCATTCCGCCAGAAGCTGCGCCATATATGACCGGCCAGTACATTATGAACACCGACCGCCTGGACAGATTTCTGGGTGAAGATTACGAAAATGTGATCCGCTACACCGTCGCCGATGCCTTTGCTGATTCCTTCACCGCAGAAAATCCCGCCACCACATCGCAAGTCGCAGGACGATAGTTTGCTGCCTACTTCTTCCCTCGATACAGTCCTGCAATCCCGAACGTATACGGCGTCCACGAGGCTTCCCGGAATCCAGCACGGCGCATCCGCCCCAGCATCTCTTCCGGGGATGGAAAGCGCTCGACCGACGCCGGTAAGTAAACATACGGGCCTTTCACTCCAGAGACCACCGTACCCACGGCGGGCAAGATGTGCTTGAAGTAGACTCGATACAACTTTCCGATCAGGCCACGAGGCTCCCCAAAATCGAGGATTCCGCACTCCCCGCCCAGACGCAGCATCCGCACCATTTCCCGCAGTCCGGCATCGTAGTCCGCGAGATTGCGGAAGCCAAATGCCGCAGTAATCAAATCAAATTGTTGGTCTGGAAAGGGCAGCTGAAGCGCATCCGCTTCCACCCAGCGCGGCGACTTTTCCGCCGATTTCTCGTTCGCCCGCTGCAGCATCGCATGGGAAAAGTCCACACCCAGGATTTTGGCCGACTCTTCGGCCTCTCGAAATAAAGCAAACGTCATGTCGCCGGTGCCGCAGCACAAATCAAGCACACGTACGTCTTGCCGCTTCAAAATCGAAGCAAAGCCTCGCGCCGTCTTCCGCCACCACAATCGATCCACGTTGAACGAGAGCAAATGATTCAGCAGGTCGTATCGCGGCGCGATTGAGGTAAACATCTCGCGGACCACGAGCGCGGCGGACGCCGCATCGCTCGCTCCTTCGGGAGCGGCTCCAATGACAGTCGATTTAGTGGAATCACTCACAGTTGGTTGTCGTTTCTTTCACGAACCGCTTAGCCGCCGCAACTCCTTCACCGCCTCGACGATCACTTTCTCCGGCACGTCGTTCGCAACCTCGACTTTGCCAATCTCCCGCGGCAACACCAAGTGTATGACGCCCTCGCGCGTTTTCTTGTCTCCCCGAAGCAACCGGACGATGTCCCGGCTGCGAGCCTCGACCTTTGGCAACTTGCCCAGACCGAGCACCGCGTCGGAAATTCGTCGCGCGGCTGAGTTATCGATTCGATCCGTCGCAGCCGCGATATGCGTGGCCGCGATCATTCCCCAGGCAACCGCCTCGCCATGCAGAAAACGTCGATAACCCGATTCAGCCTCGAGCGCGTGCCCAATGGTGTGTCCGAAATTCAGCACTCGTCTCAGCCCGTTCTCCCGCTCATCGGAGGAGACGACCTCGGCCTTCAGTCGGACAGATTCTGCGATCACCCATTCGACTGCCGCAGGATCGCCGCGCAAAATCTTCGGTTGGGTTTTTGCGAGGCAGTCAAACAACGCAGGCTTTCCAATCACTCCGCACTTTAGCGCTTCATACAGGCCGGCGCGAAATTCCCGGTCGGGCAAAGTGGATAGCACTGCAGGATCGATCAGTACCACGCGCGGCTGGTGAAAAGTGCCAAGCAGGTTCTTGCCGGCCCTCAGGTTCACGCCGGTCTTGCCCCCGATGGCAGCGTCCAATTGAGCCTGTACGGTGGTGGGAATCTGCACTACATCGACGCCTCGCATATAAAGCGAAGCTAGCAGACCAGCCACATCGCCTACCACACCGCCGCCGAACGCCACGATCACGGCATTTCGATCTGCACCCAGTCGAGTCAACTTCTCCGCCAGTTGCTCAACTGTGGCCAGCCTCTTGTGACGCTCGCCGTCGCTCATCTCAATCAGTAGCGCTTTGAATTGCGCAGCCGCAAGTGACTTCATCAACTGCTTGCCGCACTTCCGGCGGACCGGCGGCACCGTCACAATGAATAACTGCGAATGATCCCCAACAATTTCGCGCAAGTGCTCTCCCGCCCGCTCCAGCAAGCCATTTTCAATGACGGCGTCGTAGGGGCTTCGCTGCACCGCGATGCTCACTTGGGTCATGGAGTCTCATCATAACGTAATCATCCGCGCAGCTCCGGGGACCGCCGCGTGATACCATTTTTGACCTATGGAGTCTGCGCCGTCCCGAAGCGATTTCCTTGTGATTGGCGCCGGAGTTGCCGGGCTGCGTGCCGCGGTTGAGCTGGCAGGTGCGGGCACAGTTCTCGTGCTGGCCAAACGCGAGGTCACCGAATCGAATACACAGTGGGCCCAGGGCGGCATCGCGGCCGCACTCAGCGACGAGGACGAAATCAGTCTCCACCTGCAAGACACGCTGCAAGCCGGCGATGGCTTGTGCAATCCCGAGGCCGCCAAAGTTCTGGTGCAAGACGCCCCCGAGCGCATCGACGAACTGATTCAATGGGGCACAGAATTCGATCGCCAGGGCACCAAGCTCACCTTCGGCCGCGAAGGCGCACACAGCCGCAACCGCATTCTGCACGCGCACGGGGATTCCACGGGACGCGAGATTCTCCGCGCTCTCTACGCCAAGAGCAAGACGCTGAAGAATATTTCCGTGCGTGAGTTCGAGTTCTCCACGGACTTAATCGTCGAGAACGGAGGTGTCTGCGGCATCCATCTCATCAATGAGCGAGGCGAAAAGCAACAGACGACTGCCTCCGCCGTCTTGCTCGCCACTGGCGGCATGGGCCAACTCTACCGCAACACTACCAACCCGGCCGTCGCCACCGGGGACGGCGTTGCCATGGCATTTCGTGCCGGCGCCGAAGTCGGCGACATGGAATTCATCCAGTTCCATCCCACGGCACTGTACTTGAAGAATGCCCCACGCTTTCTGCTCTCCGAAGCATTGCGCGGCGAAGGGGCGTACTTGCGCAACATCGAACTGCATCGCTTCATGCCGAAGTACCATCCCATGGGCGAACTGGCGCCGCGCGATGTTGTTGCCCGAGCCATTCTTCATGAGCTCGAGGTCAGCCAGGTCAAGGACCCATTCGTCTATCTCGATCTCACTCACCTCGACCCCGATCATGTGAAGAAACGCTTTCCGCGCATCCACGCCACGTGCATGGAATTCAACATCGATATCACGGCCGACATGATCCCCATCCGGCCGGCCGCGCATTATGCCATGGGCGGCGTGCGCACGGACCTCGTGGGGCGTTGCACGCTCCCAGGGTTGTATGCGGCCGGCGAAGCCGCCGCCACGGGCGTGCACGGCGCCAATCGCCTGGCCAGCAATTCCCTGCTCGAGGGCCTGGTCTTCGGTGCAAGAGCTGGCAAGACAATGCTTGATGAACTGCGACACCCACCGGCCAGTGTCGCCAGATCCCACCGCGCTGTTTCGAACGGCCCGGTCAACACTGCGAGCGAGGAAGTTATCCGCGAAGTTCAAGATCTTATGTGGCGGGATGTTGGGATTGTGCGCACTGGAACGGGATTGAAAGCGGCCATCGAACACCTGAACCGTCTTGCTCCAAGAGTGGCCCATCCGCAAACCCGCCGCGCCCACGAGGCGCAAAATTTGCACTTTCTTGGCTTGCTGGTAGCCCGTTCCGCACTGGCCCGCGAAGAGAGCC
This sequence comes from uncultured Acidobacteriota bacterium, assembly GCA_963796095.1. Classification (GTDB taxonomy): domain Bacteria; phylum Acidobacteriota; class Terriglobia; order Terriglobales; family Acidobacteriaceae; genus JABDBE01. Next base: position 45,592 of record CAWCKL010000024.1, read on the forward strand.
GCGGCGCCCACTATCGCACGGACTTCCCCGTCCACAACGATGTCAAGTTCCTCAAGCACTCCATCGTCAAAGGCGATGCCATCCGATTCGCCTAGAGCGATAATCACAAAGGACACAAAGGTTCACAAAGAACTGCCGATTTCCTTTGTGAACCATTGTGTCCTTTGCTGTTATTGCTCTTGACTTTTCGGATGAAGCAACGACGCCACCACCGAAATCAGCAGCACTCCCGCAACGACTCCCAGTGCGATCCACGTGGGAATTGGATAATAATTCGAAACCAGCATCTTCGCTCCAACGAAGACCAGAATCGCGGCCAACCCGTAGTGCAGATAGTGGAACACTTCCATCATGCCCGCCAGCAAAAAGTACATCGAGCGCAGACCCAGAACCGCAAACACGTTGGAGGTATAAACAACAAAAGGTTTCAGCGTGATGGCCAGCACCGCGGGGATCGAATCCGTGGCAAAGAGCACATCCGTCGTCTCGACCAATACCAGAACCGCCAGCAGGGGCGTCGCGTACAGGCGCCTGCGCCGCACCACAAACCTGTCCCCCTCGTAATTCTCCGTCATCGGCACCCAACGCCGAAATAAACGCAGCACAGGATTGTTTTCCGGTTCAATCCCCACACCATGCTGGCCAAACAGCTTGATTCCGCTGTATACGAGCAGCACCCCGAAAATGTAGGTGATCCAATGAAACCTTTGAATCAGACCGATGCCCACGATAATGAAGATGCCCCGCATCACCAGGGCACCGACGATGCCCCAGAACAATACTTTGTGCTGGTGCTCGGGGGCGACGCGAAAGTAGCGGAAAATCAGGAGGAAGATAAAGAGATTATCGACGCTAAGCGAAAGTTCAATCACGTAACCGGTGACAAACTCCACGCCGGTCGCGTGCCCATACCGAGAATAAACCAGCACGGCGAATGCGCCCGCCAGCACAATCCAGATCAGGCTCCAGGTAAGAGCCTCGCGAAATTTCACCGTATGGCCCGGCCGTTGCAAGAAGCCTAGATCAAGCGCCAACATGCCCAGCACGAAAATGTTGAAGAGAATCCAGAAGAGTAGCTGGTTCAATTAAGCCTCAGAGGTTTTGGTGACGCTAGCCTCCCACCCGCAAATCATTTGGGAAATGCAGGCCGCAACTTTCAGTCGGCCCTTCCCCATTTTCCCTCTTGCCACGGCTGCCACATGCCAAAGGTTTTCATCAGTTCATCCATCTGTGTCTCGCGCATGGTCTCCTCGATCTGCGCGTGATGCAGGCGGGGACCGAGCCGCTCCGGAGCATTGGCTATGCCGAACGTGAGAGCGGCTGCCTCGGCGACATGTTTCTTTAGTTGCCCCAGGTCGACCTTGTCGAAGGTATCGGACATGGCGTGATAATTGATCAGGTAGTTCGCCTCCTCCTGCTCAGCGACGAACGTCGGTACGCCTTCCAGCATGAAATCGAAATGGTCGGTGCCCCATTCCGCGGTGGTTTTCAGCGTGGCCGCGTCAAACTGCTTCAGCGGCACCACCACATGGTTCGCGGCGTCGACCACGTCCTTCCGGCCCCCGAGAGAAAATCCAGTGACCTTCCCCGTTCCAGAATCGAAAATAATGACTGCTGCAGCTTTGTCCAGTTCGGCGCGGTGTGCCAAGGCATAGGCGTGCGATCCAAGCAAACCCTCCTCTTCGCCAGAAAACAGAATGAAGCGAATGCTACGCCGCGGCCGCAGCCCCGCCGTTTTGATCGCGCGCAGCGCGTCGATCACCAAAGCCGCATTGCATCCATTGTCGAGCGCGCCCGTACCCAGTTCCCACGAATCGAGGTGCGCGCCCAGGATCACAAACTCTTTGGGTTTGTCGCTGCCTCGTATCTCGCCGATTACATTCATCGCCGTGATCGGCCCGCCAATGCGATTAGGGATTGCCAGGTCGGCGCGAACCTTCTGGCCTGAGGCCAGCAGCCGTGCCATACGCGAAGCGTCCTCTCTCGCCACCAGCACCTGGGGAATGGGTCCGATTTCGCCCTGCAACGTGTCCGTGTGGCGATAGAGCAGGTCGTAGGGACGTGTGGATTGGACAGCGATAGCCAAAGCCTTCGCCTGCACAGCGCGAAGAATAATGCCCGGCGCTCTCAGATACTCGCCGAAAAGGTCGTCCCACTTGGCCATCTCGTGGGAGTGCACCAGCAACAAAGCTCCAGCAACGTTGCCGGCTTTGATGAAATCCTCAGGCCTTCCTTCGCCCACGTCAACCACGGGCACATCCTGATGCGCCCCAAGGGCCGGAGCCCAGCCCATCGAAACCACCCGCACATCGAACTTCTCCGGTGCGGAGATGCTCATTCTGGTAAATCCCTCGGCCCAAGAAGCCGGAATGGTGAAATTTTCCGTGTGCACGCTATCGGCGCTCGCTGCTTTGAAAGCAGCGACACCCCAATCCACGGCTTGCCGCATGGCTAACGTCCCGGGCACTCGCCCGCCGATCTGATCGGTGAGCTGCTGCAAATTCTTTTCCAGAGGCGAAGGCTTTAAGGCTTCGGCGATAACTTGGTCGACAGAATTTTGCGCCACCGCCACTGCAATAAGAAACACGGGTAGAAGCAGACATGCTTTCAAGATTCGCATAAGTTTGGAATTAGAAATCAAATCAAGAAAAAGCGAAAGCGCAAAACCATTTCGTTGCGCCGGAGCCGACATTAGCGCGTGTGGTCGGCCAGCTACCAACCGGTAGCCATCAGCTTGCGGGCGCCGCTGAGGCCGCACTTCTGATACTTGTCATAAGCCGCAGCCGCGCGGTTACGGATTTCTTCACCGCTCTCACCCAAAATCCAGCCGTCGAGCGCGCTCTTGAGCGTATACGCTTCCGGCGCCATCAGGTTGGTCGTCCACAGTAAGGGATACGCTCCTGAAGCCCTCAACGGCACTGCAAAATAGGCTTTGCTGGCGCAGGCAAGAATGATCGCTTGGCGAGGAGTGTCATCTTTCTTCTTAGGACGCCGAGGTAGCTGAAAATCCATTAGCCCATCGTGTCCGATGTACGCCACTAGGTTGGCACCACCGCGAATGTTCAGCGCCACCATTCGCGCGCCGTCTTTCACGTTGACCTGCCCTGAGCTAAGTCCTGCCGCCGCGTCGAAAAAATTGAGGATCGCAGTCTGGATCTCCCGGCCGCGATAAGCGTCGGCCACCAGAAAGACATTCGCGGTGCGGTGCTTGAACACACACCGTTCCAGCACTTCGTCCTTGGGCTTTTCTCCCGAGGAAAGTAATTTCCAATCGGCACTCCGAGAGAAGAATGTCTTCACGCCATACGCTGATCCCCAATAAAGATTGCGCTCCGCGTCCTCGCCATTGCCCAGCGTTGCCGGGACGGGAACAATACCCTGGTTTATATTGTCGGCTAGCGCAACAAACACATGCACAATCCGCGGCGAGTCTTGCGCAAGCGCTGAAATACTCACAGCCAAGCTCAGCAAAAATACTTGTGTCAGGCGGCAAATTGTTTTCATGGCTCCCTTTATTGTGCCGACTGGGTGCTCGCATTCCGAGGAAACTAGTTCTACCTCTTGTCCAGCATCTGCACTGTCTCGAGATCCAAGTTCACCCCCGGCGTTCACTTCGCCTGGATCAACCTCCGTAGCATGGTATCGCTCAGCAGTTCCTCGCCGTGCCTGCCGATGTGCAAATCCCCCTGGATGATTTGTTCCCCGAGATTCAAGAAAGGACCTGAATTCCACCGCAAGAATGTACACTACGCTACGCTAGGTTTTCAGAAGCGACTTATCGATCGCCTTCAGGATGAGCTCTTGATTTTTGGTTAGAGCCACCGTGCGCGAGAGGTGGAAGCGATGTTGAGAGTCGCGCAGATAAACTTTGTACATGGTGCTGAGTTCGTTCAGGGCCTTCTCTGGTGTGAATTCCGTGTTGCGCAAGTGATAGCGAAGCAAGGATAAGAGTAAGTACGCGAGATAGCAGAGGAAGACGTGGGCGCGCACACGCTCGGCCAGCCAGTGGCGCACTGGACGCAGCTGGGTAATCCCTTTGAGACTACGAAAAGCTTTCTCGATCAGGTCCTTGTCGAAGTACAGGGGGAGCATTTGTTGGGTTGGCACCTGACGGGTGCAGAAGATACAAGAGTAGCCATCGAACTGCTCAGCGGCCGTCAACTTGTCGGCGCGTAAGCGGCCCTGGGCATCGAAGAAGGGTCGCAGTCCGGGTTTGATGGCCTTGCCTTCGGCCAGTAGTTTCTGGGCATAGACGATTTCACTGCGGCGCGACTCTCGGGCATTCCCTTGGCGGCGCTCGTTGAGGCAGAGCACCAGTTTGCCGCGCACGCCATCGATTTCGTGGGGGCGCAGGACGGCGTAGAAGATGCCCGATCCGACCTGGACGCGGTTGGGGAATTGCAACATGCGCTTGGGGTCGGCCCAGGGACGCCAGGATTTTTTCAGGGCCGGATTGAGCGGCACGCCGCACAGCGTATCCCAGCCTAAGTCTTTGATGTCCTTGAGGTTGCGTTTGGAAACGATGCCCCGATCATAGATGAAGAGCCCGCGTCCAAGCCGGTAATTGCCGAACTGCGTGACGAGATCACGCAAGGTACGAGAATCGTGCACGTTGCCGTCGAAGACTTTATGGAACAGCGGCAAGCCTTCCTCCTGCGTGACGGCCAGTCCGATCTGGATCAGGGGCCGGCCTTTCACTCCTTCCTTGTCTTTTCCCAGCCTGCCCAGCGAACAGTTGCTGCCGTAAAGATAAGTATTGGTGACGTCATAGACCACTCCCGAAGGATGGAGGCGATAGTGGCGGCAAACGGATTCAAACATCTGCTGCTGCCAGGCCTCGGCATCTAAACCTTCCAAATAGTCCAAGGCACCGAGTAGGCGTTTCTCGGTTAAGCCGTCGAGATCCAAGAGAAAGCTTAAGTCGGTGCGTTCAAACCACTGCGGCATGTGATTGAGGCTGCGGTAATCGAGGCAGTGGGCATAGACCAGGCTGAGGATTTCTTGACTATAGGGGCCGAGCTGGTCGGGGAGATGAATCTTCTTGGCCAGATGATGAAGTGCGAGTAAGGGGCCGTAGAGCTTGACCTGTTCGACCTCAGCTTCGGACAAAGAAGTGGCGAGAATAGTTTTGCCATCGGCTTCGCGACCGACATAACGAATATGGCGCTGGACAACTTTGCCGTTGATCCGCCGATTCTCAACCTCGGCGAGGTAGACGCGGCCCTTGCGTTTAACCTTGCGGATGAAGCTCATGTGTGTAGTGTATATAATGTACACTACACATTAAAACTCACAAGTACCTACTCTGGTACCCTCGATACGTTAAAACCCCAGCTAAATCACGTGTTGCGCTTGTATTTGGGTGGGGCTGTTGGAAGCGTAGTGTATAAAATCAAGGACGAATTCAGGAAAGGAGTGTCTTCGTTTACCGCCCCGTTGGTCAGCAACGCCACAGAAAAACCATCGTCCGGAAACATGCCATTGAACGCCGTATAGGCATAGGTTTCGCCGTTGTGCCAGACGAAGGGATGGCCCACCTCCGTTCCCAGCACCCAACCCATCGCATAATCGGACGGTCCTCCTTGCGGATAGTTGGGTACAGACGCTGGCGTCACCATAATCGTGAACACCGATGAAGGGATCACCCTCCCGTTCAGGAGCGCCGCATCCCAGATCGCCAAGTCCTCCACATTCGACCAAAGCGCCCCAGCCGAGAAGAACAGCGACGGATCGGGAATCAGCCCTGGTCCCTGCGTCGCGGTGTAAGGAAGCGCAAACGAAGCCGGTTGCAGGTAGGAGGGTATTGTTCAGCGCCGCTGGCTGGAAAACGTTAGTCTTCTATATGAAATCTGCATAGGTGGTCGAACCGGCTGCCTCAATGACCGATCCCAGGACAAAGTAGTTGCTGTTGCTGTAGGCGTATGCAGTCCCGGGCGCGAACTGCGGCGGGGCCGGTGCGTCTGGCGGAGAACGTTTGCTCCGATACACCATTGAGCCACGAGCTTGCCGCGGGGAAACCAAGATAATCTTGCAGGCCGGAGGTCTGGTTCAACAGCATGCGCAGAGTGATCGCGGGTCGAATCCGTAGCTCCCCAGGTAGCCCACAACCGCGGCGTCGACGCTGAGGACTCCCGCATTCCACAATCGCAAGAGGGCCGCCGCGGTGAACTGCTTGGTTACCGATCCAATCTGAAATTCCGTTGCTGGCTGGACCACTTGGCCAGTGCTTAGATCTGCGTAACCATACCCTCGGGTGTAGAGATTTTTCCCTTCTTGGCGATGGCTACGGACGTCCCCACGAGTCCCTGTGCCTTCATTTCGTTTGCCACCAAGACGTCGACAATCGATCCCAGGCCGGACGTCGCCGGACCAGGAAGCGACAGACACGATTGCGCCGACGGTTGGCCTCCGCCGCCGCCGCATGCCAGCAGACCGCACACCAGCGGGAGAGTTGCAACCGACAGAACTTGTCGCGAAAAACCTGTTGCACTGAATAGCATTTCACGCCTCGGCCTATCGTGAAGTCTGCAAGCACTTCGTCCAGGCGTTGCGCAACCGTCGCGGAGGCCTCGGGAAAATTCTACTTCTTGTCCAGCATCTGCACTGTCTCGAGGGTCACAGTTCCCACGATCTCCAGGCTCTTGGGACTGAGTTTGTCGACCGTGTCTTGCGTGGTATGCCAGAAAACGTTGTTGTATCCGTACTCGAAGTCAATCAGGTCGGCGCTGGGAACGTTGCGCTGCATAAAAGGTTTGTGGTCGTCTTCCATCGGGACTGTTCGGGCAAAGAAATGGGATTGATAGCCCAGTCGTGTCGCCGCCTGATAAATCAAGTCCTCAAGCCATGGAGTGGAATTCTCGTCGCGCTCAATATTGAGGTCGGCGTCACCAATCATGTCTTCCAAAATAAAAGCCTTGATGTTCTTGATGGTTCCGTCATCTTGCCATTTCTGCGCCAGGTGTCGAACGCCGTAAACGCTATTGGTGTCCGTCCAGGGCAGTTTTATGGCTTCCTCCGCATCATCCCACAGCAGCCACACGCTATAGCCGTCGAGCTTCTTACCGCGCAACTGATTGGCAATTTCGAGCAGCAGCGCACTCGAAGAAGCACCATCGTTTGCGCCAACATAATTCGTATCGCGCAGCGGATAGTTGGTGTCGTAGTGACTGGCGATCACGACAATGCCATCGCGCGTTCCGGGATACTTCGCAATAATGTTGCGAACCGGAAACTTGCCTTCCGATGTGTCGATGGTGAAAGCGTCATCTTCAACTTGGTCGCCTTTCAAGTGGGCGTGAATGTAGTCCTCAACTCTTTTGTGATTCGCGCTCCCGATCGGACGAGGGCCGAAGGCCACGATTTCCTTCACATACTGCATGGCACGAACCGAGTTAAAAGCTGGAGGCGGACCCAGATCAGCCGAGGTCGTGGAAGCATCCGTGACGGCAGGGACGGCTGTTGAAGGCGCTGCCTCCTTCGGCGCGGCTGCAGCATCTTTTTCTCGAGCACAAGCAAACAGGGTCAGAGACAAAGTCAAGCCCAGAGCCGCCGAAAGGGACAACCGAGCCCGCCCGCTCCATCGTTGCCCCTTGAACAATCTCATTGTCCCTTTTTCTCGGCCCGCGCCTTCCGCTGTTTTGGATGCACGAGGTAAGCGATCCCAATGCTCCCCAGGTACAGTGCGATCATGGGCGCGGCAAAAATGCACATGTTCAAGATGTCCGTGGTGGGCGTAATGATGGCTGCGATAATGAAAATCACCAGAATCGAATAACGCACGTTGCGCCACATCCACCCCGCGCTCACCACGCCCATCAACGCCAGAAAGAAGACCAGAATCGGCAACTCGAAAACCACGCCTAGCCCAAGAATCACGGTCAGAAACAGATCCGTATATTCATGGATGGTGATCATGGGCTGAAACTGCTTGCCATATCCGATCAGGAACTCCAGCGCCGCCGGATAAACCAGCTTGTAACCAAAAGCACCGCCAGCCAAAAACAGACTGACCGTCGAAAACATGAAGGGCGTAACGTAGCGTTTCTCGTTCCGGTAAAGCCCCGGCGAAATGAACATCCAGACTTGGTAGAGCACAACCGGACACGCCACAAACAAACCCGCCAGCATGGCAACCTTCAAGTAAAGGTTGAAGGGATCTGTGGGATTCAAATAGACCAGCGTCTGGGGCATCCCGTTCTTCTGCAGCGCTTCCATGATCGGCTTCTGCATCCAGCCGACAATCTTCTCGGCGTATCCCCAGCATGCAAAAAAACCCACCGCAATCGCGACAATCGAGTAAATGATGCGCCGCCGTAGTTCCTCAAGGTGGTCGAGGAAACTCATGGCAGGCATGGAGTCCTGCGGGGGCTTGGCTGAGGGCGCTTCAGCGACCGCGTCAGGCATCGGGAGCCCTTACCATGTCGTGGCGCTCAGAACCGGACTCGGAGCTCGGCTCTAAACGGTGTTCCGGGCTCGGTTCCAGAGACAGTGCAGGGTTGGCGGCAGGTTCCAGCGTCAGGGGCAGCGCAGCCACGGCGCCCTTCGGGGGCTCGGATGGGGGCAATATCTGTTGGTGATTTTCCATCTCCAACTGCGAAATCTCCGACTCAATCTGGGCTTTGAACTCGTTCGAGGCCCGCCGAAACTCATTCAGCGCCTTCCCCACCTGACGCGCGATCTCCGGCAACTTCTTGGGCCCAAAAATGATCAAGGCCAAGAAAAACAGGAAGATGGTTTCCGAGAAACCCATGCGTTTCATCATACTGCCCCGGCGTGATGGCGGCAACGCGTGGCCCGCTATTTGACAATTACTTGACACCTGCCGCCTGTGCTACAAATATCGCCAGAAAGTTCCGAACCTTCGTGCTCCAGCCCGCATCTTAATAAACAGAGAGCGCTGTGTAGTCCCGCCTCACCTCAGTGGTTACTTAAGGTCAGTTCAATCCTGGTTTGGACCATTTTGGGACGTGCTATACTGCGCACAGATGCGGTGGCCGGGCCTTCTTCTACGCCCGAACCGAAGGAAACTAACAGAATGGCCCGTAGTTCGCGTCGCACACTCTTCCTTGTAGTTGTCGTTCTTATCACTTGCGGCTTTCTCGGCATGGTCTTCGGACAGAAGCTCAACCCCGCCGCGGCCCCAGGCGGGGATTCCGACGTCCGCGACAGCCTGCGGCAGTTTACCGACGTGTACAGCTTAGTCGAGCAGAACTACGCCGAGCCCGTAAACGCCGACAAGGCCATTTACAACGGCGCCATTCCGGGCATGCTGCACGTGCTCGATCCGCACTCGAATTTCTTTGATCCCAAATCCTACGCGCTTCTGCGCGAAGACCAGCGCGGCAAGTACTACGGCGTCGGCATGACCGTGGGCCCGCGCAACAACAAGGTTATCGTCATCGCCCCATTCGCGGGAACGCCCGCCTATCGTGCCGGCATTCGTCCTGGAGACATCATCGTCGCGGTCGACGGAAAGCCCACCGACAACATGAGCACCGGCGACGTAGCCGATCTGCTGAAGGGCCCCAAGGGAACGACCGTCCACATTACCATTCTGCGCGAGGGCACGGAAAAGCCGCTGGAATTCGCGGTAGTGCGCGACGAAATCCCGCGCTACAGCGTTGACCTGCACTTCCTGATCAAGCCCGGTATCGGCTATCTGCACATCACCGGCTTTAACGAGACCACGGAAAAAGAAGTTTCCGAAGCCCTCGACCAGATGGGCGACCTGAAGGGTCTGATTCTCGACCTGCGCCAAAATCCCGGCGGCCTGCTTAGTGAAGGCGTTGGTGTCGCCGACAAGTTCCTGCGCAAAGGCCAGCTGATCGTTTCTCATCATGGCCGCAACTCGCCCGAGAAGCGTTACACCGCGACTCACGGCGACGGCGGCAAAGAATATCCTCTGGTCGTCCTGGTCAACCGGGGCACAGCTTCCGCGGCTGAAATCGTGGCTGGCGCCATTCAGGATCACGACCGCGGCTTGATCGTCGGCGAAACCACCTTCGGCAAGGGTCTGGTGCAGACCGTCTATCCGCTGTCGGAGAATACCGGACTCGCCCTCACCACGGCGCATTATTACACCCCGAGCGGACGCCTGATTCAGCGCGACTATGCCAACGTCTCGCTTTACGACTATTATTTCGAGCGCCCCGATGAGGAGAAGGCCGCTACTGCTAATCGGGAAGTGAAGCTCACCGACAGCGGCCGCACTGAGTATGGCGGCGGCGGCATCACCCCCGACGTGAAGATCGATCCCATCAAGAGCAATCATTTCCAGGATTCGCTCCTGCAGCACTATGCGTTCTTCAACTATGCCAAGCACTACATGGTGAATCACCATCCGACCAAGAGTTTCGAGGTCGACGATGCCACCATGCAGGATTTCCGCAAGTTCCTCGACCTCGAAAAGATTCCCTTCACCGAAGCGGAACTGCTCCAGAACAATGATTGGGTACGTTCCAGCATCAAGAGCGAAATCTTCGTGAACGCCTTCGGCCAGGAAGAAGGCCTGAAAGTAAAAGCGGAAGCCGATCCTGAGGTCCTCAAGGCCCTGGATCTGCTGCCGCAAGCCAAAACCCTAGCCGAGAACGCCAAGAAAGTGGTAGCCCAGCGCAACCCCGGCCCCCTAAGCCACTAGCCGATTCCGCACCAAAAAAGGCCCGAACCCTCGGGCCTTTTTTATTGGATAATGCAGGCGCGGGCGTCCAACGCCGCTAACTAAGCGCCGTGTGATCGACCGCCATGCGCACGTAGCCCCGGACGCCTAGTCCGGGATCCGGGGAGGCCAACCCGAACCGCCGAACCCAGACAGCGGTATAGACCCAACCACGAAGCGGCGGCACGTGAAAGCCCGGCACGGCAGTGCCGGGACGACAAAAGGGTCAAGACGGAGAATCCGCAAGGACGCCAGTTGCAAGACAAACCTGCGCAAGCCAGCCCCGCGAGACGCAAGCCCCAAAAAACTTAGGCGCGAATATGAACTGCGAACCGCTTTACCCACCACCGCAAAATCAGATGCGTAGGCCAATAAACCACCACCGGCACAACCACCAGATAAGCCCCCAAATACAAAATCCTCGGCACGAAATGCTGCTCGCGGAAAAACGGCCCACGAACCCAGTTCACATCAAATTCCGGCCGCCAGAAATAATTGATCGAAACCACAATCCAGGTTGTCAGCGTCTGATATTTCCATCCGCGCTCGTCGTAACCCAACCGCCAAATAGCCCATAGCAACAGCGGTGGGACCACAATGTGAAACAGACCAAGCAGCCGCACCAACAACGGCAAATGAGGATCAAACATATATTCGGTGCCGCCGATAATGTGCCGACCGCCGAGAATGGCCCCGATCAAATCAATCGTGTAGAGGGATTGAAAAAGCAGCAACCCGCAAGCCTGCCACGAAAACAACAGCGGACTCTCCAACCAAAGCGCCGCCGCAATAAACAAGTTCCCCAGATCGCAAAAGTAAAGGAAGTTCTGAAATCCATACTGATGCCAGTAAAGCGGCATCCACACCAGCACCCACACACTCCAGCCAACCTTGAGCCAAAGCGGGATGCGCATCCCCGCCATTGTACCCGTCCAGAAGTTCGACAGAACGAAGCTCGCCCCTTCCGCTCAAGAGACGTCATCCTGAAACCGGCGCTCTGCAGCCGGGTGAAGGATCTCGCGCGGAAAGCCATGGTGAATTCATCACCACCTGCCGAAGTGCGATCCGTGTCAGGACCCGCCTTCACGACTGCGGAATTGACATCTTACTATATTTCTGCAAATATAGAACTATGCCAGCAACCCCGACCGGCAAATCCTCCGAGCAAGTAGCCAAGTTTGCCGACATGTTTTCTGCAATGGGAACCGAGCCTCGCCTCCGAATCATGCAACTGCTCCTGTCGGCTCACCCCGACGGTCTCGTAGTTCGCGAGATTCAGGAAGAACTGGACATTCCCAGTTCCACTCTGTCTCACCATCTGGAGAAGCTAAAAGGGGAGGACCTGGTGAACGTAAAACGAGAGAGCACTTTTCTGCGCTACACCGCAAATACAGATGCCCTTCAACAGGTGCTGCAGTTCCTGTATGCCGAGTGTTGTACCCGTAACAAGGCGCTCACACCTGAGTCAATCGTTCGAATCTGCAAGTAGGGAGACAACATGAGCAGTCCTGACATCAAGGAAGTCGTGAAAGAAAAATACGGGCAAGCGGCGCTCAGGGTCGCAAGTGGCGGAAGCTCTTGCTGCGGCGCGACGGCCAGCACGGGTTGCGACCCGATCACTTCTAACCTCTACGACGCGCAACAAGCCGGCCAGATTCCTGAGCAAGCGCTGCTGGCATCGTTGGGATGCGGCAACCCGACCGCTTTGGCCGAACTGAAGCCAGGAGAAATCGTTCTCGACCTGGGCTCCGGCGGCGGTATCGACGTTTTGCTTTCCGCGAAACGAGTTGGACCAACGGGCAAAGCCTACGGTCTGGATATGACCGATGAAATGTTGGCGCTGGCGAATGAGAACAAGCGGAAAGCCGGAGTCGACAATGTCGAGTTCTTAAAGGGCGAGATCGAGCACATTCCCCTCCCCGACAATTCTGTTGATATCGTCATTTCCAATTGCGTCATCAACCTGTCCGCTGACAAAGACAGCGTCTTGCGCGAGGCCTTCAGAGTCCTCAAGCCCGGAGGCCGATTCGTCGTATCCGACGTCGTCACTCGCGGCGAGATCCTTCCCGAGATTCGCCAAAGCGTGCTTCTGTGGGTTGGCTGTGTCGCCGGAGCCATGGAAGAAAGCGAATACCGAAGCAAGCTCGCGTCGGCCGGATTTGAGCAGATTGACCTCGAACCAACCAGAATCTATCGCGTAGAGGATGCCCGCGAGTTTCTCCCCGGCGAGAACATCGACGTGAATGCAATCGCACCGCAAGTAGACGGCAAGATCATGAGTGCCTTCGTGCGAGCCGTGAAGCCGCAGCGGCAGCAAGCTTGCTGCGCTCCAACCTGCTGCAACTGAGAGCCTCACATGCACGGACACTACAACGTCTTGTTCCTGTGTACCGGAAACTCGGCCCGTTCCATCATGGCTGAAACGATCATGAACCATAAGGGTAGCCCACGTTTTACCGCCTTCAGCGCGGGCAGCCACCCATCGGGAGCGGTTCGACCCGAGGCACTGCGACAGCTCGAACGCGCTCATATTTCTACGGCCGGCCTTCGCAGCAAAAGTTGGGACGAGTTTGCCAGGCCGGCCGCTCCCAAGCTCGATTTTGTTTTCACCGTCTGTGACAATGCCGCCAGGGAAGTCTGCCCGATATGGCCAGGTCAGCCCATGACTGCACATTGGGGTGTGCCGGATCCAGCGGCTGTCCAGGGAACACCTGAGCAGATAGGCAAAGCATTTCGCGATGCCTTCTTTCTCCTCGACCGCAGAATCAGTTTGTTCTTGTGCTTGCCTCTCGATGCTATCGACAGCCTCGCCATCAAAAAAGAAATTGACAGCATCGGTCGCCAATGAGATTCGGTCTGCGCGCTCGCTTCACGGCCGAGTTCCTCGGCACTGCCTTCCTGGTCGCCGCAGTGATCGGCTCTGGCATCATGGGCGAGCGCTTGGCCGGCGGAAACGTCGCCATCGCCCTGCTCGCCAACACGATCGCGACCGGAGCCGCTCTACTTGCGCTGATTCTAACCTTCGGGCCGATATCAGGCGCACATTTCAATCCCGCAGTCACGCTCGCGGACGCTCTCGAACATGGCATCCCTTGGTCCGAAGTACCTGCCTACATCGCTGCGCAGTGTGCCGGTGGAATTTTGGGAGCGGTCGTCGCCCACCTCATGTTCGGTCTGCGCTGGTACTCGCTGTCATTCCATAGTCGGCAGGGGTGGGCTTTAGTCTTCAGCGAGTTCGTCGCCACGTTCGGTCTTCTCTCAGTCATCTGGGGATGCTCGCGTTTGCGGTCAGGTGCGGTTCCCTTCGCAGTCGCAAGTTACATCACCGCCGCGTATTGGTTCACTGCATCGACTTCCTTTGCGAATCCAGCCGTCACCATCGCGCGGTCATTGTCGGATACCTTCGCGGGCATTCGTCCATCCAATGTTCCCTGGTTCATCGCCGCGCAACTCGCGGGCGCTCTCTCTGCCACGCTTCTCTTCCGCTGGCTCATTCCTGAATTACCAGACGGCGATGACGAACTGCTGGTCCCGCACTAATCGGTGACACATGTTGGTGCGAATATGAATGCTACGGAACGGTCACATCCATGGAATCTCCGGTATGGTGATCTTCGATCTGGAAGCGGAGAAACTCGTGGACAGCGTTCAGCCCATCCCCCGGCTTCTCAGTCGGGTGAGTGTTTGGTTGGTTCGCATTGCAGGTTTACCCCACTCTGGTTTTGGGGTGGTGTCCATCGCGCAGACGACTAACGGGATACATCGTCAAATCTCAGTCTCCACTCTCAACTCTACTTGCTTGGAGAAGAGGGACTAAGCGCGTGAATCTCCGGTTAAAGATCTCCTCCAGGAGATTCACAACGAGCGTGCTCACGGGCCCCTTGTGGGTTGCAACGAAGTGAACTTCGTAGATGCGGTCAAGGCTGTAAACCCTTGGCACTATGACGTACCAGTCGCCCAGCATGCCGGCGCCCGCCAGTGAGCCGATCCCGTGGAAATCGTCCAACCTGCGCTCGATGTCGTGCGGCATGGTCGCGTTTCGCGATATGGACCAGTTGAGATCCTCCGGTTGCCCCTGCTCGATCATGGTTGGCTCAACGAAAAAGAGAAGTATGGAGAAGTGATCCGATCCTTTTCCCGGACTTGCAGCTCAAGATCAGAGCCTGGGCCTACGCACCGCAACCCGAACACTTGGTCACCGGTCATTCGGATCGTTTGGGGGTGCTTCGATACCGTTCTTGCCGACCCTTATGACGACCAACCGAGGAAGGTCGAGCGGGACCATGGCGACGAAACCACCGCCTACGCACAGCCATGGTCTATCGCTAAAGAGTGGTTTACCGCCTGCCTGCGCGGCAGCCGTAATTGTCGCGGTCGCGCACAGCACGAAGGCGGCGAAAAGCACCGCGCTGGTGGGAGACGCCCTCATTTGAACTCCTCCTCGCAAAATTGTGATGTCATCAACCGGGCGTCCTCTCTAGTATCCGTCGTGATGAGCCTTCCGCCTTAAGAGGGGTGGGCGACTTGGTGTGCGGCGGAGAGGGTCGGGGGATCGCGCAATCAGCGTCCTGGCTCGCCCTGGGTGGGTGGTTTTTGCCTCTTTAGACGCCTGGCTGGTGGTCGCCGCGTTTTGCGGCGACGGGTCGGGACGGGGCTTCACGTGTGCCGAGGCTTTTTCCCGGCGCACGCGAACCCCGGCCACGTGCGTCGTCACCGTGCCGGCGGCTCCAAGGCGGCGAAGTAGTCGCCCTTCTCTAGCTCACTTTCTCCCCTGCGTCGCGCTTTCGGAAGGCGGCTTCTCCAGCGTCGGACACCTGGACCCACTTCGGGTCAGGCGAGGCCTCGGTGTCGTAGTTGTCGTGCCAGTTCCACCACTTGTACGGCGGGGTCTGGGGGTAGCCCTTTGGCGAGTCCTCCCAAGTCTCCTGACGGCCGAGCGGCGTGATGTCGAGGTAGCTCCAGGTGGTCCCCATCGCCTCGTCGCCGCGACCGTTGATGAAGTATGTCCGGAACACCCGCTCGCCGTCGCGGAAGAACACGTTGTGGCCGTGCCATTCATCGACGCCGAAGTCCGCGTCGAAGCCGTCGGTGATGGTGTACCAGGGCATCTCCCAGCCCATCCGCGCCTTCAGGCGCGCGATGTCCGCCTGCGGCGCGCGTGAGGCGTAGGCGAGGGTGGTGTCGCGGGCGTTCAGATGGGCGAGGTGCGCGACCTGATCGGCGCCCAGGGAGCAGCCGCGGCAGGCGTGCTCGGGCCAGCCGAACACCCCAGGCTCGAAGAAGGCGCGATAGACGATCAACTGAGGGCGGCCCTCGAACAAATCGAGCAGGCTTACCTTGCCCTTGGGTCCGTCGAATTCGTACTTCTTGTCCACAGCCAGCCAAGGCATCCGCCGGCGTTCGGCGGCCCGCGCGTCACGGGAACGGGTCAAGGCCTTCTCCTTCACGAGGAGCTGTTGGCGCGCAGCCTCCCACTCCTGCTGCGACACGATCGGGGGTGTGTTCATGGCGCGGTGCCCTTTCCCGTGCTCCTTGTCTCTCTCTTTGCTTGTTGCCATATCATTTCTCCTTTGTTTTCTGAAACAGACCGAGAACGCTCGCTCTGAAAAATTTTCTGAACTTGCCGATGCTCACCGCCAGAATTCCTCCCGTGGGATCCGGCTCCGGCAACCATCACTGCCGTGCTTGCGATGCATGCTGGGTACATATGCGTTTACCGTGTTTCGGCTTTCCGAAGCCGCACGTCAGCGCTCACGTCCTTGCAGTATCGCTTTGCCCAACGGCACATGCCTCCGAGTGGAGCGATGATTGTCCTTCCCAGTTTGGTCAGCGAATACTCGACAGTAATGGCCTTCGATAGCGTCACGCGCCTGGCGATTAAACCTGCGGATTCGAGATTGCGGAGAGCTCTGGTCAGCATGCGCTGCGACACACTTCCGAGCTGGCGGCGCAACTGCCCATGGCGATAAGGCCTGTCTCTTAGCGAAAACAAAACCTTGGGTGTCCATCTGCCGATGAAGATGGACGAGGCCGTTCTTGATCCTTGTGTCGTATTCATGTCGCTCTTCCTTCCGCGAAAACGTCTCTGCGAAATAACGTCTTATTTGCCCCTCACGTCTTTGTTTCGCCATCAGCACCGTCACAGCTTGCCAATTCTTGCGCTCCAAGCGCAATTCGGAACATGTGTGTACCTACTCGAACCGCTGGCGCCATTCCGAACAATGCGCACAATGAGGAGCGTTATCCGAGCCCGGCTGCTGCCCTCGCAATCAAGAGCAGCCCTACCCCGACCACGACAATCCCGATGGCTCGCGCCACGCGCTCGCCGTTCGGTGCGAGCCGTTCCGCAGTGATTGCCGCCGTGACAAGGGCCATCACCCGCACATCCATGATCCCGATGACGAGTAGGATCGCCGTAAAGCCAGCGGAGCCGTAAATGCAGTGGAGGCCGAGGCGCAGCCCGTGTCGCCAAGCCGTGGCAGCATCCGTCGGCAAGGTACCCTTGCGTCTCGATGGCTCCCGGCAGCAGGCAAGGTGATGGGCCTCCCACGCGCTGAATTGGAGAGCGCCGGCGATCACGACGACAACACCGACCGTGATCGGAACAACTCTCGCCAGTGTCGGCCGTTGCATTTCGATCTCGGCAAGCGCCGCGCCCAGTGGGAAAACAACAATTCCGAACACAGTCCAGACGAAGAAGTACCCGATGCCGACTAGCGCGGTCAGCCAGCTCAGGCGCATGTCGCCTGCCTTGCCAACCGCCTGGCGATAGCGCCACAGAGTGGGCACCAACGACGGCAGCATCATCGCCATCATCATCACGAGCCACATGCCAACGAATGATGCCGCGGCGCTCAGCCATGTCTGTCCGGGCGTGGGCATCCATGCCGTCGACATCGTCCAGCCGCCTGGCATCGGCATCGCTCCCAGCGTCGACATGGATCCGCACCAGGCGGTGGTCAGCAGTGCGCATGACGCAAAGAGCAGCGCTGAGGTGCCGAAGAACGCTTGCTGTGAAGTTCTCTCGAAAGCCATGGTTCGTGATCTCCTTTCCCGGAATTGCGCCGTCATAATCACTTCATCACTTGCCGTACTCGTCGTGTCGGCGCCACCAGAGGCCGGTCTCGTTACGCCCCTTCGGGGCGCGGTCGAGCCATGGGTACATTCCCCAGAGACCGTCGAGCCCCCGCGCATAAGTGGAATAGGTGTGGTAGATGACGCCGTCTTCGAGCGCGAATGCGCTCATGCCCGGCCTCTCGCGAATGTATGTCGCCGCGTCCGTTCCGCACATAGCCGCGAACGTCGCAGCCCCATCGGGCGTCGAGCGCGAGATCTCGGCCCCTTCCCGTCCGCCTGTCCGCAGTGGCGCCTCGCGCCGGTAGTTGTATTCGATGCCGCCCTCGCGCTGTTGCTCCTCCGTGTAAGAACCACAGAAGTCGAAATTGAAATCACCGCCGACAGAGGACGCCCAAGGGAACGTCCAGCCCATCCGACGCTTGTACGCCTGCAGCTTCGCAATCGGAGCGCGTGAGACGGCCCAAAACATCACGTCATGATTGGCCAGGTGCGCGGCGATGCCGTTGAAGCCGTCTGCGATCGACGAGCAAGAGGGACAACCAGCGGCGAAGTCAGGCCCGAACATGAAATGGTAGACGAGGAGCTGCGAGCGGCCACGGAAAAGGTCTGCCAGCGAGGCGCCTTCCTCGTCGGTGTCGAAGCGATAGCCCTTCTTGATTGGCACCCACGGCAGTTCCTGCCTCTGGCGTGCCACCTCGTCGCTGCCATGGGTGAGTTCCTTCTCCGCCTTGAGCAGCTCGAGCCGAGCCTTCAGCCATTGTTCTCGTGTTCCGGTCTTGTGTGTGGTCATTGTCTTTGTCTCCCTTCGTTCCATTCTCGATGTGACTTGGTGTTTGATTGCCATGCGCTATATTTAGCGCAGGGCATCGAAGGGGTGGGAGTGACAAGTGTGTCGGGATTCGAATGGACTCTCTGATTACAGCTGCAGCTCGCGCACTCGCGGCGGGCGATCCCCTCGGAGCGTTGAAGCGAGTCGCGCTGCGCGACGATGCGCCTGCGCTCGCGCTGCGCGGCATCGCGATGGCGCAGCTTGGCGATTTCGCGCGAGCGAAGGAACTCGTGCGGAATGCTGCGCGCGCCTTCGGTCCGAAAGAACCCGTGGCCCGCGCGAGATGCATAGTAGCTGAGGCTGAGATCGCGCTCGCCTCGCGCGATCTGGGCTGGCCTGCGAAACTGCTCGACGTTGCGCGGTCGACCCTGGAAGCGCACGGCGACCGGTTGAACGCCGGGTTTGCGCGCTATCTTGAAGTCCGGCGACTCCTTCTGATCGGGCATTTAGACGAGGCGGAGCATATGCTCGCTGACCTCGATCCGAGTCTTTTCCCGCCCGCGTCGAGGACTTTCCACGAGCTGGTGGTTGCGGGAATCGCAATGCGGCGCTTGCGGACGAAAGAAGCGCGCGCCGCGCTTGCTCGGGCTGAACGCGCCGCGCACCAAGCTGGCATTCCTGCGTTGATGGCCGAGGTTGAAAGCGCATCCCGCACCCTGAATACGCCCGCAGCGCGCCTGCTTGCGAGTGGCGACGAGCGTCTCCTACTGCTCGAAGACGTTGAAGCATTGCTAGCGTCCAAAGCCATCGTCGTGGATGCATGCCGCAACCTCGTGCGCGACGCAAATACACTCGTTTCACTGGCAAGACGTCCGGTGTTGTTCGCCCTCGCGCGCTCGCTAGCTGAAGCCTGGCCGGGAGACGTGTCGAGAGACCTGCTCCTGGCGCGGGCATTCGGAGCAAAGTTCGTCGACGAATCGCATCGCGCGCGTTTGCGGGTCGAGATAGGGCGGCTCCGCAGGGTGCTTCGTGGGCTAGCCGACATCAGCGCGACGAAGGGGGGCTTTGCACTCGTTCCGCAGCGTGGGCGCGAAGTCGTCGTGCTGGCCCGGCCCGTCGAAGAGGAACATGCTGATGTGCTAGCGTTCCTCACAGACGGTGAGTCGTGGTCGAGCTCGGCCCTGGCGCTTGCGCTTGGCGCAAGCCAGCGCACCGTCCAGCGGGCACTCGATTCGCTTGCGGCAGAAGGTAAGGTGCAGTCGTTTGGCCGCGCGCGCTCTCGTCGCTGGATAACCGCGCCCGTGCCGGGATTCACGACGATCTTGTTACTCCCCACTCCACTGCCGGGCGACTAGGATGGAAGCATGAATCGATCAAAAGCCCAAATCGTTCGTGAGTATGGCCCCTTTCCGGGTGTCGAGCGAGTGAATGGTGTTACCTATGACGGGCAGCACGTCTGGTTTGCTTCGGGAAATAAGCTGAACGCCTTCGATCCGTCATGCGGGAAGATGCTGCGCTCGATCGATGTTGCTGCGCATGCTGGAACGGCCTTCGATGGACGCCATCTTTTTCAGATCGCCGAGGATCACATCCATAAGATCGATCCCAAGACTGGCCGCGTGCTCGCGACGATCCCGGCGCCTGGCGGTGGCGGCGACTCGGGTCTCGCGTGGGCCGAAGGTACTCTGTGGGTCGGGCAGTATCGGAATCGAAAGATCTATCAGGTTGATCCCGAGACAGGCGCGATTCTTCGCACCATCGAGTCCAACCGCTTCGTCACCGGGGTGAGTTGGGTCGATGGGGAGCTCTGGCACGCCACGTGGGAAGGTGAGGAGAGCGACTTAAGGCGAGTAGATCCTCGGACAGGAGAAGTCCTGGAGCGGCTCGAGATGCCGCCCGGCGTGTATGTTTCCGGGCTCGAGTCCGATGGCCGCGATCAGTTTTTCTGCGGAGGAGGACCGTCCGGGAGGGTCAGGGCGATCCGTCGGCCTCGGCGCGCCGCGAGGGGCAATAACCCTAACGTCCCAATCGGCTCGAGGAGCAAGTAGTCGGAGCGGCACTCCAGACGACGCGTTCCTCGGCAACCGGATCTCTTCCCGAGCGTGTCGTCGGGCAACCTTCCCTTACGGGACTATGCAAGCATTGCCCGTTATCCAGGACGAATTACCGCCTCTGGAATCATAGTGTCGGTGTAGGGGTGAGCTTCTCTTTTTGCCAGGCGTTCGCAACAACTCTTAAAGCTGCTGAGTCCTCATCGATAATCATGCGCCTCTAGCCTCCATAGAGCAGGTATCCGCACCCGGCACACATGGCTTGCGGTTCCGCGGATCGGCGACTTACTGCCGGACGCGAGGCCCAGATCCACTCAAGCGCGGAGAATCGCAATGATCCCGCTCCGTTGCTACCGAGACAGGCACTGCCACGCACTGTCAGCCCCGCTTCCGAGTCGTTCCTCTTCGACTTCCAGCACACGATTTAGTCGAGGGCGGTCGTGACGCTCACGCGATCGTCTCCGACGCGTTGGAATGGCTGTGTGGTTTCCACGCCGTGTACGCACTCTGGCACCGGGCGATAAAAAGAACGCAATGGGGCAGGCTTGCAGGAGTTTGGCTGGAGGGAGCCGCGGCTGGGGCAAGCCGCGTGATCAGGTCGCGGCTCGGAGCAAGAAACCTTCGCCTCTCTAGGGCCGACGGGACTTAACAGAACTTGCCTGATGGTATATTTATCGCAAGGTTATGCTGTAGTCGCTCGCTTGGAGACTCGCTATGCAGGCGGAAAAAAACCGTTTGGTGCGAGTAATGTCGGAAGGGGAAATCGTGGCAACATGGAGAACTCTCCCCTACGGAATTCGCCTGAACCGGAACTGGACAGGAACTCAGCGACGCCATTCTCATGATCGCCGCACTTGCTGTGCACGGCATTGGTCCTTTAATGCGGGGTAGAGAGTTCCATGAAACCTGCTCCTAGTGACTCTCGGCGGTTAGTCTGTGATCCGCTCGGAAGCGCCTGTGCGCACACTCCGCGGCAGTGCCCGTCCACCACAACGATATGCCAACTACACTCCTGGATTCTGGCCTAGAATTTGCCACATGGACAAAACAGCTGCGAGTACAGGAATCGTGCGGATGGCGCTCGTGGCGATCGAGCAATACTTTCCAAAGGCGCGGGCGTCATCGATGATGGCTTGGCTGCCGACCGGCCGGCCGACGGCTGACACTTACACCCGTGGAGCGAATGGTCTACGCAGAGAGGGTGTGATTCAAACATCAACTGAGGCGAAGCCTGAATGCCGATAGAAGCCGGAGATGGCCCGGTGAGAAGAATCCTTTAATATAAGAAGCTGCCGATAACGGTTCAGCGTGTAGCTGGAAGCCGTGGCAGAATTCCTAGTTCAATGGACAGAAGAACATTCTTAAAACGATCAGGAATGGCGGCGCTGGGTCCGCTGTGGGCGCGCGAGCTATGGGGAGCCGCAAAGAATCTTGCGCACGATGCGGGAACTGCGGACCTGCGGAATGCGACGCGCGTTGGTGCGGGGATTCGGCGGCGGCCGTCGGATGCGAATTGGCCTTCGCAGGCAGCGTGGAAGCGGCTGAATGATGAGGTCGACGGAAATTTGATTCCGGTGGAATTCCCGATCGAGGCTTGCGTCAAAGACACGGGAAGCGCGGGCTGCCAGAATCTGTTCAACAATATTCACAATCCCTATTACATTGGAGACCAGCCTGGCATGACGCAAACGTTGGGATGGGTGGACGCGTGGGTGAGCAAACCCAGCGTTTACCTCGTGGCGGCAAGCAATGCAGATCACATCGCGGCGGCGGTGAACTTCGCACGGGAAAATGATTTGCGGCTGGTGGTGAAGGGCGGCGGGCACAGTTATCAGGGAACCTCGAACGCGGCGGATTCGCTGCTCTTGTGGACGCGGCGCATGCACGACATCACCATGCATGAAACATTTGTTCCACAAGGATGCAAGGGCAGGCATGCCCCACAACGCGCGGTGACGCTCGGCTCCGGTGCGATTTGGATGCAAGCGTACGACGCGGTGACGACAAAAGGCGGCGGGTATGTGCAAGGCGGCGGCTGCACTACGGTCGGCGTAGCGGGCCTGGTTCAGAGCGGAGGCTTCGGAAGTTTTTCGAAGCATTATGGAACCGCGGCGGCGGGATTGTTGGAGGCGGAAGTAGTCACGGCAGATGGGAAAGTGCGCATCGCGAATGCATGCACAGATTCAGATTTGTTTTGGGCGCTGAAAGGTGGTGGAGGAGGAACATTCGGCGCAGTCAGCAAAGTGACGCTGCGCGTACGGGAACTGCCGGAATTTTGGGGCGCGGCGATTCTTACAGTGAAAGCCGCATCCGATGACGCGTTTCGGCGTTTGTTGCGCTACTTCGTCGGGTTCTATCGGGAAAATCTTTTCAACCATCACTGGGGCGAGCACGTGCAAATTGCGAGGGACAATGTGCTCGACTTGTTGATGGTGTGCCACGATTTGAGTACGGAAGAAGTAAAAAAGATATGGCAAACCTTTTTGGATTGGGTGGCGCGCTCGCCGGCCGCTTACACAATCGAGGGACGACCGATTCTGGGCAGTATGCCGGCTCGGCATTGGTGGGACGTGGACTGGAGGAAGCAGAACCATCAAGCAGTTTTTAATTTGGACCAGCGGCCGGGAGCGAGTTCAAACAATGCGTGGTGGACGGGAGACGCGGGGCAAGTGGCGTGGTTCCTTTACGGATACGAATCGTTGTGGATGCCGGCGTCTCTGCTCGAAGATGATTCGCAGGAGCGGCTCGCGCAGGCGCTGTTTGCCGGTTCGCGCCACAAAGACATCGAGTTGCATTTCAACAAAGGGCTGGCGGGAGGGCCGCGCGAGGCAATGGAGATGACACGCGATACAGCGACGAACCCCGCAGTGCTGAATGCGTTTGCGCTGGC
Organism: uncultured Acidobacteriota bacterium; assembly: GCA_963796095.1. GTDB lineage: Bacteria > Acidobacteriota > Terriglobia > Terriglobales > Acidobacteriaceae > JABDBE01. The sequence goes on from CAWCKL010000024.1 coordinate 69,033, forward strand.
CATCGTAGGCGATGCAGGCGGCGGATATCCTGGCGTGCGCGGCCATGAGCCGGATGTTGAGGCCGGACGAAAATCTCGGCAAGAGATCCACAAGTGCGTAAATGACTTGCGCGCGATCGTGCCGGATGACGGAGCGTACGTTTCGGAGAGCAATTTTTTTCAGGAGAACTGGCAGCAAGCCTACTGGGGAAGCAATTACGCGCGGCTGGCGTCGGTGAAAAAGAAATACGATCCGACAGGATTGTTTTTCGTGCATAACGGCGTGGGCTCGGAAGAGTGGGGCGAGGACGGATTTGTGAGGAAAGCCAGGAGTTGATAGTCGAACATCGAGAGTAACGGCGCGGCGAAACAGATGCGGCGATTTACTGGAAGATCAGGCTCGACTCTCCCACTCTTGAACCCGTGGGTTCCCCGGCGACCCTGGGGTCCCAGAAGGGCGTTTTGTCGGTACTGATCCGCTCAGCTTAGCAGCCAACATCCTGCTTGCCCGTCAATCAGCCGGGAGTATCGCAAGGCCCGGATGATTGCGTTCGCTAAGTGCTGAGTGAATCCAGTTCGTAGCGATTGCGCTAGTCGATCACAGTTCATCGACAGATTTAGGTGATACATGGGTCTGATCGTTGGGATCAGGCACCAGCGATGGAAGGAATCTAGAAATCCATCCGAAAACGGGTGTTTCGGTGCTGGGGTAAGTGCGCGCGACGTGATGGTTCGTTGTGGGCCTCCCATCCATTACACTGCGCCGAACGCGGCGCCTAAGTCGGGGTTGGGGTTCCGGCGAAGAAATCGGGCCCAAAAGGTCGAAAGAGCCGCCCAAAAAACGTTGGTGGGCTGTATCGAGGCCTGGGCTGCGGTGGCGGCGTCGGGGTTCTGAGCCCGCCGCTGGCAGTACCCGACCACCAAACTCAGGTTCGCCGCTACCGCCGCCATCACCACCTGCCAGCGGGTTTTCTTTTTCCCGAAGTAGCGACTTTGGCGAATCCCTAATCCCACCAGGCGCGCAATCCGATGCTCCACCACCACCCGCTGGCGCAAACTCCGCCGCCCCGCCTCGGTCTGGTTATGCGCGCGGGCCTGTTGCTGCAGTCGTTCTTCGGCTTGGATGCTGATACTCCGCGGCCCTTGCCCACGGACGCATTGCGCGCGCAGGGGACAGGCCTGACAACCGGCTTGGGAAAAAACAAATTGGCCCCCTCGACCTTCTCCGGCGGAGCGATACTCGCGCGTACTCTGGCCGGCCGGGCAACGCACTTCTATCTGATCCAAATCGATCGCAAACTCACGCTTGGAAAAACAATTGCGGTTGTGACTGGCCGGCACCTTGGCCGTCAGCATTCGTTCTTCCTCCGCAAAGACTCGCCGCGTCGGGCCGCCTCCGTAGGCACAATCGCCCACCGTTTCTTCTACCTTCGCCTCCAGCACTCGTTCGCTTTGCTGCACCAACTCCAGAGCTTTCTCCTGATCCCCAGCATTGCCCGCCAGCACCTCCACCCCCGTGACCAACTGACTCTCCATCTCCACCGCCACCGCTGCCTTGTGTCCGTTGAAGCGCTTGCTGGCGCTCTTGCGTCCATGCCGCATCTCCGGATCGTGAACACTGAGGACCCGATCCTTGGCGGTACCCGACTTCACTTGGCAGCCGCCCTCCGGCTTTTCTTCCACGTCCTGCGCGATCAGCCGCTGCAGCAAGGCGGCGTCGGTGGCAATGGCTTCCGCCTGCGCGGGATGCTGCTTTTGCATCTCCTCCGCCACCCTCAGCAGGCGCCGCCCGTCCTTCACGATTTCGGTTAACAACTGTTCCCGTTGCCCTTGGTCGTCCCACTCAATCCCGGCTTCTCCCTTCAGGCTGCTGCCAAAATAGCGACTCAGTCCCTGCTTCTCGGCCCACGCCGTAACCTCTTCTTTCTCTACCTCCGCCAACCGCCGCCCCAACCTCTCGATCCCTCCTCCCAGCAGATTGTAGGTGTCCTGCACCGCTCCCTTGCCCAAAATCGGCGTCGTATCCAAGGCCACGCGCAGCTTGCGATTCTGCAGGTATCCGGCGCGCCGGGCTTCTGCGATCGACTTCTTCAACAGCGGCTCTTCCATCTCGTGCAGCACCAGCTTGGCCTCAAACTCCTGCAGCGCGCTCTTCTGCATCGGTACTTCTTCCATCTCCAGTCCCAAGGCTACCTTCCAGCGCAGATCGTACTTGGTCCGCTCCACCGCCTCGGCAAAACTCACCCCCTCGTACGCCCGTAAGAACAGCACACTCACCGCCACACTGGGAGGCACGGATTGGCGTCCATTGTCCGGGCAGTACAACGCGGCAAAGTCTTCATCGCGAAACAGCTGCTCCCGGTTCTGCGCTAAATACCCGTACAGGGTGTCGCGGCCCACAAAGTCCAGATAGACATGATCAGCGGCAAACAGCTTGTCTTGCGGAGATCGCTTGCCCATCATGGCCGCTGCTCCCGGGCCCGCCGCGCCCTTTTCCGGTCTGAGGTCTGGGGCACAGCCTCGCCCTTCAGCTGCTTCCGCTCCGGCAAACGCACCAACAGCAAATGGGTGCGGTCGAGCACTTTCCAGGTCACGGTTTCGCCCGACTCTAGATCCAAGGCGGAAGCCAAGGGCAGGGGGATGTTGGCATACACTTGCACCGTCCCGCCTTGGCGCCGGATGCCTTGCAAGCGGGTGACGTAATGATTTTCAAGATCTTGCATATCTATGCAATAGCATAGATATAAAGTTTTGTCAAGACTTTTTCACGCAACCGCCCCCAGTTTTTCTTGGGGAAGCCGCCAGGCTGATTGAAACATCCTTCCCGTTTGGGGGGACTTTCCGGATGAGTCTCTAGTAGATGTTCAAGCGAAGTCTTCGTGAGAGGCTATGTAAATAGGCTCGAGAGTGGTCGTTGTGTTAGTTCTCAATGTGGGCAAACATGCCGTGTACGTAGGATTAAGATGAACAGAATCTATCTCGGACGTCACGTGTATGGATTGGCCGCTGTCGCTTTTGGCATCATCACTTTGGTCTGGCATGACTTTAACAACTGGCAACAGATCCGGGCGCTTGGTAACGTTCCTCACCGTGAGATTTTCGTGTACGTTGCGGGTGCGGTCCAGATCTTTGGGGGCGTGGCGATTCAATGGCCTAGAACGACGCGAGCCGGCGCTTTCGCGCTAGGCGCGATTTATCTTATGTTTGCGTTGCTCTGGGTGCCGCGCATTGTGGCGGAACTGCGGGTTTTTGACCGCTGGGGCAACTTTTTCGAGCAACTTTCTCTGGTGTCGGGGGCGCTGATCGTTTATGGGACGTTGAGCCCGGGCGATTCGACACGACCGGGAAGAGCGGCTCGAATCGGATACATATTTTTCGGAATCTGTGTTTTTTCATTCACGACCGAACAACTCGTTTATCTATCCGGAACGGCAGCCTTCGTTCCAAAATGGATTCCTCCTGGACAAATGTTCTGGGCGATAGCGACCACGATTGCGTTTGCGCTCGCGGCCATCGCTCTACTTTCGGGACGTTCGGCCCTTCTAGCGTCTCGATTACTTACAGCGATGCTCGTTGGTTTCGGGTTACTAGTATGGCTGCCGGCGCCTTTCGCCGATCCACACAAAATGATCAACTGGGTCGGCAACGCGCAGAATTTGGCGATAACTGGAGCTGCGTGGATCGTCGTCGATTTTCTCAGCCCAAAGCGCTCCACCTCAATGGGCGCCTGATACCTCACCTCAATACAGTCAAATACGCTTGAGCGCTCTCAACTCAGAGAAGAAAATGCTGATACTGAGTTCCGTGGAAAGCGCGAGGGACGCCTTATCCAAGGGGTGTGATTTCTGGGAGACGATAAGGCCGATTCCGAGTGGATTGGCGGCAAACCTTACCTAATCGGTAAGGTTTGCCCGTGATCCGGTAGCAACGGATTCCTTCCCACAAGCCGAGTTGAACGAAGCCGCTTTGCGGCGGACGCATTCGCGTGTTGCTGAGCCGACGGTCGAGGTGATCTGAGCTAGTTTGTGGTGCAGAGGAGGAACTCTCTGTAACCATCTACGCCAGATCATGCTTGAGGAGCTACGGCGTTGGGGATTACGATCAGGGCTGACTGCGACAAACACGGCACGCCGTAATACTACCCGAGGGCAGAAGCCAGCTGTCTGATCAATCGGGTAAACACTGTAAGTGGCTTTATAAGAATTGCCGTATTTATCTCTAGCAGTACTAAGATACTATGGCGAGTTCGGGTGCGGGCCCTCCAGATTCGTACCGTTCATTTTGGCACAGAGAATTATGTATTCGCTGGAGCATCCTTGTCGTCGACGATCATGAGGAAGTGTGGCAGGGTATCCCCGCTTTATTGTCGCCTCGCGCTGGCTGGTTGACCTGTGGCGAAGAAAGCGATGGCATCGAAGCGATGGAAAAAGCGAAAAGACTCCGTCCCAACGTGGTACTGATGGATATTTCCATGCCCAGGATCCGCACGACGTATTACCTCTTGCATCCTCCCCTACTGGATGAAACCGGCTTGTCGCGGGCGATTGATTGGTACATGCGGGGCCTGATGGAACGCAGCGGCTTGAAAATCAAGCTCGATATTGCCGACGACTTCGGCAGGCTCCCCGCCGACCTTGAGCTGGCGATCTTTCGCATCGTCCAGGAATCCTTGACGAACATTCATCGCCATTCCGGAAGCAAAACGGCGACGATCCATCTTTCTCGCACCGCCTGCAATGTTTTGCTTGAGATTCAGGATCAGGGAAAAGGAATCCCGGCTGAGAAGCTCGCTGCGATTAAGGCACAACGCACCGGCGTAGGCATTGCCGGAATGCGTGAACACGTCCGCCATTTTAAGGGCGAATTGGATATTCAATCGAAAGGCACCGGGTGCCACAATCGTGGTCACATTCCCGTTGGCAACAGCCGTGGCGTCCGGATCAGAGGCTATACTCCAACCATCTGAAACTGCTGAGTAGGAGGATGCAACTCTGATCACAAACTGAGATGCGCATTCTGATCGCAGACGACAACGACATGGTTCGCCGTGGAGTTATAGGGCTATTGTCGGACGAGTCGGATTGGACAGTCTGCGGAGAAGCCAAGGATGGCTCAGAAGCTATTCAAAAGGCAAGGGAACTCCTGCCGGACGTTATTCTTCTGGATATCAGCATGCCGGGCATAAGCGGGTTGGACGTCGCCCGTCGTCTACGGCAGGAACTGCCGAACGCGAAGCTCGTGGTAATCAGCCAGCATGATCCGTTTGTAATGTTGCCTCGAGTTATTGAGGCGGGATGCGATGCTTGCCTGGACAAGAGTCGTCTCGCCACGGATTTAGTGGCGACTATCAAGAACTTGAGGTAAAACTTGCAGCGGATCTGGCCACGGCGCGTGCCCTCGTAATCGGTCTGATGTTCGTTGAAAGGAGGAAACGACAATCATTTTGTTGAAAGTTGAGCAATGGATTTCTTCTGCACAACAATCTGTAAGAGTGCGCATTCTACGCGGCTTTCTGGAAAGCGATGAATTCGGTCTTTGTGGCGGCCAAGCGCTGCGCCTTCAGCAGCAGATAGTTCATGTCTCGATAACCGCGGCCGCGGCGGAGCAGAGCTTTGATGTTGCCGTTGACGGCTTCCACCACACCCATTGGCACCTTCGTCCGGCAGTAGTTCAAAATGCCCTCGAGATGAGCCAGCAACGTGCCGGCTAGTTTCTCCATGGGTTTCAGCCGCTGCCAGCGCAACTGATCGATCCATTTCTGCAGGTAACGCAACATGGCTCCTTCGTAGCGGTAATCCCACAAGTGCGAGAGGCTCTCCTTCAGCAAATAGGCTTTGAGAATGCGCCGGTTCAAAGCAAACAGCGCGTTCAACTGACCCCGCTTGCCACGATCCAAGTTGAGCCAACTGCGGTGAATTCGAGGATCGCTGGAACATCTCCGGACCGCCCAGCAACATTCACTGGTCGCCAACCACTCCCCTCAATTACATTCAGCCTACGGAATTCAACACCGATGCCAACCAGAACGTGATCGGTGGCGCTACAGCTCAGGCGCAGCAGTGCGTGAATGCGGCGATGGCAACGGGTGAGCAGGCTGCGGCCAACCAACTTAATGGCAACCCCAACTTCGAAAATCTCAGTGGTTTTCCGAGTACATCAGGAGGCTGTTACGTCTCTGGAAAGACGGTGCTTACTCCTTCTGCACCGCTCACCTTTGGCAACATGGGACGCAACATCTTTCGTGGCCCATCCTTCCGGGAGTGGGATTTCTCGATGTCAAGAATCTGGAAGTTTGGCGAGCGTATCCAGATGCAATTGCGTGGTGAATTCTTCAATATTTTGAACCATCCTAACTTCGATGTGTTCACCTTAAACAACGCGTTTCCGTGCCCTCGTCCGTGGGGACCACAATCTTTACCCCCGATCTGGGTTCGGCTTCCAACCCGGTGCTCGGTACGGGTGGTTCAAGGCATATCCAGTTAGGAGCGAAAATAATCTGGTAGCGAATAGCGGTCAGTCGAGCAAGGCATCACACATAACCCGGTAAGGTAAGGGTTGCCGACCACTTGGGAAGTGGTCTTCTCCAACCTGCGCGCTACTCACCTTGGCCGCTGCCCACCGACAGCGTAGGCACTCCGTTCTTGCGCATCAGGTCGTTCAGCGCCGGTACCTCCGTGGTCTGAATTTGCTGCCACTTCGCTAACTCCGTACTCAGGCGTCTGTGCAAGTCCTCATAGACCAGCAACTGCTGCGCCGTGGGTGGTTGATCGACGCTCTGGATCAGGTCGTTGAAGCTGGCGTATTGCTCGTTGAGCATGTTGGGATAGCCCAGGTTGCCTTCCGTGCTCTTCATCTTCACTTGGATCAGGCTTGCTTCGGCCCGCGATATATTCTGGTCGAGGGCGTTTGCAGCAGCAATAACCTCGCTGTTCGAAGAGCCCACTGCAGCCCACTTCTCAAGAGTCTGCAAGTTAGCGCGCAATCCGCGAATCTGGTTGACGGCGCGATGCAGCGCGTCGATGTCCTGCCGCACCTTGTAGGCGAGCTCGATCTGCATCTGCAAGTCCGCGGCGGTCACCTGGTTCTGAATGCGGGGATCGATCGTCACATTTAGCGGGGCGTTCTGAGTCTTGCCCTTAACCGTGAGCTTGACCTGGTAGGTGCCGGGGACCACCAGAGGACCGCGCGGCGGATTACCCACGTAGAACGCGCCCGGAATCTGCACGGGGGGATCGGAGCGGAAGTCCCAGGCGAAGCGGTTCATGCCCGCGTCGGCCGGCAGCAGGTCTGCCGGTTTCTCCTGGTCGGGCCACTCTGGCGGCTGCTCTTGTTTGCTTTCTTCGACGTTGCTTAGCTTACGTACGCGCTTGCCCTGCGCGTCGGAAATCTCAATCGTGATCTCCTCTTTATCCGCCGGTTTGGACTTCAGGTAGTAGTAAAGGATGGCGCCCTTGGGAGGGTTGTCTCCGACGGGGCGCCTGCGCTCAACGGCATCCGGGAAGTGCAAGCGCGTCGCAGTGGCCGGTTGATAAAGGTGGAAATCTTCGGCCGCTATAGCCGAGTTCGCCTGTCGCAGCGGGCTAACGTCGTCGAGAATCCAGAACGAGCGGCCATGGGTGGCGGCGACGAGGTCGTTGTCCTTCACGGCCAGATCGTGGATCGGCGTGGTCGGCAGGTTGAGCTGCAGTGACTGCCAGTGTGCGCCATCGTCAGAAGAGAAGCACACTCCAGTCTCCGTGCCCGCGTAGAGCAAGCCTTTCAATTTGGGATCTTCCCGCACTGACCGCACGTAAGCGCCCGCGGGAATGCCGCTGTTGATGAGCGTCCACGTCTTGCCGAAGTCGTGAGTCTTGTAGACAAAGGGATTAAAATCGTCGAGTTTGTGGCGGTCGATAGCCGCATACGCCGTGCCGGCATCATGGGGAGAGGCCTCGATGATGCTGACCATGCTCCACTCGGGCAAGTTTTTGGGAGTGACGTTTTCCCAATTCTTGCCGTCGTCACGCGTGAGATGGATCAGGCCGTCGTCGGTTCCCGCCCATAGCAGGCCCTTCTGCAGCGGCGACTCTGACAGGGCGAAGACGGTGTCGTAATACTCGATGCTAGTTATGTCGAGGGTTATGTCGCCACCCGAAGGCTTCTGTTTGGTCTTATCATTGCGCGTGAGGTCGGGACTGATTGCGCTCCAGCTATGGCCCCGGTCGGTGCTCTTGAGCACATTCTGCGCCGCGCTGTAGATCACGTTGGAATCGTAGGTTGAAACAAACAGCGGTTCGGTCCATTGAAAACGGTACTTGAGTGCGTCCGCGCCATTGCCGGAAGTGTCGAGCGGATATGGCGACACGTCGGTAAGCTGGTTAGTGCGGTGATCGTAACGGGTAATAATGGAGCCTTCCGAGCCGGCGTAGACAATTTCCGGATCGCGCGGATCAGGCGAGATGTATCCGCTCTCACCGCCCCCGACCTCGTACCAGTCTTGGCGGGCGATAACTCCATCGTCACTCTGACTGGCGATGGCTACCGTTGAGTTGTCCTGTTGCGCGCCATAGAGACGATAGGGCCAGTAATTGTCCACGGCGACGTGGTAGAACTGCGCGGTTGGCTGGTTGTTTTGCTCGGTCCACGTCTTGCCACCGTCCACCGAAATCGTAACCCCGCCATCGTTGCTGTCGATCAGGCGCTGCGGGTTGGTGGGATCGATCCACAAGCCGTGATGATCGCCGTGCGGCGCCGGCAGCAAGTCGAAGGTCTTGCCACCGTCGTTGGAGCGGAACGCGCCGGTGTTCAGCACATACACGGTGTCCACCTGTTTGGGATCGGCGAACACGTGACTGAAATACCATGCACGCTGGCGGTAGCGATCATCGTCGTTCACGCGTGTCCACGAGTTGCCCGCATCGTTGGAGCGAAACAACCCACCTTCCTTGGCCTCGATGAGTGCATACACGCGAGTGGAGTCCGCTCCCGAAACCGCAACTCCGATGCGTCCCAGGTTGCCTTCTGGCAGGCCATTCCCCTGCAGGTGTTTCCACGTCAGGCCGCCATCGACAGATTTATACAGGCCGCTGCCCGGTCCGCCGCTGTTGAAATACCAAGGCTGGCGGCGTACCTGCCACAGCGACGCGTACACCACACTGGAATTCCGGGGATCGAAGACAACATCAATCGCGCCGGTGTTGTCGTCCTTGTACAAAACTTTCTGCCAGGTGTTGCCACCATCGGCGGTGCGGAAGACACCGCGTTCTGAATTCGGGGCCCACGCGTGCCCGAGGGCAGCGACCAGCGCGATGTCGGGATTGCGCGGATCGATAATGACCGCACCGATGTGGCGCGTATCTTTGAGCCCAACGTTCTTCCATGTAAGGCCAGCGTCGGTCGATTTGTAAACGCCGTCCCCATACGAAATATTGCCGCGAAGGCAGGCTTCTCCGGTACCCGCATAAAGCACATTGGGATCCGAGTCCGCCACGGCAATTGCACCAATCGAGGAGACACTCTGATGATCGAAGGTCGGAGTCCAAGAAACACCGCCGTTGGTAGTCTTGAAAATTCCTCCAGCAACCGCACCGAAATAATAGATGCTAGGATCGCCGGGAACGCCCCCGACTGCGAGCACGCGGCCTCCCCGGAAGGGCCCAACTTGCCGCCACTTCATGCCTCCGACAACAACAGGATTGACCTGCGCAAAACCATTCCCGGCCAAGAACGAACACAGTAGCGCAGCAACCGCAATCCGGCTTCTCATCAGTTAGCCCTTCGTTTATCAGGAGTCGCGTTATGGTACTGGTAAAAGACTATGGCGTGCAAGATGGCACCACCCGTGGTGGCACCACCCGCGGGGTAAGAAAGGGCTAATGCCAACCCTCGTCTCAGGCAACCGGCGAGCTCGCCCATTCAGATGTGTGACGCGCTTTCGCGCAATGTTCCGGAGTTGCCTGCGGGGGTGGAGATTCTGCTGGCGAACTGCCTCGCCCATTATCTGAAGTCTGGCATTATCCAGAGTGAATCTAGAGGAACCCAGTAGAACGGGGCGAATCGTTCGTGAGGCCCGTGATAATTTCTTCCTTAATTTCCTCAATAATATCCTCAAAAATATCCTCAAACCGCACACGTCTAAGATTTCGTGAAACAACTTGTGGGGCCGATTGATAGCCGTGAGCGCGCGGTTCTTGATTTATGGCGAAAAGGCCACCTTTCACCCGGAACAATCCTGACTTACCTCCAGTGGGTACGGCGGTTTAGAGCGTTCTGCGAGCAGGGGAAGATTGTTGAGACCCAGCACCTAACTGTACTCGGAGCGGCAGTTTACTCGCTCATATATTGGGCCCCGGCTTAGGCGGCGAAGAAGCGCTCAGAATAGCCGAGATGCCGCCCGCAATGCAGTCCGCGCGTGGGCTTGTGACTGGAGGCCCTGGGCGAGGCGGTGCGACCGCGGCGCGACAACCGCACCGCGCCATTGCTGCCGCACCTGCTAAACGAGTATAGCCACTACCGACAGGCTCACAACGGCGTCTCGGAAAGGACGCTGTGCGCGATATTGAGAACGCACGCGGGTTTCTCGAGCAACCGCGGCGCGGAAGGAAGTCCATTCGGCGTGCGAGCTTGAGATGTGGATGCTTTTGTCCGTAATCTTGCCACTCGTCCATCGAAACGAACCGTTGCTGATAACTGCAGTTCGCTCCGCAGCTTCTTGCGATTTTTGCGGATGACAGGAAGGTTGCCAGCGGATCTCGCCAGTGGTGTGGTGGCGCCACGATACCGCATAGACGAGCGGTCCCCGCGCACTCTGCCCTGGAAGCACGCGCAGCGGATTTTGCGATCTATCTCTCGAATGAAAGCTCCCGGCAAACGCGACTTCGCGATTGTGTTGCTGCTGGCGACTTACGGTTTAGGTGCCGCCGAAGTCCTCGGCCTTCGCTTGGAAGATCTGGACTGGGAGGCTGGCGTACTGAGGACGCGGAGGGCAAAGACCAATGTGGCAATCGAGCTTCCTCTCTTACCCGCAGTCGCCAAGGCCATAAGCGCGTACCTGCGATGGGAACGGCCGCCTGCTACATCAATCCACTACGTCTTCCTCAGGAAGAACATGCCCTACGGACGAATGACGAGTGGCGCGATTCGTCACCGCATCCGACACTACGCGCGTCTAGCTGCTGTTGAAACCAAACTGCTCGGGAGCCATGGGTTTCGACACCGTCACGCAACTAGACAGATCGTGTTATGGAATCAATATCACTCATTGACCCGGCTCGCTGGCAGCGTCCCGAAGTCAACCCTTCTCCATCCTGACTCCTCCCCGGTTTGAATCGAGACCCGGAAAACGTCGGCCCGGATCACTCCGGCTTTTCCGCGGCGATGCCGGCGAAGAAGCACCGTCCTGCTCTGTCTCAGCTTTGCTTTCTTGACCTGAAAATGCGGGCGACATCAGTGGGTACTTGGTGCCGTTGCTGATGGACACCCGATGGACGCCAGTTCCGGGAAATCGCTGAACAGGGAGGGGCTTTTCGTGTCCCTCTAATTACCTACGTAACTTGATGCTCCCCACCACAGTACCTACGATTCCAGTATGAAGTACAACGCCCTATTATTTTGCCCTGACGACAAAACCGCCCGCGTAGTCACGCAAGTGCTGACCGACCTGGAGTTTCGAGTTGAGCCCTGCAACGAGCCTTTCGCCGCGGTTAAGAAGCTGATGGCGGAGCACTTCGATGCCATCGTGGTGGACTGTGGCAGCGAGCAGAACGCGGCCCTGCTGTTCAAGAGTGCGCACAATTCTGGATCGAATCAGTCGTCGCTTGCGGTTGCCGTCGTCGAGGGACAAGCCGGGGTAGCCAAGGCATTTCGGATCGGCGCCAACCTGGTTCTGACCAAACCCATTAATGTTGAACAATCCAAGGGAACGTTGCGTGTAGCCCGCGGCCTGCTCCGCAAAACCGACGCAACCAAACCCGCGACTGCGCCCCCTGCAGTCCAGTCGCCCCCGCGGCCCGTGACTAATATCGATGCTAAGCGTCTATCCGCTCCCCAGATTCCCGAGCAGCGACCTGCATCTTTGCCAATGCAACCGCCTCCATCTCCGATTCCATCCGTGAGCGCTTCCCTGTTTGAGGTTGAAGCCGACCTCGGTCCCAAACCGGATTCAACCGAAGCGGCTCTGCTCGAATCGATGCCAGATCCGGCGCCGACCGCCGCCACCACGCGAGAATATCCCTGGCAGCCGATTTCCAAGCCAGCTGCGGAACCGATGGCGACTGCTCTCCGCCGCGCCGCCGAAGCCACTGGAAGATCGGAGGTTGAATCTCCCGCAACCAGTAAAACGCTGCCCTCGTCGGCAAGCATTTCCGAACCTCGCTCCTACACCAGTAGGATGTCATCCGGTCAAGCGGCAGCCACCGCTCCCGCAAAAATATCGCCGAAGACCGAAGAAGTTGCGGAGATGCCACAAGTAGATGCACCCGCATTTGCTTCGCTAGGCAGCGCATCCGATGAGCCAACATCCGGTGGTGGCAAGAAGACCATTCTGATCGCAGCCGCCGTTGTGGTTGCAGTCGCCGCCGGGGGCTATGTCGGCTGGACGAAATTTCATCCTGCAGATGCAGCTCCAACTGCTCAGACTTTGACTGCTCCTCCGCGTACCGTTCCAGTTCAGGTTCCTCCGGCTTCGGCGGGCCCGTCTTCCCCGGCTGCAACGCAAGGCGGCACGACTGTCACAACCGCGCCATCGCGGCAAGCCAATGAGCTGCCGATTGAGATGGGCCCCGATATTACGCTCTCTACGACCGATACTCATCCTCCAGCTCCAAAGAAGTCGAGTCCGATCATCGCGCCGAACACCGTGGTTAGAATCCCTGCGGAAGAGCCAGCGCAGGCCCCCTTGGTGGTCAAGAACGAAGTCTCCAACCCTGCTGCAGCGACTCCCGCTCAGCAGGACGCAACGCCCGCACCTCCGCCAGCATCCTTGGACGGGGCCTCAAACGCGAACGACCAAGCCCTCTCCGGAATCATGAGCAACAGCGGAGCGAATCTGCCTCGACAGCCCGCTCAGGCGGTGAAGGTTTCGCAAGGAGTGTCGCAGGGGTTGCTGGTGAAGAGTGTTCAACCCGTGTATCCCCAGACGGCCAGGCAGATGCGCGTTCAGGGCTCGGTTGAGCTTCTGGCCAATATTGGCAAGGATGGCAGCATCACCGCGGTCAAGGTACTCAGTGGACCTGCAGTTCTGTCGCGCGCCGCAATCGACGCCGTTAAACAGTGGCAATACAAACCGTATTACCTCAACGATCAGCCCGTCGAAATTCAGACGCAGATCACGGTAAACTTCAAGCTTCCCTAAGCGCTTACTGCAAGCCAACAAGGCCATAGCGCGGCGCAAGGATTCAATCCTGGCGCCGTTTTGCTTTCTGTTCACCACGCTATAATAGAGAGATGCCTACCCGCTGAAATCCCTTTCTGCAGGTGCCGGCCAAAAAGAATCCCGGCGTGACCGGGCTGAGAGCTGAAAGCTTCCCCATGGACTTCAAACTGGTAAGTGACTACGAACCAAAGGGCGACCAGGCCAAGGCCATCGAATCTTTGACGAAAGGCCTATTCGACCGCGAACAACATCAGGTTCTCTTAGGCGTAACCGGTTCAGGCAAGACCTACACCGCCGCCAAAGTGATTGAGCAACTGAACCGAACCACGCTGGTCATGGCCCACAACAAAACCCTAGCCGCCCAGCTCTACCACGAATTCAAGAACTTCTTCCCCCAAAACGCAGTAGAGTACTTCGTCTCATACTATGATTTTTACCAACCCGAAGCCTACGTTCCGGCTGCTGACCTTTACATTGAAAAAGAGGCCACCATTAATGATGAATTGGACAAGCTGCGGCTTTCGGCTACGCGGTCGCTTTTTGAGCGGCGGGATTGTTTGATTGTGGCTTCGGTCTCCTGCATTTATGGGTTGGGATCGCCGGAAGCTTATTACGGGATGATGCTTTTTTTGGAGAAGGGACAGAAGATCAAGCGCGAAGATATCACGCGCAAGCTGGTCGAAATTCTGTACGAGCGCACCGATGGAGACTTTCGACGGGGAACTTTCCGGGTGCGCGGCGATGTTATTGAGATCTTCCCTACTTATGACGACATGGCGTATCGCGTCGAGTTGTGGGGAGATGAAGTTGAGGCGCTCTCGCAGATTGATCCGTTGTTTGGGACCGTGAAGCAGAAATATGTGCGGTTACCCATTTATCCGAAGACGCATTATGTGATGAAGCCGGAGACTCGGAACAGGGCGGCAGATTCCATCAGGGAAGAGCTGAGGTGGTGGGAAGTCGAACTTGAGAGGCAAGGGCGCGTGGTGGAGGCGCAGCGGGTTCATCAGCGGGTTATGTTTGATCTTGAAATGATTAAATCCGTCGGCTACTGCCATGGGATTGAAAACTACTCGCGGCACTTTACCGGGCGGCTTCCGGGGGAGCCTCCGCCGACTTTGCTTGATTACTTTCCGCGCGATTATCTGATGTTCGTTGACGAGTCGCATCAGACTGTCCCGCAGCTGCACGGCATGTATCACGGAGATCGCTCGCGTAAGGAAACCCTGGTTGAATATGGATTCCGTCTACCTTCGGCGTTGGACAATCGTCCGCTTACTTTCGAGGAGTTCGAGCATCGCATGGGACAGATGATTTATGTCTCGGCGACTCCGGGTCCATACGAGCTGACCAAGTCGGCGGGTGTGGTGATCGAGCAAATCATCCGGCCCACGGGCCTGGTGGATCCTCCGGTCGAGGTGCGGCCGGTCAAGGGGCAGATTGACGACTTGCTGCATGAAATCCGCGAGCGAACCAGCCGCGGCGAGCGCGTGCTCGTGACCACGCTTACCAAGCGCATGGCCGAGGACCTAGCCGAGTATTACAGCGAGGTCGGCGTGAAGTGCCGCTACATGCACTCCGAGATCGAGACTCTGGAGCGGGTAAAGATCCTGCGCGACCTGCGCAAGGGCGAGTTCGACGTGCTGATCGGGATCAACCTGCTGCGCGAAGGACTTGATTTGCCCGAAGTGTCCCTGGTCGCAATTCTCGACGCCGACAAAGAAGGCTTCCTGCGCTCGAGCGGGGCGCTCATTCAGACCATGGGGCGCTGCGCCCGTAATTTGAATGGCCGGGCCATCCTGTACGCCGACCGCATGACCGACTCGATGAAGAAGGCGATAGGTGAAACCGACCGCCGGCGTACGATTCAGGAAGCCTACAATGCGGCCAACGGGATCACGCCAGAGTCCATCGTGCGCCCGCTGGAGATGTCGCTGGCCCGCATCATCGAGGCCGACTACACCGATCTAACTGGCGGCGAGAGCGAAGGCATCCCCGAATTCAAGTCTCAGGAAGAGTTGGACGCTTACGTCCGCAAGCTGGAAAGCGACATGCGCGAAGCCGCCAAGCGATTCGAGTTCGAGAAGGCGGCGAAGCTGAGGGATACGATCAAGGAATTACGGACGAAAGAATTCTTGTTGGCGTAAGCTCTGGGTGGGGCGAATCAGAGTCAACTTCCCCATCCTAACGTCGAAGAGCACGACGTTAAGATGGGCCACCCGGCCAGGTTAATCCGTGCGCGATCGTGCAGAACACAAGGTCCCTCCACTGCGCTTCGCTCCGGTCGGGATGACAGCGTTATTTCGCTATGGCGTGGATTTACGACGGGCGGTATCGTTTCCCACCATTGCAAAACGAAGCTAACCAAAAAACAGAATCAAAATCGTCACTAAGTTTTCTGTCGAAAATTTCGCTTTGGGAGGGTTTATTAACGACCTTTGAAGCTTGGCGTTACAGTCTTGGTCCACGGACGCCACCCTCTGAGGGTTTTCACAGCTTCAAAGAACGCAAAGATGGCACCCCTCGGTTGGGTTTGGGAGAGAGAAACCATTTGGTATCACGTGTCGCAACAGGCAGGCTTATGAAGCTCTGCCGATTGAATCGCCAGCAAAATGAAAGCTGCACATCCTCGTCTCTCGGTCACACATGGTTAACCACAGATGTTCGGCTCGCGCTTTGGTGAAATCGCTGTTGGCGTTCAGCCTAGGCTGCTGCGCGTGTCTGCAAGGCGTATTTGGCCCGGCGATGGCGTAAGGCAAGTACGCGCCGTTCCCGGTATTCATATTGCTTCGCAATTGACCGGGTCCGTGGCCGCTCGTCTTGCCGCTCAAGACACTTTGTTCAAGCAGCAGTACGAAGATGACATGAGGGCTTCTCCGGAGAGCGAGACTGCCAGAGGAGACTACCGGGACAACGCAATGCTGGATGACTACTCTCTGGCGGCCAGCATGAAGCAAACGCGGTCGATCGCGCGTATCGTGCCAAGCTCGCGGCCATTTCGACGGAAGGATTTCCAGAGCAGGATCGTATCTCACACGATCTCCTGCTTCACGTTCTGGACAACCGCATTGCGAACTACGAATTGAAGACCTACGAGATGCCCTTATCGCAAATGCAGGGCATCCACAAACAGCCTGGCCGATCTTCTGAACTCCGTGCCGCTTGATACGGTTCAAGACTACGAAGATTACATTGCGGGTCTCCACCAGATCCCGCCTGCTTTCGAGCAAACGATCGTGCTTCGGCAAGGGGAAACAAGATGGATTGATGCCGGTCCGGATTCTGATTGAGCAAATGCCGGCTCAATGCCAAGGCACGATTACCGAAGATCCGTTTCTAAGCAGCAACTTGGTCCCCGCTTGATATCCGGGCATTCCGTGATGAAATTCTCAGTGGAGGAAGCCTGCCGCTCGATATGTTGGAGGCCCGCATCGATAACTGGATTGGAAGCGAACTTCCGAACGGGGCTGGTAGAGGAGCGTGCCGAATCGCCCGCCACGTAATCCCCCCTGCCACACTGCTGATGATTCCCGGAGCATCCAACCAACCGAAACCGTCGATCTGCCTTCCAAAGCGGCACGAGAGGCAACTGGGTCTGCGTCAAGCGCTGAGGAAGTAAGCCGGAGCCGTCTTACCGCGGCATCCCTTACCCGAAGTGATTGTAAAAACTTGTTGTCGAATAACAGATTTGTTATATCGCATACGTCAATAGTCGTGTTGCTGCTGTGAAATCGATTCTTCGTGGCAGGTTCTCTCTCAGCAATACGTCCCGCGGGTGATCCAATGTATCTCCTACGTTTGTTGTTGATGGCATGGCTTGCGGTCGGTCGTAACCGTGTTCTTCCTGTTCGTGCTCTGTAAACGAACCGGTGCGGCGGTTAAAGAACCAGGTGGCTTTACCTCGCACCGACATACTGATCTTGGTGCGAATAACGCGTCAGGCGAGGTTCGTACGGCCTGAGTGAGCTATGCGGCAGGGTACAGGTAGCGTAGGTCCTTGCACTGTTGATCAATGCGGTGCTGCCTCTCCTCGTATTCCCGGCGTTCCGCGGCTGTTAGACCCACGAACGTTTCCTTCTCCAAGCTCTCGATTTGTTTCCCCATAAGCTGAACGAGGTTGCCTGGAAGTTCTTGCGGATTACGGTATTGCATAGCGCATTCTTTCTTGACTGGGCGAGGTCAAATTCCAGCGGTCGGCACAACGCTTCTCAGCGAGGCAATCAGATGGTCCGCGATTCCATCGGATTTTGAGAGAACTTCCTTGATCCCAGCGGCCTGAGCATCCTTCGATAGTTGCTCGCAGTCGTGCATTGTGAGCATCACCATGGTCGTGTTGGGGGCGAGTAGAGCAATCTGTCTTGCGGCCTCAAGCCCATTCATAACGGGCATCTGGAAGTCCAAAATCACCACATCGGGGTGAAGTTCTTTGACTTTCTCAACCGCGACCTCTCCGTTCTCTGCTTCGCCGCATACTCGCCACGCGCCGTCTGGCTCAATGTAGGATCGAATTAAACCGCGTACGAGCCTGCTATCGTCGACGATGAGAATCGAGTAAAGGCAAAGCAGCCTACCTTTACCCTTGACAGGCTGCTGGCCGGGCCGCGTCGTACAGGTCGACGGACGGCGTCGAGGAAGGGAGACTTCACTGTCAACCGCTCGACCTTGCGAGTCAATACCGTGAATACTGTATGGTTGTCACCAAACATGACAACCGGTAAGTTGCCGATCGTCAATGCTTAAAGATAGTCACGGATAATGACATCGACGAGCGTTTCTCGAGAGCTTAGTGGTCGGGATTGAAACCTGCTTTCTCAATGAGAGGGAGCAACTCGTCGAAGGTATTTCATGAGAGGACAGCGGCAACCCGCAGACTCCACGGGCCACAGCCGCAAATATCATTTAGAGTTATGCAGATTCTCCCCAGTGAACGCAAACTTCTTACAAAACTCCGGACTTACTGCTTGACTTCCACTCGGTCTGTTTTTAGGGTGGTTTGAGATCGCGACTTGACAGGGAGTTCGCTCACATGTCAAGGACGAGCACGTCAGAACAAGCAGAGCGCGTAGAGAACAGCAATTCCCAGGTCCACATTGAGATCAATCCTTGGCCCGTCCTCTGGACAGTGGTTGGCGCATGGATGTGGTTTGGCGTTTTACACCTTGCCCGCCTAATCTGAACGACACCTAATCTGAACGACCTTGACAAATCAGTAATTGAAAACTGTAGGAACTGCATAACCACCTGCGCCAGCGCCTCACCTTCGACTACGGAAGCGATTTCACCACAGTAACCGGGACAGGCACTTTTGCTCGCCTACTTCCTTACGCACTCACCCGCGTGCAACGTAAGGGTTACTTCGGAAACCACTGCGTCGCCACCGTCCACCGTCGCGGTATCACTCTCCGCCTTTCCCGCCGTTCCCATTTGGCAGTAGGCCTCAGCGCGTACCGTATACTTGGCATTCAGCAGCAGGCTGAGCGAATAGGCGCCGTCCGAGATCTTATATGGATAAGGACGCACGCCCTCGCTGGTCTCGACAATTACGTCGGTCGCGTAATAATCCTGCGGCTTGCCGCCATCCCAGAGCAGGTGGATGGTGACCTTGCAAGTCGGCATCGAGACCCGTCGCAGATGAATGTCGGCATTCTTAGTCTGCTGACCATCTTCGAGGTGAATGATCTGCGCGCTACTGCGATCGGGTGCACTGGGATAGAACGTCCGAGGGAATGGACCATCAGGGTCTGCCTGTACACGTCTATTGAACACCACCACGTAATCGCCAACTGGGAGGTGCGTAAACTCAAACGGCTTTGACTCACCCTGATAGGCGTATGCGCCAGCCTGTTCCTCGCCATACTGATCGGCACGGTAAAGCTCGACGCTTGTGCTGCGGAGTGGGGCGCCATCCGGACCGATTACTCGTCCACTGATCTGGCCGCTTGGCATGGCAGTAATCTCGCTTTCATAGCAAGAGCGGTCAGGCAGTTCGAAAACCGCCGGTTCTCTGCCGAACTGCGCCACCTCCAGGGTGGGAGGCAAGTCCGCCGAAATACGGTATGTTCCCTTTGGCGGCGCCTCAAACGCCCTGCTTATCCGTTTTGGCCTCGAATGACTTCCCCCGTGACTGAAGCCTGACGACTACGCCGGGTAGCGGACGAACGTAGTCCTCATCCAAAATTCCGGCGCCTATGTCCGATGTGACGCAGCAGCATTCCATAGACCGCAGCGTTTCGTTTGCCGTTTTTTTCTGCTCGCACTTGCGCAGAACGGCTTGCGCGTACTTCAGTTCGCTGGTTGGTCCACACTCTTGCGTCGCGAAGAAGTGCTCGCCGCCTTCCAGCGGCACGACGTCAACGAACACGAGGTACTCTTTGCCTATTTCAAAATGCCCAGAAATCGGGTAGGGCTCAAGGTCGAAGTAGTCGCTGGTCACACCCTCAATTTTCTCGTCGACCTGGAAACGGTACCGCGGAGTTTCCTCGGTAAGCGAACCGACGAACACCGCTCTTGTGTCTTTGAGCAAAGTACCTGAGCGGGGTATCGCGGCTGCGGGAACGCTGTCGGTCGCCGAAGCTGACACCACGCCAGCCATGAACAGGCCGAGGAGAAAGACGCGACTACGCATCCCGCGATCATAGCTTAGACACTTTCGTACCACGTCTCTGGCGGGTACTCCCTCGATTACTAAAGTGCGGCTTCAAAACTGTGGCAAATTTCAGATGAGGCCAGTGCGGACTCTCTGAAGGAAGTCCTCGGCATCTGCGCGCGCCTTCTCCATGAACTTCGGATCGTTGCCGTGTTCGATTTCCGTCTCCTGGAGTACGAGTTCCACGGCAACCTTCGGTTTGTATCCTCGCTTTATAAGCGTGCGAGCGCGCTCCGTGAAAGCGCTGTCAACATTCCGTTTGGCTTCCGGCGTCTTGGTAGAAAAGCCAGTTGCGGCGTCGCATGTGTGCTGGCGAAACTTCGCGGCGGCCAGGCGGTCGTAGGCACCCTTGGCCTCTTCTCCGCTGAGCAGCGTGGGCACGGGGAATCTCCATCGACAGTTCGAGCAGGCCCAGCCGTTGACATCAGTCTCCATCCAGATTAACGAGCGCTCCATATCAGCCACCCGCAATGAACAATGAACAACGACATGATACAGCGCGGCCATCGTCGGGAACCATCGGGGCAACTCGGGGAGACGGCGTGATCGCGACCGAGGTCACACATCTAAGGCCAGTGAAAGTTTACGCCATTCCCTTTCTCAACGCCTCCAAGGGATAGAACGTACCGCGCCACACGACCCCACCGCGTGCCAGAGTCAGCGTCATCGAACGTAGCAAGATGTAAACGAACAGCACAGCGCCAATGGGATGCAGGACGACATAATAGGCTGGAATGTCCGACTCCCACGACATCCCGACATAAATGCCAAGAATAGCCGCGAGCGCCACCGCGTAGGGCACGCGTTCCCATCCGAGGGCGAACCAGATTCCGATAAACGGCATGATGTTCAGGAACGCCAGCGCAAATGCAGAAAGCAGCAGGCGCCACGGCTGGAATGACATTACGGCAAAGAAGTTTTTCGTGAGATTGTTTACCATGCCCATCGCGCCCTTCGCCCAGCGCAGCGAAATCAAGTCTGCGCCGTAAACATTGCGCTGCGCGTAGCCGGCATTCTTCACGATTTTCCCCAGCTTCATGTCGTCGAGCACCTCGAAACGCAGGGCTTTGTATCCGCCAACGGTGTCGTACACGCGGCGGCGAATCAGGTTGAACGCTCCAACTCCGATATGGTCTTTCGTTTTGGGGTCAGCCACTTTCCAGGGGCGATGCCCAAAAACAAAGAGTGTTTGGAAAAAGGCAATCATCATCCTTTCGCCCGCACTCTTCATAATCATGCGAGGAAAAAGGACTAAATGGTCGGCGGCTTCAGCCTCCGCATAAGCCAAGGCTCGGGTCAGCACGTCACGACGGAAGAGCACATCGGCATCGGTGAACAGCAGCCAGTCGCCGGTTGCCTGATTGGCTGCCATCCACATAGCATGGACCTTTCCCAACCAACCGGGAGGCAATTCGGCAATGTGGATCACCTTCAGCCGACCGACGGCTTCCGGTGTGGCCGCAATTCGATCAATTACCTCGCCGGTACGATCCGTGGAACGATCGTTCACCACGATCACTTCATAATTGTCGTAATCGAGTTTCAGCAGCGCAGTAAGAGCTGGCCCAATGTGCTCTTCCTCATTGCGAGCTGGAACAATGATGCTGACGCGTGGATTCCCATTCGGAGTGGCTGGCGTACGGTCCCACTCACGCCGCGAGATGTCAGCTACCTTGGTCATGCCCAGAGCTGCATCCAGCAGGCGCGAAAGCCACACCAGCCCGAGGATGCTGCCGGCAATCCAATGAAAAACGTTCCAGTGAAAATAACTCATCCCGGCTGGCCGTTGAGCGCCCCAGGCTCGTCGTCGATACGGATGGGAGGAGCGAATCGCATGCCGTAAAAGAGTATGGCAGAAGAAATCGCCATGGCGATGACTGGCGGAATAAAAGCCTCCTGAAGCGAGTGCCGGTCGGCCACGTATCCCATGATAGTCGGCGAAGGAACGTCGCCCAGAAGATGGAAAATGAAAATATTCACCGCAATCGCAGTCGCCCGGATGTGCGCACCCACCGAGTTCACCAGCGCCGTGTTGAGCGGCGAAGTATTCAATAACAGAAGAAACGCCGCGACAGCGATGGCCGGCACCATCAGTGGCCCCTTGTTATACAAACCGACGATCATGACTGGCACGCCCAGGCCCATGCTAACCGCGGACACAAAGTAGTACGAGCCCTTCATGTGGGGCAGCAAACGGTCGCCGAGCCAGCCTCCCGCCAAAGATGCGAGGATGCCATCGACCACGACAATCTTTCCAAACATCAGGTTCGCCGATTCGAGTGTGTACCCACGCATCCGTTCAAGAAAGGTCGGCATCCACACTTGGATTCCGCCTAATGAAAATGTTCCAGCCGCCATCCCCAGTGTGACCGTCCAGAATGCCGGGTTGCGTGCCAAGCCCCGCAGGGTTGTGCGACCCGGAGTCTCTTTCAAGGAGTCGAACTGGCCGCGCGGCGGCTCCGGGATGAACAAGATCAGAAGCGCAAGCAGGAATCCAGGGAATGCCGCGATGTAAAAAGGAAACCGCCATCCGAATTGGGGACCGAGTTTGCCCCCCAGCAGATAGCCCGCGGCGGTACCCACCGGAATTGCCAGATAAAAAATGCCAAAGATGCGTCCGCGTTTGCTCTCAGGGAAAAGGTCAGCAACAAAGGTCGGAGCGATGGTGACAAAAGTTGCCTCGCCCACTCCAACCAGCGTATGGCGAACCAACAGTTCCCAATAAGTGTGTGTAACCGCGGTGAGCAGCGTGAGCGCACTCCAGAAAACGGCTCCCAGAACGATGATCTTCTTGCGCGAATACCGGTCCGCCAGAGGACCCGCGAAGGGCGCCGCGATCATATAGAAACCCAGAAACGCGCTGGTCAAATAACCAATCTGGG
The DNA here is from genome assembly GCA_963796095.1 of uncultured Acidobacteriota bacterium. GTDB lineage: Bacteria > Acidobacteriota > Terriglobia > Terriglobales > Acidobacteriaceae > JABDBE01. The sequence continues at coordinate 91,891 of CAWCKL010000024.1, forward strand.
CGTTGGTCAAATGGAATTCGCTCTGCACCAGCGGTTGCACTGCAAACAGCACCGAACGGTCGATGTAGTTGAGCAGGTTCAGCGTCGTCAGCAGAACGAGCGCGGTCCAGGGATAAAGTTTCTTTTGGGTCACTTGGCGAAGGAATATATCACGGCGGGCGGACGATTCGCGCGGTGTTGCTGGAGTGATAAGATTCGGCTGCCCGAATTCTTCGCATGGGAATCTCAGCATGAAGAAACTCATTGTTCCGCTATTAGTTTGCTTGCTCCTTCTGTCTCAACCCCTGAATGCTGAAGATACAACGAAGAAAGCGGATGCCGGTGAACGCCATGAGTTCATCATTTCGAACTTTCATACCGGGAGCGGCGTGATACTTCCCCAGGCCCGGATTGTTTACGGCACCTACGGCCATTTGAATGCGGCCAAGGACAACGCAGTGCTCCTGCCGTCGCACTACATGGCGGATTTCCATGGCTATGAATGGCTGATCGGGCCGGGGCACACGCTGGATACTGCGGGGCTATTCTTGGTCGCGACGGAACTATTTGGTAACGGCCATTCGTCGTCCCCGAGTAACACGCCCGAGCCTTACCACGGCCCGCGATTCCCGGTCACGACGATTCGCGACAACGTCGAGGCAGTGCATCGCTTGCTTACTGAAGAACTCAAAATTACGCATCTGCAAGCGATCATTGGCTTCTCCATGGGCGCGCAGCAGGCTTTTCAATGGGCGGTGAGCTATCCGGACTTCGCCGACCGCATCGTAGTAACCTGCGGAACCGCCAAGACTTACCCGCACGGAGTAGTGCGCTTGGAGGGACAAATCACCGCGCTGACCGCCGACGCCGCCTTTCAGAATGGCGATTACACGACGCCACCGACCAAAGGGTTAGAAGCATTCGCGATGGTCTGGACGGGATGGCTGTTTTCGCAGGAATGGTGGCGTCGCGAGTTGTGGCGGGAGACCGAAAAACCTGGGATGACATTCGAGCAGCTAGTGCATAACTTCCGGACGGACTTCATCCCCGGGGCTGATGCGAACGATTTGATCCTGCAGATGCGTACATGGGAGCGGCATGACGTCGGCACAACACCCCGGTTCAACGGGAACGTCGAGAACGCACTGCGCTCAATTAGGGTTCCGTTCCTGTACATGCCCTCGGAGACGGACCTCTATTTCCCGGTTGGTGATGCGCGTTATGAAGCGGCGTTCATCTCGAAAGTTTCGCTGGTGCCAATCCCATCGTTGTGGGGGCACACAGCCGGCGCGGGCAGTAACCCGGCCGATGAGAAGTTCTTGAACGAGACCATCGGGAATTTCCTTGCCGGCCACTGAATCTTCTGCTCTGAGCGTGCGCGGTAATCGCTATGTCCGGCGCTTCGGCCGCGGCCATCTCGCCACAATCACCGTAGAAATCCCGCCTCGTGGACGAAAATCACCTTTGACTTCGGCCCACACCGGACGTGCCCAGCGTACTACGTCATCCAGCACCCGGTTGACGATGTTTTCCTGAAAGACTCCCAGATTGCGGTAAGCCTGCAGATACTCCTTCAGCGACTTCAATTCCAGGCAGCGCTTGTGCGGCATGTAACGGATGGTCAGCACGCCAAAGTCGGGCAATCCGGTCTTCGGGCAAACCGAGGTAAACTCCGGATCATCGACCACGATTTCGTATCCCGCAAACTGATTGGGCCAAGTTTCAATCTCCGGGAATTTAGTATCCAGCCCTGCCTGGGCGTGTTGCGGGGTGTAGCGAGGCGGTTTGGGCATGCCACATTGTAAACAGCCAAGCCGCCAAAGTGCCAAATTCTCCAAGGATTTGCGGTCCATTCGCCAAGCCCCGCGCATCTAATCGACAAGGTTCCTTCTAGAGTTGTGCGAGGCGGCTGGTGGTACATTTATCTATTGCATTCAGCAATTTGTAGTCGTTGACCGCGAATCATGACGCAGAGAAACGCCAGTTTTGTAACCCGACACCGCTGGATTGTGACGACCATTGCAATCCTCGCAGCGGTAGTCTTGCTCGCTTCCTTTATGAGTCGCGAGCCTGCTGTACCGGTACGGGCTGTGAACGCACAGCGGGGTACGATTCGGAGCGTGGTCTCGACCAATGGAAAAGTCGAGCCGCTGCAGAACTTCGAGGCGCATGCTCCCGTTGGCACTACCGTCAAGAAAATCCTTGTGCGGGAAGGCGATCAAGTCAAGAAGGGTCAACTCCTGCTGCAATTGAATGACGCCCAAGCCCGCAGCCAGGCTGCCCGAGCGCAGGCTCAAGTTCTGGCAGGGGAAGCCGATCTCAACGCGATCCAAAAGGGTGGGAACCACGAGGAGGTCCTTACCCTGGAATCGCAAATAACAAAAGCGCGAACCGACTGCGACACTGCGCAGCGCAATCTAAACGCCTTGCGTCGTCTGCGAGAGCAGGGTGCGGCTTCTCCGGGCGAGATAAAGAACGCAGAGGATCAACTCGAACGGGCTAACGCAGATCTCGATCTGCTTTTGCAAAAGCAGAAGAATCGCTATTCGAAGCCAGAGATCGATCGAGTCGAAGCCCAGAAATCGGAGGCCCAAGCCGCATATAGTGCGGCTGAGGATCTGCTCAATCAATTGAATATTCGGGCTCCGTTTGATGGGGTTGTCTATTCGCTGCCGGTGCAGCAGGGTGCTTACCTCAATCCCGGTGACCTGGTCCTGCAAGAAGCAGATCTCTCAAAAGTTCGCGTGCGAGCCTTCGTCGACGAGCCCGACATCGGGCGCCTCGCGCCTGGAGACAAAATCGAGGTCACCTGGGACGCATTGCCGGAGCGAACCTGGGAAGGCGCAGTCAGTGTAATCCCGGCCGTCATCAAGTTGCACGGCTCTCGAAACGTGGGAGAGACGACCTGCGTCGTGGACAATAAGGACCTCAAGCTGCTGCCCAACGTCAACGTTGGAGTCACAATTATTACCGCTGAACATCGCAACGTGCTGACCGTGCCCCGGGAGGCCATTCATCAGGACGACGACGGCAAGGCGTACGTATACCAAATCGTGAACAATGAACTACAGCGCCGCCACGTGCAGACGTCCATCTCGAACCTCACCAAAGTGGAAGTTACCGGAGGGCTGCCAGAAAACGCTGTTATCGCCCTTGGTCCAACCAATTCCAAGCCCTTGCGCAATGGTTTAGCCGTGAAGGTGGTTCGTTAAGAAATGTTTTCAGTTAAGAAACTCTCGCGCATAGTTTTGCTTTCACTTCTTCCGTCCCTGTGCGCCGCGGACGCTACGGACACCAGATTACTTGCCGAAGGTCGCGTGGACGATGCCATCGTGTCGCTGCAGCAAAGAATCAGCAGCGCTCCGAAAGACGCCGAATCCTACAATCTGCTCTGCCGCGCTTACTTCGCGCTTGCCGATTGGGACAAAGGAATTTTAGCATGCCAGAAAGCTGTGTCCTTCGATCCGAACAACGCTCAATATCATCTCTGGTTGGGACGTGTTTATGGGGAAAAAGCCGACCATGCCGGTTTCCTGACTGCGGCGGGGCTGGCAAAAAAAGTTCGCAGCGAATTTGAGACCTCCGTGCGTCTGAATCCCGACAGCGCCGAGGCTCGCACCGATCTGGCCGAATTCTACCTGGAGGCTCCGGGGATTGTGGGCGGCGGACGCGACAAGGCGGAAGCTCAGGCGCAGAAAATCGCCACCATGGATCCGGTCCGAGCCGGATGGGTAAAGGCACGCCTCGCCGAAAAGAACAAGGATCTCATTTCTGCCGAGAATCAATATCGCTCCGCCATCGCGGACAGCCACGGCGCTGCGCTCGCTTGGTTGAATTTGGCCTACTTCTATCGCCACACCGGGCACCTGGATTCCATGGAAGATGCCATCCGGCATGCCGCTGCAGCTCCGATGGATCAACCAGAAGTGCTGATGGAGTCCGCGAATATGCTGCTCCGAACCAAGCGCGATCTTCCGCTAGCTACCCAGTTGCTCCGCCGCTATCTGTCGTCCAGTCTTACCGTGGAAGCTGCGCCCGCCTTCAAAGCCCATTACCTGCTGGGGACGGCGCTCGAGCAGCAGGGCGACAAGCCGGCCGCGGCTCAGGAATACCGCGCCTCCCTTGCCTTGGCCAAAAGCTTCAGCCTCGCTCAGACCGCCTTGGACCGCCTGAACGGCCAAGTCGCCGACGTCGTAAATCCGAACTAGACGACTGGCGCAACAGTCCTTATGCCCAAAAACTGGAAGACCAAGCTAATTCACTCCGACGCTCACGCTCCGGAAGGTTTTCGTTCCCTTTCAATACCGGTCTACAGAGGCTCAACCGTGCTGTTCCCGAACGCAGCGGCCGTCGACGACGCCTGGGACCAGTACGAAGTCGGCTACACCTACGGTCTTTACGGTACGCCGACGACCCTGGAATTAGCGGCGCGCGTTTGCGAGCTCGAAAAAGGGTTTCGCACTCTCATTACGCCCGGTGGGCAAGGAGCCATAGCGCTGATCAACCTTGCCTTTCTCGAAGCCGGCGACCATATGCTCGTGCCGGAAAGCATCTATACACCCAATCGCAACTTTGCCGTAGACGTTCTGCGGCGCTTCGGGGTCGAGGTCACCTTCTATCCACCAACCATTGGAGCGAGAATTGAATCGCTCTTCCGCAAGAACACGCGCCTGGTCTGGTGCGAGAGTCCCGGCTCCATCACTATGGAGGTACAGGACGTCCCCGCTATCGTCGACGCCGCCCATCGCGTCGGAGCCATGGTCGTGCTCGACAACACATGGTCCGCTGGCGTTTTTTTTGACGCCTTCGCCCACGGCGTAGACGTCACCATGCAAGCCCTCACGAAATACGTTGGCGGACACAGCGACCTCCTCCTCGGTTCAATTACCGTGCGCGACAAAGCTGCTTACAAACGCCTGGGCTCAACCCATCAACTCGTGGGCTGCGCCGCTTCGCCGGACGATTGCAGCCTCGCCCTGCGCGGCATGAAGACTGTTGCCGTCCGCCTGAAGGCGCTGGAGGAAGCAGCCCTCGCGCTCGCCCGCTGGCTCGCAGAGCGACCGGAGATCGAACTGGTGCTTCATCCCGCGCTTCCCTCCTGCCCGGGACACGAATTCTGGAAGCGCGACTTCACGGGCTCGGCCGGCCTTTTCTCCATCGTCTTCCAGCGGCAATTTACCAAGCCGCAGGTTCTCAGATTTGTGGATGCCTTGGAGCTGTTCGAGATCGGATACAGTTGGGCGGGCGTGACCAGCCTGGCGGTCGCTTACGATTTCCACTCATCGCAGAGCCGCCCGGACTACGGCCACCGGATCGTACGCCTGAACATCGGTCTCGAAGACGTCGACGATCTCAAGGCGGACCTGGCCCGCGCGCTGGAGTCGATGAAGTAAGATGCCGCCCGCCGTTGTCGTGCTATTGCGTCATATACGGCGTCGTTTCGCCAGCATTCATTTAGAATCGCGTTTCCGGGAAAGTCTCTTGGGAGGAAGACATGAAACCAGCATCCGGTATCGGATCCCGCCTTTCGGCTCTGTTTTTTCTTTGTGTGCTCCTGATCTCCTTCTGCGGAATCCTCGCTGCCGAGCAACTCCCGCTCAAGCGTGCGGTGGAACTGGCGCTCGCTCATAGCACCACGATGCTGGCTTCTCATATTGATGAGCAGCGTGCCTTTGCCTCTTACCAGGAAGTCCGCAATCAGTTCTTACCGCAACTAAGTGTGGGCTCGGGACTGGGCAAATCCTATGGTTATCCGCTAAGTCTGGAAGGGTCGGCGCCCTCGATCGTTAACACCACGGCGCAATTCGCAGTCATCAACCCGGCCTTACGCGATTTCGTGCGTGCCGCGCGAACGGACTATCAAGCGAGCACCGTCCAAACCAAAGACCAGCGCAATCAGGTAATTCAAGACACCGTGTTGAGTTATGCCGAACTCAGCAAATGGGAAGCGCTGATGGCTCACCTGAGTCATCAATACGAGGACGCGCTCAAGATGGAGCAGACCGTGAACCAACGAGTTCTTGCCGGCGTGGATAATCCGTTGACGCGGAACCAGGCTCGCCTCAAAACGGCCCGCGTTTACTTGCACATCTCGCAGGCGCAAGGCGCGATCGATGTTTTGCGGAACCAGCTTTCGCAGTTAACCGGTCTGCCCGCGATTGCGATCGAGACTGTGCCCGAGTCGATTCCCGAGTTGCCGGAGGTAAAACAGGAAGACAATCTTGCAGCCAAGGCCGCGCAGGACAGTCCCTTGATCCAAATTGCCGACATCCGCGCCAGTGCGCTTGCTTTTCGCGCCCGTGGCGAGCACCGCTCCCTGTGGCCAAGCGTCGATTTTGCCGCTCAGTATGCGCTCCTGGCGTCGTTCAACAATTATCAGCATTTTTTTGTGCCGGGCAGTTTCCAGCCCAACAATGCTACGGTCGGAGTGCAGATCCGATTCCCCTTCTTGAATCCGCCTCAACGTGCCCGCGCCCAGGGTGCTGACGCTGCCGCGCTGCGGGCCAAGAAGGACGTAGAGACAGCTAAGAACCAGGTGTCGGAACAAACTTTGAGACTGCAGCGTTCGGTCGCGCAACTGGGGGCTGCGCAGCAAGTCGTCGATCTCGAGTATCAGATTGCCAAGTCCAATCTCGACGCCACCCAGACCCGGGTGGACTCAGGCAGCGCGACGCTGCACGAATTGGACGATGCGCGCAGTCAAGCCAACGAGCATTACGACGCTCTTCAGGACACGAATTTCGAACTTCAACGGGCGCGCATCAGCCTGCTTCGTGCTACCGGCGAACTGGAGGCTTGGGTGGGCGTGGGCAAATAGGTCGCGTCGGCCTAAGAAATGGCACGCGGTTGGAGGCCCACTTTCCCTGTTGGACGCATCAAACCAACCATTCGCCGTACACGCTTTGCGTAATCACCAATCATGCTATTAGACTGTTTTTGCATACACTTATCAGGAATTTGGGTTCGATACGTCAACACCTGCCCGCTCGTGCCGCAGGTACTTGAAGTGTACCTGGGTGCGCTCGGAAGGCATTGTGAAATGTTAGAATCAGGCTATACAAACATATGCCATTAAAAACACTGTTTCTGAATCCGCCGTCGTTCGAGAATTTTGACGGGGGAGCCGGCTCGCGTTGGCCGGCAACCCGCGAGATTGAAAGTTATTGGTACCCGGTTTGGCTTGCCTATCCTGCCGGAATGCTCGAGGGCGCGCGGCTCCTGGACGCCCCTTCGCACCATGTGTCGGCGGAAGAGACCATCAACATCGCGCGCGATTACGAGTTCCTCGTGCTGTTTACCAGCACCCCTGGCTTCCCGGGCGACATTCGCCTGGTAAAAAAGATCAGGGAAGTTAATCCCAAGATTAAGATCGCGTTTGTCGGACCGCACGTCAGCGTGTTGCCGGAAAGATCCTTGAAGGATTGTCCGGAGATTGATTTCGTCGTGCGCAAGGAATTTGACTACGCGGTCTGCGAGTTCGCGCAGGGCAAGCCACTGGAAGAAATCCTTGGCATCTCGTACCTGAAAAATGGATCGGTCGTGCACACTCCCGACCGTCCCGAGATTCAGGATCTCGATTCCCTGCCCCACGTCACTGAAATTTATCGCCGCGATCTGGACGTGACGAAGTACAACGTCCCGTTCTTGCTGTACCCCTACGTCTCTCTCTACACCACGCGAGGCTGCCCTGCCCAGTGCACGTTTTGTCTCTGGCCGCAGACCTTGAGCGGGCATCCATGGCGCAAGCGTTCTACTGATGATGTTGCGCGCGAGATGGCGAAAGCCAAGGAATTCTGGCCCGATGTGAGAGAGTTTTTCTTCGATGACGACACCTTCAATATTCAGAAGGTCCGCACCGTCGAGCTCTGCGCGAAGTTGAAACCCCTGAAACTCACATGGTCCTGCACCAGCCGAGTGACCACTGACTACGAGACGTTGAAGGCGATGAAGGAAGCGGGCTGCCGCCTGTTGATCGTGGGATACGAATCGGGCGATCCGCAGATCCTGAAGAACATTAAAAAGGGTGCCACCGTCGAGCGCGCCCGCCAGTTCACCAAGGATTGTCACAAGCTGGGCCTGGTGGTTCACGGAGATTTCATCCTCGGACTGCCCGGGGAAACTCACGACACCATTCGCAATACCGTTGCGTTCGCCAAAGAGCTCGACGTCGAGACGATTCAGGTCTCGGTGGCTCATGCTTATCCCGGAACCGAACTCTACGACTATGCAGTAAAAAACGGCTTCATGGTTGGGGACAACAAGATGGTGGATGAGGGCGGCCATCAGCTCGCCCACATCCAATATCCCGGTCTGCCGGCGGATGACATTCTCGAGGCGGTGCATCGCTTCTACGACGAATATTATTTTCGCCCCAAGGCGGTGTTCCGTATTCTTCGGAAGGCTGCGTTCAACAGCGTGGATCGCAAGCGCCTCTACAAAGAGGCGAAGACCTTCCTTAAGGTCCGCGCCATGCGCCACAAGTGGGTTAAGGACAAACGCGAGAAGGACGATTCCGCCGCCGCAATCGCACCGGCGAAGGCCTAGGTTGACAAAATAGGCGGCTTTGAAAGGGCGCGGCTTCAGCCACGCCGAAAGCCCCAGCTGTCATCTTGAGCAAAGCAGCTGTCATCCTGAGCAAAGCGAAGGATCTATGTATTCTCTTTTCAGCGCCAACCTTCACAGAGCGCTCGGAAATATCTGCACCACCAACGATCACTTTTCCGCAATCTATCAGGAAACAATCGTGTGACCTTTCGCAAATATCTGGTGCTCGCCGGAGTGACGCTGTGCGCCTCCATCGGTGATTCGCTGCTCTCCCGAGGCATGAAGCAGGTGGGCGGCATCTCCCTGAATCATTTGCATGATTTGATCCTAGCCGTGCTGAATCCCTCAGTCGGTTTAGGCATTTTGCTCCTACTCGGATTCTTTGCTTCTTACATGACCGCCCTTTCCTGGGCCGACCTTACCTACGTTCTTCCGGCCACTTCGCTCGGCTACGTGCTGCTCACGCTGATCGCCAAGTTTTATCTGCACGAGGCAGTAACCACCTCGCGCTGGATTGGAATTCTTCTAATCTCCGCTGGCGTCGGATTCGTCACGCAAGGCCCGGCGCTGACCCGCCATCCAGCAAAACGTCAGCCCCAAGAGAGAGGATGCGAACCGGCTTCGGTGAGGCACGAACGATGAGGGGCAAACAATGAAGCAAATTTACGCGTGGGGTGCGGTCGTTGCCATCGTGTTGGCCTCGACCACCGGCGATGTCCTGCTCTCCCGCGCCATGAAGCAGGTGGGAGATGTGGGAGAGCTGTGGCGGCGGAGCGGCGTGTGGGCGCTGCTGGGACGAGTACTGCGGAATCCAAACTTTTTGCTTGGCGTTCTCGCTATGACCGTCGCTTTTTACAGCTTGCTGTTTGGACTTTCCTGGGGCGACGTCAGCCTGATCGCGCCTGCTTCCGCTTCTCTTACCTTTGTGACCAACGCGATTGCCGCCAAGATCTTTCTGCACGAACGTGTAGATCACCGCCGCTGGACGGCCGCTGTGTTGGTCGCAGGCGGCGTCGTCCTGCTGGCTGCGTAATCGTTAGGCCTGGTCAGATAAAGCTTACATTGGCGAGCTTAGCGTGGCTTCGATCTCTGGACCGATTGCCGCCGCGGCGGCGCGCCCGATGTGTTGCCCTAAGGCCCGATAGCTCTCGAATTGCAACTCGTCGAACCACTGGTCCGCAGTGCTCTGATGCGGGAACGTCTGATGTTTTTCGGAATACTGCCAGACGTCATCGGGAAGCGAGTTCTTGTTCACGACACTTTTTTCCTGCCTTGGTGGCAGGCTGGCCTTTATGTAAAACAGCGTGCCGCGGTCATTAGGGTTCTGCGGATCGTAAAAAATGTCTCCGACTGCGAAGTTGTATTCGCTTTCACGTCCGTCTTTGGGACGGATTTTTGAAAAATCGATCTCGATGCGCGCGCCAAAGTCGGTGCGTGCTTTTTCAATCAGGCTCAGGAGATCGTCAAAAGCGTAGCTGTCATCGCAGCCGGCGTCGCAGGCCACAATCACCTGGCAGTGCCGCTTGATCAATTCGTAGACCGCCAGATTCTCGAAGTGTCCGCCATCAGAAAGATAAACGTAGCCCTTATTCTGGTCGCTCTGGGCGACTAATTCGGAAACGAGGTACCCGAGTCCCGACGTGGGCCCGGCGCTCTTCCACTGGGGAGTAAAGCGCGAGTTCCCCATCCACCAGCCCAGGCGGACGTCGAACAGAGTCATGAATAGGCCCGTTGCCGGAGAGGTGAAGTAGCCCATGTTGGGGCTGGCTGCAGCGCCCGAGATCGCCATAGCCGTGCCCAGGGCAATCCCGTCGTCCGCGGACATTAGAGTGAGCGATTCCGCCGTGCGCCCCAGTTCGGTTTTCGAGAAGCTGAGCTCATATGCATTTTCCAGCTTGAACCGGTTTTCGCCATCGCCGGGGAAGATTACGTCATAGCCGCAATACAACGGAGTAAAGACGAACGACTTTGCCCGCCGTGTTGCATAGCCCAACTCCGCGCCGCTGGTGATGTTGATGGCTGCGTTCAGGATGGGGTAGGGTCCGGGGTAATTCGAGGCGAGTTCCTTGAGCGGGAGATCGTCATCAGGATCAAAACCGGTAAAGGGCTGCGGTGTCCGTTTTGGGTTTGAGGCTCCCAGATAGCAGCGCAGCAGGCGGTTGCGGTAGAAGTGGTGCAGGGAGAAGTCATTTACGTCCACGCGACGGGATAACAAGAGCGACGCGATCGCGAGAATTATGCCTGCCCCCAGCAATTGTAGAGACGATCCCGCCCATTGGATTTTCCAGTAGGGAGCGGACAAGACAGCCCAAGCGCGCCCGGGTGTGGCCTCCGGCATCGAATGCCACAATTTGGCAGTCTGTTCGGGGGCGAAAAACGAGCCCGCGCCGATGTGAACCGCCGTGGCTAACAGCAACACCAAACCCATGCCGAAAACATATGGCGCCAACCGGGCAATAGCATCCAGAACTTTAGGAGACTTGAATAGCCGTACGATCCACCGGCCGCCGGAGGTGTCCGCCGAAGCGATTTTCTCAACCTTCCCACTGGTCTTGGCACTGCTGGCAGCTTTGACGCCCAGATAATTGTGAGCAACCCACAAACCTGCGGGAACGATGCTTCCCCACTTCAGCTTGGCGATGACCCACCGCACCAACAGTGGCCCGAATGCACAAGATCCGGCCAGCAATAGCCAAGCCAGCGTGAGGAGCATCATGTATCCGCCAAGGCGGGCCCACCATTCGCGCACCAGGTCTTTGCAGCCACGGCCAGCGAATCCGAGGTGCAGAGCGCCTGCGAGCAACATGATCAGCATCAAGACGCCGGTTCCGAAGACCCCTACGATCCAATGAACGCTGTGAGAAACTGGCGCCGGTAACATGCGGTTGAGCAACCTCGTGTAGCCGCAGCCTAGGGCACCCCCGACCGCTCCTGCGGCAAACGCGGAAAACGAGAAGGCAGTAAGGGAAAGCATTCGTTCTTCCAGGGTTTTCTTCTCCCTCATCTCTCTCCACAGCCTCATCAGTCCCGCCGCCACCCCCCAAGCAACAAAATAGAAGCCGCCCCACCCTGCGAGCCACATCCACAGGGGCAAATTTGCCGCCACATCGCGCCATCGCCATAGTCCGGAGTTCAACAGTAAGCAGGCCAGGAAAAATGGCAGAATGACCATGACCGTCACTTTGACGCGTTGAAACGCCGTCAGCAGCATTTCTTTTGAGGGAATCTGGTCGGCCACGTTCACAGCCATCGAGACCGCGGCGATGAACCAAGCCAGCACGCCGGCAAACAGAAGGCCGGTGGCACCGAGCCTGGAAGATCTCATCAGTCCCAGCAGCACGCCGTGGCAACACACAAAAACACCGAGGAAAAGCAAACCGAGGACGGTCTGGTTCAGAAATACATTACGAAGCCATGTGCCGATCATTGCCCAGGTATCGCCGGAAAGCACGCCGGTATGAGGAGTCAGATAATTGCTGTATAAGCGGAGCCAGCGCAAGAAGGTGCGTTCTTCGCGTCCACCGGGCTCACGCTTTCTGGGAACGAGTGCCTTTTCTACGTCTCGAAACGACGAATTCGGCAAGGTAGTCAGGAATCTATAAGTGGAAGCGGCCAGCCATGAGCCAATGTATCCGCCGCCCGATACAGTGGAGAGGTAATCGAACTTGTGCAGCAGTTGGTTTTCCGCCAGCGCTTGCAGGATGCCGAGGTTAAACGTGGCGCTGCGGATGCCGCCACCGGAAAATGCCAAGCCGATAAGGTTGTCGGCGGTCGGTCTCGAAGTCCTGACCCCGCGAGCACGGCGGGCCTCCGCAATCTTCGACAACTCGTCTTGCAAAACTTCCTTGAACGTAACCGGGAGTGGATCTTGCGGTGGCGGTTCGACGAGTGAAATTGCCGCTTTGAGAGGTGTATCTCCGGGCATATAAGTCGCTCGCTCCCCCTCATGAGCTAATGGCCGAGGAATCTACCAGAACTGCGCGCGAAGTCAAGGGGATTTTGCAGATCCGGCGCTGGAGGCCAGTTCCGCACAGCCGGGTGTTATGCCCTGATGTCGGCGATGCCGTCACAGACTAACTGCACCGCGATCGCCAGCAGCAGGAAACCGAAGATGCGATTAATCGCGCCAGCAGCGCCCGGCCCCAGACGCTTCACCAGTGGGCCGCCGAGTTGAAGAAACAGGTAGACGACGAGACCAAGCGCCACGATGCCGATGACCATACCCAGATAGGAAACCGGGCTTGTGGCGTCTGCCGCCAAGCCCATAACTACCCCGATTGATCCGGGGCCGGACAGCATCGGCATGGCCATTGGCGTTAGCGAGATATCTTCTTTCGTGCTCGCTTCGTTGCGCTCCGCCCGCGTCATGCGGCTGCTTCCGGTGACCATGCCCCAGGCAGTATTGGCAACGATCAGGCCGCCGGCAATCTTCAGGACGGGCAACGAAATGCCGAAGAGGATTAACACGAAGCGTCCAAAAAAGAGGAAGACGATCAGAATTGTGATCACGTAAGCAGCGGTCTTTACCGCCGTGCGCACAGCCGCCGAGGGCAGATCTCGCAAAACGTGTTGCACTGCGTTGGCAGGGGTCATGGGGAGAAAGCTTAACAGCGAGGAGTCAGGTCGAAAAGCCTATGCGAGAATCGCAGATCCCTCGAGTTGCTCTTAGTGAGCGCTCTCCAGCACTTTGGCAGCTCGATTCAATGCTGCTGCGAGAAATGTAATTTGCTGCCGGGTTCGAGCGAGATCGTGTTTGTCGATGGCTTCGTTGATTCCAGGGATCACGACCGCCGCATATCCGGTGTACTGGCCGGGAGCGTAGATTGCATGCCGAAACCAGGGACGATTCGGCAATCCCTCGGGCATGAGGAGCGCTCGCTCGGCGTCGCGCAAAGCCTGGTTCAGCTTGGCGGCATCGCGTGGAGAATCTTGTTGCCGAACAAGAGTCTTCGCTGCGGCCTGCTCGAAGTGATGCGCTGCTTGAGTAGCCTCGGCGAAGTCCACCTTTTGACCAGTGAACTCAGTCGGTGCTTTCTTTTTCGCGGAATCGATGTACGAGACGATTTCCTTGGCATATTCTTCGTAATCGTATGGCAGGATGTCGGCGTCGGACATGCGGATGATCGAAATCCCGAAGATGCGCGCCATCTGCTGCTCATAGACGAAATCAGGATCACCGAATTTCTTGAACCAGTTGAAGTTATCGAAGGCGGAGTGATATACGCCATAGGATCCGGTCGAACTTACATCCGCGCAGGGCACGCCCAGGTGCTGAAGGAACACGGTGTAATCCGATCCGCTGCCCAAGTCGCCCACGGGTACATCGGCTTTCGATTGCGCTGCAGGGATCCGCTTGATGTCCCCGATGACTTCGGTTGGAGACTGGGCAGAATCGGCCCCGGGCTGATTTTCCTTTTGCCAACTGTCGTAGACGGTTCCGCCCTTGGGAGCGGGAACGGCTTTGGCCACGTCGCGTAGAAACTGTTTTAGGCTGGGCACGGAGGCCGCCCCGAATTTCGGCCCTGAGACGGCGACGTCCATATTGAAATAGGCTGCGGCGTTGGTCAGTTCACTCTCGTGCTGCTCACCCCATTCGGTGGAACCGATCAAGCCCTCTTCTTCCGCATCCCAGCTCCCCAGAATGATCGTGCGCTTCGGCCGCCAGCCTGATTTCAACAGCTCACCGAACCCATGCACGGTTTCCAGCATGGCCGCAGTTCCACTGTTCGGGTCAACCGCTCCGTAGACCCATGCGTCACGGTGATTGCCCGCGACCACCCACTCGTCGGGCAGTTCACTTCCACGTACCCGCCCGATCACATCCCAGATAGTACGGAACTGGTAGTCCTGTTTGAGATGCAACTTCACCTTCACCGGCCCGGGACCGAGATGATAGGTGAAGGGCAACGCACCTTGCCAGTCGCGGGGTGAATCCGGCCCTCCGAGGTGCTCAAGGATGGGCCATGCATCGCCGTAGGACAGCGGAGTGGTGGGAATTTTCGGCAACTGTGAGGATTGCTCAGGCGGCGTGCGTTTGGCGTCGGGAAGCGCCGGAACAGAGGCAATCCCGGGCGTCGTAGGATCGCCGGGGAACTGGAACATATAGCCAATGGATCCGCGCTGCACGCCGGTCGTGGGGCGCCACGGACCCTCGGGATACTTATCGCCCCGACGCCAACCGTCGTCGGCGGGATCAGAGTAGATGATCAGGCCAGCGGCGCCATGCTCCTGTGCAACAAATGCTTTCACGCCGCGGAAGTTTTGTCCGTAACGAACCACGACGATCTTGCCGCGTACGTCGACTTTCATCTGCTCCAGTTTCTTGAAGTCCTCGGGTGAGCCGTAATTAGCGTAGACCACGTCCGCCTCGGCATCGCCCGACGGTGACATTGCGTTGAACGGGGTGATAACTCGCGGATCGTCAGCAAGTGAATCGCCGTCCACGTGCTCGCGCGTGGGACCGTGCATATGAACCCCGGCCGGCGCGGTCACATCCACGCTTATTTCCGAGGGGTAATTCAGCCAGACACGGTATTCAACGATCTCTGCATCCAAGCCTGCCTCGCGGAATTTCTGCGCGACGTAGTCTGCGGTCGCCCGATCTTCCGGCGTGCCGGCGACATGGGGAGCCTGGGTCAGAATGCGCAAATGCTGCTCGGCGAGTTTAGGGTCGGGTACGGCGAGGAATTTGCTTTCCAGCGCAATTTCCGCTTCGGCGTTGCGAAACCCGAAAATGTTAGGAGAGGCACTCGGAGCGCCGTGTGCAGTCTGAGTCTGGGGAACGCTCAACAGTAAAAGGCTGCAAAACAAGGTAGAGCAAGATCGAAGAGCCATAGGATTTCGAGGTAAAACATGTCAGTGTACATGGGATTTTTGGTTCCGAGGTCGGCTTCTTTCAGACTACGACCATCACTTCAACATGATGCGCGTCGCGGTGTGGCGCTGAGGTTGGCCCGCGCCAGCAGTCGCAACCGACGCACGATCCTCCCGAACTGCGGACGCCCGAAAGCGATAAACTGCTTGCATGCCGGTCAAAGACGCTACCCAGCGCTTTTCCTCCCGGGTCGAGAATTATGTTCGCTTCCGGCCCCGATATCCGCCTGAAGTTCTCGAGCTCTTGAAGAGCGAATGCGGCCTGACGCCAGATTCCGTAATCGCTGATATCGCCTCGGGCACCGGCATCTTTACCCGGATGCTGGCAGAGAATGGCAATCGAGTCTTCGGGGTTGAGCCCAATGACGAAATGAGGCGAGCCGGGGAACGGCTTCTGGAAAGTTACTCAGCCTTCACGAGCACAGCGGGGACCGCAGAAACAACGACACTTCCAGATCACAGTGTGGACATTGTTACGGCGGCGCAGGCGGCGCACTGGTTTGATCGCGAAAAAGCTCGCCGTGAGTTTATTCGCATCCTCAAACCCGGCGGTTGGCTTGTGCTTCTCTGGAACGAACGCCGCGCCGATTCGACACCTTTTCTTCGCGAGTACGAGCACCTGCTGCTGGCCTATGGAACTGACTACCGGGAAGTCCGGCACGAGCGCACGACTGCGGAGATCGCCGACTTCTTCTCGCCCTCGCCGTTTCGGTCGAGTACGTTGGAAATGCGCCAGGAGGTTGACTACCTCGGTCTTGAAGGCCGGCTACTGTCTTCCTCTTACACGCCAACTTCCGATCAAGCAAACTACGACGCGATGTTGCGAGAGCTACGACGAATCTTCGACGCCCATCAGGACAATGGCAGCGTGTCGATTGACTACGACACGCTTGTTTATTACGGGCGTCTGGGATAAACCCAAAGGGCATAGAGCACAAAGGACACGAAGCTATACAAAGGAAATCTGGCTGGTTCAAATGCGAATCTTTCGAGGAGTCGGAGACTGAATGCCCGACGAAAAATCCTTTCACATGACTCCCGATGAGTTCCGCCAGCATGGCCATGCGGTCGTGGACTGGATCGCAGACTACTACGCACGCATCGAATCCTACCCCGTGCTGTCACGTTCGGATCCCGGTCAGGTGCGCGCTTCTCTGCCCGCAAAACCTCCCGCTAAAGGTGAGCCTTTCGCTACGATCCTGGGGGACATCGAGAGGCTAATTCTGCCCGGCGTGACCCACTGGCAGTCGCCGAATTTCTTCGCTTTCTTCCCCGCTAACGCGTCAGGGCCGGCCATTCTTGGCGACCTGCTTTCCTCGGGATTGGGAGTCCAGGGGATGCTTTGGGCAACCAGTCCCGCATGCACCGAACTGGAGACGCATGTTCTGGATTGGTTGGTTGGGATGCTTGACTTGCCACGCAAGTTTCTTTCAACCAGTACCGGAGGCGGCGTGATCCAGGACACGGCTTCAAGCGCCTCCCTTTGTGCCTTGCTGGCCGCGCGAGAACGCACGACGAATTTCGCGAGCAACAAACGTGGCTGCGACGGGAAATTGGCGGTGTACGCGTCATCGCAGGCGCATTCTTCGATCGAAAAGGACGTTCAGATCGCGGGGCTTGGCCTGGACAATTTGCGACTGATCGATGTCGACGAGAATTTCGCGATGCGTGCGGACGCGCTCTCGCGACAAATTGAGAACGATCGACGCGCGGCTCTCGTCCCTTGCTTCGTTTGCGCTACGATTGGCACGACGTCTTCCAACGCGATTGATCCGCTGCCTGAAATTGGCCGAATTTGCCGCGAAAACAATGTATGGTTTCACGTGGACGCCGCCATGTCCGGAACCGCAGCGCTCTGCCCCGAGTTCCGGCATACACACGACGGAGTTGAACTGGCCGACAGCTACACGTTCAATCCGCACAAGTGGATGTTCACTAACTTCGATTGCAACTGTTTCTATGTGGCCGATCGCAAATCACTGATTCAAACTCTAAGCATCCTGCCCGAATATTTACGCAACAAGGCCACAGAATCGGGAGCAGTGATCGATTATCGCGACTGGCAGATTCCGCTCGGCCGCCGATTCCGCGCCTTGAAACTTTGGTTCGTGATCCGCCACTACGGCATCGAAGGCCTGCAGTATCACGTTCGGCGTCACGTTGAACTGGCGCAACAGTTCGCGGTTTGGGTGACGAACGATTCTCGTTTCGAACTGGCAGCCCCCGCCCCACTCAACCTGATCTGCTTTCGTCACAAGGGCGGGGACGAAGTGAATCAAAAACTGATCGATCGCCTGAACCGAAGCGGGGACCTCTACCTGACGCACACACGTCTGAACGGCCGGCACACGCTACGATTCTGTGTTGGCCAGACCAACACCACGGAACGACACGTCGAACGGGCGTGGAGCAGGATTCAGGAAGAAGCGCGAATGTAGGCGCCGGCGTCCACATTTCAGAGGCACATGCACTCTTCACTTACTTTGGCTTGTTCGGTTGCGGCTGGACTGCCGGCGGGTCGGGTTTCAAGGCCATCGCATTCGCCGGAGCCGCCGGGTTCACCCCGAAATCCCAGACGTAGGTGTTCATTCCGTCCTTACCCAGCATCTCGACGACGGCGTACTCTCCCGGCTCAAGAGCATTCGCAGGTGTAATCTTGAGCCAGCCTCCGGTCAGCCTTTGCGAGGTCGTTATCACCAGGTTCTGTTCCTGGGTCGCTTTTCCCAGCGGGTTAATTTTTATATCTCCAATCACGCGTTTCCCCTTCTTCAGTTGGGCCCGAACAATGTGGTAACGGTCCCACGGTTGTTCCGATTGCTGTGGCTGTTGCGGCCCCTTCTGCGAAGTGGGGTTCGAATCCTGATCCTGGTCAAGGCTGAAGTAGATTGCAGGCACGGTCGTGTGCGCCTGGACGCTGGCGTGCAAGCCGTCGAGTTCGATGGTCTGCTTGCTGCTGCCGACGGGATTGATCGCAGAACGCAGGATGTTCGTTTTGGTGTTACGGTTGACGTCGCCCGCGTTCTGCTGCAGCAGTACAAGTTGCGGCTCAGTCTGAAAGGTATCGAGCAATAACATTCCGCCGGAGTCGGGCAGGTGCAGCCTGGGCGCGACCTGCGGGATTTTGGCCTCCTCAGCAAGGCGTTCGGCTTCGGCTTCCTTGTCGAGTTCAACCGCTTCCGGGGCAGGAACGCCGGCGGCGCGATCTTTTTCGAATTTGTCAGTGGCCGGCCAATCCACCAGCGAGTTGGGCAACTCCTCCCACTCGTCGCGCTCAGCGCTCAGGTAGCGCACGCGGTCGCCTTTGACTTCCCACTTGGTGGCAAGCTGGTAGGAGCCGTCTTTCAGGATGAGGCGCTTAGCCAGTTGCTGGGCCTGGGCGGGAGCCTTAACCAGCATACAGGCGACCATTACCAGCAAAAGGCCGACGCGAGCTCTATTCCTTATTCCCATCATCCTCAATATTATGATGCGGGCTTCGCCCCACGCCGTTCCGCGATGAGTTCGTCGCTCAGCGATGCGCCGGGTTTTACATACCTTCGGACCAAGCGCTGAGCGCGTACCATGCGCCCCTTCAGGCTAGAAATGTGCAGCTCGTTGTCCTCGAATCGCAAAAGTACTTCCTCACCAGCGAAGATTCCCATTGCCTTGCGGAGGGCAGCGGAAATCCCGAGCTCTCCGTTCTTACGCGGACTCGTGATTCTTTCTTCATGCCAGCTCTCATCAGCTCGTCCCCACATTTATTTTGCGCCTCCCAGCTCGGGGAAGGCTGGTTTACTTTTTGGCAACGCCCTCTCCCCCTGATCTTTTGGAATCATGGCCTTAGTCCACGTAAGCTCGGAGTTAACCTGGCGGCTACGCGACCAACGCAGGCATATTGGTGAAGACCTGACCGTCAGGTGCGGTGTAAGTGCTTGCTGGTATCGCTTGCGCCGCCGTGATCCTTTACCGGTTGTTCATGGTGCCTGGGATGAACCATTGCTAGGGTGGTCCAGGCGCAAATGTCTTCGACATGCTCACCCCGCTCGTCCAGTGGGTGGAAGACGACATTGCGCCAGAGCATGTCATTGCCACGCACTATGTGAACAACAATCCCGCTCAAGGCGTCCAGTTTACGCGTCCCTTGTGCCCTTATCCGAAGGAAGCAGAGTACAAGGGCGGCAACACCAACCACGCAGCTAACTTTGTCAGCAAGTAATCCCGAATCGAACGAGCGAGATTGGATCGTCTCCAGTCTCCTGCAAGATGAAAGCATGGAGCTACTACGGCTGAAGCAGCGGAATCTGCGAAGCCAGCTGCACGTCGATCAGCATTTGTGCTCGGCGCTCAATCTGCTCGTACACAGCCGCCTTCTTCGCCGGTAGTACCTTGCGAAAGTTTGCCCAATACGTTTGCCGGAGCGCCGTCACGTCCGCATCTACCTTCAGAAGACGCGTGGACCAATTGTCGGCCTGGGCGTCGGTCATGTTTCCGTAACTCTGCACGTACTCCTGGATCAGCGCGTACTTGTCATTGTTGATCTTCACCAGTTCGGCGGTGTATTGATCGTAGACCGGCCAGAACTTCTGGGCCTCGGTATCGGTCAGGGGCAGGTTGGCGGCGATGAGCTGCTTCTTCTGCGAGCGGATGTCCTTGCGCAGCAGATCGATGTCTTGGCTCATGGAACTCTGGCTCATGGAACTTTGGGAACTCTGCGGCGCACTCGCTGCCGCTCCGCTGTCCTGTGCAATAGCTGAAAGGTGTCCGAGCAATACAGCTCCGCTTAGTGCCCATGCTGTAAGTGAAGATTTCTTCATTTCTTAGCTCCTGGATTTTTTCGGTTTTTCTATCGCGATGAGATTCTGCAGGACTCCGGAACCCGAGTCCCCAGGATTGTACACGATTGACCTCGCCGTCATTCCCTTCGCTTGGACTCACGCGCTCCTCGTGCCGCTCTTTAGCCTTAGCAGCTTTGAGCTTCCTACCATCTCATTCACAGATTTATTTTTCGGCGCGACGTCGAGTAAGGCTGGTTTACTTTTTGGGTAACCATCCCCCTGATCTTTTGGAATCATGGGATTAGGAACCCACTACCACCAAGATCTTTAAGTTGGAAGGATTGTATGCAAAATCTTCCGGCATCACTACGTAACTGTACACGCACGGCCCGTAAGACTTGCAAAGGCTGAGCGGTACACTGAAGAGTAGTCAGAGGCCTAGGTTGGACCAGGCCCGTTTCTCAACAGGGATTGGCAACGGCGTCACCATATCCCAAAGCGATCTTCGGGCTTCCGATATAGCTTGTCGGTGAGCGCGATCTCGTAGGCTTTGTACCAAGCCTCTACATTGCGCACCGTGTCGCTTCGGTATTCCCCCGGCGAATGCGTATCGGTTGTGATTTGCCGGCGTAGCGCGGCTTCGCCTTCGATCTTCCGCCATCTCTGAGCGAACGCCAGAAAAAAGCGCTGTTCGCCACTCAGTCCATCGATCACGACGTCGGTCTTGCCTTTCAGTGACAGGACGTAGGCGTCATGCGCCATCCGCAACCCGGCCAGGTCGGCGATGTTTTCACTCAGGACCTGCGTGCCATGGACGCAAAGATCGGGAAGCGGGCAATAGCTATCAAATTGCGCAACCAGCTTCGCCGCCGCCGCGTGGTATTTGGTCAGGTCCTCCGGGGTCCACCACATGCCGAGGCGGCCCTGAGCGTCGTAAATGTTGCCCAGTTCGTCGAAGGTGTGGCTGATTTCGTGGGCGATGCCGGCGCCGGCGGAGCCGTAGTTAGACGCGGCGTCGCCTTGGTAATCGAAATAGGGCGGCTGCAGGAGGCCAGCTGAGAAAGTTTCCGTATTGGGGTGAACATGATGACTGCGCCGACGATTTGCGGATCTATCCTCCACTCGTCCGGATCGGCTAGTCGTTTTAGCTTGGCCAGATTGTGCGAACGGTTGAAGGCTTCCGCCCGGCGCATATTGCCGAAGGCGTCGCCGGGCACAACGTCGAGCGTCGAATAGTCGATCCATGAGTCGGGATAACCGATGCCTATCCTAAGCGCGGCCAGCTTGGCCAACGCCTTTTCCTTTGTCT
Organism: uncultured Acidobacteriota bacterium; assembly: GCA_963796095.1. Taxonomy (GTDB): domain Bacteria; phylum Acidobacteriota; class Terriglobia; order Terriglobales; family Acidobacteriaceae; genus JABDBE01. Next base: position 113,350 of record CAWCKL010000024.1, read on the forward strand.
GCGGTGACATCCAGGTGAGATTTGAAATACGGGCACGATAGGCGGTGATCAGGTCGTCGACCATGCCTTGCGCCCGCGCCTTAGCTTCCGGCGGGAAATAACGTTGCGTGTAGAGTTGGCCAACCGCCTGGCCGAGGGCACCGTTTGTGGCGGCGATGGCGGCCTTGCTGCGCTCCGACGCCTGCCGCGCTGCCGTCAGGATCGTGCCGTAGAAGGTGAAACCCTCGGCAGCCACAGCCTTGGGCAAGACGCTGGCATAACGTTCGATCAGGTGAAACCTGAGATAGTCCTTCCACAGATCGATTTCCTCACTACCTACAAGGGCGGAAGTTCCGGTCACAGCCGACGGTTGCCAAACGATGAATTCCGGCTGCCCGGCAACGCCGGCCGCTGTAAAATAAGCGTCCCAGTCGATGCCGGGTGCTTTGACGCCAAAGTCGGCGCGTCTCCATGGGTTATTCTGCTTGAAGACGTCAGCGGCATCAGAGTCTGGGGCGTGGGCTTGCGCCATCCGAATTTCAAGCGACAAAATACGCGCCGCCCTGGTCTCCGCGTCTGCGACGTTTGCAAATTTCAGGATCGCCGCAATGTGCGACTGATACTGAGCGCGCAACCCGGCCATTTTAGGCGACGGGTCGATATAGTCGTCGCGATCGGGTATTCCCAGGCCGCCCTGCAACAAATGGAAAACGTAGTGCTCCGAGTCTTCAAAACTCTGGTTGACCCACACGCCGAAGACATGGTCAGCGTTGGCGGTGAGTCCGTCGACCTCAGGATTCAAGGTGGTGCCGAGATAGGCTGACAGCGACGCTTTGTTGGTGATCGCTGAGATCCTGGCCATTTCGTCGGCCAATGGTGTCATCCCCTTGGCCTCGATACCGTCCTCGTCCATGAAGCTGGCGTAGTAGTCGCCGACCTTCTGTGCAATGCTATCCCTGATGGGCTGGGCCACGGCCGCGTCTTGAATGAGATCGCGAACCCTCTGGCCGGTTTTCTCCACTAGCATTGCGCGCGTATCGTAGCTCGACTGGCCGGCGGGTATCGTTGCCGTTCTGAGCCAGCCCCCGTTGGCGTAGCGGTAGAAGTCGTCACCTGGCTTGACGGAAGTATCCATATCCTGATCCTGCGTGCTCGCATTTTGCTCAACCGGTGCGGCGGCCGTACGAAGGGGAACCGTGAAAACGAAGATTACGATTAGCGACGTAAAAAGGGGCATGGAGATCCTATCGTGCTGATTTTCGCATTCACGACGGATGTAAACTGGCCGTTTTCGGACGTGGTCAACTCAATGCTTTTGGGAGCTTCCGTGCAGACTCTCGCTTAATCATTGCGAGACAGCCGTGCTCGTCCGACATGTGCCGGGTCATCGATGGATAGCCTTCTGATCTACTCGCGTCGTCGTGGTTGGATGGGGCAGGTTCGAGCCGGTCTCAAAAAAACAACCTAGTCATGCGCTCCCGTTTCTGGCATAATTACTTGTGCACCCATCCTGCACAAAATTTCAAACACAATTTAAGGTAAGGAAGCGATGTCGGCAAAGTACATCTTTGTGACTGGCGGAGTTGTGTCTTCGCTCGGAAAAGGGCTGGCGGCGGCTTCGATTGGCTGCCTGCTGGAGAGCCGTGGGCTGAAAGTCAACCTGATGAAGTTCGATCCTTACCTCAACGTGGACCCGGGCACGATGTCGCCCTTCCAGCACGGCGAGGTTTTCGTTACCGACGACGGCGCCGAGACCGACCTCGACCTCGGCCACTACGAACGCTTTACCCACGCCAAACTTTCTCGCGATAACAACTGGACCACCGGCCGCATTTACGAGCAGATCATTGCCAAGGAACGCCGCGGTGACTATCTCGGCAAGACCGTTCAGGTCATCCCTCACGTTACCAACGAAATTAAGGCGGCCATGAAGAAGGTCGCGCAGGATGTGGATGTCGCCATCGTCGAGATTGGCGGCACGGTGGGCGACATCGAGTCGCTACCTTTTATGGAAGCGATTCGGCAGATGCGCCAGGAACTGGGGCGCGAGCGAACTTTGTTTATGCACGTTACGCTGGTACCCTTTATCGCGGCGGCGCAGGAACTCAAGACCAAGCCGACGCAGCACTCGGTGAAGGAATTGTTGAGTATTGGAATTCAGCCAGACATTTTGCTGTGCCGCACTGATCGATTTCTTTCGAAGGAAATCAAATCGAAGATTGCGCTGTTCTGCAATGTGGAGGAAGAGGCGGTCATCACGGCGAAGGATGTTGCCTCCATCTACGAAGTGCCGGTTGTGTTTTCGCATGAAGGGGTGGACACGTTGGTGCTCCGCTATCTGCATATCGAAGCCAAAGAGCGCGATTTGAAGAGTTGGGAAGAGCTTGTACATCGCGTCTATAACCCGAAGGCCGAGGTCACGATCGGGATTGTCGGGAAATACGTGGAGTACGAGGATTCGTACAAGTCGCTGAAAGAGGCGCTGGTGCACGGGGCTTTAGCGCATAACTTAAAGCTCAACTTGAACTGGATTGAGGCGGAAGGACTTGAAGCTGGGGATCGAACCAGCGACGAACAGCTTGCGGATTACGACGGGCTCCTGGTACCTGGCGGGTTTGGTAAGCGGGGCATCGAGGGGATGCTGATTGCGATCCGCTATGCGCGGGAGAAGAAGGTTCCATACTTTGGAATTTGTTTAGGCATGCAGACGGCTTGTATCGAATTCGCTCGCAACGTGTGCGGCCTCGCAGATGCCAATTCCAGCGAGTTCGATCCTGCGACTCCGCATCGAGTGATTTACAAGCTGCGCGAATTGCGCGGGGTAGAGGAACTCGGCGGCACCATGCGGCTGGGCGCGTGGACTTGCAAAATTGAGCCTGGAACTTGGGCCTACAAAATCTACGGACAGCTTGAGATCAGCGAGCGGCACCGGCATCGCTACGAATTCAACCGCGAGTATGAAGAGACGTTGACTGCCGGCGGGCTGCGGATTTCCGGCTCCACTCCCGACGGAACTTATGTTGAGATAGTTGAGCTTCCCGACCATCCGCATTTCATCGGCTGCCAGTTTCATCCGGAGTTCAAGTCGAAGCCGCTCGAGCCGCATCCGCTGTTTAAGACTTTTGTAGGAGCTGCTTACGAGCACGGTTTGAAGCGGCGGGCTGACAAAGCTGCAGCCGAGATTGAGATGTTCCACCGGCCTGAGAAAGTGGGCAGACGCTAAAGGCGTTTAACCACTAAGGACACGAAGGTACACAAAGAATAACCCTCGCAAGGCGGAGTTAGTGGCATGAGCATTTCTTTCCAAGTCGAGGGCGTCCGAATTGGCTCCGGCAATTTGTTTCTCATTGCGGGTCCATGCGTCATCGAAAGTGAGAAGCACGCTCTATTCATGGCAGAAGTGATCAAGGGCGTAACCCGCGCGCTCAACGTTCCGTTCATCTTTAAAGCGTCATACGATAAGGCCAACCGGACATCGATGCGCAGCTTTCGCGGACCGGGTCTGATGGAAGGACTGCGCATCCTCAAAAAGATCAAAGATGAAGTCCACGTTCCGGTGCTCACCGACGTGCACGAAACCGCGGACGTCGCCAAGGTTGCGGAAGTCGCGGATGTGCTGCAGATTCCGGCTTTCCTCTGCCGCCAGACCGATTTGATCATCGCCGCCGCAATGAGCGAGCGGGCGGTGAATATCAAGAAAGGGCAGTTCGTCTCGCCTTGGGATATGAAACATGCAGTGGAAAAATGCCACACCGCAGGCAATGATCGGGTATTGCTCACCGAACGCGGATCCAGCTTCGGCTACAACAACCTGGTCGTAGACATGCGATCACTCGCCATCATGCGAAAGTTCGCCCCCGTGGTTTTTGACGCGACCCATTCAGTGCAGTTGCCGTCGGCCTCTGGAGGCGAAGATGGAGCGGCAACAAGTGGCGGCCAACCGGAATTTATTCCTCTACTGGCACGCGCGGCGGTGGGCGCGGGTGTCGACGGCGTATTTCTCGAAGTGCATGACAACCCTAGAGAAGCGAAATCTGACGCAGCGAATGCGCTGGAGTCGACCCAGTTGCGTGGCGTGTTGAAAGAATTGCTGGCGGTGCATGGAGCGCGCCGGAACGCCCAGTCGACTCCATAATCGACAGGATCTAGCACGCCCCAAAGCCAAGTCCCAAAAGCTAGCCCAAAGCCGAGTCCCGATGTTAAGACCAAAGCCAAACCCAAAATCCAAGTCGCGAAGGACGCCCCAGATTAGCCGAGCGCGGCAGCGCTGGGAAACGAACGCAAAAAGAGATCAAGTCCCGGAGGGACGGTCGAGCCATCCCAGCACGTGCGCAGGGTCGTACCTAACACCATATTTTTTCAGAAACTCGAGAAACTCGTCCTCATAACTTCGCCTGGCGTGATGCGCCGCTCGGGCTGCGATGTATTTGATCACGTCTTCCCTCTGCGAGGCGCTCACGCTGAAAGCGCCATACCCTTCCTGTTGCGCGAAGTCCCTGCCCGCGGTTTTTTGTGCTGAAGATCAAATAAATCCGATCGCTGGAGTGTGGGTGCGACATGGGTCGTCCCTTCGGGACTTGCCCTTCGTTTGCCTTCTTCCCCAGCGCTGTCGCGCTGGGCTAAGCTGGTTCGTCCCTTCGGGACTCAAATCTTCGTGGCGTGCGGGAGTCGAGTTCGCAATCCCTCCCGCCCTGGGTTGGTCTGAGCGGTTGGATACAAATTAAAATGGCTGGCCGCGCAATCTCGGTGACATGTGTCACTGAAATGCGGTGTTCTTCCTGTGCAAGGCGGAAAAGGTCCTCAATCTGCTACCATTTTCGCCACCGCTAACTCCGAATGTTTACCTTCGCTACTTTCGCCGGCACCGTCGTCATCCTCGCCGTCCTGTTGGATGCGTTTGAAACTGTCGTTCTGCCACGCCGGGTGCGGAGGAAATTTCGCATTACGGTTTGGTTCTACCGTAACACCTGGATTCCGTGGCGGAAGATTACTGGTCTGATCAAGTCGCCGGGCCGCCGGGAGAATGTTCTTGGCTACTTCGGGCCACTGTCGCTGCTTTTCCTGCTCGCCCTTTGGGCCGCTGGTTTGATCTTCGGCTTTGCCCTGTTGCAATACGGTGCGGGCGAGCACGTCATGCTCGCAAACGAACCGGTTACGTTTGGCCGGGTGGTTTACCTGAGTGGCTCGACTTTTTTCACTTTGGGTTATGGCGACATTATTCCGACGTCGACTTTTGCTCGGGCTCTGGCGGTACTGGAAGCCGGCATGGGCTTCGGCTTTCTGGGTGTAGTTATCGGATACTTGCCGACAATTTATTCGTCGTTTTCCAGGCGCGAAATCGAGATCTCCCTGCTAGACGCACGCGCAGGTTCACCGCCCACCGCCGCGGAGTTGCTGATACGGTTCGGCAAATGCCCGCAACTGGAAGACATCTTTCGCGACTGGGAACGCTGGGCGGCTGAACTGCTGGAGAGCCATATTTCCTATCCACCGCTCGGCTTTTTTCGTTCTCAGCATATCAATCAGTCTTGGCTGGGTGCGCTCACCATGATGCTCGACGCCAGCGCGCTGGTGCTCGCCGGCATCGATGGCATCCCGGAAGAGCCGGCAAGGTTAACTTTCGCTGTCGCGCGGCACGCGATGGTGGACTTGGCGCAGCTTGTCAATGCTCAATACGATCCTCTCGCCCCAGTCCGGCTGGACGCAGAGCAACTGCTAAAACTCCGGCAAGCACTTCAGGAGCATGGACTGCGGCTTGTGGAATCAGCCGAGTCTGAAGAAAAACTAAAGCATCTGCGCTCGCTTTACGAACCCTATGCCCTCGCCATGGCGAGCAATTTGCTCATTACGCTACCTCCGTGGATTCACCCGGAGAATAAAAAGGATAATTGGGAGGCTGGGCCGTGGGACCGTGCCATCCAAGCCATGAGTCTTGCCGAGTTAGGGCATAGGGCAGAACGGATCCGGAAGATGGACGATCACTTCTGAAACGTGTCTATCTGTAGAGACGTAGCTTGCTACGTCTCGCACGGTGAAGAATATGTTGCCGCGACCGGGAGACGTTGCAAGCAACGTCTGTACAGTTGGCGGCGTGCTAACATCCTCTTTCTTCCATGAAACAGGTTGGCGAAAATGTCGTGCGCATCGAAGCCGAGGCGTTGCGCGTCCTGGCGGATCGCATTGCCGGGCCGATGGCCGGTGCGTTCCGTCGTGCCGTGGAATTGATTTACGGCTGCAGTGGCCGAGTCGTGGTCACGGGCATGGGCAAGAGCGGAATTATCGCGCGCAAGATTGCGGCCACACTGAATTCGACCGGGACGCCTGCACTATTCATGCATCCGGTCGAAGCAGTACACGGAGACCTGGGAATGGTGGTGCACGGCGACACGGTGCTGGCGCTCTCAGCCAGCGGCGAGACCGAGGAAATTTTGCGCCTGCTGGCCACGCTCAAACGGCTGCAAGTGCCGTTGATCGCGATGACCTGTGATGAACTCTATTCACGATCGGCACAGGCAGGGCCTTCCACCCTCGCGGAAGCGGCTGAGGTCACGCTCGATTGCTCGGTGGCCGAGGAGGCGTGTTCCTTGGGACTAGCTCCCACGGCTTCCACGACCTGCATGCTCGCCCTGGGTGACGCGCTCGCGATGACACTGGCGGAAATGCGGGGTTTTAAGGAAGAAGACTTCGCCAACCTGCATCCCGGTGGCAAGCTGGGCAAGCGACTGGCGCGAGTTGAATCGCTGATGCACACTGGGGATGCCCTGCCTCACGTCACACCGCGCACAACCATGCCGGATGTGATCTACGAAATGTCACGCAAGAAGCTGGGCGTGACTGCGGTCGTCGACGGCGAAAAGCTGGTGGGCGTGATCAGCGACGGTGACCTGCGGCGGTTGCTCGAACAGCGCGGGAAGGACGTGCTCGATTTAACAGCGGGCGAGTGCATGACGAAGAATCCGAAAACTGTTTCAGGGCATGAATTCGCTGCGGCAGCGCTGGCTTTGATGGAAGAAAAGAAAATCACGTCGCTGCTGGTCGTGGACGGAAGCGCAAGACTCGAAGGTATCGTGCATCTGCACGATCTATGGGGAACTGAGATGATGTAAGAATTAAGTGATTGGGCAATCGGGTAATTGAGTGATTGAAAATCGATATGCTCCGCGGAATAAGGTTTCCAATTATACAATTACACAATTACCCGATTACGAAATTACTCAATGAGTCAATCCTATGTATCACTACGATCCCAATACGGCCCTGGAAGAACTAACGGAAGACGCAACCCTCCCCAACCCGGTTCACGTGCGTGACATGATTCTGCGCAAACATCCTGGACCTGACAAGTCGCTGGAACTCAATCGAATGTTCGTCGAATATCAGAAGTTTTTCGGCGAGACGCAGAAGCTGGGGAAGGAGATCCTGAAGCAGCTGGCGGGTTGAGCGAGTGCGAATCCAAGCTTTAGATCAGGATCAGCGTCGTGCTATTTGCCTTAGAAATGCGATTATGTCGTCTCGCGTGAACCCTGCTTCCCTCCATAACGAGAGAGACGCGTTCCTTTGGGCATGTCGCGGTTGTGCCGCGGGACCACGGCCCGGCGTCTTGAAACCGGGTGGTAGAAGATGAAGTGGCTTCCCGAAGTGTGATCGAGAACGAAACCATTCTGCTCCAAAAACCTGATGACTTCGTGCGGCCTCACAGCGGGTAGTTTCGTCATACTCCATTAAACCCAGGAGGCTGATTCTTTAGTACGAATACTCCAAGTCCAAGGAGGCAACCAGGGTTTCGTCGTCGGTGGGAACCGGTTTCTTGTGCTTTCTTAGGCTCTTGATATAGCCCGAGATGCGTCCTTCGCCATCTTGCGGGCCTCGGGCAATGTGCGCCCGTACGTGACGCAGCCTGGCAGCGCGGGCACGATCGCAGTAAACCCACCTTCAGGTTCGGGCCGGAGCATGATGTTGTAGTGGTAGCGAGTTTTTGGCATCGGATTAACGCCGATTCTATCTTGGCGGTGAGGACGAGTCAAAAGGCGGGAGGGAACGCTCGATGCCGGTCAGCTATTCGCTTTGTCGTCCTGAGTAATCTTAGATTCGGAAGAATCTGTACCTTTGGCGATGCGCCTAGCTTTTGCTTGCTCCTCGACGATTTCCCACACAGTGCGATCATCCCAGCTTTCGCGAATCCGACGGACCTACTCGTCCGCGTGCTCGTCGGCCCAGAGGTCTTTGCCGGAACCTATCAGTTGCAGCAGCGGATCGTCGCCAATCGGATTCATCCTGTGGGTATTTTGCGCCATCGAGTCGTGGCTGTTCGGATGTTTGATGACGTCGGGCTAGCCCGATCGGCTCCAAGAATTCCTCCGGGTCCGGCTGCATCCGCCGGTCCTCTATGTGGTGAAGGTAGCGCGACGAGTCTGGCCCCCATCAAAGTACAAGCCAGCACTGGATTTTTCCAGAAGGGCAGCGGTCTCCGCGGGATTTCAAGAGTCTACCGTCTTTTGGTATTAAGAAGTGGTGATTTACCTCCACGCCAGTCTCACCAACGAATAACCCACCCCCTCGCAAGCTTTTCGTTTCCATACACCCAGATATTGAAATTTTGACGCGTCTCACTTCGCGAAACAGCAACATACATGCTCTCGATTACCCGCCCACGTTTTGATGTCGCGAAGAGTAGAGCTCAAA
>CAWCKL010000025.1:0-41979 GCA_963796095.1 uncultured Acidobacteriota bacterium
TGAATTGCCCGGAGGGAATTTCGGACGAGGGAGTAAGCCAATCATTGCCTCGACCTTCGGAGGGTAGTTAGCGAGCGGAGCTGGCAAGCTGCACTGATACTTCAGCGCTGCGTAGTGCCTACTGGCGCCAACCAAGGTGCTCTTCACGTCCCATGAAGATCTCATGAAGCAGATGGATGAAGCGCTGCTTCAACGTCTGAGGCTGCGCCTCGGAAGTTTCCTTTGTTTCAGTCTTTACATCCACCTTCGATTCGCGTGCGGTAACAGCACCGGTAGCCATGCGTATGGCCTCCTTTAGAGTTTAATCTCGATCACCTTGTACACGCGCAGACTTCGCACCAATCGTCGGCCCAGAGGAGGTCGGAAAAGCGTCAACTGAACTCTCATTCTAAGGGGGTTCTAATCCTGGAGGCAGATCACCAACGGCATAGCCCTTCAGATGGCTGGAATCGAGGCCACAAATGTCTTGAACTGATTCGTTGGTCACGATGAACCAACAGCTTGACTTCTGTGCGAGTGCAATCCCGATTTTGCGGCAGTGATTCCCTTTGGGGTCGCCCAAACCCCTAGCTCGGCCCCTCGCTGTACGCGTACCAACGGTCTGCACGTTTGCGAAACGAGTAGGTTTCATCTCCCGGTGAGTAACGATGTTCTCCGAAAGATTGTGAAGAAGAACATGGTGGGTATCTGTGGCTTGGACTAGGACCGCAATAGAGATAGCCGTTCGAGTGACCGCGATTCAGCAGACCAAAGAACCGACGATGATGAAAGCGTCCGTGGTTTCAGGCTCACGCTGGATGCCCTGTGTGATGTCGTTGCGGGAAAAAAGACGACGATATTCGTCCCAGCGCTCTTGTGTGATGCCTGTTTCGGGGCTGTAGGCTAGATACTGATGGTCACGCGTCATGAGCCATGTCGGATCGATACGAGTGAGTTGTACGTCGTGGTCCGACATGGAGATGATAGTTTCGAGGTCCCGGCGCTGATGTGGAAAGCGGCTTGCAAGCGTGTTGAGAGACGGCGGTTCGCAGCTCCACATTAATAACAAGCTTGCGCCCAACAGAGCTGCCAATAGCGCAGCAAAAGTTGCAATTAGCCAGGTGATGCCAACCAAAAACACTCGCACTACCCGCCGCCACCTTGGACCTTGCGGTGGAAATATCGTGGCTTCGGTACTCATCTTGTACGATTGTACTTCCCAATGGAAGGGGATGCAGAGTGGACAGTTTATGTAGCCAGGCCATTGCGCTCGCAACCCGGACGTTCATGTGAGGGCGATCTCTCCCCAACTCTTTGCGATGGCCGCCAGCCCAGCGGCTTTCATTGACTTGCACATTTCGAAGACGTAGGATTCTGCACCAGCGATCGCGCAAACCATCTCCCACTACCGCATTGTCCAAAGCTCCGCGGTACCGGAGTTCTGCGGAACAGTAAGAGAGGAAGAGACAGAATGCATCCTTTGACACGCCGTAGTTTCATGCGGATCGGCGCAGGCTCCGTAGCTGCCGGAGCCGCGGCGAAGATCACGCTGCTGGAGCCAGCCGCGCTTTGGGGCCAAGGCCGTCCGGTGGCGCCGAGCGATACGGTCCGATTTGCATCGATTGGTACGGGCACTCGCGGATGCGAGCTGCTGGCCGCATCGCTCGCAGTCCCAGGCGTCGAATGTGTCGCGGTGTGCGATCTTTATGACAGCCGTCATCAGGCCGCTCAAGAGGCCGTGCAGAAGCAGGTCCCTGCCACTCGCAACTATCAGGAAATCCTCAACCGCAAAGATGTAGACGCGGTGATCCTAGGCGTGATGGACCACCAGCATTGCCGCATCGTGGTGGATGCCTGCGCCGCTGGCAAGGACGTGTACTGCGAAAAGCCGATGTCACACACGGTGGAAGATGGCTTTGCCATGGTGGATGCCGTGCAGAAGGGAAATCGCATCATGCAGGTCGGCAGCCAGCGTGTCAGCTCAATCATTTACGAGAAGGCGCGCGAGCTCTACGCATCGGGCGCGCTCGGAGATGTGTTTTTCATCGAAGGCTCGTCCGATCGCAACTCGCCGAGCGGCGCCTGGGTCTATCCGATTCCGCCCGATGCCAGCGAGCAGACCATCGACTGGAACGCCTTCCTGGTGGGCGCGCCCAAGCGGCCATTTGACGCCGCGCGCTTCTTCCGCTGGCGCTGCTTCTCCGACTACGGCGAAGGGCTGGCAGGGGATCTGTTCGTCCACTTGCTCTCGGGGATTTTCTTCATCTCGGGAACGAACGAGGCGCCGAAGCGAGCGCAAACCAGCGGCGGACTGTTTCGCTGGAAAGACGGACGCGACTTTCCCGATGTGATCGAAACTCTTTATGACTTCCCGAAATTCCGCGTGGTGCTGCGCTGCAATCTGAACAATGCCGGCGGTGAACCGATCAAATTCCACGGCACCAAAGGGACCATGGAGGTCATTGGGCAAACCCTGACCTTCATTCCCCAGGACATAACCCCCAAGCCGGAAACCTATTCGACAAAGGGTTGGCCGGAACGCCTGCGCAAGGAATATCTGGCCCAGTGGGCGGCGGAACATCAGAAACCCGGACCGCTCGATTACCAGGTCGTCGAGGCGGAGACTTTCACTGCGCCGGATGGTTACAGCGACGTTTCCGCGCACCAGGCAAACTTCTTTAACGCAGTCCGAACCCGCAAACCAACAGTAGAGAACGAAGACTTCGGCAACCACGCGGCCATCGGCTGCCATCTGGCCAACTACGCCTATTTCAAAAACACAATCGCAACCTGGGACGCCGGGGCCAAAACGATTCGGGGATAACCCAGCCAAGTTGCAAGAATTAATTGAAGATAATCGGAATTAAGCGATTTAAATCAAGTTCGGCCTCGGGGAAAAAAGGGTGCCCCGTCCTTACTCGCGTTCTTTGCGAATAGGGCGGGCGCGACACTCCCAATCTAGAACCGCATCGCCAGCCCATCCGTTTTCTCTTGACCCCATCCCTCCACTCTGATAACATACAAACACATAGGTTATCTACAAGATAACCTAGGATCTTTGACAACTTGTGTATCGACGCAACTTCTAGCCCCGGTCCAACTGCTAAGCCTGGTGAGGGTGAAAGCGCATGTGTGGCAACAAGAATTTCGACGACATAGGCGTAGCGACACTACAAATCTGTAGCCGCGAAGCGGCGCAAGAATGCAGCCCACGACGCAAGCCGTCGGTGAAAATGGAATGCCGACAAAGCCCTAACGGGGCGAAACACTTTCTAATCACCCAAACCGCAAGACGAGAGTTCGACGCACATCGAGGCACCGTCCCACAATGGAACAACGCGCGTCGGACACGACGATAACTCCAATGTTATCTGTTGCCTGTAACTACCTAAGAACCATAGATCTAGAAGGCAAGAAAATTTCCGCCCTTTTGTTTTCTAGATTTTGCGTGGACAGAGAGTTTTTTTCAACTAGTACTTCAGTAAGGGATTGCCTCATGCCTCGGATTTCGAGAAGGACCTTTTTGAAGACCGCCTCCGCCTCGGCTGCATGTGCGGCGGTATGGAACAGCGCGCCCTGGCTGATGGCGAACGCCCTCGGCCTGCCGCTCGGATTGCAGCTGTACTCAGTGCGCGATCTCTTGCCCAAAGACTATGACGGAACGCTCAAACAGTTGGGCGCAATCGGTTATCGCGAGGTCGAAGCTGCGGGCTTCTTCGACCACACCCCCAGCCAGGTCAAGCAAGCGATGGATCGGGCGGGGCTGCAATGTGTGAGCGCCCACTATCCCATGGCGCAACTTAACCCAAAATTGGACGAAATAATCCAGTTTGCCAAGGATTTGGGGCTGAAATTCATCGTCTGCGCGTCGCCAGCGTTGAAGGATCCGTCGCGCGTCAAGGATCCCGGATCTCGCGCGGCCCGGGAAGCGATGACGCTCGACGACTGGCGGTGGAATGCGGAGCAGTTCAATCGCATCGGGGAGCATGTAAACGCGGCGGGAATCCGCTTCGCATACCACAACCACATGACCGAGTTCCGTTCGGAGAACGGTGTGGTGTTTTACGACGAGCTGCTGCGCCTGACCGATCCCGCGAAGGTGACGATGGAGCTCGATTGCGGCTGGATGGTGTTGGGCGGCAAAAGCCCGGTGGACTATCTGACGCGCTACCCTACGCGCTTTTCGATGCTGCACGTGAAAGACTTCAAGCTGACCGGCCCAGCGCCGGGGTCCGAGCCGCCGCCTTCGACGGAGTTGGGACACGGCAATATCGACTATCATCCGATTTTCGCAGCGGCAAAGAAGGCCAAAATCGAGCACGCGTTCGTTGAGCAAGAAGAGTTTGACATGCCCCCGATGGAAGCGCTGAAGGTTGACGCGGATTACATGCGCAACTTCACGGCGTAGACGAATTTCCATGGGATGTTGTTCCTTTGTGTACCTTCGTCTCCTTCGTGGTTGACGAAGTGAAAATGCTGGAACCACAAAGGACACAAAGGTACACAAAGGACGCCATGACGCCCTAGCGCAGCATGCTCCGGATCGCCAGGTCCAAGCCGACCATTAGCACTGCAGAGGCGGGGATCACCAGCAGAGCCGTCTTCAGCCGTAACGGGTCGCCACCAGCGATGGCCCCGATAATGCGCGAGCTGACCGCGAGGCCGGTCCATCCACAAGTAATGACGAAGCCGATGGCCGTTCCAGTCATGCGCGGAAAGGCATCACCGACGATGGCCAGCGTGGTAGGGAAGACGGGCGCCATGGAGAGCCCGCTAAGAAAGACCAGCACCAAGGATGCCGAAGGCTTGCTGGTCCGCAGCATCAGGAAGGTCGTGACCGCCATCGCGACCGATCCGACCAGCGTGACGGTAATGGCGGGCACATGAACCAGAATCGGTAAGATGCCGGCGCGGCCGATCAGCAGGCCGAGCGCGAATCCCAGCGAAAGAATGTTGAGAGCACGCGATTCCGGGATGCCCTGCGCGATAAGATGGCGGACCAGCCAGTTCCATATACCCACTTCGCAGCCGATGTAGAGAAAGAGGAAAAGCCCGATCAGAAAGAGCAGTGGGCGCCCGAGTACCGGACCCGCATCCGTAAGCACGAAACCGCCGGCACCGCTGGGCGCAGGCATTCTGGTGAACATCTGCATCACCAGCGTGACCACAGTGAGGGATGCGATGGTGTAGCAGAGGCGAACCCAGTTCTGCCCAAACAGATTGGCGGCGATGAACGGTGTGGCGAGTCCGCCAAGGCCGAAGAAGAGGTTGACCAGGTTCAACGCGATGCCGCGATGGGCTTCGCCTACATCGCTGACCAGAGCATTCGCCGCGGTCACCAGAATGCCGCCGCCTACGCCAAGCAGGAACATCAAGAGCTGAACTCCGCGGAAGCCCGGCGAGCGCGGCAAGGCAAAGAGTGCGATAGAGATGAACGCGAGGCCGAGAATGAGGCCAAGCTTCTTGCCTTCGTTATCGATCAGCGGGCCGGCGGCGAGCGAAGTGAGGATCAGCCCGAGCGCTTGCGCAGAGGCGATGGTGCCGTTCTGGCTGGGCGAGAGATGGAAGCGGTCAGATAATTCGGGCAGAATGGTGCCCAGCATCGCGGCAATCATCCCGTAGATGAAGATGGCGATAATGGCGGCGAGCATCAACACGCGGCCGGGTTCCTTTCGAATGCCAGTTTCATATTTCGGAGCCAGGACCGGGAATATCGATCCAGCTTCGTGTTCGATGGCTCTGAAGCACGGCGTCGAGGATGGTCAGTTGCTGCAATCCGTCGACAAACTGCGGGTACTCGGGCGTAGCACTCGGTATGGCAATCGAATGATAGAAGCGGCGGAAGATCTGCTTGAACGTGTCGTCATAGCCTTCGCTGTGTCCGCCCGGAAGATCGGCGTAGCTTCGCGCGCCGGGCTTGAGCAGAGACGGATCTTTCACGAAGATTTCGTTGCCGGTATCACGGTGGCCCACCCATAGTTCGTCAGGGCGTTCCTGGTTCCACGCGACGGAAGATCGGGTGCCGTAGATTTCGATATAGAACCGGTTCTTGCGTCCGGCGGAAACTTGGCTGGCGGTGACGCTGCCGCGCGTCCGCGTGCCCATGTGAAATACGACCGCGCCGAAGTCTTCCGTATCGACGGCGGTTTCAATGTAGTCTTCCGGGCCAAGCAGCTTATTGGCAAAGGTTTCGACTGAATGTTTCGGCTGCTTGCGCGTGGGGTGAAAGGTTTGGAGATCGGCGCACAAAGAAGTAACTCGCAGTCCGGTGACGTGCTCGGCCAGATCAAACCAGTGCCCTCCAATGTCGGCCATGCAGCGCGAAGGCCCGCCGGCTTTGTTATCGACGCGCCAGTTCCAGTCCCTGTCGTACAGCAACCAATCCTGAAAATACGTCCCTTGGACAATGAGAATTTCACCGAGGTCCCCGGCTTCGCGCATGCGGCGCATCTGCTGCACCATGGGATAGAAGCGCAGATTGTGACAGACGCAGTTGCGAACTCCCTTACGGGCGGCGAGGGCGACGAGCTCTTCGCCCTCCTCCACGCTCGTGGCCAGTGGCTTTTCACAGAGCACATGCTTACCTGCATGGAGCGCGTCCCGGGCCATGGGGAAGTGCTGCGCGTTCGGCGTGCAGATGTGGACCGTAGCAATCGCTGGATCGCGCAGCATATCACGATAGTCGGTCGCAATCGTGGGAATGGAAAAGCCCGCACCCAGGCGTCGCGCCGCCTCTCCGTTTCTGCCCGCGATTGCAACGGCCTCGACCGATTCCAGCCGCCGTACTGCCTCAAGATGCACGCGGCCCATGAAGCCGGTGCCGAAGATTGCCGTCCTGATCGGTTTCATCGCGTTTCCCATCGCTCTCTTTTAGACCCACCAGGCCGCGGCAGGATGCTCGCGGATCACGATGCTGTTGAGGAGGTCGGCGGCCTTCGCCAGGCCCTCTTCCGGCGAGAGCAGGCTGTCTTCGTGCTCGATGGAGAGCACGGAATCGTAGCCAAACATTCGCAAGGTAGAGACAAACTCACGCCACCACTCAGCGCCGTGACCATAGCCGCAAGTGCGGAAGATCCAGCTACGCTCGCGCTCTTCGGTGTACAGCTTGGTATCGAGCACACCCGTGCGCGGCAGATTGGCAGCATAGATCTGGGTGTCCTTGGCGTGGACGTGAAAGATAGCGCCTTCG
The DNA here is from genome assembly GCA_963796095.1 of uncultured Acidobacteriota bacterium. Taxonomy (GTDB): domain Bacteria; phylum Acidobacteriota; class Terriglobia; order Terriglobales; family Acidobacteriaceae; genus JABDBE01. Next base: position 7,169 of record CAWCKL010000025.1, read on the forward strand.
AGTACGCGCACCGCGGCGATGGGATCGATGCTCTGCCAGAAAAGATGGCTCGGATCGAAGTTGCAACCCACGTTCGCTCCGGCGATTGCGCGCAGCCTGAGCATTGTCTCGGGACTATAGACGACGAAACCCGGATGCATTTCGATGGCGATCTTCACGCCGTGGTCAGCGGCGAACTTTGCGTGCTCGATCCAGTAAGGCGCGACCACTTCGTTCCACTGCCAGTCGAGCACCTTGAGATAGTCCGGAGGCCAAGGGCAGGTGACCCAGTTGGGAGCAGTGGCATGGGGAGAATCGCCCGGGCATCCTGAGAAGTCGATCACAACGAGGATGCCGAGCTTTTCAGCGAGCAGGATAGTCTTTCTGCTGACCTCCCGGTCGTGCTGCGCGCGGCCCTTATCCGGGTGCAGCGGGTTCCCGTGAGAACTCAAAGCGCTGATGGTGGCGCCGTGATCGGCTAGAACGTTCTTGAACTCTGTCAGGGCGGAGGGATCTTCGAGCATCGAAAGTTTGCAGTGGGCATCGCCAGGATAGTTGCCGGTGCCGAGTTCGACGGTATCGATCTGCAGCGCCTTGAGTTTCTTCAGCACCGCAGGCAGCGACAGCTGCGACAGCAGGGGAGTGAAGACTCCAACGCGCATAAGAATTTATATCTCCTTGCGGATATATGAGGCTACGCGAAATGAATGCGCACAGGAGGGAGATTGTACCTGATATCAGACTGCTGATGAGAAATCGCCGTTACGACGACAATCCCGTTCGTGAGAGTAATTGCGCCTCTGTGGGAAAGTGATCTTTCGCCAGCGTTCTTAGATCATGCGGGCAAGATGCAGGGCGCCATACCACATCCAGGCGCCAACCACTGCCCAAAGAAACGGCCAGGGATTGAGGCCGAAGCGGATCGGGAAGGCCCGGGGTCGACTCTTCTCTGCACTCATGGATTTTCACTCTTTGCGTGGATTCAACCGATGGACTAAGGAGAATGCCAGACTCGAAGAGTTGAGTCGCTGCTCAAGAGCAAGCTTGTGCTTGCGCGGGAGCAATCAAGAAAATCTGAGATGCAGCAATCGACTTGACTGCCGCCGGCGAAGCTAACTCATTATTTGGGGCTGATCTGCTTGCCAAACCAAATTGGTAATGGTATGTAAAGCATTGTGCTGTAAAGCATTACGGTAGATATTGCAAGGGCTTGCAACCGGTTGCAAGAATTCTCAGTCTTGACAGGTCGAGCGATCGGTATAAACTCGCGGGAGCAGTTGATTTGTAAGGCTAGAGAAGTGTGATAGTGCAGTCTTAAAGTTAGCGAGCGTTAGCGCGCGGTTCCTGCTGGCTGTGTCGTTGTCCGCGTTCGCGAACTCCAACGACAGTTTTAGCAACGTAATTCTCACCGGCGTTTCTGGCACTGTTTCTGGCGGATTCACGTTTAACTCCTCCACCGATACTTTTTCCAACATTTCACTGTCGTTCAACGGCGGTGTGTTTAATGGCGTCGATGCGTTAGACGGCGGAGGAAAAGGAACCTGCTTACTAGGGGTGTGCGGATTCTCTTTTCGAGAACACGTGCCGAATGGTGGTGGGTTTCGGCCATGATCCTGTTTAATCTCAAGACCGGTCAATTCGAAGACTTGGGAGGGATTTACAAGGGGAGAAAAGGCGGAGATTTTAACTATTTGTCGGTTCCCGAGGGTGGTACTCCGCTGCCATACCTGATGTTGTCTGGTTTCGCGATACTGGCTGGAATTCTGATATCCGGGAAGCGGCGCCGCGCTTTACGCACTGCCCACTCCAACCAACCAAACTTTGCTCCGAAGCAGTCCTCGTATATTTCTGTCTCCGGTCGCAATCCTGGCGTCGCGATCGTTCTCCGCTAACACCCGCTTGCAAGGCTTGACTTCTCTATCCTCGTTGCGTTGCTCGCTTAGAAAGATGGTGGACGCGCAGTTCGATACACACCTTGCCAACCAAAGGTTGGCTTTCGTTGACTTGCCTGCTTTGCAGACGTAGGATTCTTGCTTCGAATGAACGGACGAACCATTTCGCGCTACCACATTATCGAGAAACTCGGCGGCGGCGGGATGGGCGTGGTGTACAAGGCTTCGGACACTCGGCTGCATCGCTTCGTTGCCCTCAAGTTTCTGACTGAACAGGTTGCGAGTAACCAGCAAGCACTCGCCCGCTTTCAATTCGAAGCCCAAGCCGCATCTGCACTGAATCATCCCAACATTTGCACGATTCACGACATTGGCGAGCAGGACGGCAAAACTTTCATCGCAATGGAGTTTCTGGACGGGTTGCCTCTGGCCCACCGCATTGCGGGACGTCCGCTGGAAATTGAAACTCTGTTGACGCTTGGAATCGAGATCGCCGATGCTCTGGATGCCGCCCACACGCATGGCATCATTCACCGCGATATTAACCCGGCCAACATTTTTGTCACCAAGCGCGGCCACGCCAAAATTCTGGACTTCGGTCTGGCGAAGCTGACAGTGGGGAGCGAAGCCAGCGTCAGTGGCAATACGTTTGGGGGCGTCACGCAGTCGCCGGAAGATGTCGCGCGGACAGGCTCCGCTCTGGGAACCATCCACTACATGTCGCCGGAGCAGGCGTTGGGCCGACCGCTGGATTCCCGCACCGACCTGTTCTCTTTCGGAGTCGTTCTCTATGAAATGGCGACAGGAGTCCTGCCTTTTCAGGGACAGACCACGGCTGCGTTTTTCGAGTCGCTCATTCACAGCGAGCCGGACGGCCCTCTGCGATTTAACCCTTCGACACCTCCCGAGCTTGAGCGCATTGTGAACAAGGCCCTCGAGAAAGACGCGGGGCTGCGATATCAAACTGCCGCCGAGATGCGGGCTGATTTGCAGCGCCTGCGCCGGGAAATATGGGCAGGACAAGCCCAGCTTGCCGGGTCGACCCCCAGGGCGCTACCGGATTCGAAGGAGAGAATCCGTGCCATGTTCGCTGCGGCCGAGGCGACCGTTCAACCCAAGGTGAGCGTCGCTACGTGGGTAGCATTGGGGCTGGTTGCAGCCGCGGTATTGATTGCCCTTACTGTATTCCTACGAATGCCAGAATCCTCGCCGACGGTGGTTTCGACGCTGCAGATTACAAACGACGGAACCTCGAAACGATCTCTGGTCACGGACGGCGAGCGGCTGTACTTTTCCGAATATGTGAGCGGCCACTCGGTTTTGAGGCAGGTTTCGACCTCGGGCGGCGAGACGGCCCCCATACCCACGTCACTGGCGGGCGCCGACATCTATGACTTTTATCGGAAACGATCCGAATTGCTGGTCAAAGGCGTGGCGGAGGGTTCCGAGACAGAGTCGCCAGTTTGGGTATTGCCGCTGCCCGCCGGGTCGGTTCGGTCTGTCGGAAACATCCTTGCCCATGCAGCCGCGTGGGCGCCCGATGGCGAACACATCGTTTATGCCCGGAACTCAAGTTTGTACGCGTGCAATACGGACGGAACCGATTCGCGGGAGCTCATCACCGTACAAGGAGTTCCTTTTGCGCCTCGATTTTCTCCCGATGGCCAGCGCTTGCGTTTCACCGTAAGGGATACCAATCAGCGGACGTCTTCATTGTGGGAGGTTTCGGCCAGCGGCAAGGATTTGCACCCCGTGTTGCCGGACTGGAACAAACCCGCGCAAGAGTTCGGCGGAGCATGGACGCCCAATGAAGACTACTTCCTGTTCGAATCAACTCGCGACCACACCCAGAACATCTGGGCCCTCCGCGAGCATGCATCCCCGTTTCGCAGGGCAAGTACTGAGCCGACGCAGCTGACGGTGGGACCGCTCATGTTCAGCAGTCCGACACCGAGCCCGGATGGAAAGAAGGTGTTCGTGATCGGCCAGCAGCGGCGGTTCGATTTGATCCGCCTGGATACTAAATCGCCGCAGTTCGCCATCTACCTTTCCGGTGTGTCGGCAGGCGAGGCCGATATCACGCATGACGGCGAATGGATCACGTATGTGGCGCATCCTGAACTCACGTTGTGGCGAAGCAAGCTGGACGGGAGTTCCCGGACCCAACTCACGTATTCGCAGATGCAGACGCATATGCCGCGCTGGTCGCCGGATGGAACCCAGATCGCATTTATGGCGTCGCGTCCGGCAAAACCCTGGAAGATTTTCGTGATGCCTGCCGAGGGCGGAACGCCGCGCGAAGTGACTGCGGGCGACCACAACCAGGGCGATCCCACTTGGACGCCCAACGGCGGTTCGATCGTGTTTGCGGGAATGCCTTGGTTGGAATTCGGAGCCGCAGCCGGGCCCAACATTCATATCGCCGACTTGAAGACTTCGCAGATCTCGGATGTGCCAGACTCTGAAAATCTATTTAGTCCCCGTGCTTCGCCGGATGGACGCTACCTGGCGGCGCTCTCCACGGACTCAATGAAGGTGATGCTCTACGACATCGAAAAAAAGAGTTGGACGCAACTCGGAGTGTCGCGCTTCGGTTTTGAGAACTGGTCACACGATGGAAGATATCTGTATGCGGAAGATTATTCCGACAAAACCGATGACCTGGTGCGGCTGAGCGTTCCCAATGGAAAAGTGGAACGCTTGCTCAGTATCAAAGAAGTTCCGCGCGGCTTCGATCCTTGGGAGTTCTGGATCGGGCTGACGCCCGATGACTCGCTTCTGATGATGCGAGATAGGAGTACGCAGGAGATTTATGGTTTGGATGTGCGTTTTCCGTAGGACTTCGGAAGTATCCAGCAATTCGCGCACAGAGCGAGACTTCTTCATTGATTGACCAGACCATTTCGCACTATCGCATCGTCGAGAAGCTTGGTGGTGGCGGCATGGGTGTGGTCTATAAGGCTGAGGACACCGAGCTTGGCAGGTTCGTCGCCCTCAAGTTTCTGCCCGACGAACTGTCGCGAGACCCGCAGGCGCTAGAACGCTTTCGCCGGGAGGCACGAGCGGCGTCGGCTCTCAATCATCCCAATATTTGCACCATCTACGAAATTGGTAAACACGGCGATCAGACTTTCATTGCCATGGAGTTTCTGGACGGCACGACGCTGAAACATCTCATAGCAGGCAAGCCGTTAGAGAACGAAACTGTGTTGGCGCTAGCTATTGAGATTGCCGAGGGCCTGGACGCCGCTCATTCCCAGGGAATCGTTCACCGCGATATCAAGCCCACGAATATCTTTGTCACCAAACGCGGGCACGCCAAGATTCTGGATTTCGGGCTGGCTAAGGTCGCGGCGAAAAGCGGCTCTTCGGACGAGGTTGCATCAGCGAACACGATGACGGCCGCAATCGAGGAACAGCATTTGACCAGTCCCGGCTCTACGCTCGGCACGATCGCTTACATGTCGCCGGAGCAGGCTCGAGCTAAAGAGCTGGACGGTCGAAGCGATTTGTTCTCTTTCGGTGCTGTGCTTTATGAGATGACGACCGGCACGCTCCCGTTTCGCGGGGGCAGTTCCGCGGAGATCTTCAAATCCATTCTGGACGCGGCGCCGGCTCCGGCCCTGCGGCTCAATCCCAACACTCCCCCAGAATTGGATCGCATCATCAACAAGGCGCTGGAGAAGGATCGCAACCTGCGCTATCAAAATGCGGCCGATCTGCGAACCGATCTTGCGCGCCTGAAGCGTGACTTCGACTTCGGGCATTCGTCGAGCGCTGCTGTGAGCAGTGTTACCTCAAGCTCGGCGGCTGCCGCTTCGGCTCCGCCGGTTACAGCACCAAGTCTTTCCCGCGAGAGAGTGGCCATGGGCGCGGGCGTCGTGCTGCTCGCCGTTGCAGCGGCCGTTGGTGTGTACTTTCTGCGCCAAGGATCCGAGAAGCGCACGGTCAATTCCATCGCCGTGCTGCCTTTTGTCAACGCGACCGGTGACCCAAGCAACGAGTATCTTAGCGATGGCTTGACCGAAAGCCTGATCGGCACGCTGTCGCAACTGCCCAACTTTAAAGTGATGGCGCGTAGCACGGTCTTTCGTTTTAAGGGAAATCAGGAAGATCCGCGGCAGATTGGCCGGGACCTCCAGGTTGGCGCCGTTCTTATGGGACGCATCACGCAGCATGGCGACGAACTGGGCGTCCAAGCTGATTTGGTCAATACTGCCGATGGCACCGAGCTGTGGGGTTCGCACTATGCTCGCAAACAAGCGGACATCACGCAGGTGCAGAGCGATATCACCCGCGATATTTCGAGCAGCCTTCGAGTCCACTTGAGCGGCGACCAACAGCAGCGGCTGGGCCGGGCCGGCACCACCAACCCGGAAGCTTATCGGCTGTACCTCGAAGGCCGCCAGCTCTGGTATGGGCGCACGCCTCAGGGTCTCAAGAAGAGTCTCGATTTGTTTCAACAGGCGATCGCCGCTGATCCCTCCTATGCGCTCGCCTACACCGGACTCGCGGACACTTACAACGTCGCTTCCAGCTACGGCATCGGGATCACGCCACGGCAGGCACGTCTGCTGGCGGACGAATCGAGCCGCAAAGCGCTCGAACTGGATGACTCTCTGCCGGAGGCCCACACTGCTCGTGCCGGTGCGCTGTCCATGGCGTGGCGGTGGAGTGAGGCCCAGCACGAGTACATGCGCGCCATCGAATTAAACCCTAATAGCGCCCCCGCTCACTACTTTTATGCCTTTAGCTACCTGGTTCCGGAAAAACGGATCGATCAGGCGCTGGAGGAATTTCGCGTTGCCTTGTCGCTCGATCCGCTGTCTTCCATCGTCAACACGAATTACGCCACCGTGCTGATGGTGGCGCACCGCTATCCCGAGTCACTTGCCCAATTCCACAAGACTCTGGATCGTGATCCGGGATTCGGTCCGGCTCACTACAAACTGTCACAGCTGCTGGCAACCACCGGTCAGTTCGCCGAAGCAAAGAGTGAATTTCTGAAATACAGAGATATTCGAGGCTCGTGGAGCGCAGACGCGCAAGGCTACAACAAACTAACGCTCGCCGGGCCAGCCGAAGATGCGGACGTCGCAGCCGTCGCAGTAAGTTTCGCGGTCGTCGGTGATCGTGACCAGCTGTTCCAGTATCTCGAGAAGATGTTCTCCGACGAAGATGATGAACTGATCTTCTGCATCCGCTATCCCGCATTGGACGGTATCCGTTCCGATTCCCGCTACGCGGACCTCATGCGACAGCTCGGATTGCCGCAGTAGCGCGCTTTCGGCATTCCGGCTTCGTGTTCGCCCCAAACGTCGGCTGGTTTATGATAAAACGTGCTGGAAAACACTGGCGCCTTTTCAAGGCGCGTGGGCATTCCGAGATTTTGAGGTCATACTCAATGTGCAGGAATATAAAAACTCTTTTCAACTTCGATCCGCCGGTCACGGACGAAGAAATTCGAGCCGCATCGCTCCAGTTCGTGAGAAAAATCAGCGGTTTTAACAAACCGTCGAAAGCAAACGAAGCCTCGTTCCTGGCCGCAATCGATCAAGTAGCCGATGTCTCGACTCGCTTTCTCCGTTCGCTCCAAACCAACGCGCTGCCACGGAATCGAGAGGAAGAGGCCGCAAGAGCGAAAGCTCGCGCAGCAGAGAGATTCGGCGCTTGAGTCTATCGAGCAGGTCCTCTACCCACGCTATGGCTGACCAGAGACAGTCAAGCCGAGGAGAATGTCTTGATTTGCCCATTACGTTCGTTTGTTGCTCACCTTGACGGGTACTCCTGTTCTTGAGTCCCTCCTTCTATACTCGTTCGAGGCGAACACTCTCGCCGGTTTTATGTCCACCATCAATAATTTCGATTGGACTCGATGTGGGTGCGCACGTAAAGTTAGCTCGGGATGGTGGTACGCGCAATTGTCGTGTGATTCGATCGCGGAAGTGTGTTTTGGCGGCTGGTCGTTTCAGCTTGCCTGATGATGACGAGGTAGGTGCTCCTACCGAATTTAGCGGATAGAATATGGAACCAGAGAGCCTGGAATTGGAAGAAAATCAAAGCGAAGTACAAGATTTGGATCTGACTGGCCACGCACGCGAAGTCATCCACGTCCTCCCGCTGGAGGAAATCGCAAACCTTGCAGCGTCCGAGGGCCAACCTGCCGAAACCCTGATGAACGTGGTCGCTTTGATTGCCAAGCGATTTGAGACCGACGTCTGTTCGGCGTATTTGCTCGAGCCCGATCGCGCCAATCTGGTGCTGGCCGCGACGGTCGGGCTGCGGCGAGAGTGTATCGGCAATCTGCGAATGGCGATCCACGAAGGGCTGGCTGGCCTGGTGGCGGAACAGGTGCGGCCCGTAGCTGCAGAGCAGGCGCAAAGTCACCCGCGTTTCAAGTACTTTCGGGAAGCCGGTGAAGACGCTTATCAATCGTTTCTCGGGGTGCCACTGATCGATCGAGGAGTTCTGCAGGGCGTTCTGGTCGTGCAAACCATCGAGCCTCGAATTTTTCGCGAAGATGAAGTTCGGATGTTGGCCGAGGCTGCGGCCCAGGTGGCTCCGGTCGTGAGTGAGGCGCGGACGCTGGATCGTTTCATCGCTCCTGCTCAGGAACGCCTGTGGGCACTGGCTCGCAACCTGTGGTGGAGTTGGGACCACGATGCTGCAAGCTTGTTCCGCGATCTCGATCCCGTGCGCTGGAGGCGGCTGAACCAGAATCCGGTTTCTCTGCTGGCCGAGTTTCCGCTGGCGAAACTGGAAAGTCGCGCCGCCGAACTGGTGCTGCACAGCCGCATCAACTATGCCTGTCGCCGGTTGCAGGAATATTTACAGGCGGACCGCACCTGGGGAACAAGGCATGCCGGCGTCTTGCGGCCTTGTCCAGTGGCCTATTTTTCCGCGGAATTCGGGTTGCACGAATCGCTTCCCGTCTATTCCGGCGGACTCGGGGTCCTGGCCGGAGATCATATCAAGAGCGCATCCGATCTTGCCATTCCGCTGGTCGGCATCGGCTTGTTTTACGGGCAAGGATATTTTCGCCAGCGCCTGGATCGCGAAGGTTGGCAGCAGGAAGAATATCTTGAGACGGACGTCAGTCAACTTCCTTTGGAAGCTGCAATCGGCAAGAACGGCCGGCCGGTTGTGGTGCAAATCGAGACTCGCGGTGGTTCGATTCACGCCAAAGTCTGGCGCGTGAAAGTTGGGCGCTGCGACCTTTTCCTCCTCGATTCGGATGTAGACGGCAACGCCCCCGACGACCGCGAGCTGACCTCCCGTCTCTATGGCGGAGACGCACGGACTCGAATCCGGCAGGAGTTGGTGCTTGGCGTCGGTGGCTTCCGCGCCCTTAAAGCCATGGGCATCGTGCCGGGCGTTCTGCACCTGAACGAAGGGCACAGCGGATTTGCGGTGCTGGAAGCGATCCGGATGCGCATGGAAGAAGAGGGCATCGGATTCGACGCCGCCGCACCACGCGTGTCGCGGGAGGTGGTTTTCACCACTCATACCCCTGTGCCTGCCGGTCACGATCGCTTTGATGTGGATCTGATCGAAGAGCATCTTGGACCGATGCGCGAATCGCTTGGCCTTTCCCAAGAAAGCCTGATGGGCCTCGGACGCGAGGATCCAAACAACCAGCATGAGACGTTTTGCATGACCGTGCTGGGCCTACGGCTCTCGCGGCGTGCCAACGCGGTTTCCGCCCTGCACGGCGAAGTGTCCAGGGCGATGTGGACTGGGCTCTGTCCGGGCAAGCCGGAAGACGAAGTCCCTATCGGACATATCACCAACGGAGTTCATGTTCCGTCATGGCTCGCGCCGCAAATGTTTCGCCTCTATGACCGCCATCTCGGTACGAACTGGCACCAGCAAAGCAGCGAAGCCCGCATTTGGGAAGGTATCGAGAGCGTGGATGACGGCGAGCTGTGGGAGACGCACCTCAGCCTGAAATCGCAGCTTCTCGAGTTCGTGCGCCGCCGTGCCGTGGAGCAAGCCGAGCGCCGCGGAGAATCGCGAGAGGTTTTGCTGAGGCTCGGCAAGGTTCTCAGCCCAGATGCGCTGACCATCGGATTTGCCCGCCGCTTTGCGACCTACAAGAGAGCCAACCTGATATTGACGGATATTGAGAGCTTGGCTTCGATGGTGAATGATCCTAAACGGCCGGTGCAGTTCGTCTTTGCCGGCAAAGCACATCCTAACGATGAGCCTGGCAAGCGGGTTCTGCAGCAGATTGCCGAATTGATGCGCAACCCGCGGTTCGGGGATAAGTTCGTGTTTGTGGAAGACTATGACATTAACGTGGGACGTTATTTCGTGCAGGGCGTTGATGTCTGGCTGAACAATCCGCGACGTCCACTGGAGGCATCGGGTACGAGTGGTCAAAAGGTGGTCTTGAATGGCGGACTGAATCTTTCCGTGCTCGATGGCTGGTGGGCCGAGGCCTATGACGGCATGAATGGCTTCGCCATCGGGACGGGCAGAACGCACTCTAACATGAGCGTCCACGACACGCGCGACGGGGAGGATTTGCACCGCGCGCTCCGGGACGAAGTGATTCCGTTGTACTACCAGCGCGATCGTGATGGCTTGCCGCGCGGCTGGATCAAGCGCATGAAGCGAACCATCCGCACCCTCGGCTGGCGCTTCAATGCCGATCGCATGGTGATGGATTACACCTTGAAGTGCTACGTGCCCGCGGCTGGGGGCACATCCAGTGACATGAGATCCGCCTGGTGAGGTCACTGCGGCAGGCGGATTCGCCGTGACTCAGGCTTCATTCGCGGGTGGGAGGAGTTGCCAGATGCACAACGCGATCGTAATCCTGCAGAACGATCCCGTGCGTGCGCAAAATCTGGTCTCCAAGATCAGATCGGTCTCTGAAGCTGTGTTTATTGTGCAGTCCCTGCTGGAACTTCGCAGGCTAGTATCGCAGTTTCCCATCCCTATCGGAGTCCTGGACCTGGAGTTGGTAAGCCTTGAGGAAGTCGTCAACCTGCGTCGTCAAGGCATGGAAATCGTTTGCACGCACCACACGCCAGACGAGGTCATGTGGACCGAAGCGTTGGATGCTGGAGCACTCGATTGTTGTTTTGACGATGACGGGCCGGCAATCTGCCGCGCGATTCAGCAAACCTCCAGACCTTACAACCGCGCCGCGTCCTAACGGAATAACATCTCCGTCGTCTGCTAATTCCAATCTGCTTATGAACACAACTTCCACTTCGTCCGTGTGTAAGCGATTCGGAATCCCTTACGCTCCGCATTGCGCTGGGAATCGCTGCCCGGCACGACCACCATCATTGCCAGATCGCATCCGTGGTCGAAGGCATAGCGCATGCGCTCGTGAAGGAGAGCCGTTTGCAGTCTGCGACGCCGCAGCTCTGGAACGGTCGCCGCGCCGCCAAACAGGGCAACCTTGTCATGTACCGACAGCACGCCAGCGGCGCCGGGTTTAGCGTCAACCTCAGCCAGAAAGCATGGACTCTCCGCGCGGGCTGAGATGATGGTGCCGAGCTGTAAAACAACTTCTCGAAGCTCCGGATGTTCATGTGCCCAGCCCCGGGCACTGATGTCAGTCCAGAGTTGCGCTTCTTCCGGACCCGTGACGTGCACACGAACATCAGCCCGTGGTTCACCCGCGGGTTGCTCCACCGGCCGATAAAGTACGTTGCTGAGCTCGATTGGCCTGTAGTTTCGCTTACATAGCAGGTCGAGCGCAGGAACCCCGGCGAGAGGACTCACTTCGTGATGCACCGGCGCTGCGCGGTCGAGAAAGAAGCGCTCAATGACATCCAGCGAAGCGGGAGTCAGTTCCTCGAATATGCCGAGTCCGAAACTCTGCGTGATGGGAGAGTCGGCCCCATTGAAAACTGCGTATGCCCCGGCGCATTCAATCCACGCTGCACCGCTCTCGGGAAATAAACGATGCTGTGCCTCGGCGTACTGAACACATGCGTGTCCTTCCGCGCATTCTAAGCGTCTTGACAATGCGAGATCAGAAAACGGCATTGGGTTAGTTTAGAAGCAGATCAAGAGAAAGTCTCTCGGGCGCGTGGAAAATCATTTCGTGGCGTCGCGAGCTGGTGCGGCGAACAGAAAGGCGAGGCTACTGCTCGAGTTCCTGGCGCAGCCTCTTCGAAAGCTTTTCCATCTTTTTCAGTCTAGCATCCAGGTCCTTGGCGAGGAGGCCTTTCCCCAGTTGCTGCAGATCTGATTGCACGGATGCGCTCACCCCCGACAGTTCTTCCGCGTCGCGCTGAATTGCCTGGAGCCGGACCGGCCCTGGCGTCAACTTCAGCCGAACTGGGTTCGCTCGCGATCTGGCTTATCCTTTGTTCGCGCGAATCTATTTTCTGGTTGATTCGCTGAGAGAGGCAAGGCTGTTGGCTGAAGGCCGGAACTGCGATAAGAACCACAAGCAGGGAAACGAGGCGGGCGGACATACACACCTCCTGCGCGCTCTAGACCACACAGCGGAATTCTACACCTGTTTCTCAGGCACTACGAGAAAGATTGGTCCTGCACAGACCTTATTGCAAATTCAACTGTTGCAGCTTGACGGCGCAATGGGTGCCCCCGCACGTTCCCACGGTAGAGGTCGTCAATGTGGTGAAATACATGCTGGAAGCCTGATTTTGAGTGCTCACGTTGTCGACGATGATGCCGCTGATTCCCCCCGGGTAGTTCGTGCTATTCAGTCCGGCAGTAACGCTCCCCGAACTGATGTCGTTGGTGATCACGTATCCGTCCGCACCCGCGCCAACCAGTCCGCTCATCAGGAGATCGTGGTTGTTCGTGTTGCCCCCAAGGGCCAAGTTGGGATTGTAGAGTTCAGTGTACGGAGCACAAGGGAGATTCGTGACGTTGAAACGCTGCAAGTGTCCCGTGGGAGTGGAGTTCATCGTGGGATAAGAAGTGAAGCCGATCCAATAGTGTGTAGGCGTCGTATCCGTGGGGCCAGTTCCACACACAAACAATTCACCCGTCGTAGGGGTGATGCCCCAATATCCATTGTCAAAGGCACCGGTATGAAGATTGATGCCTCCGAGGCCGATGGGGACGCTGACCTCTGCAGTGAGATTCATCTTGAGTTGAGCTAACACTGCGCTCGCCCCCGCGGTACCGTCGTTGCCGGATAACGCAAAGATTCTTTGGCTCCCGCCTGAGGCATCCATGATGATCGAGTCGGGAATGCCGTAGGCAGTTCCGGTGGCCGTACAATCTGCGCCGGTTCCGGTGCGGCTGGGAGGGTGAGCGGTGGTGCAACCTCCGCCACCGATCATCACCGGCCCGGCATTGAGAGTGGCTGTGGCGCCTTTGGCATTGATCACCCACACCTCGCCCAGTTGATCACCGACAAATAAACGGCCGCTGGGAAAATCATAAACCGGGCCATTAGGCGTGGCCGACGCGCCGCCTGTGCCTGCGACGGGAAGAGTGAAAGTCCAGTCCACCGTGGGCTGCGTGTTCAGCGCACAGGTGAAGACGCAGCTGATCCGATATATCTTGCCGTCATCGCTGCCAACGAAAGCCTTGTCCGTCTGGTAGTCCACCCATGCAGACGCCAGCGTGTCCGTAGCCGTGGTCGAGTAGGTCACGGATTTGAGGCAAGAAGTAGCGGCCGTGCAGGCACCATTGAGTGTAGGGGCGGCGGCTGAGGTCGCGGAGTTCCCTTGTCCCGCCTTCCATGCGAGCACATGGAAAATCGCGGATGTAGCCGCACTTTCCACATAGGCGATTTTTGTGCCGTCGAGCGAAATCGAGGAGGAGGTCAATACCGAACCTGCAGCCGTGCTTCCGTTATAAGCCCAGTTCACTGTTGGATTGGCGCCGCAAAGTCCTACAGGGCCGGCGCCCGCGTACAGGTTATTGACTCCGACTACATTCGCCTGGCCATTGGTGACGCCGGCAACGTTCAAGCCGAACACCACAAAATCGTTGGCACAGCTCGGGGCACCGTTGATGTCGAATCCGAACTTGGCGGGAAACATGGCCTGAGCGACGCTGCCCGTGCCTAAGCTGAGGCTCCAGTCGGCCCTCAGATTCCTCTTTTTCATGTTTCTGAGGTTGGTGCCGTCGATAATGATGGGGTGGTTCGGTGGAATCGCCGAGACATGGTTCTCCCCGTCGCGCAGGGCGGGGGAGAAGGATAGCGTGCCGTCATGAACTTGCAGCAGATTGCGTTCGACCAGGTGGAAAAGAATACGGGGCTCAGTTCTGGCGGCCTCCAAGTTGGCGGCCGAGGCTCCACCACTAACCACGACGTGGTCGTAACTCCAGTCGGTGACCCGCCCAACATGCGTTCGATTGAATTGCTCCTTCGTCTGCGCCGCCAGGGGAACGGCTGCAAGAAGAAGCCAAGAAACTACACGAAAACGACGCAATGGATTCATCAATCCTCCCGCGAAAAGAAGAAGAGCGCGCCCGTGACGAATGTTCCAGGACGAAAGGAAGTGGATGAGATTGTTGACCGTCCATCGTTGCTGTGTAAGGTGAGCACCATGGGCCTGATTCCAGGCTCCCGTAGGCGGAAATCAGCCGAGTCTGCGCCAGCTTAGCAGATAGCGGTCGGGGCCGCACATGGCTGTCGGAAGGGAACCAAAGCAGTCATTCCGGTGAATTTCAGTCGTTCGCAGCGTGCCAGCGAAATTAGCGCACGGTTTTCGTACCACTGATTCGCGCCCTTCCGGCTATAATGTGGCGATTTCGCCGACGTGATCTCCTTCGTGTCGGAGGCTTATGCGCCTGTCTCTTGAGACCCGCGAAGTCGGACGCGTCACCATCGTGCGCTGCAACGGGAGGATTGTTGCGGGTAGCGAGAGCGAGTCTCTGCGCTCGCACGTCACCTGGTTGTTGCGCGATCGCCGCGCCATCGTCCTGCACCTGGGCGAGGTTGGATTTATTGACAGCAGCGGCCTCGGCACCATCGTTCGCAGCCTCACCAGCACCCGCCAAGTGCATGGCGACCTAAAGCTCTGCAATGTGCCGGAGCATGTGCTCAAGGTTCTGGAACTGTCGCAGCTGACGAAGTTGTTTGACGCGCACGAGTCGGAGGAGAACGCGGTCGCCGCGTTTTACCACCGAGGAGCCAAGGCCGAGACCCCTGTTTCCAGCGGCCGAAGCGTTCTTTGCCTGGATGGCAATGCCGACGTTCTCGCCTACGTACGCGAACTCCTGCACCGCTACGGGTACCACGTCCATACCAGCAGCCGCCTGGGCGACGCTCTGATCCTGATGCGGGTCTCGCATTTCGATCTGGTGCTGATAGGCCCGGAATTGACCTCATCCGCGGCCACGCACAACGGCTTCCAGGCTGCGTGCGCCAAAGTCCCGGTGATCGAACTGGGCAGCGACTTCTCCAGCTGTGATGCCGGCGAAGCCTGC
This sequence comes from uncultured Acidobacteriota bacterium, assembly GCA_963796095.1. Taxonomy (GTDB): domain Bacteria; phylum Acidobacteriota; class Terriglobia; order Terriglobales; family Acidobacteriaceae; genus JABDBE01. Next base: position 22,423 of record CAWCKL010000025.1, read on the forward strand.
GCTGGACTGCTGGAGAAGATCGAAGCTCGACTCAACCCGAAGATTGCATAATTAAAGATTGCGTGATTTCCAGCAGCATTCAACCGGCTATTTCAACAAATAATCCTTCACAAACATCACGGTGGCGCAAAACTGGTAGTCCTGATTCTTCTTCTTCGCGAAGCCGTGCCCCTCATCCTTGGCCATCAACCACCACACCGGCGTTCCGTTTTGCCGGACGATGTTAACCATTTGCTCGGACTCGCTTGCCGGCACGCGAGGATCGTTCTTCCCTGCAACCACGAATAAAGGCTTGGTAATATTCTTGGCTTTGTTGTAAGGCGCGATCTGCTCAAGAAACGCACGCATCTTGGGATCACGTTCATCGCCGTACTCCACCCGCCGCAGATCCTGGCGGTATCCCGAAGTATGTTCGAGAAAGGTCACGAGATTCGACGGACCAACGACGTCCACGGAGCAGCAGATGCGATCGTTGTAGTTGGTCGCGACTGCCAATGTCATGAAGCCGCCGTAGCTGCCGCCGGTCACCAACACGCGGCCAGAATCCAACTGGGGCTGAGTCTGAATCCAGTCAAGCAAAGTATTGATGTCCTGATATGAGCCCTCGCGCAGGAAACCATTGTCGAGGGCGAGAAACGTCTTCCCGTAGCCCGTGGACCCACGCACGTTCGGCGCAATCATGGCTACGCCGAGTTCGTTCATATAGTAATCCCATCGGCCAGGGAAGCTCGGCCTGAACTGGCCTTCGGGGCCACCGTGAATGTTGATGATCACGGGGCGCTTACCCGTGAACCGCGCAGGCGGCCGGTAGAGAAAGCCGCTGATTGTGCGCCCATCCCAGGATTTCCAGTGAATCAGTTCAGCCTCGGGAAAGTCAGAAGTGTTGAGGCCGCCGGTCTCGCTGAACGTCCAGCGTTCGACTCTGCCGGTTTGCACATCCAGCGAGAAAACGTCGGAACTGGAGCGCGCGGAGGAAACATTGAAACCCAGATCGCGATTATTCTTGTGCCACTGCACAGCGGAAATGACGCCCTTGGGCAGACTGGGCACGGACTTCTCTTTGCGCGTGTTCGTGTCGAGCAGATGCAGCACGCCGAAGCCGTCTTCATTAACTACGAAGGCAATGGTCTTTCCGTCGTCGGAGAGATCGAACTCGTCGATGTCCCACGGAATATTACTGGCAAGATAAGTGTGTTCCTTGGTCGCGAGGTCAACATAAGCCAAACGTTGAAATTCAGAGTCCTTGTCGGTGGTGACGAAGATACCCTTGCCATCCTTGCTGAACCGGCCGCTGTTGTAGGCGATCTTCTCCGCGCCGCCTTTGGGCGTAATCAGGGTCTTCTCGCCGCTCTTCGCGTCTACGATCCAAAGGTAGGTTTCATTGGCAGAAATCGCTTCGGCAGCAAGAATTTTGTTGGCGTCGGGCGACCAGTCGAGAGCCTGCCAACCGCCCCCTTGCAGTTGGGAGAGCAAGTGGTCACTCTTGGGATTGGCGGGTTCGATCTCCCAGAGATCAACATCGTTCTCGTCACGTCGCGTCGATCCGTAGACCAACCGGTCGCCTGCGTGCGACCATACGGCATCAGTGTTGCGCGACTTTCCGTCGGTGAGCAGTGTGACATCGCCACTCGAAACATCGTAGCGATAGAGTTGAAAAAACTCGCCACCACCCACGTCCTTTGAGAACACGAAGGAATCGTCTTTCGTCGGCGAATAACGCGCGCCAGCGACACGATCGGCATAGAAAGTCAATTGGGTGCGTGCTCCGCCTGGCATCTTCACAAGATGAATCTGGTTGGTATCGGCAAAACGCGTGGAGATTAGAATCTCGCGCTTTACCGGATCCCAACTGTCGAGAACCGCTCCGCGAAAGTTGCCATAGCGCTCCACCGATTCCGCGATCGACACGGGAATCTTCGGAATGCCCTCGGTTACGAGGTTCTCGTTAGGGACGACTACATCATTCTGAGGGAAGACGATCGCGGTCAGTAAGAGAACGATCGCAACGCGCAAGACAGATCTCATGCATACGCTCCACAAACAGCAGACGGTGTGCAACCCCATGGCTTGGCCAGAAAGCTCCGCACAAAATTGTCCTCCCTGAGCGAGGATCTACGCCACACTGGAAACGCCGACACCGCAGCGTCGGGTTCCGTGCCTCGCCCAGGAATGAGGGAATGTTGATCAGGCGGCGAGTTTGCTACTGCCCTCTACTCGGTTTGCCAGCTTTCGCACCGCCATCCCCAGCATCAGTCGCGATATTCCCGTCATCAGCAGGTTCACGCCTAACAGCGTCCCGATTGCCCACACCGAACTTGACGGCCAGTGGATCCAGATCAGTCCGCCCAGCAGCAGCGTGATCAGCGCGTTCACCAGTTGCCATCCGGAGCCACTTTCGCCCCGAGTCTGGAAATAGGCGATGAATTCCAGAACCGCCTCCGCCACGATAATTCCCGCCAGGAACAGAGTCAGCGTCCCTAGTCCCAGCAGCGGATGCGTCAGAAAGTAGAATCCGCCGATGACGTAGATAATCCCGAGAATCACCTGCCAGATCACGCGGCCTGCCCCGCCTCCGCTGAACGCCGCGACCAGGTGCGCCCCGCCCGCAAAAATCAGGAGCCACCCTACCAGAATGGTCGCTGCCAAACCCGCAATCCCTGGCTCCAAAATGGCCATGAACCCAAGGACAATGAACACCACGGCCATCGCCGTAAACCAGCCCGCGCCCTTCTTCATGATCGTGCCACGTCCACGCAACCCTCCCGTCGGATTCGCTGTCGCCATCACACACCTCCAGGAAATCGATGATCGAAAATCTGTCGTTCGCCAGTCGGCCGTGGCTCGTTGGGACAAGCCTTGCCGGAAACGTGATCATTCTAACCCCGGCCCGTCGGAACCACCATCCGATTTTGTGGGGCACCCCTTCGAGCTGACAAATGCATGTCCGGTTAGTGTTGTGGAGCGGGTGACGAGACCCAGGCAGCTTCAGATAGTTTCAAGGATTTGAAATCTACGGGCAGACCACGGAAAGCTGGGTGCGGATCGCGGAACTGGCCAAGCCGTTGGCCTCCGCGTTGTGCTCGCGAGGAACATGGGAAATGGAGAAATCGAAGGAATGGGCGAGCTTGCGGCAGATCCAGTTCAAGGAGTATAAGCGAGGGCTGCGGCAGTTGTAATCGCCGGTCATTTGCTTGACCACGACTTCGGAGTCGGAGAAAACGTGAAGCGCCTGGGCCTTCAGAGCTAAGGCATGCTGCAAGGCCTCGAGCAGGGCGACATACTCCGCCACGTTGTTATCCTGGTGGCCAATCCATTTGGCGATTCTGATCTTGCCACCCTCGACGCCATCGATGACTACTCCAATACCGGACGGCCCGGGATTTCCCAAAGAACCGCCGTCAACATAGGCTACGAGATGTGACATCCCACCACCCTGACCATCCAAAATATAACATGCGGGAGAACTTCTGTGCCGTCAAGGTGCTTGGCTGGTTCCCACAGCAAAATTCGCAGTGTGCAAGGTTCTGTGGAAAAAGAGGAAGATTTAAATTTCAGATCAGCAACATCCCCCAACTCAATCGATTGCAATTTCCGAGAAACCTCCTTACGAAGGAGGACTTTGCACCAAAAAGGGGCATTGACAAGAACGGAGGATAGCATTTACGTTGGCGCCGTCGACGATCGAAAGGATTGGTTCAAATAAAATTAGCCCGTCCGAAGTAGATTGGGTGATCCGCCAGGCCGGGTAACCGGCAGAGCAACCAGACCTGAAAAAACCGACTGGTCTGCGAGGAACAGTTGGGGTTTGGGACTGCGAAAGCAGTGATCGCATCAGGGGCTGTGACGGTACGTGCCTCCACGCTGTTGACTCCCTCGCAGGAGTCGGCGGCTAGAGCATAACCAATGTCACGGCCCTTTCAATTTTCCAGCTCGTCCACAGCGGTCTCGCCCTTTCCTGATTACTTCCTGATGCCCCGACATCGTAAAAGACCGAGACTCTAGCTTGCTTCTGCGGACTGGTGAATCTGCCAGTTCATAACCCGACGATTTCCGATTATCGTATGGCCATAGCGCCGTTTGAATCAGGCGCTCAGGAAGATGAGCATTGCCGAGCAACACGTCTTAGCTGCGGCCCTTCTATTCGCCGTCACAGCTCACGCAGGAACGACCTTGGCGCAAACAACGCTGTCTGCGAGCAAGGAGCAATCGCCGTCTGCGTACCGTTCGTCCGGAAATCAGACCCCATATTTTTTCCCAGTGGCGCCCGAGTTTTCACTCGCCCCCCAACAGTTTTTTGATTTCAAGGATTCCGGCGTCAAGTTCAAGCTAGAGACCCTGATGCATATCCTTCGCGACAGCAAACATGAGAGCTGGGTGCTAGCGGCTTACCCGGACCCGAAAACCGGCCGACCGCTGATTGGCGCGGGATTCAATCTCGATGTTTTGGCAACTCAGCACATTCAGACCAACCCTCTCAATCCCCATTTGTTTATCGAGCCCTCTACAGCTGAACTGTGGCACGCTGCTGGACTTGATTTGGGGCGACTGCAGAGCATACTTGACCAGTTCGATCGCGATATGAGGGCATGGAAGAAGAAGAACTTTCGCAAAAAGATCAGGACTCATCAACTGACTCCGGAAATAACCGAGCAAGAAGCCACGAATTTGCTGCGTATCTCTACTCTGGAGGCCATCCACAATGCAAGAGCCTATTGCGATGATTTTGATCAACTCACCGCATCGCAGCAGATGGCATTGAGCCAACTCGTTTATCAAATGGGTGTGAATCTTGAGGAATTTGTTGAGTTTCTCAGCGCCATAAACGACCACTCAAGCTACCGGGATTTGGCGCAAGCCGAGACCAGTATTCAGGAAGGCAGTATTCAAAAAGAAGACGAGTACTGGAAAACCGTGCAACGCACACTTATCGAAAGTGACTGGGCCCGGCGCTATACCAGTCGTGCCGTAACCGTGATCGCGATGTTCGACTCGGACTATGACAAGGAGCCCAAGCAAGCGGAACGCGAAGTGCGCAGACAGATACATCCCCTGGTTGCGCATCATCGCAAAAAAACACACGCAGAGGCTGTGCGGGTAAGCGACGGCAGCCATGCCAATTAATTGCCAGGACTGCGGCGCCGTTACGCTTGCGTGGGACCTCGCCGAGGTCAAAGCGCGCGAACTCCACTAAGTCGGACGGGCCCACCGCTCCGTGAACGACCTTCTCCAGTTCGGCATAGGTTCCTGCGGCGGTGATATTTTTCGAAATTCGTTCATGTCGGGATGTCCAACGGCCTCCTGGAACGCGGCCGCTACGTCCTCGAATTTAGTTGTAGGCGGGGTCAAGCGACTGCCACGGAATGGGATACTGGCGCCTCAACTTCCGGAAACCTGGCGTCCAGGTTCGAACGACGGCGCAACGCTCGCATTCTCGCCTGGATGACCTTCGTCGTGCTGCAGCCCAGCAAAAGAGAACAGTCCCAAATGGAATAGCGTTCCAGAATCGACATCACAAAAACGAAACGCTCGAGCGGAGCGAGTTGGGTCACGGCATCGATTTCATTGTCTCCAGGCGCTTCCTCTTGGCCTCTATTCCAGAGGTCACGTCTGTCGCCACTTCGAGTCGACGCAGGAGAGACGATGCCAATCGCATTTCTGACTAGGCTGCGCTTGACCCAGGATTCGGCCCATTCCTTGAACACGACTGGTTCTTCCAAAGCTTCGTCGACCGCCGCTGCAAAACACTTCTGGCTGTCCTGGTGATTCACCGTCAACAAAAATGCGAGAAGATATAAAGGCTTCATCTCTCTCTCAAACAGCTCGCAGAAGTCAGCGCGCTTTGCGTAGTCAGCTCGGAAGGATGCGGGTTCCACTCTTTCAAGACGAAACATGAGTCACCTTGGTTGATAGATTGTGTGGCGTCATCGATTTGCTTTCTTTCGACTTCTACATCAATTCGTCGCCCAAGCGCTTCCATTCTGTGGCCTGTCCGACGCCTCGCTGGGTCGACCCGCAGGTACATCGTTCTTAACTCCGGACGGTCCATCGAGTAACAAGTCAATGAAGAGCCTTACACACGGGCTGACTGCGGTTGCCGGGACCTTGACGTCTTCCACGATGGAAACCTCCTCGCGTTGGCTGCCCCACTCGGTTGGCCGGTGTTAAGCATTCTGCGGGATCCGAGAAAACAACACATCCCGCAATGCAGTGTTTTTTTGATACCACCGAAGGCGAGGGATCGAATACCACGTTTGTGGTAGCGGAAAAGTTGGCCGGATGACGAAAACAGTTTAACTGAGACCGAAACATGGGGCCCACTTCAGGAGTTCGATGAAGGCGAAGTGTCAGGAATGACGATCTCGCGGCGTCCATACAGGCGGCCGTCGAGTGAAAACGCTCCTGGACCAAGGCAGACGAGGGCAGCTGCAATGACGGTCGCGAGAGCAGCTGTCGACCTGGCTTCAAACAAATTCAGGTTTGGAGGCGGGAACCATGAGAACGCACTGCCCAGACTAATTAGTCCAACCAGCGCCCCAGCAAACGGAGTCAGATAGCCAATCAGCAGCAGAGCGCCACTTGCTAACGCCAGCAAGGCCACCCCTAAGGTCACGAGCCCTAGCTCACGCCAAACGAGAAAGTAGGCAGCGCCCTGGACAACAAGTGCAGTTCCAATGGCTACTCGCAACAGTAGCAGGCCTGCGCCGGGCCACCCATCCGGAAACGCCGAAAATATTCTGAGCAGTGGCGGACTCCTTCATGACTGCATCCAGAGTAGAGGCCCTGCTCATAAAATGAATCCCCATAGCTCGGAATCTTTTCCTACTACTTTCGAGGTAGGTCTGGATTGACGGAGACTTGGCTTAGAGCTGAATAATCCCCCGGCGCACTCCAATGGCGACCGCCTGGGTGCGATCGCTAGCGCCGAGCTTCTCCATGATGTGCTTGATGTGCACCTTCACAGTCTCTTCGGTGATGCAGAGCTTGTCCGCGATATCCCGGTTACGATTTCCGCCGGCAATCTGGGAGAGAACTTCAATTTCGCGAGTGGTGAGCGGTTCGTCACTGTAATGTTCAGCCAGATGTGACGCGATCTCCGGCGGAACACGCTTCTTCCCGCCATGGACCTGGCGGATGGTGTCGATCATATCTTTCGGAGGCATGCTCTTGAGCATGTAGGCGCGCGCTCCAGCTTCGAGAGCACGCTGAATTTCAACATCGCCTTCAAACGTCGTCAGAATGATGATTCTGGCTTCGGGAAACTCCGTTCGGATGGCGATCAGCGCGTCAATCCCGCTCATGCCGGGAAGTCGGAGGTCCATGAGGGTCACGTCGGGCTTGTGCTTGCGAAACTGCTCAATCGCCTCATGGGCGTTGGAGGCTTCGGCAACCATCTGCATGTCCGGCTGATTATTAATGACAGCACTTATCCCCTCGCGCAGTAAAGGGTGATCGTCGACACAGAAGACGCGAATGCGTGCATGTTCGCTCATTGCTTTGGTTCGTCTCTTCGCTCGTGGAGGTCATGCGCTACTTTTCGGCGATGCAATCGGAAGAGCCATCGCAACCCGCGACCCGAAGCGTGATCCTGGAAGGCAACATGGCCGGGGACCGACAATTCAACCTCTGTTCCGCCCGCTGGGCGGCTCCAAACTTTAAGCGTCGCACCAATTCTACCTGCTCGCTCGCGCATACCCGACAGACCCCAGTGTCCGTCCCGCCCGGAGCACAGCACTTGCGGGTCGATCCCACAGCCGTTATCGCGGACAAGAACGCGTAGCTGTTTGTCCGCATATTCTATCTCGGCTTCAATGCCGCTCGCCTGCGAGTGGCGGAAGGCATTGGACAATGCTTCGTGGCCTATGCGGTAGACGTCATCACGAATGAGCGGATGCAATGGCCGGACCCGGCCGTCGACGATCACGCGAAAATCGATCGGCCGCTGCACAGAGAGTTCCTGCGGAATCCGGGAGAATGCCTGTTCAAGATCGTCCGGGCCTCTGTCGGACGAACGCAGGCCGCGAAGCGTATTCCGACCATCGTCAATCACCTGTCCCATGACCTCGAGTACGCGGTTTACGATGGGCTTCGCCGGTGAGTCTGGGGATAACTGGTCATCTGCCACGTGAAGTTGCATGGACGCGCTGAGGATGCCTTGCAGTAGGGTATCGTGCAAATCCTGAGCGATGCGCGTTCGTTCTCCAACGCGTTCTTCCAGGCGCATGTTGTATTGCCGGGCCAGGCGGTGCAGCCTCGAGCGATAAAAGGCGAGGATTGCAAATCCGCCGACGAGCAGAACCGAAAAACGGAACCACCAGGTCTGCCACCACATCGGCGTGACTTCGAATGGGAACGTTGCTTCCGAGCCATTCCACAGTCCGTCGCTGTTGGATGCCATCACGCGGAAGCCGTATCGTCCGGGGCTGAGGTTGGTATAGATGGCCGTGCGTGCCGTGACCGGCTCGCTCCAATCGCGATCGAAGCCATCAAGCCGATATCGGTACCTGACGCGCTCGGAATCAGAAAGACTCAAGCCCGTGTAGTTGAATGTGATCCTCTGACGAGCGGCTGAAATGCGGATGGGGCTTCGTGAGCCGATTGGACTGCCATCCGCCAAGACTACCTCGACGTGAACCAGCGCTGGCGCCGAGCTGCCCGTGGTCCGACTTGGGTCGACAACGGAGATTCCTCGATTCATCGAAAACCAGATTCGCCCAAACGGATCGAGAAAAACGGATTGATGCCGCTTTACGCCTTCCATCCCATCGAGCCCGTCGGCAGGCCCATACTCTCGCACATCGGCGTCACTGGATTCGCTACCTAGCAGTCTGTTCCGTTTTACGCGCAGGACGTGATTGGAGGTGGCGATCCAAAGCCAGCCACTTTTGTCTTCCGCAACTCCGAATATAGGCTCGTGGAGTGGTTCCGGAGCGTCGCGCGGAAGCTGGATACGATCGGAAGAAAGGAAGGCAAGCCCGGTCGCGCTACCAATCCAGAGTACTCCCGCGGAATCTGTCAGCAGGCAGTTCAGATCCGCTGAAGGCAAACCGTCGCGGACGGTAAAGACGCGCCACTGGCCCTTCGAGAGTGCGTTCAGGCCGTTCGGCGTGGCAAACCACATCGTGCCGTCAGGACTCTCCGCTATCGAAGTAACCATGTTGGACGAGATACCATCTGCCGTCGTGTAAGTTGTGAAGCGACCATTCCGGAACTCACTCAGTCCGCCACTCAGGGTTCCTGCCCACAGAGTTCCATCACGACTTTGATGAACGGCGTAGACGCTATTTTCAGCAAGTCCGTCGGTCTGGGCGTACGTCGTCGCCGTGACCGAGCCACCTCGATCACCGAGAAGCGTCAGCCCACCTTGTTGTCGGCCGATCCACAATTCGTCTCCATGGCCCGAGATGGAATAGACCACGTCGTGAGCCAGCCCCGCGTCGGTCACGCGTCCAGTTTGCCCACCCTTTAGCCAATGCAGTCCCCCTTCCAGGGGAGCAAACCACGTGCGCCCTTCGGGGTCAACGTAAACCGGTCCGTTCCTTTCCGACGGCAGGCCGTCGGCTACTGTGTAGGTAACGAACGCGCTATCACGCAGACGCTCAATGCCGAGCGCACTAGCCGTCCATAGGTTTCCCTCCCGATCTTCAAACAGCGCGGCCACTGCTCGGCCGTTCCCCTCATCGCGCCCCTCCGTAGGGACACCGTGGTCATTGAACCGTAAGAGCCCCGTAGCGGTTCCGAGCCAGATGTTCGCATCACGATCTCGGAGCATGGCGAGAACCTGGATATGGTTGAGAGAGGGAGGTAACCCAGCCCGGGTGAGCTCCCTTCCATTCCAGCGCACGACCCCATTGTCGGTCCCTATCCACAACTCGCCACTATCGAGGGCTAGAAGACAATTAATCTTCCGTTCGGGCAATCCTTTCACAGCCGCGGAAATCTGCCCTCCATCCAGGTAGAAGAGGCCTTTGTCGCGGGTGCCCAGCCAGACCTTGCCATCAGTGGTTTCCGCCATCGAAATTACAGGAGAGTAGGGCGCGGCAAAGCGGTGCGTCGCTACGCCGGTGGCCCAGCTGAGACGACTGGAAAGATTGTCATCGGTTTCCGGCGCGGCAGCCGCTGCAGACTTTGTCGGTTCCGTCCGGTCGGTAAGAGATTGAAACCTTCCAGCGCTATAAGTGAGAGTGCCGAGCGCGAGCGATGATAGAAGAACCCCACCGTCTCGTCGTTTGAGGATGGAGGTGATTCCGAACTCCGCTTCCTCTCGGCCGGGCTCAAATGTTCCATCGCGGTAACGGAGGATTCTGGTGCTCTGCAAAAGGATCCACAGATTTCCTTCGGAGTCCACCAACAGTCCCAGAACCGGACCGATTGGCAGTGAGCTAGGAATCGCTTGCGAGAAAATACGGAAATTCAATCCGTCAAAACGAATCAGTCCTTTCTCGGTTCCGATCCATAGATAACCGTCTTTGGTTTGCGCGATGGCAGTTACGGATCCGCCGGTGAATCCTTTCTCGCTTCCCCAGTACTCGCGCATATATTGCGAGATCAATCGATTGGGGTCCAGCGCGTGGGCCGGATACGCGACGCACACAACGGCAAGTCCAATTATTATGCCCTTGAGGCGCCATTGCCGTTTAATACCCATCACGGAAGATATTCGAATTTCTCAACTACAACCTCGCTATCGTTTTGCAGCGGATCCTTGTCGCTGGGGACAACGTAGAACAGTAACTGGAGCGTCTCCTGGCCCGGTGAAGGTACTCCGGAAGTGAAGACGTGTTCAGAGACCACGGGGCTTCCGGCTTGGATCGAAGATCCACGGACAGTTTTGAAGCTGGCGCGTTCAGACTCCCAATGCATCAAATGGGTGAGCGTGCCTGAAGGCGCCGTGAACGGAGCTACATTGTCCGGGACATAGAAAGGCTGAATTGCAAACTGTGCATTGTTCTTGCTGGCGGCGTCGCCCCATCGACTCATCTCAACGTCCAATTCGCGGTAATGTTGGTCTCCTGCCCAGTCGTCGAACGTATTCATGCTGAGAACCGTGGCGGGTTCCAAGTGAGAAGTGTCCCTCACGACCAGGATGTAAGTTCCGTATCCGAGACTTCGTGTGAGATCCATTTGCACGCACGACCACTTTCCCTCTTTTTTCTTGATGCGAAGATGCAGAGCTCCGCTCGCGTCCGCCCAGGCATTATCAGCATCGTAGAGGTTGTTCAGTCCTCCGCGATCGCTCGAAATGGTTCGAACTTTCCAATCGTATCCGCTGAAATGAAGCGGCACGGTGGGCGCCAGCACTACGGAGCCACTCCCCTTGACAATGTTCACGGCAACGATAGAACCGCCTTGGGTGGGAGCCACGTCCATGGTGGGTGGCGGACGGTACCCTGGTTCGACTAACAGAGCGGCATACTCAAACCCCAAATGGGTTGGAGTGCTCCAGGTCGAATCCGTTTGAATTGGAATGAGAGGTTTGTTGGGCCAGGGCTGAACCCACCATGGCCCACTTCTGGCGTACACAACAATCTGCTGGCCGGCACGCGCACCCGCAACGGTTCCTGCAATGCTATCCACTCTTTCGCGGCCACCTTGTGCCGCAGGCGGAATCATGGTGAATCCAATCGTGGGTGCGGGACTGCCTTGCCGAGCGTGACAGCCGCTCAGCACTATACAAAAGATCAGCGGGAGAACTGGTTTCCAACTGGGACGGATAGATTTCCGCAACCTCATTGAGCACCATCGTTAGGCAGAAAGAGTCGCGTTTCCTCGCCTTTTTGGTCCCTTGCATGTTAGCACCAGCTTTTTGCCGAGGCCACATTCGTGGACCTTCGCCAGGGAAGCGTGACCTGATCGTGACGTATCGAAACGGGGAAAGCGCCAGCTGGGTGCGGTGCTAACGCTGCATCACTTTTGAAGCGTGTTCAGTTTCTCGATTGTCCGCTTCAATTCCTCGAGCTTCTGTCCAGCCTCGCCGAGTTTGCCTTCCGCGGTGAGGCGCTGGTAATCGGCGAGGTCTTTGGCGGCTTCCGTGATGAGCGCGTTGAGATCCGTTGCGGGCTGGGGCGACGCGGCAGATGGTGGTGCGCGTCGTACCGCCTCCGCGGCGGGTGCCGCGGCGCTTAGCGATGAGGCCGCTCCTCCGAAAAGGGCCGCCATCGCCGACTCAAAAGTCGGTCCGTACGCAAGCCGGTCTTGCACCGCGAGTACGACCAGACGCAACTCCGGCATCGGACTTCGCTCGGCCTGCAGGTAAATCGGCTCCGCATACAACAGCGCCCGCCCGGTCGGAATCACAAGCAGGGCCCCGCGGCGCACATGCGACCCTTGCTGATTCCATAGTGTCAATTGTCCGGAAAGCTGCGCGTTCTGATCGATTCGCGCTTCGATCTGCAGCGGTCCGTCGACCAGCTTCGTCTTGGGAAAGTTGTAGACTACCGACGTGCCGTAGTGCGCGCCGTCGCTGCGCCCGGCAACCCAGCCAATCAGGTTATTTCGGTTGGCCGGCGTGAATGGCAGAATCTCTACGAACTCCATGCCGCTTTCGTCCGGCAGCTTCATCAGCACGAAATTCGGTTCCATAGTCTGCGTTCTTTGCTCACCCGCGTCGCTCATGCCGACTTCGGTGGCCACCGTCCAAAGATCCTCGCGGTTGTAAAACGCTTCTGGATCGGTCATGTGATACAGACCGTAAACTTCCGCCTGCAGTTTGAGCAACAACTCGGGGTAGCGCACATGCTTGCGCAGCCCGGTCGGCATCGTGGCCGCATCTTTGAACAGACTCGGAAAGATGCGGCGGTACGCTGCGACGATCGGATCCTCAGGATCAAACACGTAAAAGGTGGTCGTGCCGTCGTACGCGTCGATGACCACCTTGACGCTATTCCGCATGTAGTTAATGGAGTTGCTGTCGAGACGGAAATGGCTCGAGTAGGGATAGCTGTCTGAAATCGTGAACCCATCCATCATCCAGGAGAGCCGGCCATCGTCGCCGAGCACAATGTACGGGTCTGGATCGAAGGTGAGGAACGGCGCTAACGTGGATACGCGATCGCGCACGTTTCGCCGCATCAGGAGCCGGCTGTCCGGGGTCACGTCATCGCTGAACGGCAGCTTCGCAAGGTCGCCGCGGTCAAGCGCGATGATGATGCGCCGCAGGAAACCGCCGAGGAGGATGCCGCCATTTCCCTCGTAGGAATTCAGATTGTTGGTCTGGCCCTGCGGGTAATTGAATTCCTTCTGCCGTGTTTTTACGTACACGTCGGTATTGGTCAACTCGCCGAAATAAACCTCTGGCCGCGTCACATTTAGACTGCGAACAGTGCTTTGTACCGGCATGTTACTCAGAATCAGCGTGGGCAACCCTTCCGGCGTGAATCCGTTGACCGGATTCATGGTGATACCGTAGCCGTGAGTGTAGATCAGCTTTTCGTTGATCCAGTTGCGGCTGCTCTCGGGAAGCTTGTCGACGTTCAATTCGCGCGTCGCCAGCATCACCTCGCGAGTTGCGCCGTCGATTTCATAGCGATCAATGTCGATGTCGGGGAAATCATAATAGGTACGGATTTCCTGGATCTGACGCAGCGTATCCTGCAGCGCATGCCAGTCCCACAACCGGATGTTCTGAAGCGTCGCTTGATTGGTCGCCGGGTCTGCTGCTTCGACGGTCGTTTCCGCGGGAAATTCGCGCTGCAAGACCCGGTCTAACCCATAGGCCTGCCGCGTCAGATCGATGTTGTGGGCGATATACGGTTGCTCGCGAACCAGTTCGTTTGGTTTCACGATAAAGCTGCTGACGTACCAACCGACGATCTGCACACCGAAATAACACACAGCCGCGGGAACGAGTGCAGCCACCAGCCAGCGCCCACGTTGCATCGACACGGCGTTGACGGCTGCGATCACCGCACCGAAAACGAGCGCAACACACACGACAAGCATTCCTGTCAGCGTGACGTGGGCGTCAGTGTAGCTCACACCTCCGAAGATCGTGTGATCTTCGAACAAGCGCTCGAACCGGCCGAGATACGCGAGCATCGCGAGGATCAGCAACAGGAACGCAAATGTGATGGAGAACCCGCGCCAAGGCAATGTGACGTAGCTGCGGCGGCGGGCGAGGACACTCGCTCCACCTGAGATAAAGATGAACAAAACCGCAAGCGCGCAGGTAATCACGGCGAGCGTAAGCAGCCAGTTGGCGATCAACTGCCATGCAGGCAGGGTGAAGAGAAAGAAGTTCAGCGGCTTACCGAAAATCGGATCCACCGCGCCGGCGGAGTCGGGCGCGTACCAAAAGAGCGCCAGCGTCGGCCACTCGACCATCATGCCGGCAGCGGTTATAGCGGCAATGACGAGCGAAACGCCGAGCGCGATGAGGCGCAGGACGGGCTCAACCGGCAGTCTCACCGGCTGTTGCCCGATGAAAATCGTGTGACCGCTCGGCAAATCGGGGAGATGCGCCCGCTTCAGGGCCAGGAACGATGCGTACAGAATGAGAAATGTGGCCGCGGCAAAAGCCACGAAGACTCCCCACTGAAGGCTCAGAGTTTTCCAGAACACGCCGCCGTAGCCGAGCGACCCGAACCAGAGCACATCCACGTAATACGACAGCGTCGTCCGAGCGGCGAACAGGATGCTGGCAAGGACGGCGAGAATGAGAAGGAAGCGGCGGCGATGTCGCGGTGGCTGCGTCCGCGGCCAGTCAATAGATTCGGGCATCGTCGCACTTTGTGTTGCGCACAGACAGCTTTCGCATGACCAGGATTATACTTCCCGGGTGGCAAGCGGACAGAAAAGATCGGCGAACGCTGAGAATTGTGCTGGCACGGGAACAACACTCAGGGAATAATCTTGGAAAATGCAAAATGACCGAATGGAACGCACCGGGATACGCCAGGATAGCCGGACTGCAGGAGGCCATGGCCACCGAAGTGCTCTCGCTGCTCGATCTCAAAGGGAATGAGCGTGTATTAGATTTGGGATGCGGTAATGGCAAAGTCACGGCGGAGATTGCTGCTCGTGTTCATGAAGGGACCGTCGTGGGCGTCGATTCGTCCGCGGATATGATTGCCTTTGCATCGAGCCACTTTGGTTCCGCTGTCCGGCCCAATCTTCAATTTGCAAGGGCGGACATTCGCCGTCTGCGGTTTCGCGAAGAATTCGATCTTGTGGTGTCTTTCAATGCGCTTCACTGGATACCTGAGCAAGATGAAGCGCTCCGCTCGATATGTTCTGCGATGAAGCCCGATGGCCTGGCACAACTGCGACTGGTCCCTGGTGGCAAGCGGAAGAGTCTGGAAAATGTGATCGAGGAGACGCGCCTGTTATCACGTTGGGCTAATTACTTCCAGAATTTTCACGATCCGTATCTTCACCTGACGCCCGAACAATATGGAGCATTGGCCGAGCGCAACAGCCTGCATGTCCGCCGCATTCACACGGCTGACAAAGCCTGGGATTTCAAGTCTCACTCTGCCTTCGTAGCTTTTGGCTCGGTGACTTTCATCGAATGGACAAAATTTATACCGGAGGAAGAAAGGCTTGCATTCGTCACCGATGTCCTGGAGCGCTACCGGCGGGTGGCGGTCGATCATCCGGGCGAGGAAAATACCTTCAAGTTTTATCAGATGGATGTTACGCTTTCCCCCGGTTTGTGCGCCACGTAGAGGTATCGCCGCAGCCGCCCTTCACTGGTAAGGGCGTGCACCGTGGAAAGGAATTGTTGCAAGCCTTCAAAAGTTACTCTGCCCTCGATTGCCATCAAGTCATCCGTTCTCTTCTCACGCGCGTCCAGCCAGCGTTTCGCAATGGAGGCTGCAATTTCGCTTGTGTCAGTAACGCTCACCAGGTGAAAACCTTGCTGCTTGACGATTCGTTCGTTCTCCCCAGGCGGACTAAATATGTAGTAGCCGATCGAGCTGCGAGCTGCAATTTCCTGATGCGAAATCGTTCCGCCGATGATGAGAGCATCGCTGAACAGAATCCGTCCACGGGGCTTAAGGACACGGAATAATTCACGCAGGACGGCTGGACGTCCGGGAACATGGCACAAGGTGTCATTCGAGAAAACGGCATCAAAGGTCGAGTCGCCAAAAGGCAATGTTTTCGAGGCATCGCAAATCTCGAAGCGCACTTGGGCGGACATGTTCCGAGCCGCCGCAAGCTGGTTGGCGGTGTGGATACCAGGGCCGTTAATATCAACACCCAGAATGCGACAACCCACCGTTGCGGCAACCTGCAAGGCATATCGCCCGGAACCGCAGCCGATTTCGAGCCCGTAAGAAGTGGGCGTGAGACCTAACGTCCGCGGTATTTCGTCGGACTCTTCCGTGTTTACCCAACTGGTCTGGCCGAGATCTTCGCCGTAAGTCTCGACGCGAATCTGCCGATACACCTCTGCATCGTAGTGCGCGTAAGCGTTGTTGTAGAGGTCTATTTTTGCCGCCACGGTAGCTCCTTTCCAACATCAAAGGCCCGCTGGAGCCCACAAGTTGGCTAAGAATACACCCGTAGAATTGTACCCGGCCCTCTCCCGCCTTCAGCGCAAGCACAGCCGGTTACAGCCAAAAATCCGGATTCCTGAAATCAGCGCGGAATCTGCAAAATACTGCCTATGTGCAAACTCTTTCATCTTGACCAGCACTCTTTCAACGGACAAACTTATGGCCTCTTCTTTTTTCTTTTGCGGCGTGTTGCGGCGTATCGGCATTTTCCTAAACCTGCAGGAGGTAGCTATGCGATACGTCAGTCTTGTGCTCGCCAGCCTACTCACCATCGGATGCGGCAATGCCGTCAAAAGCAGTGGTGACCCGTTCAAAGCCGTCGTATTTTCTCCGCCCGCGCTAACGGCGTTGACACCGGACAGCGTTCCAGTCAACAGCGTGCCCTTCACCATGACAATCAATGGGAGTAACTTCGGCACGGACGCCGTCGTATTCTGGAACGGCACGCCGCTGAACACAAGGTTCATTACTTCGAGCCAGCTCATGGCAGCGCTCACGGATACAGACCTCAGTTTTTGGGGCATGATTCCGGTTTATGTTCGCACCGGGGGCATGAATTCCAACACCATGGACTTTAATCTGAGCCCACAGTAGAGGAGCTGTTCTCTCGCCTGGGGTGAACCGAAGTTGGTCTGCGACCAAGGCGTTTTGGAACAATTTTCGGCCGAGCTTCGTATACGATTACAGTGTGGACGCCACGAACCCCGCAACGACGCAAGCCGCGATTCCGCGGGAAGGCGTTCGGAAGTTTGATGTCTCGCGAGTTGGACAGCAACTCAGGCGTCACGGCAGCGTGTTTCGCGACCCCGCGGTCGAGGCTCTGGCGGCATTGCGCGCGCACAAGCTGCGTTCCGCGCTGACGCTGCTGGGCGTCACTTTGTCAGTTGCGGTGCTCATCCTTGTCGTGTCGATTATCACTGGGGCGAACCTTTACATTCAGAATCGGGTTGCCAATCTCGGATCCAATGTATTTCTCGTGGTCCGCTTCCCCATCATCACCAATCAGCAGGACTTCCTCAAAGCGATGCGTCGCAATCGGAATATCAGCTGGGAAGATTTCGAGGGGCTGCGCGATGGCATGAGGCTGCCCAAGGCGGTTGGCCTGGAGGTGCGAACCAACGGCAAGGTTCGCATGGGAACACAAGCGTTGGACGACATTAATATTCGCGGCGTGACCGCGAACATCGCCGACATGGATGTGGAGGAACCCGAAACCGGGCGCTACATAACGGATGCGGACAACGAAGGCAGAGCTGAGATCACCTTCATCGGGCAGGATGTGGCTGGAAAGCTTTTTCCGGCGGTCGACCCCATCGGCAAGACGATCTACGTCGACGGTATGGGCTTCCAGGTAGTGGGCGTGGCCAAACCGATTGGAACAGTCTTCGGACAATCACAGGACAATTTTGTCTACATTCCAGTGCGGACATTCTTGAAACGGTATGGCGAACACGGGCAGAATCTCGATCTGGCCATCAATGTACAGGGGCGGGGCCCGGAATGGATGCGGGAAACCGAGGATGAAGCCCGCACCATGATGCGCGCCCGCCGCCACCTCGATCCCAAGGCGGATGACAATTTCGGGATTCTGGCGTCTGACACCATTATGAGCTTGTGGAAGAATCTGACCGGCGCCATCGCCGCGACCATGGTCGGAGTGGTTTCGGTGTTCCTCGTCATCGGCGGCGTGGTGATCATGAATGTGATGCTGGCCAGCGTAACTGAGCGGACGCGCGAGATTGGCGTGCGCAAATCGCTGGGAGCGCGAAGGCGCGACATCATGATGCAGTTCCTGGTGGAATCCGCGGTGATGGCAGCCGTGGGAGGGGCGACAGGCGTTGCCATCGCCTATCTTCTCTCTACGCTGGTGAGGCTGCTCACGCCCGTGCCGTCCCAGGTGCCAATCGGTTCCGTGATTTTGTCGCTGGGAATCTCGACGGCTGTGGGATTGTTCTTTGGTCTGTATCCCGCAAGCCGGGCTTCGAAGCTGGATCCCATCGAGGCTCTGCGCTTTGAGGTTTAGCAGGCTGAAATGATTTTGGGTGCAGCAACGCTTCAGCACTGCGGAAATGTGGGCGACCGAAGGCTTTAGGCGCTGAGGTACATAGTCGATTCTTCCAGTCGCCTATTAAGGGCTTGTCGATCCAATTCTCAAAGAGGTTTCAACCATGCACCTTGAAATCGGCGAAAGCACGCGCCTGGCATTCGATTCTCTTCGCCAGCACAAGACGCGGTCGCTGTTGACCGTCTTGGGCGTGGTCATCGGAATCATGGCCATCGTGGCCGTGGCTTCGATCATGGTCGGCTTGGACCGGGATATTCGCGGATTTCTCGATCAATATGGCACCGACACGCTATTCGTGTTTCGTTATGATTTCGGCTTTCGAGGCACGCTCACGGCGGAAGAACGCAACCGCAAGCCACTGACCTATGAAGACACGATGGCCATCCTGGATGAATGCCCCGACGTGAAGTCTGTGACTGTCGAGGTTTCCCCGCGTCTGGAACCAGGCCAGCCCATCACCGTAGTGCCGGCGCGTTACAGAAAGAACGAGGTCTACGGGCTTCAATTTACCGGCACGATTCCATCCTACGAATGGGTCTACAATGCCAATCCTGAGAAAGGCCGCTTCTTTACCGAAGCGGAAAACCTGCATCACATGGATGTAGCGGTAATTGGGCACGACCTGGCCGAGGGACTGTTCCACGAGGAAGATCCGTTAGGCAAGTCCATCGAGGTCGGAGGCGCTTTCTATCAGGTTGTCGGCGTGCTGGAGAAGCGCAAAGGCCAGTTCTTCAGAGACGAGTCGGCGGACAAGGTTGTGGTTGTGCCCTACGGAGCATATCGCAAACACAATCCCCAGGACGACGAACACTTCATCGGAGCACAAGCATACCCGGGCAGAAAGGCGCAGGCGGAGGACGAAATCATCGGTCTGATGCGGCGGCGCAGAAGTGTTGGGATCGATAAGCCGAATAATTTTGCCATTTCCAGCTCGGAGGGAATTGCCCGCCAATTCCGTCAGATCACGGGAGCGATTGCCATTGCAGTTGTCGT
>CAWCKL010000026.1:0-39485 GCA_963796095.1 uncultured Acidobacteriota bacterium
CTTACGTCAGCGCACCGACGATTACCACCGCTGGGTGGAGGCCTTTGCTAAGAAACGTAAGATCCCCATGGAGTGGGCCGAGAAAGGAGTCCGCAAGGAAGACTACGTTCGTCCCCACCTGCGACGAATGGAGCGCCGGAATCAGTTTGGCGTCTACTTCCTCCTCAAGAGCATGGAATTCGGGGCCCTCGTTCCGTTCCGCGGTTCCCAGATTTCCCGTCGCCGATCCCCATTACCGCATCCTCGCCCGGCAGCGTTCCCGCTACACCCACTACTACTTCTATATTCGCGACGAAATGCTGGGCCTGATTGCCCTATCTATTGGATCGTTCTTGCCCTTCTCCATCACCTACTACCTCAACGGCCATTCTTTCATCGAACGCGAACTCCTGCGTGCCGGTGTACCCTTTGTAAAGACTTACAACGCCTTTCTCTGGGTCGCCGACCAAGCCGCCTTACAGGCAGCCGCCGACCGTCTCAGCCCTCAGATCATTCGCAAGCAGCTCGATCACTGGAGTTCCCTACCCGAGCGGCCTACCCAAGTTCTCCAAAAAGACCGCGCCGCCATGAATCTCAGCCGCCATTACTCACTGCAGCAGGTCGAATACTGTCGCAACTTTAACTTCCGCCGAAACTTTCCCATCCACAAACTCTTCGAGCGCTCCTGTGACCTCGGACTGTTCCGTCTCTCCGCCGACAAACTCTCTCACACGTTCGGCTTTCGCTTGCACAGGAGAATCCGCGGCAAACTCGCCACTATCCTGGAAAGAATGGAACATGGCCATCACGTGCTGCGCGCCTGCGCCAAAAATGCCGTGCTCCGCATGTACGAGAAGTTCTCTACCTTCCTGCGCTTGGAGGTCCTCAGCAACAACCTGCAAGACTTCGGACTGAAAAAATCCTTGGATAACCTGGAAACCGTTCGTCAGACCCTGGCGACCGTTACCGATCGTTTCGCTGAATTCGAGGCCCAGGCTCTCGATGTCCACGTCGACTTTCCCCTGTTCCAGCGTCTGGCTCTGCCCATCCCCTCGGGAAACACCAAAATCCCTGGCATCAAGATCCAGGACACCCGCATGCTCCGCCTGATGGAAGTTCTGCTCCACCGCGGCACCCAACTGGGTGGATGGCGCTCCCGCCAAATCCACCAAGCCATCCTCTCCGCCTTCCAACTCACCTCCGCAAACTACACCCTGACCCAACTCCGTTATGACCTCCGCAAACTCAAAGCCCATGCCATACTGGAACGCGACGGCTCCCGTTATGCCTACCGACTCACCGACAAAGGTACTCGCGTCACCCTGATGTTCATCCTCTTCCACCAGCGCGTCTGCGGTCCCTTGGCCAACAGCCTCTTCCACCGTAAACCCACCCAACCCCACACTCCCGCCAGCAAACTCCAAGCCGCTTATGAAAAAGCCGACGCTTCGATCCAACAGGTCATCGATCTACTTGCCGCTTGAAATTCTGAGAGATAAATTCTCAGACTTGAGGTTCAAGAATCTAGTGAAAGACTCTGCCACAATATATGGGAATCTCGCTTATGACTACCTGTCACTACCTGTATCTCGGTGAGATAGATGATGCCGAGGACATTTTGCACCGAGCTCGCGCACTCAAGCAGGATCAGACTCTGCTGCCAAATTTTTATCAACTAGCTTTTCTGCGTCAGGATGACAAGGAAATGAAACGGTGTTTTTCCGCTGCTCTCGGCGCACCTGGGCAAGAGGATGCGTTGCTCTCAAGCCAAGCCGATACCGAGGCTTTTCACGGGAGAATATGGAAAGCGCGTGAATTGTCTCAACGGGCGGTGGACTCAGCCATTCGCGCCGACGACAAGGAAACGGCGGCTGGCTGGCGGGTGAGCGCAGCTTTGCGGGAGGCGGAGTTCGGGAATGCAGCTGAAGGCAAGCAACAGGCTTTAGCCGCTCTCGCGTTGGCTTCGAATCGCGACGTGCAAGTGGCCGCCGCTTTGGCGCTGGCCCGTGTCGGCGAAGCTGGCCGCGCTAGTGTAATGGCAGACACCCTTCAAAAGAGTTTTCCGTCCGACACCTTACTGACGAACTATTGGCTACCCTGCATCCGTGCAGCTATCGCCCTCTCCCACGCCGATGGTTCTCAAGCAATGGCATACCTCGCAACGGCTGGCCCCTATGAACTGGCCGCCATTCGCCCACCATTCTCGTCCGGTGGAGCCTTGTATCCTGCATACCTTCGTGGTCAGGGATACTTGGCGAATCGCCAATGGGACCATGCAGCCACCGAGTTTCAAAAAATACTCGACCATCGCGCTTTGGTTTGGAACTTCCCGCTTGCTGCTTTGGCCCATCTACAACTCGCACGCGCCAATGCCGGCTCCGGCAACACAGTCAAGGCGGTTGAGTCCTATCAAGCATTTCTAGCCCTCTGGCGCGATGCAGATCCGAAAGTTCCTCTATTGCTTGAGGCCAAGGCCGAATACGCGAAGATCAAGTGAATCGTCTAACTGAGCTTCTTCGGAAAACCGGTAACATATTGTCGGAATCTCTCTTGACACAGTCAGAAAACGATTCGTTGTTGCACCTGCGCCGGTCTTGCACCTGATCAGGTAAATCAATACGAGGGCCTTGCAAACTACACCCTTACTTTGCAGCGCTTCGACGAAGCGCGGCAGATCATCCGCCTCAGTCTGCGGCCATGTCATCTTTGTGACCTGGAGACGGGAAAAATCACGGTCTCCTTTTCTGATCCGGACATTACGTCGGGAATACCTCTACCCGACGGACGGCTCGTCTACTCTCGAAACGAGGTCATTTCCGGACAATCAGGTGCCAGTCTTCTCGAGGCCAACACCGATCCGAGTTCTGGGAAGGTGGTAGGAAAGCCACGTCAACTCGCCCGTTGGGCGAGCGGCCGGAAGTGACGTTTCGAGCGACCGGTCTGGCGGGAGCATCAGTGCTGCTGATGCTCGAAGAAGAGAAACTGGCCTTGTCGACTAGTGTAAGGCGGTTTCATCCCCATTATTTATCTTCCAAGGCTCCAACGTTGTTCATCAATCTCTACTCCGGCTGCGCCGTTCAGGACGTTGCCATGACCGTTGGACTGGGTACGTTAATCTCTCGTCGCGTGCTGGTCCCCCGTCATGTGAGTCCCCGTAGAGTCAACGAGAACATCCTTCACTCCTCCTCCAAAAGAGCCTTTACGTGGAGAAACGAAGTGACGAGCGTAAGCGTCTTCAATATTGTGGTCGCCTGTCTTTGAAAACCGCAAGAGGGGGCGAGAGCCCTTGGTCCATCGTTTGTACACGGTGAGCGAGGGCTTGAGGTCCAGATCGTGCGCGTGCATCCGCAAAATACGCAAGATTCGGCTGGCCTTGCCTAAATTGCAGCGTATGACCCTCTCGAGATACGCAATCCGGCCGCGCCTCCAGTTCTCCACCGATTCCGGGGAAAGCAGATCCATACGAATAAAGAGTTCCAACGGAGCAACGAATCCCTTTTCCCGAAGAAGACCCTCAACCGCTTTCACAATCCGAGCGTAGTATGGATCCTGCCGGTAATTGGCCACGGTTATTTTCTTCAAAAGAGCGTCCTCGCTATCCCGGAGTGTCTTCCCATCCACCTAGCACACCGCGTGTCTCCAACTCAAAAGACCGATCCGGTCGATGCTTGCGTGCTCCGCGAATCTGCTCTTCTCGACTGCAAGAAATCGGATTCATTCACAGGGAGGTGAATCTGTATATCGCGCAAAAGATCTGCCTCGGTCACAGTGACGGGAAGACGTTCGAATGCAGTAAATTCCTGAAGCATAGTCTCCAGCAGGATACATCGCCGGCTTGGGGCGAGACGTAGGTAAAGCACCGGTCAAGGACACTCCGAGGTGGCAACTGCTTCAAGCGAACATCATATGAGCACACGATACCACTTTCAAACTTATTCGCGGACGGAGATGGCCGGGCATCATTTCAGAAATGGAGCAGCTTCCGTACGGCGAAACGGGAGCGGTGCGGATCAACGACTGGCGAGTTCTGCAGATGGAATGACTGGTCCAGTGCGGGCTCAAAGGTCGCGGCTGGCGAAAGAGACTCGCGACATTTTCATCTGATGACATTCTGGCGGTGCACAGCCGCATCCGCTTAGCTGTCCTATAGCACGAGCACATCGTTGCCGCGCGACTTCAGAGCGCGGTCAAACGTGATCAACTTCAAGCCTGCCACGGCCGTGAAAGCCAACATGTACGCGTCTGCCCAGGCCTTTGGAGAGCGACTAGGCATTCGAGAGCGCGCGCGGAACTCCTTCTCGATATCCTCCGGCTCAGGCACGAAAACAACTCGATCATCAGCCCAGATCCGGTCCCACAGGCTCCAGGCTTCCGCCATAGATTTTGTGTCCACTCCCATGACCTGTTCGGTTGTGAGAAGCCTAAGAACTGTGATTTGCGTGAACCGACCAAAAAGGAATTGCTCCTGTCCGGCCTGCTCAAACCAGGATCTGGCTCTCTCGGAATGTATATGCCGGCTCCACAGGAGCGCCAGCCAGACATTGGCATCAAGGAAATTCAACGTGTTCATAGATCTGCTCATTCGTCAGGTCTACCTGTGGTCCTTTGGAAACAATCAGAGGAAATTCGACCCGCTTTGGCCTCGGCCGCTGTGCCTGCAAGACCACACGTCTCACACCGAGAAGAACCAGCTCACGAATCGAAGAACCAGTTCCCGCCGCCTGTTCCTTTAATTTCCGGTAAAGGGGCGCCGGAATGTCCACCGTCGTCCGAATCGATTCTTGCTTCATAAACATGATTATTTCATATGTGCCATAAATATGGAAGATACCGTTTTTCCGCCTAAGGAGTGGCAAACTGCCGAGATACCGTCTTCCCTTAATCCTAATAGTATTGATCAAGTCCGAGGAGCGCGAAATGGCCGGACGGAACAAAAGGCGAACAAAACTTACCGGCAGTTTTACCGGCAGTCGGCCTTTCCTGCAATGACTTTCAGTAACTTACAGCGCCGGGAGGCACCTCTAAGTACTTGCAATCACTGTTAATTTTGACTGAAAAGGCTGGCGTCGGCGGTTCAACTCCGTCCCTGGCCACCATCATTCCAAAGGACTTGGATGAATCGCCTTGTGCCTCTCCAGTCCGCTCTCAGTCCGCATCTAGAACGTGGTACAAGGAGACCAACGCATACGTCCATGTCCTTGAAGAACTTATCTTCAACTGTCTTCCAATTCAGTCCGTTGTCAGTCCGTTTTTGTCTGGCGCATGTGTCGAACTGAAGCGTCAACTTGACGTCGCTGTGGCGAAGCAGAGTTTGCACAGTCTTTGGATCGGTTCTGATCCGGATGAGAAATGACGCTAGGCTGTGGCGCAGATTATGAAAACCGAATCGACGCGGGTCGTCATCCACGAGTCGGCCGTGATTGTCCGGGTGCGATGAAAGTATGCCTGCCTTGACAGCGGCTGGCCCCAGATGATCTTCGACAAGCATATTGGCGACACGCGGCTGTTTGCCGTTTAGGCGGGTTGAGGGAAACACCCAGTCACCGGGCTGGGAATATGTCGTCTTCTGTTTCCAGAGGAGCATGAATTCGGCGAGCAACGGATGGAGTGGCACCGGCCCCTTCGACGCTTTGCTCTTTGGCAAACCTACTTGGCCACACGTCCAAGTACGACGCACGTGGATCATTCCGTCAGCGAAATTGACGTCGTGGCATTGCAAGCCCAAGCATTCGGATATACGGAGTCCTGTGCCGGCGGCCAAAAGCGTCAGAGTGCGTTCCGGCTCTCGGAGGTTACACACGATTGCATACGCCTGTTCGGGGGTGAGAATCATCGCTTCGTATCCGCTGGTTGTCTTGCAGCGGACAAAGCGCATGGGGTTCGACTCCTGGTTTCGCGGAAGTAGACCGTATCTTTGGCCCATGCTTATACACCAAGGACATGACGCGACGAGTCTTGTCGAGTGTCGGATTGGCAAGATCTCCTTCCTTTTTCAAGACCCTCAGCCACTGCTCCACTTCCAACGGTTCGATGCCAAGTGCGATTCTGTTCCCCCATCGTGGGAGCAGCCGGTTTCGGAGAACTCGCTCGTAGCCCTTTACGGTTGTGTGCGCCTTGGGGCGGATTGATTCGGAGCCTTCAACCAACTCGTGTTCTGCGTAGTGCTGAGCCAAGTCTCCGAAGGTCAATCCGCGTCGCATATCCACCCGGTTGATAGGAACATGGAGTCGTTCGACCTCTGCCCATGCACTGCTTGCCTCGGGAAGGTGTCGAACCAAGCCTATAGGGACTTTGTTTTCCACCCGTTTGCCATCAGATAGTCGAGTAGTACGGAAGAACAATACCCAGGTTTCGCCTTGAGCGCGCATTTCCTTTTTTAGCCAGCCGTGTTGATGTCTCTGCGCCATTGTCGTCTCTCCTTGGTAAAGCAAATGCTGTCCGGATTGTCGAACATTCTGAAACATGAGACACGAGAGGGACGACAAGAATCCAGGACTGCAGATCAAGAGGGGGCGGCGTTCCATTTGTCTGAGAAAATAGCGCTGACGGGGTGAGATCCGTCTTTAGGCAAGTTTCGTTTGGACACCACCGGTAGTTTCCGGTTTGCCGACAAACCGGGAGTTGGCAGCGAGATCCGATCACTTCCTATGATGTTGTCGTGCCCAGCATCCCAGTGCATGAAAGCTCTGTATTGATTCTCCTTCAATCGCAGAATCACAGGCGTACACAACGGGTGTTGGGAACAGAGTCGGTCAGTTGTGTTGATAAACTGAATTTTCTGACGCGAGTCGGAAAACCGCAGGCCTCATTTGTTCTATGCATAGAGGCGCGATGCCGAGGTCCTTATGAGTGGCGATTCCTTACCATTACCACTGCCACTCGTGCGCTTTGCGGCTGACTCGTGCGAGGCTACCACTCTGTACCGCGAACTACGCAAACCTCTGCTGCGATATCTGGTATGTCTCGGGCTCTCGGCTGACGAAGCGCAGGATGTCGTGCAGGACGCTTTTGTCAGCCTGCACAGGCACTTGGCTTCGTGCGGGTCGCAGGAGAACATTCGTAGCTGGCTGTTTCGCGTCGCCCACAATGGCGCCAGAAATCGTCAGCATAGTTATGATCGTCGTTTCGGCAAGCCACTCGATCCCCACCTTGACTCGATTGCAGACGAAGCGACGCCGGAGCAAGTCGTATTGGGGAAGGAAAAGTTCCGTCGGCTGGGAAAGGCAATCCTGTTATTGACGGAATCCGAACGTGAGTGCCTCCTGTTGCGTGCGGGAGGATTGCGCTATCGGGAAATCGGTGAAGTTCTCGGGATGCCAACTTCCACGGTGAGCGATACGGTGGATCGGGCGATCAGGAAATTAGCGGAGAAATGCAATGTGTGACTTTTCAGGAAGATTGGTTGCCTGGATGGATCGTGAGCTTCCTGACAACGAAGCCGCGGATGCGGAGCGGCATGTTCGAGACTGTTCAGAATGCCGGAGGCGCGTCGATGCCTATAAGCAAGTGAGCCGCGCATTCGTCGCGCTCTGCGATGCGGTGATGGAGGGAACAACACGTCGCAGGCCGCGCTGGGAGCCCGTCCTGGCGAGCGCGACAGCGGCGGCGGCCGTGCTGTTCCTGGTGTTCCAGCCAGCATCCGTCAAGCAGATTCCTGTGCGCCCGCCAGTGGCGGACGCCTCCCCGGCCATCATCCTGGAAACTGCGCCAAAGCCGGTCAAGACGGTCCATCGACGACGTGTGATTGCGCCCGCGAAGACTCCAAACCCGAATTGGGCGCTACCTGAAACCGCGATCCAGATCGCCATTCCGGTCGAAGCAATGTTTCCTCCCGGTGCTGTCCCCGAGGGGATCACATTGATCGCGGACGTCAGTATGGCAGCCGACGGATCGGTTCAAGGACTCCGTATGCAGCCATGATTTGCTTTCGTCGATTATGCACGTTACAGCGAGAATTTTGTTCTCGTTGTAACGTCAAGTTGCTGCATCCGTTGGAATTCAACGGGATATCAAGGGCGAAGTCCTTGGCTAGATAGAAAAGGAGACCGACCTAACATGAAACGCACACTGATCCTTATTCTCGCGGCCTCATTCTGCGCATTCGCGCAAGAGGGCGGAAACGTAATGTACCAAAGCGCCGGCCCGGCAGGTGCGATCGCTTGGGGCTCCTTTGAAAAAGGGTCCACTGCTCCGGTTAAGAGCGCGCCCTATTCCGCCACTATTAATAACGAATCCATCCAGACACTCGCGGATGGCAATCGGATCGTTCAGACCAACACCGGGACGGTCTCCAGGGATTCCCAGGGACGCACACGTCAAGATGCGGCGTTGCCGGCGATCGGCAATCTATCGGCCGCTAGCGCCCCGCACCTCGTCTTCATTCAAGATCCGGTGGCGGGCACTTCCTATACGCTGAACTTGACCGATAAGAGTGCGTGGAAAAACCCGATGTCCCCCGGCGGAACCGACGGCCCCGGCGCAGCCGTTGGCACATTTTTCATACAGACGGCGAGCGGGCCGCCCCCAGTTCCCCCACCGGCACCTCCCATGATTGCCCTGACGAAGCATTTGGCGACGGATGGGCAGCTGGAAGCAAACACGGAATCCCTTGGCTCTCAGACGATGGAAGGTGTCGTTGTGAATGGGGTGCGTACCACACACACAATTCCTGCCGGCCAAATCGGTAATGATCGACCGATCAGCATTGTTACCGAGGTCTGGACTTCGACTGACCTCAAGACGATTATCTCCAGCAAGCGGAACGATCCGCGAATGGGCGAGCAAACATTCCGGTTAACGAACATCGTGCGCGCAGAGCCCGACCCTTCGTTATTCACAGTGCCGGCAGATTTCAAGATTGTCGATGGCGGCCCAAAAACCATCATCTATCGGAGGAACCAATAGCTTAGCCCCATGTTCGTGACAGGCGCTTTCGTCTTCTGCCCGGAAGCGATGGGAGACGACATCATCAACTTGGTGGGCATCTTTTCCGCGCAGGTGTTTCGCCTTAGCGGTGTTGGCAGGAACAGTGGCTTTGCTCCACGCGCAGCCGTAGTGTAGCAACCGACTCCCAGCGTAGGCGACTGTCTTTCCGTGCGCAACGTTCGCCAGAAAGATTAAAAGACCTGAATTCCACCGCAAAAATGTACACTACGCTAGGTTTTTAGAAGCGACTTATCGATCGCCTTCAGGATGAGCTCTTGATTTTTGGTGAGAGCCACCGTGCGCGAGAGGTGGAAGCGATGTTGAGAGTCGCGCAGATAAACTTTGTACATGGTGCTGAGTTCGTTCAGGGCCTTCTCTGGTGTGAATTCCGTGTTGCGCAAGTGATAGCGAAGCAAGGATAAGAGTAAGTACGCGAGATAGCAGAGGAAGACGTGGGCGCGCACACGCTCGGCCAGCCAGTGGCGCACTGGACGCAGCTGGGTAATCCCTTTGAGACTACGAAAAGCTTTCTCGATCAGGTCCTTGTCGAAGTACAGGGGGAGCATTTGTTGGGTTGGCACCTGACGGGTGCAGAAGATACAAGAGTAGCCATCGAACTGCTCAGCGGCCGTCAACTTGTCTGCGCGTAAGCGGCCCTGGGCATCGAAGAAGGGTCGCAGTCCGGGTTTGATGGCCTTGCCTTCGGCCAGTAGTTTCTGGGCATAGACGATCTCACTGCGACGCGACTCTCGTGCAATCCCTTGGCGGCGCTCGTTCAGGCAGAGCGCCAGTTTGCCGCGCACGCCATCGATTTCGTGGGGGCGCAGGACGGCGTAGAAGATGCCCGATCCGACCTGGACGCGGTTGGGGAATTGCAACATGCGCTTAGGGTCGGCCCAGGGACGCCAGGATTTTTTCAGGGCAGGATTGAGCGGCATGCCGCACAGCGTATCCCAGCCTAAGTCTTTGATGTCTTTGAGGTTGCGTTTGGAAACGATGCCCCGATCGTAGATGAAGAGCCCGGGTCCAAGCCGGTAATTGCCGAACTGCGTGACCAGATCACGCAAGGTACGAGAATCGTGCACGTTGCCGTCGAAGACTTTATGGAACAGCGGCAAGCCTTCCTCCTGCGTGACGGCCATTCCGATCTGGATCAGGGGCCGGCCTTTCACTCCTTCCTTGTCTTTTCCCAGCCTGCCCAGCGAACAGCTGCTGCCGTAAAGATAAGTATTGGTGACGTCATAGACCACTCCCGATGGATGGAGGCGATAGTGGCGGCAAACGGATTCAAACATCTGCTGCTGCCAGGCCTCGGCATCTAAACCTTCCAAATAGTCCAAGGCACCGAGTAGGCGTTTCTCGGTTAAGCCGTCGAGATCCAAGAGAAAGCTTAAGTCGGTGCGTTCAAACCACTGCGGCATGTGATTGAGGCTGCGGTAATCGAGGCAGTGGGCATAGACCAGGCTGAGGATTTCTTGACTATAGGGGCCGAGCTGGTCGGGGAGATGAATCTTCTTGGCCAGATGATGAAGTGCGAGTAAGGGGCCGTAGAGCTTGACCTGTTCGACCTCAGCTTCGGACAAAGAAGTGGCGAGAATAGTTTTGCCATCGGCTTCGCGACCGACATAACGAATATGGCGCTGGACAACTTTGCCGTTGATCCGCCGATTCTCAACTCGGCGAGGTAGACGCGGCCCTTGCGTTTGACCTTGCGGATGAAGCTCATGTGTGTAGTGTATATAATATCCACTACAGATTTAAACCCACAAGTACCTACTCTGGTACCCTCGATACGTTAAAAACCCCAGCTAAATCACGTGTTGCGCTTGTATTTGGGTGGGGCTGTTGGAAGCGTAGTGTATAAAATCAAGGACGAATTCAGGTAAAAGACGCACACAACAACGTCGCGCTCCGCAGCGCATTTCGGGCGCGGAATAGATCGGTCGCTACTCAGGCTTCGACCGGGCCCTAACACGTGGCCACCAGCGGCTCACGTTCTGGCAATACGCTTCGTAGTCCGTACCGAACTTCCGCCGCAATGTCGGCTCCTCATACAAGAGCACGAACAGATGTACACCGAAGGCTACGACTGCCACGGCGGCAATCGCTCGTGGATCCGGGTGTCCGAAGACGATCCAGAGTCCAATCCATCCTGCCGCTAAGCCAAGATACATCGGGTTGCGTACGTAGCGATAGAAACCGACGACGACCAGCCGCTGCGGGGGAATCATCGGCGCAGGCGTGCCATGTCCGGTCCAACCGAAGTCCCAGACACACCGCAGGGGTACGGCGAATCCCAGCACCGACGGGACAGCCGCCAGCCAGCGCCAGCGGGCGGCGCCTGCCATCTCCACGCGGAAACCGAGCCACTGGGGCAGCAGCCAGAACCACAGGGCGAAAAACGCTGAGCCTACGGCCAGCCAGACCATTGCAGTTGCCCACCGATCCGCGTGCCCGAGGGGCGAAACACTCCCAGAGTGTACATTCGTCATACATGCCTCCTGTCGCCGCAACAATTTCTCTGCTCTTTCATTACGCGAGTGTTACTCCGCGATTCCTACGACTCGATTGAAGAATCCGATCAGGTGTTTCCAGACCAGGTAATAGACGATCACCACCGCCGGAAACACCACTGCTACATGCAGGTAGTGCACCTGCACCACATCGAAATAGATGAATCCGTAGCCCGTCGTCTTCAGGAAACCCAGGCCACGCCCGAGGAAGAATCCCACCGGCCCGAGGATGAAAGGAAGGATCGCGCCGTGAATCCCCAGCGGCAAGCGCGACCGCGACGCCAGGTGCAGCACGTTCCACACCCCAAACAGGTTGGGGACGATCGCCATGGGAAAAATGATGACCCGCTCCACAGGGATGGGAACGTTGTAGACAAAGCGTGCGATGCTGAACAGGGTCAGGGCGACCAGCAAGAGCGGCGTCGGCACGGCGATTCCTGCCATGTAAGCACGCAAGTACGGATGGTTGTTCATGAAGCCTCCTTCTACAGGTGGTACGCAAACACCAGGATCAGTTGCGGGAAGAACAGAAACACGGTAGCGCTCAAGCCGATCAGCGCCCAGTCGTACCAGGGCACGGGGGCCACGTGAACGTCGAGTTTGCGCAGCACTGCGGGCCAGAGGTCCCGGCGGAGTTCAGTGTTCATCGGAGGAAACGATTGCTTCAGAGCTTCGCGAATCTGGCGGTCGTCGTGTTCGGTCATTTCCTTATCCTCATGTCCTTGCAACTCCGGGCCCGAGTCCAAGGTGGTTCAGTTGTTTGCGCAGGATGCGAACCGCCCGGAAAACACGCAGCTTCACTGCTCCGACCGATGTCCCTAAGGCATCAGCAATTTCGTCGTAAGGCTGTTCTTCGACAAGAGCGAGCGTCGCCGCTACCTGCAACTTGGCCGGCAGGCGGCGAAATGCCTGCTGGATCTTCTCTCGCGTTTCCCGCTGGAGGAGATGATCGGGCGGAGGCGCTGCGGCGGGTTCTACGAGCAGACTCTGTTCTGAACGTTTGCGCGGTGTGCCTGATGCCAATCGTGCGGCCAGGCTACTGAGCGAAACAACGCCACCGCAGTATTCAAGCTGTCTTCGTGCTCTATCGACGTATACCAGTCATTGTTCGGCTCGCCAGGGCCAGAAAAGTTGTGATACATGAGAATCCGCGCCATGTTGGCAGACATGGCACGGGAAAGGGCGAATCCCCCGCAGAGTTGCACGAATCGGAGAGCCAACTTTTTCATCGAGTACGCGAATCGGATGACAACATCGGACGGCGCAAATCCTCAACCGCAGCAACTGGAACAAATTACATCGGGCTACATTCCGGGGCATCTCTTACGAGTCCGAAAGAAATCTATCTCACCAGAATTGCTCACTTGGACAAGGAAAGTCGACGCCGGGAGATTTTGTACCCACTCGGAGCTATTATGTGGTGATCATGTCGGAACAGCAACCTGACTCTACCCGCCCTGTTCCCGCATCTCGTCTCACAGATCGCATTTCTATCCTCCAAGGGTTTCGGCCTTTTCAATGGTCGGAGGTATCGAAGAATCTCCTGGCCGGAATTACGCTTGCGGCCATGAACATCCCGCAGTCGCTTGGCTACACCAAAATTGCTGGCACTCCTGTCATCACTGGCCTCTACACCCTTCTGTTTCCTCTCGTTGCGTTCTCCATCTTTGGTTCTTCGCGTTATCTCGTGGTGGCTGCTGATTCCGCCACTGCGGCCATACTTGCGAGCAGCCTCACCGGCCTGGCTCCAATCGCCAGCCCCAAGTACGTCGCCCTCGCGAGCTTAGTGGCCCTGTTGACCGGTATCTTCCTCATCCTCGCTCGCCTGCTCATGCTTGGCTTCTTTGCAGATTTCCTGTCTCAAACGGTTCTCCTGGGCTTCCTCGTGGGCGTCGGCTTTCAAGTCGGCATCGCTGTACTGGGTGAAACGCTCGGCATCAACGTCCACAGCCGCCGTACTCCCGGTCAGATCCTCGAAGTGCTTCGATCGCTGCCACACGTTCATCTCCTAACGATGGGGATTTCATTCGCAGTTGTAGCCGCTATCCTGCTCTGCCATCGCGTTGCCCCCAAGTTACCCGGTACTCTCTTTGCGGTTGCCGGGACAGTCGCAGCGAGCGCCATCTTTCACTGGGCACAGCGAGGTGTCGCCGTTCTCGGACCCGTGCCCGGAGGCTTGCCCCATTTGGGGTTGCCTGATCTGAGTTGGAGAGACGTGGAAATCCTTCTTCCCGTTGCTGGTTCTTGTTTGGTAATGATCGTTGCGCAGAGTGCCGCGACGTCGCGCGCATATGCCACTCGCCATCATCAGAAACTCGACGAAAACGCCGACCTTGTCGGCCTCGCTGCCGCCAATACCGCCGCGGCTTTCAGCGGCACGTTTGTGGTGAATGGGAGCCCAACACAAACCGCAATGGTCGAAAGTTCTGGCGGCACAAATCAACTGGCGCACCTCGTCACCGCTGGCGTCGTTGTTCTGGTCCTTATCTTCCTTACGGGTCCGCTCCAGTTTCTTCCTAATTGTGTTCTTGGCGCGGTCGTGTTCACTATCGCAGTGCGTCTCATCGATCTGCGTGCTCTCGGCGCCATCCGCCGCGAGAGCCCCGGTGAATTCACGCTGGCGGTCACAACTGCGGCGGTTGTCGTTTTCGTTGGCGTGGAGCAGGGCATTCTCCTTGCGATGTCCTTGTCGCTGCTCCGCATCGTCCACCACAGCTACCGTCCACACACCGCGGTGCTTGAACAGACTCGTGACGGAATCTGGCACTTAAATCCAGTCGTTCCCGGCGCTATCACCGAGCCCGGCCTGGTGCTCTATAGGTTTGGCGCGCCACTCTACTACGCCAACGCCAATCGTTTTTCCGAGGAAACGCGGATGCTGGCTACCTCGGCGCCTTCACCACTGCGCTGGTTGATCATTGATGCTGGGGCCATCACCAATGTGGACTTCACCGCTGCTCGTGTAGTGCGCGAACTCCAGAAGGACCTCTCCGTTCAGGGCACGGGTCTAGTCTTTGCTCATGTCCAGTCGGACCTCAAGCCTGATCTAGACCGTCATCACCTGACCGAAGTCATTGGTCCCAGCCGCATCTTTGATAGCTTGCACGACGCCCTCGCCGCTCTTCGGGGCAGCGTGCCCTCTTGCTAGATGTGATTTTTAACGGGCTGTCCATTTGGCAAAGCCGGAGATGCTGCTCTTTGATCCCGGTTCGTCGCCGTTGGGTTTGTGTGTGAGAAATGTGTTAAAGGTGGAAGACGATGGTCAAGGGGCGCAGGCCACTATTCTGTCTGACTGTCGGAAGCAGAGATTCCAACGATTCACAGACTTCGTGATCTCTTGTGCGCCGTTGGTGTGCGACTTCTCTTCCTGTGACGGCACCATCGCTATTCCAAGGGTATCTTGCACGTCTGTTGGCCAGGCGCCAGACCAAGGATTCATTCGGCCTGCGAGCGTGCCTGGTGCACCATTTCCACAAGCACTTTCCGAGTTTCAGCCGGATTGCTTACCTCCCTCAAGAATGCAATGCGAGCACCGCTCATACCATCCCGGGTCCGCAAGCGCACCTGAAAACCAAGCCGATCGACTGTTGTCATGGTTGCTTCTGTTGAATCAATGTGAGCAAATTGGCGGGCGAACAAGACTAGCGCGTCCTTGTGGTCGGCGTTCATGTGCTGAATGATTTCGGCCATGGAGTCTGCGAGAGGGTCGGGTTGGCTGCGGTCATAGTCGGATGTGGATACCCAGCCCATCACCCCGAAGCCGCCCACGTAATAAACATCCACGACGTCCATGCGGTAGAACGAAAAGTCTTCAAAATCTACCCAATACTTGCTGTTGGCATGACGCTCCAGGTACAGCTTGCGCACCTCAGCCAACTCGGTGTTCGGTACCGGAAGAGCATTTCCCACCAGCGTGACCCTCGATGCGCCGAGCGGTTCGCCGTCGGTGTCTTCCTGGGTAACAAGCAAGCTGGCGCGGGCGTCGGCCTGCAAGTTCTGTGTATACATGGCCATGGTGCTGATCAGGAGTATGGGACGGCCGTGATCGTCCAACCCGTAGGGCATTACGGACCCAAATGGGAATCCTGGCTGTTTGCGCGACAGGGTAGAGAAACTGCCGACGCAGCCCAGATACACTAATGTGCGCGCACGTTCGGCGAACGTGGGCTCGGGGACTGGAGGCTGGTCACTCGCGGGTCCAGGCCCCGCATGTTTTCTACCGGATGAGGTTGTCATTCGTGGTCTGCTCTCCTAGGTTTCTTCGTCCGGTGGACCTCCAGCTCCTGCCAGGTCCTGCGGCTTGATCTTCTCGACGTTAAATTTTGCCGCGCGCTCGCGCATCGTCTTGAGCACGTCTTCAAGTGGAGGCGGTTCGCCCTTAATCCAACGCAGCGGGTTGATGCGCGCTACCACGAACGAGCGCAGGTACGGGCTGACGAGACCGCGTTCTTTCAGCTTCTTTACCGCTGCCGCAACTTTCTCCTCGAGGTCGAGCACCATCGTGGCCCGTTTCTCGTGATCCTTGACAGCGGCGCGGAGCGGTTCATCGGTGAAGGTCTCCAGTCGCCGGAGGATTGGATGGTAGGCGCCACCGCCGAAGCGTGGTACGCGTTCATAGCAGACGCCGAGAGTGACGAGGGCGGATTCGTCTAGGTAGAAGGCGAACTCGGACTCGGGACGCGTGGCATCTTCGTTCACCAGACCGCGGTAGATGCGAATGACCTCCAGCGAGCGTTCCTTGAGATTGTGAGCTTTCTCCGTATTCAGCGCGAGGATCTGCCAGGCTACCTCGCGGTCAGCCACGACGAGCGCAGTAATGGATTTCGCCCCAAGGCGGCGCATGGCTTCGAGGCGATGCCGGCCATTCGGAGTCCAGAAGCCTCCCTTCGGTGCGACCACGGCGATGATCGGATCGAGAAAACGCCCTGTCTTGTTGATGACGTCCGCGAGCCGTTTGTGATGAGCATCGGAGAGATCTCGCTGGAAAGGGGTGGGTTCGACAGCATCGATCGGCAGAATCGAAATCAAGACAGGGTGCCCGCCGAGCGGCTCCTTGTACGAGCCCACAAGGCAGCCCCCGGCTTTCTCGATTGCCTCTGCTGCTTCGGCCGCGGCTCCTGTCGGCTGTTCGAGCCGGCATTCGGCCGGACCCAGACCTTTCGTTCCGGGTTTGGCTTTGTGAGGACGCTTCCGGGCTGGTGCACGTTTAACCATGGCAGAGACTCTATTCTAGTTCCGGACGGATTGTCTTTAGACCCTGATCACGGTCACAACGATGGTGCGGCCTCGCCCATTTAAAACAGCCGACTATTCCCTGGAAGACGTGTGCTGAACGAAGGATTAAAGTTGCGAGAACTCGGTACAGACGTGTGAATGGAGGCGTGAGCAACGCACGGGATCGCTCCCTACTTTTTGACGCAGACAAACATTTTGCGCGTGCCAAGAAAGCGGGAGCGGAGATTCTCGAACAACCCGCACATACGTTCTACGGCCATCGCCGCTATGGGGCGGCGGACCCTGAAGAGCATCAATGGTATTTCTTCCACGAAATCAACGCACTCGCCACTAACAAACACCGTTAACTGATTTCTCGGCGAATGACTTTTGTTTATGAGATGAGTCTAATTAGCGGAGGGAGTCTACGATGACAACCTCAGCCACTGCATCAAGGACGAAGTCCGTGCGGCAACGAATACTTAGACTCTCCGACTCAATACCAAAGGTGCGGCATCGTAAGGAGCAGCGCATGGGCGCTCGAAAGGGCAGAGCTCTTTTGTTCGTGTTGACCATATTCGTCTTGTCCGTCGCCGCGCATGCGCTTTACGCCGCCGATAAGACCAGACTTGAGCCTTCACGCGATTCCATCATCCATATCGTCACGCAGATTCAGCGGGCGGACTACGAAGGCGACCGACCGGATCTGAAGCGCCTCCACGACGAGCTGACGCCCATTCCAGAAGACAAGAAGCTGGCATCGCAGGTGCTTTACTGGCGCGGGTTTGCGTTGTGGCGCAGAGCGATTAACGGCTTTAACGAAACCCCAACTCCCAAGGACTTGGAAGAGGACCTCACGCAGGCGGTCACCGATTTCAAAGACGCTATTGCCCGGGACCCTGCATTCGTCGAACCTAAGATTGGAGCAGGCTCTAGTCTGGGCTACCTGATGTACTTGCACAAGAACGACCCAACCCGCGTCCAGGAACTGCTCCAACAGGCGAGTCCGCTTTTGAAAGAAGCCATGGCGACAGCCCCAGACAATCCTCGGCTGCTCTGGGTGCTCGGCCCCATTCGTTGGTCGTCGCCCCCGGAGCGGGGAGGCGGCCAGGAGAAAGCGTTTGAAAGTTACAACAGAGGTTTGGAAGCCGTCCGAAAACAGAAGCGCGACACGAGTGATCCGCTGGAGCCCGCATGGGGAGAACCCGAGTTGCTGATGAGTCTCGCGTGGTCGAATCTGAACCGAACCACGCCCGATTTGAAGGCCGCCGAGCAGGACGCACAGGCTGCCCTCAAAATCGTCCCTTACTGGCATTACGTTCGCGACATTCTGGTGCCCCAGATTCGGGCTGCGCAAGCCAAAACCCTCCCCGCGGCACTAGGGAGTTCTGAAACCGCTTTCGAGACATTCAAGGGATTCGAGGGAAAGTGGACGATTCGGTCGGGGCAGAAGACTCTTCCCATTGAGATGACGTACGAGAGCGGCTCCAAGGCCTCGATTGTGACCGAGCAGTTTGGCAAGGAGCTATCCGTGTTCTATCGAGACGGTCAAAGTCTGTTGATGACACACTTCTGCAACGCTGGCAATCAGCCACGGTTCCGACTGGAGGAGAGTACCCGACCTGGGGTCTTTGAGTTTCAGATGTTCGATATCACAAACTTGCAAAGTGCGGACGCGGATCACGTGGAGAGGGTGGTTTATAGAATCATCGACGATAAAACGATCGACCTGGAAATAGTTTGGAAAAATGGCAAGTCGGAGGAATCGGAGAAATACACCCTGACCAGACTTGATCCGGGACAGCACGTTGGTAATTGACAGCCGCGCCGCTCTTCGGCCGCGTTACAGCGGCCTAGAACGAGTTTGCCGTCAGAAATGGGCACCGTGAATGATGGCCCATTATTGTCGCCTGTAAGTGCGAATGCCCGTTGCCGTCGTGCCACGTCTGCTCATGACGTTCGACTTCCTAGGCTTCAAGCACATCAGCGGGAAGAATAGGCTAGGGCGATTTACGGTGAGGCGTAAGACGATCCGCAAACGCATGGGAGCGAAGCTGCGGGAGGCTAAGCAGCAGCTCCGCGAGCGCATGCACGATCCGGTGCGCCAAACCGGCCAATGGCTCAAGTCGATGGTGCAGGGCCACTTCAACTACTATGCGGTACCGGGAAACCTCGACAGTCTCAGCGTATTCCGGGAGCGGTAACTGGGCATTGGTGGCAGACCCTTCGCCGCCGAAGTCAGCAACGCCGGCTCTCCTGGACCCGTATGCTCGCTCTGGCTGGCCGCTGGCTCCCTCGACCGCGAGTACTCCATCCTTATCCCGCGGATCGCTTTGCCGCCAGTCATCCGAGATAAGAACCGGATGCGCTAATCAGCGCCCGTCCGGGTCCGGGCGGGGGTTGTGTCAGGAAGACGCGAAAGCGTCATGCTGTACGAAAGATGAAGGTAGGTCCTTCGGAGCCGCCTTGTAGGAGGCGGCTTCAAACTGCCCCAAGCTGCTTCGGTTCTAAAGGCCGCGGTGGTGAACGTTAGGGTTAAAAGGCGTGGCACAAGATCACGTCATGTATGGATAAGAGAGATGAGTGCAAACGATCCGCTGACGAAGCGTCGAAACGACCTTAGATGACTCCAAAACCAGGGTCTCCCCCGTGTCCTGGGAGCAGCATGGAAGGAACCTACTTACTGGCCATGCGGGGTCCGGCGTTCAGGCGGCATGACTCTTATCTGGGCTTTCGTACGGAACTTGAGAACCGGGTCGGTGATGTTAAAGGAAAAGGCGCAAGTGGAAGACCCACGAGGCCGAAAGTACGGATGCACCGATCAGGGGCGCACTGCCTCGTAAGAGCGATGAAGCGGGGTAATGCCCGCGGAGCAAAGGGGGCAGGTCATCCACGTCAAGATGGAGTCAACGGGCAACCGGAGGAACTCTTCTCTTGGCGGAAGCCCGGCAGGGCTTCCTTGGGGTGGCACGAGCCGGATGAGGCGAGAGTTTCATGTCCGGATCTGTGAGGGGCTCGGGGTGAAATTCCCCGGGCCTACTCGGCGTACCACGCACAGTGGTATCCCTACCGCGATCTAGCAATTCTTAACGTGCGTAAAGGCCTGATTTCGTCACCCATTGTGCCGTTTGGTGTAATAGCGTCGACTTGGGCAAGGGACGCAAGATTGGACCAGCTCTTTTCAGATTGGCGGGGGTTCTAATCCGCCCACGATGGCAATTCGCGCGACACGCCAGTGTGCGAAACTGCTGGCCGCGAAAGCGTAAACTATAAGGCTTCACCCCTGGGGAAGGATATCCGAAGAGGTATTGTTATGACCGCAGCCAATCCCGTTTCTATCGGAATGAAATCTGTCAGCAAGGAACACGTGAGCCGAGTGCTACTGATTGGCAGAGAGCCGCAGCTCAGCCCAGCCCTGGAAGAGGCCCTGGCTGAACGGAACTGTATATTCCGCCATGCGGCAGGTAGCGCCGACAGCCTTCGCCAGCTCAGGCAGGCGCCGTACGATGTAGTCATCACCGATCCCGCGATCAGTATCGATGAAGATTTGGCTTTGTCGTCCGAACTACGGGCGATCCGGCCCGGAGTGCGCGTGATTGTCCTGGCCCAGGAAAGCACGCCTGAGGACATCATCGCCGCGCTGCGTGCCCGCGTGTTCATGGTTAAGAGCGCTCCCTTCGATGCCGAGG
Organism: uncultured Acidobacteriota bacterium; assembly: GCA_963796095.1. GTDB lineage: Bacteria > Acidobacteriota > Terriglobia > Terriglobales > Acidobacteriaceae > JABDBE01. The sequence goes on from CAWCKL010000026.1 coordinate 20,321, forward strand.
AGATTGCAGAGTACGCCCTGCGCGCTGGCTCGGGAGCGGATTCGCCGCTCGGGATTGAAGTGTTGTCGGCGCATCGCGACTGGGTATCGTTACGCGTGAATTGCCAGAAGCTGACGGCGGAACGCGTGGTCGAGTTCCTTACGGAGTTGCAAACAAGCCTCCCAGAAGGACCTCGAGAACAGCTGATGATGGCTTTTCGGGAAATTCTGATGAATGCGATTGAACACGGGGCTGAATTTCATCCCGCGAAGGTCGTTGAGGTAGCCGCGGTACACACGCAACGTGCGATTGTGTTTTATGTACGCGATCCGGGCGTGGGGTTCCGGTGGGATGAAATTCCGCATGCCGCAGTATCGAATCCGCCAGACGCCCCGGTGGCGCATCTAGAGTTGCGCGAAGCCATTGGCATGCGGCCGGGTGGTTTCGGCATTCTGACTGCAAAGGGGATCGTGGATGAGTTGATCTATAGTGAGGTGGGGAACGAAGTCCTGCTGATCAAGCACACCGCGTAGAAGCCGGCGGGGCAACGGGTACAAAGGTAGCGACGGTTGGTTCATCGAAGCCGGGTCTCCTTTAAAAAGGCGTTCGCAGGGCCTGAGCTGTGTGATTGGAAACTTTCACGCACAGTTCTTAGAGGGCCGGCCCCCAGCAATGGGGGCTGGCTACTCGGCGAGGCGGTGCAAGCCTACGAAAAAGCCAAGGTGCGCTTCATCCTGGTGGCGCGCAAGACCCCGCGTTTGCTGGACCGACTGCGAACCGCTGACTGGAAGCCCTCGCGCAAGACCGACGCCGACCAGCAGTGCGAATTCCAGTATCAGCCCGAAGGTTGGAATCACGCTTACCGCTTCATCGCTTTGCGCTACCGGCAGAAGGAGAATAACCCCCCAAGAGCGTGAGCAGTATCAACTCTTCGACACCCCGGAATATATCTATCGCGTGTTCGTGACTGATATGGACAGGACCATTGATCTGCTGGTGTGGTTTTACAACCAGCGGGCTGGGGCGGAGAACCTGATCAAGGAGTCCAATAACGATGCCGGTTTGACGCAGCACCCTTCGGGGCGCTGGGCCACTAACAGCGTGCATTTTCAAATGGTGATGCTGGCTTACAACCTGAATTGCTGGTCGCTGCTGTTCCAACGGGAAGAGGGGATACGGGTAGACAAATTGCAGCACACCACGCTGGCTACAGGGCGTTTGCGATTTCTGTTTGTGGGCCGCCAGAATCTGGAAGCACTCCGGGCGGGTTGGCATAAGCTACAGCGACCAATATGCGGAGCGCGGATTGTTTGAGCGGTTGATGAGCCGACTTCGTGAGATCGCGAAGGGGCCAGCAGGTTTCTCGCCGGTTTTCGCCACTCCGCTTTCCGGCTGATTCCATGCATAGAATTCTATGCACGACCAACCCAGAAAGCACAGACACTTACAGCCGACAACAGCCAGCGGAGCATAGAAGTCCAGGGAAGATACTCAGCCAACGTCCCGAACGCGATCTAGCAGAAACGATGAGGGCGAAAGTTCAGCAGACAACCCCAGACAAGGCCGAATTCTGTGCATAAGTCAGGTTGAATAGTGAGCGGCTCCCGTAGACGAGGCATTGATCGTGCGGGCTGTCGCTGACGACATCGCAGTCGGCACACAATACGGCATTCCTGAGGGAAATGGCATTCAACTGGCGGTTTCTTTCTGCCCCGATGTCGACCACAGAACCTTTCATTGCGCACCCCTGGTAGGTAAAACCAATTCTACTGAGTCCGCAAACCGACACAAGAAGAAATTAGGTTGCTGCAGGACTCGGCATTTCTGAATCTTATGCCACCGACATCCGCGCGGGCCGACGCCGTCCACATCCTGGGCACTGGCAGGCACTGGCACAACTTGGTCGGAGTTTGCCAGATCGATGAGGTACGCCAGTTCATACAGAACCACATCGCTTGGCCTTCACAGATCGACTCTGTCGTTCGCCAATTCGCAGTCACCAATAGCGTGCCAAGAGATTTCTTTCTTACTCTTGAGTACTGTGTCGTATACGTACAGTGATAGAAAATGTCCACCAAAATCAAGAACGTCGTTTATAGAGCATCCTAGCGCGACGAAATTTCTGCGAACTTCTAGAGTGTGAGTTTTTCAACGGCCACGCCTGATTTCATCACTTGGCGGGGAGTTTTAGCAGAGCGTCTCTAGCAAAATGAATTTCTCTGTGCCAAATTGCACTAAAATGCCATTCCTATGCGCGCATTCAAGGTTTCATTAAACGGCAAGAAGCTCTGTCAGGCTGGCGTTGGTGAGCGTGGAGTTCTATCGGCGATTGTTAACTGGGTGGCGGGAGATCGGGGAGCAGATTTGTTTATGGAAGTCGGTGGCCTCGCCAGCGAGGAACACGTCGCGTGGATAAGGCAAAAGCACCTTCGGGTCGGCGATGAAATTCGGATCAAGATCGTTGAGGCGGGTTCAGTTGACAGACCTGTCGAGAAACGCAGGATTGATCCGGCACAAAGGCTCAGGGATCAGAAGCGTTACGTCCGCACCATGGCAAAGCAACTAGGGTGGAAAATTCAGGCACAATCCGCTCGATCCACTTCGTAGCCTTTGGGTCGTGGGTGTAACGGCCTGATTTCAAATCCTGTCGGGCCCGTTATAATTACGCCGATGGCCAGCGACGCCTTTCTCTCGTGGGCGAACCGGACCGTGCTTCGCTCGGGCCGCGAAGAGCCCTACCTGTCAATCCAGGACATCGTCGTTTTCGTCCGCGATCTGGAAGTGAGTAAGCGGTTCTACCTGCAACAATTGGGTTTCGAACTCATCACAGAACAACGCCTTCCCACCGGCGAACGCTGGATCGAAGTGGCGCCTCCCGACGGTAGCGCGAATCTCGCGCTGGTTGAACCAAAGCCCGACCAGCCGGAATACAAACTGATTGGCGGGTACCGTTGGGTCCTATTCATGACCGAAGATGTCCACGCCAAGTACAAAGAATGGAGCGAACGCGGTGTTCGTTTCTTAACTGCTCCGGAGACGCCGGGGTGGGGCGGCACCTATGCGCGTTTCGAGGATCCGGACGGGAATGCGTTTGGCCTGGAAGGTTTCGATGAGGTGAGGCAAAGCCTGGAGTTGCGCCGGCAGGCGCACGCCGAGAAACTCGAATCCGAACGCCGCACCGCCCAGGAACTGGAAATAGCGCGGCAGGTGCAGGCGCGGTTGTTTCCGCAGATTCAGCCGGAGTTGAAAACGGTAGAGTACGCGGGCATCTGCCTGCAGGCGCGCCAGGTGGGAGGGGATTATTTCGATTTTCTGAATCTCGGGCCGCAGCGGCTGGGGTTGATCATCGGCGACGTTTCCGGCAAGGGAATCGCCGCAGCTCTGTTGATGGCGAATTTGCAGGCCAGCCTGCGGAGCCAGTCGGCGCTGGCCTTCGATCAGCCCGAGGCGTTGCTCCGGTCTGTGAACCGCCTCTTCTATGACAACACCGGCGACAGTGCCTATGCCTCGCTTTTGTTTGCCGACTACGATGAGGCGACGCGGCGACTGCGCTACGTCAATTGCGGCCATTTGTCAGGTCTCTTGGTAAGAAGTGACGGCAAGGTGGATCGGCTCGAGTCCACCAGCACGCCGCTCGGGCTGTTCAGAGAGTGGAATTGCTCGATGCTGGAGCAGCGGCTCTCTCCCGGGGACGTGCTTGCGCTTTACACTGATGGCATCACCGAAGCCAATAACGAGCGAGGAGAGGAATTTGGCGAGCGGTGCCTGATTGAATCGCTTCAGCAACATCGGGACCTGCCGTGCCAGGCTTTGTTGACCGCAATCGTGGATGGTGTTCGGCGATTCAGTTTTCAGGAACAACACGACGACATCACGGCGATCGTCGCGAAGTTCAAGGCTACTAGCTGACGTGTCGTCGGGTGGATTGCTGTTTAGCGACTCTTACTTCACGGATCGGCAACGTGGTCATTCGCATAGACCGCAATCGCTATCCACCCGGTCAGTTGGTGTCAAATCGCGCTCAAAACTTCTCCTTGCTCTCGCCCGCTTGACGAGCCCTAATTCTGCTCACCTGATGGTGATGCGATATCACCGGAGCGGAGAAACTCAAAGCCAGCCCGATTCTTACGGATGCGTTGTGAGAAGTCGGGAGCGTCATTCGCCATGTTCGCGACGGAATTAATGTACGCCTGCGCCTTAAGCTCAGAAAAAGGTAGCTTGCCGGCGAAGTTCCCACCGCGATAGAGCATCTCCGGTGCGCGGCCGTTCAACCGAACCCACCAGGAGTATCGCGAGCTTCCCGCCGCCATGTGGCCCGTGGCGGCTATGTTGGCGAATATGCTGGTGGTGCAGTTATTGGTGATGGCATTGAACCATCTTGGGTCGTCCCGCAGACAGCTCGCCTGGCGGAGATACTGAAGAAAGAGATCGCGCGACCATTGTGGACTGGCAGTCATGTGGAAGAGATAGACCTTCCCGCCTTGATCAGCCGTTCCGGTCACGGACGGTTTGGCAGGAGCGAGATCTCGCAGGTCAAGATCGAAATTCCCTTGCTTCGTAGGATCACCCACGGCGATCACCCACGGTCAGCATCAGAATACAGACCTGGGTTCGCCCTCGATTTTGTACACTAGTTCGTTGAACTCCAGCCGAAGTATCACGTAGAGCCTGATTTCATCAGGGCGTTTCCACGTTACTGTATCTGCCTAGCTACTTGCCTATTCTATTTCCTAGTGTACATTTTGACCACTATGAGCTTCATCCGCCAGATCAAACGCAAGGGCCGAGTCTATCTAGCCGAAGTGGAAAATAAGTGGGTGGAAGGCAAAGTTGTTCAACGCCATATTCGCTATGTCGGCCGCGAGGCCAACGGCAAAACTCTTTTGTCTGCCTCCCTGTCCGAAGTGGAGGTAGAGCAAGTCAAGTTGTACGGTCCCTTGCTGGTACTCCATCATCTGGCAAAGAGAATTGGTCTGCCCGAGCAACTCGGTCCCTACAGCCAGGAAATCCTCAGCTTGGTTTATGCCCACTGCCTCGATTACCGCAGCCTCAACCACATGCCCCAGTGGTTTGAGCGAACCGACTTGAACTTTCTCTTGGACCTCGAAGGCTTAACCGAGAAACGCCTGGTGGGCGCCTTGGATTGTTTGGAAGGGTTAGACGGCGAGACTTTGCAGCGGCAGATGTTTCACTCCCTCTGCCGACACTATCGCCTCCGTCCTACCGGAGTGATCTACGATGTCACCAATACCTACCTCTACGGCCGTCGTTGTCCTCTCGGCAAGCTCGGACATGACAAAGAAGGAATCCAAGGACGGCCGCTCATCCAGATCGGATTGGCGGTCACGCAGAAGGAGGGATTTCCCCTCTTCCATAAGGTCTTCGATGGCAATGTACACGACTCCCGCACCTTGCGGGATCTGGTGAACCAGTTCGGCGATTACCGGCTCGGACCCGGTCTTTTCATCTACGACCGAGGCATCGTGTCGAAACGCAATGTCAAAGATATCAAAGACTTACATTGGGACACCCTGTGCGGCGTGCCCCTCAATACTGCCTTGAAGAAATTCTGGCGCCCATGGGCCAATCCGCAACAGCTGATGCAATTTCCCAACCGCGTCCGGGTCGGATCCACCATCTTTTACGCTCGCCTGCGGCCTTACCAAATCGACCGTGTCCGCGGCCAACTGGCTCTCTGTTTCAATGAGCAGCGCCAGCGCGACACACGGGAATCGCGCCGCGACGAGATCGTGTATGCCCAGAAACTGCTGGCCGAAGGCAAAGCTATCAAACCTGGATTGCGCCCCTTCTTCGATACCCGGGGCCATTTACGTCAGGATAAATTGGCCGTCGCGGAAGAGTTCGACGGCTACTCCTGTATCTTCTGCACACGTCCCTTCCCGCAAGAAGAATTGCTTCCTCTGTATTTCAACAAGGACTTGATCGAAAAAGCTTTTCGCAGTCTCAAAGGTATCATCCACTTGCGTCCCGTTCGTCACTGGCTCGCCGAACGCGTACGTGCCCACGTCTTCCTTTGTTATCTGGCTTACTTACTTCTGTCTCTGCTTCGCTATCATCTGCGGAATACCGAGTTTACCGCGGACAGGGCTCTGAACGAACTCGGAACAATGTACAAAGTCTACCTACGCGATGCTCAACACCGATTCCGGCTCTCGCGTACAGTGACCCTCACCAAGAATCAAGAGCTCATCCTGAAAGCCGTCGACAAGTCGCTTCTGAAGACCTAGTGTACATTTTCAGGGTGGAATTCAGGTACAGAGTCTGAGCGCAACGCTATGTTGGAAGGGCCTGACGCCCGTTCCGGTCGTCGCTCGAAGGAGAAACTGGCGTTGAGCAGGGAGACTCTGGCATGCTCAAACGGGCGGCATTCGGCAAACAGAACCGTGGAAAAAATGGTGCTTCAATGCCCGATTGGAAGCGTGGTTCCGGTTTAGGCGATCGCTCGCATGGTGGCGAGATTTGCGAAGTAGAGCAGGCTCGACCCCGTTAAGGAGAATTACAAACCCATCGCAACCGGGCCGAATGCCGCTACATCAGCCAGGAGAACGAGCGATGAAGGGAAAGGGCAAGAAGAAGGCAGAGCGTGGGGCACAGGACTGGACATTGAATCTCGACGTGGTTCATCCCAATGCAGCGGGGATCGATATCGGCAACGAGTCCCATTACGTGGCGGTGCCGCCGGATCGAGATGCGGAGCCGGTGCGGCAGTTTGCCTGCTTCACTGAGGATTTGCGCCGCATGGCAGGTTGGCTGAAAAGCCGTGGAATCGATACGGTGGCGATGCAGTCTACGGGAGTGTATTGGCTCCCGGCCTACGAGATCCTGATCGAGGAGGGGCTGGAGGTATTTCTGGTGAATGCACGGCACACCAAAAACCTGCCGGGCCGCAAGACGGACGTGCAGGAATGCCAGTGGCTGCTGCAATTGCACACCTTTGGTCTGCTCAATAACTCTTTCCGTCCCCCGGAGGAGATCTGCGTGCTGCGGGCGTATTGGCGGCAGCGAGCGGAACACGTGGCCTCGGCCACCGCCTGCATTCAACGGATGCAGAAGGTGCTCACGGAAATGAACGTGCAGTTGGCCAACGTAATCAGCGATATTAGCGGATGGACGGGCCTGGCCATCATTCAGGCGATTCTGGCGGGAGAGCGGGACCGATACCAGCTGGCCGATCTGGCAGATGCGCGGATTCAGGCCACGCGGGAGGAAATCGCTCGCAGCCTGGAAGGCAACTGGCGCAAGGAGTTGCTCTTCATTCTGCAGCAAGAGCTGAATCTGTATCACATCTATCAGCAGCAGATCGCAGAATGTGACACCGCCTTGGCGGCCCATTTGCAAACCCTGGATGACAAAGCCGAACCTGCTAGCCCAGTACCTCCGGCCAAGGCAAACAAGAAAGCTGGCAGCAATGCCCCCAGCAGTTTTGATCTGCGGGGCGAGTTATACCGCATCAGCGGGACGGACCTAACCCAAATCGATGGCATCAATGTCATGACCGCGCAAACCATCATCGCCGAGGTCGGGGTTGACATGAGCCGGTTTCCCAGCGAGGCCCACTTTGCTTCTTTCCTAGGCTTGTGCCCGGACAATCAGATTACCGGGGGAAAGGTGCGGCGCCGGGGCACCAAACATGTGCAGAACCGCGCCGCCACTGCTCTACGTCTGGCCGCCACCAGTCTGTGGCGCAGTAAGACTTACCTGGGAGCAAAGTTTCGCCGTCTGCGAGCACGTCTGGGTGCCCCGAAAGCCATTACGGCCATGGCACACATGCTAGCCCGGCTCGTTTACCGCATGCTGCGGTACGGAGAACAATACGTGGACAAGGGGCTGAAATACTACGAAGAGAAATATCGAGAGCACGAAATCCGCAGCATTCAGAAAAAGGCCAAGGACCTCGGCCTCATTCTTACTCTCACTCCGTCAGCCTCATGAATAAAGTTTCTAAGGAGGAGCCTGGAAGGCAACTGGCGCAAGGAGTTGCTCTTCATTCTGCAGCAAGAGCTGAATCTGTATCACATCTATCAGCAGCAGATCGCAGAATGTGACACCGCCTTGGCGGCCCATTTGCAAACCCTGGATGACAAAGCCGAACCTGCTAGCCCAGTACCTCCGGCCAAGGCAAACAAGAAAGCTGGCAGCAATGCCCCCAGCAGTTTTGATCTGCGGGGCGAGTTATACCGCATCAGCGGGACGGACCTAACCCAAATCGATGGCATCAATGTCATGACCGCGCAAACCATCATCGCCGAGGTCGGGGTTGACATGAGCCGGTTTCCCAGCGAGGCCCACTTTGCTTCTTTCCTAGGCTTGTGCCCGGACAATCAGATTACCGGGGGAAAGGTGCGGCGCCGGGGCACCAAACATGTGCAGAACCGCGCCGCCACTGCTCTACGTCTGGCCGCCACCAGTCTGTGGCGCAGTAAGACTTACCTGGGAGCAAAGTTTCGCCGTCTGCGAGCACGTCTGGGTGCCCCGAAAGCCATTACGGCCATGGCACACATGCTAGCCCGGCTCGTTTACCGCATGCTGCGGTACGGAGAACAATACGTGGACAAGGGGCTGAAATACTACGAAGAGAAATATCGAGAGCACGAAATCCGCAGCATTCAGAAAAAGGCCAAGGACCTCGGCCTCATTCTTACTCTCACTCCGTCAGCCTCATGAATAAAGTTTCTAAAGGAGGAGGAGGAGGAGGAGGAGGAGGAGGAGGAGATCTGGGAAGAGCTTGGGGGTCATTTGTGCCGCAAATTCCTTGAACACGCGAACAGAGCGCCGGGTAAACCGGTTGCCGAGATGAACCAACCACAAATTTACAATGCGGAGTCGCCAGTTGGGCATGACTTCGATCAGCTCTCCGTCGCGCAGCAACTGGGGTTGCACAATCGGTGGAAGGTCACCGATACCGCCTCCCGTGAGCAGTAAGGACGCGAGGCCGGCGTAGTCGTTCATGGAGACAAAAGGCTGAAAGTTGATCGTCTCTTTGTCCATTCCGTTGACATGACCGAACCTCCAGGTAGTCTCGGGCTTCCCGCGACGCGAGAACGAGAACAACCGATGGCCGAACAGATCCTGTGGCGCTTGGGGCAGCTTCGACTTCTTAAGATATGGAGGACTCGCCACCACCTGATGCCGGTAGGTCAGAATCTTCCGCGCGACCAACGATGAATCCTCCAACTGCCCTCCGACCCTAAATGCCAGGTCAATGCCGTCCGCGATGTGATCGACGAACCGTTCGGAAATGAATATCTGGATGCGGACCTCAGGGTAGGAGGCCTGAAAGGCGCCAATCAATGGCACGAGTAGTGAATCGGAAATGCTGGGCGGCGCCGAAAGGCGTAAGGTGCCCGAAATCTTCGACAAATGATTCGAAGCGATGCTGTCGATCGCCTCACTGAGTTCTGCGGTCCGCCGTGCATGTTCGAGAAGCTCTAACCCGACGTCTGTGAGCCGCAGCCCCCGGGTTGAACGATCGATCAGACGCACGCCGAGTTGTGTTTCCAGATCTGCAATTCTGCGGCTCACGGTTGAGGTTGGCATCTTGAGACGTCGTGCCGCTTCGGAGAAACTGTTCGCCTCCGCGACCTCGGCAAAAATGATCAAGGAATTCAGGTCTGTCATGACCTGAATTCGTCCTTGATTTTATACACTACGCTTCCAACAGCCCCACCCAAATACAAGCGCAACACTTGATTTAGTTGGTGTTTTAAACGTATCGAGGGTACCAGAGTAGGTACTTGTGAGTTTTAATGTGTAGTGTACATTATATACACTACACACATGAGCTTCATCCGCAAGGTCAAACGCAAGGGCCGCGTCTACCTCGCCGAGGTTGAGAATCGGCGGATCAACGGCAAAGTTGTCCAGCGCCATATTCGTTATGTCGGTCGCGAAGCCGATGGCAAAACTATTCTCGCCACTTCTTTGTCCGAAGCTGAGGTCGAACAGGTCAAGCTCTACGGCCCCTTACTCGCACTTCATCATCTGGCCAAGAAGATTCATCTCCCCGACCAGCTCGGCCCTTATAGTCAAGAAATCCTCAGCCTGGTCTATGCCCACTGCCTCGATTACCGCAGCCTCAATCACATGCCGCAGTGGTTTGCACGCACCGACTTAAGCTTTCTCTTGGATCTCGACGGCTTAACCGAGAAACGCCTACTCGGTGCCTTGGACTATTTGGAAGGTTTAGATGCCGAGGCCTGGCAGCAGCAGATGTTTGAATCCGTTTGCCGCCACTATCGCCTCCATCCTTCGGGAGTGGTCTATGACGTCACCAATACTTATCTTTACGGCAGCAACTGTTCGCTGGGCAGGCTGGGAAAAGACAAGGAAGGAGTGAAAGGCCGGCCCCTGATCCAGATCGGACTGGCCGTCACGCAGGAGGAAGGCTTGCCGCTGTTCCATAAAGTCTTCGACGGCAACGTGCACGATTCTCGTACCTTGCGTGATCTCGTCACGCAGTTCGGCAATTACCGGCTTGGACGCGGGCTCTTCATCTATGATCGGGGCATCGTTTCCAAACGCAACCTCAAGGACATCAAAGACTTAGGCTGGGATACGCTGTGCGGCGTGCCGCTCAATCCGGCCCTGAAAAAATCCTGGCGTCCCTGGGCCGACCCCAAGCGCATGTTGCAATTCCCCAACCGCGTCCAGGTCGGATCGGGCATCTTCTACGCCGTCCTGCGCCCCCACGAAATCGATGGCGTGCGCGGCAAGCTGGCGCTCTGCCTCAACGAGCGCCGCCAAGGGAATGCACGAGAGTCGCGCCGCAGTGAAATCGTCTATGCCCAGAAACTACTGGCCGAAGGCAAGGCCATCAAACCCGGACTGCGACCCTTCTTCGATGCCCAGGGCCGCTTACGCGCCGACAAGTTGACGGCCGCTGAGCAGTTCGATGGCTACTCTTGTATCTTCTGCACCCGTCAGGTGCCAACCCAACAAATGCTCCCCCTGTACTTCGACAAGGACCTGATCGAGAAAGCTTTTCGTAGTCTCAAAGGGATTACCCAGCTGCGTCCAGTGCGCCACTGGCTGGCCGAGCGTGTGCGCGCCCACGTCTTCCTCTGCTATCTCGCGTACTTACTCTTATCCTTGCTTCGCTATCACTTGCGCAACACGGAATTCACGGCAGAAAAGGCGCTAAACGAACTCAGTACCATGTACAAAGTTTATCTGCGCGATTCTCAACATCGCTTCCACCTCTCGCGCACGGTGGCTCTCACCAAAAATCAAGAGCTCATCCTGAAGGCGGTCGATAAATCGCTTCTGAAAACCTAGCGTAGTGTACATTTTTGCGGTGGAATTCAGGTCATGAGTGTTCCATTTCTGAAAATCTGATTTTCAACTTTGCCACCTAGTGAACACTATCCGCAATGGAGTAATGTCTGCTTCACAAGAGGCTGAAAACGATGAATACAGACGAAAAGGCAATTGCTAGCCTACTCGCAAAGTATGAAGATGCGTTGAATCGATCTGACACAGCAGCCGTCATGAAGCTCTATGCCTCCGACGGAGTCTTCATGCCGCAGAATTTCCCTTCGAGCCTCGGAGCGGACGCTGTCCGCAAGGCATACGAGGGGGTGTTCCGGGCAATCACACTGACCGTTAAGTTTGCCGTCGCCGAAGTCAAACAGGTTGGCTCCGACTGGGCGTTTGCACGCACGAATTCGGCCGGGACAGTCAAGGTCAACGCAACGGGCCAAAGCAGTCCAGAGGCCAACCAGGAACTCTTCGTTTTTCAAAAGGTCGGCCGCGATTGGAAGATCGCTCGTTATTGTTTTTCGACCACCAACCCGCCGCGTGCCTAAACTAAAGATGGAGATTCGCCATGGCCATGATGAAGGCTGCCGTCATTCGCGGCGCTGGTGGACCCGAGGTTCTCAAGATCGAGAGCCTCCCGATCCCCGAACCGCGAAACGACCAAGTCTTGATCCATATAAAGGCCTTCGGACTCAACCGCTCCGAACTCTTCACACGGCAAGGTCAATCGCCAAATGTGAAGTTCCCCCGTGTTCTCGGCATTGAAGCGGTCGGGCTCGTCGAGAGCGCGCCGGGCAACCAATTCCGCAAGGGTGAAAAGGTCGCGACTGCCATGGGCGGCATGGGACGGGAACTCGATGGCGGCTATGCAGAGTACACTTGCGTACCTGCCAGCCAGACACAAGCGATCAAGACCGAGCTCTCCTGGGAAATCCTCGGTGCGTTACCAGAGATGCTCCAGACCGCTTGGGGCTCGCTGTTCAAGTCGTTGCGTCTCGAAGAGCGCGAGCGCCTGTTGATCCGCGGCGGTACAACTTCCGTCGGTTTGGCCGCGGCGACGATCGCGAAGACCCAAGGGGCATCCGTCGCCTCCACAAGTCGCAACCCGGACCGCGCCGTACTTCTACGTGAAAGCGGGGCTGACCAAGTATTCGTTGACACCGGTTCCATCGCCGAACAAGTCAAGGAAGTGTGTCCCGGAGGTTTCGACAAGGTCCTTGAGTTGGTGGGTACCACGACGCTGAGGGACTCTCTGCGCTGTGCGAGACAGGGAGGCATCGTTTGCATGACAGGAATTGTCGGAAACAAATGGTCATTCGATGAGTTTGCCCCGATGGATGTGATCCCTACTGCTGTTTCTCTGACCATCTATGCCGGAGAATCCGAAGACTTCATGCGGATGCCTTTTCAGCAGCTCGTTGAGCAGGTCGAGACGGGTACCCTGCGTGTGCAGATCGGGAAAACTTTTCAGCTGGACCAGATTGTGGAAGCACATCGCTCGATGGAGGAGAACAAGGCTGGCGGGAAGATCGTGGTTCTGACCTGAGCGGCGATTGTTGACAGCCGAAACAACTGTACTTCGTACCTCCTGTTTTTTGCTAGCGAGCGCCTGAATCAAGTGCCCTAACGTCGAGATGGTAGCCGTAATGGAGGGGAAAGGCAATGGCCCTTTCCAAAAGCAATCACAGATCGAGCCAGAGCAAGCATATCCTGGTGGGCTCCTTCCACCAGCGACGTGAACTCTTGAAACGAGGGGCACTTGCCGGGACGTTGAGCCTAGGTGTCGGGCGCAATCCGATCAACGCTTCAGCGCTGGTGGACCTAACTCCGGTCGGTAAACAAGACCTGCCGCCAAAATCATCTACGCCGGAGCTGGATGCAACGCGCGAAGCAAAAAAGATTGCGTTCGACCGCATCGGCGATGGAGACAGAATTCTATTGATTTCAGGCTTTCCGCAAACGCGCTTGTCCTGGAACAGAATGGTTACTCTCTCGTTCTCACAAATTCCAATGTGTACCCGCCGACCTGCCGAGTTTTGGCGAGCGCGTGCCGCCGCTGCTGGTTGTCGGTCAAACTCCCAATGCCTTCCGTCGCGTGGGCGTAATCCAGGGAGGCTCATTTGAGGGCGAGCGTCCAGCGGGAACGACTGGCAGTCGGTTCGCAGCGACTCGTGCCTGAGACTGGATGTTCGGCTCGTTCTACGAACCACGGATGACGCATTGATCGTAATGACGTATCAATGCTTGCGCGCCGCCCCGCCAAGCGTGCTAGAGAAACTGGATAAGGGTGAAGCGGTCGACCCGCGAAGCTATTACTTCCGCATGAATCCTGTGTTTGAGACGAGTGCTCCGAAGTACGATTGGATCAACCGCATGATCGCGGTCGGAACCGGCCATCGGCTCGCCGATGGCCCGCTGTATAACATCTTTGAGGTTCTGTGATTCTGGGTGCAGTTCAGCATTGCCGGAAGGATAAGGCCACGGACTGTAAGAAAGTAAGCAGTTCCACCAGTTGTTTGGTAGCATCAACTCTCAACTGAAGGAACTCCAAAATGTGTGGGGCGCGACGATGAAACTGACAAGCTTTGAAGCGGACATTCGCCCGTTGTTTACCGACCGGGATATTCACGCTATGAGCAAGGCTTTCAACCTTGCAAGCTATGACGATGTTAAGAAGCACGCGGTGGCGATTTACGATCGCATTCGCGGCGTTGGTGGCGCCGTGATGCCGCCTCCACCCCCAAGAGGAGAAGGTCCATGGCCTCAATCGCGCATTGAATTATTCGCTAAGTGGATGTCGGAAGGGTTTCAACCCTAGAAGTTGATGATGTCCCAACCTCAGAGCACGGAACTGAAGTGTGTTGTGACGAACACTCTCATCGTGGGAGATGTACAGCGGTCAGTCGCATTTTATCACGACGTTCTCGGCGGTTCTAAGCATCTTTCTAAACCTTCGTGTGACGGACATCCGGCGCGATTACGATCTTTGGTCTTCGCGGGGCGCGAAATTCATCACCGAGCCTAAAGTCCGTGCAACAGAATTGCGATGCTACATGCGCGACTCTGATGGATACCTCATTGAGGTTGGACAGACTACGATGACCGCGGGTCCGCTGGATTTGTACGTCTGACTCGGCGAATTGTCCTTTTCAACCGAGGCCACCAGTGTGCGAAGTTGGAAATGGGAAGGCAATGATCTTTTTCGACGTGACCCTGACATCATTCAGGGTGTTTCGCTTTTAAATTTAGCAGCTGTTTGACTGCAGGTCTGTGGTTGTGTGTTCCGAGGCTGCTGGTGTATTGCACCCGCGGGTCGCTCACCTGCTTCGGGTCCCAATAGCCCGTATCCGCGCTGGCCGCCTGCGGCTTGTCTCCTACATTCTGCTGCACCTGCTCCAACATCGCCGCCAATTGATGTTTGTCATTGGTCTCCTGGGTGAGTTCGGCCGCCACAATCACCTGCGCTTCTCCATCCACCGCCACTTGCGCGTTGTACCCTTGCACGAAACTGCCCTTGTGACTCCCATCCGGCATGATCCGACTGTCCGGATCCGTAAAATTACGCTGCGCTTTCGCCTCCGGCATCGCCTTCTCTGGGTCCGGCACCTGCGGCTCCCGCCCTCCCGTCTTCTTGCCCGTGCGCGCCTCTTGCTCTCGCCGCTCCGCGATTTTGCCTTCCGCGGCCGCCTTCTTCTCCTCCGCTTTCTCTCGGGCTTCCGCTTCCAACTCCGCCTTCGCCGCCCGAATCTTCGCCAACCGACTTTCTCGCCGCGCCAACTCCGCCGGCAACTCCTCCCCGCTCTGCCCCTTCCCGTACTTCGCGTCCTCCGCCGCATCCTCCGCGTCGGCTCGCTTCAAGATCTCTTCCACTTCGGCCTGCAGCCTCTTCTCCGTTTCCCCCATCCGCTCATAACTCATCGCCTTGTGCTTGCTGGCATTGCCCTGCAGTTTGCTGCCATCGATCGCCACATGCCCCAACTTCACCAGCCCCGCCTTCTGACACAACTGCAGCGCTTGGCTAAACAATCCCGCCAACGCCCCCAAATGCCGTTTCCGAAACTCCGCCAGCGTGCTGTGGTCCGGATGTTCGTCCGCCGCCAAGTAGCGAAACCCAACATCTTCGTACGTCGCCGCCTGTATCTTGCGCGAGCTGTAGATCCCCTTGCAGTAGCCGTACAGCAGCACCCGCACCATCATCCCCGGCGCATACGCCGCCTGTCCCCGCCCGTCTTTTTCCTCGTACGAAGCATAGATCGCCCCAAGATCCAAGACCTCAACCACCTCCGCCACGAAGCGCGCCAAATGCTTCTCCGGTAGCCAATCATGCAGCGAGGGGGGAGCAACAGAGTCTGGTCCAGATCGTCGGAACGAAAGCACTTTCCCATGGCCGCATCCTAAGCCCAAACACCTCTGGAAAATTGCTATTGAACGGAAATGAAGTCTAGTAGGCAACTCTGCAACCAGGTTAGCTTGTGAGTTTCAGAGAACCGAACGGCGCCGTCATGACGAACATGAAAGCCCCACAGGAAGGAAGAAACACGGGGGCCCCGTCGCTCCGCGGCTTACAGGGCCGCTCCGCGACTGGGCTGAACGGTCAAGCAGTTAAAGAAGAAGCGTCGGCACTATGGCGAGGGGGCTGGATGCCGGAAAATATTTCTGGCGTTCCGGCAGGGAGAAGTGTTTTTCACTTGACATCCCCTTTAATAGGACTTCTGGCCGGGAATAACTTCCGGATAGCTCGTCTCGCCCAGGAGTGCATCCGTATCGATCCTCCGTTGTATCTCTCGGTGAGCGACTCGGCGATTTTGCCCTGAGAGTGCCTCCGGGAGATCTGCCGGATATCAGCCTATTCGGCTCTCAATGCTTGCATCGGATCGAGGCGCGATGCACGCCACGCGGGAACAATACATGCGAACGCGGCCACCGCGAGCAGCGTTGCGGCAACTGCGGCATAAACCGCCGGATCGAGCGGTTTGATCTCATAGAGCAAGTCGCGCATCAACTGGCCGGCTTCCAGGCTTGCTGCGAGTCCCACGACAAGACCGAAGACCGCGGGCCGTATTCCATCCAGCAACATCTTCCGCATCACCTGTTCGCGCTTTGCGCCCAGCGCGACGCGGATGCCGATTTCGGTCGTCCGCTGGGCTGCGATGCACGACATCACGCCGAACAGGCCCACCGCGGCAAGAATCAGCGACACCGTGGCAAAAGCGACGAGCAGCGCCGTGTTGAAGCTCTGGTCCAGGGTCGATTTGCCGAGCAATTGGTTCATGGTGAGCACATCGGAGACGGGCAGATCGCGGTCCATCTCCGAGACGATGCGCTGTACCGGAAGAGCGAACTGCTCCAGGTCGTGGCCGGAGCGAATCACAAGCGTGCCGACGGTCTCGACGCCGGCATCCAGCGGGTAGTATTGCACTGGCCGCGGCGTTTCGCCAATTGTGTTGCGGGTATCGCCCACAATCCCCACAATGACGGAATTTTGCCCGCGTACGCGGAGGTGCCGGCCCAGCGGATCTTCGCCGGGAAAGTACTGGCCGGCAAAGGATTGGCTGATGATGACTTCGTTGGCAGCATCCAAACGCTTCCCGCTGTCAAATGTGCGTCCGCGCAAAATGGGAATGCCCATCGCGCGGAAGTACTTCGGATCAGCCCAGCGGCTTAAGGCGGACAGACCACTGCCCTGCGGCAAGGGGGGATGCTCCACGATGCTGAAGGTCGAATCCATCTCATTGCCCTGCCCAGGGACAGCCGTCACAAAGCCTGCCGCGTCCACTCCGGGCAGAGCGCGTACACGATCGAGCAGCGTGTCGTGGAAGTTGGCTCGCTGGGCGGGTGTCGCATATCGGGCATCAGGGATGCCCAGGTGCATGGTGATCACGTCTTGCGTGATGCAACCCATGTCGGCGGAGCGCAGCCGTTCATAGCTCTTGAGGAGCAGTCCGGCGCAAATGAGCAGAATCACAGTCAGTCCGACTTCGAGCGTAAGCAGCACCTTGCGCAGCGAGGCCTGCGCGCTGCCCCCGCTCACCGAACGCGATGCCTCATGGAGCGCGCCGAGTATGCGCTTGTCGCTGATGCTGAACGCAGCGATGAGTCCGGAAAACAGCGCGCACAGCACGATAACGCCGACCGTAAACGCCGCCACCACGCCGTCGATGTGGATGGATTCGACGCGGCTCATGTCGTGGCGAGTTTGCGTAAGCCACTGAAGCGCGGCGAAGGCGAACAAAAGTCCCAGCGCGCCGCCGGAGGCCGAGAGCAGCAGGCACTCCATCAGACGCTCGCTTATCAGACGTAGCCAGCCCCCGCCCAGTGCGGTGCGGATAGCCAATTCTTTGCGCCGTGCCGCCGCGCGCGCCACCAGCAGATTGGCCACATTGAGGCAGGCGATCAGCAGCAGGCAGCCGGTCGCCTCCAGCAGTACATAGAGCGGCTTCTTGATTTCGCCTACAATGTGCTCCAGCAGCGGACGGCTCTTGGCGCTTCGAAATACGAATGGGTCGTTGAGGTGCGCATTGTGGATGCGCTGGGAAATGACGCTCAGATCGGCCACGCCTTGCGACGCGCCGACTCCCGGCTTCAGCCGCCCCACAACGCCAAACATGTGATCGCTGAACGAGGTCATCGTGTCTTTGGGCTTGTCGTGGTAAACCGGTGTCCATAGCTGCGTGGACGAGTCGGGAAAATCGAACCAGGTGGGCATCACGCCGATAACGGTGTGCGGCTCGGCGTCCAGAACGATCGTCTGGTTCAGGATGGCGGGGTCACTGCCGAAGCGACGCTTCCACAGGCCCCAGCTCAGCAACACCGTCCCGCTGGCTGCGGGGTTATCATCGGCCTGCGTAAAATCGCGGCCCAGCGCGGGCTGCACGCCCAGCGTGCGGAGCAGGTCCCATGAAAACAACGCACTATTCAGCTTCTCCGGCAATTGCCCGCCGGAGCCGGAAAGCCCGACCCGGATACCCTGCGCGAGCGCGAGACCGCTATAGCTGCGGTTTTGCTTCTTCCACTCGGCGTACATGCCGCCGGAGACCTCGTTGGAACCGGCCGTGCCGTCTTCAAGAGGACCCGCCTCATAGAGCATCACCAGGCGATCCGGATCATGGAACGGCAAGGGCTTGAGCAAAACGCCACGCACTACCGTGAACAGGGCGACGTTGGCGCCAATGCCCAGCGCCATCACCAAGATGGCGATGACGGTAAAACCGGGGGTGCGACGAAGCGTACGCAGACTAAAGCGCAGATCGCGTGCAAGGGATTCAAGCCAGTTCCAGGACCAGATGGCGCGAGTCTGTTCCCGAATGAGAGTAGGATTGCCAAAGGCGCGCAATGCCGCGTAGCGAGCCTCTTCTTCCGAAATGCCATCTTCCCGTTGCTCCTCTTCCTCCAATTCCAGGTCGGAACGCAGCTCCCGCTCCAGGTCTGCATCTCTCTTCTTGATCTGCCACCAGTTCATGTCAGTTCTCCTCGGCGGCGGGCCACATCACGCGCGCTACAGCTTCGGCCATCTGCTTCCACTGCGATTCTTCGGCCAGGAGCTGCTTCCTGCCTTTGTCAGTTAACCGGTAGTATTTGAATTCCCGATTTCGGTCCGGCGCAGTCTCCCATTGGGACACGACCCACCCTCTTCGCTCCAGGCGATGCAGCGCGGGGTAGAGCGAGCCGTGCTGCATCTGCAAGAATTCATTCGTAGTCCTCTGAATGTGCTTCCCGATCTGGTGACCGTGAGCAGGTCCATAGAGAAGCGTCCTCAAGATGAGCATGTCAAGCGTTCCCTGGAGGAGCCCGACCCGTTGCTGCGCTTGCTTCGCCATAGAAGACATTCTACCCTCAATCTGGCAACGATGGTAGACACTCGACTATCGATTGTCAACGGACGAAGCAGAGTGTGGATTCTCGAATGACG
>CAWCKL010000027.1:0-85981 GCA_963796095.1 uncultured Acidobacteriota bacterium
GCCTGCAGCGGATAGGAGGTAGAGATGGTTCCTACATACTTCACTGTGGGATGACCAGCCATTATCAGCGGCGCCATGTTCTTCTTCCAGCGGTGATTCATGATGCGCTTCACTTTTCCTGGCGTGCTGAACGAGGTGTTGACGCCATAGGGCGATGTCCCGGAAATCTGGATATCGGTATTGGCGTACGACTCGTTGTCGTACATCAGGATCAGCAGGTTGTAATCGGGATGGCACATGGTGGCTGAGATCGCTCCCAGGCCCATGTCCGCGCCGCCGCCATCGCCGCAGAAGGCGATGACGTTGATGGGCTCGTCCTTCATGTCGCCCTTGCGCATCTGGACGCGGAATGCCGCTGCCGCTCCCAGCGCGCTCGAGCCCGAGCTGCCCAGCTGCGTGTGCATCCAGGGAACGCCCCAGGGGGTGGCGTAGTAAGAGGTGTTAGCCACGTACATGCAGCCGGTGCTGCCCAGAACGATGGTCCTGGGACCTGCAGCCTTCGCCATCAGTTTCATGATTTGCGCAGACTCGCAGCCCTGGCAGGTGCGGTGGCCGGACGTGTAGTACTCCTCGTGTGGAACCTTCTTGACTCCTTTGAAGGGTTCCAGGTTTTGCGTCGGTTTTTCATCTACGAATGTGCTCATTTGTTTGTGTCCTTTCCGGCTATAAATAACGCCACGCGTCAACGGGCGTTATCCCCGCAGCCCGATCCATTGCGTCAGGGGTTGCGCATTACCTTTTGCGGCGTCGAAGGTGATTTCCACCGTCTTTTCCACGTCGGGAACGGTTATTTCGCGGCCACCCAGCCCACCGATGAAACCAATTACCGGCGGCCTGGTGCTGCTGCCGGTGTACATCGCCGACCGAACTTCCGTCGCCACTACGCCACTCAGGTTCGGTGAACCGAACGAGAAGTCGCGATCGATTACGCCAATGGCCTTGAAACGTTCCAGGCACTTGGCAATCTCCGGACCGGCAAACGGCCGGAACCAGCGCAGGCGAACGAAGCCAACTTTCTTGCCGTCCGCGCGCAGCTTCCGAATTGCAACGCGTACTGGCGTGGACATCGTTCCCATTCCCAGCAGCACGACTTCCGCGTCTTCAGTCATATACTCTTCGAAGAACGGATTGCCGTACTTGCGTCCGAACGTTTTCTCGAAATCGGCATAGACTTCGCGAATCACGTCGCAGGCAATTTCGGTGACTGCGTAGTTTTGCCGTCGGATCTCCGTCACCCAATCCTCGTTGGCCTGTGGGGCCACCGAAATGAGGTTGTCGGGATGGAGCAGCAGATCGCCGCGGTTGTAGCGAGGCAGGAACTTGTTTACCTGCTCCTGTGACGGGATCTGGACCAAGGCTTGCGAGTGGGTGAGGAACGCGCCATCGCAACTGATTGCCAGAGGAACGAACATGCGGCGATCTTCCGCCACACGATAGGCGATCAATGCGGTGTCTAACGCTTCCTGCGCGCTATCGACCCAGGTCAACATCCAGCCCAGATCGCGGACGGCGAGCGCGTCATTGTGTTCCACGCCGAAGGCGCCGGGATCATCGAGCGCCCGGTTGCCCACCATTGCGATCATCGGAATGCGCAGAGCCGGAGTTACGGTCAGCGCTTCCATGGCATACATCCAGCCCACGCCGCTCGAACCGCAAAACACGCGCGCTCCGCAAGCCGACGCATGTTTCACGATTTCAAATTGTGAATGTTCGCCTTCTGCCACGATATATTCGCAGTCCATTTCGCCGTCTGCTACCAACTGGCTGATGTACTGCATCACCGTGTCATAAGGCCGGATTGGGTAAGCCGTGACTACGTCCACGTTGGCCAGTTTGCAGGCAATCGCAATGGCCTCGGCGCCCGTAATCAGAGCTTCCTGCTCGACAGTTTTCTGCTTTTCTTCAACTGGTAATGTCAGTGTCGCCATTTCAATCTCCTTAGTATTCAGGTTGCTCCCCTTCGGGGCATTAGCCTTTCTTTGCGACTTCCAGGGCCTCGGGGACCTGTTCTTGATATTGGCCGCGATAACGGAAACCGTGCGACCGCTTTTCGATCGGCACAGCCTTCTCAATCGTGGTCTCGAGCCATTTCAGGTATGCGTCCTTATCTTTCTCGAACGCCGCCCACTGGCTGTTGTTGTCGTGGAACTCGGACTCGTTCACCATGGTGATGCATTCCTTCACCGGGCAAATCTCCTCGCAGATGCCGCAACCGCAGCAGGCTTCGAGGTTGGTGTCGTAGGTGCCCTCGGTCGTGACATCGAATGCGGCATCCGGACAGTTCAGCCAGCACAGCGTGCACTTGGTGCAGGTGGAGAAGTTCACCACCGGCCGTTGCGTCCGCGTCGAGTACTTCTTGAACAGTTCGTTGCGGGCCGGCCGGAAACCGCCAACTTTTCCAGTGACTGGATCGGCGAACACTCCGCCTTGCGGCTGACCTTTGATCGATACCCCGCAGCGCATGTCTTCCCAGCGGGGCAGGTCGAACTTGAACAGGTCTTCCGGATTGCCGACACCTGCTTCCACATCGACGCTCGAAAAGCGATCGAAGGCGTTGCGAGCCGAGGTAACCTTGAGTGAGCTCTTGAGCTTCTGGTTGATGAATTTCTCCACCGACTCGATGGTCATCACTTCGGGCAGCACCTTGGCGATGGCGCCCAGGACACGCACGTCTGTGTGATCATCTTTGTAGACCCACATGCCGGAGAAGCTGGTGATACCTTTGATGATTCCCAGCTTGTAAGGCTCTTCCCGGCGGTGAATGTTCTTCAGCAGTGCAGGTGCGTCCTCCCGGGAAATCACTATGAGAGTGTGCCCCGGTTTGAGCGCATGATGCACCGGCTGCAACCCGTACCATGCCCACGACTCCGCGCCCTTGCAGAGCGTGTCATCGAGAACTACAGTCAAGTCAAGTTGTTTCGGTTCGTATTGCGCCATTCCGGCTTCGAGCGTCTGTTCATCGTCAGCGACGATGGCAAAACTCTTGGCGGGAATGCCGTTCCGTTCCGGAGCATCTCCATATCGACCGAAGGAAACGCCCAGTTTGCCTTGGTTGTGCGCGGCGAGAACGATGTCGCGCGTGATGTTTTTCGCGAGGGTCTTTTGAAAAACCCCCCGGTAAATTACCTCAACCGCGAATAGCTGGCCCATTTGGCAACCTCCATTCTTTTTACAGCTTTTGTAAAACGATCTTCTCTATCTCCTGCAGGTGCCGTCGCATCGCCGCTTCCGCGGCTTTGGCATCGCCCTGCTTCAGGGCTGCAAGAATGCGGCGATGGCCGGCCAGCGACTTCTGCTGCCGTCCCTCCACCTGCAACGAGCGTTCCCGTGTTTCACGCAACAGATCCATCAAAGTCGTCCACGACTTTTAAGACCACACTGTTATCGGACGCCAACGCGATGGCGTAGTGGAACTCCGAGTCTTCGTCGATCGCGAGTTCGCCCCGCTCCACTTTCGCTTCCTGGTGGACCAGGATCTGCTCCATCTCGATCAGTTCAGCAGGAGAAGCATGCAGGGCAGCGCGACGCGCCAGCGGCGGCTCGATCATCTTTCGCACTTCGAGAAACTCCCTGCCCGTTTTCAGCTGCCCGAGCAGCGTCGCAGCGAGAGGATTCACGGGCGCAATCGCGGGATCACGAACCACCGTACCGATGCCCTGTCGCGGTTCGAGCAGGCCCATCAATTCCAGGCTGCGAATGGCATCGCGCACTGAGCTGCGGCTGACTCCAAGCAGGTGCACCAGCTCGCGTTCTGGCGGCAGCAGATCGCCCGGCTTCATCCGTTCGAGAATGCACCGTTCCAGCTGCCTGGCGACTTCCTGATAGACCTTATTCCTCGGGATCGCTTCAAACTCAATTCTCGCCGGTGGATGCGTGCTCATGACGGCAGTGGTCTGATGACTGTTGACCAACCCATTTCAAACCTCAGCGGAAAGGACCGCAATGATCCAAATCACCATTCAATGTGACGCGGTGAACATGACGCCGTGATTGCGGCAAAGGATCCGCCAGCATGACTGCCTCGGCGACGCCTTGTCTGAATGCTGCCGCGTTCTTGGATACATTTAACGTGTTACCTACAGCCCTCTCGACACAACGCCGTAACCAGTACACGGGGCCCCATTTCTTCGACATGGACATGGGCCTGTTCAAGACTTTCAAGGTAACTGAGGGCGTTCAGCTCGGAGTCGATGCCCAAGCTTACAACGTGTTCAACCACCCGAATTTCGGTCAGCCCGACAACGGTCTGGGTGATTCGACGTTCGGTCAGATCAACTCCATGGCGCCAATGCCGACCAGCCCCTACGGCGTGTTCCTGGGATTCGATTCCTCAGTTCGCGTCGTTCAGGTGTCCGGCAAGATTATTTTCTAACCAGTTCGAGTCTGTAACCGCAGATCGGGCTGCAAAACTGTAAAGGGCGATCCCACAAGGGATTGCCCTTCTTCTTGCGCCACACGACGGAGGCCTTGCTTAGTCGATTCGCGCCCTATGCGCAAAACCAGAACCGATCCGTCGAATAAGCGCATCCAAATCCGCTTAGCGCTCTCCAAGGCTCGCAATGTCACTGCCCTTGAACCGCAAATATCGTCCTATGGAAGCTCTGCCCGCGTCGGACCTGCCCACCGGTCCGAACTGGCAATATGAACCCAAGTGGGATGGCTTCCGCTGTCTGGCTTTTCGCGATCGCAAGCGGATCGATCTGATGTCCAAGTCCGCCAAACCCCTGACCAGATATTTCCCTGAGCTGGTTTCAGCCCTCTCCACCCTCGCGGCCAAACAATTCGTCCTCGACGGCGAGATCGTCATCCCTGTCGACGGCCAGTTGTCGTTTGATGATCTCCTGATGCGCATCCATCCTGCCGCCAGCCGCATACTGAAGCTCAGTCACGCGACGCCTTGCATGTTCATCGTTTTTGACCTGCTCGTCGATGAGAAGGGCAAGTATCTCGTGACGATGCCGCTCGCCTTGCGCCGCGAGCACCTCGAACGCTTTGCCAATCGTTACTTGAGGGCAAACCGAACCATTCGCCTCTCGCCCGCAACCGAACTTCTAAGGGTTGCGCGCAAATGGTTCCGCCTCGGCGTCGCACTTGACGGAGTAATCGCCAAACGTCGCGACCTGGACTATCGATCCGGTGAACGCACCGGCATGCAGAAAATCAAGGCGCAGCACACCGCCGACTGTGTTGTCGGAGGCTTCCGATGTCTGGAGAAAAAAGCTCTGGTAGGTTCGTTGCTTCTGGGTCTGTATAACGACAAGGGCAAGCTCGATCACGTGGGCTTTACATCTTCGATCCAGGAGAAAGATCGACCGGCGCTTACCAGGAAGCTCGAGAAAATGATTAAGGCGCCTGGTTTCACGGGGCGAGCCCCGGGAGGTCCGAGCCGATGGAGCACCAAGCATTCTTCTGAATGGCAGCCGTTGGCGCCGAACCTTGTCGTCGAAGTGCAGTTCGATCACTTCACCGGCGGCCGATTTCGTCATGGAACAAAATTCCTGCGCTGGCGCCCCGACAAAGCTCCTCGAACTTGCACCCTAACCCAAGTTGAGCGCGAGAACCGTTCGGCTCTGAATCTGCTGTGATTGGCGAGTTGAATCCCAAGCGGCCTTTGCTTCACGACGGTCGTCCGCAGCGCCGCATGACCGAACTGCTACGCGGCTTTTTTCTTAGGAACCTTCGCGCCCTTTTTGCGCGCTTCCGAAAGTCCGATCGCAATGGCTTGCTTGCGGCTGGTCACTTTGCCGCCCTTACCACCCTTGCCCGAGCGAAGCGTGCCATGTTTCTTCCGGCGCATGGCGCTGGCCACGGTTTTTCCAGCCGCTTTGCCATATCGCCTACCACTTGACTTCTTCTTCGTTGCCATATGATTCTTGCCCTCCGATTGTTGCTCTTCGCCGGTTTCGGATGAGGCGGCAAAAAGGAAGGTTGCCGCACCCGAAACAATTTCACGGCCACAGCAGCCCAGGCACCGCAGCTGGCATCTACCCTTGTGCAAGATTGCCCGCCGCGGCACAGACCGAAGCAGACCGAGGAAAGGAATCATCATGTCGAGCACAGGGGAAAAATGCGCGCATCCACCATGCCAGTGTCAGTCTGGCGCCAACGACAAATATTGCAGCCAATTCTGCAAGGACGCAGGCGCAGACGAAGTAGAAATCGCTTGCGATTGCGGTCATCCCGCCTGCAGCACCCTAGTCCACGGATAGCGGGCTCCAACCATCTGGAGCCCGCGAACAGCCGGAGCTCGCGCAGCCGATACTGGTTGGCACTTGAGCCAACCCTTCGCTTGCGCCGTTGACGTAAGCCACCCAGTGAGGGTCGTCCTGGAATAGGGAAGTCTGCCTTAGTGGTATGGAGTTCGGACGCGTCTCTCAGAATCTGCTTCAGTCACTTCCGGATGTGCGCTAGATCACTGAAAGCTATTTGGTTTCGAGGCTATAAAAGAGATAGCGACCGGGTCGAATGCCAGCCGTTGGAGGCACGTATGCCCGGATACCACGTACTCGATCTTCTACGACTCGAACTCAGGTTCCTCGAGCTGGGTCTATACCGCGCTCGAACTCCGGGCCGGCCCCTTCTGATCTTTCAAGATTCACCAACCTGCCCGCGGTATGGAGCCGCCATTTGCCCGAATTACGCACTCATGCAGTTTGTGCCCTCGGAATGCAGGTCCGAGGAGGTGCCTTGCCAGCAAATCCCATTGAATGACACGAGAGAGACGGTAGACAGCCTCTATCGAACCGGCACGCAGGAGGAAGTAGAAGAGGCTGTCGACAGGTGGTTGACGGCAACCATCAAGAGACGTGAGACGCAGCAAGCCCAGGACGGAGATCTCAACAATGTCGAGACATCTCCACCAAAGCTAGCAGCTTAGTACCTGCGAGGGAGGCTACTATGACAACTCTGGCTGAAGTTCCGCAACAGGAAGCGACTCTTTCATTCAAGAACATCCTCCTGGCAACTGACTTTTCTGATGCTTCCGAGAGAGCGTTCGATTACGCCATCGCGATTGCCTGCCTCCACGGCTCGAAGATCTATCTAGTCCACGTCATACCTCCTGACTCTACCTCTATTCCACCGCCTCGCACCGACTGGATGCGACACGAGGCAGAGCGCGAGATGGAAAGCTTGTCCAGTCGAAGCGAGCTCAAACCGATCGCCCATGAAACCGTGCTTCGAACAGGCTCAGTATGGAGTGTGCTTTCTGCCCTGATAAGTCAGCAGAACATAGACCTGGTGGTCCTCGGAACCCATGGGCGTGGAGGGCTCAAGAAGCTTGTATTGGGATCGGTAGCTGAAGAGGTGGTGCGCAGAGTGGGTTGTCCCGTGATCACCGTCGGACCCCACATCGACCTTCCCTTGGGCGAAGTTGGGGAATTTCACAGAATTCTCTATGCGACCGATTTTCATCCAGCTTCTGCGAAGGCTCTTGAGTACGCTCTGCTTCTCGCCAACCAGTTTCGAGCGAAGCTGATTCTTCTGCACTTGATGCCGCCAGCAGTCTTACCTGGCCCCGGAGTCACGTTCTACAACGAAAAGGCAATTGATGAGTGGCAGGCGAAGGTGAGAGCAAGCACAAAGCATGAACTGGAGGAGTTGCTACCCGTGAGCATCAAGTTGTGGACCGAACCAGAGTATGTCGTTGGCTTTGATTTCGTGGCGGAGGGAATTTTAAAAGCAGCCGCCGAGCGAACGGCTGACCTGATCGTCATGGGAGCAAACCGACCGTTCTCCGCGAAGGTTTCCGCTCACGCTCTCAAGGCAGTGTCCTATGAAGTCATATGTCGATCGAAGTCCGGTGCTGACGGTTAGCACTAGAAGGGGGCGACTACGCGAGGAATGACTAGCTCAATTCGTGACCGAAAGGAGGAGCGTCGTGAGAATGCTCAAGCTACTTACAGCGGTTGCCTTTGTGCTTGTCGTGGTTCTGATCCTGGGCAATGGCGTGAACCAGCGAGCGCCAAATTACAACGCCGCGACTGAAGTGAAGGTCGAAGGCGTAGTCGTGGACGTGCAACAGTTCTGGTGTCCCATCGATGGCGACGAAGGAACTCACCTGATGCTTAAGACCGATGCAGGAATTCTGCAGGTGCACGTGGCGCCCCGTCGTTTTCTTCGCGGCAATGGCGTGAGCTTCAGCAAGGGAGACCAAATTGCAGTCGTCGGATCAACGGTAACGTACGAAGGTCATGATGCGATGATCGCCCGCAAGATTACCCGCGGAGATCAGACTTACGCATTTCGCCAGCCGGATGGCACGCCATTGTGGATAGAGAGCAGGCGCACGTATGTGCGGTAGTGGGTGGTCGGGAAACTGGCGTTGAGACTTTCCGTGATAAGGGCTTCGTGAAAAAAACTATTCGCAAAGCTCGGCTGTGATTGCCGTCACACACTGATGGGGTCTAACTTGATGGCGCCTAGATCCTCTTGCGTTTACAATCACGGCATAGGTTCAGGAGCTGATCGAGTGGCTGCACAGGCACAGGCGGTTCTGACGCTCCAGCAACTAGAAAGGTTAATCCCAGCTCTCCAACATCGTGGCTACCAAGTCGTTGGTCCGGCAGTGCGGGACGGCGCAATCGTCTATGACGTCGTGGAGAGGCTCTCTGATCTCCCGGTAGGTTGGACGGATGAACAGGAAGCCGGACGCTACCGCTTGCGGCGCCGCAACGATGATGCGCTCTTCGGTTATGTGGTCGGTCCGCAAAGCTGGAAGAAATATCTACACCCGCCCGAGGTTCGTCTATTCGCTGCGGAGCGCAGCGGCCAAACATTTCGCATCTTGAACAGTGAATCGGCTCCGCCCCGGCGAGCGTTCCTGGGAGTGCGAGCCTGCGAACTCGCGGCCATCGCCATCCAGGATCGCGTCTTGCAGGGCGATCAGTATCGAGATCCCATTTACGCGACTCGGCGCGCGGGAATCTTCATCGTTGCGGTTAATTGCACCCAGGCTGCGTCGACCTGCTTTTGCACTTCCATGGGCACCGGTCCGCGCGTGCGGCGAGGCTACGATTTAGCTCTCACAGAACTGCTAGCGCCAGGCAGGCACGAGTTCGTAATCGAAGTGGGCAGCGAGGCAGGCGCTGAGGTATTGGCGGAATTGATGCCCTCCGTGGCGTCTGATGCGGTGTGTCAGGAAGCAGAAGCTGCCGTCGAGCGTGCCGCTACCCAGATCCAACGCCGCATGGACGCAACCGGCATTCAGGAATTGCTCTACGCGAACTTCGATCATCCCCGCTGGGACAACGTTGCGCAGCGTTGTCTCACTTGCGCCAACTGCACCATGGTCTGTCCGACTTGTTTCTGCACGACCGTGGAGGATGTCAGCGATGTGACCGGCATGCACGCCGAACGCTGGCGAAAATGGGACTCCTGTTTCACGCAGAATTTTTCCTACATTCACGGTGGCAGTGTGCGCAGCTCCGCCAAGTCGCGATACCGGCAGTGGATGACTCACAAGCTGGCCTCCTGGATCGACCAGTTTGGCAGTTCAGGATGCGTGGGCTGCGGCCGTTGCATCACCTGGTGCCCGGTGGGCATTGATATTACCGAGGAGGTTCGCGCCATCCGGGAATCACCAGCCTCTTCTTCATCGCTCTCCTCAAAGGACATTAACAATGGAAACGCTTGAGCGAATCATCGCGGAACACCCTTTCTTCGCCGGTCTCGAGTCGCACTTTCCTAACCTGCTGACAGGGTGCGCATCGAACGCGCGTTTTGATGAAAACACCTACATCTTCAAGGAGGGCGAGGAAGCCAACGAGTTCTACCTGATCCGCGCCGGCAGGGTGGCAGTGGAGATCTTTGCGCCCCAACGCAAGCCGATCATGGTGGCAACCCTGGGCGAGGGAGAGATTCTAGGCTGGTCATGGTTGCTACCACCGTACCAGCGGAAGTTTCACGCACGCGCCATTGAGCCTGTGCGTGCGATTGCGCTCGACGGCAAGTGTTTACGCACGAAGTGCGAACAGAACCATGATCTCGGCTATGAGATGTTGAAACGCTTTGCCCAGATTTTGGAGGAACGGCTAGAGGCAACCCGTTTCCAATTGCTCGACGTTTACGCGGTTAGGTGATGACGATGGCCGCAGCAGTCAAAATCGATCCGATGCTCCCGCAGTCCTATTCCGTGCGGCAAGTGGTCAAAGAGACTGCGGATACTTTCACGATGACGTTGGAACCGTCGAATGGCACCGGAGCCGACCGGTTCCAGCCGGGGCAGTTCAGCATGCTGTGGGTGTTTGGCGTCGGCGAGTTGCCGATTTCTATCAGCGGTCATCCTGCCCAGCACGACCGGTTGGTGTACACCGTGCGCTCCGTCGGTCAGGCAACCCATGCGCTGGTGAGTCGGGAAGTTGGTGATGGCGTTGGAGTCCGAGGTCCATTTGGGACGGGATGGCCGGTGGATCTGGCTCAGGGTCGCGACGTGCTTGTTATAGCGGGTGGAATCGGTTTGGCGCCACTTCGTCCAGTGATCTACGAGGTTCTGCACAATCGCAAAAAGTACGGACGTCTGATGATTCTTTATGGCGCGCGCAGTCCCCGCGACCTTCTTTATCGCAAGGAACTGGCCCCCTGGGCGCGGCAACCCGACACCCAGGTTTTGGTCACCGTGGACTACGGCGGGTTGAGCTGGCGCGGTCATGTGGGCGTAGTTACGACTCTGTTCAAGTACGCGCGGCTGCAGCCCGCGCGCTCAGTGGCCATGGCCTGCGGACCTGAGATCATGATGCGGTTCGTTGCGCGCGATCTGGAGACTCACGGCCTCGCCCGGGAGAATATTTATCTTTCGATGGAACGGAACATGAAGTGCGCGGTTGGTTTCTGCGGACACTGTCAGTATGGTCCGCATTTCATTTGCAAAGACGGCCCCATCTTTTCCTATGACCGCATGCGCCCGCTACTGGACAAATATGAGCTCTAAAGTCAGACGCAAGCCACGGATCGGAGTCTTCAAGTTCGCTTCATGCGATGGTTGTCAGCTGAGTTTGCTCGACGCGGAAGATGAGCTGCTCGGCGTCGCGGGCGCCCTCGACATTGCGTATTTTCCAGAGGCCTCCAGTTCAATGGTAAAGGGGCCTTATGATATCGGATTAGTGGAAGGATCGATTACCACGCACCACGACGCGCAGCGGATCCAGGAAGTTCGGCGGCAGTGCACGACTTTGATCACCATTGGGGCTTGCGCCACGGCCGGTGGCATCCAGGCTTTGCGAAACTGGAAGGATGTGGACGAATTTATTCGGATCGTGTACGCAACCCCGAAATTTATCAATACGCTGAAACTGTCCACACCGATCGCCGAACATGTGCCGGTGGATTTCGAACTGCGCGGCTGCCCCATCAACAAGCATCAGCTAATCGAATTGATCACGGCCACACTAGCCGGGCGCAAACCGAATGTCCCGACGTACAGCGTATGCATGGAGTGCAAGCGCAAGGGGAACGTCTGCATCGCTGTGGCCCAAGGCGTCGCGTGTCTGGGACCGGTCACCCACGCCGGTTGTGGCGCGCTGTGCCCAAGCTTTGACCGTGGCTGTTACGGCTGCTATGGCCCCATGGAGAGTCCTAATACCGAATCGCTGAGCAATCAGTTTCGTATTCTGGGCCAGGGCAACGCCGAGATCACGCGGGCTTTCCGCGGCTTCAATGCCTGGGCGTGGCAGTTCCGCAAGGCGAGCGAGGAGAGTGAGCGGACGTGAGCAAGCAGCCGACTAGAACGATCAAGGTTGATATTTTGGCCCGAGTCGAAGGTGAAGGAGCGCTCTACGTCAAGCTCAAAGGCGATCAGGTTCAGGATGTAAAGCTGAAGATCTACGAACCTCCCCGTTTCTTCGAAGCCTTTTTGCGGGGAAGGCATTTCTCTGAAGTCACGGACATTGTGGCCCGGATTTGCGGAATTTGTCCCATCGCGTATCAGATGAGCGCCGTACACGCCATGGAGCGCGCCCTCGGAGTAGGAATTGACCCTGCGGTGAGGATGTTGCGACGGCTGTTCTACTGCGGAGAATGGATCGAGAGCCACGCCCTCCACGTATACATGCTGCATGCGCCTGACTTTCTTGGCTATCCCGACGCCATCGCGATGGCACGTGATCATCAGGCGATCGTGCAGCAGGGCCTGCGACTGAAAAAGGCCGGCAACCGGATCGTGGCCTTGATGGGCGGCCGAGAAATTCATCCGGTGTCCGCCGCCGTCGGCGGCTTTTAAAAAACGCCCTCCAAGAGCGCACTAAATGAACTTGTGGACGAGCTCAAATGGGCTCTCGATGCCTCGCTGGCCACTGCGCGCTGGGCCGCAGGGCTCGACTTCCCTGATTTCGAGCAGGACTATGAATTTGTCTCATTGTCCCACCCGGACGAGTACCCGTTCAACGAAGGCCGGATCGTATCGAATCGTGGGCTTGATATTACCGCATCCGAGTATGAGGACAATTTCAATGAGCAGCACGTGGAGCACTCGAATGCTCTGCATTCCGTGCTGCGGGGCCGGGGTTCTTACATGGTCGGGTCCATGGCCCGCTTTAATCTGAACTTCGACAAACTGCCGGATGTAGCCCAACAGGCGGCACGCGATTGCGGACTTCAAGTGCCGTGCCGAAATCCGTTTCGCAGTATCGTGGTGAGAGCCATCGAGTTGGTTTTCGCGTGCCATGAGGCCCTGCGCGTGATCCGCGAATACGAGCCGCCCGCTGCACCTCGCGCGCAAGCAATCGCGCACGTCTCAACCGGGCAAGCCGCCACGGAAGCGCCGCGAGGACTGCTTTATCATCGCTACGGGATCGATCAGGACGGGCTCATCACCTCGGCGAAGATTGTTCCTCCAACTTCACAGAATCAGAAGCGTATCGAGGAGGACCTCTGGCATTTTGTCGGCCAGGTTGCGACCCGTCCCACGGAAGAGATCACCTGGAAGTGCGAGCAGGCGGTGCGCAACTACGATCCCTGCATTTCTTGCGCAACCCATTTCCTCACCTTGCATGTGGAGCGGGATTAGACTTGGTCCTTCGCATCATCGGCTGCGGCAACTTCGATCGCGGGGACGACGCGGCTGGTCTCATGGTCGCACGCCGCCTGCAGGCGTTCGGTGTCGAAACTCTCGGTGTCGAAATCCCCGGTGTCGAAATCATGGAGCAAAGCCGCGAGAGCTTGTCGTTGATGGACTGCTGGCTTGGGTATGAGCATGTGATTCTAGTGGACGCTACTGCTCCGAGGGGGACGCCCGGTCAAATTCGGGAATGGAACGCCCACGCCAACACGCTGCCGGAAGATGTCTTTCCCTGTTCCACCCATGCTTTCGGAGTGCGCGAAGCGGTGGAGTTGGCGCGCGTCATGAACCGTTTACCGCAAACGTTGCTGATCTACGGCATCGAAGGCAAACAGTTTTCCTTTGGTGCGCCACTCTCCCCGGAAGTCGAAGGCTCCGTAGAATCCGTGGCACAGCAACTCTTTGAACTGGTCCGGACGACGATAGGTCCTGCCCAGACGGCGCGGAACCGTGCTTGAAATCAGGCAGAGATCGTGCCACCTCACCGCGCCGAATGCTTCTGAATAACTTTCGCGATTCGCTCGAATGCCCAGTCGATCTCCTCACGGCTAATAACGAGCGGGGGCGCGATGCGAATCACCCGGTCGTGCGTCTCCTTGCACAAAATTCCTTCTTGCTTGAGCGCTTCGCAGTAGGGACGCGCGGTGCCGTGAAGTTCGATGCCAATCCACAAGCCTTTGCCGCGCACCTCTTTCAAATCGGGGCTGCGCAGGGTTCGCAGCAAGGTCAGGAAATAAGCGCCTAGCTCGGCAGAACATTCCACCATCTTTTCTTCGACGAGGACGCGCAACGCGGTCCGCGCGATGGCGCAGCCCAACGGGTTGCCGCCGAATGTGCTTCCATGGTCGCCGGGGTGGTACACCCCAAGAATCTCGCGCGACGCTAACACGGCCGACACCGGATAGAACCCGCCGGCCAGTGCCTTGCCCACGATCAACACATCGGGCGTGATGCCTTCGTGCATGTAGGCAAAAAGTTTGCCGGTTCGTCCCAGGCCAGACTGAATTTCGTCCGTCATCAGCAGCACCCGATTCTCGCGGCAGATCTCTGCCGCTTCCCGCAGAAACCCCTCAGGCGGAATGCAGATTCCGGCTTCGCCCTGAATGGGCTCGACCAGAAAGGCGCAGGTGTTCGGAGTGATGGCTTCGCGCAGGGCGCGAGCATCGCCGAAGGGAATGACTTTGAATCCCGGAGCGAACGGGCCAAAGCCATCGCGATATTGTTCGTCGCTGGAGAAGCTCACGATCGTGACGGTGCGGCCATGAAAATTATTGGCGCAGACGATGATCTCGGCCTTGTCCCGCGGAATTCCCTTAATCTTGTAGCCCCACTTGCGAGCCGTCTTGACCGCGGTTTCGACCGCCTCCGCGCCTGAGTTCATGGGCAGCACCATGTCGAAGCCGGTCAAATCATGCAGTTCCTTGCAGAGCAGAGGAAGCTGCTCGTTGCGGAATGCGCGCGAGGTCAGCGTGACTTTCCGTGCCTGCTCGTTCAGGGTCTGCAGAATTGTGGGATGACAGTGTCCTTGATTCACCGCGGAATACGCCGCCAGACAATCGAGGTAACGTTTGCCCTCAACGTCGTACACCCACACCCCCTCCGCCCGCTCAATCACCACGTCAAGCGGGCGATACGTATGAGCTCCATACTGGTTTTCGAGTTCGATGAAGTCCTGGGTTGGCATGGTTTTTTCGATCGGTTCCGTTGTCATAGTTTCCTTTCGCCCGCCTGGTTCGGAGACGTAAATCGCTAGCCTATGCAGTATCTCGTCAGTGTGCTCTCACTTTTCCCATGCTCGCAAACGTGGTAACCAACCCGGTACGTTGCGGCAGTATTCCTGATACTCCGAGCCGAACATCTTTCGCAGCGTTGGCTCCTCATAAAAGCGGACAAATAAAACGACACCGAGCACCACAGCAGCCGCGCCCGCGATGACTGGCAAGCTCGCCCGCCCGAAGACCACCCACAGCCCAATCCATCCGACGAAGAAGCCAAGGTACATCGGATTCCGCACGTAGCGGTAGAAGCCCACTACCACCAGGTGCTTTGGCGGAGCGATGGGCGCGGGTGTTCCTCGTCCTGTCCGTCCGAAGTCCCAGACGCAGCGCAGCGCTACCGCGAAACCAAGCACTGATGCCAAGGCAGCGATCCATCGCCATTGTGCCACGCGGGTCACATCAACGCGGAAGCCAAGCCAGGGCGGCAGCAGCCAGAACCAGAGAGCAAAGAACGCAGTCCCCACCATCAACGACGCAACGGTTGTCGCCCACCGCGCACCAACATCCTCAGACCGTGCACTTCCGATAACCCTCGTCATGAGGCTCCCATCACCGCTGGAGAGTATGCGCTGCGATCTCGTTCCGAGCTACTACTCTCCACTGCCGGCTATTTGTCCAACAGCATGGTCAACAGGGCCATCCGCACGTAGAGGCCGTTCATGGCCTGGCGGAAATACATGGCTCTGGGATCGGCATCGACGGACTTGTCTAACTCAACCGTGCGGGGCAACGGATGCAGGATGAGCGCGTCCGCCTTCATCCGCTGCACGACGGTCGAATCGATGGCATAACGCCTGAGCCCGTTCGCGCCGCCCCGCACTCGCTCAGGCCGGATTCGGGTCTGGTAAACCACGTCCACTTCCCCAATTACCCGGTCAATATCCGAATCCAGTTCGTAGCGGACGCCATGCTCATCGAGATAAGCCAGAATATCTGCTTTCATCTGTAGTTGCGGCGGACTGACAAAGAACATCTTGACCCGCTCAAACTTAGCCAGCAGATACGCCAGCGACCGTGCCGTACGCCCCCTATCCAACTCGCCAATAATGGCCACGCTAAGGCCATTCAGCAGACGCTGCCTGTAAATAGTGTACAGGTCGAGCAAAGCCTGGGTCGGATGCTGCCCGCCATTGCCATCCCCGGCATTGATCACCGGCACCGTCGAGACTCGCGCGGCCCGGCGGGCGCCGTGCTCGTCGGGATGCCGAATCACGATCACATCCGAATAGCCGCTGATGATCCGGATCGAATCTTCCACCTGCTCGCCTTCGACTTCGGAAGAAAACGCACCTGCATTCTCGGTCGATAAGACCCTTCCCCCCAGGCGATGCATGGCCGCCTCGAACGAAAGTCGAGTGCGCGTCGAAGGCGCATAAAAGAGCGTGGTCATGATGCGGTTCTGGTAGTCGAGCGAGCCTCCGCGCACCACCACACGCTCCATGCCTTTCGACCGGTCAAATAATTCCATGAGCAGGGGAACCGTAAATTGCCGAGATTCGACGACATTTTTCAATGGCATTCCACCTCGCAAAGACGATTCCAGGGTAGGAAACTTGATTAGCTTAAGAAGAGGGGGGACAGTCGGTCCTGGCATTAGCGTCCTCCCACCGGAAGTTCGAGTTGCAGGCTCAGTTCGATTTCCGCACCGTCGCGATCAGGTAAAATGCGCGTGCCGGCAGTTCCGGCAACGGCCTGGCACAGATTCTCGCACGAGGAATAATGGCTTCCTCCCCCGCCGTCGCGCAGAAAGCGCAACACGGATTCGATTTTTGGGCCCATGTTCCCGGGCGGGAAATGGCCAGCCCTCGCGTATCCCTCCAACTCCGTCGCGCCAACCTGCCGCAACGGGCGCTGCGTGGGTTTCTTGTAATCCAGATACACGCAGTCGGCGTCAGTAGAAATAACAAATAGATCTGCCCCAAGCCGCGAGGCCAGCAAAGCGGAAGCAAGAACTCTGTCGATGACGGCCTCGACCCCTTGCAGTTCCTGTTGCTCCACACCACCGGCATCCCTCCGCCTCCGCACCGATGACTATACACCCTGCTCGACCAAATCGCGAATGACGTCGAGTTCAACAACTCAATCGGATCCGGCGACGGAACCACCCGGCCATAACCCCCAGCCGCATCTTCCACAATCTCCCATCAAAAGTCGTCTGCGTTCTGCCGCATCAGCTTGCGAATAGAAAGGATCAATCGGTTTGCTGGGATGCTGCATCGAGGGATCGTCGAGCGAAACGAGGCTCTGGCTCACAACAGTCGAACTGGTACGTCCAGCCGGCCAAGTCCAACTCGCTTTCCAACCATTGCTGGAGGAGATATCCGATTTCACCCTGGGTAGAGGCGCCACAAACGTCCAGCGGGAGCCCAGGGACCTGGCCGCTCCGTGTTCCGACCGCAGAAGTTCTCTCTGACCCGCCGACCATTGCCATGCGTGAGCACGATCCGGTAACCGGCTCGGATCAGGCCGACCACTTGGTTACCGTCTGCTGAGCGTTTGCCCGTTGTTCAGCGATCGTTCCCTTTTCTCCGAGCGAATCAGGAAGCTGCGACCGACGGCAAGTAGCATGGTCTTCACAACTGAAGAGACAATACTTGTCCTTCAAGTTTTACCCCACTTTGTAATTCCAAGCACAGCGAGGCATTTTGTATCTTGCTTCAGCACGAGAGATCCCTCGCGACGCTCGGATGAGAATTCATGAAAAAGATGCTTATGTGTGCACCAACTTCTGGAGCTCGGCCAGCCCCGGCAAAATCCCACACTCACCTTTCATCTATTCCAAGATGATCGCTTTTCCGAGTGTAGCCGGTCTTGCTTGCTGATA
Organism: uncultured Acidobacteriota bacterium; assembly: GCA_963796095.1. Taxonomy (GTDB): domain Bacteria; phylum Acidobacteriota; class Terriglobia; order Terriglobales; family Acidobacteriaceae; genus JABDBE01. Next base: position 17,654 of record CAWCKL010000027.1, read on the forward strand.
TACCAGCGAACGTGGCGAATCAATGACATCATTGGTGACTTCTTCACTGCGATGTGCCGCAGGCGAGGCAAAAAGAGGCGAACGATTGGCCCGACGGAACAAAGTGGCATCGACCTGATAAGGATGGAAGATGTGATTTCGTTCGCTGTTCAGCCTCTTCGCCCATGCTTGCCCACACTTCGGTGTAAATCACGTCAGCGCCGAGGCCGCCCCTTCGGGATCGTTGGTCACCGTGATGTGCCACGGTCTCGGCACCGCGCTCGCGAGCCCACCGCACCGACTCTGCGTCGAATTCATACCCGGAGGCTAGCCACCCAAACACCGCCCCGACCTGGGCCCCGGCAAACATCAGCGAACGCGAACGTCTAACCGTCGCCAATGAATGCATTCTTCAGTCCCTCCAAATTGCCTTGGCCTCCCAAATCCTCAGGAATCTGCCATCGCCTGGCAGGGATGACTGAAGTCGGTGAGCCCATTGATAACCGGAATCCTGGCGCACCGCGCCACCTGCTCCACCACTACATGCGAGAAAGTGCGGACCATGACGCCCTGCACCATGCGTTCCAGGTTCTGAGCAACGTCTATACGTACTCGCGTTTGCCGAGGTTGATTTCTGCGGGAGATAGATAAATCGAAAATCCACCCAATTGCTGAATCGTCATCGAAAGTTACCGTGTACGTAATGAGGGTTTCTCGAAGATCATGGCCAGGGTCTGGCGCCGGAGTGCTCCGCTGTAAGCGCTCGGGAAGCCTTCACTTGACGGCCGAGAATGAGCAAGTACTGAATCTCCGAGGGCGAGAAACTCGAATCGAAAAATCTTTGCCATTCATATTCCGGCTCCTTTCATCACTGGCTCGTGCTCGTGCGAAAACTAACAAGCAGTTCGGCCAGGCGGGGCTTGGTGAGTTCTTCGACATCATGGGTGACGCGCAGATTGGGTTTGTCGATTTTGACAACCCGCGCGAGATCAATGGGAGTCGTGATCAAGACCAGATCGCAGGGAGTACGGTGGATGGTCTTCGAGTTCGTGTCGTTGGATTGCGCTGTAGCCCATGGCGGCAAAGGTTCGTCAGGTGGCGATAGCGCTCGTAGGTGCCACGAATCGATCCCACCGCATAAGGCCGCGCCCACGATCTGCTGTTCTTTATCCTGGCCCGACCACTCCAGCCCATAGGGACCTCTCCGCGAGGAAACGCGGACGAGCTCCACCACCAGAACGCGATCCCTTCACCAGAACGGCTGAGCAATGGAGACTCTGCAGGCCATCTCAAAAACCACTGCCCTGCAATTGCGAGCTTTATGTTTTGCCAACTGTCTCAATGTCATGCTGCTCGGCGTGTCGACCTTATTGATCACGATCACATCGGCGCGCCGCAGATCGACTTCACCGGGAAAATAACCGAGTTCATGCCCCGGACGATGGGGATCGACCATAACAATTTCCAGATCGGAGACATAGAACGGAGTGTCGTTGTTACCTCCATCCCACAAAATCACATCGGCTTCTTTCTCAGCCTGGCGAATGATCTTTTCGTAGTCCACTCCTGCGTACACCACGGTGCCTTTGCTGATGTGCGGTTCATACTCTTCGCGTTCCTCGATGGTGCATTGCTGAAGGTCAAGATCCTCCATGGTGGCGAACCGTTTGACAGCCTGCGCCGCAAGATCTCCGTAAGGCATCGGATGCCGAATAACTACCGGCCTTCGGCCCAGCCGGCGCAGTTCGTCCGCGACCAGGCGCGAAACCGGGCTCTTGCCGCATCCAGTTCTCACGGCACACACGGAAATCACCGGAACCGACGACTGGATCTGTGTGTGCTCGGTTCCGGGAAGCCAGAAATCGACATCCGCAGCCACCGCACGGGAAGCGAGATGCATCAGGTTCTGGTGGAAACATCGCTGTAGGAGAACACGACTTCATCGATCTCGTATTCGGCGATCAACTTGCCAGATCTTTCTCTTCGAAAATAGGAATGCCTGCTGGATACAGTTCTCCGGCCAGTTCCGGAGGGTAACAACGACCGGCAATGTCAGGAATCTGAGTGGCTGTGAATGCGACTACGTGGTATTGGAGTTATCACAATAAATCATAAAAGTTATGGAAGTCCCTGCCTGCGGCGCCGAGAATCAGGATCCTCTTCATATACATTCCTCCAGCGGTGATGGTTACGTTCCATCTTCTCGCTTGCTGGCCGTGGCGGCAATACACTCATCACCGCTGACGGTGAGTTTTGGCACAACCAAGGCCGACTCTTGAAGCCTGGAAGCCGGCTAGATGTGCGCGGCTCTCAAGGATGGGTCCGCACCTATCGCCGTCTCAGGTGATGCAGGTCACGGCAGAGTGAGACGCCAAGATTCACAATTAAAGAGGTCCTGGATTAGCCTCACGAACAAGTCGCCATGACAGGGCAGGTGGCAAGTCCAGCGAGAGTAGTCTTCGAATTCACAAACACAATGGGAAGAAACCATGGCCTACTCATACCTGGTTCTCGGAGCCGGTCGGCAAGGCATCGCCGCGGCATATAATCTCAGCGCGTTTTGGCGAGGCCACGAACATTACGCTGGCCGACCTCCATCGAGAACGAGCGCAGGCTGCCACGGATAAGTGAACGACCTTGTGCGCCACCGAATCGCCGATGCGATCGGGCTTGATGTCCGCGACGAAAATGCCATTCGACGCGCCCTAAAAGGTTACGGCGTCGTGCTGAGTGCGGTGCCGTACTTCTACAACCTGGCCCTGACCCGGGCAGCCATTGAAACGGGCGTGTCGTTCCGCGATCTGGGTGGCAACACCGAAATTGTCCGGCAGCAGCATGCGCTCGATCGGGACGCACACCGCGCGGGGGATACTTTATTCGAGCCGCAATTGCGGTGCATCGTTCGCGCCCACGCAAAGGGAAAGAAGAACGGGCAGCCCACCGAGGCGGTCGTCGAGGTCATCGATTACTACGATAAAACCACTGGATTTACCGCGATGCAACGCATGACCGGTTGGCATATTTCAATCGTTGCTGCAATGATGGCCAAGCAAAAATTCCCCTCGGAGCGATGCCGTTGGAGTTGGCGGTGCCGGGCAGGGCTTTTGTGCGCGAGGCCAAAAGACGGGGATTCAAGATTACGGAACACTCTGGACCTGTCGGAATAGTAGAAGAAGCCTACGCTCTGACGAGTTAACTCCACCCCAAGACTTGCTTCTGAATCCTTCGCGACCCTGCGAAAATGCTGGCCCGGCCGTTCGCCGTCGAGCGGCGGCTGAGCGAGTGTCCTCACTCTTGACATGGCCGGGCCCACTTTGCGGTATTCAGTTTTTGATTCCTCCTGAGCTATTACTAAACCCTTCTGACCTTGTTTGTCGGTGAGCTTTATCACGAATGAGCGTTCAATTTACCGTTGACTCTGGACTCATTCCGGTCCGCGATGACGAAATCATGGGCGGTCGCACATGATTTGTACGACCCGGGTTTTGTTGAGATTTGTGAGCGGATCCCGCCAGGTTGGGCGCACCATTAGATCAGATCGGAGCGGGACAAGTCCGCACGCTCCTGGCATTTGTTTCAACCGGACCTATGCACGGATTTGAGCTGAAGGAGAAAATGCTGAGGCGGCAAACCCTTTGGGGACCCTGGAAATCCTGTTGTAAAACAGAGAAGCCGCGAAGTGAGCGCTTCGCGAGCCGATTTCCAGGAGGTCACCCAAAAGGTGAAGAACAAGAAAAAGCATAGCGACAAACCCTGCGGCAATCAAGGCTCTCCAGTAGATATCGCGGAACCCAATAAAATTGCTGCTTCCACCCACTTTGACTTCGAGGGTAAGAATCTGACTCCCTACGGTGGCCTGTTTCCGGTGGCCACGATGTTAGAGAGGCTGGGCTTGCAAAAGCTGGTCGACGAAACCCTGACGATAAAGCGCATCCCGCGCGCCATGACCATCTATCAATTCGTACTGGGGATGGTGTTGGCCATCTACGTGGGGTTTGCCCGCCTCAATCACATTCGTTTTGTGGCCCAGGACCCGATGCTGACCGGGATCCTGAAGGTGAGCGGGTTGCCGGGGCAAAGCACGTTCTGGCGGTTTCTCGCGTCGCTGAATCTGAACCTGGCCGGGCAACTGTTGCAACTGCAGCGCATTCTGCGCGAACGGGTGTGGGCAGCGGCCCACGTAGGGCTGAAGTCGATCACGCTGGACACCGACACCACCGTGCACACGCTCTATGGCCGGCAGATGGGTGCCCGCAAGAGCTATAACCCGAAAAACAAAGGCAAGAAAAGCTATCAGCCCATGCTCACCTTTATGGCTGAAACCCACGAATACGTTTGGGGAGAATTGCGCAACGGCGATCGGCCCGATGGGAAACAGATCGCACGCCATCTGCAGAGTGTCTGCGCCGCCTTGCCCAAATGCATCGAGACGATCTTCGCGCGGGCCGATTCCGGTTTCTATTGTTGGGAGGCCGTCCAAGCCTACCAAAAAGCCAAGGCGCACTTCATCATCGTGGCCCGCAAGACCTCGCGTCTACTGGAACAACTGCAAACCGCCGACTGGAAGCCCTCGCCTAAGACCGACGCCGATGAGCAGTGCGAATTCCGCTATCAGCCAGAGGGTTGGGGCCAGGCCTACCGCTTTGTCGCCTTGCGCTACAAGAACAAGGAGGAGAAGAACCCGCAAGAGCGCGAGCAGTATCAGCTCTTCGACACCCCGCAGTATACCTATCGTGTGTTCGTGACCGACATGGAGCGGGCCATTGATCTGCTGGTGTGGTTCTATAACCAGCGGGCTGGGGCAGAGAATTTGATCAAGGAAGCCAATAACGATGCCGGATTAGCGGCGCATCCTTCCGGACGCTGGGCCACCAACTGCGTACATTTTCAGCTGGTGATGCTGGCCTACAACCTGAATTGCTGGTTGCTGCTGTTCCAGCGGGAAGAGGGAGTGGCAGTGGACCAACTGGAGCATACCCGGTTGGCTACGGCGCGTTTGCGTTTTCTGTTTGTGGCCGCCAAGATCTGGAAGCACTCCGGGCGGGTGGGCATCAGTTACAGCGACCAATATGCGGAGCGAGGATTGTTTCAGCGATTGATGAAACGACTTCGTGCGATCGCGACCGGGCCGGTAGCTTTCTTGCCGGTGCTCGCCACGCCGCTGTCCGGCTGACTCACGCATAGAATCCTATGCACGACCAACCCAGAAAACGCAGACACTTACAGCCAACGGAGCATAGACGTCGAGAGAAGAAGAAACTCAGCCGACATTCCAGACGCGAACTAGCAGAAAAGATGGGGGCCAGAGTTCAGCAGACAGCCTCACACAAGGCCGAGTTCTGTGCATAAGTCAGGTTTCACGCTGACCGCAGTATCGCATCTCCTTGCGCGATTTCCAGCTTGCAGATCACCGCATCAAGAAGCTTTTCTTTGTTCTTCAAGACAGTCTTGAACTCACGATGATCAGTCCGGCAAATCTCCCTAAACAACTCGCGATGGTGTTGCTTGAGGATTTCGAGCAACACTTCGCGTTCTGCAGAAGTTAGTGTCAGTTCCATACGACTCCTCCCGCGGGGCCCGTTCTAAACTGTAGCCACAAACCGCGGGCCAAGTTTTCTCAGGCTGCTTCGGCTGCCTGTTTCACGGTCGCCAGCTTTATCACTTCGGGTTCAACTAGCCTTTCGAAATCTTCCCATGCCAATCGCACCAGTTCGCGGTGGGAACCGGCATTGAAAGCGATCTCCTTGTCCCGCGACAAGGCCTCGTCGGCGAACACTTTCATTCCATAGAGATTGCCGAAGGGGGGCATGGCACCGGTTTCGCAATCTGGGAACCTGCCTCTGAATTCATGCTCCGCCGCCAACTGCACCACCTTGGCTTCGGTGGCCGCTTTCAAAAGCTCCAGATCCACGTGCTGGGAGGCACACACCACGGCCATCACCAAGGTATCGTCGACCTTGACAATGACAGTTTTGGCGAGCTCCCGTCCGGGGATGTGTGTGAGTGCTGCGATCGTCCCCGCCATGTACGCCACGGAGTGAGAAATAACCACGTACTTGGTATTGTAGCTGTCAAGGAACTGCCTGAGCCTGAGAAGTGACATACAAATCTCCTTATCTTGGCACCGGTCTAGGCGGATTCCACCTCGGCCTACTGAGCCGTGCGTATTCCGCCATCATGATTTCGAGCCACAATACCGCTGTGGCATGCTTCGCACATCGTCTGACCCTCCAGTTGGTTCAACCGCCGTTCTACCGCAAGCGCAGTCGGACCCTTCCCCTTGTTGGATTGCTGCTGTTCGGCAAACGCCAGTAGTTGCTTCATCAGTTGAGCCTGCGAGAAGAGTTGTTGATGAACATTGGGATCAACCAACCAAAAGCTGGAAGTTTCCCGTTCCGCCTGCGCTCCACGGTTGCGCAACGACTCAAGTGCAACTTGGTTCCGTTCCACCTGTTCCAGCGGTATGACAAGAATTTCCGCACGGCGGCACATGCGAGAGGTGTCGTCGTTAAGCTGGACGGTCGTTACACTTTGGCGGGACGCGACACTAGACGATGGAGTATTCGTAGGCTGTCGGGAAGATACCGCGGCGCCAAACGCGACCATCGCGGCCAGACATAATGCAAGCAGAAAAACTGGGAGACGCATACGAAGACCCCCTTCTGTTGCTCAATTACAGCTCGTCACTATTCATTTACCACTTCTGAGACGTGCGCGATAGGACCCGGCGCACAGTGGCTTGTGATGCCCTGGCGGGAGAAATGTTCCGGTGACTTTTTCAAGCCGATCCGTGCCGGAGGACCCGCACGAGTTATCTCTGCACGCGCCTTATCGTGCCGTGGCCACGAAGAGCAGTACAAGCAGCAGCGCCAAAACAAAACTTGCCATCAGCGCGAATGCTGAATGAAATGGATGGCTATGGAAGAAACCACCTTCGTGGGTCCGAAAATGCATCAGAGTTTTCATGACTTCCCTCCGCAGAGGAACCGCTGCGACACGGCTGTCTCGATTCCATTTAATACCGTTTCTGCCAGGTTGTCAGTGACAAGCAACCATGCCGCGTATGCGATGACGCTGAACTGACTGTCGCCGCATCTGTCATGAAGTATTTTGCATTGGCGGATAGCAGACTGGTTCTACGAAGGGGCATGAGAGAACTCCGTCGATAAAATCCCAAGCACAGTCACGGCTGATCCTGCACGGTAGAGCGGAGCGGGAAGAAAAGGAAAAAGGCTGCGGCCTTGGTTACGCTCTGGCTGTCAACTCTTGCGAGGGAGTCATCAGCGTGGATGCGTGCACCGTCGCAGCCCTTGATGCGATTACCGCTTTGGCGGTTCCAAACCCCAGCTGCTCCTCGCAGGGCAGTTGGTTTTTTCGGGTTTGGTGGCTCAACGAGTTGCCTCATCGAGCGAATCACCCAGCCTACTTCGGATTGGTCAACTTTACTTGAACCAACCCTTTCAGCCGTCGACTTCCACAGGTTAAGCGTCCCACATTGGGAATGCAGTGACCCAGCTCACAACTTCTCCGAATAGTTGTGGATATTGCGGTATTAATACACTCCACCTAGGCAAAACCTTAAGGGATTCGTCCTCAACTTTATTTGGACCTGCTTCTTCGGTCGGTCGTTCAAGATCGATCTTCGAGTCCCTCAAGTCAGGCCTTTTCATCCTGGCACGCGATCTGCGATGGAGTGGGCTGTTCGAGTCTCTTGATGGTTCTCAGCAACCATTCTCGAAGTGTTTCTCACATCTCCTCGTATGTGCCGGTACGGTAAAGAGTCTGCAGCGTCTTACCCAGTTCATTGAGCGGAATGTGCCGGCACGGGGCGGCTTCGCGACGACTTTCGTTTGGGACGAATTCCAACAGCGCACAGTCTAGACACGGGTAGGTAGAGTATCGACTCTTGAGGCAGGTGGGGGAATCGTCAAAGCTTAAAGGAGGTCTCCATGCACCCGGCGAGCGGTAGCCGCCGTTTTCAAGAAACGTAAGCTCATCCCGCAGAATCTGAACTCTATCCTTTGGAGCACCCATGTGCAGTCTCGACAAAGGTGTGTCCTCGCCCTGCAACGGCTCCGATCCCGCCCAGACACTTATCATTCGAGGGCCACAATTACTAAGTACAGTCCCCCAAACGCGACTACTGAAAGGACAACTATCCACACAAGACGAACCAGCTGCGCACTGGCTGAAGAACGCTCGCCCTCGGTTCTCTCGATTTGTTCCTCCAAACTGTTAAACATAGCTCTTGATTCCATTGCTTCCTGCAATTGAAGCAAGCGTGTGTCTGCCTACGTGTCACCTTCCTTCCACGAGACAGTATTGACCGATCTTGTCGCCAAGCTTCGAATCGCTGGTGGTTTGATACATTTCAACGTTGGCACAATCGTAGACCCCATAGTTCTTGGGAAGCCGAACCATCGAGTAATTGCCCGGCTCCAAAACCGTGCAGCCAGGCAAATTCTTGTTGCACTGCAGCTCAAAGGAGTTCTTCCCTTCTCGAGCGGCAAGAATTACGACACCGTTGTTTACCTCACTACTTCTTACTGTGATTGTCGTTGTTTCACGCTGTTCCTGTGCCAGCGTCTGCACTGCGCTGGCAAAAGAAAAACACACAAGGAGCACAACGAGCAGAATGGATGCTTTTTTCATGGCTCACCTCCCATTACCCTGGAGTAGCTGTCGAGACGGGTTTGTCTGTAAGAGCCCGGAGCTTTCCTCCGTTCTCATAGTCGCGCATCGGCTCTTTTCTGTCAGTGATCATGATCACGGGGCCTTGACCGCACTCCAAGCCAATGGCTACTGGCCGACCTTCGCCAGATGTGGATCAGGAAGCACCTGAGACATTAGCAATGCCCACTAATCGGGAGTCCAGCCTAGAAAGTCTTCGTGTCCCAACATAAAGTCTGTGTTCCTGCGCGCGGTCGGCTCGGAGGCCTGAAAGTTTTTTTCTCCGCGCGCGGTTGCAGCAGAGAGGAATCAGCCAACCTTTTGCTAGATGTTCCGCGTCCTGCCTCTCTTTGGCCGTGGAGGCTTGCAGCAGTGCCGCTGACAGCGCCGCGCCCTCAGCTTTAGCGATGGCCCGTGTCGCCACTGGCTTCAACCACAGCAATGTTCAAGCTGCCTGGCGACTTCCTGATAGACCTTGTTCCTGAAGATCGCTTCAAACTCAAATCTCGCCGTTGGATGTGTGCTCATGAAGGCAGTGGTCTGATGACTGTTGACCAACCCATTTCAGACCCTTGCGGAAAAAGCCGCAATGATCCAGATCACCAATCAATGTGACGCGATGAACATGGCGCCGTGCATCAGTACGCGGATGGGTCGCGAGCCTGGAAGCCAGGCTTGCATCTGACCTTGCAGGGCAGCGATGGCACGTCACACTCCCATGTCTCACGCGTCACAGTAAGAGCGCAGGCGGCAGCCTAGACTGGATTTTTCAAGGAAGTCTCGAAATGTCGACTGCCTGGACCGCTCGTTACGCCCTGCGCACTAAGGGCGTCACCACTTCTGCAATCCGAGAGTTGTTGAAGATCACCCTAAGGCCTGGAATGATCTCCTTTGCCGGCGGCCTGCCGGCCCCTGATGTATTTCCCATCCAACGCTTTGAGGAAGCCTGTCACAAGGTGCTTACGCAACAGGCGGCTTCGGCCTTGCAGTACGGAGCGACCGAAGGTTACGAACCACTGCGCGAACTGATTGCGAACAACATGGCACGCTACGGGATCAAGGCGAAGGTGGAGAACGTTTTGGTCACTTCGGGATCGCAGCAGGCGCTTGACCTGATTGGCAAGCTATTTATCAATCGTGGAGATCGCGTGCTGGTGGAAGCGCCGACTTATCTTGGTGCGCTGCAGGCTTTCAATGTGTATGGCGCGGAATATGTGTCCGTGCCGATCGATGAGGACGGCCTGCGCACCGATCTGCTGGAACAGCCTCTGCGGTCGGGTCCCAAGTTTATGTACGTGCTGCCAAACTTTCAGAATCCGGCGGGAACCACATTGTCGGAGGGGCGGCGTCACGAACTGGTGTTGCTGGCGGATAAGTACGGCATTCCAATTATCGAAGATGACCCGTACGGCCAGTTGCGCTACGAAGGCGAGCACCTCCCGTCGCTGGTCGTGCTCGACCGCGAGAACCTGCGCCGCGACGATGGCTATTCCATTGGCAACGTCCTTTACCTGAGCACCTTCTCGAAGACGCTTGCGCCCGGGCTTCGTCTGGGATGGATCGTGGCGCCGCCTGAGGTCATCAGCAAGCTGGCGCAACTAAAGCAAGGTGCGGACCTGCACACTTCGACCTTCACGCAATTCGTGGCCTACGAAGTCGCGCGCGACTGATTTCTCGACCAGCACGTGAAGCTGATTCGTCAGGTCTATCGCGAACGTCGCGACGTCATGCTGCAGGCGCTGCAAGAGTTCTTTCCGCCCGAAGTAAGCTGGACTCATCCTCAGGGTGGCCTGTTCTTATGGGTCATACTGCCAGAAGGGCTGGACATCCAGGCGATTTTCAAGTCGGCGATCGAGCAGAATGTCGCATTCGTGCCGGGCGATTCCTTCTATGCCAATGACGGAGTGGAAAATGCCAGCCGCGAAGGCTCGCGCCACATGCGTCTCAACTTTTCCAATGCCGCTCCCGAGCAAATACGGGAGGGGATACGCCGTTTGTCCGCCGCCGTGAAAGACCACATTGCGGGGATCGAGGATACGGTTTGTTCGAGTTCCAATTTCACTTAGGAGGCTTAGAAATGTCACTCTCAGAAATAGAAGTAGTAATCGCGAATCAGAAGACGATTCTTGAAAACCAAGCTTTGATCCTGAAAGGCCAGGAAGAGATCAAAAAGAATCAAGCTACCCTCAATGTCATCGTACGCAACCAAGAGGAGATTCTGGCCGCCCAGCGTCACTGTATGTATCGCGAAGCTTGGGAAGAGCACCTAAAGACGTGCGAGAGCATAGGTGCGACTAAGGAACAATTAGCGACGCGCCATTAACCACAAAAAAACTGTAGCCAGGCAACTGTGAGTGGGTGAAAATGAACTGAAAATTAGCGAGAGAGAAATGATTGAGGGGGTAGCCGCTTGGACTACCCCCTCTTATTTGTTATTCCCAGGAAAACCATCTACTCCAGCACGAAAATATTCTTGCCCGCGCACATCTCTTTCAAAATCTTCGGCCACACCGTGACGCTGACTTCCCCGAGATGAGCTTTGCGGAGCAGCAGCATTAGCGTGCGCGATTGTCCGATTCCACCGCCGATCGAGAGCGGAATCTCGTTGTTCAGGATCGCATGGTGGTACGGCAGTTTCATGAAGTCCAGTTGCTTGGACATCGTAAGCTGCTTCTTCAGGGTCTCGGCCGTGACCCGAATGCCCATCGATGTCAGTTCATGACGGCGCTGGCTAACAGGGTTCCACACCAGGATGTCGCCATTCAACCCGTGCGTGTCTTGGCCGGTCTGATCGTGGGTGTCGGTCACCCAGTCGTCGTAATCGGCGGCGCGTATTTCGTGCGGATAGCCGTCCTTCAACGGCCAGCCAATCCCAATAATGAAGATTGCCGGATACTTCTGCAGCGCCGCGCTCTCGCGCTGTTTGCGTGGCAGATCGGGATACATGTCGAGAAGTTCCTCGGCATGCAGGAAAATCAACTCCTCCGGTAGATCGGGATAGCGAAAGTCTTTCAATTGCGGGAACCGGGATTGCGCAAACTTCTCCGCACCGACGATGACTTTCCAGATCTTGCTGACAACCGTCTTGAGGAATTCCAGGTTGCGCTGCTCACCGGTGATCGTGCGCTCCCAGTCCCACTGATCGACGTACGCGGAATGGTCGTGATCCAGGAAATAGTCCTTGCGCACGGCGCGCATGTCGGTGCAGATGCCCTCACCGACTTTGCAATCGAATTGCTTGAGAGCGACCCGCTTCCACTTGGTCGCAGCTTGCACCACTTGCGCGTCGATAGGATGCAGGTTGCGATCGTTCGAGATATGGAACTGAATCGGGGTACGCGACCCGTCGCGATCCAGCATGTCGTTGACGCCGCTTTCCACATCCACGATGAGCGGCACCTCAACCATCATCAAGTTGAGTTCCTTGCACAGGTTGTCTTCAATGTAGCGTTTCACCTGGAAGATAGCCTGCTGCGTCTCTCTGGGCGTCAACAAAGATCGATAACCGCGCGGCAGAAGTTTCTCCAATTCTTGGTAGTCGCCGATTCCTGGCCCAGCTAGGTCGGCTTTCTTATCTTTATCCAACGTAAGCGTGCTCATGAACTTTCTCCTCTGTGGACGGATTTTCTGTCGATTCGCCCTCGCCGCGCGCTCTATCGAAGTTTGGAAGGGAAGGTGCAACGTCCAAGGTTACAGCATGTGAGCGGTGACGTCTGGCCGGATGTTCCCCGGGGGAATGCTCCATAATTACAGCGACCACCAGCAGGATCCCGATGGTGCCAAAAATGATCAAAGCGAGCAAAGCCATTACTAGTATCGGCATAACTCCACCTCGCTGACGAGATTGTCTCTCCCGGCTGCGTGAGGCGCGGTGACTGCGGTCACTTGTCGATGTGACCGAGAGATGCCCGGCTGGCTCGCTGAGAGAGCGCATCCCATATCCATAGCGTCACGATTGAAGGTGACCTGGATCACTGCGGCTGCACGTCCAAACATTGAAACTCTCAACTAGGCACCGACCAAGGTGTTAAGTTCTCTTACATTCAGTTTCTAGAGGATTAGATCAGTGGTTACTTTCGCAACGTACGCAACACAACGAGAACAATCGCTGATTCCATCGAGTTGCAAATTCTTACAAGGAGAGGAAACGAAGATCATGAGGACGACAAAGCTGGTGATGCTGGTAATGACCATTGCAGTAGCTCTTTTCATTCTGATTCCCAATCTGTCCTGGGCCGCCGATGACGGAGCGACAATTTACAAAGCAAAATGTGCGATGTGCCATGGGGCGGATGCAGCCGGCAAGCCCGCAGCCAAGATTCCAAGCCTGGTTTCAGACGACACCAAGAAAGCTTCGGATGACGACCTGGCAAAGGATATTACGGAGAAGGCAAAGCATCCCGCTACGGTGAAGAGCCTGCCGCCCGATCAGGTAAAGATGGTCGTTTCGTACATTCGTAGTCTTCAGAAATAGCGATTGCTGTTCCTCTTGGCCTGGCGTCGCTGTCGCGCGACAAATTGTCGGGCAGCGGCTGAAGAAGGCGTGAGGGTGAGTTATGAAGATGTCCGGCTCAATTCGGCGGACGGAACCGAGGCTCGGCCGATCCGTAGTCAGCCGATCTGTAGCCAGCCGGGAGTCTCTTCCCCTGCCCGCTTTCCAAGATGGAACAGCCCTGCCGGGTTCGGATGCTCACCACTCCGGACCCGGTTTTTTCTTCGCAGTTGGCTTACCAAAGCGGTTCTGTGCGGTTCCCAGGTCGGTTCCGTCGCAGAGTATGTCTGCCTCGTACTTCATTCCCATGGAACGCAAGTCTCGCTTGGGCGCAACGAGGAGCAATCTCCATGAGTAAGGCGCTGCTGTATGACGCGACGATGTGCATCGGTTGCAAGCAGTGTGAAGGTGCCTGCGCGCAGCAGAACAAGTTGCCGTACGACGACACAGTAGCGGCGGAGCAGGTGCAGTCGGAACATAAATACACGGTCGTGTTGACTAAGAACGACAAATTCATGCGCCGGCTGTGCATGCACTGCGAGCATCCCGCTTGCGCGTCGGCATGTCCGGTTGGGGCCTTCCATAAAACAAAGGAGGGACCGGTCGTTTACGACGTCTGGAAGTGTATTGGCTGCCGTTATTGCATGGTGGCCTGCGCGTTTGCTCAGCCGAAGTACGAATGGCACTCGCTGAATCCGCGGGTTCGCAAATGTATTATGTGCCCGGATCGCGTGCTTGCTGGCAAGCAGACGGCATGTGCCGAGATCTGTCCGACTGGTGCCACGAAGTTTGGAGACCGCGACGACCTTATTAAGGAAGCGCAGGACCGTATACGGCAAAATCCATCCACCTATGTACCTCGTATTTACGGCCTTCACGAGGTTGGTGGAACCTGCGTCCTTATTCTCTCCAGCGCAAACGTTGAACAGTACGGTTATCCCGCCTCCGCGAAAATCGGCGACACTGCCATGCCGGAATACACCGGGCGTGTGATGTCGAAAGTTCCAGACTTTATCCCGGTGTGGTCGTTGGTGTTGGGAGGCATTTATTGGATTTCGCATCGCCGCGAGGAAGTCGCCGCCGCTGAAGCAGAAGAAAAAAAAGGGAGCGAGCGATGAAGACCAAGCTGACCTTTTGGAGAATTGTATTCCTTGTGATCATGGCCCTGGGTCTGTACTCCGCATTCGTTCGCTATTTCCGTGGTTTGGGCGCGGTCTCAAACATGTCGGATCAGTTTCCCTGGGGGCTCTGGATCGGCTTCGACTGCCTCTGCGGGGTCATGCTGGCGGCTGGCGGCTTCTGCGTGATTGGCGCAGTTTACCTGTTCAACGTCGAGCGACTGCACAGTGTTGTGCGCCCTGCGGTGTTGACAGCGTTCCTCGGCTATTTGCTTTTCATCGTTGGACTGTTGTTCGATCTGGGCCGCCCTTGGTACATCTGGCATCAGCTCATCTACATGAATCCCGCACTCGGTCATGTTCGAGGTGGGAATGTGCGTGATGGCTTACACCACGGTGCTCTTCTTCGAATTCCTTCCCAACGTTCTGGAGCGCTTCAACCTGAAGACTCCCATCAAGTGGATCAAGAAGATCTACGCAGTGTTGGTCGTGTTGGGCATCCTGCTCTCCACTCTGCACCAGAGTTCGCTTGGAGCGCTTTATCTGATCATGCCGAGCAAGCTGCATCCGTTCTGGTATACGCCCGCTCTGCCGTTCTTCTTTTTCGGATCGGCGATTGCGGTTGGCTTGGCCATGACGATCTTCGAGTCCACGCAGAGCGCGAAAGCCTTCGGCCGTCACCTTGAACTTCCGGTTCTGGTCGAACTTGGTGGGGCTTTGCTGGTGGCTCTCTGGGTGAATGCCCTGCTGCGTTTCGAGGACTACTTCCATCGCGGCATGCTGGGCCAAATCGTAAAACCAAGCTACGAAGCGTACTTCCTGTGGCTCGAACTGACGCTGGCATTCGTGATTCCAATTACCATGCTCAGCTTCAAGAAAGTCAGGCTATCGCCGGACGGCTTGTATCTAGCCTCTATCTTCAGTTTGCTCGGATTCATTACCAATCGGCTCAATGTCAGCCTCACCGGCTTCGAGACTTACGTCGGACATCACTACGTGCCGAAGTGGACGGAGTTCTCCGTGACCCTGATGATCATCGCGATGGGCTTCGCTCTGTTCGGCTTGGCCGTCAAGTACCTGCCTATCTTTCCCGAAGAAAATCATATAGCGGAGCGGCGTCTCCGAATCGAACCCGAGACCGTGTTTGCCGCGGCGGTATTAGGCCATGCCGGAGACTGATCCAACTCGCGTCGACACTGGGATGGCAGCGGCTGTCGAAAAGCATCAGCGCAAAATTGATTGGGTCCCTGTTGGCAGTCATGGTGGTCATCTTCGCGCTTCTCGGGTATTTGAATATCCGTTTGCATCGCCAGCATTTGGAAGCCGCCACGCTGGCCAGCGCTGAGCGCGTCAGCGATGTAATCAAGCGCAGCACAACGTACTACATGCTGCGCAACGATCGCGAAGGACTCTACCACGCGATCCAAACCATGGCGGACGAGCCCGGCATGATCAAGGTACGAATCTTTGATCAGGAGGGGCGGATCAGCTACTCTACCGATCCAGCCGAAGTTAGCCACGTTCTCGACAAGACGACCGAGGCCTGCTATGGCTGCCACACTCAATCGCAGCCGCTGGCGCGCCTGAATCGTCCCGACCGCTTTCGCATTTATCGCAATGGCGGCGGGCACCGGGTGCTCGGAATTATCACCCCCATCGAAAATCAACCTGGCTGCTCGAATGCTGAATGCCATGCGCATCCCGCCAGCCAACAGGTTTTGGGCGTGCTGGACACGAACCTCTCATTGGCGAAAACCGATGTGCAACTCGCGGACAGCAGCGCTCGCATGCTCTTTTATACGGCGGGAGCAATGCTGGTTGTGGCGGTGTTGAGCTGGTTGTTCGTGTGGCGCGTGGTCGGCGAACCCATCAAGGCGCTCAAGAATGGCACGGAACATCTTACTGAAGGAGAGCTTGGTTACCAGATTGCCGTGCGCTCCCACGACGAAGTAGGCGACCTGGCCCATTCCTTTAACGAAATGAGTCTGCAATTGCACGCGGCGAATGAAGAAATTGTCGACTGGGCAAAGACACTGGAAGATCGCGTTGAACAAAAGACGAGAGAACTCAAGCGCGCCCACGATCACATGCTGCATGTGGAAAAAATGGCTTCCATCGGGAAAATGGCGGCCGTGGTGGCACACGAAGTGAACAACCCGCTCTCTGGAATTCTGACTTACGCCAAACTGCTGCGGAAGTGGGTGGCCTCTGGCCAGGCTGAACATGAAAAACGCGATGAAGCGATGGAATGTCTGGAGCTCATCGCTGCCGAAAGCCGGCGCTGCGGTGATCTGGTCAAGAACCTGCTGACTCTTTCGCGCACCGCGCCCATGAACGTGCAGTCTACCGACCTGCGAACGGTAATTGATCGCTGCAGGCTGCTGGTGCGCCATCAACTGGAGCAAGCTGGGATCGAGCTGCAACTGAGGCTTGCGGAAGATCTGCCGCGGGTGCCCTGCGATCCCGCACAGATGGAACAAGTCTTCCTGGCACTGATCATGAACGCAATCGATGCCATGCCTCGGGGCGGCAATCTCTGGATCGAGACTCGGCTCAGTAACGATGAGACTGAGATCACGATCCAGGTGCGCGACGACGGAGCGGGCATCGCTCCCGACATCCTGCCCCAGATCTTTGAACCATTTCTGACCACAAAAGAAAGCGGGCGCGGAGTTGGGCTGGGCTTGGCCATCAGCTCGCGGCATCGTGGAGCGGCATAACGGGCGCATCGAAGTCGCATCGGAGTTGGGCCGCGGCACGACGTTCACCGTGACTCTGCCGGCTCATGCGAATGGCGCTTCGCTGGCGGGCGTCGGCGATCGGGATGTCGTGATGAAGGTGAGGTGATCGACGTGAGCACACAAGGAAAACTGCTGATCGTGGACGACGAATTGAGCGTGCGTGATTCGCTGGGCAAATGGTTCCGCGAAGAGGGCTACGAAGTAAGCACGGTAGAAAACGCGAGCGACGCACTGACCCGGCTGGCGGAACAGCGCTGGGACGCGGCTCTGGTCGACATCAAGATGCACGGCACCGATGGGATCGAACTGCAGCGGCGCATGCACGAAGTGGATCCGGAACTGATCGTGATCATCATGACCGGCTATGCCTCGGTCGAGACTGCGGTCACGGCGCTGAAGAACGGCGCCTATGACTATGTGACCAAGCCGCTTGACCCGGACGAAATTGCCCACCTGGTGAAAAACGCGTTGACACATAAACGGACAGCTCAGGAGAACGTGCTCTTGCGCGAGACGGTCGCCGAGATCGCCCGTCCGGGCGAACTGATCGGCCAAAGCGCCGCCATGCGCAAAGTCTTCGACGCCATCGAGACCGTGGGCCCGACAGACGCTACAGTTCTTGTCACCGGCGAGAGTGGTACTGGAAAGGAACTGGTGGCACGTGCGATCCATCAGGCCAGTCCACGAAGGTTTCATCCCCTGGTCGTCATTCACTGCGGTGCTCTTACAGAGACGCTGCTCGAGAGTGAATTGTTCGGTCATGAGAAAGGCGCGTTTACCGGCGCGCAGTACCGTAAGAAAGGCAAATTTGAAATCGCCGAAGGCGGAACCGTGTTCCTGGATGAAATCGGCGACATCACTTTGAAAACGCAGACCGACCTGCTGCGCGTGCTGCAGGAGCGCGAAATCACTCGCGTCGGCGGCAACCAAATCATCAAAGTGGACTTCCGCTGCATCGCCGCCACTAACAAGGACCTCGGAAAATTGATCGAGGAAGGCAAGTTCCGTCCCGATCTTTTTTATCGGCTCAACGTCTTCCGCATCGAACTGCCGCCGCTGCGCGATCGCCGCGAGGACATCCCTCCGCTCGTCGATCACTTCGTCCGCAAGTTCTCGTTGGCGATGAACAAGCGCATCACTCGCGTCTCGCCTGCGGCTATGAACCAATTGCAGCAGCAGCCCTGGCCGGTAACGTCCGTGAACTGGAGAACGCGGTGGAGCGCGCCATGGTTGTGGGCCGGGAGCCGGAGCTGCAGGAACAGGACTTCATCTTCAAACCCCAAGGCGTCTCCAATGGCTCGAGCAAGACCCTTGAGGACATGGAGCGCGCTCATATCCTGCGCGTGGTCGAGGAATGCGGAGGCAATCAGAGCCATGCCGCGGTGATCCTCGATATCGACCGGGTCACTCTCTACCACAAACTCAAAAATACGGGTGGACTCGCACTCCGGTTGAGACACATTGAAGCTGGGCCCGATGAAGCTGCTGCATATCTTGCCGATCGGGAATGTGGAGGACGGGCTGCTGAAGGATTTGCGTCCCGCCATCGAAGAAACTTTTCGTGTTCCCTGTAAAGTGCTGCCTGTGCGGCTGGATCCGGAGTTCGCGTTCCACGGCGAGCGGCAGCAGTACCACTCCTCGGAAATCCTGCAGCGCATGCAAGGTTTTCTTACCGCGGAGTCCTGGCGAATGCTGGGTATCAGCGCCGTCGATCTCTATATCCCGATTCTTACTTTCGTTTTTGGCGAGGCGCAGATGGGTGGCCCCTGCGCCGTGATCTCAGCTCACCGCCTGCGGCAAGAGTTCTATGGGCTTCCGCCCGATCGTGAACTGTTTCGTCAGCGCGTAATAAAGGAAGCGGTTCATGAACTGGGACACACTCTGAACTTGACGCACTGCGAGGATTACCGCTGCGTGATGGCCTCTTCGCACGCCGTGGAGCGGATCGATCTCAAGGAAAGCATGCTGTGCGCCACCTGCAGGGCCGCAACACCTCCGACGTAAGTTCAGTCCGCCCGGAGCTTTTGAAATCGCCGTTGGATCGAATGTGCGGCATCGCCTCCCACCTTTGCACAGAACGCAAAGATGGGGCACCCTCTGCTTGGTTCGAGAGAGAAATAACTGCGGATGTCCCACATGTCGTTGGTCTTCCAGATGTGGATCCCAGAAGTCGATGGCCGCACACGAACGAGGTCTGGAGTGAAAGGCGGCGGACAGGACTGTCCGCCCTACGCGTGCATCCACTGCCCGCCGATCCCACCCAACGCTCGAATCAACTCCTCACCGTCAGAACCGGGCACTTGGCGTAACAAACAACCTCATGCGCGGTTGCCCACGGCAGATGAGCCGAGGCGCGAGCTGAGGCGGTTTGATTTACGCCCATGACAATCAAGTCTGCGTGGGAGTCGGCAGCAATCTTCACGATCGCGTCGGGGGCGAAGTCGAAGTCGACTAGGAATTCGGGCTCGAAAGGCAGATTCGCCTCGGGCGGGATCAGTTGCTTGAGCCGTCCGATGTACCGTGCCCGTGCCGTGTTCTGCTGTTCGACGAGGTCTGTCCCCGGGTACCAGTACGGCCCAACCTCGACCACAGGCACTGGGGTCACGACGTGCAACACGATCAACCTCGCCTTGCTTTCCGTGGCCAGCGAGATGGCATAGTGCAACACATTCAACGAAGCCGGCCCGAAATCCGTCGCGAACAGGATCTTGCGAAATTCCTTTGTGCATCCCGGCTCGGCGGGAACAGCGGGGCCAACAGTCAGTACTGGACAGGAAGCCAGCCGAAAGAGTTCTTCCGCTACCGAGCCAAGAATGACCTTCTTCAGTCCTTCTCGTCCGTGGGTCCCGAGTACCAGCAGATCGATTTCGTCTCGCCGTATCAATTCCGATAGCGCATCCCAGATCGGTCCGCGCTCTAGCCGAAAATCATGAGGCACATTTGCGAGCGAGTTCTGGAGAAAAGCCTCCATCTCCAGTTCGGCGTTCAGCCGTTCACGAACCAACTCGCCAGGCAGGGGCTCAATCGGGACGGGCATTCGTGGTTGCGTAGGGAGCACATGAACGAGATAGACCTTGGAACCATATCTGGTCGCGATTGCCGCGGCGTACGGCACAGCCTTTCTCGAGACCTCGGAGAAATCAGTCGCGAGCAGGATGTTCTTGAAAGTGACACTCTGTTTTAGCTCAACGGTTTCCATGAGGATACCTCCTTTCCCCGTTCTACCGTGTTTATACGTCGAAACCATCCTTTACCGCGGTGATCTTGATCACATGTCCCAACGGACTGCGTAGTGGGCTTTCGAAACGACGGGCGAGGACGCCCGTCCTCCACTAGCAACTCCGGCCGCCCGGGGCCTGGCTGTTTCGCCTGGATCCGGGCGGCCGGTGTTTCGGCGGTCCTCGGCGAGGCTCCTCCACCTCGCGAGCCGTGAAGTCGGCTTATGACAGGAAGAACTCTTTCGCTAGCGGCAACCAATCCTGGTCTGGAATCTGGGCTGAGATGTTGTCCATGGCTACTCCACCGTCCTGCGCCAGCGCACCCAGCGCCATCGGCATGCGGCGTTGCAGGCGGTTTGCGGACTCTTCGGTCCACCAGCGAGCGAGTGCGCCACCCAACAAGTTGCGGAAGCTGGTCTTGGCGTCGGGAGCCTGCACCGTCAGCAGCCAGCCTTCGCCGTAGGGATCGCGGAGAGCGATTTTCGGATCCTGCATCGATCGCCGGGTTGAGGTCGGAGACAGTTCCCTCGATTGGCGAAACCATGTCAACTGCACAGCCGTCGCGGTGAATTGTGCACATCTTCTGGCCTTGCCGAATCCATTGGCCGCGTTGCGGCAGCGTGATGCTTTCCAGCTTGCCGGTCAGCTTGGAGGCGAAATCATCCATGCCGACGCGTACCAGGTTGGGGCTCTCGCTCAATGCCCAGGTGTGTCCGGGGTGGTAACGCAGGTTTTCTGGCACTTCGAAGCCGCCGACCAGGGCTGGCTTCAGGCGGGGCAGCTGCGTCCCGCGTTGCCCCGGCAACTTGCACCTCCGGTTGTACAGTGGCGTGGCGAGTTCGGTAATGGTCGATCAGTAAGAAGGTTGCGAATGTGAAGAGGACCAGTAGGACTGTCATAAGTCACCTCGTCGTTGCTTGGGTGGGGGCTGTCTTGCGAGCCACTCACACTTTTCTAAAGGCAATCGACCTGCCAGAACGAGGCGAGCTTCCAGTAAGTGCGTCGTGGGCGGCGATCTTCTGCCAAATAAACGGGATAGACGAAAGGCCATTTCGTCGCGCTGGCTACAGCGACGAAATTGTCAATGACGCTTTGATGGAGATCGCAACAGATTAACGCTCATGTTTGCAGCGTTTCGAGGCGAAGGGGGGAATAAACGCTTGTAATCAGTGGCTTGCGGGTTGAGCACGCCGTGATGAATCTCACATCAGCAAGAGTCGAAGAATGCAACGGTGAGGACAATTGCTGGTAGTCTCTTGCCCCTGCGGGCTCCTTCGACTCCGTGGCGGCTGCTGGGCGCAGCATCCACTAAGCTCAGAATGATGAGTTTTATTGATTTAGCAACGGGCATCTCAAAAATCAGTCCGCCTGCGCAACCGATTTCGTGATCTCCGGTATCACGGCAACTGGCTCGCTCTCCCGCGCGTCCACCACCGCGATGGCGACGACGTTCACGATATCCTCGACTTCGGCACCCCGGGGCAATAAATGCACAGGCTTCGTCATGCCCATAAGGATGGGGCCAAGCGTCTCGGCGCCTCCGATCGTTGCCAGCAGTTTGCAGGCAATGTTGGCAGAGGCGAGGTCGGGGAATATTAGAACGTTGGCGCCGCCCTTCAGCGAGCTGAACGGATAATTCTGCTCCAGAATTTCCGGGGAGACGGCCGCGTCGGCCATGATCTCTCCATCCACGATCAAGGTTGGGTCGGCTTTATGGAGCAACTCCACCGCTTTCCGAACCTTATCGCTCAACGGGTGCCTGGTGCTGCCAAAGCTGGAGAACGAAAGCATGGCAACCCGCGGTACTACGTCAAAGCGCCGAGCCTCCTGCGCCGCGCACAAGGCAATTTCCACCAGGTCTTCCGCAGAGGGATCGATGTTGACGCTGGTGTCGGCCAGGAAGAGCAAGTCTCCCTTGCGCGTAATCATGGGATAGCATCCGGCAACCTTGTGCAGGCCTTCGCGCATGCGAACGATCTGTAGCGCCGGCCGAATCGTGTCGGGAAAGCGCTGGCTAACGCCGGACACAAGAGCATCCGCATCTCCCATGTGAACCATCATCGAGGCGAAAATGTTGCGGTCGTTAATGTGCGTACGCGCCTCAGCGAGAGTGACGCCTCGACGCTGGCGCAGGCGGAACAGTTCCTGAATGTAGCCCTCGCGAAGCAGAGATGAAGCTGGATCTACGATTAGCGCAGCTTTCAAATCCAAGCCAAGTTCCGCAGTTTTGGCATGAATGATTGCGGCGTTGCCGAGCAGGATGGGCGTGGCTATCCTCTCGTCCAGTATCGAGTGACAGGCGCGCAGGATTTTCTCGTTGTCCCCTTCGGGAAACACGACCTGCTTGGGTTTGGCCTGCGCCTTGTGAATCATCATGCGCGAGATCTCATGGGCTTTACCCTGACGGCGCTCGAGCTGTTCGCGGTATTCCTCAATGTTGACCGGTTCCAGGGCTACTCCGGTCTCCATCGCGGCCTGGGCTACGGCTGAGGACTCCCACACCAGCACGCGCGGGTCAAACGGCTTGGGGATCAGATAGTCGGGACCGAACTCCAGCCGGGAAACTCCGTAGGCGCGGCAGACTGAGTCAGGGACATCTTCCTTGGCCAGGTTTGCCAAGGCGCGCGTGGCCGCCAGCTTCATCTCTTCGTTAATCACGGTGGCATGCACGTCCAAGGCACCGCGGAAGATGAAGGGGAAGCCGAGCACATTGTTCACCATATTGGGATAGTCGGAGCGCCCGGTACACATAATGACGTCAGCGCGGCAGGCTCTGGCGTCTTCGTAAGTAATCTCGGGATCGGGATTCGCCATGGCGATGACAATGGGACGGGCCGCCATCGAGCGCACCATATCCTGCGAGACCACGCCACCGACGGATAGTCCGAGGAACATATCGGTGCCCACCATGGCCTCGGCGAGGGTACGGAGCTTGGTATCTTGCGCGAAGCGCTGCTTGTAAGGATTCATGCCGGCCGTGCGGCCTTTGTAAACTACTCCCTTGGTGTCGCATAGCGTGATGTTCTCGCGCTTCATGCCCAAACGAACGTAGTGCTCGGCGGTAGCCACGGCCGAGGCTCCGGCGCCGTTGATGACGAGCCGGATTTTGCCGATGTCCTTGCCCACCACTTCCAGAGCGTTCAGCAGCGCAGCCCCCGAGATAATCGCGGTGCCGTGCTGGTCGTCGTGGAAGACCGGAATCTTCATCGTCTTCTTCAAGGTTTCTTCGATGTAGAAACACTCCGGGGCCTTGATGTCTTCCAGGTTGATGCCGCCGAAGGTGGGTTCGAGCAACTGGCAGACCTTGATGACTTCATCGGGATCGTGAGAGTTGACTTCGATGTCGAAGACATTCACGCCGGCAAAGCGCTTAAACAGGACGGCCTTCCCTTCCATCACCGGTTTGGCGGCGATGGCGCCAATGTCGCCCAACCCCAGGACAGCAGTCCCGTTGGTTACGACTGCGACCAAATTACCGCGGCCGGTGTACTTGAAGGCGTCGTGCGGGTTGTTATGGATTTCCATGCACGGTATCGCCACTCCGGGGGTATAAGCCAGGCTTAGATCGTGTTGGGTGCGGCAAGGCTTGGTGGGAGTAACTTCAATCTTTCCCGGGCGTGAGCCGAAGTGATAGTCGAGTGCTTGTTGCTTGGTAACCGGCATGAGCTCTCCTCATTACTGTCTGGCGGCCTGGATTTTCGCGGCCTCGGACGCTTGACCAACCTGCAACGCCTGGTGCCCAGGCTCTCAATTGGAACTATGCCTCGTTCATCCCGGATCGCGCTGTGACGCAGGTCACCGACGGCTGTGAGTCTCGCCAGACGGTCTAAGTTGAGCTGTGGACATCGAGTAGGTTGTGGGTTACCCAACGGATAGAGGTCGGGGCCGAAAGTGCTTGTGCTGTTGGTCACTTGAAGCGGTGAGCTATCTCACTGTGACGGTGACAGGGATCTCTTAACCTTGTAGGTCTGAATCAGGACTACGGTCGTAGAAATTCGGATTCAACCAACCAGGAGTGGTCAAGGAGGAATCTCCCATGGGGCAAAACACCATCACTATCACCGACAATCGCACGGAACAGACCTATACGTTGCCCATCGAAGACGGCGCGATTAGGGCCATGGACCTACGACAGATCAAAACCAGTCCTGAGGACTTCGGACTGATGAGCTATGACCCAGCCTTCACCAATACAGCTTCATGCCACAGCGCGATCACGTTCATTGATGGTGAGCGCGGCATCCTGCGTTATAGGGGCTATCCCATCGAAGTGCTGGCCGAACACTGCAGTTTTCTTGAGGTTGCCTATCTGTTGTTGTTTGGCGAGCTGCCCAGCGTGAACGAGCTGAAAGATTGGGTCAACGACATCACCCATCACACCATGCTTCACGAATCGACCAAGAACTTTTTGAGTGGTTTTCGATATGACGCCCATCCCATGGCGATGTTGGTAACCTCCGTGGCAGCACTCGCCACGGTTTACCCGGAGGCGAGAGACATTCACGATCCTGTCAATCGTCTGCTGCAGGTGAAACGCCTGGTTGCCAAAATGCCCACGATGGCTGCCATGGCTTACCGGCACAATCTGGGCTATCCCTACGTGTACCCAGACAACGACCTGGGATATGCCGAGAACTTCATGAACATGCTGTGGAAGATGGTGGAACCGAAGTACGTCGCTAATCCGGTCCTGGCTCGGGCACTGGACATTTTGTTTGTGCTGCATGCTGATCATGAGCAGAACTGCAGCGCCAATGCGATGAGGTGCGTGGGAAGTTCTCAGGCCGATCCCTATCTGGCTACCGCGGCGGCGGCGGCGGCCCTTGCCGGTCCGCTCCACGGAGGCGCTAACGAAGAAGTGTTGAAAATGCTGGATGAGATCGGTTCCAAGAACAACGTGCCCGCTTATGTCAAGCGAATCAAAGAGGGACATGGGAAGCTGATGGGATTCGGGCACCGGATTTACAAGAACTATGACCCCCGCGCCAAGATCATCAAGTGGACCGCTGAGCAGGTGTTCGAAGTAACCGGCCGCAACCCCAAGTTGGATATCGCGCTTGAACTGGAGCGCATCGCGCTTGAGGACGATTACTTTATCAAGCGCAAACTGTACCCGAACGTGGACTTTTACTCGGGAATCATCTATCAGGCCATGGGATTCACGCCGGAAATGTTTACTGTGCTGTTTGCCATTCCGCGCACGGTGGGGTGGCTGGCGCAGTGGCAGGAGATGTTGAGTGACGCAGAACAGAAGATTGCGCGTCCACGACAGATCTGGACCGGGCACGAAGTGCGTGAATTTGTGCCGATGGCCAAACGCGGTGCCTTAGCTGTGCTTCGCTAGTATTCAATGACCGCCGGGAGGGTAAATTACTGCACTGGAGGCATCGGGGGCTTCTTTGGGTTCACGCGTGCAACCGGCGAGTTGGAGATGTGTGCGGCTTCACGCAACCGTCCCGTTGGACGAAACTTATCCTTTTGACCGCCTCAGCTCCTGACCGTCAGAACAGGGCATTTGGCTGGGCAGAGGATGTCGTGAGTAAGGGTCCAGGGTACGTGTGCGGTTAAACGAGCGGAGCGCGACCGATTCGCTCCGATTACGATCAGCTCAGCTTGACACGTGGCTGCAGCCGCCAAAATTCCCTCGGACAAGGACTCGCTTGCAACTACGTACTCTGGCTCGTTCGCCAGGTTAGCGTTCGACGGAACCAATGCCCGCAGTTTTCTCAAGCTCTCCTGACGCGTTCTGGAGTGCCATAAAATCAGCTCTTCAGCGGCGCATATTCCTGGGCAGTATACCGCTGGGCCGATATCTACAATGGCCGTGGCTGGCACCGCATGAAACAGTGTCAATTTTGTCCGGGCTCCGGCGAGGAACAATGCACATTTGAACGCGTTGGCAGAGGCGGGGCCAAAATCTGTTGCGAAAAGGATGCTCTTAAAATCGGCCATATCGGATTTCGGCGCGCTGGCATTCGGACCAACAGTTAGCACCGGGCAGGTTGCCAGGCGGAGCACTTCTTCCGCGATCGAACCTAACGCGAGCTTCTTTAGTCCTCTACGCCCATGGGTGCCGAGCACGAGCAGATCGATCTCGTCGTGTTCGACAATTGAATGCACCAAGTCCCAGACCGATCCATACTGGAGCAGCGTACGGTAGCGCAAGCTCTGGAGGTGTGATTCTTCGTCGAGCTGTTTCATCTTCTGCTCGGCTTTAAGCCGGGCGGTCCACCTCCCGCGGTAGGGGGTCCATCGGAACCGACTCGCGTGGCTCATGACAAATTGCATGCACGAGCGAGAGTTCTGCGCCATACCGCCGCGCGAGAGTGGCGGCGTGGGCGAGCGCTCGTTTTGAGGCAGCAGAGAAGTCTGTGGCGATTACAATGTGCTGGAAGTCGATCTTCTTTTCTTTTTGCTCGGCTATCGGTGCGATGGTTGACATAATTACCTCCGCGCACACCTCCAACGTATTCCTGCGTTCAAGAAAATGAGGTGACTGAGCTTACGGCTGCGTGTGACCTCTATCACCGAACAATGATGAAAAATATCCCTGCAGGAATTCGCAGCAAACTAGGGATTTATCGCTACGCTCGGAACGACAATCGGATTGAAATGACACGATATTGCGGGTCTCGATAAGTTTCATGACCCCGTGACGGCAATCACAGCGGAGTCCCTTGCGTTGGGTCTATCGTATAGAAGGTGACCCTTATGTCTGCGCCCTTCGTCAGCTCGTCAATCCTCGAAGATGGATTGCGCCAGCTTGCTCCGGAGCATTTGCGTGCTGCGCTTACGAATTTTTTGCCTAAAGAAGCCACGGCCGCCGAGCAGACCCGCGCCATTGAAGCTGGGCTGCGAAGCCCAGCTGGCCAAGCTATGCGGGACACGATGGCGCGATGGATTGTTGACGAGATCGTTCCGGTGGAGAGGTTAGTGCCGCAGGCTTACATCAAGTGGCGTCCTCCAGTTCGGGACGCGATGATGTTCGTCGTGGCGCGGCTTTCGCCGGCGCGGCTTGCCCCCAAATTGCTCGAGCAGCTTGAGCTTCCGTTGGACAGCTCGGCGGAAGTGCGGTTGCTGCGGCTGATCGCGAAGGTGCCTGGGCTGCAAAAGCTGGGACAAGTGATTGCGCGCAACCAGCATCTTCGTCCGGCGCTGCGGAATGCGCTGGAGCGGCTGGAAAATGGGATTCGGGATGTTCGGCCGGAAGATGTGGTTGCGATCATTCGGCGAGAATTGGGGCCGCGCGTCGAGAAATACGACGTGAAGATTGCGCCGACAATTCTGTCGGAGGCCAGCGTCAGCGCGGTGGTGCGCTTCACCTGGCGTACCCCGGAGAGCGGAAAGCGGGAGCGCGGAGTTTTTAAAGTCTTGAAGCCTCACATCCCTGAGTACTTTGCGGAGGACATGGAGTATTTGCAGAGGCTGGCACAATACTTCAGCGACCAGGAACACAATTACGGATTTCCAGCGAAGCTGCTCCCTGACACTTTCAAGAAAGTCCGGCGCTTGCTGCGGCACGAGGTTAACTTTGTGCGCGAGCAGAAGACGCTGGTCGAAGCATCGGACCTGTATAAGTCGATGCGCGAGGTTCGCGTGCCGCGACTCATTCAGCCGCTTTGTATGCCTCGAATTACGGCGCTGACCGAGGAGCGCGGGATCAAGGTGACGAATGCGGCGGCGCGCTTGCCGCTGGCGCGGCGCAGGAAAGTTGCCGAGCAACTTATCGAGGCGCTGATCGCGGTGCCGCTTTTGGCGGCGCAGGAAGATGCCATTTTTCACGGCGATCCCCATGCCGGGAATCTGCTTTACGACAATCGCACGGGCGAGTTGACGATCATCGACTGGGCGCTGCGGGAACGCCTGAGCCGCAATCAGCGACGGCATCTTGCGCTCTTGTTTCTGATGGTGACCTTGCGCGATCCGGTGGGTACGTACAACGAAGTTTTGGCGCTTAGCCAACAGCATATCCGAAGTACTTCACCGCGGGGGCGAATGGTTGCCGAGTTTGTCACGCATTTTCTTGCCGAACTGCCAGCGCTGCGCTTGCCCAGTGGCGTGGACGCGATGCTGCTTCTGGAGCGGCTTGCCATGAAGGATGTGAAGTTCCCCGGACCGCTGATCATGCTGTCAAAAGTGATGTTTACGCTGGATGGAATTCTGGGCGATATCGGAGGCTCCGACAGCGGTTTAGGCTTCGCCATCGCGCGCCACGTTGCCCAGCATTGGATCACGAACCGCAAAGAGTTCCGCTCGCCTCTGAAGACTAGAGATTGGGTCACGCTGCAGTGTAGCGCCTTGCTTTATACAGGGCGTTTGTGGCTGCAGTGCGAGCAGGCGATTCTGGATCGCTTGCTGCCTGCACCTTCGACGGCCTCAGTAGCGACCACAGCAACTTAGTACTACCTGAAAGAACCTTCCGGGGCTGAAGCCCGGTTTTCTTGCAGTTCGATCGGCACGGCTTCCTTGTAGCGCCGGCATCTTGCCCTCGCCAGTGGGGGCGGAGACGCCCCAACGATAGCCGCCGAGACGGCGGCGCTACATCTCCGATTAGTCGTTCCAATCGGTCTCAGCGGCGGGCGGGATAAAGCTCATTGCCCGTTCGGCGAGTGCGGTGATGGTCAGGCTGGGATTGACCCCTAGATTGGCCGCGACTACGGAGCCGTCACAGACGTACATGTTCTTGTAGTTGAAGACGCGCTGGCGAGAATCAACCACGCCGTGAGTGGAAGAATCGGCGATCACGCAGCCTCCGATGCAGTGTGCGGTACCCGGAACGTTGAAAAGTATCTCTGGCAGCATGCTCATGGGAAAACCGCCGGTGAGTTGTGCCAGTGTCTTCGCGAACTCGTTGGCTTTCGGGATATAAGTGGGAACCTTCTCGCCGCGGCTTACTAAAAACTTCCGGAACGGCCAGAACCAGGGACGCTGCCAGCGCATCTCGATCTCTCCCTCCAGCGCCTGCATGCAGAGCAGGATCACGAACTCCCGGGCCCAGCCTACCGGTTGCAAAACACGTATCGTCTTGAAGGGGTGGCGGAGCATCGAGGCTGCGACATTTCTTGCCCAAAGTGCAATCCGCTGAGGGCCGGGGCGGCCATCAGTGAGGATTGTAGTCAGAAACCCCATAGCGTCAGAGCCCCTGGGGTAGCGGACGGCCTCGATGTGAGTGTGCTCGTCGATATAGACGCCGGAGCCGATCGCGATACCCTCCGACACGTCCTGAGAGTAGCCCGGGGTGCGTGCCCCGATGAGCGATTCGGAATTGGTGCGCACATGCTGGCCGAGCTGGCCGCTGATGGCGGGCAGCGAGCCTTTTTCTTTGAGATGAAAAAGAAGTTCCATCGTGCCCAGCGACGAGGCGGAGAAGACCACTGCGCGGCAGGTGAAGCGCCGGGGCTGGCGACGGATCCATGCTGTGGACCTGACGGTGCACACTTCGTATCCGGCACTGCCATCGTTGGTGTCGCCCAGAGGGGTGACGTTCACCACCCTCGTCTCGGGGAAGACTTGCGCTCCGTGCTTTTCAGCCAAATACAAATAGCCCAGATCCAGAGTATTCTTCGCGCCGTAACGGCAACCCATCATGCAGCCACCGCAGCCGATGCATGTGGTTCGTGCCGGGCCTTCTCCTCCGAAGTATGGGTCGGGGAAGGTTTGATTGCACGGCTCTCCCTCCTCGGGCTCGAAGATGCCAACTTTTGTGCGGTAGAAAGTATGACCAGTGCCCGAAGCTTCCGCAGCTTTTTTCAGGAGATGGTCGGCGGGGCCGAGGATTCTGTTTTCCGTCACCCCCAGCATTCGGGCAGCGGTTTCGTAGTGCTGGGGCATTTCCGCTTTCCAGTTGGACAATCCCGTCCATGATCCTGTTCCCCAAACTTTTTCAGGAGGCTGAAGCAAAGTGCAGGCATAGGTGATGGATCCGCCACCGACCGCACTGCCGTGGAAGATGGTTGCGTGCCTGAAGAACTGTATATTGAAGAAGCCGCGCAAGCCGAGCTTGGGACGCCAGAGCCAGCGGTGGAGGGACCAACTGGTGTGTGGCAGGTTTTCAGGCGTCCAGCGCCGGCCCATTTCCATGATCGCGACTTTGTAACCCTTCTCTACCAGGCGATGGGCGGAAACGCTACCACCAAAACCGGATCCGATGACGATGAAGTCGAAATCGAATTCGTTACTACGGTCCATATACTCCCTGCTGCAAATCGCCTATCTGAAACGCGCAAGGCGACGCGCCGTCGAAAAAGCGGGCTGGGATGGTTAAGGCGGTCGGCGAATCCGGCCGCGGAGACGCGACCACAGTTCGCAGGATGTTGTCTGCGAGGTGCCACCAACCGTGGAAGAGGACACCAGCGGTATAACGAACATGGAGTGGGCTCCAGCCATTTAGATCGAAGGACCCATCGAAGGGGTTAACTACCACGCACCGGGTATCGAGCCGAAGCCCTTCATGCAGCGCTTTGAGCGCACTCTCTTTCGCGCTCCAAAGCAGGGCCAGGAGCCGAGGCCGGTCTTCCGCAGACGCGCGCGCAACTAAGGCTTGCTCTTCGATCGTGAAATAGTCGGCGACGAAAGCATCGGTGCGCGGCTCGACCATTTCCAGATCACAACCTATTTCCACCCCGGACTTCGCCACCGCACACGCTGCGACGCCATCTCGGTGACTGAGTGAAATCGTGACCGCCGCCGGCCGGTTGGCGAAAAAGACCTCAGGTGCCCCGGATGACGCGGCACGTATATCCATTTTTTTGAATACCTGGGGATGAGCAGGCACATCCATGCAAACGGACAGAGCGCGCTTCGCCGTCCAGCGTCCCAGCCGCCAGTCGGCGCGGCGCTTGGCAAAGTGCATGCCGTTCAGACGAACTGCCTCGTTTTCGCTGAGCCAATTATTCTCGACGGGTACATCTGCTTCGGATTGTTCCAACCAATACACATTCATCAAATTCACTCTTTGGCCGGAGCTAGGCCGCCTCGGTTATCGCAGGTTCCGATACCTTGCTCCCCGGCTTTGCAGCTTCTGATTCCTCCACTCTTGCAATCCCACGTTCGACTGCGTGGATGAGATAAGGACGCAGGTTCGCAGGCGGAATGATGTAATTGAGAGCGCCGACTGCGAGAGCACGCTGCACGCTGTGAACGCGGTCGAACTCCCCTGCCATTTCGCCCAGCTTCTCGGAGTGGATGACTTTAAAGAGTTCGTCCCACTGGGCGCGCAAACGGCCTTTCTCCGCGCCTTCGGCCTGAGCGATCGCCTGGTTCAGCGGTTGCAGGCGCGCATCTTTGCGAGCCTTGGCTTCGACCTCGCCGGCGAACACCACAGCCGCCGCCGGAGCTCCACCGATCACCGAGGCATACGTTCCCTCCAAGGCCGCCACTTCTACACTTTCATTCAGCGCCCGTGAGAAGACCACGTAAGCACCGCCGTGATAACGGGAGATCACGCAAAAGACGATGGGGCCTTTGAAGTTCACTACTGATCTCCCGATCTCGGCACCGTACTCGAGCTGCAACCGGCGCATCGACTCTGGCGAGCCATCAAAACCCGACAGGTTAGCAAGGACAACGACCGGCCGATTATTGCTGGCTGCGTTGATGGCGCGCGCGATTTTCTTGGAGGATTGCGGGAAGAGTGTTCCCGAAGTCCAATGATCGGGCCCGTCGGCGGGGACAAATCCTAACCGAGGCACGGGCCGGGATTCGATCCCGATAAGACAAACAGGATTGCCGCCGAGATGGGCATCCCACACTACCGCGGTCTCCGCTGCGCGCATGCCGGCCCAGCGCTCCAACGGCGCATGGTCCTGGTCTGTGGCCGCCTTCATCACTTTGCGAATATCAAAACTTCTCTTGCGCCCAGGGTTGGTCTCGTCCGACAAAATATCGCCAATGAGTTCGAAGCCGTCGTCTCCGTTCCTGCCGTGGGAATAGACTCGCACGTCCCGATCAATGGGATCTGCAGTCGCGTCCCTTCGGGGGAAGCGCTCGCCCGGGGCTACGTAGGTGTGGTCATAGTGACGCAACAGGATGTGGCAGGCTTCATCGATATCGCGGGCCCAGTACTGTGCCTGGCCGTTGATCCCCATGATGCGGTCGTAGCCGCCGATCCCTTGGTTATCCTCGGCCGAGACGCTGCCGGAGTAGTCCAACGCGCGCTTGCCGGTCAGGACCATGGCGGCTTTCGGAGTCATGATCAGAATGCCCCGGGTGTGCATGAGCATGGTGGCTTCGGCATTCCAGTAGGGCTGTGCGCCGACGTTGATTCCGTTGACCACCAGATTCACTTCGCCGCCCGCTTGCGTGAACTCGATCAGGCCCCGCAGAACGCGGGCAATCCAATCCATGTTCTCGACCCCGCTGGCCATCGAAATCTTGGCGCCGGCCGAGATGGGGAACCATTCCAGAGGAACGCCCTTCACTTGGGCCAGATCCAAAGCTGCGAGGATGAGCCGGCATTCCGGCTCGGCTATGGCGCCCAGGTCTTTGCTCGGATCTCCCAGCATAAGAACGCGTGTCATGCCCTCGGGATACTTGGTCGTAAAGTTGCGGATCACGCCCACTACTATGTTGGCTTTGTTTTGGCCATAAGGACGGTCGAGCTGAACCAGACGACCTGCGGAGTCGAGATCGTGCTCAATAAAATCGCCAGTGGGGAATTCCGCTCGCGTGTATTCCGGAGCGGGTGTGAGCATTTTGATAATTTCGTAGGGGTAGATGAGCCCACGCTGACGCATGCGGACGACTTTCTGGTCGTATTCGGGCAGCGTTCGAATGGGCAGTAGTTTGTCCGCGGGCCGGAAGCTGATTAGGATACCGCTGCCGCCCGGAGTCGAGATACGAACCACCATTTCGCGCAACTCACCGGTCGCCGGATGGGGAATGCGGGCGCGCACTACAACTTGTTCCAACCCCAGGCCTTCGGTTGCGGGCGCAAGTTTGCGTACCAGATCACGCAATTCATCCGGCTGAAGGGTAAGGGGGGGCCACACATTAAGCAGTATTCGATTCCAATAGAGCCGCTGATGGGCGGGCCGCCGCGACTGAAATAGCCGGATGCTGGCCAGAGCTTCGGTTAACATGCGCTCCAGATGCGGCAGCTGCACGATGCGGCCCTTTTCATCCCGCACTGGAGTTACGTCGCGAACTTCTGCGCACGCGAACAAGCGCTCATCCTTTGGGTTATCGCGGGCGACGGCATGGAGGAGGTACACGTCTTCGACTGACGGCAGCCGCTCAATCTTGAAGTTGTTGAGCCGCCAGAGATGCAACCGCTTGCCCAGCATGGGGTGGATTCCGCGGTAGAACTTCTCCTCTTCGTACCCATTCCCGCTGGGGCGATAGGTGAATTGGTGCCTGTCGGTCATGCCCTGACCGTGGCCGGAACCAGCGACTGTGACCAGGATGCGTCGGATCGAGCGTGGGAAGCCGGCCTGATCAAGCACCGAGCGCACTTCCTGCTGCGTAATCTCTGGGTCGCCCAACCAGCCGGAATGGAAAACGTAAAAGTCGATGACGATGTCATGGTCCGCTGGCACTTCCGCGATCATTGGAAACATCGTTCGTGCCGCCTCCGAGAGGTGGGAGTACTCGGCGTGGGTAGTAAAGACATGGATGCGTTTTCCCTCATGATCGTACTCGGCCGATGCGTAGCACTGAGCGCCCACTGCCAGGGTATGAAAGTTCGTGAGGTTTCGAATGCGGTAATACCGCCAACTGAGCGCTTCCAGCATGAACATGCGCAGGGCCGGGTCGGCGGCGGCAAACCGGCTGGATAGCAGGCTCGCCAGCGGTTGCGGACATTCGACCAACGCCCGTACTCTTTCCCGGCGATCGGTGGCACCGGGATTGGCAGCCATATAGGCGAGGTGCGCTTTTACTTGCTCATACACTTGCATGCGCGCCCGCTTAAACAGCGGCTGGTCGAAGTAGCGATAGCGCACCTCACGAGCCAAGTCGGTAACCGCGGGAAAGAGCCCGTTGCTCATGGAGGCCATTCGGTCGAGAAGCGTTCGAAAGGCCTCGTCATTTTGCAGTGATACCTTTTGGACGCGGCGCAAACGTCGTTCGAGAACGCTTACAATGGGCGCGACTTGCTGCTCTACGCGTTGATGCGATTTGTAAATCCAGAGCAAGCTTTCTTCCAGTTCGGGAGAACGATCGAGCGTCCGCACACCGTAGTGAGCCAGCGCGCGTTTAAGCGCGCTGACAAAGGGGGACGGGAGTCCTTGACCTCGCGTCTCCAGCATGCGCAAGTAGGAGAAGAGATAAGCCTCGGCGCTGGGCTCTTCACCGCTGGCCCGATGGTTTACCTCCGGCTCGCGCTGGAACAGGGAACATATGTCCACAAAGATGTTGAGGATCTCATCTTCGCTTTGTCTGATTTCGTCGCTATCCACGGGACAATTCTGGCTCCATTCGCCGAGTACCCGCGCAGTGTGCTTCGGATCCACGTCAAATCCCAGCATGAGCTGGCGGAGTTCATCCAGGCTCTGACGGCAGGTGGACTGGATGGCTTGTCCGTTTCCGCCCGAGGCCGCCGACGTGCCAAAGACCACTCGTTCTTTGTCCGCAACGCTATCGCCATCGGCGGCGGGGTCGATCTGTAAGAGTGGGGCTCCAGTGTCCACCTGCACGTTGGGTATGGTCATCACCTGCCGGACTTTCCCGGCAA
Source organism: uncultured Acidobacteriota bacterium (assembly GCA_963796095.1). GTDB lineage: Bacteria > Acidobacteriota > Terriglobia > Terriglobales > Acidobacteriaceae > JABDBE01. The sequence continues at coordinate 52,543 of CAWCKL010000027.1, forward strand.
ACGGAGCCACGACCTGCATTTCCATTTTCATGGCCTCGAGCACAGCCAGACGGTCGCCGACCGCGACTGTGTCGCCAGGCTTGACAGCAATGGAAACCACTACCGCCGGTGCTGGCGCGTGCACCACTCCGCCGTCATCTCGATCAATCCGGTGCGAAACGCCGTCGACCTCGATCAAGTAACTTAGTCCATGGACCACGGAGACGATGCGAAAACGACGCCCAAAGACGGTGAGCCAACTTTCAAACTGACCCAAGCGGTCGATCTGGGCTTCGATCCGTGAACCATTTGCATCCACGCCGTATCGCTGAGGACCGAGCCGATAAGTCTTAGGCGCGTAGCAATTGCCTCGATAACGTAGTTCTGCAGTTCTGCCTACTTCGCAGTGGACGTGCGGGCGCCCGCGCACCGCCGACGCATAAAACTGCGCCTGCTCCACTGCCAATTGGGCATCGTAAGACTCGATCGCGGCTTGAACCAGAGCTACATCGGCGTACTGCCTGGAGAGGTGCTTACCGCTTGCCGCCAAAGTGTCCAGCCACCCATTGTGAAGTTCTCCACTTTGCACTTCGGGACGGCTTAACAATTCCAGCAGAAACGCTTTATTGCTGGCGCCGCCCTTGATGACGACAACGCTTTCGCGCAGCGCCCGCTGCAGGCGGGAAAGCGCTTCTTTCCGGTTCCGGCCGTAAGCGATGATCTTGGCGATCATCGAGTCGAACTCCGATGGGATGGCATCGCCTTCCGCCACCCCGGTGTCGATGCGGACTCCCGGCCCTGGCAGAATTCTGAACCGTTCAATGGCGCCTGGAGCCGGAGCGAAACCGTTGTCCGGATCTTCCGCATTCAGCCGCACCTCGATGGCATGACCGGTGGTGCGGGGAGGTTCGCCTTCCAGGCGGCCTCCACGCGCGACATGAATCTGAAGTTTGACGAGATCGAGGCCGGTCGTGCATTCGGTCACCGGATGTTCGACCTGCAACCGCGTATTCATCTCCATGAACGAGAAGCGATTGACTTCCGGCTCGTACAAGAATTCGACGGTTCCGGCGTTCTGATAGCCCACTGCTTCACTCAAGCGCACTGCCGCTTCGCGCAACGCCCGATCTTGCTCGGGAGAAAGCGCCGGCGAAGGCGCTTCTTCGAGGATTTTCTGGTGGCGTCGCTGGACCGTGCAATCGCGCACGCCGGCGGCCCAGGTTGTCCCGTAGTAGTCGGCAATAATCTGGACCTCAACGTGGCGTGCGCGTTGCACCTGCTGCTCCATGAAAATGGTTGGATCCCCGAAGGCTCTGAACGCCTCAGCCCGGGCGCTCGAAAAGGCTTGCGGAAGTTGCTCCGCGGAACGCACCAGGCGGATCCCGTGACCGCCGCCCCCGGCGGTCGCCTTAATAAGGAGCGGATAGCCCAGTCGCTCGGCATGCCCCCACGCATCATCGATCGTTTCCACCGGGCCGTGGCTCCAGGGAGTTACCGGTACCTGCGCCTGCTCGGCCAATCGCTTTGAGGCGATCTTGTCGCCCACGCGTCTCATCACATCGCCATTCGGTCCGATAAACACGATGCCTAACTGATGGCAGAGGTCGGCAAATGCGGCGTGCTCGGCCACAAAACCCCAGCCCACCCATACCGCGTCCGCGCGTGCCTCCGCTAGCGCGAGTTCGAGCCGTCCATAGTCGACGTAACTGCTCTTGGTCTGCTTTGTGTCTGGGTCGACAATCTGCGCGGGACCAAGACACACAGCCTCGTCGGCCTCACGCACAAACATGCTATGGCGATCAGGCTCAGTGAAAAGCGCAATGGTGCGCAAGGATGTGCCATTTTCCTGATTGAAATCGCGAACAGCGTGGATGAAACGCATGGCGGCTTCCCCACGATTCACGATAGCTACGCGTTGAAATTCGTGTTTCATAAGTCCCCGATCAACCGATCGTCAGGACAATCAGTTTCATGTTCTTCATGCGGCAACGGCGTCCAGTGACATCGCCACCTGCAGTGCCTTCAAACGTCCAGCATCCACCGCGTTGGGAACCGCTACCGTGCGGTACCCGCTCAGTTGCAGGTAGAGGTTTCCTTTCGCATCGGTAACCTGCGCATCGAAGCTCCCCTTAGCCGAGTCGCAGGTGACCACGGCGTACAAACGGGTGTCAGCCGACTCCGGTATTAATAATGAGGAGACGCGATTGATATGCAATGGCAAACCCATGCGGCCCTGTGTGCCCATCTCCCAGAGCCCAGCAGTTTGGAAGCAGAGCTCAATCAGGCGCGGTGCCATAAGGGTCGGTAAATCCGAGGGTAGGTGGTTTGGGGGCAAGCCTTTCGCCATCAGCCCCATCATTCGGCGTCCGTCCCACCACGCGCGCTCCACCACCTGGTATGCGGGTCCGTGGAAGTAGAGGGGATAGATTTCGGCAGCTTCGATGATGTGTCCAACCGGCGTGCCTAGCGGCGGCACGGTCAACGCTTTGCGTGTCTGCTTTGTGAGCCGTACCCGGGCGGTAAAGTGGGTGGTGAGCTGTGGCTCGGCCTGGTTGGGAAGCGACCGTCGGCCGGTCAAGCGGCAATCCGCCACTAAGGTGTCGCGCTGCGGATAGATGGCTGCTTCGGCCGTCACCGTGCGCGGTTCCTTCCGATAAAACTTGAACGGCACCATGAAGTTTACATCTTCGATCGCCTCGATATGCCAACCGGGAAGCATGCACAGCGCGGCTTCGGCGAATGCCTCGATGCCCATGACCCCGGGCAGCACTGGTGTACCGTCAATTTGATGGTCGTATAGGAACGGTTGAATCGCCGGGTCGAGCGTGATCTCGATTTTGAGGCCTCTGTGCAGGCCGACGGCTGCCATCTTGCCGAGAATTGGTCGTGGTGTGGATCGCATAAACGTTTCCGCCGCTGAGGTATCGATCCCGCCGGTGGCATCCCACTCATTCAGCATGACACCGAGACGTTGACCGATGACGATTTCGCCGCGGGTGCCTCCAGTCGTCAGTTCGCGGCGGATCAATGGAATCCCCGCGTCTGGTGGCAACATATCGATGCCGGCCAGCTCCATCATCTTCGGGATGGAACCGCGGGTGGCCATGCCGATGCCGCCCCATGCCGTCCAGTCGATCACGATTCCGCGTGTATCGGGTCGAGTGGTGTGGAAGCTTGAGGTGATCTTGCACAGGAGGTCGTTGGCCGCGCTGTAGTCAGTTTGTCCTGCATTGCCGAAGCGTCCGGCAATCGAGCTGAACGCTACCGTTGCCCCGAGGGGCATGTCCCCGATGGCATGCAGAAGATTGAACCAGCCGTCACTCTTCACGTCGAAGACCAGATCGAATTCACGCGCTTCTTTGTCCGGGAGAAAGTGACTGCGCTCAGTGCCCGCGGCGTGCAGGAGCACATCGATGCGCCCGCTGCGCTCGCGCACGTGCTGGATAATTTTGGTGACAGCGTTTGCGTCCGTGAGGTTGACGCTGAAATAGTGTGCCGTGCCGCCAGCCGCTTTCACCGCGTCGATGGCGCTGCGGGCGGCTTGCGCTCGCTCCAATCCCGCCAGCTCTTTTTCAACCAGCGCCGGAGTGGCGCGCTCGCCGCGCGCCTGGATGCGTGCGAAGAGATCACGCTTGAGGCCGTCCTTGTCGGTGACAAAGCGTTTTAGATCAGGATTGTTCGGATCAGGCTCGGGCACGAGATCGAGCAAGTAGAATGTGCCGCCGGAGGCCGTTGCCAGATCCGCCGTGATGGCCGATACGATACTTCCGGCCGCGCCCGTGACGAGAAACACAGTGTTGCTGCCCAGAGTCAGACCGGGTTTACCATCGGCTGCGGGCTGTTCCTGCAGGCCGATTGTCCAACGCAATCCTTCTTTGTAGCCGATTTCGACTGCGCCCGAATCACGTAAAGTTTCCCCAATCAGGATGTCGGCGACCTCGGATGGATTATGTTCCGCTTCAAAATCAACCGTCTTGACCAGAGCGTCGAGCCGCTCCCGCTTGTAGGTTTTGGTGAAGCCTGTGACCGCACCGCCTAATGGCGCTAGAGCGCCGGTTTCGTCGTAGCCATGCTGTCCGCCGAGTTGCGTCGCCGCAACGAGGAATGTGCCCGGCGTCGCAATCTGCTCGTACAGAATGCGCATGGTGGCATACATTGATTTGACGCGCACTCGAAGCGCTTCGTGCCAACTGGCGAAGCCCATGGCTGTGAGTTCACCCTCATTGTCCAGCGCAGGCAGCCAGTAGACTCCGTGTATCGGACCTGCGGCCAGACAAGTCTTGAGTCGGCTCGCTAGCTGCTCTTCGTCCGGCGTGTGTTCAATCCGCAGAATTTCGACACCCAAGGTCTGAAGCCGCTGCGTCAGCGCGTCAGCCACACCGGACTTGTCTGGCATGAGGACCACACGGCGTCCAAGACATAGCGTGACGCCGGTTGGCTTGCAAAGAGCAAGAGGCGGACGCAAGTTAGGAACAGGCACGCGGCGAGGAATACGATTGGCCGCGTCGAGACTGGCAGGCATCGGACGCGAGGCCGCAATCGGCGTCGAATTCGAAGCGGCAGAGACTGCCGGTTTGTTCTGCGCCGGTTCTTGTGTCTGTCGCGTGGTGGAAGAGCTGGGAGCGGGGGTTTTGGCCAAGCCGGGCTGCCTGTCGCGAGCGAACTTGATCACGTGGGCCAAGGTCGGAAACTCCCGCAGCTTGAGGTTCTCATCACGCGGAATGTTGTAAGCCGCTCGCACGGCCGCGAACATTTCCGCCTGTTTGACGGTGTCGATACCGAGATCGGCTTCCAGATCAAGGTCAAGGTCCAACATGTCTTTGGGGTAGCCCGACTTTTCGGCGACAATGTCGAGCACCTTCTCCTTGATGGCATCGTCTGTTGCTGCTTGGGCCACTGCTGGGACTGGCTTGGGTGCAGTTGGTTCGCTGATGGTCGGTGAGGATGCCGTGGTTGGCACACCCGCCAGATCGGGACGGTTCTCAAAGACGAATCGGATCACGTGCGCTAGCGTGGGATAGTCACGCAGCTTGCGATTCTCGTCGCGTGGGATGTTGTAGATCTCGCGGATGGCCGCGAACATTTCCGCCTGTTTGACGGTGTCGATACCGAGATCGGCTTCCAGATCAAGATCAAGGTCCAACATGTCTTTGGGATATCCGGTCTTCTCTACCACCAGTGCAAGGATGCGATCCTTCACGGAATCGCTGGAGATGACTTTCGCGGGGATTGCTGCGGACGTCGGTTCAGTGTTGGGCTTGACTTCATCCCGTGCTGTTGGCGTCGCAGCGGTTTGAGCCGACGTTGTCGCCGGCTCTGCCAAGTCCGGCCGTTTCTCGAAGACGAAGCGAATGACGTGTGCCAGCGTGGGATAGTCGCGCAGTTTACGGTTTTCGTCGCGCGGAATGTTGTAGATCTCGCGGATGGCCGCGAACATTTCGGCCTGTTTCACGGTGTCAACGCCGAGATCGGCTTCGAGATCGAGATCCAGATCAAGCATCTCTTTTGGATAGCCTGTTTTCTCCACCACCAGCGTGAGAATGCGTTCCTTGACCGAGTCGCCGACAGATTCTGGCGCAGACTTCGCTGCTGGGGCTGGTTTCTCAGCGACCACAGTAGTATTGGGAGCGGTAAGTTTGACTTCTTCCTCTGCAGCCGCGGGGGCTACAGCCAGGTCAGGACGTTTCTCAAAGACAAACCGGATAACGTGCGCTAGCGTCGGATAGTCGCGCAGTTTACGGTTCTCGTCGCGCGGAATGTTATAGATCTCGCGGATGGCCGCAAACATTTCGGCCTGTTTCACGGTGTCAACGCCGAGATCGGCTTCGAGATCGAGATCCAGATCAAGCATCTCTTTTGGATAGCCTGTTTTCTCCACCACCAGCGTGAGAATGCGTTCCTTGACCGAGTCGCCGACAGATTCTGGCGCAGATTTTGCTGCTGGGGCTGGTTTCTCAGCTACCACAGTAGTATTGGGAGCGGTAAGTTTGACTTCTTCCTCTGCAGCCGCGGGGGCTACAGCCAGGTCAGGACGTTTCTCAAAGACAAACCGGATAACGTGCGCTAGCGTCGGATAGTCGCGCAGTTTACGGTTCTCGTCGCGCGGAATGTTATAGATCTCGCGGATGGCCGCAAACATTTCGGCCTGTTTCACGGTGTCAACGCCGAGGTCCGCTTCAAGATCAAGATCCAAGTCCAGCATGTCTTTCGGGTAGCCAGTCTTCTCTACGACCAGAGCCAGGATGCGTTCCTTGACGGCGTCTCCTGCATCTTGTGTAGATTTCGCAGTGGGTGCCGACTTCTCGGCCGCGGCCATGGTTTTCGGAGTTGCGGGTTTAACTTCTTCCTTCGTCGCCGCTGCGGTCGAGACCAGGTCTGGCCGCTTCTCATAGACGAAACGGATGACGTGCGCCAGGGTTGGATAGTCGCGCAGCTTCCGGTTCTCGTCGCGCGGAATGCTGTAGATTTCGCGGATGGCCGCAAAAACCTCCGCCTGCTTAACTGTGTCGACACCAAGGTCCGCTTCGAGATCGAGATCCAGATCGAGCATGTCAACCGGGTAGCCGGTTTTTTCGGCTACCAACGCCAGCACTTTGTCTTTTACCTCGTCACCTTTTGCCGCCGCTTTTGAGGGCGCGGAAGGAACAACGACAAGTGGAGCTTCCACTTGTTGTTCGGTCACCTTGTTCAGAACGGCCTTTGGCTCCGCCTTCACAGCCAGAGCAGGCGTGGCCAGGGGTTGTGGTTGAACGGCGGGCACCGGCGCGGTCGGCGCCGGATGCAAAGCGTGCGCAACTTCCGCGAGCCGCTTTGCCGATGCTTGATCCCGCACTCGTAGCGTACGTTGGACTACTTCCAGATCCGCAGTGGGACGGCCCGCGATCCCAGTTAGCCATGCACTCCAGGCAGTCTGATCGGCGATGCGGTAGGCATAGCCCAGCGCATTCGGGTTGCGACGAATTCCATCTTTCGTTTTCACCCAATGCAGCAACATCATGCTGATCTGCGAACCGAAGCCCGCGCCCAAGTGGATGGCGTACTCAATGGGATAGGCGCCACCTTTAGACAGATTCAGCTGTCCGAGCTCGGGATCAACTTCTTTGAAGTTCGCGACCGGGGGTACACAGCCGGTTTCGAGCGCTTTGACCGCGACGACATCTTCGATGCCGGTGCCCATGGCGTGACCGGTGAAGCCCTTGGTGTTGGCGATCACGATGCGATCCGCTACGTCGCCGAAAACGTGGCGAAGCGCATGGATCTCGGCAGAGGCGCTGCCGCCCCGCGCCGGTGTGTAGGTTTCGTGGGAAACGAAAACTGTCTGCAGGGCGATCTGGCGACGCGAAATGCCGCTCTGCGCTTCCGCTTTGGCGACGAGGGTCTCCATCACTTGGCCGATGTGCTGGACATCAAGACGAGTGCCGTGGAAGGCGCTGTTGTTCGTCGTGGTGGACAACACCTCGCAGATCGGTTGTATTCCGCGTTCACGCGCGGCGTCGGCGCTCTCTACTACCAGAGCCGCGGCGCCCATGCCGATAAGCATGCCGTGGCGCCGGCGGTCAAAGGGGATAGCGGCATCGGCAACCACTTCGTCGGTGGCGGCGGCCCCGGTGGCCAGGAAGCCCGCGCCCACCCACTCGATCAGATGGTCGGAGGTGACGTCGTCGGCGGAGACCACGATAACCCGGTTGCAGCGCCCGGCGTGGATCCAGTCCTGCGCCAGCGACACCGCCTGCGTGGTGCTCGCGCAGGCAGAATTGACTTGAGTGTTGGGACCGCGGGCGCCGATGAATTCGGCGAATTGCGAATGTCCCATGGACAACACTCGGAGCAGGAACCGCCGGTTGAAGACATACGGTTCTTTATCGATGGCGGCGTGAATCTCGCCGATGCGCCGCTTTAATTCTTGCACTAGCGTGGAATGACCATTCCCTTCTGCCGCGCCAGCGAGCAGGCTTTCGAGCGTGGCCAATTGCTCACGGCGTTCGTGGTCCGCATAGTAGCGGGCCATCTCATCGGCAAACGCGTCGTACCCGGGGAAAGCAGACGCGAAGATCACGCCGGTATCGTCGCGTAATGCGTCTGGCAAACCCCAGCGTTCTGGCAATTGCGTGCCTTTCGTGGTGGTTTTATAGCGCATGACGAGCGGGATGCCGGCGTCGCGTAATGCATCGATTCCCGCGGCGATCGCCAGTTGGGTGACAATGTCGAGAGCACCTACGCGTTCGGCGGATATTCCGAATTCCTTTTCAAGATTAAAAGCGCCTCCACGACCGGCCAGCTTGATGACGTCCGCGACATCACTGAGGGTCTCAAACCTGGCTTCTCCACTTTCGCTCTTCACCAGGCGCGTGATGTGTTTGTCGAGCATCGCTTGCCGGAATGGCAGCGGGATCAAGTTGATGAACTGCTCCCCCTGCAGAATGCGGGCAATGTTGGCATCGTCGAAGACGTGCTCGGTGCCGGGCAGGCCTAATGCGGCTCCGGTGATGACAACGGGATCAGAGTTAGAGCGCCCATTCCTGCCGCGATAGATTTCATATCCGCGATCGAGAACGTCGGCGAACAAGCGGCCGAGTTCGTTGTAGCGATCGCCGTTTGCCGGGGCGGCGGGCGTGGAAGAATTTGTCGGAGCACGTGCGCTGGCTGCATGAGTCGCTCCAGCAATCGGTTTGGACAATTCCGCTTGTAGGGAAACCGTCGTTGCAGTTGACAAGGCTGGCGCAGCAGTGGTCGACTGCTCACGGAAAGCTTCCGTCGCGGTTCCGCGGCCCAGTCCCGCGGCATAAAGGCCGCACAGCGCTTGGTTGAACGCGACGATGTCGCCGACCTTCGGGTGATTGGTAAACAGTGAAACCACGTGGCTGTTGCTACCGAGGACATCTTCGGCAAATCCTTGCAACGCCTTCTTCGGGCCAACTTCAACAAAAACGCGGGCGCCGGCTTCGTAGAGCGTGCCCAGGCCCTTAATGAACTGCACGGGAGAAGCCACCTGCTGGGTGAGGATGTCGAGCATCTCTGGCACGACGTTGGGGCCGGTGGGATAAAACTCGCCGTTGGTGTTGGCGACGATCGGCAAACGCGGCGATTGCAGATTCAGCCGCTCCAGAACCCGCCGCAGCGGTTCGCTTGCTCCGGCGACAATCTTTGTATGGAAGGCGTGGCTGACGGGTAATGCGGCCACGTCATAACCAGCTTTCTGGAACGCTTCCATGGCCTCTTCGACTGCCTTGCTCGCGCCGCCGATAACTCCTTGACGGTTGCTATTGACGTTGGCGATCACGACGTAGCCGTCGATTGTCTTCAGGATGCGTTCGATTTCTTCCAGCGGAGCAAACACTGCGGCCATGCGGCCATTGTCGTCCATCGCCACTTGGGTCATTCCACGGCCGCGAGCGCTAACCGCTTCCAGCGAGTCGGCAAAGGGGAGGCCACCCGCGGCGACTAATGCTCCATATTCGCCCAGGCTGTGTCCCATGGTGAAGTCGGGTTCGATGCCGTAAGCGGCCAGGAGCCGGGTTAGGGCGAGGTCGATGGCGAGCACAGCCGGTTGAGTGATTTCAGTTTGGCGCAAATCCTCTTCGGCCTTGGCGACCGCGTCGGCGTCGTCGTGATCAACGAAGATGAATTTGCTGAGTGGCTTGCCGAGCAAGGGCGTCATGATGCGATCGGCTTCGGCAAACGTTTGGGCCACAATCGGCTCCGTCGCTCGGAGCAACTTAAGCATGTTGGCGTACTGCGAGCCTTGACCCGTATATAGGAATGCCACCTTGGGGGCGGGACCGTGGCCGCGGAAGATGCCTTGGGCGCGCAGAGCTTTCCACACCGCCGGTTGATTGGCCGCCACCGCTTTGAGTGCGCTGCCTGCTTTGTTCGCCAGTTCGGTGGCATCGGAGTAGTCGATGGCCACGCGCTCGGGCGCGCGCAGATCGGATTCAGCCGGTGCAGTTGGCGCGGGTGCCTTGCCTGCTTTGGCGTCTTTCTCTACGACCCGCAAACGCTCGATGAGCGCAGCTTCCGAGGCAGCGCCGATCACCAGTGCTCCGCGTAACGGTGCTTTGTAAGAAGATGGGCTAGAAGCGCGAGAAACATTTTCGGCATTCATAATCGACTCTTTCATTGTCGTCGGTATCTCACTAACCGCAACCGACCGTTTGCCGTTTCCGTTCAACCTGTGGGGAATGTATTCTTCGAGAACGGCGTGAAAATTGGTGCCGCCGAAGCCAAAGGCGCTCAGACCGGCCCGTCGCACGCCATCCGATGGCATGGTCCATGGTTTCAGTTCGGTGTTGACGTAGAGCGGAGAGTGCGCAAAATCGATGTTGGGATTGCGATGCTCACAATGCACACTGGGCGGCAGAACCTTGTCGCGAAGCGCCAGTGCGGCTTTCAGCAGTCCTGCAGCGCCGGCCGCTCCTTTGAGGTGCCCTATATTCGATTTGACCGAACCAAGCGCGACGGAATCGTGAGGAAGATTGGCACTGTTGAGCACATCGATCATGCTTTGCACTTCGACGACGTCGCCGACGCTGGTGGACGTGCCATGGCCTTCGATCAAGGTCGCGGTAGCCGGAGACAACCCGGCGTTCTGCCAGGCGCGCTCGATGGCCAGTTTTTGGCCAATCGGGTTCGGCGCAGTGATGCCCTTTCCCTTGCCGTCGCTCGATCCGGCTATGCCGCGCAGCACCGCGTAGATCTTGTCTCCGTCCCGCTCCGCATCGGCCAGACGCTTGAGCAAGAAGATCGCGGTGCCCTCGCCCATGACGAAGCCGTCGGCTCCGTCCGCGTAGGGACGAGTGCCGGTCGCCGAAAGCGCGCCGATTTTGCAGAACTTGATGTAGCTCGAGACACCCATGTTGCGGTCAATGCCGCCGGTAACCGCGAGGTCATAATCGTTCGCAACTAAACCCTCGGCCGCCGCGCTGATGGCCGCCATTGCGGATGCGCACGCCGCGTCCACAACGTAATTGGGTCCGTGGAAATTGAAAATATTCGCGATGCGGCCGGCAATGCAGTTGGCCAATTCGCCGGGCATGGTATCTTCCGTAACGTCCTGGATGCGGTTGGCCATCCGGTCGTGCAATTCCCGCGTGATGTCGCCGCGCAGTGCCTCTGGCAGCCCGGCGAAGCTGACACTTTCGGCCAGTTCATGCGCGTATTCCGGAAAGTACAGACGCAACGCGGTGAAATAATGTTTCTCCCCCGCCATGGCATTGCCGAGAATGACCGCTGTCCGATCGAGGTTCAGCGGCCGCTTGGGGAAGCCATAGTCTTCTAACGCTTCGCGAGTGCAGGCGATCGCCCATTTTTGCGACTCATCCATGGCAGCGATGACACGTGGCGGGACACCTAGACGCCACTTCATCGGGTCCCAGATGTAGTTGCGCACCCAGCCGCCGATGGTTGAATAAGTTTTGTCCGGCGCACTATGGTCAGAATCGAAGTAGAGCGCGGGATCCCAGCGGTCGCGGTCAACCTCGGTGATGCTGTAGCGACCGTTTTTCACATTTTCCCAGAACGCTGGAACGTTCGCGGCGTCAGGCATAATAGCTCCTGCTCCCACGATTGCTATGGCCCGGTATGAAGTGTTTTCCATGACGAGACTCCGATGAATGTCGATCTGTAAAAGCTACGCAGCCGCTTCCAAGCGCTTGGCGGCGCGGCCGTACAATCCGTCTGCTATGTAATCCATATCCGAAATAAGGCCTGCCTGCGCGCGATGAATTGCGGGCAATCCCACACTCGTTTCAAACCCTGCGATCTCGGCATCGTTGATGCCACCGGCTCCGATGACCCAGCGCAAACCCTCCTCGGCCACCTTCAGCGCGGCATCGCGGGCAAACACTCGGCTGATCGCCGCCAGAGCCGTCGCGTCGAAGCGCCGGTTAGCTTTTTCATTTAGCTTGCCGTCAGTCGCAAGCGCGGCGCGACGGGATAAACTCCCGGCGCACTCGGCATAAGCAATCAACTCGCCCAGGCGCAGCAGAATATGTTGATAGCGGGTAAGGCGCGCCACTCGCGCTTTTTCCATGACCTCGGCCAAGGCATGGAATGCCAGAGCCGCGATATCAGCGCCCACGTTCGCGTGGCGCGCGTGCAAGGCTTCGAATTCTCGCGCTCGCTCGTGGTAGTGCTGCCCGCGCGTCTTGAGGTGAGACTGCCAGCGGTCGCGGCTGATGGTCATCTCCATGATTTCGGAGGTGCCTTCGTAAATGGTGGTGATGCGAACGTCGCGGCTGATCTTCTCCACCATGTACTCGTGGGTGTAGCCGTAACCGCCCAACGCCTGGATGCTGGCCTCGGCGGCTGCATTACCGGACTCCGTCGCCATGTATTTCGCGATGGCGCCTTCGGTGTTCAGGCTGCCTTCGACTCCGGCGTCGATACGCTCCGCGGTTTCTTCAATATAGGAGCGGGCTGCTTCCAGTCGCGCCACGTTGGGCACGATCAGCTTGTGGGTGTATCCCTGCTTTTCTGAGAGCGGCGCTCCGGCTTGAATGCGCTTGGTGGAATAGGGGATCGCTCGATCGAGGGCGGCCCAGCCGCCACCAAGGCCAAACGCCGCAACCATGAGGCGCGTGTAGCCGAACACGGCCTGCGCCTGATTGAGGCCCTGGCCTTCCACACCGCCGAGCAGCCGGTCGGCATCGACATAAACGTTGTCTAGCGCGAGAGCTGCAGTGTTGCTGAGGCGGATGCCGTGCTTGTCTTCGGGCTCGTCGTGGGTGAAACCCTTCGCTCCTTTTTCAACGACGAACCAGCTCGGGCCGGCGGGAGTGCTCGCTAGAATCGTGTAGGCATCAGCGATTCCACCATTGCTGATCCATTGCTTGTTGCCGGTGATTTTGTAGCCGACGGTGCGACCGTTTTCGATGACCGGATCCGCCGTGGTGCGAAGTGCTCCCAGATCGCTGCCGGCTTCCGGCTCCGTGGCGCCATAGGCAAACAACAATCCCTCTTCTGCGATGCGAGTCAGCCAAAGCTTCTTCTGCTCTGGAGTCGCGCCGACCGTGATCGGGTCACTGCCTAAGAACGTGGCCAGTACGGCCGTGGCGACACCTAGATCAATCCGCGCCATCTCTTCGCAGACGCAGTACACGTCGAACGTGCCGCCGCCCATTCCGCCGAACTCTTCGGGAATGAACAGGAGTTGAATGCCCAGCTTGTCCGGGCTGCACATGTGGCGGACGATTTCCAGAGGACATTCGTCCTTGTCATCGAGTTCCCGGAGAACCTCGTCTGGCAAGCGTTTCTTGGCGAAGTCCTTGAGCGACTTCAGACTGAGCTTCAGCGTTTTGCTTGTAATCATGGTCGGTTCCTCACTTTGTTGCGACAGCGCGCATTTCATGAACTCTGTTGGTTAGTTCCGGCAAGAACTCCAGGAGGTCATCGACAATTCCGACATCCGCAACCTGGAATATTGGAGCTTTGGGATTCTTGTTAATGGCGATCAGGAACGGGCTACCTTTAATGCCAGCCAGATGCTGGAATGCGCCACTGATGCCGCATGCGAGATAGACCTTGGGCTTAACCGTTTTGCCCGACGACCCCACCTGACGCGACTTCTCCATCCACTTGGCGTCGACTACGGGTCTCGAACAGCTCACCGCCGCGCCCAGAGCGTCGGCCAATTCCTGCGCGATGGCCACATTTTCCTTTTCCTGAATGCCACGGCCGATGGAAACTAGAATGTTGTGCTTGGTGATATCGACATCACCCGCCTCGGCAACCACCGTTTCGAGATAACGCCTCCCTGCCGTGAGCGAGCCGACATCAGCGGACTTGTCGATTATGGTTCCGCCGAGAGGAGCGCCGTCCTGCGATTTGAATGCGCCCGGCCGGATGGTGACTACCGCGCCTGATGAAATGTCACAGCGAACGTGAGCGCTCACCTGTCCTCCAAATTCCTGGCGAACTACTTTGAGGGCACCGCCTTCAACTCCGGTGATGTCCAGCACGTCGGAGACAAAAGCTGAATTCAGCTTGATGGAAAGACCGGGCGCCAGATCAATTCCGAAATGCTGGTGAGCAACTAACAGGATGCTGTCGCTCGGTAGCACCTTGACCAGAGCTTTCCGGATCAATTCAGCGTTGGGGTAGGCAAGGCCTTCGTTCGCGATTTTCCACACCTCGGCGTAGGACGTGCGGAGGGCGCTGCATGTCGCATCAAGATCCGCACCCCAGCCAGTGAGAATGGCTGTGGGCGAAGCAGCGGGATCGATCTTTCGTGTGGCAGCCGCCAGTTCGAACGCGGAATCGTCGACCACGCCACCTTTATGTACGATGTAAGCGAAGATTCGCGCCATTATTTCAGCCCTCCTTTGGCTGCTACGAACTCCAGAACTTTGTCGATGTTCTCTTCCCTGCTGCCGTGTAGAATTTCGGCGCCTTTGCCCAGCGCGGGGACGAAGTAGTCCACCCTTTGTACTTTCGCTGCAGCTTGCCCTACAGCGCTTGGATCCAGCCCAAGCTTGGAGGCGTCGAAAGACGGGATTGGGATAGAGGCCACTTGCCGGATGCCTTTCATGCCGACGTAGCGTGGTTCATTGATGCCGGTCTGAATTGAAAGCACACAGGGCAGGTCGATCTCGCTGATCTCTTTGTTGCCGCCTTCTATTTCCCGGCTGACTTTCAGCTTCTTACCGTCCAGGACTTCAATGGAATTGACCAGAGAAGCAAATGGATAGTCGAGCATGGCCGCCAGCATTCCGCCGACCTGAGCTCCACCGTCCTCGGCCTGGACTCCGGTCAAAATCAGGTCGAAACTTCCCTTCTGGACGAAAGCTTTCAGGATCGTGGCGATACCCCTGCCGTCCGATCCGTCGAAAGCTTCGTCTGCGATCATCACGCCATGGTTCGCGCCCATGGCCATCTCCCGCCGCAGGATCTCCTCGTCATCCTCGCCCCCTACCGTGGCAACGGTGACGTTTCCACCCACTCGGGCCACAATCTGAAGGGCCTCTTCGACCGCATAGTTGTCTGCTTCATTTACGGAATAGACCAACTCGTCACGCTCGATGTCATTTCCTGCGCTGTTGAGCTGAATCTCGTTTTCCGAAGTGTCAGGCACTCTTCGTACGCAAACTAGAATCTCCATAATTCATCCTCCAAAAATCGTTCACGCCACTTTCTGACTTTCATGTGCAATTTGTTGATCCACCAGTTCCGCCAGATCGATGGCGGTCATCTTTCCTTCCATGCCTGCGACCTTGATCGCATCTTCGATATTCACCATGCAGAACGGGCACGCTGTCACAATCACATTGGCCCCGGCTTCAGCGGCCATCTGGACTCGCTTCACGCCCATTCTCTGATCTTCTTTCGGTTCGTAGAACATCATCAGTCCGCCACCACCGCAGCAGAACGAGCGGTCTCGGGAGCGGCTCATTTCGACTCTTTTCAAACCGGGAATCGCATCCAGCACATCGCGAGGGTCGTCGTAAATCTGGTTGTGCCGCCCCAGATAGCAGGGATCGTGATAGGTGTAGACATTGTTTGCGTTTTCTAGCGGATTGAACTTGATTTTGCCGGTTTTCACTTCTCTGGCGATCACCTGGCTGATATGCTCCACCGGCGGCACATCCTTGTAGTCGTGTTTCAGCGCGTTGTAGGCGTGCGGGTCCGCAGTGACGATCCGCTTGACTCCGGAGGCTTTGATGGCATCCACGTTGTGGTCTCGCAAAGCCATGAAAAGCGTCTCTTCGCCGAAGCGCCGGACTTCATGGCCGCTGTCTTTTTCGGCGGCGCCGAGAATTCCGAAATTCTCTCCGACGTGGTCGAGGATCTTCGCCGTTGCTCGCCCAATCGATTGCATGCGGTCATCGTAGGAAGTGATGCTGTCGACAAAATACAGAGTGTCCGCGCCATTGTTCCCGTCCAGGACTTTGACGTCGCAGATTTGCTGGAATTCCTTGGCCTTGGCCCAGTCGGCTCTTCTTCTTTTCCATCTTGCCGTAGGGATTGCCGCGGCTCTCCAGCGCCTTCAGCGGCTTCTGCAGCGACTGCGGCACATTCCCGTCATCGATCATGCCGCGCCGCAGATCGACGATCTTGTCGATGTACTCGACCAGCAGCGGGCATTCTTCTTCGCAGGCGCCACAGGTCGTGCACGACCAGATTTCATCCGCGGAATAAATGCCACCGATCAGTGGCGTTCCGTTGTTCGAGCTGCCAACCACCGGGTAGTGCTCGAAGCAGTAATCTCTCGCTTTAGTGGTAATGAATCGTGGCGACAACGGCCTTCCCACCGCATTGGCCGGGCAATTGTCGGAGCACCGCCCGCAGTCGGCACAGGAATAGAAATCGAGCATTTGCTTCCAGGTGAACTCTTCGAACGTCTTTACCCCGAAGGACTTCACCTGATCCAGATGGTCATCGCTGACGCCCCATCGCACCGGCTTCAGAATTTCCCGGTCCAGCTTTGCGAAATAGATATTGAAGAGGGAGGTTTCCACGTGGAACTGGATTCCAAAGGGCCGATAGCAGAGCAAGAAGTAAAAGGTCAATTCATGCAGAAGGTAAGCCCCGAAGTAGAGTCTTCCGAGAGTGGGCAATGCAGTTGAGGCGAAAACGCCTTGCAACATCCACGGCAGTGAAAATACGGCCAACACTTCGAGTGGTTGGCCTTGCTGCGCCTGGGCGACGGCCTTGGCGGCGGCAAAGAGACTGTCGGCCACCATCAGGATTGCGATCAGCGATAGAAGGAAGATGGCGTCGGCGGTGTGAGCTTTGCCGTATCTTGCCGGCACAGCGTATCGTGCGGGTCTAAAAACCAGGCGGCGAATCACCGCGATCACCATGCAGAGGAAAACAATGGTGGCGGCATAATCCGTAATTGTGTTGTAGATAGGACCGGCTCTTCCGGACAGGCCGGGCATGACGAAATTCTCGGAGACGCCGACAATCAGCGTCGTGAAGGCACGCATCGCCAGGAGGATGAAACCGGCGAAAATGAAAATGTGAAGGATTCCGGCGGTCTTGTAGCGTGGCTGCTTCCACTGACCCAGCCAGAATTTCAGGACCTTGCCCATCCGTGCCAGTGGCTGGTCAAAACGAAAATCACGTTCTGCGCGAAGGAGAGGTACCAGGCGCTTCGCCACGATGTAGCCGAAACCCGCGATACCCAGAATATGAATGAGTATGAACAGGGTTCGGCCGGTGACCAACCAAGACGTTACTTGCGCAGCTGACTGGATGCCTTCCATATTTCTTACTCTCCCGCCCGGCGATCACTAGGCGATCAATCGCGTCAAGACTTTCTCCTCTTTGACTATTGGCCCTGGTGCTGTTGCGGTTTCGATTGGAGCGAGTGGCCGACGGGAAATCGATGCACGAACTGACGCCGGTGCGCGTGCCGGTGTCGATGCAACCTTCGGCTTCGCGCGTGCCTGCTCCTCCTTATTCTTCTTTTCCTTTGGTGGGGGTTTGGCCCCAGCGGCTTCCCGCAGCTCCGTAAAACTCAACTTCAGGAACGCTTCCAAACGCCGCAGATCCGGCGCGGCGTGCGTACATCCGCTAAACCCGAAATACGCCATGCCGTCATAGGTCAAAATGGCGCAGTTGAGTGCCATCTCACCGCCGACCGGGACATAGGGATAGCAATGCAGCATCTTGTGGCCCAGCAGATAGAGCGGCTGTTGCGGTCCTGGCACGTTGGTACAAACCATGTTGAAAGGCGTGAACGGCAACCGGCTGATGATGTGGCCGGCCACTGCTTGCGCTGAAGTCGGGAACATGCCGAGCAGACCGCCAGCCAAACTCACTAATTCGGCGGTATGCGCGCGTTTGAGAAGGTCGGTTCTCTTGTTGACGGCTGCCAGCAGTTTCCGAGGGTTGCGAATATCCAGCGGAAGGGTGACCGGGACCAGGGAGATGCGGTTCCCCAGGTCGCCCGCGCTGTCGCCGCCGCGCAGATTGACCGGAACCATTATGCGGATCGTCCGCCCTTTAACACGGTCGCCATGCAGTTCGAGATAGCGCCGGATGGTCGCCGTCACCAAGGCGAGAATGACATCGTTCACGCTGGTTCCGCAGGATTGTCGTATGGCCTTGACATCTGCCAACGGAATTCCGGCCCAGGCAAATCTCTGCGGTCCGCGGTAGAAAACGTTGAAGCGGAGCCGCTCGGTGGATGCGGTGAGTTCTGGAAGCAGGGCGAACTCGTCCATACCCAGCTTTCCTCCATTCGCGGCGGCGCGCTCAGCCATGCTCGACACATCCGTGAGCGCGGCCAGGATTCGTTTGACCAATTCAGAATAGGAGTCGATGCAGCCGGTGGCTATCGAAGCCAAGGGGTCACGAGGTGGCGGGACTCGCAGTCGAAGCTTGCGTTTGGACAGAGGAGGCGCCACCGGGCTCGCGTCCATGACCACGTTCATGATCCCAACCCCGCCGATGCCATCGGCGAGGCAGTGGTGCAGGCGGAAGATGAGCCCGCTGCGATTACCTTTCAGCCCATGCACCAGGGTCATGTCCCATAGCGGGTGCTGCCGGTCCATCACTGTGCTCAAAATCTTTCCCGCAAGCGTCTTCAACTCCGCGTCGGAACCGTGCTTGAGCGTCGCGTCGCGCATGTGGTTGCGGATGTCGAAGGTTGGGTCAAATTCCCAGCTGGGAAGGCCAATATTAAAGAGCGGCGGCACCACACGCTTGAGGTAGCGGGGGATAAGCGGCAACTTCGACTCGACGAACTGGACACAAGCTTCGAAAGGGATCTCGCCTTCAAACACGCAGACACAGGCCACGTTGAGGGGCATGCCC
The DNA here is from genome assembly GCA_963796095.1 of uncultured Acidobacteriota bacterium. GTDB lineage: Bacteria > Acidobacteriota > Terriglobia > Terriglobales > Acidobacteriaceae > JABDBE01. The sequence continues at coordinate 71,278 of CAWCKL010000027.1, forward strand.
TCGCGTTCGAGGTGGAGGAAAACTGTGTCTCCCCAGGAAAGACGGTCACCTTGTGGTTGGCTTTGCATCGCAGCTCTCCTATTTCAGTTGCCGAACTTCAGTTGCCAAAACCATCGCGTAATCTCAGTTCACGAAAGAAAATCGCGATGCCAGCTTCACCAGCTTGAGCACTTTGTAAACACCGACGTGAACGCCGCGAAATGCAACCTTCACGCCTTTGTCGTCAGCTGTGCTCGCAAACTCCTCCATCGCCCTGAGCCCACTCGCATCGATCCGGAGCACGGAAGAGAAATCCACAACCACTTCGCCCTCGGCGCTGTCCAGTTTTTCCCCAGCCTCTTGCAACCCTTGAACCACGTGCTCTTCATCAATCTTGAGCCAGACAGCCATCATTGCCATAAGAACCACCCTCCGCTACGCGGTCTGTTGCAGAGATGCACTTCCCACCTTCTCCAGGCCTCGCCCTTGATAAGCCTTCCAAAACAGGTCGGCCAATTCGCTCATCAGAGGCATCCGAGGGTTCGACCGCCAGGACGGATCGTCAAATGCAAGCTTGGTCAGCTCAGGCATTGCCCGCTCGAATTCTTCCTTTGAGATTCCCAGGTCGGCGATCGAACGCGGGAACCCCAACTGGTCGAGCAACTGCTCTGTCGCCACGACCAGGTTCTTCACTTTTTCCTCAACTGTGTGGCCGCCCAGACCAAGCAAATCCGCGACCGTAGCGTATTTCTTGTGCGCGAGATACCCCTTCTGATACGGCGACGGCACGAACTTGGTGGGCACAGACGCGTTATACGCAATGACGTGCGGCAACATGAGCGCATTGGCCCGGCCGTGGGCAACGTGAAAGCGAGCCCCGAACGCATGCGCAAGGGCGTGATTCACGCCCACCGACGCATTGGCAAACGCCATCGCCGCAATGCACGCGGCATTGTGCATCATGCAGCGCGCCTCTTCGTCGCCGGGATGCTCATAAGCGATGGGCAGGTACTTAAACGCCATCCGAATCGCCTGCATGGCGTTGCAGTCGGTATAGGCCGAACCATAACTGGAAACGACAGCTTCCAGCGCGTGGGTCAGGCAGTCGATGCCGGTATCGGCGGTAAGGCCCTTCGGCATCGACATCACAAATTGTGGATCAACGATCGCCACATCTGGCGTAAGGGAGTAGTCGGCCAGTGTCACCTTCCGCCCACGCTCTCGATCGGTCAGAACGGCAAAGGGAGTAACTTCGCTGCCAGTTCCGCTTGTGGTCGAGATCGCAACCAGCCGCGCGCGGTTCACTTTCTCCGTCGGGTACTGAACTACGCGCTTGCGCAGATCCAGAAACGGCGCGGCCAACTCTTCCAGATCAGCATCCGGAGATTCGTATTTAAGCTTCATGATCTTGGCCGCGTCGATCACCGACCCGCCGCCTAGCGCAATAATTTGGTCCGCCTTGTAGAAATTGAGCTCTTCCACGCCTTGCATAATCACCTTGACCTCGGGCTCCGCATCGGGAATGACCGAGACGTGGACGTGCGTGCCCTCCGGAATATGGCGCCGGACGAGATCTACGTAGCCAATTTGCTCCAAGGAGGGATTCGTAACGATGACGGTGGAGCGCGAGGGGAACTGCCGCAAGTTCTCCACCGCGTTCAGGTTGAAATAAATCTGATTGGGAACTCGGAACCACATATGGGCCTGCGTCCTCCGAGCCATCCGCTTGATGTTGAGGTAGTGATAAATATTTACGTTATCGGTCGTGCTGTTGCCGCCGCCGGTGCCACATCCGAAGGAGAAAGTGGGCACGAGATCGTTGTAAACCGCGCCCAGCGCTCCGACTGATCCTGGGCAGTTCACAATGATTCGTCCCGCGTTCATCACCTCACCGAACCTGCGAATGACCTCTTCGTTACGCGAGAAAATGACCGCCGTATGTCCCAGCCCGCCGGCATGATTCACATCGACGCAGACCTTGAGCGCCTCATCGACGGACTTCGCCCGATAGACTGCGAGCACTGGGAACAGCTTCTCCACCGACAGGGGATGTTTGCGGCCCACGCCCTGAATCGGCGCAATCAGGAGTTTGGTGTCAGGTTTCACGGAAAGACCGACAAGACGGGCGATATCAGTAGCCTTCTGGCCAACTGCCGCGGGTTGCATAAATCCGGTCTCGGGATCGATGACGGTGCGCGCCAGCAGTTCGGTCTCTTTCTCATTGCAGATGTGCGTGCCCAATTCCGCAAATTTCTTCAGCACGAGGTCATAAACCTCATCGTCAATCACCACCGTTTGCTCTGAAGCACAGATGGTTCCGTTGTCGAATGTTTTGGATAGAATGATGTCCACTACGGCCGTACTCAGGTCTGCCGTTTTCTCCAGGTAGACCGGCGTGTTGCCCGGCCCTACACCCAAGGCTGGTTTGCCGGAGCTATAAGCGGCTTTGACTGCCCCCGGCCCGCCGGTGGCGTCAATCAGACCAATGCTTTTGTGCCGCATCAGGTAGGCGTTGTCCTGAAGAGTGTGCGATTCCAGGCAGGAAAAAACTCCTTCGGGCGCGCCATGCTTCAGTGCGCTCTCATACATGATTTTCACGGCCTCGGAGCAGCAACGCCAGGCCTTGGGATGGGGACTGAAAATGACTGCGTTGCGCGTCTTGATTGCCATGATGCACTTGAAGAGCACCGTGGAAGTGGGGTTTGTAATCGGGGTGAGCGCTAAGATGACTCCGATCGGTTCCGCGATCTCCACCAGATTGCGCTCCGGAAATTCGCGAATGATGCCAACGGTACGCTTGTCCTTGATGTAGTTGTAGGTGAACTCCGTGGCGCACATGTTCTTGAGAACTTTGTCTTCCATGACTCCGAGCTTGGTTTCCTCAACCGCCAGACGGGCGAGAGGTTGAGCTTGCTCCAGGCCAGCCAAAACCATCGCCTTGACGATGCGATCAACATCCACTTGACTGAATTGGGTAAAGACGGCGGCAGCGGTTCTGGCTTGGCTGACGACTCTTTCAAGGTAAGCAATCCGTTCTTCGCTGAGGCTGTCTGCGACAACTGGGATCTGAACCCGTTCCAGAACTGCTTCACTGGTGTTCATTACTACCCCCCATGCCTATCGGTCGGAGTGCGCTGCCCGCGAGGAGTACGCTCACTCTTGGTGTTCCCAGAACACTCGCGACCATAAGGACCAACGCTTGATCGCCGGTAAACGTCCTTCGTTTCTACGCGTAGTCGATGGGATGCTTGCTCAGCCAATGCTCATCGCGTACCCTGCCAATGTTCTTCAACACACTTCCAGCAACGCTGGCGGTCAAACCGCGGTTTTCCCAAGCGACGCTCGCGCCAAATCCGATCGCGCCGCCCAGCAAGCCGTACGTCAATGCTCGGCTTACGGATTTTTGACGACGGCATGGAAAGCTGCCCAACATACCGAGGCACGCTCCAAGGATGGCGGGCTTCAGGGCACTTCGGACTGATTCGGCAACAAAGGGAGTAAAAGATTCTCCGTTCAGAAATACTTCTCGACCAGAACGTGCTCCTTCGATTCCAGAGTGCAGAAGCTCTCGGCCATAATCAGCATTCGCCTTCGACCATTTGCGTAGATCCATCGGATTTCCTCAAGGTCTCAAATCAGGACCACCAAGTTCACTACATCACTCAGCGGCGGGTGAGTCGGTGTCACCGGTCACAGCTGATTGTGATGTGGTCACATTGGGTGGCGAAGTTCATGGATGGAGTGTCACGTCGTCGGGTGACTAAGGTGGGACAACTTCAGATGGGCTGACTTAGTTCAGGGGATCTGAAAGAGTGGTAAGGCGTAACTCGCTCAATGATTAGTCATAGGCCCCTGCTCTGCTCTTGTCAAAAAGAAGGATCGGCCAGCAATCGCTCTTATACAGCCACGATTCCGCCTCGGCGGTCGGCGACTCGGAAGCTACTGTCCGGAAACCTGCATACCACCATCACGTATTGGGCGTAGACCTCTGGTCAAAACAGCGGCGGACCCGCTTGGGCTGCTGCCGAGGCAGGGTCTCGCCGGCTTAGGAGTCGTCTCGTGGGCAACCCGGACGAAGTCGAGGGGCCGATCCTTTCGCCTACGATGTGGGTTTCCCTTCCTCCCTGTACTACGCTATGCCAACATGTATTTGCCGGCTTCGATGACTCTCTGTGCGATTGTCTGCCGGAGAGCCACAGTATTGAATGGTTCGTACTTGCACAAGCGTCGCAGGATCGCCATCTGCGAACGCAGCATGTCGCCTTCACTCGAGGCCGCAACCACCATTCTTGCCGCGCTCTCAATTCGATCCAGCGCGCCCGCCATATAAACGCGAGTCATCGCAATGGCATTCGCTGCCCCAGCTTCGCCCTTCCGCGTCGCCAGCTTCTGGGCACGCAGCACGGCTGACTCGATGGCGTAGGTTTCAATGGTCATGTTCGCGATTGCTCCCATGATTTCCTGCTGATCCTGGATAGCCTGCATGTATTTCTGAGTGGCAACTCCGGCGGCAAACAGTCCGATCTTCTTGGCTGCCGCCACCAGTTTCCGCTCCTCTACCAGTAAACCTTCCACGCCGTCGTCTCTAGTGCCCGACAGCACTTCATCCATCAGTTGCTTGATCGCGCCCATCAAAGGAAGCTGCCCGGACATTGCCCGCTTCAACAGAAATCCGGTAATGACCAGCCGGTTGATTTCGTTCGTGCCTTCGAAAATCCGATTGATGCGGGCATCACGGTAACCGCGCTCGGCGGGGTATTCCTCCACGAAGCCGTATCCGCCGTAAATCTGCACCGTCTCATCCACTACGTAGTCGATAAACTCCGATCCCCAAACTTTCAGAATCGAACACTCGACCGCGTACTCGTCAAATATCTTGCGAGCCTGGGCCGCGTCGTTGTGGGCATCGCCCAGTTGCTCGGTCGCCGCGTCAATCATGCCGACTGTGCGATAGGCCATGGCTTCGCCAACGAAAATACCGGCGGCCATGTTGGCCAGCTTCTCCCGCACCAGTCCGAAATCGGCAATGACTTTGCCGAACGCCTTGCGCTGCTTGGCATAGGCGATGGCGCTTTCCAGAGAATCGCGAGCCGCGCCAATGGCGCCTGCCCCCAGCTTGAAACGGCCCACGTTCAAAACGTTAAAGGCGATGTGATGTCCTTTTCCAATTTCTCCAAGGACGTTCTCAACCGGTACCTTGCAGTCATTGAGAATGAGTGGACAAGTAGAGGATCCGCGGATGCCCATCTTGTGTTCTTCAGCACCCACCGCAAAGCCAGGGAAGCTACGCTCGACAATGAACGCCGTGAACTTCTCTCCGTCCACCTTGGCGAACACAATGAACAGGTCAGCAAAGCCTGCGTTCGTGATCCACATCTTCTCGCCGTTCAGCAGATAATGTTTGCCGTCGCCGGAGAGCGTGGCCCGGGTGCGGCAATTGAGCGCGTCCGACCCCGAAGACGATTCCGAAAGAGCATAGGCACCTACCGTCGTGCCGTTGGCCAACCCAGGCAGATATTTCTTCTTTTGTTCTTCCGTGCCGAAGTAAACGATAGGCAGCGTCCCAATGCAGGCGTGAGCGCCCCAGGTCGTGCTGAAGCCGGCGTATTTTGCAATGCGGTCGGCAACGATAGCCGACGTGACTTTATCCAGTTGCATGCCGCCGTACTCTTCGGGAATATCCACCCCGCTCAGCCCGAGCTCGCCAGCCTTCCTCACCAGTTCACGGCTGATCGAGAAATCCTTGTGTTCCATTTTTTCAGCATTGGGAACAATTTCCTTGAGCGCGAATTCTTCCGCAGTTTGCGCAATCAGCAAATGCTGCTCGGTGAAATCTTCTGGAGTGAATACTTCGTCGGGCGTGCGATCCTCAATCAGGAAACTTCCGCCACAAATCTGGGGAGCGTTCGTTGCAGCAAGCGTAGCCATATTTCACCTCGATCGAATCTCCTTGAACAGGTAAGCACATGACAGGATGGGAGTGAGTGGAATCTTCATCCGGGCCTCCCGATGGATGACAAATATTCGATGGCGGGTACCCGCCAGCGCGATACTTAGCCTGGATGGTCAATCGAAGCTGACTTTTCATCGTTGGCGGGAGTCGAAGGACCCGCGTGCTCGTACTTAACGCCAGCTTCGCTCGAGATTCTCACGTGCTGTTTCACACGTGCGAAGCCAGCTTCTTGCCGAGAACGCCCTCAGGCGCTTGGAGCACTCGGCCGTGCCGGGGTCCTTCGACTTTGTATGGCCCGCGCTTCGTGCGGGCCATACTCCGCTCAGGGTGACAGCTCTACTTCGTTCCGCATCAGGCAGCTCCGCCGCCGCTTTCTTTGGCGACCGCTGCGCGCGATGCTCCGGCTTGTGCTTGTGTTCGGCACCCGGCTTGACCATGACGTCCATCAACTCCTTCTGGGCGTTGACGTAGCTTTTCACGCCTTCACGCGTCAACTCTGCCAATGGTAAGAAGGGAAACGGCCGCAGAAGTTCCAGAGTCTTGCCTGCGGTTTTCACACCGGCGTTCATCTGTCGTCCGGCTACATCAACCAGCTTCCGTTGTGCCTCGATGAACGACTCCGTGGCCTCTCGCGCCAACTGGGACAGTTCAGTCTTCTTAATTTTCTTTACCCCGTTGGTATGCTTGCTGCCGGTGGCTTTCGCTGTCTCCTCGGCGATAACGTCCATGAAGTGCTTCTGGGCTTTGACAAAGTTGTCCATCGCCTCGCGGGCCAGTTCCACCACATGCTCACTCTGGTACGGTTTTCCGTTCTTGGCTGCTTCCACCCAGCTGTGAGTTTGCTTACCGGCAATCTTCAGGAACTCCTGCTGCATATGGATGAAAGTCTCCACGCTCCGCCGCAACAGGTCGGTAACAGCCTGCGCCGCAGGCCACTCCCCGACTCGCTCCTTCACTCCGCTCATTAGAATTTCGTTCTGCTTTTGACCCAGTTCAAGAAGGATCTTTTGCCCTTCAATGAAGTTCGACACACCCTCGGCCGTGACTTCGCCCAGAATGGCGCTCGGCGAATGAGTGGGATCGGACAATTGTTGTCGCAGGGAGTGCATCGCGCTTTCATTCTGACGCATCGCAAGATCCAACAGGATCCGCTGCGTAGCAAAAAAGCTCTGGACTCCCTGTTGCGCCCAGCCTGACAGAAGAGAAACAAAGGAAGACTCCCCGGGATGAGTTCGGGGGGATTCGGACTTTACCGTTGTTGCCATTTGCCACCTCCTATAGAATTACTGCATTGCAGCATCAACTAAACTATACGAGCATCGGCTACTTGTGTCAAGATATATTCATCTAGTGTGCAGAGCAGCATGGACAGGATCACCCAATGAAGCCCGCTCCGGTCATCATCAAAAAGTATGGGAATCGCCGGCTGTACGATTCCTCGAACAGCAAATACGTGAATCTCGACGATATCGCTGGATTCATCCGCGAAGGTAGGCATGTCCAGGTGGTCGATGCCAAGACTGGCCAGGACTTGACCCGCGTCACTCTTACCCAAATCATTACCGAGGATGCCAAAGAAAAACCTACCGGCCTGCCGCTCGAACTTCTCCGGCAACTGATCGTCGCCTCCGACGAGGTACGACAGGAGTTCATCATGTGGTATCTGAAATCCGCTTTCGACACCTATCAGAAGGTGCAGGATGCGGTGCAGAGCCGCCTCGGCGAGGTCCAGTCTGCAATTCTGTCGCCGGTGGACATGATGAAACAATTCCTGGGCGCGGCACCTCAGCCGCCCGCCAAGTCTGAACCGGAACTTGATGCCCTGCGCAAGCGGGTGGCGGAACTCGAAGCCCGGCTGGAAAAGCCCGTACACGTAAAACGAAGCTCAACCCGGAAGAGCAAGAGAAGGGTATAATCTGCAGCGGGCAAGCTTCCGCCCGCTTGCGCCCGCTAGGTTGGGGTGCGTAAATGCTGAACAAACTCGGGACGAAATTGCAGCGCAAACCGAACAAGACCAAAGGTTCATCGAAGGCGCGAGGTCGGAAGCACACTCACAAGGCGGATTTACAGGCCGACATCTCTCCGTGGACAGAAGCGCTGTTTGCGGCTGAGATTCTGCTGCTGCACGCGACTCCAGTCTATTACGGTTTCGGCGTACCCCGCGGGGATGGCTCCGCCGTGGTCATCATCCCAGGTTTTCTGGGTACCGATCTTTACTTAATGGAACTCCACGCGTGGCTGGGGCGCATCGGATACCGGCCGTATTTTTCCGGCATCGGCATCAATGCCGAGTGCCCGAATCTCCTTGTCCAACGCCATCTGAACCAAACCATTGAAAGAGCCCTGGCCGAGACCGGGCGGAAAATCCACCTGATCGGCCACAGCCTTGGAGGCGTGATCGCGCGCTCGGTTGCGGGCCAGCGGCCGCGGGATATCGCTTCAGTCATCACGCTTGCCGCGCCCATTCGCGGTACGGCCGCCAGTCGAACTATTCTCCACGCTGCCGAAGCCATCCGCCAGCATATCCTGCAGGAGCATGGCAGAGGAGTGTTGCCCGAGTGCTACACCGGGCGCTGCACCTGCAATTTTGTTGATTCGCTGAGGCGCGACATTCCGGACTCCATGGTCGAGACCGCGATTTACACACGCGATGACGGTATCGTCGACTGGCGCTATTGCCGGACCCGGAATCCCGAAGCCGACTTTGAAGTCCCCGGCACGCACATTGGAATGGCATTCAATCCATCGGCCTACGCGATCGTCGCTGAGCGCCTGGCGATGGCGCAATCTCCCGAATAAATTTAGCGGCCGACCATTTCCAATACGGCCCCGGTACTGGTCTCTAGTGTTTCAACCGGCCGACCCTGCCGCTCCAGGCGGAGCACCGCTTTCGCCAGGCTGTTGTTCGCCACTTCAAAGCTTCCCCTGCAGTCGGTCTTTACGTAAGGAAGGCGATGGACGCTCGGCCCAGCGCCATCGATAGCTGCTTCCAATCGGGATCCACCCTTGGTCGAACAACAAAAACTCCAGCCAAGTTTATCTGCGTCTCTTCTGATTTCTTGCAGATTCCCGAATTCATGTTTCTCGCCATCGTGCCAGAGCAGAGCCTTACGAAAGACGAGCCCAAACGGCATTTCGTATATCAATGCCTCTAATGTGCTCGGACCGATTTCGGGACGGGAAAAATATGCATGCGTCCAAGTCCAGAAGTTGCGATGCCGGTATCCACAGTTATGCCCCTGAACTCCGAACCCCAAGGGGCTTCCCTCACAACTCCGGTCATCGAGTGCGATCTTCCCCGAAAAAATCGCGTCGGAATGCGGGGTTCGCGAGAATCCAATCCAGCCCTTGTTGCTTAAGGTGGCTCGAAACGTGGAACGCCACTGCAGATCCCATGAAATCGCGTGCCCCTCAACTTCCAACGTTCCTCGGCAGGAGCCCTCGCCGATTTCGTTGTTGCCGATTCGGAAGTGGAATGGATTTCCTCTTCTCGCGCTGAGATCCAAACCTTCCAAAGGAAATCCTTCAATGGAGCTTTGTGGTTTTCCATCCCTCGGAAACCACGTGGCCCATACCTGAACGGGCATCCCACGCGGATCGCCTGCGCAACCACCCCGCCCGGGATTCATGAGCAGATATCGGAACCACCATGCCCCGCCACCGTCCGCAAGTCCGAGACGAAGAAACCAGACTTCGTAACGGCGTCGGGCGGAGAGTGACGAATATAGTTCGTTCAGTGTTTTCACAAAGTCGTCTCATGGGCGGGACCCATCACCGTCAGGGCGAGTTGAAGGAGTAGCTGCGCCACGGAATCCACGGCGCGCTCGACCTCCGGGGAGAGTGGCGTACCAAAGTAAAACTGCTTACTTTCGATGCCGTAAACCAGCTGGGACTACAGCAAACAGTTCAGGACGCGCACCAACTCTACCGTCTCGCTCACTCCGAAGCATGCGAACCGACCGTGCCTGCGTAGCCACTTGCTCAGCTTCCCAAACCCCCAGCACGATTGTAATCGCAAAAAATAATTCAGGCGTCATCAATTTGGAGGTACCCTGCTGGTCCTCAATTTCCGAATTCGGCATTCCCGAAAGCGTGATGCTACGTTCGGTACCCTCTGTAAGATTTTCCCCTGCCCGCGAGGAGCCGCCTCAGAAAAGCGGGTCCGTAGGTTGTGTGACGGAGATCACAGTCACCTATGCTCTCCGCCCTAGCCGCTCCCAGGGGCAAGGTCGAAAATTGTGGCAGTGAAGGAAGAGCAGCGATGATGTTGGCGTACAGGCTTCTCCGGTTGGTTGAGAACCACTCTGAAGCCCTGGCGGTAGGGCTCCTCGAAAAAACGCAGAACTCCCCCTTGCTGCCCGCATACCGTAACGTCCCACCCGGGGAGCTCGAGCAACGGGTGTGCGAAATCTATTGTCACCTGGCAGACTGGCTTCTGGGCAAAAGCGAGTTGGATGTCGAGAAGCGCTACGTGGAGATTGGCGCCAAGCGCGCCCGGCAAAACGTGCCACTAAGTCAACTTCTCTGGGCGATTATCCTTACCAAGAAAAACCTTTGGGACTTCCTCAAACAAGAGGCCGTGCTGGACCGCCCCGCGGCGATTGCCGGCGAGCTTGAGGTGGAGGAGTTACTGGATCAATTCTTTGACCACGCTGTCTATTACGCGGCGGTCGGTTACGAGCGAGCGTGTGTGTCTGAGCCGTTGCGGAAGGTGAGGGCAGCGGGATAGGGGAGGCGGGGATGTCCTGGGAGCTTGAGTACAAGATAAAGTTGCGGACGGCCAACGAGGCGTTGCGCTGTGTGCAGTCGGGGATGCGTGTCTACATTCAGCCCGGGTGCGCCGAGCCTGAGACCCTGGTGGAGGCCCTGATACGCCGCGCCCCTGATGTGCAAGACGTGGAAATCGTCCACATGATGACCATGGGAGCGGCTCCTTACGTAGCTCGCGAGATGGCCGGACACTTCCGGCATAACGCGATGTTTATCGGCGGCAACGTACGCGAGGCCATCAACCAAGGCCGCGCCGACTACACGCCCATTTACCTGAGCGAAATTGAAGAACTGTTCGAGACCGGCGTCATGCCAATCGACGTTGCACTGCTGCAACTTTCTCCTCCCGATCCGCATGGCTTCTGCAGCTTCGGCGTAGGTGTGGACACTTCCCTCACCGCGGCCAAGTGCGCCCGTTACGTGGTAGCGCAGATCAATGATCAGATGCCGCGCACCTACGGTGACAGCTTCATTCACGTGACCGAGATCGATGCTATTGTCGATTCCTCCCGGCCGCTGTGCGAGATGAAGCAACCGTTAATCACCGACATGCATAAGGCCATTGCCTGTAACGTCGCAAACTTGATCGAGGATGGGGCTGTGTTGCAGACCGGCATCGGTGGAATCCCGGACGCCGTGCTTCCCTTCCTTATGGATCGCAAGGATCTCGCGGTCCACAGCGAACTCCTTTCCGATGGCGTGATTCCTTTGATCAATAGCCGGCGTGATCACAGGGGCGCGTAAGAATTTCAAGCCGCGGAAGATCATCCTGGGGTTTGCCATTGGCACGAAACGGTTGTTCGATTTCCTGGACAATAATCCGATCTTCGAATTCCATCCCACCGCCTATACCAACGACCCGGAGCTCATCGCCCGCAACGACAACATGGTGGCCATTAACTCCGCACTGCAGATCGATCTAACCGGTCAAGTCTGCTCCGATTCGATCGGAAGCCAGTTCTATAGCGGCATTGGCGGACAAGTAGACTTCCTGCGCGGCGCGGCGCGCTCCAAGGGTGGCAAGTCGATTATCGCGATTCCGTCTTCCGCAAAAGACGGAACGATCTCGCGGATGGTGCCGATGCTGAGCCCCGGCGCGGGAGTGGTTACGTCGCGCGGCCTGATCCGCTACGTCGTGACCGAATACGGTGTCGCGTACCTGCACGGCAAGACCATCCGGCAACGGGCGCAGGCCCTGATCGACATTGCACATCCCAAGTTTCGGGAAGAACTCTATCAATTTTGCGAAAAGACAAGATGGCTGCAGCGCCCCTTAGCTGCGGAGACAGCAACGAGGTGAACAATGGCAGGCCAAGCGCGGGGTAAGGTCACGGTCGATGTCGACGAATGCAAAGGATGCGGGCTATGCGTGGAGTCTTGTCCGCCCAAGTGTTTGGAATTGGCTCCGGAGTTGAGTTCATACGGGGTTCATCCGGCGCGCTACACCGGCGAGGGCTGCACCGGTTGTGGAATCTGCTTTTACTGCTGCCCGGAGCCGGGCGCGATTACGGTTTATCGCATCAAGGCTAAAGGAAAGGCGTTTGCGGCGGCGCAAGGAGGCGAACATGCGGCAGCTTTGTAAAGGAAACGTGGCGGTAGTGAAAGGCGCGATCCTCGCCGGATGCCGCGCGTACTACGGATATCCAATCACTCCGGCCAGTGAAATTGCCGAGTCGGCCGCGCTCTACTTCCCGCAGGTCGGCGGAACTTTCCTGCAAGCCGAGAGCGAAGTCGCCGCCATCAACATGGTGTATGGCGCGGCGGCCGCTGGAGTCCGCGTCATGACTGGATCTTCTGGCCCCGGCCTCAGCCTGATGCAGGAAGGCATGTCCTATCTGGCGGGCGCCGAACTCCCATGCGTGATCGTCGACGTAATGCGCGGCGGCCCCGGCCTGGGCAACATCGCCCCCGAACAAAGCGACTATTTCGCCATGGTAAAAGGCGGCGGCCACGGCAACTACCGCAATATCGTGCTGGCTCCCGCATCGGTACAGGAGATGGCCGAGCTCACCATGCTGGCCTTTGATCTCGCCGACAAATACCGCAATCCCGCAGTGGTGCTGGCCGACGGCTTCATCGGACAAATGATGGAACCGCTGGATCTCGAATCTCGTGAGAGCGCAGTCACCCGAAAAAATCTGGGCGGTAAAGGGCACGCCAGAAACGCGCGCCAACCTGGTCAGTTCCATCTATCTCGAAACCGATGAATTGGAAGAACACCAGCGCAGAATGGAAGCCAAGTACATCCGCGCGCAAGAAGCCGAGCCGCGCTGCGAGCTCTGCCACACCGACGACGCCGAGCTGCTGCTCGTCGGTTATGGCATCGTGTCCCGAGTGTTGCTTTCCACGGTGGAAGCGCTGCGCAAGGAAGGCATGAAAGCCGGGCTGTTCCGGCCCATCACGCTGTGGCCCTATCCTTCGGAGGCGCTGGCGAAAGCGGCGGCCAAGGTGCAAAAGGTGCTGGTCGTCGAATTGAGCAACGGACAAATGGTGGAAGACGTGCGCCTGGCGCTGAATGGCAAGGTGCCGGTGGAGTTCTACGGCCGGGTAGGCGGCAACGTGCCGTCGGTCGCGGAGCTGCGAGCAACAAGTGTTGGAGCGCATGGCCGTAGCGGTGTGAAAAGGACAACGAAAATGGCAAACGAGAGCGTGATCAGCGTGGATGGATCACCGAAGCTAAGTCCGGAGTTGAAGCCAACGCATGACGGATACGAAGAAGTCCACTCCAAGTCGCCGCTGTTCTATGACCTGTACGAGCGCAAATCCGAACTGAAGCACCAGACCCACTACTGTCCCGGCTGCGGACACGGAGTGGCCCACAAGTTGATTGCCGAGGCGCTGCAGGATATGGGGCTGCAGGACAAGACGATCTTCGTGAGTCCCGTGGGCTGTTCGGTGTTTGCCTATTACTATTTCGACGTAGGCAACGTGCAAGTCGCGCACGGCCGTGCGCCAGCTTCGGCCACGGGAATTAAACGATCCTGCCCGGATAAAATCGTCATTTCCTATCAGGGAGACGGCGACCTGGCCGCCATTGGCACCGCCGAGATTGTGCATGCCGCGAACCGAGGGGAAAAGATCACCGTCTTTTTCGTGAACAACGGAATCTATGGCATGACTGGGCGGACAGATGGCGCCAACTACCCTGGTCGGGCAGAAGAGCACAACTTCTCCCTGGGGACGGCGGCCGTCGAATGAAGGCTTTCCGTTGCACATGGCGGAACTCCTCGCCACGCTGGAAGCGCCGGCGTACATCGAACGCGTCGCGCTTTCGGACAACAAGAACATCATGAAAGCGCGGCGGGCGATCCGCAAGGCGCTCGAGATCCAGCGCGATGGCGCCGGTTTTTCGTTTGTCGAAATCTTGTCGCCGTGTCCGACGATTTGGGGCAAAGATCCGGTCGAAGCGCGGCGCTGGGTTCTCGAGAAGATGACGCCGACCTTTCCGCTGAATGTTTTCCGCGACCGCAGCCCAGAAATCCCCATCGGCAATGAACCGCCGCAACGCCCGGTAGCGGATGTGCTTGAGATCACTCCGAAGAGCGGACGCCAACGACAAACCGAAACACGCCCATCACTTCAAAGACGTAAAGATCAAAATCGCAGGCTTCGGCGGACAGGGCGTGCTGCTGCTGGGGCAACTGCTCATCGAAATGGGCATGCGCGAAGGACTGGAAGTGAGCTGGCTGCCATCGTATGGCCCGGAGATGCGTTCGGGCAGTGCGCACTGCCACGTGTGCTTGTCGAAGGAACGGATCGGGTCGCCCCTGGTCTCGCGCCCCGATGTGCTGGTGGCTATGAATGAGTTCTCGCTGCGAAAGTTTGCACCCGAGGTCGCGAGCGGTGGACTCATTCTCTACAGCGGCGCCAGCCTTCCTGCCGACTTCGCCGCGCCGGGAGTGCAGGTGGTCGCGATTCCCGCGGCGGAGATCGCTGACAAACTGGGTTCGACCAAGGCAGCGAACATAGTGATGATGGGCGCGCTGCTGGAAGAGACCGGAT
>CAWCKL010000028.1:0-189382 GCA_963796095.1 uncultured Acidobacteriota bacterium
TGGTCGGGGAGAGAGGATTTGAACCTCCGACCCCCTGGTCCCGAACCAGGTGCTCTACCAGGCTGAGCCACTCCCCGACGAACTCGTAAGTCTGCGACAAGAGGTAGGAAGCGCAAGCACGCGCAGACTTCAGAAGATTCAATTATAACATCCATCACAATGCCAGCTATGGGCTCATTACGCTCGCCGGCGTGTGCAGAGTTCGGCGGTTGAGATGAAAAACAAACGCTGCGACCGGAAATGTCGTATAACAGGAGATGATTTGCGAGCGCTGCCGGGACTGGCGGGGCTCTGGCAAGTGGGCAAATTCCCTTTAGATTATCGTTTTAATCGATGATTGCTTTTACCGCAAATTGTCTGTATACACCGCTGGAACGCGTGGAGCAGCCACTGCTTCTGGTGGAAGACCACGCGATCGTCGAGTGCGTATCGCGCACAGCGCGTCCGATACCTCAAAGAGCCCGCGTGGTGGATTTTGGCGATGCCATTCTGGCTCCCGGCTTCGTGGACATTCACATTCATGGAGGAGCGGGACACGATTTGATGGCGGCTGATGCGTCGGGATTATCTGCGGTTGAGCAACTGCTTTTCAAGCACGGCGTGACCAGTTACTTTCCGACGACCGTTACCGCACCGCTCGATCAAACCTGGTCCGCGCTCGACCGCTTGGCGGACGCGATTGAGGGCGCATCGCGGAACGATGGCTCGCACCCGAAAAGAGCCCAGCCCCTTGGCATCCACTTGGAAGGCCCTTTCCTCAGTCACGCGCGCCGTGGCGTGCATCCGCCGGCGAACCTCCTAGCGCCCACTCTGCCGACCTTCGACCGCTTCTGGCAGGCGGCGCGTGGGCACATTCGCGTCATGACCATTGCACCCGAACTGGAGGGTGCGCGGGAAGTTATCGCGGAGGCCGCGCGACGGGGAGTCTGCGTCAGCCTGGGACATTCCGATAGCGATATGAATTCGACGCGCGCCGCTGTCGCTGCCGGGGCGCGGCATGCGACGCATACGTTTAATGCGATGCGGCCACTGGACCATCGCGACCCGGGAATTGTCGGCGAAGTGCTTACTGACTCGCGGCTTTCCGCCGATATCATCGCTGACGGAATTCATCTCGATCCCGCTATCGTCGAGCTCTTTCTGAAAGCCAAAGGGGCCGACGGTGCAGTGCTGATCACGGACGCGATCTCTGCTACAGGCATGCCGGAGGGGCGCTATCGTCTCGGGACATTCGAAGTGGAAGTGAAAAATGGACGCTGCCTAGTGGACGGCAAGTTGGCGGGGAGCGTGTTAACCATGGATCGCGCGGTACGGAATGTGATGCAGTTCGCTCACTGGGATCTGCAACAGGCGCTCCGCCTGGCCACGCTCAATCCTGCGCGGGTGGCGGGATTGGCGAATCGAGGCAAACTTGAAACAGGCGCCGACGCCGATTTCGTTGTATTGAGTCCTAGCGGTGAAGTGCGAAGCACAATCATTCGCGGCGATGTAGCTGAAGCTTAGGCAGAGCTTAGGAGACAGGATGGCAGACAAGGGCGGATTCCCCCATCACATGCTGAAAGAGATTTTCGAGCAGCCGCAGGGATTGCGCGACACCATCGCGCCTCGCGTCTCACTCGAAGAAGGGTTGGTCCGTCTGGACGACGTGCGGATCACCGTGGACGAACTCCGTTCCCTGCAGCGTATCAACATCGTGGCTTCGGGAACCAGTCGCCACGCCGGCATGGCCGGCCAGTTCATGATTCAGGACCTCGCCAACGTGCCGGTGGACGTTGACTACGCCAGCGAGTTTGAATATCGAAATCCGCTGATCTGCCGCAACGAACTTACCATCGTGATCACGCAATCCGGAGAAACTGCCGATACGACCGCCGCCCAGCGCGAAGCCAAGGCCAAGGGTTCGCGCACCATTGCAATTTCGAATGTGATGGATTCGACGATCGCTCGCGAGGCGGATGGCGTGCTTTACACTCACGCCGGCCCTGAGATCAGCATCGCTTCCACCAAGGCATTCACGGCGCAGATGGCAGTGTTGTTTCTGTTCGCGGTCTATCTCGGACAGGTGCGAGGCAAGCTTACGAAAGAGCAGCTACAGCGGTATATCCGCGAACTGCTTGAGCTTCCAGCCAAAACGGAAACCGTGCTTGAATCCGCACCCGATTGCAAAGCACTTGCTGACCAGTACCACCAGGTGGGAGATTTTCTGTTTCTGGGCCGTGCCATTCATTATCCGGTGGCCATGGACGGCGCGCTCAAGTTGAAGGAAGTTTCCTACATCCACGCCGAGGGCTATCCCGCGGGAGAAACCAAGCACGGTCCAAACGCGATGATCGACGAGAATCTGCCCGTTGTCATCATTGTCACCTGCGATCGCAACGATCCGGGATCAGTGCTGCGTTATGAGAAGAACGTTGCGAATATCAAAGGCTTCAAACGGCAGTCCGCGCGAGTGATCGCGATTGCATCCGAAGGTGATGAGGAGATGCGCAAGCTCGCCGATCACACTATTTTTGTTCCCCACGCGTCGGAGCTGCTGTCTCCTATTCTGGAAATTGTGCCGTTGCAGCTTTTCGCGTATTACATGGCGGTGCGAAAGGGCTTGGACGTGGATCGCCCGCGTAATCTGGTCAAGTCTGTAACGCTGGAGTGATAAGTCGCGGCTTTAGAGGCTGCGGAAAAACCCATGTTCGCTACTTTCAGGATTAAAACCCCTTATTCATTCGACAGTCGTTACCGCAGCGCTGGAAGCGCTGCGCCACCCAAAATCGGAATTGTTCCGGAGCCTGTTCAGCTGAGTGTCCGTGGGCGCAACTTGCTTTTTGCCTTCGTAAAATGCTTCGGAGCGTTCGCACCGGCGTGGACGCCGCCGCCTACATCGTTAGTGAGTGAACGTCACATTCAGCCCGGTGGTTAGGACGATGTCATTCTTTTTGAGCGCCGGGGTGCCCGCAGGCTGAATCGGCGGATTGGTCACGTAGATATCGCTGAACGCATTCTGCCATCCCAGCCACTTGCTGATCTTGGTTACGCTGCCAAGATTGACGGCCGTTCGATACTGCCCAACATGCTGCGTTAGGTCGGGGTAGTAGTAGGCCTTTTCAGTAACGATGGTCGAAGCCCCAAACTTGTGGCTCAGTTCCTCTCCCAGCGAGAATCCGAGGAAGCTGTTTGTGACCGTGACGTAATCCTCTCGCGTGTAGTTAGGGCCTGCCAGGAAGTCGAGCGTTGTCTTGTCGCTCTTGATGGCGTGCAATCCCAGACCGCCTCCTAGAACGGATCGAAGATTCAACTGTTGCAGAGCATCGGTTTGGAAATCGGCGCTGCCGTAGCCAAACAGCCGAGGCGTGAAATTCCGGGAATACCGCGCCCCGGCCTGAATCGAATTTGCGGTCGTAGTTGGAGTTGCCCCAGGAGCGTTGTTGGTGGAATACACTGAGTTTGCATACAGCGAGATGTCGTCGTCGGTTGTTTTGCGATCGGCGGTGAAGGCCAAGGCCAAATTCGAAGTCTGACTGTTTCCCGCAGTGAAGGCAAATCCGACGTTCGCTCCTCCCTTCCAACCCTGCAAAAGTCCGGGATGGAGCGATTTTTCATAGTCCGCTTGTTCCGCGTCGCTGCGTAGAGCGGTCACATCAGCCTTCGACACGTTTACGGTTCCGCTCGCCGGAGTGACCACGGCGAGACTGCCGTCTGTTGTCGTCACCGGACCGACTACGGTTTTTCCGCTTGACAGCGCTACATGCAGCGGCTGTGTGGAAGTGACTTCCTGGACGGCGGGCCACTGAACCGTAACGTCGCCCGCAAACTCCGTTTTAATCAGCAAGGTTTTATCGTCTGATTTTGTGATCGTTCCGGTCAGCCGATCGCCATTCTTCAGCACCACTTGATCGGCGAAAAGCGCGGAACAAAACGCGAACACTGACAATGCTACCGAGAGATGCAGCTTAGGCATGACATTTCTCCATCTATGGAATTTTGACTTTCGTTTGCGGGACCCGGTGGATGACAACAACAGCGAAGAGGTTAACTTACCGCAGATGCAGAAATCTCGCTATAGGGGAAACCCCGACCCTAATCCGTCGATAAGGCGTGGACCGAAACATTCCCAAAGCAGGTGGGCGATTCCTCTCGAAATTACGAGGGCGGGCACCCAAATAGCCGATGCAGGAGTGATGGTGGAGATAGGGACGCGATTCCGCACGCCGTTGTGTTGCTTCGCCGGGCACGCAGCCGCGATTCTTCGAAAAACGGGCGTGATAATCCGTCGATAAGGAGGGCGAGTCTCAGCGGTAGCCCGCCTCAGGTCCCCACGGGCAGAAGGCGAAAGGCTTCCCGCCAACTGGCAATCTGTTCCAGAGAAGCCGCCAAACGCAGCATCACGCTGCGAGCGTGATGAACCAGCCGTCCCGCCGTATTGAAAATCAGGAAACGTAACCGCTTCGGACGCGCGCGTAACAGCTCGGCGGGCAACGCCAGCCGCTTCAATGCCGTCAGCACATTATGACTAATCACCGCCAGCCGCAGCCAGGCAGCATTCGCCCCGAAGTATTTGCACGGCATCACTCCGCCAGCTAGTTCGTTTTTCACCACGTCATGCACGCCTTCAATGGTTCCTGCTTTCTCACGGTGCCACTGAATCAACCGACCCGGCTTCCATTCCCACAGGTTACTCACCAGGGCAAAATGTTTTACCTTGCTGCCGTCGGCAAACAATTCTTCCTGCCGGAACCGGATGCGAATGGCCACATGGCGCAACGGCTGCGTGCCTTTGTGCTCCGACTTTTCCCCCGGTACAAAGTCAATCTCGGCGCACTCCCGGATCTCTTTGGCGTGCGGCTCCCCGTAGACTTCCCACTGTCCCTCGGGCACTTGCAAGATCGCCTTGTGCAACGCCTCGCTCATGCGCGCACTCATGGCGAAACCAATGAATCCCTGCGGTCCATCCGCTCGCTGCTCGTCCCGTAGCCACTCGACGAGATTGCTTTCATGACAAGCCGAATCCCCGCGAAAATAATAGGTCTGTACCGTCTGGGGTAAGGCGGCGAAGGCCCGTTTCGCCACCGTCAGCGGTGCCATCATCGCCGGCACATTGCCATCCCGAAATTCATCCGCCACAACCACGTCCATCTCCGCCCACACCGCCAACATGGGCTGATAGCCGCGCTCGCCTTGGTAGCTTCGCAAGGCTTGCTCTTTGCGGCTCTCAATGATGGTGGCATCCTGATCGACGGTAGCGATGCCTTGCTCCGGACAACGTCGCCCCAGCTCCTGCACCAGTTCCCGATTGACTTCCCCCAGCCCCCTCAGCGCGTCATTCTCCTCCGGAATAAAAGCAATTTGCTCCGCTCCCCGTCGCTGCTTGGCTTCCTCCATCTTCTCCACCGCATGAAACTGGTAGAGAAATTGACGAGCCGCTTCCGGAGAAGGAATCTCGTGCCCCAGCATCTCCTTCAGCCCTCCATCCCCGCGCAAATGGCTGAAATCTTCCAGACATTCCCCACCCAGCGCATTGAGCACCACAAAGCTTTCCACCATCGTAGCTTCGTCGTAGCCTCGCTCCCGCTGCTTGATATGCACCTGTCGCTGGATGCTGGCCGGCAGCCCTAACGAGCGCAACGCTTGCACCGCCAACGCCGCGCCGCCCCATGCCGTCAACCTCTCGCTCAGGGGTTCGGGATCAATTTCGAACAACAGAGGAGATTCGGTGGGAGAAGGTCTTGGGGATTTGATCACGCCTTCATCCTAATGGGAACTCACCTCGCAGGTGAAAAATAATCGCGCCTGTATCTCGGGAGAAAACCCTGAAACATCACAGCCCACGCACCTCTGAATGGCAGTTGTGGCGCCTTGGCTCCAAATTATCGACGGATCAGGGCCCCGAAAGACTTTTGCCTGAATGAAGGGATTGACTCTCTGGCCGAGCGGGATGTGCTGCTTGTCTTCGAGAAAAATGCGAATGGTACCGCCGCTTGAAGAAATGATGGATCGCTGAACTAGCTCTTCAGTTCGGTACTCTTCACTTCGGTGCTCGGAGTTTTTGCTTGCTCCGAGGTTCCATCCTTCATGCCCTCTTTCAAAGCGCGAATACCCTCGCCAATTCCTTTTCCGAGCTCCGGAAGTTTCTTGGGGCCAAATACGAGCAGGGCAATAAAGAAGATCACCAAAAGGTGCATCGGTTGAAAAAGACCATCCAACATACAAAACCTCCCGCAGACACAACTACTCTCTTTAACCTTACTGAAGCCGGATTATTCCGTCAACCTCAACACGTTTTCCTCGTTTTCCTTGTTTTCCTCGTTTTCCCTCCAGTCCGCCGGTGCGCGGCGAGAACCGGTGCGATGTGCAGCGTCGTTTCAAAGTGTCGTACGCACTACACCCGGTCTCACTTTGAAAGGACGGCGGGCTGATTGTCGCGAAAAAAGACATGTCTTCTCCTTGCAAGTCGCTGATTTTAAGCACTCCTCTTTGGTCGGCCAACTGCACATAGGGATCAGGCCGCCGTTCAGACATGAACCTCCGTGCCTTCGTAAAGCGGCACTGAGGCTCCTAGAATGGCGAAGTCCCAAGTTTTAGCACGGCCGTTCAGCGGTCTGGAGTTTTTATCATGACTTCCACCCCCACGACACCAGTCGGGATTCGGAAACCAGTCTCTCCGACAGTCCTCCCTTCTAACAGCGACACCCAAACTACAGAGCGAGCGACGAAAGCAACTCCACCGATCGCACCTCAGGTCGTCCCCAAGCAAACCGGTTACGGCATGCCTTGCGCAAATTGCAAGACCTATTACGCAGCCGATCTGAAGGCGTGCCCGGTATGCAAAGCAGCGGAGCGCATTTTACCGATGGCAGTCCCGGCGCGTTCCACTGTCTCGGCGGCCGAGCTATGTCCTGATCCGATTGCCCTTGAAGAGGAACGCGAACGGTTCTTGCACGACTTCAAGACACAAGTTTTTGCGTCCCAGTTGCCGATCAACGCGAGCGGCAATCTGCCTTGTGCCCACGAGGAAAACCATCCCGGCGGCCCCGAACCCGCGGTAGTTTGCCAAGGCTGCTACGATCACTTGCAAGAACGGGTGGACGTGCTGGAAGCCGCACTGCATATGGACTTGAAGGAAGCGGCGCAGATTGTTTACGACGCCGTGTGGGCGGATCCATCAGATGCCACCAAGACATACGAAAACGCGGCTCACGCGTTGCTCGCTGAACTGCGGAGACGCTCGGGAGTCACCCAGGTATTCGGTTTGTTGCAGCCTCTGTCGGATTAAGCTGTGAAGCCCCTCACTGTGCCTTCAGACTGACCCACTTTTTGCCGGCGTAGAGACGGTATGAGCCCGGGTTCGCGGAGCTTTGGTCCGCGACGATCGTCAAAGGGACAGCCCGGTGCAGGTTCTCATCCAGGTGCGCTGCAACGGTGAACAGGTCGTTGGCTCCTACGTCCATCACTAGAAACATGCCATCCTTGCTGAACCCAAAGCCGTATTCGCCTGGCGGAAGATTCGTTCCCTCGACGTTCAGTTTCACTTCCGTGATCAGGAAACCTTGATATTTCTCCGCTACGTCGGTTGAATAGCCAGAGGTATCGACCAAGCCCGCCAACACGAACTTGTCATCAGAAGTGCGGAATCCCGCTGAATTGCGAAGCTGCACCGGCGCGCTCTGACCACGAAAGAAATAGCTCGGCGGCACTACTCGTTTGACATCTTCTACGCTCAACACGCCGGGACTTGGCTCCGCCGCTGAGAGCAGCAGAGTGGCCAGCAAACAGAATGAAAAGACTACGACGTGCATGCCTTTGCGCTGCATGATTCCTCCATCAATTTTGAATGCTGCAATTGTGAACGCGATCGTGCATAACTTTACGCCGGTCTAACTCACTCCCGCAATCCAACCCGGATCAGTTCGCGGGCGCACCGGCGAACCGCAACTTGCCGAAGGCGCTGGGTACGTGAAAATTTGGCTGCGGCGTGTAGGTGGCCTGCCAGGCTAGATAAGCTCGCGGCTCTTTCGTGCCTTCGACTCGGTAAAAGTTAGCCCCCCAAATCGCCTTGGGATCGAAGTTTGTAGTAAGCGACTTTATGGGGATTGCCAACTCCGCAGTCCACGTATGTGATTTGTTATCCACAACCACTGAGCGCTGCAAACCGCTCTTCAGATCTGCCAACCCGCCGGGAAAAATGTCGAGGTCCACCCACATGCCATTCGGACTAACTTCAAATTCCTTATAGAAGCGTTCACGCGGCGGATCGGGTTGCAGAAACGCTTCTGCTACATCGCGATCCCACAGATGGTCGCGACGGCCATTGGGATCGGAGTCCTCGAACACAAAAAGCTCGCGGTACCGGCACTCGAATCGCAGATAAAGATATTGGCGCGACCACAAAACCCGCACCCGAGTCTCGCGTCCGGGATCGGCATTCTTTCCCTGCCAGTCCGAAGCAAAAGCGATCGGGATCGCATTTTGCCACACATCATCAGGATGCGCTGCATCGAGGCGAACGGCATCAATATATTTCGCGACAATCTCGCTCTCCACAACATCGCGCATCACCTTCGGCATTTTCTGAGCAGTCATGTTGGGAACAGCGAGAAAGGACAGAAGCAATATCGTAACCCATGGCCGAAAATAAAACCGGTGGGGCTGGCTCCCCCAGCCAGCTCCCACCTGCGCCGTGGATCTTTGAAATTGGTGCATCCCACAGCTTAATTGGAATTCAAGGTTGCGCCAAAACGCCACAAAGGGTTATGAAGAAGTTACGACTTTTGGATTGCATTTGTAAATCTCCATGATTCGTGCCTTCAATCCATAAAGCGATTTTTTGCGTCGAATTCCTTCACGAAAAATCAGGGCTCGGCAAGAAATATTGTTTGAGCGCAAGATCCGGATGGCCCACCTGGAAACGCCGTCTTATGCTTTCAACATTATGACAACCAATGCGATACTCAACATGACAGAAGCGACGGACATGGCCCACAGCAATCAAGACCGCGCCGAGAACAAGCAGAGCGCGTACTGGCAGGCAGTTCTCGTCCGTGACGCCGGCCAGGATGGAAAGTTTGTGTTTGCCGTGTCTTCGACTGGCGTGTACTGCCGCCCCTCCTGCCCGGCCCGGCGTCCCCGCCGCGAGAACGTAATTTTTTTCGGACAGCCCGACCAGGCGGAGAAGGCCGGCTATCGTGCCTGCTTGCGCTGCCGCCCCAAGGCGACCGGAGGCAATGGCACGACCGAAATGGTCAAAGCGATGTGCCGCTATATTGAGCAACACCTGGATGAACCTCTCACTTTGGCCCGGCTCGGGTCAGAATTTCGCCAGAGCCCGTTCCATTTGCAGAGAACATTCAAGCGTGTGCTAGGTATTACCCCTCGGGCGTACGCCGACTCCTGCCGCATGAGCCAACTCAAGGACAATCTTCGCGCGGGGCACTCGGTCACTCGATCCATGTACGACGCGGGTTTCAGTTCCAGCAGCCGTTTATACGAGCGCACTTCGTCGCAACTCGGCATGACGCCGGACAAATACCGCCGCGGCGCGATCGCGGCGCCCATTCGCTACACCTTCGCTGACTCTCCCTTGGGACGCATGTTAATCGCGGCCACCGACAAGGGGATTTGCGCGATCCAGTTCGCCAACTCCGACGCGGAACTTGAGCAAGGACTGAGACATGAGTTTCCATTCGCCATCCGGCGGCGCGACGACGCTGCCATGCAACACTGGAAAAAAGATTTACTTCGCCAGATGCGTGGGCAACGTTTGAATACCGCTCTTCCCCTGGATATTCAGGCGACCGCCTTTCAACGACGTGTATGGTCGCATTTGCAATCGATTCCCTTTGGAGTAACACGTTCCTACGCCGCAGTGGCGAAGGCGATCGGTCAGCCCACTGCGACACGGGCCGTAGCCCGAGCCTGCGCAACCAACCCTGTAGCGGTCGCCATTCCATGCCATCGCGTTGTCCGGAAGGGTGGCGACATGGGCGGCTATCGCTGGGGTCTAGAGAGAAAGAAGGCGCTACTAGACCTGGAAATGCAAAATGCATGAAGACGGCTCTTAAAGATTCGCTCGATGGAAGACGGGCGTCCCCGTCCGTCTTCCACAAAGAAGCCACCCCACTCACTTCTGCAAGCCCACGTAAACGATCCGAGCCTGCTCCAGCAGGTTCAACACAGAGATCTTCTCTGCCTCCGTGTTCCAATCCGGGTTTGACTTCGCGTTCTGAATCATGCGGTCAATCCAGGCGATGAAGTAGGCAGCATCTTCGGTTGGCTTCGCGACAGAGTCCGCAACCGTCACGTAGATTGGGCTGGTCGTCGCATACGGATACGCATCCAGCACAGGATGCTCGGCCTTTTCGCTCCACGCACGCAGCAGGCACCATCCGCTTTGCGAGAGCGGGATTGCATCTTCAATGTCGGCGGATTCGCCATCATCATTTAACTTCAGCTCGCGCACCACGCGACCATTGCAAATCACTTCCAGATGATCGACAGGAACAATCGAACGAAGCCAGCCGCTAAACTTTACTTTGGTTTCACCCGGGGGCAAGTGAAGTGCACCTCCCACTTGCTGGCTGCCGAGAATAAATCCCAGAAGTGGGCCGTTGGTCGCGAAGGTGTGTCCCTGTTTGAGCGAACTCAGCCAGGACTCAATGTTCAGCGGGCCATTCGGTACTTCGGCGTAGACGCGATTGAGGCCAACTGGCCCGCGCAGAGAAGCGAAATTCGCCATAGCGTCCGTACCGGCCGCGGCCGGCAACCGAAAGCCACAGTTGAGTAACTGATACCACACTGCCGCGGTAGATTTGTGATCGCTAAATCCGAGCACCTCGATGTAATCTACCTTTCCCAGCGCAACGTCAACCGGCAGTTCATGCGTGACCGTGGCATCTTTCGCGGGATCGGGGAACGTGTCGTAGGGATGCACATATCCGACTAGAGCGTGCTGCTCGTGCGCCACGTTGGCCACGTCAGCATTGGCCGGGAACAGGCTGGCAGCGGCGGTTCCAGGGTAGGCGGCATAACCGGGAAGCAGGAAGTGGTCGGTGAGATGAAGCAACCCGAGATGTCCCCAATAGCTGCTGTGAAATTCCTGTCCGTGAAACAAGAGAGTAGTGCCCGTGGATGCAGCATCGGCGTTCGCACTGAAGTACCCGATGTCGGGGATGCGCTGCTCTTTGTTTACGATTAAGTCCTCGACGATAGAAAGATTCTCCGCCGTGGCTTGTGCAACTAGATTCTTCGGCGTGTTGCGATAAGCTCCGCCATAGTTCATGTGCACATGCACGTCTCCGCTGAGCCAGCGGGAATTGGGCTGCTGAGGCAGGTCAAGCGGGCGCAGCTGAATCGTAAGCGTCATAGTTTGATCGGCCGCGACCTGGACAGACTTCTTTTCGACGCGATATTCAAATCCTTTCATCACTTCTACGTCAACCGGCCCCGCTGGAATGGTGAGGTCGGAGTTTCCGGAAGTATGAAAGTAGTGCGCTTCAAAACGTCGCTCGGCGCGGACGAAGTTATCGTCCGCGTGCATCCAGGCATCATCAGGCGCGAATGCACGCCCATCCTCGCCGGTGACAAAGATGCGTGCTGACGTGGGTCGTCCTGATGAATCGAGTGTTAGTAGCGAAAGACGACCCACCGGCCGCAAGTAGTGCCTGTTTCGGACAATAACCTGGCCCTGAGCACCGCCCGGAATTTCCTGCGTCCAGAGGGAGGTGTTCCCACCGCGATTGGAGATGAACGCAATTATTGTCCCATCCGGCGACCAGCGGGGATCGACGTTGTCGAAGTCTCCATAAGAAAGAGGAAACGAATCGCCGCCGGCCGCCGGCATCACCCACAGCTGGTGCCACTGCTGACCCAAGTATGACGCGTAGACAATTCGCTTGCCATCGGGAGAAAAGTCCGGCCGCGCCTTCCACGCTGTTTCTTCGTAGTGAATCTCGCGCGCCTCCGCACCGGGTTCGGCTTTCATTTGCCAGAAACCGCCGGTGCCATAAATGTGGCCGCGATTGGAAACGAAAATCAGATCCGAGCCATCGGGCGACCACGCGGGGCTGATCTCGTGATCGAACTCGCTGTAGTAATAGCGCGGCAGGTCGCTGCGAGTTTCCCCGGTCAGCCGCTTTATATCAGTCAGCTCTCCGTTCGCAAACTGAGCAACGAAGATGTGAAAGTGCTTTTGGTAAGTCGTCGATACGAAGGCGATGCTCTTGCCATCAGGCGAGAATCGCGGCTCTACGTTTACCGCGCCACCCGAAGTAAGTTGCCGTGATTGTCGAGTAGCAAGATTCAGAGCCCAGAGTTCGATGGCATCGTTGGCATACGAAGAATACACGACCCAGCGGCCATCACGCGAACAATCGGGCTGATAGTCGTAGCCGGGGCCAGCGGTGAGTTGCTCGGCATCGTGGGAATCCAATTGCTGCTCCCAAAGCGAGCCTGCCATGGAGTACACGAGGGTTCGCGAATCGGGCAACCAGGCGACAGAACTTGGACCGGTGGTGAGTTGAGGTAGATACATTTCGCGGTAGTAATAGGGATGCGGCAGGTCGATCTGTTTGAGCACAGGCTCGCGCTGTGCCATTAGCGGCAGGGATGTGAGACATAGAACCACGAGCAGATCGATTTTTTGTCGGATATACAAGGACACGCCTCGGGACTGAAGGCGGATTATATCGAAGGTCGCCGGCAAGAGTGGCCGCGCGCAAAACTTTTTCGTGAACCAATGAACGTGAAACAATAAACGTGGATCAATAAAAACGACTAGCGCAGGCGGAGCACAAGGAGCACGACGGTAAGAATGACGATCAGCACGGTTCCTACAGTATAGATGTGGGACCCGAGCCAACCCTGCTCTTTCCGAGTTTCGAACTTCGCAAGGAAAGCTGGAGCCTGGCTGCTGCCCAGCGGGGCAGGACTCTCGCCCGAAAGCCGAGCAGCCTCGCAGTCCAGGCAGAGAGTACGACCTTCTGAAACGGGGAATCCGCAGGCCTCGCATTTTCCGATCTTGTCCAGTTCTGGCTGCCGAACTGGCGCAGGCGCATCGAATTCGGGCGCCTTCGTGTCTGAAGGTCTGGGCGCGGGGGCACTCGCGACCACCACGGAATTGTCTTTCTCTATCTCTATTTTCGCCGGCTCTATTTCTGCCGGAGTGAGTGCCGGTGGCGTCTCAGGCGGCTTCGGTTCCTTCTGTTGCGCCGCCTGCTGCGCCGCGGCTTGGGCGTTTTTCGCGGCAATCTCCTGGAAGGCACGCTTGGCGGCATCCGCATGCTCCAGCCCAGTCTGCACCATCTCAGCCAAGCGCTCTAGCGCCGTGACATCGCGCACTTCGAAGGCGTTGGCCCGGTCGGCCAGCAGTTCGAACACGCCGGTCACTTCCTGTTCGCGAAGCAGCGGCACCACCATGACAGATTTGATGCCGAGAGCGCGACAACTCTCGCGATTAACCCGCGAATCGGTTTCCGCATCATCGCAGCGCAGAACTTGCCGGGTGCGTACGCTTTCGCCGGTCAGCCCTGATTTTATTTGGACCTCAGCTCCCAGTTGCGGAGCAGAAGGGCCTGTGCTCGCCCGGCAAATCATCGCGCTGCCCTCCCGCAGCGCGATGGCTGCACCCGATGCGCCCGTAATGTATTGCGCCCGCTCCGCCAATAACTGCAGCGCAGCTTCAAGGTCGCGTCGTGCCATCTCCATCAGGGACTTGCTTCCGGCTTCTCCGGAAGGATGCGAAGGCGGGGGTGGAAGGAATTCTTCTTTTGCAGCCGAAGCCCCCGGCGGAGGAACTCCCTGCGCGCTGCCTGAGGAAGTTTGATCGAGAATAGAGTAGCGATCCAAGGGGTTCTAAGTATTATCGCCCGAGATTGGCCGGATGCAAACAGAGTTTTGGAAAGATATGTCCTTTGTGCACCGGTGGGCCCTCCTCCGCGACCTCTGCGATTTAGTACCTCTATACACAGATCTTTGCTGTTTCTGGCAAGACATTTTTCGTGGGTGGTGATTCAACCAATGTTTATGCTGGTTCAGAGGCGTTTTTGAAAATGTCCAACTTCCTGTTTTTGGTTCCGGCTCCGCCGGGTTAGGGTTTTCTGCTGAAATCGCGATATCGCATGAATAAAGTTGCCGACGAGAGTCCCGGGTTATTTCTTTTTCGGCGGCAAAAATCTCTTTTGAATCGATGCCACGACAACGTAATTTGGGTCGACCATTTCATTCAGATGGATCTTTGCGACCTTTGACAGCAGCTCATACGCATCCAATTCTGACAAGCCATAGTCCTGATGAATCCACCCAACCAGTTCGGTGAAGGCGATGCGCACGCAATCATCCAACGGACGATATGCCCCTACGGTCATAATCGCGTCGTCATTTTCGAAGCGCGGCCAATTGATCTTCTGGCCTTTGATCAGGTTAAGCTGAACCCGCGCCCGCAACGGGACTTCGATGGCCGTGCCCGCCACTTCCCCATCCCCCATGGCGGCGTGCCCGTCGCCCATATATAGCAAACCTCCGGGCACATTCACCGGAAAATAAACCGTGTTGCCAACGCTGGCTTCGGGAGAATCCATGTTGCCGCCGAACTCCGCCGGCACAATCGAGCTGCGGACCTCGCCTCCGGAAGGCGCAACTCCAATGCATCCGAAGAAGGGATGCAACGGAATCTTCACCGAGAACTTCGAATCCAGCGCCTGGAACGTTGCCGTGTTGTTCGAGTGGTCGATGGGATAGAACCAGATCTTCTCGGGCAACGGCGGATGCAGCATGGGCGTGTAGTTAGTCTCATTCAGCGCTCCAAAGCCCGGCGCAAATGCTCCCACTCCCTGATCGCCGTCGACTTCAAGATCGAGAATCTTCACCGCCAAGGTGTCGCCCGGCTCCGCACCCTCAATATAAAAGGGACCAGTAAGCGGATTGTCGCCTTTGCTCATGCTAAGCGTGTCCCCCGGCTTCTTGATGGCATTGCCGAAGCAGTCGAGCGTATTGGTGTCAAGAATGTCCCCCGGCTTCAACCGCGCAACCGGCATCGCCGAAGCGTAAACATACTTCACGTCGTTGATCGTGGTGTGATACTTCACAACATTGCCAGGCGCAGCCTGCGCCAAAACGTTGGCTACGGCAAAGATCAGCAACATGGACATCAGAATGTGGACCCTCAAGAGCGCCTCCTGAAATGACTCTAGAACTCTCTCAAATATGCTACCCAGCTTTCAGCAGTTGACCGTCGGATAAACCAATCGGAGTCGAAATCATCAATCGATTCGACTTCTTGACAGCACAGAAAGTCGAGCCTAGCTTATCAGGGTGAACCTGTACTCTTTTGCGAAGGCTTATTCATCGAAGGCTGACGATGAGCTGCTAGCTCTTGCAGCTGAGCCCGACTCCCTTGTGGAGGAAGCCCGTCGGGTACTTGAGGTTGAACTTCGGCGGCGCAACCTTGAAAGACCATTGCGAGTGGGCGTCGGTCCAACCCTTGCTCGATCTGGGTCGAACGCAAAAATGAGGCGACCTCTACACTTTGCAAGCGGAGTTGCCGTGTTTCTTGTGTCGACGCTTTGGAGTGTGGCTCTCTTCGGTGAATTTGTTCATGCGAACCGCTACGGGCTGCTAACACTTCGCAATTCCTCGTTGTTGGCTGGTTTATTCTCAATCGTCACTGTCCTCTCGTTTGTAGGCGCGTACCTTCTGGTCATTAGTGCAATTAAATCAAAACCATCAGTCTCATAAATTCCCTCCGCGATGCATTCTTCCGAGCCATTTATCAGATGGTTCCTAGCGAATCCACGCAAGCCAACCCCACCCTACGAGAAGAGTCGCCACCGTGATCGGCAAGCCAACCCGGAAGTAGTCCCAGAAACCAATCTCCATTTCTGGCTTGGCGCTTTCCACCACAATGAGATTGGCCACGCTTCCGGTGATCGTAAGGTTTCCCGCAAGAGTCGATGCCATGGCCAGAGCCAGCCACGCGGTATGCGGATTGCTGAACCCCGGAATCAGCGACTTCAGTAGCATCACTGCGGGCACATTACTCACGACATTGCTGAACAGTGCAACCACCACCGTGAACGTGCCGAGCCTTTGCAGGTTCCAATGTTCCGCCAACCCAAGCAATCGTCCGACGATCCCGGCGTTCTCCGCTCCGCCAACGATCAGAAACAGTCCGATAAAAAACACCAGCAGGCCCCAGTCAACTTCCTGGTAGAGCCTTCGGGGTTCAAGGGTTCGGGTAATCAGCAGTGCAGCCGCACCCAACGCCGCCATCATCGCTGGAGGCACTCCAAAAAAAAATCCGATGACAACAACAGTAACAACAATAACGGGTTTGGTGAGTCGCGACAGATCAAGCGCAGGCAACGGAATGTTTTCTGTCGTCTCCGGTTGCAGCTTAACAGTGCGCATATGAATCCAGTGCAACACCGCCCAGTCGAGGAATAATCCTACGACCGCGACTGGCCCCAGATGAAAAAGGAAATCGTGATAGCGGATGCCGGAGAAAGATCCAATCAGCATGTTCTGCGGGTTGCCGGTGATCGTAGCCACGCTGCCAATATTCGACGCGGTGGCGACCGCAAGCAGGTATGGCAGCGGTTGCAGTTGCATGCGCCGCGTGATGCCCAGCACGAAGGGCACCATCACCAGGCAGACAATATCGTTCACCAGAAATGCTGATAGAAACCCGCACGTAAAAATCACTGCCGGCAACAGATGCGTCGTCTTTAATCGTTGCAGAACTACTTCCGCACTCCACTCAAAGAAGCCCACCAGGCGCAGGTTGCCGACGATCAGCATCATCGAAAACAAGAGCACCAGCGTGGAGAAGTCGATGAAGCGCAGGGCATCGGACGGCTGCACCACCCGGAAGGCGATCATGGCGACGGCTCCGATGATGGCCGCGCCCGGGCGGTCAATCTTCAGACCAGGAAACTTGCCGATGGCGAACACCAGATAGCTCGCCAAGAAAATGATGTATGCCGCAGCCAGTCGCGCATCAGGTATTGCGGTGGACGGGATCGGGAGCATTCCAAAGAATATTATCAGCGTCAAAAGCAGGATGAGATTTGTCTCCGCGTCGTAAGATGCAAGTTATTTGTCTCTGTTTGGAAGGCGCACCTGCACATTCATGCCAAGCGTGGCGGCAGGCCCGAGTCCATTCTGAACGGAGAAGGCGTCCCGATGCGATTTGACGGGAAATTGCGTGGTGCGAAGGCGCCCGGTCCGCGTCTGACGCAGCCACCGATCAATCGCACGACAGATCTCATTGCCCTAAATCGCGGCAGCGGCTAGGGTCCAAAGTCATGGACACGGTTCTGCGCGCCTAACTGTTTTTCCATCCGAACGACCGCCAGCGATTCCCCATTCTTCAGTGGTACGTCGAGATTTTCCAGCGCGACATAGCCCCTGGCTCGGTAGAGCGGGACTCCGGTCAGAGTTGCCCCCATTTCACATCGCGTGAAGCCGGCGGCAGCAGCCGCTCTTTCGCAGGCTACGAGAATCATGCTGCCAATTCCACAGCGTACCCAGTTTGGATGGACAAAAAAGGCGCGAATCTTTGCGGCGTCGTGCTGAGGATTCAGCAACGAGTCCTCTCGACCGGCCCAACGGTCGCCGCCAAAGAGTGTCTTGCGTTTGCTCCAACCGCCACAGCCGACGATCATCGGCTCCGCTCCCGCCTCCATAACGTAATAGGTTCCATCCGCAATTAGTTGGCTATCCACGCCGTAGACAGTCTGCAGTGCCCCTTCGATTTGAGCAGGGGTGTAATCGGCCGCCTGCAATCCTCGAACGGAGGCATCGATCAGCGTGGGAAGGACGCTGATGTCCTCTGGGACGGCTTGGCGGAGAGTGAGATTCATGACTCGGCAGCATCTGCGAAAGTGTACCAAGCCAATGTTCGGGCATTCAATTTCGGGAGAAATCGATCTGGGTTGTTGGCAGCGGCAGCGATACGGGTTGCACGGGCAAAAACCTGGATCCCTCGCTGGGCTCGGGACGACAGGGTGTTTTGGTTGATGCGAAATCTAGGATTGTCCTAGTGATGGTCGTCGCGGTGGCGAAGCCAATCCAAAAACATCTGCTCGATCGGCTTGTCGTAGGTCATCATTATGTGGCGGATGGTGTGGCCGCTGACGAAATGGCAGACTTCCTCGGCCAGATTCTTGGCGTGGTCCCCGGCGCGCTCGAGCGATTGAGTCATGAAGATGACTTGCAGGCTAGCCTGGCGCTGCAAGCCTTCCGGGTTTTCGATGTGGCGCAGGAAGATCAGATTTCGCAGGCGGTCCATCTCGGCGTCGGCGCGCAACACGTCCACGGCCTTCTTCACGTCACGAGTAGCAAAAGCGGCTCCTACGTCAGATAGCATTTTTTCCAGGACGGTCGCCATGTGCGTCAGATCGCGCGTGTCCTGGGGATCGATCCGAGGACCGGCCGATTGCGCGCTGCTGGCAAAACTGAGCAGCAGATCTCCGATGCGCTCCAGGCTGATCATGAATTTCATGCATGCCAGCAATTCGCGGGCTTCGGTTCCGCTTACCTGCGTAATGGCGAGCGTAACTCCATCGTCGATTTCCCGGTCCAGCGTGTCGAGTTCTTTCTCGCGTTCTCGAATCGTATTGAGCAGCGGCGAGGATCCGGTCGCGATACCCTCGGCGGCAGCCGCGGCAGCGTCCTTGGCGACGGCGCAAGCCTCAATGGTTCGTTTTACGAGATGCGAATAGGCAGGCTCGGGCACTGGGGTATTTAGGGCGGCAATACTCATCGCAACTTCCCTCGGCTCACGGAATGGCGGCCGCATCGCATTCGGTCGTCTTCGCTGCCGGCCTGTACTGATACTCACGCTACAAGCATAGGTTCTTTGTTTCAAGGATGTTGTTAAAAGCTTGTAAATTCTTGGGTTGGAGGCAATCACAGAGCAGCGGGGGGCCGCGGCCGTCCGGCAGAAACAGGACGCCTCACGATTACGCAGACCAAGAATCGGTAGCCAGCGGCAGGGTAAATAAAAACACTGATCCGTGGTTCAGTTCGCTCTCGGCACGGATCGTGCCCTCGTGCGCGAGCACGATATGCTTGGCGATGGCCAGCCCTAACCCGGTGCCCCCAGATTCCCGCGAACGAGCTTTATCCACGCGGTAGAAGCGCTCGAATAGGCGGGGCAAATGCTCAAATGGAATGCCCGGGCCGAAATCGCGCACATAAAATTCAACGCCATGTTCGGCGCGCCTGGCCCCCAACACCAGCCGTCCTCCCGATGCAGCGTACTTGAGCGCATTGTCTATAAGGTTGGAAAAAACCTGGTGGATAGCCTCGCGATCGGCACTGACCAAGTCCGGCGCTGAGTCTTCCACCTGCAAGTCGATGCCGTGGGCCCGCGCCAGTTCGCGGAAGTTCTGAACTGCTTCCTGCAGAATCTCTGCCGCGGCTACGGGTTGGACGTCAAATCGCTGCTCGCCTGATTCCACTCTCGCTAAAGTCAGAAGATCTTCGGTCAGACGGGACATGCGATGAGCATTCTTGCGGATAATCTCCAGAAACTCGCGCGAGTGATTATTCTCTGGCGAACTGTCGAGCAGGGTCTCGGCATAGCCCTGAATGGATGTCAACGGCGTCCGCAACTCGTGGGAAACGTTGGCAATGAAATCGCGCCGAGTTTTCTCCACCCGCTCAGTCTCGGTCAAGTCACGCAGAACGGCAACGGCGCCTCCCCCGGGCATGGGCGCGGCGGTTACATCGAACGTGCGACCTGGGACAATGGAAGTAGCGCGCGCCGTGAACACCTTTCGGGCCTCGCTGGCTCCGCGTACGGCGCGCAGGAAATCGGGGTCGCGCACGGTTTCAACGATGGGAGCATTCAAACGAGTACGCTGCGGAACCAGGCCATCCATAGTCTGGTTGGCCCACTGCACGCGGTCGTCGGGACCGACGGCGATCACGGCGTCCTCCATACTGTTTAACAGGGTTTCGAGCTGGCGCTGGCTGGTTCGCAGAGCCGCGAAGTTGCTCTGTACCTGACGAGCCGTCTTGTCGAGAGCGGCAGCGACTTGCCCAATTTCATCTCCCGAATTTTCAGCAATGCGTGCCGCGAGTTCGCCGCCGGCGATTTTGTTGGCAAACTGCACAATCCTCTCCAACCGACGCGCCGTGAACTGGGCCAACGCTCCGGCGAGAACAAGTGCAACCACAAAAGTAAGCGCCGAACCAACCAGCAGGGTCTGTCGCAGCTGCGCTGTAGCGGCTCCGAGGTCCGATAGGGGATAGGCCAAGCGGGCTGCACCCCCGGAAACGGGAGCGGCCACATAACGAAAATCAATTCCCAAGGTTTGGCTGGTCCGCGTATCGGTTCCGACATTTCCTTTCAACGCTTCGGCAAACTCGGGCGTCTGTGCGAGATTTTCCATCGCCGAAGAGGTTGCTTCAGAATCGGCCAGCACCTTGCCGGTGACATCAATGAGGGTAGCGCGAGCACCGGCCGCCTGGCCCTCCTGCGAGACGATGTCCTGAAGATTGTGCTCACGGTCGGTATTCACCCGATTCGCGAACATCAACGTCTTTTGTCTCAGGCTACGATCGATTTCCTGCCGCAGGGAATTTTCCCACGTCCGGCGGATGGAGAAATCAAGAGTCACCGTAGCGGCGGCAATCACCAGGGCAAAGGCGGTCAGCAGCCGCAGGAAAAGCCGGCTTCTCACTTCGGAGCCTCGAAGCGATAGCCCGCCCCGCGGACCGTTTTCAGGTAGCGCGGGCTTTCGGGATCGGGCTCGATCTTCTCGCGAATGCGGCGCACATAAACATCCACTGAGCGCGGCGTGACGTAAGCGGTATCCCGCCAGACGGAATCAAGAAGCTGGTCCCGGGTGAACACCCGCCCGAGGTGACGCGCGAAATAGTCGAGCAGACGGAATTCAGTGGCTGTTGTGCCTACTACCTGGCCGCTTACGGTCAGCGTCATCGCGCTGGGATCGATTTCGATTTCTCCTACCTTTAACGGCGACTGCGAGAGCGGACGCTCGAAACGCCGCAACACCGCTTTCACTCTTGCCACCAGCTCCCGCGGGCTGAACGGCTTGGGAATATAGTCATCCGCGCCGAGCTCCAGGCCGAGGATGCGATCGGCCTCTCCGCTTTTCGCAGTTAGAAAGATCACGGGCGACGATGCCAGCAGGGGCGTCTGCCGAATCTGCCGGCACAGCTCGAGGCCGTCCCTTCCCGGCACCATAATATCGAGAATGAAAAGTGTTGGCCTCTGCCGCTCCGATTCCATGACCACAGTGTTGCCAGTCGGAAACACTTTGACTGCGAATCCCGCGCCCTCCAGGTGATGCCGCACGAGCCGGGAAATGTCAGGATCGTCCTCAACCACAAAGATGCTAGGTTTCACACGGGTATTGTAGCCGGGAGATCGGAATATTGCCCTGATTGTAACCAGATTGAAACATTTCAATTGGGCCAATGTACAGCGGACACTCCTGTCCGCTGGTGTCCCAAGGTAACTATCCCTGGAGGAACGACTGTTAACCCCGACCGGACAACAGTTAAACTACCAATGCCGATTGTTCATGACGAGACTCGCCGCTATTTTTCTGTTTTGCGCTGTGCCCCTCTTTTGCCAAAGCAATAGCGGTGAATTGCGCCTTCGAGTGACCGATCCCGACGGTCTCGGCGTGAAAACAATGGTTCAGATCGTCAGCAAAGGAAATCAGTATCGCAATACTCTGGCGACCAGCGATTTGGGCAATCTCGACGTGCAGCGCCTGCCTTACGGCATCTATCAGATCGAAATTAAACAGTCTGGCTTCGCAAGCGTATCGGAATCTGTCGAAATTCATTCTTCGATTCCGACCAGATACGCGATCCAACTTCACCTGCCGCCGGTGAACGAATCTGTCACGGTTAGTGCGGCCAACACATTGATCGACCCCGATCAGGCCGGCTCCGTCAACCAGGTTGGCTCGGATCTCATTCAAACCCGGGTCAGCTCGGTTCCGGGCCGATCGTTGCAGGACTTGGTGAACTCGCAACCGGGCTGGCTCTACGAAGGCAATGCCGTGCTGCATCCTCGCGGCTCAGAGTATCAGACACAATTTGTGGTCGACGGCATCCCTCTCACCGACAATCGCTCGCCCAGCTTCGGACCTGAGATTGAAGCCGACGAGGTGCAATCATTGAGCATCTATACCGCGGGCATTCCCGCGGAGTATGGCCGGAAAATGGGTGGCGTGGTCGAGGTCAACACTATTCAGGATTCACAAGCCGGCTTCCACGGCGACGTGGTGCTCTCCGGGGGCAGCTATGACTCGGCGAGCGCTTTCGCGAAAGGGGCGTACGCTTGGGGAAAGAATGCCTTCGGCGGAAGTGCCAGTGGCAGCATGACGGACCACTATCTGAATCCAGTGGTTCCGCAAAACTACTCGAATATTGGCACGCTGGGGGATTTTTCGGTCAACTATGAGCGGGAACTGACGCCCAACGATCGCGTTAGATTTATCGTTCGCCATGAACTCGCACGCTACGATATTCCGAACGAACAGGTGCAGCAAGCCGCGGGCCAGCGCCAAACCGCGAATAATTTCGAGACCATGGGGATCGCCTCGTATCAGCACACATTTTCGTCGCAAGCGGTGGCCGATTTTCGTGCTATGGTGCGCGACAATGCAAATAATTTCAACTCCAACCAGAATTCAACTCCCATCGAAGTCTTTCAGCACAATTGGTTTCGCGAAGGATATTTCAAAGGGACCGTGACTCTCGACCATGGCCGGAACGAATGGAAGTTTGGAGTCGAGTCGGACAATACCTTTCTGAACGAAAACTTCAGCTACTTCATTACCGATCCAAGCCAATTCGATCCGGAGACGCCTCAAACCTTCAGCTTCATCGGCAATCGCCCCGACCTCGAACAATCCGCATTCATGCAGGATCTGATCCGCCTGAAAAATTGGACAATCAGCGCCGGGCTTCGCTGGGATCACTATCAACTCCTGGTCAACCGCCAATCCCTGGATCCGCGCTTCTCGATTTCGCGTTATTTCTCTTCCGCCGACTTGCTCGTGCATTTCTCCTATGACCGTGTTTTTCAGACCCCGTCCTTCCAGAACATTCTGCTTTCGAATTCAAATGCAATTCTGTCGCTCGACCCCGCGAACTTCCTCCGGCTGCCGGTGGAACCTTCAGAAGGAAACTACTACGAAGCCGGATTAACCAAGCTGTTCGTGGGAAAGATCAGGCTGGACGCCAACTATTTCCGGCGGTTGGTAGACAACTATGCGGATGACGATCAGATCATCAACACGACGGTCAGCTTTCCCATCGCATTTCGCAAATCCATCATCTATGGCGCGGAAGCAAAACTCGAAGTTCCCGATTGGCACGGCTTCTCAGGTTTTCTGAGCTATTCCTACACCGTCGGCAATGCCTGGTTTCCAGTGACCGGAGGTCTCTTCTTAGGCACCGATGCCACCTCTGCGACCACCCAACTCCTCGGCCATTTCCCGGATTCGCAGGATCAGCGCAACACCGTTCGCGGGCGCGTTCGCTACCAGATCGCGCCGCGCTTCTGGATCGCGGGCGGAATTCAATACGACACTGGACTCCCCTTCGAATTCAATGGCGACCCGGCCACGGTGCTCGCCGAGTACGGCCAGCAGCTTCTGAATCGCGTTAACTTTGCCCGTGGCCGCATCTATCCTTCCTTCATGGTCAATGCCTCGGCAGGCGTGGATGTTTACAAATCGGACCGTGTGAATATGCAGCTTCAGATCGACGGACAGAACCTTACCAACGTTCTGGACGTAATCGACTTCGGCGGTTTATTCTCCGGCAACGCCATCGGACCGTCCCGGAGCTTTGGCCTGCGCCTCACGACCAACTTCTAATTTCGCTGGCCCACAGGGTTAGGGACGAAGCTGGATGAACAGGTTCCCGTTCCTATCCAGCCAAAACTTCGCTCGGGGAGGGACAATCGTGGTCGCACTGTATTCCGTCACGACGGCCGCGCCCGCATACTTCTTTCCCGGTTGCAGAGACTCCCGATCATAGATGGCAGAAGCGATTTTCTTATTCTCGAAGAATACCGAGGTTCGCACCGGATCAAGATTTCCGCGGTCGCCAAGCGCGGTGTCGGCCCGGCCAAGGTTCGACTGCGGAGATTTCATGATTGTCCGAAGCCGGAGCGTTACTAACTCTATCTCCCGCGCCGGATAGCTGTAGCCGTAACGGCGGTCATGCTCGCGACGGAACGCTGTGATCAGTCTGTCAGTGTAGGGAATATTGTGTTCGTACCCTTGGCCCCTGTAGCGAACGTCCACACCAAGACGGTACTGGATAGCGCCCTTCCAGTGCTCAGTTAGAAAGTCTTGGCCGGCCTTGCGGCGTAATTTGTTGAATTCGGCGTTCAGCCGCGTCAGCGGAAGTTCATTCTGGGTTCGCCAGAGCACGGTTCGTGAATAGTCCTTAACGACATCGCTGACCAGAATGCCAAAGGCGGAGAGCGCTCCCGGACGTGCGGGTACAAGAACACGAGGAATACTTAAGGCTGCCGCTAATTCGCAGGCATGCAGCCCTCCGGCGCCGCCGAACGCTACTAGTACGAACTCTCGAGGATCGTAACCGCGCTCAATCGAAACCACGCGAATGGCTTTCTCCATGGTAGCGTTGACCACGCGAATAACCCCGGCTGCAAACTGTTCGAGCGAGAGTTTGCAACGCTGCTTCTTCAGCCACGCCGACACAATCCGGCGAGTGCGTTCAAGATCGAGCGTGAAGTCGCCGCCAAGAAAACGATGCGCCTGCAATCGTCCGAGGATCAGATTTGCATCCGTGACCGTGGGTTGATTGCCGCGACCGTAGCAAATTGGACCCGGGTCAGCTCCAGCCGACTCCGGTCCCACGCGTAGCGCACCCGCCGGATCGAATCGCGCAATGGAACCTCCGCCGGCACCGACAGTGTGAATGTCGAGCATCGGCACTCCGACCGGCAGGCCAGCAATTTCAGTTTGACTGCTCCCACGGGCTTCGCCATCCACTAGCGCCACATCGGTCGAAGTACCACCCATGTCGAACGAAATAATTCGCTTGCATCCGCTACGACGCGCCATGGCCGCTGCTCCCACGACTCCTCCTGCAGGGCCAGAGAGCACAGTCCGCACGGGTTCGCGGACAGCGGAACGCAGAGCCGTGATGCCGCCACTGGATTGCATTACGAAAATGCGAGCCTTGGCGCGACGCTTGCTGCCTGCTGTTCTTCGGGAGGGCATGGCTTCAGCCATGCCGCAAAGGCGCTCTGAAGATCCGGGCTTTGGCCCCTGAGAAGTTTCGCTCCAAGCTTGCGCCCGCGCTTCGAGGCTTTCCAGATAGCGTTGCATGACAGGTTGGAGATACGCGTTTACGACCACCGTGCTGGTGCGCTCATATTCGCGAAATTCAGGGAGGATCTGATGGGAAACGGAAAGGGGAAGGCCCAGGTCGCTCAAGGCAGCCGCAACCAGGTTTTCGTTCTTTGGATTAGCAAACGAAAACAACAGCGAGATCGCAATCGCCTCGGGTCGTTTCTCAAGCACTCTGGATTTCAAGTCCAGCAGATCTCTTGGCGAGGGCTCTCGCAGAATCTCGCCGTCGCTACTTGTCCGTTCGTCCACCCCGAAGCGCAGATCGGCAGACACGAGAGGCTCAATGCGGTCGAAAAAGAAATCGTATAGTTTGGGACGAGCCTGTCGGCCGATCTCGATGACATCCTCAAAACCTCTTGTAGAAACGAGCGCCACGCGCGCCCCCTTGCGCTGCAGGAGTGTGTTCGTGCCGACCGTAGTCCCGTGAAGCAAAGTTAGCGAGCCGAGACAACCGATTTTCCCCAGCGCTTCTACAATGGCTCGCGAAGGATCGTCAGGAGTCGAAAAAACTTTGAGCATGCGGATGCGTCCGCGGTCGACCCATACACAGTCGGTAAACGTGCCACCAGTGTCGATGGCAATGCGGAGCGGTTGAGGTCGAGAGCGGCGTGCCATGGGACTCGAACTGGAACGCTAGGGTACCATCTTTGGCTAGGATTTTTGCCGTTGAGAACAGGATAACCAGGAGGTGCGCTCTGTGAGATACGACTTTCTAGTGGAAACGTATGCAACCGAACGAATCAAAGTGGTCGGCGTGTGGAGCGAGTTCCGCGACGACGATCTTTCGGTGCGCCCCAGCCGCGATGATCCGCGGGGACGTAGTGTTCATGAGCAAATGGTACATCAGTGCGTCAGCGAGGATTTGTGGTTTCGGACCATGCTTGGCATCGACGTCGAAGCACCACCATTGCCCAAGCAAGAAACTCGATTGCACTTCATGAAACAGTACGCGGACGACAGCGGGAAACGGCTTGTGCACTTAGGCCAAAGGGACGACGCCTGGTGGGAAGAGGTAACCAGCTTTTTTGTCGTGCAACGCTCTCGTGCGTGGGTGATGACGCGGCGTATCGCGCATACTTCGCATCATCGCGGACAACTAATGGCCATGCTCCGCATGCTGGGACGCGACTTGCACAGCAACTACGGCCCCACGGCGGATACCGGCGGCCTGATGCAAAATCACGCGCCAACAATTTACGCCTATGCCAGCGTGGATGCCCTGCTCAAGGCAGAGGCTGCCGGCGGCGCGAAAGCTGCCTTGCCTGGGTCCGGAGGCAAACCTGTTACCGAACGACCTACGTAGAAGAGATCTCACTTGCCATTCGTCGAGAACGCAAGCGCGAGCAATGTATTCTGCTCCATTTCGTGGGCCTTGGCCGATCCAGTGGAAGGGCTGGCGCTGGCGGAACGCTTGACCGAAAGCACAGGACGTTCTCCGGCGATATGGCGCAGCCGCGGCAGCACGTAAAACATCGCGCCCATGTTTGCGGGTTCTTCCTGGACCCAAACGATGTCGCGAGCGCTCGAATGTCGTTCCAGTTCCTTGACCAGTTCGCCTTCAGGGAAGGGGTACATTTGCTCCAGAAAAACGATCGCCGTTGAGTCGTCTTTTCTCTTCTTGCGCTCCTCCCGCAACTCGTGCCCGATTTTTCCGGTACAAAGCAGGATGCGTTTGGCATGGGTGATCTCCATATCGGGCAACACATTCAGGAAGTGAGGCCGGGAAAAGTCCGCGATGGGCGAAGACGCGTCCGGGTGCCGCAGCATGCTCTTCGGGGTGAAGACAATTAGCGGTTTGCGCCATTTCCGCAGTGCCTGCCGGCGCAACAGGTGGAAGTATTGCGCCGCATTCGACGGCTGGCAGATCTGAAAATTATCCCGCGCTGCGAGCTGCAGAAAACGCTCGATGCGGGCGCTCGAGTGTTCGGGGCCCTGGCCCTCGTAGCCGTGGGGTAGCAGCAAGACTACTCCGGAGAGCAAATTCCATTTGTCTTCGCCCGCGCTGACGAACTGATCAATCACCGCCTGGGCAACGTTTGCGAAGTCGCCGAATTGTGCCTCCCAAAGGACGAGTGCTTCCGGGTAATCGCGGCTGTAACCGTATTCGAATCCCAGAACGCCGGCTTCCGAGAGCGTGGAGTTATAAATTTCACAGCGCGCCTGTTCGGCAGAAATATGCTGCAGCGGGACATACTCCTGCTCGTTTTCGATATCGAGCAGCACGGAGTGCCGCTGGTTGAAAGTGCCACGGCGGCTATCCTGCCCGCTCAACCGCACCGGCACACCAGCCCTCACCAAACTGCCGAAGGCCAAAGCTTCTGCCATGCCGTAATCGACGGGACGCTTTCCGGCCCCCATTTCGGCGCGTTGTTCGAGCAGCTTCTTGACCTTCGGATGGATGTGAAAACCATCCGGGTAAGTGGTGA
The DNA here is from genome assembly GCA_963796095.1 of uncultured Acidobacteriota bacterium. Lineage (GTDB taxonomy): Bacteria > Acidobacteriota > Terriglobia > Terriglobales > Acidobacteriaceae > JABDBE01. Next base: position 27,794 of record CAWCKL010000028.1, read on the forward strand.
GCGCCTCCGTGATTTCGTGCAGTTCTTTCGCCGACAACTCGGTCTCAACCTCATACTCCGGCTTATAGCGACCGCCCATGTAGTTGTCCCAATAGGTTGGCAAATCACGAAGCGTCGGTTTCTGGGTCATCGAGACGGCCTTCTTCTGCGCCGCTTCAAGTTCTCCGCGGATGGCCTGTACGCGCGTCTGCACGTCTTCGACGCCGATGTCTTCAGAATAAATTTTCCACAACGGCGGGTGCTCTTTGATTGCCTTGTAAAGCAGCGGCTGCGTTATAGTGGGATCATCGACTTCGCTGTGTCCATGCCGCCGATACCCGATCAGGTCTGCGACCACGTCAGTGCCGAAAGCGTAGCGGTAGTCGAGAGCCATGCGTCCTACGCGGATCACGGCGTCCACATCTTCGCCGTTCACATGAAAAATCGGGACAGACTGGCGCCGTGCGAGCTGCGCGGCGAAGCGCGAGGAATGCAACTCGCGGGGCACGGTCGTAAAGCCGATCAGGTTGTTGGCGATAATGTGCACAGTTCCACCCACGGTGTAGCCGGGCAGATCTGCATAGTTCAAAGTCTCCGCAACAATGCCTTGTCCGGCGAAAGCCGCATCGCCGTGCACCAGGAGCGGAAGATATTTTTTGGTCCCGGCTTCTCCCGTGCGGTCATGCTTGGCGCGAGTGCGACCGATCGTCACTGGGTCAACTGCCTCCAGATGGCTCGGATTCGAAACCAGGTGGATGTGAACCTTGGCGCCGCTCCGAGTCACGTACTCCCCAGTTGCGCCCATGTGATACTTCACGTCGCCGCTGCCCAGCACGCTGCGCGGATCGATATCTTCAAATCCTGCAAAGACTTCTTCCGCGCCACGCCGGGCAACGTGAACAAGTACGTTCAGCCGCCCGCGATGGCTCATCCCCATCACGAGTTCTCCCGCGCCCTGTTGTCCGGCTGCATCGAGAATCTCATCCATAAGGGGAATAAGCGCGGTGACCCCCTCGAGCGAAAAGCGCTTGTTGCCTAAATAGCGCTGCTGCAGCACTTGCTCGAACAGTTCAGCACGAATAAGAAGATCGAGCGCTCTTCCCTGATCCACGGCTGTTTGAGGGCCTTCGAGCCGATCCTGAATCCAGCGTCGCCGCGCCGGATCGGTGATGTGCATGAACTCCACGCCAATCGTACCGCAGTAGACGCGTCGTGCCTCTTGCGCGAATTCGCTGTCGACCGGCAGATCAGAGTGCAGCACGGGGCGGAGAAAGCCGAGAGGGTCGAGGTCGGCCTCGAGATATCCCCAACGACGAAACGCGTCGAACACGCGCTCGCGATCTCCGTTGGTTGCGTCCAATACTGCGGTGGAAGTTCCGGGAGCAGTCTTTGATCGGATGGCCATATGTGTGTTACTAGAATAATGGATGAACGGCGGATAGGGACAGATTCATCGGGGCAAAGTCGCGGCCCACAGCATTGCCTGGGCATCGCTGACCGCTTGCGGAAGAACTCTCGGCGCTGAGTTTTGAAAAGGGACGGCTTCGGTCGTGCCTTTTCCCAAATCGGCATCTCCTCTCGAAATATTTCGTCTTCGACAGCGAAATATACTCAAGTGCAAAATACAATCGATCACGCAGCAGGGTCGTTTGGAAGGTGGTGCCAGCGGGTACTGGATGACGCCTGTCACGCGTTCGAGTGGTTTTCATCCACTAGGGTTCGATTCCCTCACTCTCTGACGTCACTCGAACCTCGAATTTCGCTTGATATGATTGTGCGGTTTGTTAGCATTAACTTGACAGGCGTCATTCCGTACAATTTAAAGCCCCGAGTCGATCTCGGGGCTTTCGCTTTGTAGCATGTCGTGGCGTGCGGGAGCAACTTGGAATCTACGCGGCTGGAATCTACCCGGCTGGTATGCCCCCCTCTGCCTGAAAGCCCCGGCATTTGCAAAGAACGCGAAAACCCGTTCGCACGAGCGTACAAGTCCTTGCGTTTACATTGACTTGTGGTTGATATTTTGCAAGACTTAGTTGCTTAACCACTAAACTGGACTTGGTCTTGACTTTCCGTGTTCGGTTAAGTTGTTCCGGCGGACGATGGAATTACTGCTCAATCTTTTTTGGCTCACCTTGGCGGTGCCCGCGCTCTGGATGTGGTGCCGCAAATCGTTCTACGCCAAGGATCGGGGGAGCTTCGATGGGATTCGCCCCGTCCTCCTCTTAGGTTGCGCTCTGATGTTGCTGTTCCCCGTGGTTTCGGCCACGGACGACTTGCACGCGATGCGGCCGGAAATGGAAGAGTCCAGCCCGTCGAACCGCATCGTTAAGCAGGCGACTGGCGATAAATCAGTTGTTGGCCTGAACATCCCACGTGCTTTACCGGCTTGGATTTCGCCGGTGTCCTTCGGTCCCGACTACCTAGCGTGCAGGCAGGTCTTTGCGGTTTCCGCTCTCCTACCTCAACAAGCGCACTCCACTGAGCGCGCCTCTCGTGCCCCGCCGTTCGTATTCCCTGGCATTGGATTCGCCGTCTAGTCTGCGACGTGAATTCCCGGTTTGAGTAAGCCCTATGTGTTGTTGCAGTAGCCAATTGCTTTGCGGTGGGCTGCCCTTCGCCGTGAAGTCCGGCAACGAATGATTAGGAGTACCAGATGAAGAGAACGCGTTGGCGTTATTCCGCACTTTTTCTGCTGCTCGGATGCGGCGTGAAGGCTGGTGCGCAGCAGGCATTGACCTGGGAGCAGGTGCGCAACCGCTTCGAAAACAGCAATCCAACGCTGCTGGCAGGACAGTTCAATATCAGCGAATCCAAGGCTCAGGAGATCACCGCGTATCTTCGCCCCAACCCGAATTTTACGGCTACGGCCGATCAGATCGATCCCTTCCCGGGAGGTCCGCCTCATGGGCCCTTCGCTTACTTTTTGCCGGTGGCATCCATCAACTACTTGCACGAACGGCAACATAAGCGGGAACTGCGCCTCGAAAGCGCGCAAACGGCGACTGCGGTTGCAACCTCCGATCAGTCTGATCTGGAACGAACGCTGCTCTTCACTCTGCGCGGCGCTTTTGTACAAACTCTGCAGGCCAAGGCCGTCCTGAATGTCGCCCAAGAGAACCTGAAATACTACGACCGCGTGCTCGAAGTGAGCGGCGAGCGTTACAAGGCGGGTGATATCGCGCTAATCGATCTTGATCGTCTGCAACTGCAACGGCTCCAGTACGAATCGGATCTGCAAACCGCCGAAGTGAATCTTCGAACGGCAAAGATCAATCTGCTGATGCTGTTGAATGATCGGACGCCAATCGAGCATTTTGATGTAACCGGACCATTCGACTTCACAAAACAGCTCTCGACCCTCGATGAATTTCGAAACCTCGCGCTGGATACGCGACCGGATCTGAAGGCTGCAACCCAATCCGTCGATAAGGCCCGGACAGATCACAACCTCGCGGTTGCCAATGGTTCGACCGATCCGACGTTCAGCTTCGACGTCGGCCGCAACCCTCCCATCGATGCTTACATCGGTGCGAGCATCAGCATTCCACTGCGCATCTTCGATCGGAATCAGGGGGAAAAGCTTCGCACGCAGCTGGACATTGACCGCAACCAGAGACTGCTGGACGCCACGAAAGCGCAAGTCTTTAGCGACGTGGACTCCGCTTACGCAGTGCTGAACAGTACGCTGGCCTTGCTGCGCCCGTACAAAGAGAAATATCTGCAACAAGCGGTCCGAGTCCGCGACACGGTGAGTTTCGCCTACCAGCACGGCGGAGCTTCATTGCTGGATTTCTTACAGGCCGAAAATGACTACCGCACCGTTGAGCTGAATTATGTGAACCTGGTCGGTTCTTATTTGACCGCCGCGAGTCAGCTAAATCTTGCAGTGGGTCATGAGGTTATCCCATGACACACGAGCCTTCTGGCCGATCGGTGGCGATCTTTGCGATCGTATCTCTGATCTTCTCTTTGACGATCATCTCTTTGACCCTTCTGTCTTCCTCTTGCTCGAACGACGCCAAACCGGCCCCTACGAAGGCGGAAGTCACACTCGAACCCAACGTCTACAAACCCGACCATCCCGAACTGTTCACACTGGTCAGCATTGAAGCACGCGAGCTGCCCACAGTGCTAACGGCGAACGGCAGCGTTACTCCCGATGTGAACCGCACCATTCACGTGACTTCGCAAGGTTCTGGCCGCGTGGTCGATTTAAAGGTGAGGCTGGGTGATTCTGTACGCAAAGGTCAGGGACTGCTCTCGATTTATAGCGCCGACCTGGCAGGAGCATTTTCGGACTACCAGAAAGCAGTTGCCGATGAACGCTTGGCGAAAACGTCATTGGACCGGGCGCAGCTTCTTTACTCTCATGGCGCGCTAGCCGAGAAAGACATACAACAAGCCGAGGACGCTGAGGAAAAAGCCAAGGTCGACGTGCAGAACACGGAACAGCACGTTCGGATCTTAGGCGGCGACCCAGCCCACCCTGGCTCGTTGATTGAGCTGCGTGCCCCGGTCTCCGGAACAATCGTGGAGCAAAACATATCGGGGTTTGAAGGAGTCAAGAGTTTAGATAACAGCCCGAACCTGTTTACCATCGCCGATCTCACGCAAGTGTGGGTGGTCTGCGATGTTTACGAAAACGATCTCAGCCAGATCAAGCTGGGCGATTCAGCGGAGATTCGGCTGAATGCCTATCCTGGCAAGGTTTACCGCGGCACCCTGGCTGACATCTCACGAGTGCTCGATCCCAACCTGCGGTCCGCGAAGGTGCGAATTCTATTGGCCAATGCCGACGGGTCATTGCGACCGAACATGTATGCCGCAGCGACTTTCCGGTCGCGCCAATTGCAACCGCGGCTGGTGGTCCCAAGCACCGCCATCATGCGGCTGCAAGACAGGGATTGGGTGTTCCTCAAAGAAGGGCAGAACCAGTTCCGGAAGACCGAGGTGCACACCCAAGGCGTCACCGAGGATGGATTTCAGGTACTGCAGGATGGTCCGCTGAAGGCCGGCGATCAGGTTGTGGCGAATGCACTCTCGTTCTCAACCAGCGTGGCGGAGCAGGGTAAATGATTCGGCTTCTCATCGACTTCGCCCTGCGCAATCGAATCATGGTGCTGAGCCTTGCGCTTGTCCTGTTTATCTGGGGCGTCTATTCGTTTCATAACCTGCCGATCGAAGCTTACCCTGACGTCGCCGATACCTACACCCAGATCATCACACAGTGGCCCGGTCACGCGGCAGAAGAAGTCGAACAGCAAATCACGGTTCCGCTCGAAGTACAACTGAACGGCGTCCCTCATATGACGCACCTACGGTCGGTGTCGCTGGCGGGGTTGTCGGTAATCACGATTATCTACGATGACGAGATCACGACCTTCACTGCGCGGCAGGAGGTGCTGGACCGGTTGGCGCAGGCCACCCTGCCGCAGGGAGTAAACCCAGGACTCGGCCCGGATTACAGCCCGACCGGACAGATCATGTTCTACACGCTCGCCAGCACCAACCCCAAATATGACGTGATGGAACTGAAGACGCTGCAGGATTGGTTCGTGCTGAACCAGTTGAAGTCCGTGCCTAACGTAGTGGACGTCAACATCTTTGGCGGACCGACTCGCGAGTACCAGGTTCAGATCGATCCTGGGAAGCTAGTCTCTTACGGACTCTCGATTAGCCAGGTGGAACAGGCGCTGAGCAACAACAACCTCAACGCTGGCGGCGGATTCATCGAGCGCGGGGAGCAAGCCCTCAACGTGCGCGCGGTGGGGTTAATGACCAACACGGACGACATCGGTGCGACCGTGGTGAAGTCGGTAAATGGCACACCCGTAAGAGTTCGGGACCTTGGCGTGGTCGTGCAAGCACCTAAAGTGCGGCTCGGACAACTGGGCAAGATCATTCGCCACGAAGACGGTACGGTGATTAACGACGACGATGTGGTCGAAGGCATCGTGCTGCTGCGCAAAGGCGCCGAGGCGGACGCGACTCTCGACGCTCTCCACCAAAAGATCGCCCAACTGAACAACGGTTTATTACCGCCAGGAGTGAAGTTTGTTCCGCACCTGGACCGCAGCGATCTGGTGCACTACACGACTCACACCGTCCTGCGTAACCTCACGGACGGGGTCTTGCTGGTCACTCTCATTCTGTTTCTGTTCTTGGGCAACGTACGCAGCGCGCTGATCGTAACCTTCACCATCCCTTTCTCACTGTTATTTGCTGCGATTTTGCTAGACTTGAATCACATTCCCGCCAATCTTCTCTCGTTGGGTGCGCTCGACTTTGGCATGGTCGTGGACGGCTCCGTGGTCATGGTCGAAAACATTCTGCGTCACACCGAGCTGGGCAAGGGCAAGAAGACGTTGATCGAAATGATAGGGACAGCAGCCCACGAAGTGCAAAAGCCCGTTTTCTTCGCGCGAGTTATCATCATCGTTTCTTATCTTCCGATCTTCACATTGCAGCGTGTAGAAGGCCGCTTGTTCCGTCCCATGGCTTGGACGGTAGCCTTCGCTCTTTTGGGCGCACTCCTGTTCGCTCTCCTCGTTGCGCCGGTTCTGTGCACTCTCTTATTCAAAGACGACATAAAAGAATGGCGCAACCCTGCGCTCGAATTCCTGCGCGAGCGCTATGCACGCACGCTAGACTGGTGCTTTGATCATTTGAAAATTACGCTGGGCCTGGGCGTGGCTGCACTCGCGCTAATGTTGTTTCTAGCCTTCAGCGGTGTGATCGGCTCCGAATTCTTGCCGCACTTGGACGAGGGCGCAATTTGGGTCCGTGGCACGCTGGCACCGAGCACGGGACCTTCGTCGAGCATCGCGCTGGCAAGACAGGGACGACTCATGCTGGCCAATTTTCCCGAGGTTAAACAGGTCGTCAGTCAGGTGGGACGGCCCGACGACGGCAGCGACGCCAGCGGCTTCTATAACACCGAGTTCTTCGTCGATCTGCTGCCGCACACCGAATGGCGGTCACAATTCCGGACCAAAGACGATCTCATCGCCGCGATGGACGCCGAACTGAACAAGTTCCCAGGCGTGGACTGGAATTTCTCGCAGCCGATCTCTGACAACGTGGAAGAGGCGGTCAGTGGAGTCAAGGGCGAGCTGGCGGTCAAGCTCTTTGGCTCTGACTTGAAGACGCTGGAACAAAAAGCCAACGAGATTCAAGACTTGATGGCCAAGATCCCCGGCGTCGCCGACCTGGGAACATTCCAGGTGCGCGGACAGCCCAACGTAAATCTAGTCGTGGATCGTACCGCGACCAATCGCTTCGGAATTAACGTAAGTGACGTTCAGGATGCGGTAGAGACCGCAGTTGGTGGCAAGGCAGTGAGCCAGATCCTGGTCGGCGAGCAGCGCTACGATTTGACGGTTCGCTACCAGCAGTCATTCCGGAAAAGCGTGGACGATATTGCCAACATACGCATTCTCGCGCCGTCGGGTGAGCGAGTTTCGCTCGGGCAGTTGTGCCAGATCAAACTCGAAGACGGAGCCTCGACCATTTACCGCGAAGGGAACCGGCGCTACATTGCCATCAAGTACAGTGTGCGCGGGCGCGACCTCGGCAGCACCGTTCGTCAAGCCATCGAAGAAGTGCGCCAGAAGGTGCAACTGCCGGAAGGCTACTACCTCGATTGGACTGGCGAGTACGAGAGCCAGCAGCGCGCCAATCGTCGTTTAGCGATCATTGTGCCGATCACGATTCTGCTGATGTCTTTTATCCTCTACTCCGCATTCGACTCCTGGAAATGGGTCGCCCTGATCCTGGCTGTGGTTTCACTTTCGCCGTTGGGCGGTTTCTTTAGCCTCCTGCTGACGCACACTCATTTTTCGGTTTCCTCCGGTCTGGGTTTCCTGGCGTTGATTGGCGTATCGGTCGAGATCGGCGTGATCATGGTCGAGTACATCAACCAGCTTCGCACCCGCGGCATGAATCCTCGGGAAGCCGCAAAGGAAGGAGCGGCGCTTCGTCTGCGGCCCATCATGATGACCATGCTGGTCGCAACGTTGGGACTTTTGCCTGCAGCCATGTCCCACGACATCGGTTCGGATTCGCAGCGGCCGTTCGCCATCGTGATCGTCGGCGGGCTGATTGTTGAGCTGTTCATTAGCATTGTCTTGTTGCCCTCGCTATACGTCTTCTGGGCGCGGCCAGGTGATCAGCTGCCACCGCCGGAAATTGGGTTCATCGAAGAAGGCGAGCACGTGGATTAATCCAAATGTAGGCGCGGGCGTCCGCGCCCCTGCGGGCCAATTGAAATTTACATTTGATCAGGGCTGTTGTAGCTGATTCTGTTCCGTTTTTCCTTTGGTTTCCACAAGGAAGTTCCGTCGTCCACAGTTTGTGCACAACCGGGCTGCGATTTTCTATTGCAGTGTTTTTGTACTTCGAGCAAAGTACCGCCAGTGCAGATGTGCGATGTCTTTGAGAGCGCTGTTAGATTGCAGCAGAGCTGGCGTTTCCGGTGGTTCTCGAGGGTGAACTGCCGGAGGGTTTCTCAGAACGTGCCACGGCAAGATGCCTGACGGCGCGTTGTGAGGACAACCGGGCGTTGCGGCCTCCTCGAAAATCCTCCCCACAGGCAGGATTGAGCCGTCAGCTTGAGCAATCACTGCGAGCCATGGAACTCGGACCTCGTCCGCAGATCACGGCTCGGAGAGTGCGCCCAGAAACGAGCGTTCCTCAGGGAACGCGGTTTCGAGAGGCGCCTCACTGCATGGTGCGGTGACAGAGCAACCAGACGTCCACCTGCAATGCGGCCCGGGTGGCTGGCCTGGGCCGCATTTATTTTTGCGTCCGAAAAATCGTTTGCCACGGATACGGATCAGGACTGATCCGAAGACGATCGAATGGTGTTTTCCCAGGAGACGCTTCCCAATTGATCTTCGCTTTTGCTTCACCTATACTCCGACCTAATGGAGCGGCGTTGGACAATACACTTTTTGCCACGCAACTGGACCACCGAAAAATTTAGGTTTGCTCTTCGTTTTCCGAAGAACATACTTCACATTCACAACTCGTTCGTGAGTACTATCGCTCTCGCGTTTACAAGGAACTTTTGTTGCATAGCGCCGCCGTCCCGGGGGCTGTCGCGGGGCGTCCTCGCCCCACCGGCGAGGGCAAGATGCCCTATCGCGACAGCCGGCAAGATGCCGGCGCTACAACTGACAGCTGATGGCAACCACTGATTACAGTCTCGCGCGCACTCTGCCCGCAAACGTTGAAGCCGAGCGTTCCATTTTGGGCGCGATCCTGCTCGACAACCTGGCCTACAACGAAGCCGCCGAGCATCTGAAGCCGGAGGACTTCTCGCTCGATTCTCATCGCCGCATCTTCACCCGCATGGTGGATCTTGCCGAATCTTCGCGCCCGATCGACATGATTACGTTGGTCGAGGAGTTGGACCGGCGCAAGGAACTGGAGGCGATTGGCGACGTTGGCTACATCTCCGGATTGGTGGACGGGGTCCCCGATCGGCCGAGCATCGAGCACTACATCAAAATCGTGCGCGACAAGGCGCTGCTGCGGGGACTGATTCACGCCGCCAACGCCGCCATTGCGCGAGCCTCAGACCAAAGCGATCCCGCCGAAGAAATCTTGAACGAAGCCGAAGCCGCTATCTTCCAGCTATCTGAAAAGCGGATTGGCCGCGGCTTCATGGGTGTTCAGGACATCGTCAAGGAATCTTTCGGCTCGGTGGATGCTTTGCTGCAGCGCGGCCAGCGCATCACCGGACTGGCCACCCACTACCCCGATCTCGACGAGATGACCAGCGGATTCCAGCGCTCCGACCTGATCATCATCGCTGCCCGCCCATCGATGGGAAAAACAGCATTCGCCATGAACATCGCCGAAAACGCTTCCATCGAAGATCAAAAAGTGGTCGGCATGTTCTCGCTGGAAATGTCGCGCGAGGCATTGCTGTTGCGTCTGCTTTGTTCACGAGCGCGGGTGGACTCGCACAAGATGCGAACCGGCTCGCTCTGGCGTGATGACATGACCAAAGTTGTACACGCCATGGAGCAACTTGCGCACGCTCCTATTTTCATCGACGACACGCCTGGCATCTCGCTCAGCGAAATGCGGGCAAAAGCGCGACGCCTGCAGCAGTCGCAGGGCAAGCTCGACTTGCTCATCGTGGACTACCTGCAACTCATGTCAGGAGGAGGCAGGCGCTATGAAAATCGCACCCAGGAAGTTTCCGCCATCTCGCGAGGTCTGAAAGCGTTAGCTAAGGAGTTGACCGTCCCAGTGGTCGCTCTTTCCCAGTTGAGTCGCGCACCCGAAAGCCGGGGCGGCGACCACCGTCCACAACTCTCCGACCTGCGCGAATCGGGATCGATCGAGCAGGACGCCGACGTCGTGGCTTTCATCTTCCGCGAAGAAGTCTACAAGCAGGACGATCCCGACCTGCAGGGCAAAGCAGAACTCATCATTGCCAAGCAGCGCAACGGCCCCACCGGCCGCGTGAACCTGGCATTCCTGAAGAATTCGACTCGCTTCGAGTCCATGCTTGCGGACGGCATGGCGCCGCCGGAATAGCCTGGTTTCCCGTCACAACGGCGATGCTCTGGAGGCTGTGGAAAGGCTGTGGAACCGTGCATGGCGCTGTCTCTCGCCTGAGCCAATGAGTTTGTCATCAGTTACGCTGCGGTCAGCAGCGCCCCTGTAAGCTATTTGTTTGTAAGGTGTTTATTGGCTTTTGAGGCTGTTTGCGTTGACGAATTGGGGGCGCAGCGAAAATTTCAGGCAACCTTCAAGATTTGCACATTCTGAGCTTCTTAACAGTCAGGCTCGAAGAATGATCGGTGCACTTTCGGGTGCTCCGGCAGCAGCCCACCCCAAATCTTCAACTACCGATAGTTTCGCAATCCAAGCTACGCAGACAATACCTTTTCACGGTGTTATGGTCGGCTTGACGCACATAGTCATGGCGGAGAGGGGGGATTAACATCCACCGCCTTTGTTTTGCCATAAACAATGGCAAATTTCTGCTTTAACTGCCAACGCTACCAGTCATTTGCGACCGAGCGCACCTGCATTGTACCAATATCGATGGAAAAATAAATAGGGCACTTTTTGGTAGCAATGGTAGTCAGCCCGGCTTCACGTTTTGTCCGTTCAACGCACGGAGACTCTTCCTACACAGCACGCGCGCGGCACACAACCTGTCGGGTTTCTAAAGAGACCGAGCGAGTCACGACTGACCGACAGTCGAGAGAGGTCCTTGGCAGCCAGCAAATCTGGGACACCGGCGGCACACAATACTCGGGCCCACACATGACTTCCGGATTGCCCGTAGCTCGGAGGTTGAGTTCGACTTGAAGCGTCCGAGCGGCACTCGTCGCCCTGCCATCATTCGCCTGCTGAATGGTCCGCGAGCTCGCGATAATGGCGCGGGGTGATCCCCAACAGCCGAACGAAGGCACGCCTCATCACGTCAACGTTGCCGAATCCGGCGGTCGAGGCCACCTGCTTGAGCCCTCTCTCCGTGCGTTCGAGCTGACGACGCGCCGCTTCCACGCGCATTTGAAGCACGTATTGGGATGGTGTCGTACCAACCTCTCGAGTGAATACGCGCTCGAAATTGCGCACACTCATCGACATTCGGGCCGCAAGATCTTCTACCGACAGTTTCTTCTCGAGATGCTCGGCAATCCAGATCTGCAGCTCACGAATCGACATCATCTCCGAAGCCTGTGAGGCGAGTGAGATGCTGACCTGTGGCTGTCCAGCCGGGCGTCGCAGAAATAGCACCAGTTCGCGCGCCGCTTCATGCGCGAGACCGGCGCCACAGTCTTGCTCCACCCACGCGAGCGCGAGATCGATGCCAGCAGAAACACCGGCGGAAGTGTAGATGTTGCCGTCTTTGACCCAGAGTGGATCGTGCTGGACCCGAACACGTGGATATCGAGTTGCCATTTCGCGGCCGAATCTCCAATGCGCGGTTGCTCGGCGATCATTCAGCAGCCCAGCCTCGGCAAGCAGAAAAGCACCAACACATACGGCGCCCAGCCTGCGGACTTCTGCCGCCATCTTCTTCAGCCAGGCCGAGAGCATCGCATCGCGGACGGATCGACTGCCCAGTCCGCAAACCAGGAGCACAGAATCGCAAGCGCCTTCGACTTTGCTGAAGTGATGCTTGGCCATGAAGGTCAAGACGCCGCCCTCGCCCTCGACAGTCAGCCGGTCTGTGTTCGTAACGACCTCAATCGCGTAAATACTGCGGCCCGCGAGGCGATTCACCGAGTTGAAGACCTGGAGAGGTCCAACCAGATCGAGTTCATCCACTGGCGGTACGACGACGACGACGATCCGTCGGCCGGAGTTATGGAGACGCCGGTCAGAGTTCTTGTTTATAGCAGCCATGCGTTTAGCTACTATGCCGCCACGATGAAACATTTCGCAAGGATGAACAATGCGGCTGGCGTATTTCGATGTATCTATGTCGCAAATTGCCCGTGCTGCTTCGCTAGGATTGCCTCCGCCAGTAGGCTTGAGGACAGAAACGGTACTGGCAGGAGGGAAAATCGTGAATCGCTGCGCCAGGATTGTTGGCATGGGAATTCTCGTCGGGACTTTGCTCCCGACGCTGCTGATTTCGCAAACAACGCAGAGCACTCAGACCACGGGTCCGTACGCACTGATTGGGGTCATGCGCGCTCTCGACGAGCGTCATAGCGTTGACTTGGAGGCCGGGTATGTCCGCCACCTCGAGTGGCACCGCCAGGTCAAGGATCCATTCGGCTGGTACAGCTATTCAATCTCAGCGTCCACTGAACGACAGCGGTGGATCATTTACGCGACCTTCGGACACACCGCTGCTGAACTGAGCAATCCAGTATCGCCGGCCGAAGACTGGCGGGACGCGTCGATCAACCTACTGCCGCACATCCAATTCACAGGCAGTGGGATATACGAGTTCCTGCCGGGGCTTTCGCGCGGAAATGGTGTGCCCACTCCGACTCCGCTGACGGAGTACACGACAGTGGAACTCAACTATGGTGCGGGTAAGGCCTTCGAGGCCGCACTTGCCGGTGAGCAAGTCAAGCTGCAAGGCGAGACGCTCTGGTACCGCCTGGTCGAGGGAGGAAATGCGCCGCGGTACGTCCGCCTTCGCCCGCGCGCAAGCTTGGCGAGCATTCTAGACGAGCACGCTGATCAGGCGCTTCCTGAGAAGGTGAATGGCCTGATCTCCAAAATGGTCGTCGAGACCTTGAATCTACTGCCGAACATGTTAGTGAACGTCACGCCTTCGCCCGCGCGTTGTGAGAATAGCTCACTGCTCGCGGGTCCGCGAGCGGAGGACGAATGAAGGGAACACCGCAGCAATACACTGAGCGCATTTTGGCTATGTGAGGGCAAGTAGCCTCTCGTATCTGATCTGTTTGTCGGCAATCCGGAAGTTACGGGCTCGCAATTGGGATTGTTACGGAAGGCCGACAGATGGAACTCGTCACATCACGATGGCGATCGGCTCACCGACAGTCAGTCGTCCGAATCCGGCGGAGTGTTGTGAGGTGACGTGGGTCTTGTGGTTTTTACGGATCTTTGCAAGGCAGCGTTCTAAGAAAACCGTTCGGTGTATGAGAATGGTGTCTACTCAGATTTACGAGCGATCAGCACGATGGAGCGCGTTGGTCGAGGAATACACCTTTCACCGTTGGGTAGTAGGCGAGCAGCGGTCAGGGTTTGCGGCAGAGCACGAGGATCTCCTTGGCGTCGTCGGCCGGCAGTGACTGGTCCCATGCGCCAGATTTTACGAAACGCCACCAGACTAGATCGAGACCAGATTGTCGACAAAGAAGCTCGATTTCGTCTCTGGTGTAGCGTCGGTCCCTCATCAGCAACTCCTGCGGCAGCGACGAAGCCGCTTCAAATTGCTCCTTCCGATAAACAAGCTAGTGTCCCGGTCGATCATGTAGTGCTCGGGGTCAAAAACTTCCCCGGTTGTTTCCATCTTGTGGCTTGGGGGAAGATTCAGTAAGCGGTCGGGTTCGGTGTTCACTGAAAACCTATGTTTGGCTCGGCGCTCGGTGAATTCCATATTCATCACCGACAGAAGAATGAAACCCCCGCGCCTGACGTGGTGCGCCAGATTTTGGAGGAGTTTGAGATTCTCGCTTTCGTTCGCGTAGGTTCCAATGACATCGTACATCGCCCTTCAAACCAAAGTTCCCCATTACGGAAAATCCGATCCGCTCATCAAAGACGCACTGATGACCATCTTGGAGCGAGGAGACTTTATAAACTCGCTACCGAATGACATAAAAGAACCGAGTTCCAGTAAGAGCAATCGAGGCGTGTCGCCTGTTCGTTTTCAAGCACTAAACGATTATGACCCCCAAATCGTTTCTGATTTGATCAAAAGCAGTCAAACATCGATAGACGAGTTAAGACGTGACATCCACACAAAAATCAGGATCGGTTCTCTTTGACTTTATCCCGGAAGACATCCAAAAATTCAGGAAGAGCATATCTGACTCACAAAGTTTTGGCGTGATTATGACTGCGATGAATGCTTCATTATGGATCAATGAAACAATGATGGATTGACTAGGTGATACAAATGTGGCAGACGCGCTTTCTCAATCTGTACCCAACAATATCACTTCGGAAATGGGTCTAGCTAGAGTTATTGGATGTCGCAGATGTGATTCGACCTCATTAATTAAGAAGTAATTAATTACTAGCAACATGTTAACCATGCCAGCTTTTTGGATGAATTGGTTCAGTTTGATGGTGGACAGGAATCCCGAGACGCCATCTGTACATATCTCAATAAATACGGAATGCGATGTGCCGGAGAAATCGATATTACCAAACCTCGTTGGAGCGAAAAACCAACGACACTTGTCCCGATGATTCTTGGCAATATCAAGAACTTTGAGCCGAATGCCAGCCATCTGAAAGTCGAGCATGGACGACAGGAGGCTTTAAACAAAGAGCAAGAGTTGTTGGAACGATTGGAGCAATTGCCGGATGGTGAACAAAAAGCCAAAGAAACAAAACGGATGATCAGCCTGGCCCGGAATCTTAGCGGTTATCGTGAATATCCAAAATACGGCATCGTCAGTCGCTACTTCGTTTATAAGCAGGCTTTACTGAAAGACGCCGAACGACTCGTACAAGCCAAACGTGATTCATGAAAAAGAAGATATATACTACCTCGCCTTCGAGGAACTCCACGAAGTCATACGCACCAATGAACTGGATTACGAGATCATCAGCAAGCGAAAAGACGAGTACGAATCATATGAAAAACTAACGCCGCCACGTGTCATCACCTCGGATGGTGAAATCTGCGCCGGTGAGTACAAACGAGAAGATCTCCCAGCCGACGCCATCGTTGGTCTTCCTGTTTCGTCCGGAGTGATAGAGGGACGCGCAGGTGTCATCTTGAACCTGGAAGATGCTGTTCTAGAAGATGGCGATATCCTGGTCACCTCCTTTACAGACCCTAGCTGGACCCCGTTGTTTGTATCCATCAAAGGCCTGGTGACCGAAGTGGGTGGCTGATGACCCACGGAGCAGCCATCGCACGTGAATATGGCTTACCAGCAGTTGTCGGAGTAGAAAATGCTACCAAGCTGTTAAGGATGGGTAACGAATTCGCGTGCATGGAACAGAAGGGTATGTAGAGATCCTATAGTGGAGAAATAGAATAGAGGGAGCGATTGCTATGGCGATCGCTCCCCGTCACCTCTCATCCCCCAGATCCTAGGCAGCACACGGCTCGTTCCAGTCCACGTGATATCGATACAGCCAAGCGTGGGCGGCCGGGCTGGCGAAGTGTTTGAGGCCAAAGGGCATGAACAAGTCGCGAAACCACCGTCCAACAGGGCCTGGCGCCTTCGTCCGGCTGATGCGCGCCGAGTACTTCACCATTTTCTCGACGCGCCCGCGGCGCTAGACGTGGCATAACGAGGAGTGGGTAAACATCCGCTTACAAATATCCCGGGTGTAAGATAGCCGCAACCGCCGAAATCGGAAGTGGGATGTGTTCAGCGAGCTCAAACCCGCATTGCGAGCTGTTTTCCGTTCGCCTCGCTATACTTTCTCCGTTGCATTGATTCTCGCCCTTGGTATCGGCGCCAACAGTCTGGTGCTCAGCATAATTTTCGCTGTGCTCTCCAAACCTCTACCGTTCCGAGATCAGGACCGCATTGTAGTGCTTTGGGAATCACAACCCAATCGCGGCATCACCCGCGGTATCGTTTCGCCGGCGGATTATCTCGAATGGATGCGGCGCACTCGCTCCTTTGAACACTTAGCCGCCTGGCGCACCTGGTTCTACACGCTGCACGGAAACGGCGTACCGGAACAGGTCTGGGGGGTGCACGCCTCCACTGGATTCTTCGAGATTCTGGGAGTGCAGCCTCAGTTAGGCCGAACTTTCTTGCCGGGTGACGACAGCCCCGGGCGCGACCACGTGGTTGTGATTAGTCACGCGTTGTGGCAGCGCCGGTATGCATCGTCTCCCGGCGTGATCGGCGCGACGATCACGGTCGATGACGCTGCCTACACCATCGTTGGCGTACTGCGGACAGACTTCAATCTGTTTGGCACCACTCGCTCCTACGACATCTGGATGCCGTTTGTGATGACGCCCGGCAACAGCCGCATGGACCACTCTATCCTGGTCTTTGGCAAGCTTAAGTCAGGTCTATCACCACGGTCGGCTGAGGCAGAGATGAACGCGCTCATGGGAGACTTGGAACGTGAGAATCCCACCGGAGAGCAACGAAGCATCCGGGTGGTTCGGCTCAAGGACAGTCAAGTTGAGAATATTCGCCCTACTCTGATGGTGTTGATGGTGGCCGTGGGCCTTCTTCTGACCATCGCCTGTGCGAACGTAGCAAACTTGATGCTGGCTCGAGCGGCATCGCGCCAGCGCGAGGTAGCGATTCGGGTGGCACTGGGTGCATCACATTCACACTTGGGAATGCATTTCTTCGCCGAGGGCCTAGTGCTGGCATCCTTGGGCGGAGCCCTGGGAATGCTGCTGGCTTTCGCGGGCATGGGGCGGCTACGTGATACGGCTCTGCGTCCAGGACCGACGGAGGTTCCCCGTGCCCAATTCATCCATGTGGATGCGAACGTCCTTGCGGGCACAGCAGGCCTTGTATTGCTGATCGCTGTCCTGCTGAGCCTGGCGCCGTTGGCTCATGCCTTTCGGTCGAATACATTCGATTCGCTTCGCGCTGCCGGCCTGTCTGTGACTTCACATCGCACACTGCGTTCCGCGCTTGTGGTGGCCGAAATAGGAATGAGTACGGCGCTGCTCTTCTGCGCCATCCTGCTGGGCAGCAGCGCAGCCAAGCTGTTGGCCACCGATCCGGGCTTGAATACAGCCAATGTACTCACATTTCGGACGTGGCTTCCAGAGTGGCGTTTCTCGACTCCAGACGCTCTCATTCGCTTTCAGCGCCAGGCGGTTCTTGGTTTGTCCGCGTTACTGGGAGTGACCTCGGCCTCGGCCGTCAATTTTCCTCCGCTAAGCGGCTGGGGCGACGCCACGACCATCGAGATCCCCGGCCATGATCAATTATTGATCTACGTATAAATAATGCAATGACTTAGCGCAAAAAAGAAGGCAGCTCGGACTGCTCGATGCAGCCCCGTAGCTTCTTCTGCGATCTTTTAACTCCGTTCATCGACTGGATGATGTCCTCCATGAGTTCGTCACTGTCCTTGGGACAACTATTGGACAGTTTTCGCTTCGCCTGATACCAAACCCCTTCGTCTGGATTCAGCTCCGGGGCATAGGAGGGAAAGTTCTCAATATGGAGACGGGGATTTCGCCGGAGAAGCGCCTGCAGAGGCTCGCCTTTGTGGGTACTGGAGTTATCCAGCAACACAATCATGGGACCGTGGAGATGCCGAAGCAGGTGGCGGAGGAACAAACACACTTCTTCCTGCCTAATATTGGCATAGAAAAGGTAGTAGTAGAGGTTCAGTCGCTGCCGTTTCGGGCTGACCGAGATGCCGGAGATCACGGAAATTTTGTCGCGCCGATCGACATGCCGATGAATCGGAGTTTGCCCGACCGGAGCCCAGGTCTTGGCGACATTGGGAATGAGGAGAAATCCGGACTCATCGGCAAACACTATGTGGGCGCCCAGCCGAGCGGCTTTTTTTTTATCCGCGGCCACGGTCGGCGTTTCCATTGCTCGACCGCTTGGTCGTCGCATTCGATCGCGCGCCGTTCGGGTTTCTGATGACTCCACTTCAGACGATGCATCAATCGCCCAATGTGATTGGGGTGGTAGTCAACCCCGAACTCCTCGTCGATGAGCAGAGCGATGCGCGTCGTTGTCCACAGGTTCGTGTGGTAGCCCCGAGCCATCGGCCCTTTGAGCAGTAGCTTGATCAGGTGCTGCAGCTGTTTCGGCCGCAACTTAGGCGGTCGCCCCGGGGAGAAGCGAACGCGCAATGCCTGCTCTCCCCCGCGTCGCCGCGCATGGTACCAGCGCATGACCGAACTGGCCCCGCAGCCAATGCGCCGCGCCGCTTCATTGAGTGAACAACCGGAATCCACTAAGGCCAAAGCTCGCCGGCGCCGGTCTTCCAGCAGATCAGCGCTTCCTTTTGGTCTGGGCATAGGTGTTCAGGCGGAGAACAGAGCACCTATATTATTAGATTCTTTCTAGAGGAAAGCTATTACATTCTTTATACGTTGCTCAATAAGGTTGGATCAATCACGCCTGGTGACTCAGTATCGCGTGGTGACGCCAAATTATTTCGCGACCATGCAGGTGCCCCTCCGCCTCGGACGACAGTTCACCGATGCCGACGACGAACACGGCGCACCCGTCGCGATTCTCAACGAGGAGATGGTGCGACGCTACTGGCCCCATACGGAAGTGCTTGGGGCCTCTATTGTTTTGCATTTTCCGGCATCGGGCGCCCCTTGGAAGCCCGCGGTGAATCGAGACCGTGTCACGGTGGTGGGAGTGGTGGCGGATGTCAAGGAGTTCGGGCCGACACAACCGGACGCGCCGCAGATCTACTTGCCCTATTCACAATTTCCGTCACGGCTGCTCACATTCCTATTGCGAACGGAGGTTGAGCCGCAATCGCTGGTCACTCCAGCCGTGGCAGCGATTCACCAAGTGGATACGGAACAGGCAGTATCCGAAATCAAGACCATGGACGAATATCGCTCTGACTCGACGACTCTAAATCGCACCAGCGCGGTGATGGTCTCGCTTTTCGCCGTATTAGCGTTTGTGCTCGCCACGACAGGTCTTTACGCTACCGTCACTTATTCCTTTGCTCAACGCCGATTCGAGTTGGCCATTCGGGCCGTGCTGGGGGCGACGCCGTCGAATCTGTTTACCTTGGTATTCACTGAAGCTTCACGCCTAATCGCGGCCGGCGTAGTCGTCGGATCGACGATCGGGTTAGCGGGCAGCAGGGCACTGAGGACGCTGCTGTTTGGGGTCCGTCCTGACGACCTGAGCGCACTCGCTGTCGTCGTACTTCTCATGGAGCTTACAGGCATGTTGGCCTGCTGGCTGCCGATGCGAGGGGCCATCAAGCTTGACCCCATGGAAGCGCTGCGCCAGGAATGATGCTGTGCGCGCTGATCATGAACCTGCCCAAAACCTTCGCCTTCGACGCCACGCAGCGCATCCTCCGCTGGAAGGGCCGCACAGTCCTCAAGGCTGAATCGGGCGAAATCTCCTTCGACGACATCACCCACATGCTTTCCTCGAAGCCCGTTTGTAGAACCCGCCTACGGTAAGACCTGCCTCCTTCATCAGTTCTGCGATTCCGACCCCAGCAAGGCCTTCCTCGCGAAACTTCTTGGAAGCGATCGAAACGATGCGCTTATGAGTCTTTGCCTTTTCACCCCTGGAATGGCCCATGCATCCCTCCCCCGAAAAATAAACTGCAACTAATTCAGGATTACGAATCTAATCCTGTAAATGGATTATAGCAATAATCCAGATTGCTCGCTTAGCTACGGTCAGGATTCGTGTTCTAACACGGCCGCGAATATCAGGAAACAGTCGATGGATCCGAAAGCGGGATGCTGAGGACATACACCATAGAAGAGAGGGCAAAATGAGCAAATCAACAGCCGCAAAGAATAAGGCCATCGTTCTGGAAGCGATCGAAACCCTGTTCAATAAGCGCGATTACGCGGCGGCGGAAAGGTTCTGGTCACCGAATTACATTCAGCACAGTGCCCACATTGCTCCGGGACGCGACGGACTTTTCGGACTCGTTAAGAGTCTGCCGGACACGCTGAAATACGAGCACGACACGATCGTGGCCGAAGGCAATCTCGTGATCGTTCACGGACGCTTTTCCGGTTTCGGCGCTCCAGCCAGTTGGATAGCGGCCGACATCCTCGTCATGGAGGAAGGCGTTTTGGTCGAACACTGGGATGTCATTGAAGACGAAACAAGGCGTGCGCAATCCAAGAGCGGGAATCCGATGTTCGGCAGTTCCTTCCCCGGATAGGTACATCCGCGATCTCGACCGCCGGCTTTCGGCGGCGCGGTCAAACCGTAAACGGTTTTGAACGAAAGGAGTTTTCTTATGCAGCAGTTGCACTTCATAGCTCACGGCGAACCTTCAGATGTCATCGAACTCAACACGGTTTCCGAACCGGCTCTTGGTCAGGAGGATGTTCTCATCTCGATGGAAGCGGCGCCGATGAATCCGTCGGACTTTTTGTTCGTCCGTGGCATATACGGCGTCCGGGCGGCCTTCCCATCCTCAGTAGGGGCCGAGGGCGTTGGCCGCGTCGCCAAGATCGGATCGAAGGTTGATCCCGCTCTGCGGGGCAAACGAGTCCTGATTCTTCCTACCTACGAGCAGGGCACCTGGGCAGATGAAGTTGTCGCCCCGGTGCGCAACCTCGTGCCGATGAGCGACGAAGCGGATCCTTTGCAACTCTCGATGATAGGGATTAACCCGGCTACCGCCTATCTCTTGCTGAACCGATACGTTTCCCTGATGCCCGGCGACTGGATCGGTCAAACCGCAGCCAACGCGGCCATGGGGCAGTACATCATTGCGCTCGCGAAGCTTGCAGGAGTCAAGACACTGAATGTCGTCCGGCGGGAAGAAGCTGCCCAACAGGTCCGGCAGTGGGGAGGTGACCGCGTAGTCCTCCACGGCGACAACCTACACAAGGATATCGAGGAGGCTCTCGACGGCAAGAAACTCAGCCTCGTCCTCGATACGGTGGGCGGAACACCCGTGGGCGAGTTGGCCAAATCGCTTAAACCTGGCGGCTCGATTGTCGTTTACGGCATGCAGAGTGGGCAGTTCCCAGCCATGCCGCCCAAAGAGTTCATCTACCGTGGTCTTAGCCTCCACGGATTCTGGCTCATCAACTGGATACGCAACGCGCCCCGCACAGAGATCAAGGAGATTTACCAGAAGTTGGGAGACCTCGTAGCTGATGGATCGCTTTCCGCCGCAGTAGAACATGTGTACCCGCTCGACCAGTTTAAGGAAGCGTTCAAACAATCCTTGAAATCGAATCGCAGCGGCAAGATTCTGTTCAAGTTTGGGGCTACTGATGTGATTTCAAAGTAACCAGAAACAGCAACAAACGAAGCCTGGTTGAGGACCGCCCCTTCGGCAGCGTCGTCCTCACAATCTGACAACTTTGATTAAGAGAGGAGGGGAATATACGAACAAGCTTGGAGGAAAAACCGCACTCATTACTGGTGGGACTAGCGGGATTGGTCTCGCTACGGTAAAAGCGTTTGTCAACGAAGGTGCCTATACCTTCATCACAGGCCGACGTGAGGCGGAGTTGGCTGCGGCGGTAAAGGAGATCGGCAGAAATGTAACAGGCATCCAAGGAGACGTGTCGAATCTTGGCGACCTTGAGCGTCTGTTTGCACAAATCAAGCGAGAAAAGGGCAAACTCGATATTGTGTTCGCCAATGCCGGGGTCGCGAAGTTTGCCGCTCTCGGCGCGATCACCGAGGAGCTCTACGACTGGACCTTCGACATCAATGTGAAAGGCATGCTTTTCACGGTGCAGAAGGCGCTACCCCTTTTGCCGGATGGCGCTTCCATCATCTTGAATTCATCCGTCGTCGGAAGCAAAGGGTTGCCAATCAATAGCGTTTACAACGCCACCAAAGCCGCCATTCGTTCGTTCGCGCGGACGTGGACAACCGACTTGAAGGATCGTCGCATTCGCGTGAACGCAGTAAGCCCAGGCTCCATTGACACGCCCGGACTGAGTGGGCTCCTGGGTTCCTCAGAAACGGGCCAGCAACGCTTAAAGAATATCTCCAACAATGTTCCGCTCGGCAGGCTGGGCACGCCCGATGAGATCGCCAAGGCGGTCGTGTTTCTTGCCTCAGACGACGCAAGCTTCGTCACAGGAGCAGAGTTGTTTGTCGATGGCGGCTTCGCGCAAGTGTAGGGGTAGTCAATTGGAGAACAGTGATCCACTGGGAATGCGAACGCACTTGCAGTCGCTCGCGACCTGGATGCACAAGTTGAGATCCTTCTTCGGGGCTCTGGGGCTTGACGACATTGCCTTTTGCAAGCTGGAAAGTTCGAACCACCAAAAGAAGGTTCGGCTACCCCTGCGCAGTGGGACGGATGACGATCTCGTTAACATCAACTTCAGCCGGCTGCTCGATGGCGAACGCAATAGCACGAGCGATCGCCGCCGGTGGAATCGCCATCTTCTCCATCCGCTCGACAATTTGGGCTTTGACCCCCGGATTTGTCATGGAATTCGTGAGGTTCGTCTGGACAAATCCCGGCGAAACGCTCGTCACGCGCAGCTTATCGCCGGCTTCCTGTCGCAAGGTCTCGGTGATGGTGCGCACGGCGTTCTTCGTGCCAGCATAGACCGCCATGGTAGGTATGATTTGAATTCCGGCCGTAGAAATGACATTGACGAGATGTCCGAAGCTCTGCCGGCGGAACACAGGCAGCGCGGCGGCGATGCCGTATAGAACGCCTTTGAGGTTGACGTCGATCATCTCCTCCCAGTCGTCGACGCGGAGCTCGTCGAGGAGAGAGATTGGCGCTACCCCAGCGTTGTTGACGAGGACGTCCAGCTGGCCATATCGCTCAATTGCCAACCCGACCAGGTTGGAAACGTCTTCCCGCCGTTTGACGTCTGTGCGTGCGTAGGCCGCCTCGCCGCCCGATGCCGCGATGCGGCCCGCCAGAGCCTCAAGGCGATCAGGGCCTCGCGCTCCCAGTACGACCTTTGCGCCGCGCTCAGCGAGCAGGAGCGCAGTAGCCTCCCCAATTCCGCTGCTTGCGCCCGTGATGACGACAACCTTGTCTTTGATTCCTGAAGAATTCTGCATATTTCGTTTCTCTCCTTGGTGCTCTCTTCTACAATGATTTGATGAAGAATCCTTCAGGTTCGGACTTCGCAATGTGAAGACAGTGAGCTCAGCGTTTGAGCCAAGAAAGACGCCCGTTCAGCAGCGGTCAACCGTGACTGTCGAGGCTGATTGCAGTTACATCAACTCCACCGGGACCAGCGAATGTGATTTGGTCCCTAAACCCATTCTGCTTACGAAGTATTCCGCAAGTCCCGCACTTTAGAGCAGCAAGCGATCCCACGTGCCGCCATATCTTATTCCACGAACCATTTCTCTCTCGTAAATACTTTGTGGGAATCCGAGTTCGATTTGGCTTGCTCCATCGAGTGATTTCAACTGTTCGGCGGAGAGTTCCAAATCCAAGCTGGCGAGATTGTCCTGGAGTTGAGATACCTTCCGCGCTCCAATGATGGGGATTACCGGCACCGTTTGATGGCGCAACCACGCGAGTGCGACTTGCGCCATGCTTCGACCGACCTGCTCGGAGACCGGTTTCACTGATGAGATGATCCGCGCCGTGCGTTGTTCCTCGGGAAGGAACTCCTTCATTCCCTCATTGCTCATCCGCCCTCCGTCGGACTGACCCTCACCGTGGTACTTCCCGGACAAAATGCCTTTCGCCAAGGGAGACCAAGCCAGAACCCCCAAGTTCAAAGCTCTCGACATGGGAATCAGTTCGCGCTCGACCGTGCGCTCCACGAGGCTGTACTCGATCTGCACAGAGCTGGCAAAGCTATCTGGCCTGTGGGAAACTGAAGGCATGACAAAACCAGAATTGACCGATGTGGGTTGGCTTGGACCACCAGTCCGGCACTTCATCGCCAACGCATTCGTTCGTCGAGCCATCATGGGATTGTTGGTTGGTTCGGCGGTGGTCGCGATCATCCTCACGCCTTGGGGCAAGCAGTCCGGCGGTCATTTCAACCCGGCGGTAACTTTGACTTTTTATCGGCTTGAAAAAGTGGCGTTCTGGGATACGTTGTTTTATGTGACCGCGCAGTTCGCTGGCGCAGCCGGCGGGGTGGGAATAGCCGTTTACGTGCTTCGAGCTGCACCAGCAAATCCTGCTGTGCGGTACGCGGTGACGGCACCCGGCATATTTGGCAATGCCGGGGCATTCGCAGGAGAGGTGACCATTTCTTTCTTCTTGATGACCACCATCCTGTTTGCCTCCAATCGCGAAGCGCTGACACGATATACACCCTATGTTGTGGGCGCCCTGTATGCGACATTCCTAACCTTCGAAACTCCACTGTCAGGGATGAGCATGAATCCCGCGCGAAGCTTTGGTTCAGCGTTTCGCGCCGGCTACTGGCAAGCCCTTTGGATTTATTTGATTGCGCCCACCTTGGGCATGCTGGCCGGTGCCGACCTTTTTTTGTGGGCTCGTCGGGGTATCGGTCCCTACTGCGCAAAGCTGTATCACGACAATGACAAGCGCTGCATATTCCACCACGGACATCGGGCGGCGCAAAACAAAATTGTTCTTTCGAAGGAGACATGAACATGCACAAATGGAAACCCGCCCTCGCCGTGCTCGCAATCGCACTGTTCGCCGCTTGGTACGCGTTTCGGCCAGAGCGGTTGGTCGTCAATCACCGGGTGAACGAAGGCTTTCCTGCGGGCGAAGACCCTTCATCCGCACAAGTCCTTGAGTCCGGTACCTTCTACGGAGTAGTACACCCCACCGCAGGTACAGCAACCATCTACCGCCTTGGGAACGGAGATCGCATTCTGCGCTTCACGAACTTCAGCACTTCAAACGGCCCTAATGTTCACGTGTACCTGGTCGCCGCTGACGACGCAAAGGACAGCGCGACAGTGAAGAGCGCCGCCTCCATCGATCTGGGAACGATCAAGGGAAACATCGGTGACCAGAACTACGCGTTGGGCACTGATCTGGATCTGTCGAAGTACCGGACCGTTTCGATCTGGTGCCAAAGGTTTGCCGTCAATTTCGGTGCGGCACCATTGAGAGCGGACCACGCGATGTTGCAAAACTAGGTTGATATCTGACCTGCTGTTGGATCGAAGTGACTTTAGTTCGATTTGGAGAGAATTCAATATGCAAACGACTCAACCAGCCTATTCTTCCGAGTACCGCAGCTTGAAGCTAACACGAGACGACAAAGGTGTGCTGGTTGCTGAATTTCACAGCAACGGCGGGCCATTCACCTTCACTGCTCAAGACCATACAGAGTTTCTCGACGCCTTCTACCGGATCGCGCAAGATCGAGCGAACAAGATCGTAATCGTAACCGGCGCAGGCGGTGATTTCATTCCTGGAATTGATTTCGCCACTTTCGGCAATGTGGCCGATCCCGGTGTTTGGAGCCAGACTCACGACGAGGGCGTGCAAATTCTCGAGAATCTGGCGAACATACGTGTACCAGTCATCGCGGCTATCGAAGGACGAGCGCATGTGCACTCAGAGTATGCCTTGCTGGCCAACGTGATCGTGGCAGCCGAGAGTGCGACCTTCCACGACGTCCCCCACTTCGCGGGAGGCATTGTGCCAGGTGATGGAATCTTTACCACGTGGAGTTATCGCGCTGGAGCGGGACGGGCCGAGGCATTTCTGCTGAACCCACAGCCGCTGACGGCGCGCACCGCGCACGAATGGGGAGTCGTTGCCGAGGTTGTGCCGAATGGTAAAGCTCTCAGTCGGGCACGGGAACTCGCCACGCTGTACCTAAAGGTGCCGGAGGTGACGCGTCGCAACACGCGCGTGCATTTCATTCATCCGTTAAAGGAGCGCATCGTGCGGGAAGTTGGCTATGGACTGTCGCTCGAAGGAGCGTCGGCCGCTGACCTCGTGAAGTCTATGCAGGCTCAAAGTGAACCAGTCGCCGAGAAAAGAAAATCCGCGTGATGCGCCCTTCATTTAGAGAGGAAAAGCACATCTGCAACATGGAACGCCAAATACTAAGGAGACCAAATTATGTCGCGTGTATCCGCCCCAACAAAAGAAGCAGTGTCAACCAAAGGAATATTGCAAGAGTCAGCCCCGAGACAAAAAGCAACCGCGCCCACCGTAATCGAACACGTTCTGTCGAGGCTCAAGGACCTCGGAATAACCAAAGTTTTCGGCGTTGCCGGGGACTTCGCCTTTCCCATTGAGGATGCAATCGTTGGTTTTCCTGGTATCGACTGGGTCGGATGCTGCAACGAGCTGAATGCATCGTATGCGGCCGACGGGTACGCTCGCATTCACGGCATCGCTGCTCTCAACACGACTTATGGTGTAGGTGAATTGAGCGCTATCAATGGAATCGCTGGAGCTTACGCCGAGCATGTGCCTGTTTTCCACCTAGTCGGAATGCCAAATCTGCCTGCCCAAGCCGCGCACGCGCTTGTCCACCACACGCTGGGAAACGGTGAATTCGACTTCTTCCACAAGATAGCTGAAAACGTCGTTTGTGCCAGCGCCATCATGACACCCCAAAACGCGGCTTACGAAACAGAGCGACTGATCGCGGAGGCGCTGTACCACCGCAGGCCTGTCTATATGGCGTTTCCGGCAGATGTCGCGAAATCAGCCTGTGGTCAGCGCTGCAACCCCACTCGATCCACCGAAGAGCGACGCTGCATCGCTGGAGAGGGCGGTCTCTGCGATTATTGAGGCTCTCAGCGCAGCCAAGACCGGATGCATTCTGCCAGGAGTCCTGGCCAGTCGTGCGGGGTTGCAGGACGCCGTCCAGGCGTTCGTGGATGCTTCCGGACTTCCCTTCGCCACTATGCTTATGGCCTGACACGCTTTGTTCGTCTCCATGCTCTACACCCCAGCCACCTATGCTCACGGTCAAACGCACCGAAGGTTGCTCATGGCCCGTCATCAGCCCAGCATAATAGACCGCGTGGGCGGACTCGTCTTTGAAGACAAAACCCCACACCGTCATGGACTTCTTGCCAGAATCAGGGCAATCAAACGTTGTGATTCGCTCGTTCAACTCGATGGCATACATACGCACCGAATTCTACGCCAGCGTGGGAGATGCGACAGGGCGCAAGCGCAGGAAACCGCGATACGGCGTACGTCTGAGGCGTTCATCGGTCTGTATGCCGTGCTGGGCGCGGGTTTGGGCTTGTGCTCGTCGCGCAGGTGCGTTATAATGCAACCTCACGACCTCGCCAGAACAAGCGGACGAGGCGGGCATCAGGGCCGACTAGGTAGTAGACCAAGGGCTGACGATGTACCGTGCGGCTGGAATGCCCCACAGAATGAGGGCCTATGAATGGCTCCCGTCACAACCGCAACACCACTGTCGCTGGCCGACAGGCTTCGCAGTTCTAATTCTGCTCTTAGCGTTTCCGAACTATCCAAACTACTGAACGTCGCACCTCTGACTTTGCTGCGCTGGGTCAAAGCCAAGCGTGTGCCGTTCTTCAGGCTTGGTCGCACCATCAGATTCTGTGGTCCGACCGTGGCGCGATGGTTGCACGCGCGCGAATCAGTTCCTGCGTGGCTTCGAGAAGAAACCGCGTGAGGCGTATCCGCTACGCCCCAGCGGAGAATGCAGTGTTGACCTTGTCCCGAGTCGCTTGACTGCGCGATGGTTTCAAATACCTAAGTGTGGACTCCATGTCGCTGTGACCAAGCCATGATTGGACGGTTCTCAAATCAGTCCCGTTCCACAGATGGAATGTGGCGAACGTCGCGCGGAATTTATGGAGCCAGAAGTTCTCAGGCTTGAGACCCGCACGTTCCGCCACGGCCTTCAGGTCGTCCAAGAAATTCAACTTTGGACGGCAGCCCGCAGTGGGGAATACCAACGGGCACTTTGTATCGTGGGCCGCCTTCGCCGTTTGCAGGCGCGCGACGAGAGCATTGGGGATTGGAATCGAGCGTTCCTTATACGCCTTCGGTGTCCAGCCATAATCAGGCTTGTGGGTGACGCTGACGGTCGCGGCTCGAATGTTCACGTCTGCCCAGTACACGTGCATCACTTCCTGCTCGCGCATGCCAGTCATCAAGAAGAACTCAAACCACAAACGCTCGTCCGCATCGCAGGCCGCGAACAGCTTGTTCAACTCCTCCTGCTCGTAGACTTCAGGCTCTTCTTCGGTGAACTGTGGCCAGTCGGCCTTCTTCACCAGCCCGCGAACACCTTGCGCCTTAAGGAACGACATCACGTTCTCGAATTTGTTGTGGACGCTGCGCGGTGCCTGCTCCTTCACGTCGCGCAAGAATGCCGCGAACTTCAGAAGGTCTTTGCGCTCGATGTCTTCGACGTAGAGTTTAGAGCAGGACTCGGTGAAGTAAGTCATGGCGGTCGTGTATGCGGCCAGAGTCTTCGGTTTCTTGGTGAGTTTGGTTTCGTCCAAGAATTCCGCGACTGCATCTCTCAACAGGCGACGGTTGGTGTCCCCGTTCGTTACGACGAGCCCAGTGCGGGCCGCTTCCAGTTCCGCCACCTTGCGGTCGCGTTGAATGAGAGCATCAGCTGCGTCCTTGCCGACTGACTGACGCATACGTTTGCCGTCCTCGTACCAGTCGAGGATGAAGTTCCCATCCTTCGCAGCGACTTGCTTGTCGCCGACAAGCACGACATCGGCTTTGATGGAGCCGTTGCGATTGAGGACGACGGGATACCGTTTCCACGTGCCGTCGATCTTGACCTGCTTGATGAGTTGAACTGTTGTCTTCATGGTGTCTGCTTGTTGCACCAGACACCATGCTAGACACCAAGGCGCGCAATGTTAAGCGCAATGCAGCAAATATGCTGGTCTCAGAAAATCTGGCGGAGAGGGGGGGATTCGAACCCCCGATACCCTTTCGGGTATGCCGGTTTTCAAGACCGGTGCCATCAACCACTCGGCCACCTCTCCTTTTAATACTTTCAATAGGTTACCAAAGATTTTTCTGAGCCGTTAGAACTTCTTAGAACATCCTGCTAGAATGGTCTCATGAATTGGGGGATTCGATGAGTCATCAAACAGGTTGCATCTACAGTCTGGGCGGCACATGGTACCTGAAGTATCGCACGCCCGAGGCCGACAGTTCCACCGGCAAGCGTAAGAACACGACCGTCACGCTTTGCATGGTCAACGGCGAGCGTCATCATCCGGAATGCACGGGTCGCGGCGACCACCGCAGCAAGAAGTCCATCCTGCCTCTGCGCGATACACTGATGAAGCCGGTCAACGATGCCAAGCCAGTCGAGCAGAAGGCCGCGATGCTGGTCACGGACTTTTGGGATACGCAGTATCTTCCACACATCACCGGCGAGGGCGGGCTCAAGCACAGCACCGTGGTTGGCTACCGTCAGGTCTACAGCAAACATCTCAAGCCGCACTTCGCGGGGCGGACACTGCGGGATTACCGCACGCATATGGGCAGCCAGTTGCTGACCGATATTGCGAAGACGCTGGGCCGTCGCACCGTGACCAACACGAAGAACCTGATGTCTGCCGTCTTTACGCACGCCGTTAACCTAGGGCTGATTGAGACGAACCCCTGCCACGACATGAAGCCACTAATCCGCACCAAGGAACCCGAGCCGACCGACGCGTACGATTTGGAGACCGCGCTGAAAGTCATCGCGCTCTTCCCTGACAGGCTGGACATCCAATGCGCGCTGAGCCTGCTCTACTTTTGCGGCCTGCGCATCGGAGAAGTATCTGGGCTGAAGTGGGAGGACTTCCACGATGGCGTCGTCTCCATTCAACGCGCTATTGTGCGCGGCAAGGAGTGCACGCCCAAGTCGAAGTCTTCGATGGCTTCGGTACATCTCATTGCGCCCGTGGTGAACGCTCTACAACGGTGGCATGTGGCGTCTGGTTCCCCGAGCAACGGCTGGGTCTTCCTCAACGAGCGAGGCAATCCTTCGAACTTGAAGAGCGTATGTCAGCGTAAGGTCATGCCAGTCGTGAAGCAGGCCGGGCTACCGTGGTACGGGTCGCACGCATTCAGACGCGGTACGGGTACGCTGCTGACCGAACTGACCGGAGACGCGTTGAGCGCGAAGCAGGTTCTGCGGCATGCTGACATTCAAACCACATCGAAGTCGTACGTCAAAGAAATGCCCAAGGAAGGCGTGGCTGGGCTGAAGCTATTCGAACAGAAAGTGCTCACAGCGGGCACCGAACGCTAGTCTGCTTTTGCCAGCGGTCTGCCGTACGCTTTGATGCTCGTCACGTCATCGACTGGCTGCGGAAGCAGAGACGCTGAGGGAATTTTGGGTAAGCCCCCACAGAAGGGCTATAGACACGCTCTGAACAATGTGAGATTCTAATCGTGAATTTGCATCAAGAGCGGGGTGCCCAATGCGGCATCTCCGCCAACCGAGGACAAAAGAGCGTTCCACGGTGGTCGCCTACTAGGCAGATGCGGCAGGTAAGGAGCCTGCAAACGAAATCACATGAAAATAGAACCCAAGACCACGCCGGACGTACTGGTGCGTAATGAAGGCACCGTGTTCCTCTTCTGCCCACTGACGCCACAGGCAAAGGAGTGGATCGACGAGCATGTTCAATCCGATGCCCAGTGGTTCGGCAACGCTCTCGTGGTCGAGCACAGGTACGCTTGGGGGTTAGCCGAGGGCATGAAGGACGAAGGACTGGTGCTCGCATGACTGCATACCGAAGTAGGGTGGATCAAGTTTCACACATGAGCCCGGAACTGGAGGGAAAAAATGTTTACGTGTGAGCGGTGTGGCGTAAATTCAGCAGACGGTTTCATCATGCCCGATGGAACGTGGTTGTGTACGCCGTGCGCGATGCCAACGGACAATGTCGATCAGAATTCGCTGTCGGCGGTGGCTCAGGCGAAGACCGTGCAAGAAAAAATCGATGCGTGGCGGAACTGCAACGGAATCCAGACATCGCCAAAGAGCAACGACAGCGACGAAAAAACCATGGCGGCGAAAACCAAGTTAGTGGCTGATTTCACTTCGGCAGAGAATGTCGGACCAAATGAGCGCTCTGAATTCGCCCTCGGGCTGGCTGTGGCACTGCTGCTGCAACTCTCGACAATCGAGCAAATACAAAATGCATTTGCCACTATAAAGGGAGGTTACTCGTGAAAACTGACGGCGGGATGCGCGTTGACCTCGCTCTCATACTAGCGGCCTGCAGCGCCTTGCAATTTATCAACCCCGTTTTCGGTGTCACAGCGGTCGTTGTGTTGGCAGCGATAGCCGCGTTGGTCGTCGTCTGGAATAGCGCGTTCGGGCGACGGTTCAGATTACGACTATTGGCTGTCAGAGGGCTTCCCTCAAGACTTTGCCGACGATGGCGCGATAAAGAGCCATGGCTGCGCTGGCCTGCTCGTCAGACACCTTGAGATACGCGCCCGTCGACCTTCATTAACTCGTGTATTGCGACGCGATTGTTCAGGACAATTGCACGCCTCGGTAACCGGGGAATCCGCGCAGGGCGACCCAGTGACCCAGCAGCGACGGAGTTTGTCGGTGCTTTCAACCGCGCTGAATCATCCAACTTCACAGGAGTGCGTATGAAAGTCCGGCAGGCGTACGAAGGTCGCGTGATTGAGGCTCGGTCCTCCGAATTGAAAGACGGCGGTTGGGATTGCGAGTTTTCCATCGAAGAGCATGAGACCACGGGTGTAACTGAAACGGCGTTCTACGTGCCGGGAGTTTTTCCCACGGCGGAGGCAGCGATTCAAGCGGCAGTGACGGCAGGACAACGGAAAATTGATTCAGGTTTCGAGTACAAGTCTTTTTGTGCCACCGCAGTTCCGCGAAGGAAGCCGATGTAAGTAGGAGTCTTCAACATGAGTCCCTTTGAGTTTCGCTATCCAGAGTGGCAGGAGGTCGCGCCCAGTGCGTGGGTGCAGAAATGGGCTGCTCTATATGAGTTGACTGAGGAGCGCAAACAGGACAACAGTGTTTACCAGTCCCTGATAGAGAAGAGGGAGGTGCTATCAGGCGAAGACTTTGAGCTAGTTGGGCGATGGAAAGAGGGTTGCCTGTCAAAGAAGAAAATGGAGGGGAAGGAGAATAAAAGGTGGAAGCCGGAAAGCCCTGTGGCTTACGACGTGTGGATGCAAGCAAAAAGGGATCAGCCGAAGTGCCCTACAGATACGGATGACGCCATTGCCGAATTTCTGAACGACTGGTCTGAGAGGAAGTTCCGGAAGCTGGTCAAGGGCGGACAACTACAGGAAACGCGATTTGGGCTTCCCCGCGCCAGTACCCTACTACATTTCATCAGCGTGGGTCGTTTTCCGATCTTCGATCAGTTCGTCAGGATCGCAATGGGTCGGTTGGGTTCCAAGGTCCCTCAGAATCTTACCGCTCATCAGTACTTGGAGAAGTTCTGCCGAACTTTTGCCGCAATCGCCGCCAACTGCAGTCTTTCTAGCATTGGGGACTTGCGAAAACTGGATAATGCACTACGCTGCTATGGCGGAAAAACGTTTCCTCTTTCCAAAATGGCTGAACCGAGGGGAAAATAAGTCCATCATGAAGGGTGAATTGCTCACGAAGATGCAGTCGCTCTTTTCCTTTGTTGTAGCCGTTCGCACCGTTACTCAGTTGGGAAGGACTGCCGATAGACCTCGGACTGCTGGCTGCTGGAGGGTCGCCAAGGTCCGTGCTAATCGGTTTGGAGACCAGAATTGAAATGAAGCGCTGCCACTATTGCGGCAAACGGCTTTCAGGCGCGAAAGTCACTATCGACCACAAGATTCCGGTGAGCCGTGGTGGTGGAGACGTTCCTGAAAACAAGGTGCCAGCTTGTATCAGCTGCAATTCGGCCAAGGGACCGATGACGGAGGAGGAGTTCCGAAGGTACGGACCTTGTGGTGGCGAGTGGCCGATACTGCGGGACCGGATCGTCAAGCGGGGTTATGGCAGCCCGATGCACACGAAGCTGGCGCTGGAAATGGCGAAGAAGACTGGAACTAAGGAAGACCTGCGTTTCTTGCGGCACGCGATGCATAAGATGAAAACAAAGGTCACGTGAGCCTCAAGGAGCTTGAATGCCCACCTACGAGCGCGGTGATTATGTGAAGGTTGAGTTTCCCGATGAGGCGACGGGGATCGGCGAATGGATGTGGGTCCGCGTCCACCATTGCGACGAAGAGAAGCAGTTGGTGTTCGGCACGCTGGACAACGAGCCGTTGGACGATCACAACGGCAAACTGGAACTCGGATCAGAACTCGCGGTCAGTTATTCCCAGATTCGAGAGCACAGGAAACCGACGGAGTTCACAAAGCAATGAGCACGCAAGTCTCTATGCTTCCCGATGTCATGGCACACCATGAAGCAGATTAGAGTTCCCAGAATGCAAGAAAACCCCCCAGTTCCCGTTTTAGTACTTTCGCTTTATGTTCCCCTGTGGTAGCGTTCCATTCGGACGCTGCTATTGTTTCCACTTTTCAACAGACAGGTGATCCGAGGACGTGATGCTAGAATCCAGATTCCAAAACACCAGCCGAGGGGTGGCGTTGGCACAGTTACTTCCGGTCGTAAGCCTGTTTTCCGGGTCCGGCGGCCTAGACGAGGGGTTTGTCCAAGCAGGCTTCTCACCCGTGCTCGCGATGGACATCGACCGGGCTGCCTGTGAAACGTTCGACTGGAACCACCCGCGAGTACGAATCCTGAAGAAGGACTTGTCGCAGGCGGTCAAGGCTACGTGGTCGAGCGGCTGTCGGAATTTCCCTCTGCTGTCCGCCCTATCGGTGTCATCGGAGGACCGCCCTGCCAAGCGTTTTCCCTAAGCAACGTCCACAAGCGGTCTGACGATCCTCGGTTAAAGCTGCCGGGAAACTATGCGCACATCCTGTCGGAACTGAACAAGCACTACGGCTTGGACTTCTTTGTGTTCGAGAATGTCCTTGGGCTGAGGAACAAGGCACACGCCGAACTATTCGGTTACTTCAAGAAGCTCTTCGCTTCGGCGGGCTTCACTATTTTCGAGGGCGAACTGGACGCACAGGATTTCGGCGTGGCTAAGTTAGGAAGCGCGTCTTCGTGGTCGGTTTTAATCGCGAGAAATATGGCGCGGTGAGATTCGAGTTCCCGAAGGGAAACCCAAGCCAGAGAAGTACAGTGAGGGAAATCATCTCGGCGTTGCCACCTCCGACAATCTTACGAACGTGGGATGCCAGCGAAGACGTGCCACACCACCCCAACCATTGGTGCCTGAAACCAAAGTCAAAGAAGTTTTTCGATGGGTTTCTAAAGGGGGGCGTAAAAGGTAGGCCGTTCCGGGTGCTCGAGTGGGGTAAGCCAAGCTGGACGGTCGCCTACGGCCATCGGGAAGTTCACATCCATCCCTCGGGCAAGAGGCGGCTAAGTTTTTCCGGGCGATGCTCCTGCAAGGTTTCCGACCCCGACTACGTGCTCAAGGGGAATTTGTCCGACCAGATTCGTTTGGTCTCCGACGCAGTGCCCCCTCCTTTGGCGAGGGCGTTGGCACAAAGCGTCCTAGATGTTTTGTGTGCGGCTAAGGGCAAGGAAAAGCAAGCTCGGATGTTAGCCGCTTCTTAGAGTCCCTTTTGTTTGTTAAGCTGGGCACGTTCTCACTCGTCTTTCGCAATCCGACAGCTGGATTCGGTGGCCATTCGGTGAACTTGTCGAGCCGATGAGCGGAGCTGAAACCTGCCGCCCGGAAGATTTGCTTGCTTGCCGTGATTTCCCAGCCAAGATAGCGCAATTCGCGGAGCCACTTCCGCCATTCATCTTAATGGCCGCTATGTCGAGCGTGTGGCTGAGGATCGTTCCCCTACACCTGCACCCTTTAAGAGTTCACCAATGCGTGCGTGGACGCTGTCATACTTTAATCGCGGAGCGCATGGCTTCGGAATCGACAGAAGCGAAGAGGTTCTTCTTGCCTTGATTGCACTCTACGGCAGACGCCCAGAGGTTGTCCGCTTCCGTCTGCCGCCCACTCACGCGGTATTTTGTGATCGACGACTAAAGTGATTCCGTGCTTTTCTATTGTCCTGCGCCGCGTGCAGGCAGCGCCCATGCGCCATGTGCAGTCCGACGCCCGCGTCTTTGCATCTGCGGGAGTCGCGTCGCGAGGAACCCAAAGAGGGCCCGAATAGATGTAGACGGTCTTCTTCCCAACTCGCTTCTTGTCTATGCGGTAGTAATAGTGTAGGTCTCTGCGCCGTCTGCCGAACTGGATTTGCTCCTCCAGCTGTATGCGTAAAGCGACGCGCATCTCGCCTTCTGAGATGCCCTGCAATATCCCTCACAGGGCGAGGATCTGCTCGTGAATCTGTCCAAGAACGCTGGCTTTCCCCACATTGGCGAGCGTAGATCGAGCAGACGGTGAGCAAATGTTCAAGGGAGGTGTTAAGCTAACGACCTCAGAATGGACTCGATTTCTTCTTCACGACGCAGCGAGATATGAGCCGGGTCAGGAGTCCGAACACCCGGCCGGAGATGCAAGTCCGCCGCCTATCACAGGCTCGGGTACCGTTAGGCTGCACAGGCGCGACTTGCCGGGAGTTCCCGGTCTGGCGTCTTTCCCCTTCGCCGGAGAAAAATTGTTTTCATAAGAAGCTGTTTTTGGCACCGACACAAGGGATACGCTAATAGCCATCCAAAATAAAGGTGCCGATATTGGGAACCGAAGCTGCATGGCAATGTCAAGGGGGCCGCCACAAACATCTAGAAACTCAGTGGGCACAGATAGAGTGTAATGCTGGTATGGGAATGTGATACTGCGAACGTCGATAGCCTACGCGCCAAACGTCTTAGAACAAATTTTAGGAGCGCCTCGCATTCACAATTGAAGGAAACATCCTGCAGGATCACACCTTTGAAATCGTGGAACGTTTAAATCAGTCATCCGATATATCGTCGTAGAATTCGTTTCCGAAACGTCTGTTGAGTTCGGATTACGACGGGTGTTATAGATTCCTGCTCAATCCCCAACCTCAGTTTTGCAGAAGTGCAGGATGGCGATGCTGGCTGGGGTCTGGTTGCTGGACCTTTTTCCCCGCCCCGTCGCTGCGCCTGACGATCAACAACAATCGACCGTTACCTAGTGGCTGAATTGCTGTGACTGTACCACAAATATCAAGAGGCCAGTCCAAAATCCCGGCAATCTGGCTCTATTTTCACGGTATGCATTGCA
Source organism: uncultured Acidobacteriota bacterium (assembly GCA_963796095.1). GTDB lineage: Bacteria > Acidobacteriota > Terriglobia > Terriglobales > Acidobacteriaceae > JABDBE01. The sequence continues at coordinate 64,175 of CAWCKL010000028.1, forward strand.
ACCGGGACGCCAAAGACAGAATCTGCAATTCGACGCGGGTTGACTCGCCAGCGATGTAATTCCTCTTCAGTGCCTTCGATAATGCCACCCTGATTCCGGTTGTTTGCTTCGAATCGCTTGCGTTTAGCAGCCTGCAGCAGCTCCTCGCATTCACCTTCGTTAACGACTGTCGTGGGAGCTTCACCTTGTTCAAGCACAAGCTCGACATGCGTAGGCCATAGACCAAATGTTTCGTGGTATAACGCAGCATAAAGTTTTATTTGCACGGGTTTCATCCAGGGTGGATAGCTTCGTCATTTTCCGTTTTCTCTCCAGCTTCGTCGAGTTGGAAAATCACAAATAACGCGACCACTTCTGCGTCTTGATCCGCCGCCGTTGAATATATCCAGCGACTGCGCCATCCGTGGTTTGCAGCCAAATATCGCAACCGAAGCCGTCTTTCTGGACAGCAAACTCCTCAACTGGCGTTGGTTGCATCAATTGCATTGCTCTATTCCATGCACGTAGCCGTTGAACCTCGAAATCGTTTACCGTTCGACTGAGTGGCACGAGAGATTGCTCAATCCACGAGGAAGACATCCTGCTCTCTACGTCAACAACAATCCCGGACCACGCTTTTTCAATTGATTCTTCACGACTGACAAGAAGTCCATTGCTCGCGAGCTCAAGCAGCCGGTGGACAATGGTCCCGAGTCGGGCACGTGGGGATGCGGGCAACAATGGAGACTGGTCCGACGTCGCCCAGAGTTCCTTAAGGGTGCAGCCATTCAAAGCCACGAAACGGCTTGGGGAGATGCGGTCAAGCTGTGGCGCAATATCCAGCGTAGGCAATTCACCCGGAGTCATTCTTGCTCCGCTAGCCGCTGATATGTCCAGCTCATTCTGCGTTGCAGATTGAATGTGTTCACGTATTGAAGTTTAGTGTCAGCGGACACTGTGGAAGCCGCCTCGGCGACAAGGCCATGAGGCTGCATAACATCCCACAATGGATGGACTACGATGACCTTTCGCTTTCCGACGCTGAATCCGGCGAGTGAACGGAACTGTTCAGGCGTGCAGTTGAACGTGTTACAAAAACTATCACGCAGACTGCTCGCGTAATCCGGCCAGTTCTGAAGGTCAGGCGTGTTAAAGGCACCATCAAGACCGGACTTGAACAGTGAGCTTGAGAGAATTCTCAACAGAGACAAGCCCAACCGCCAGTCGAGAAGGCCGTGATAGTTCATGTTCCGATACTGACGAAGACAGTCGTAGCAAGACGAATCACAATTGCTAGCATGCGCATTCGCGATCAACGAACCCGCGAAGGTGTCTGGATCAGGATTCTGGTAGACGATTGATTCCAATAGGTCTGACCATTGCTTCTGCATTTGAGCGGCGAATCCTGCCCCATTTGCGAGATGGTCGCTGATTACGATCTCTCCTAGGAACCTCCCGTCGGGGTTTTGTATCCGTCTGACATTGCTTATGTCGAGTTCCTCAGGATCAATATCGAGGAGCTGAGCAGCAGCTGACCTGATGATGAAAGCAGCTGAGTAATAGGCTGCCTTTACCGCCGATCCTTGCGCGCCCGGGTCCAATGTGATTCCGGGGATTATCACCGATGGTCGGATTCGCAAGACATCAGTCGTTTTCGGAGCAACGATGGCGATGTTCTCAACGGCTCCGGTTGGGTTGAATGGGATGTCTCCGGTTGGCGCTTGAAATCTTCCGTCGATCCATTGATCTTGGATATTAGAAGTACCGGACACGAATGACGCGGCACCTCTTGCGCCCGCAAACAATCTCCCGCGTTGGTCGTTAACCCGGAGGACGCGCCCAGACGTCGACAATGCGGTCGAGGAGTTCGTCCCAGTTTTGGGCATCGTAGGTGAAGGGTCAGACTCGGCAACCGAGCCCGCGCCCGTAACCAAATTCTCAGCCTCGTCCTTGGCGTCTTCCCCCCATGTGAAGTCAGTCCTAAATCCGAGAGGCACGGCTATGGGGAATGTTCGAAACCCGATGTCTCCTCCGGCTCCCGTGCCGCACTCCGGACATGCCTGCAGCTGAGGATCAGCTGAAAAGGTCTTGGTGTAATAGCAGCTCGGACACTTTGCCATCCAACGCCGCCAGCTCAAGGGATCTGTGGTGGAAGGCGTAATCCTGTTGTGAACGAATCTGAGAGGAGCAGTAAAGCCCACAGACGTGTAAACGCGTTTATCCTTCGTCTTCTGGGAACCGGGAGCAAACTCCGTCACTGCAAGTTCCAGATCGCGATCTATGGTCAAGAATTCTCTTGACCGTATGCCGTGGTATAGGACTCGCGTGCGAGAGGGCATCCCAAACATTGGCAGAATGGCACCCTCAGCCAGTCTTTCGGCAACGCCGTCTCCGGTCAGTTCTGTATTTACCATCGCTGAATCCACCTTCGTCAACAGTTCGTTCCTTGCGAAGGCTACAAGGTCTTCTGGCTGAATTGCTCCGATCCCCTTTCCAACAAGCCCCGCAACGATGTTCGGGACATCTGCGGACGTCGCCAACCAATTGTTGATCGAGGCGCGGAGTGGTGGAAAGCCCACAACAGTCCCGAACTCTCCATGGCTGTCAGGGGGGACTGGACTATCCCACCAACGAATTCCTGCGGCACGACACGCCCGCCGCAGGCATTCTTTTGTCAGAAGTCTTTCAACGATTTCCTTCCGGTCCATCGATACGAACGGCACAGGCGGCTTGTCGCCCGTAATCCGAGCCGGGTGTTGGTAGTAGAACTCGTCATGGCTACGCCCTCGGCAAAGGGCAATCACGGTCACGTACGCCTACCCACCACGCCGACCCGCACGCCCAACTCGAGGTTGATAGTTGAACCGCATCGGCGGCAGTATTCGCCCAAAAAGACCGCCTGCAGAGTTCCTTTGTCGACGCCCGACCTCCATCGTAATGGATCAGCTCAATACATCCAATTACGTCTGCTTTCTATACAAACTGTCTCGGCTGGCTTCCGTTTGTTGTGACTACAACGTTGCGGAAATGCCGCTGACGGCTGCGGCCTGATCATCCGTTTGGGCTGTCAATTCTTCGCTATGTAATCGCAGCGGCTCTCGCCTGTTTACGGCCTCCAGTGCATAGTAGTTTTTCGCGTAAAGAACGTCACAGTCGCTGGTTTTGTCTGTCAGCAACTCCTTGAGGCAACGCGTGCACACTCCACCAGCAGGATGCAGATGCTCACGTCTACATGAATGGACATATCCAGACTCGATAAGCTGGTAACGCAAGTCTGACCCACAGATCGCGTGCTTCCAGCACAAGAGATTGTGATGACCCGCTTTATTCACATACGGCTATCCAAACAGAATCCAGAAGCCAGAGTTTCTGAATGCTCAACGCTTTGCGCGCATGCTCGAGATACTTTGCGTACTTTGGCCCGCGCAGATGCCCAATCAGGCCAGTCGTCGAGGGGAAAGTCTTATAATTATGCTTTTCTGTATCGATAAAAATCTCCAACACTGTTACAAATCCGTCGCAGATGTCGCCGGAATACATCAGGTGCAACACCTGCATCGTTGGCTAGTTTCTCGTTGTCTTCTGGTTTTAGGTTGGGCATGCATAGCCAAGTCCTGCGGATTCGAAACCAAAATAGAGCCTGCTGAACAGAACCGAACAAACTTCCAATAACTGTCGCCCGCAATTTTCTGTTTTTTCTCTGCTCTGCATACGGGCGACAGCCCCGTTTTCCAGCACACCGAATCGTTGCTAAAGTCGAATAATTCTGTCCAGTGATGGAAGGTTCCGTAGATCTTGAAATCTTGATACAGCACATCGTTGCCCGCAGGATTCACGCCCAGATTCTTGAGCTTCTGGATTCAGAATGCCGGAGATGTTCAGTATCTGTTGAGGGATCTTGACTTTCGAACAGCAGGCGAACCGGTACCTTTCGGCTGGCGTGACGACTTTTCAGAGCGTCGATCAGGTTCTTCGCGGTACTCCGCTCCTTTTGGACGACATGTTGCACTGCTCCGGAAAGCCCAGATCGCAATGGAGCATGTAGAAGTTCAAGGCTTTCCCTTATCTTTTGCGCCGAAGCTGTATTAAAAATATCATAAACAACGGCCTCCGGTTGAACGACCTTGCCATCAATCTCTAGGTCATTCAGAAAAGTTGGCTCTGCTATCGCTAGCCTGTACAGTTCGTCGTACATGGCTTCGCGGACTAGGTCTCGGTAGTGCGAACGTTCAATGCCATTCGAAATCGAGGCTGCGTCCTCACGACTATCTGAGAACACAACAATCTACCGGGCATCACCCGGCGGCAGTGTATAAACAACTCTTTTCCAGAGAAGTTGGCTCACTTTTGAGAAGCCTGTCCGAAACCCGCAAATCGGCGACTTCCGCGGCAGCTTATTTCATCATCAACGCCGCAATTCGGACATATAGGCGGCAACGCCCGAATACCTACTTGATCGTCAGCGGACTGGGCTGCCCTTAGATGAAAGATGTATCCCAGAACCAAGATCCTTCGGGTACCACTGCTGTTTAGGTCCGAGAAAGATTCGCCCGCTCGTCAGTCAAGGGAGACTTGATCCCACCACCCGTTACAAGGTGCGCCAGCAAGTGGATGCTGCGACCAGCTCTTCTTCGCATCGGGGTGCAACGAATTCTGCGACTTAGGCCAGAAGACTGCAAAGTCTATGTACGTTCTGCGGTCCAAAAAACCCGAGCAGCTTGTCTGTCAGGAAGCCCTTCTACGTCCAGTTAAACACTCAGAAGTTCCCATCCGACATTCCCCGCAATCGTTAGGCGGCTGCCACCGACAAGCACGGCCCCGCACTGTGTCGCAGTACAACAATTCCAGCACCCGATGTTTTGCGGATGATTCCCGTGCATAAGATTCGGGTGTTGCCAAATAGCTTTCCGACTGGGCGACCAGCGTCTCGGGGATCACATTGGCAGCCGGGCAACGTCATACCCACAACCCCTCGATATTTCTGATCAACCAGTGCAGCCGGAACGACCGGAAGCTCTTCAGATTGCGATCCCGGCTGGTCGCATAGGCTACGGGCTATGAGTAAACCCTTGCAAGCCGAGTACAGCTCATCTACTTGCTGAACTGCTCCGAATATTTTGCTGGCAAAGGAGTCCAACGAAACAACTAGCACAACATCTGCTACAGAACATGCTTCTAAAAGCCGGGACGCGACTCCACTTTCCTTCTTGTTGAAGGATGCCCGCATAAAGCTGACCGGGTCCTCTGAGAACCCACTGTTCCCGCCCATAGCGATGGCGATCTCACGGCATGCATTTTGAATTTCTTTTTCCCCCGCCGTCCCATGCGTTTGCTAGGTCACGAGAGGGTTTCGTCGGCGGGGGGGCCAGATTGTCCGTCTTCTGGAAATAAGAATGGAGTGCCGGGTATGATCTGTTCCGGCCTCCATCGAGGTGCCAAAGAATTTCTGTTCAGGACGTAGAGCTTCTGGATCATCCGGTTCGAGCGACGCACTTGACCCGAGGATTCGAAGCTGTGGATGCCGGGGATGAAGTTTGATCGCGGATTCAACGATCCTTTGAGTAGATCTGCGACTTCGGTTCCCGCCGTGCCCCTGTTACACATGTAACTCATCAAGTATCAAATGAAACACGTTGCGGGAGAAGATAAGCCCACGCCCGAGTCCTACTCGAAGATCGGGTCGTCTGCTTCCCGCATGAGCATGATGCTAAGCATGCTGTAGTTTGTAATCAGAATGTCGGTGGCGAATCCTGCATGTCCCACCGGCAGCGCATCTCTGCACCATCCAAACGCCGGGAAGAAAATCTGACATCCTCCGATGCCGGTCTCGCTTGCGTGCTGCTCTGCAGCTTGGGCAGCCTTGTGAGCAGGATTTCAGATCTTTACAAGCTGGTCGATTTTCAGACAGTTTCGTTACCCATTAGGTTTAATTTCATGGCCCGGGGACTGGTGTGTTCCCGTTATACCGCCCAAAGTAATGCGGTTATCTGCTCTGTGATTCTTGAACCACATCCGCGCAGGAAGAGAATCGAGCGCTTTTCTCAAGCGTGAGAGCTGATCTTCGACCAGCGCGTTCATGAATACCAGTGATTGCTGGGATCGCCGCAGGACGCATCTCCATGCCCTCGCTGCGATACTCAAGACGATATTGATCATTCTGTTCCAGTTCTCGATCCAGTTGTTCCGTTGAGCCACCAATCGTCTTGATGATTTCCAGCTTTGTTCGGAAATCATCCATTCCCGTGATTCCTGTGCTAGGTAAGCAAATAGCGGAAGCAAAAATGCCTCAGTTTTCCCCGATCCTGTGCCAGCTGTGACCACAGTGTTAGATCGCAGGAAATTTCGGCTCGCGAGCATCTGAAGTTGGTGGCTGTAAAGCGGGAATTGACCAACCAAACCACAGTTCACGAGCGCGATGAAGTCTTTGAGGGAAGAGTCATCTAAGCCGGGGGCATCATTCTTGTCTAGTTAGTACGAGCAGGCTTCACGGTTAGGAACCGTGGCAACGGTACAATCCACGACGTAAAACACAAAAAGATTAATTGACGAGCCGTTGCGGCGTTTTGCTGGATCTGAGAGAGAAGTTATTACGGTCACAAAACTCTCACTATCTATCATACAGCAAGAAGTTATTATCGAACTTTTTCAATGCTCCTAGAGGGTCATTCACAAGTATTCACCATTCAATTCAATGAAAACGTTGACAGGCTCTGTCCCACTTTTCTACAAACCGTTTCGGCCGCCTCGGGGGGGCCCAGTTGGAAAAGATCCCATGTCTTACGACTGCCTATGCCTTCCCGCAAGCGGTAGGTCAGGGGCATCGGCTTGAACTTAGACCTAGCGCTCGCTGAAGTAAGGGGCAAGGAAGCGCTTCGAGGAACCGCAAACCGGTGCTGGTGTGGATCTGATCGTAAAAGACATGAACCCGGACTCGCGCAGAACAATATATCGGCCCCAATCAAGATCGACCTCAGCGTATGAGCTGTTCTTCCATAACCTGTAACGAGGGGTATTCTTGACCGGATGAAGGTAGCGAACTAGCCTGAGTGGCAACGCCGGTTCAGCTTTTCCCCTGAACTCAACATACTCAGGATAAAATGCCAGTTATTCCAATTCAGGTCGGGGTCATCTTTCCGCTGCAACGTACTCTCATACGATTCTATGTCAGCCGAAAACTGGGACAGTTCCAACACACCGGTTCAGACTTAAAGGGTATTTTAAACTGCTGCTCAATATAGCGATTGCCTTCACGTCCGAAGCGTCGATAGTTATCCGAGAGGGCAAGAATGCGCTTTCATCCGTTTTGTCTAAGTCATCGAACAACCTATCTTGCCAATGGCAGCATGATTGAGGTCCTCGAAAGTGGTGGGCCCACGGGCACCGACGAGTAGCGCCGAGCAGCTTTCAAGAGGCAACCTTTCGGAGTTGCTGGACATACGAACACTCTTCCTGCACCCTCGTTGAACGTCAGGTCGCAAAAGCCAAAAGCGTCGAACAATCGGAGTATGCGACCGCGCAGGGAGGCAACGTCCATTCGGAATGTCGGGCTCGTTCGAAAGATTTCGTCGATCACGGTCTTGTATGCAGACCAGCTAATCTCCCGCTTCGCGGTCAGCACATACAGCAGTTGATCTGATTCGTTACTCACCGTTTCTTCCTCGAATTGTTGCTGCCAGCGCTGCTTCGATGTCCCGGTCAGAGAAAAAATAATGCTGCGATAGGGTAATCCTGATGGTAAACGGCCGTTTGCCAGTTGATTCGGAAAGAACACGCTTGCTGGATGCTTTCTGGTATCGCCTGAGGACATCCTGTATCACTTCGCTCAGCGGCTTGCCCAGCGGGAGGTCGCCTGCTGGACGAGCTGCGGATCAAGCAATATTGTGCGTCCGCGTAACTTGCTCTGCTGACATTTTCCCCTTGGGCAGCGAAATTCGACTTCTTCGTGCCCCATTCGGGTAATGGCTCCCTCGGGTAGCGCACCGCACTCAGCACACGGCACCTCCCAAGCAATTTCTGCAACCTGTCGCTGCGATAGGCACGCCCTCGCGGACATGAGGGCATCACTCAGTAACGATATTCGGCTCAACAGCTTCACTAACGCGGTCCGACCTCGTACCTGCGCGATGAAGTCAGAGTCTTCCCTCAATTGGAATTGGCTCCTGACGAACACGTTTAATCGAACAATTATGTTTGGCTTCACTGGGGCGGCACGTGATACGCAAACCTTAACTTCCCGTACTCTCTTGCAACTTCGCGTACTCCCAGAGCACGACTAGATGCATCCACTTTTAGGACGAGATCCGGGTCTATAAAGTATCGAAGGTCAATGCATTCAAGATCGAATCCAGCGGTTTCCACTCCAAATTCCACAATCGATTCTGGGCTTGTGATGTGTCTCTGGCCGTTGACGCGCTTCGCAAGGATCAGATTTGCTTGTTGTGAGTCTTCCACAAGAGAAAGTGAAACGGACCGGGCATCTGAGAGGACCACCTCTCCCTCACGAATGAGCTCGTAAAAGGAGTTATCACTCAGCAAGATACCAATACTTTCTGCAGTCTCGTGCGAGCCGGGCGCTCGCGCTATGATCGCTGCTCCAGCAGCGCAATCCCATTCGGCGTCCGATGACGATTGAAACGAGGCTGCGAACCTCTGGTCGTTCCTCAGCTTGTCGTGTAGCAGCCGAAGCTGACTTGAGCCTCCGATCACAAGCAATCTATTGATCGCGTCGAAGCTAACACCTGCCTTCTGGATCGCTCGCGTTAACAGTTCAATTGCAAGGTCAACGTGGGGGGAAATCAGTGACTCGAACCAATTCCTCTGAACACTGATGCTAAGGGGCGAGCCGCCATAAGCGCTAAGGAGAATGTCCGTCACTGGGAGCTTGGAAAACTGCCACTTAGCGAGTTCGCACTTGGTGCGGAGATTATCTTGGTCGACAGATGGCATGCTCAAGAACGGCAACTTTTCCCGCCTTTCCTCCATCACTCTGGCGTGAATCGCTTGCGCAAAGTCCTTGTCAATCGCATCGCCAGCAATATCCATTCCTTCTGTAGAAAGCTCAAATACACGGCCATCGCGAATCTCCAGCACGCTGATGTCGAGGGTGCCGCCTCCCCAGTCAAATACGGCGACGTACCGACAGTGCTGCAGCCTCCCGAAGTGGCGAACCAGTGCAGCCGTCGATTCCGTTATGAAAGTCTTGATCTGAATCCCGGCCTTCACCGCTGCTCGCCTGAGAGCTCTTCTAGACTCGGCAGGGTAGTCAACCGGAATGCTCATAACGGCCTCATCAATACCCTCCAAACCAAGTTGTTTCGCCCGTCCAGATATTTGCTTCAGTACGACGGCGGCGACATATTCAGGAGTCCACACACCTACTTCCGTGGGCCAGCGCAGATCGCTGCCCATGTGCAACTTTATCGATTCGATCACGTAGACAGCACCGGCGGTTCGGTACTCCTCACGGTTCCGCCACACGTCTCGACCGCAGCTTGCTTCACCGGTAGCGCGGTCGAGAGCTACAACCGAGGGTAATGGTTGACCTGCTTCATCTCCGTATTTATGAAACTCGCCTCCCATCAGCTTCATCGCAGTGCTGTTTGTTGTCCCGAAGTCAATTCCAAAAAAAGCAGTCATTGTCGGCCACTCCGGCCGTTAGGGAGTCTGATTCCGAGCTCCGTTAACACATCAATTAACTGGTGAAACTGTAAAAGAAGAACACGCCCCAGTTCCGGCGAAACCGGTGTTTCTCTGCTTGGGAGATCAACCAAATGTCGCGTTAGAGTCAGAGCAACTTGATTCTTAAACTCCGAAACTCTCCCGTGGGCGTTGGCGGTTATCTGCTGAGTGAGCTTTTCATTCTCCACCTTCTTCTCACGTTGAGCACTTTCAAGTGCTTGCTCCAACTGTTTGACCTGCTCCATTGCCCTAGATAGCTGATCTTCGAGAGCGGTCCGGAAAGAACAGAGCTCAGAGACTTTCTTTCCCAGCTCCGATTCTCATCCTTCCATGCATCGAGTTGACGCTGCAGTTCGTTTTGTCTTTCACCAAGCGACATCCGAAACTGAGACAACGCTGCTATTTCTGCAGTCAAGGACCGAGCGCGTTCGTCGAGGTATTCATTTCCCTGATTGGGTGTTTTCGGGGCTAACGCCTGCCTTCGTGGCACCGGGTTGCGAGCGGTCAGCTATCTCCGAAACACGAACAGGGGCAAGATGCGGGGTCGGGAAGAAGAATTGAGGTATCAGTTCGGGCTGCTCATTTCTGAACCAACCTTCAAAGTTCTCTCGGAGTCCCAGAGGCCATCGCTCTGCCTCCGTCCTAACTTTCGAGAGCAAGTCGGGACCTTCAAAACTTTCATCGTAGTTCTGTATTGCAACGAAGTTGGCTATCGCCAAAGATAACAGGTATCAAGGCATATGTTCGATTCCACTCGTTGCCTCCAATGCCAGATTTGCCAATGCGCCAAAAACACGCGAGGTAAGCCGCGATCGGACAGTGGCCTTTGCCATGTTGTCGAACGGGATTATTCTTCCATCGGAGAAGAGACTTGTAACTATAAGGCGTTTCAGCTCCTTATTAGGCGGGCGATCCGGAATAAGCCCATCGAGCAGTTCGAGGGCAGCCGCGCTGTCAGTCTCGGCCAGCGTAGCGGCCAGTAATGCGACTCGGCGTTGCGCTCGTTCGGTGTGAGGGGCAGGAATCCACCGCCGTACTTCTGTCCGACGCTCGGGCGACATTGTGGGCCACGCCATTCTGATTCCGTCGGCAACCGCTTCGGATTGGAGGTCTTCTGCAAGGACTAGCATCTCTTTGAAGTCTTGCTCAGGAGCAATCAGTATCGCCGCGATCAGGTCAGCTCCCTTCTTCCTTGCGCTTGCATCCATCCGCCCCTTTTTTCTTCCGGACGGAATCTGCCAGTGTTTTGAAATCATCCATGCGCTGCATGTCCAAGGTTCCCTTCTGCTTAAATCCACTTTAGTTCTTATGCGACGCTGTTTCTAGATACGATTCTTGGATGTATGCCGTGTGTCAAGTGCACGATCAGTATCAACGGGCGCTCGAACCATGTTTCTTGGAATATTTCGGACATCTGCGAAGGTGCTTTCGCAGTCTTGTTTTCTTGAGGTGGAGACCACAATATGAGCACTGGGTCAGATTGAGAGGCATTTCCACTTTTCCTCGTAAAACGTATTCACCTCGTAACTCGTCCGACAGCTGGCGATACTTGTTACGTAGCATCTCTTCGACGTACTCTGGTGGGATGTATATAATTTCCCCCCTTCACAAACGGGCCTTGGGCTTCGTGGGAGAATCTATTTCTTCCGCAACTTTCATTGCATCCACAACTGGCAAGCGTCGGTCGTTATCTGGTGATGTCAGAGGCTTTATGATCTTTGCATGTATTTCATCTTCTAGTATCCGATCCATAGAGGGGAGACAAATCCGAAAAACCCAACCCGTCTTGCCACCCAAGTGAATGCTCCTTTGCACCGCACATCCACGAGAGTCCATGCATTTCAGCTTCAAGCCGATAGAATGGTGTTGGCAAGCGCGGAAATTCCACCGAGGGCACCTTGTCCAATCGCCTTGAGCGATAGTACGCAAGCTGCAAGTAAGCACGAGCGACAATCGCCACGAGCGGATCGGCACTATTGTTCAACAGACTTGCGAATATTCCCAAGGCGCGGTTAAAGCTCCGAGCGTCCCTTGTGAGGTAAGCCCTCTTATAGAGAAAAGCTCCTTCTGTGAGATCGCGACCCCCAGCCTGCAAAGCAAGTTGCGACGTATACTCTGTCCGCACTTGGTCCACAGATTGCGTCTCGCCATTCATGAGTGATTTTGGCTACTTCTTCGCCGACATTGAACACCGACGGCGCCTCATCAACAAGTGGCTGAGGATGAAGGAACCCGTTTAAGTCTTCCAATTTGCCGTGGGCAAGTTCAACAACGGGCGGCACAGCACTGATCCAGCCTTCGAAAGGCGGCTGAGAATCAAACTCTACAATTGCACCGGCTACTCGCGGGGAAGACGTCGTCTTTGCATTTACTCCAAAACTGTCAAACCACTGTTGAGGGGGCAAGCCCTGCCGCGGGAACTTAGCGCTAACAAAGAGCGACTTTCTTGCGACAGTGTTCTTGTGCCGCCTTGCCTCAATTTCTAATTGCGTGCCATCTTGCACAGAACTCGGTAATAAGAAATCTCCCCGGTCTGATTCAGGCAATCGGTGATTGTTGCAGAACACCTCAATCGAATCACTTGATTCGACAACGATATTAGGCAATGCAAAATCGAAAAAAGTATTTCCTGAAGTCGTATTCCGCCCTGCAAGCGAATCCGCTCTGTCGTCGGAAATGACAGTACTGGATACACACTCTTAACGATGTCGTCGCTAGTCGCTTTTTCCACGCTGTAAATACGGCAGCCAGACGATACGCCGTCAGAGATCTCCAACAGCTTGAATCCCTGACACGAGGAATGTCCCCATTTCTCAACCAAACCCCAAGCAGATTGGTCAACCGCCATAAAAAAGGAGGTGCCCGCCGGTAGCTGATGCACTTCTATATATCCCGGTAACCCTTCGATGGCACCGTTGACGAAGACCCTAACGGCCGAGGCAAGGAGAGTGAATCGCCATCCATATGTAGACTCACGCATGGCCAAGCTCGAAAAGATATCGAAATCAGCGGCGTTAACTGGATCACCGCTGTTTGCCTCCTCGAGGATGGTTGACCATCCCCCACCGTATTCCTGACAGCCGTACTTCGCGGAATGCTGGGCGACTATTAGGCCGTCTTCTGGAAATTCGTGCGCCGTGCGACATCGCAGCCGCAGAGCAACTCGACCGGCTACCTTATCGATTTCGTCCAAGCAGAGTCGCAACGATGCGTCTAGGGAAACTTTCTTCGAGCCCTTTCTGCTTCTTTTTCATTTGTGATGCTACCATCCCACTCCTCAAGTTCCTCCAGCACAGACCCTCAGGCGATCCGTCGTGCTCTTCCTTGTGGGCAACGGGATCGTGCAAAATTCGCAGCGTTCTTGGGCGCAACCGACCTTCTCCGAACTCTTGAAGAATCCTTGCAAGGTCAGATTTCGGCGGGGGGAGCCCAGCATCTAGACCCGCATCGGCAAAGATCAACGGAAGATCCCGCCGCTCTTGTTCCGTCAAGATGGTCTGTGAAATCGGCACTCCGACATTGACGAACCTTCCTGTGGCAGGGTACTCAAAGATACCTATTTCGCCGCGTTTGTCGCTTTGACTCGAAGTCTCCAAGTCCGCCCCCCACAGCTCTCGCATTTCTTCGAAATATGGGTAGGGTCTGGTGCTCTGCTCCTCGCCGAGCAGTTTTCTCAGACGAGGATAGTACGCTTGTATTGAGAATTCCCCTTCCTCGCCCGGGCCGCCGCAAGAACAAAGAGACCGAGAAATCCGATGTAGGGAGGCAACAAAAGTTTGGAAGGGATTTTTCTTTTTCGCCAACCTGCGAAAGCCTCTTTGGCTCTCAAGCAAAGGGGGACACCGCTACACCACGGTGGTCCTGCCTTGACGCTGCGCACGAAGTCCGGCACTGCGATTCCTTCGTCACGTCCGATTTTCTGCGATCAGCTCCCTTGTTACGTGAAGGTAGACACGCGGCCCACCGCTAGGGATTGAAAAGCTTGGACGCGATTTGGTGGTTGCCAAGCCCAGATAATCCATTGGCGCGGAGAAACACTCAAATGGGGGGAGGTAGAGAGCATTCTAAATGCTTTCAGGCATTAGTGAGCGAAATAAGCGGAACCAGAGAGTCTTCGCACCTAATTCTGCTCCGTTGCTTGCGTGCTGCGTTGGTTACTTTAGGACATGTACTCAGGTAACTCAGGTCGAGCCATCAATGCGGCGGATTTTATTCCGGTGCTACCTTGTCAGGCATGAAAGAGCGCCTCCTTGTTCGGAAGTAGTAGCGACCCTATTCGCGAAATCATCTGCTCCATGCTGACCGCAGAGGGCTATACGTGTCGGGAAGTCGTTGGAAGTATGAATGCGCTCACGCTTTTGTTCAAGAGTAGCGACGAATTCGACCTTATTATTACCGACCGCGTGAACGATGAACTTGGCGGAATGGGCCTGCTCGGAAAGCCAGATTCCGGCGGATTGTGCCGTGGGTGAAGGGCAGGAAGACGTGTGGTCAAATGTGGAGAGTCGAATCGGTAAATTACGTGTTACCAATGGGATGGTGAACCGAATCCCACTTTTCATCGCCATCGGTAGGCCTGGGCCCATTTGAACTCATTTCTGCATTAAGTATGCAGCATAACCTTCGGGGCAGCAGGGCGTTTGTGGGCTTTCATCTGGCTGATGTCGATAGCGACCGCACATTGAGAAGATTATGGCAGATCGCGGGAGCGTTTGGCGTGCGGAGTGCGGTTCGCGCCCATGCGTTACGGCTAAAGACGAAGCATATGAGATAATTTCCTGCCTCCCCTGTTGGCTTGATTTTCAACGCAAGTCGAGACTATGGAATTGAATCTCCCACAGCAGCTTTTCACTCTCTTTTATGCCATCACTTGGGGCACGGCAGCAAACTCCCAGCCACGCTGGAAAGCGTTCGCATGGGGAGCTATTCGAGGAATGATCCCAGCAAGCAGACGGCGTGCATGGCTATCGGTTGTGCTATTGACGGTGGTTCCACTGATCTATTTTGTCCTGATCCTTTGGTTTCTCAGCACCAGAACGTGGGCGACTCCTCCGTGGAATGTCATCGGGTGTGGCAAGAACTTTGTCAGCATCTTACCGGCGCTTGCCCCTTTCGGTTTTTATCGAATCTGGATTGCTGTTGTGGAGTGGCGTCGGGAGTTGTACTACGGGCCATTGCAGGAGCGGGAGCATTGTGAACAAGACAATCGCTCAGAGATGTGGAAACAAATTGGAATCGAGCTAAAAGTAGAAAGTGATTTAAACCCACGATGGGCTTCAGGTAACTTCTTCTGGGGGGCAGCGTACGTGCTCTTCGGGCCGCTCGCGATTTTCATAGTATGGTGCTTGTCGCGATGTAGCTAAATCAGCAGTGAAGAGCAATAAATGCAGAAGGATCATCTATTGCCGTGTTGAAATATTGTCAATCAGTCGAGTATCTATTGTGTCGTCTGAGCAGTTCTTGGGGGAGGGCTGTTCGGGAGAGCGTTCTCGACTCGATGAGTGCGGGGACGCTCTCTATGGGATGTAACCTCGTGATGATCTCCCGAGGTTGTCGATTCTTGAGCCCAGAAAACCTACCAGCCTAGCTCGCCCTAAAAATACAATACACATTCTTCGTTCTCTCTATTGCAGCTTCGCGTACTCGGCCTTGGCTTTCTTCAGGACGGGGATGTCGGGGTCGGCGTCTTTCCAGAGGGTGAGGAAAACTTTGTAGGCGTCGAGGGCGCGGACGCGGGCCGAAACAAATCGACAAACCCCTATCCCGAGAGCACAATGTGGGCCACCCGGTGCCCCCGCCCCGCGCTGATCGGTTCCCCGTCTCAGATTGCTTTGTAAGGAGAAACGCTATGCCGCCACTCGCCGCTTCGACAAGAGACTCAGTGCCTTTGGCCAACTGTTATCGAACCGCCCGAACCGCATCGTTTTCAAAATCATTTTCCTCTGCTTATTTGGGATATGCGTCCCTTTGTTCACGCGTCGCCAGTATTCTGTGCCTCTTCTCCTAGTTCTTTTCAATTTCCCGACTCCCAAGAGGTGAATACAGTGTGGATACAGCTTTGCGTCCCAAGGCGGATGATGATGAAGCGTCTTCCCTGATGGATTCGTTTCAGGAGACTGGGGCCGGCGAGGTTGATTCTGAAATCTGGCCTGCTTTTATACCTGAATAGATGCACTGAGAACGCCAAAGCCACGGGTTCTTTTTTGGTACAGGTTAATGGCCTTAACTCTAATTGCGGACCTGTTGAGACGACATGGCAAGATAAACTACGGAGGCCAGATACAAGTTTACGTGAGTGGCCTCGGCACTCGCGGCTGCGGCAGCCAGAGAGCCACCGCCTGAAGGAACCGGGCCTGCGGGAACCTCCACGAATCCGCAAAGCTGCTGTAGTGACCCTGTCAGCACAGGGAAACGGTAATTACTATTACCAGCACACCGACCTCTCAATTGTCGACCACATCGCAGGTCTCTTCCCGCTGGTGTTTCCAGCGCACCTATAACTCGTTGGACAACTACAGCGGGCCGCTGGGCAAAAACTGGAACCACAACTTCAACCTTGAGTCATAACGACAATGAAGCACGGCAACCCGACCGGCGCGACGGTCAGGTGGGGCGATGGGCACGGCGAAACATTCACGCTGAGCAACGGCGTCTACGTGCCTGCTCCCGGCGTGACCAATTCGTTGACACGCGATCCGAAATTTTATGCTTACACCTTAACTCGCAAGGACGGCGTGCAATACTTCTTCAGGTCGAACGGGATTCTGATGAAGCTTAATAACCCCAACGGTTTTTTCATCAACCCACAGCGAGACGGAAATCAAAATATGACCGAGTTGTACGTTCGTGATTCAGCAGCACAGTATCTCTCATTTTCGTACGATCAGAACAACCTGATCTCCGGCGTCTCCGGCCAAAGCGGTCGAACGGTCACCTACCTATGCAGGCGGCGACCTGATTTCTGAAACTGATCCGGCGGGCAACGTGACGAAGTATGCCTACGACTTTAGCCATCGTTTGGCTCCGATCACTCTGCCGAACAAAAGCGTTCTTGTGCAGAACACATATGACTCTTCCAGTCGCTTAATTTCCAGACCGATGCTAATGGTTTTACTACTACGTTTTCTTACAATACGCCCACGCAGGGCCAGACCACGATTACTGACCCACTGGGGAACAAGACCGTCCACACGTACGACTCGTTGATGCAGATCAGTGGAATCACGGATGCGCTGGGAAATACAACCAGCTATACCTACAACACCAAACAATAATGTGGCGTCAGTCACCGACGCTCGCGGCAACACGAGCAACTATACCTATGATTCGCTAGGGAATATGCTCAGCTACACTGACCCGCTAGGCGAGACGGCCTCGTTCACCTACAACTCGTTCAGCGAGCCGCTGACTATCAAAACCCCAAGGGAACACCACAGCGCTCACCTACGATGTCAACGGAAATCTGACGACGGTGAAAGACCCGCTCGGCAATAGACCACATTTTCTTACGATAGCTATGGATCTGACGGCACAACGGACCACCAACAACACCACGACCTTTTCGTGGTATGCCTACGTGCCAATCTGTCTTACAGGCATCACCGACGCGATTGGCAACCTGACTAGCCTACGTCCGATTCATTGGAAGGCTTAAGGTGTCACAGACCCAAACCAGCACACTTCCAGCATCGCTTATGATCTGTTGAGCCGCATTGTCGTCACAGACGCGCTGAGCAACCAAACCCTGTTCGCCTACGACACCGTCAGCAATCAAGACGGTAAGCGATGCCGATGTTCACGCGACAAGCTATGGCTATGATGCCGTTGGAAATCTGACTCAAGTCGCAGATGCTCTGGGGCACAAAACGTCCTACGCTTAGACAACAACAACAACCGGATTGAGTTTGTGAACGCTAAGGGAAAGGCGACGAAGTACACCTACAATGCGGTCAACCGCCTGAATAAGGTTGCAGATCCGCTGGGAGATGCCACCTTCTACGCGAACAACCCGGTTGGGAACGTCACATCCGAAACCGACACGAAGCGGAAACGAGCAAGTCACATACGATAAAGATAACCGGCTTGACAAGGTCGCCTACGCCGATGGCACCACGGTCAGGTACACGTACGACCCCGACAGTAACCGCAAGACAATGGCGGACACCCACGGAAAGACATCGTATTCGTATGATGCTCTCGATAGCTTGTTGTCGGTGGCCTCCCGGAGCGAGTACGGTGGCATACGTCTACGACCGT
Source organism: uncultured Acidobacteriota bacterium (assembly GCA_963796095.1). Lineage (GTDB taxonomy): Bacteria > Acidobacteriota > Terriglobia > Terriglobales > Acidobacteriaceae > JABDBE01. The sequence goes on from CAWCKL010000028.1 coordinate 82,088, forward strand.
GAAAACCGCAGTTCCTTGAAAAACCCCAATGGTAAGTCCGTGACCTACACGTACAACGCCGACAATCGCGTGTCCCAAGTTGACTGGCTGTCCCAGATCACGGGCTACAGCTTTGATCCCGCAAGCAACCCAACCGGGGTCGCTTATCCCAACAAAGTCACGTCCGCGTTCAGCTATGACGCCGCCAACCGCCTCACTGGGATTGTTGATAGTTCCAACGGAAGTGCGTTCCGCACCCTGTCCTATGCCCTTGATAAGGTCGGGAATCACACGGCGGTCACGGACGATAGCGTGGCGACCAATTACGCATATAACGTTCTAAATGAACTTCTGAGTTCAGCGACCGGGAGCACGAAGTCGAGTTGGACTTACGATGCGGTCGGCAATCGACTGAAGCAGACCGCGCCAAAAGGAGTTGTGACGAACTACACCTATGATGCCGCAGACCGGCTACTGACGGCGGGATCAACGACGTTTACTAACGACAACAATGGCAATCAACTCACTGAAAAAACTTCTTCCGGCACGACTACAAACACCTACGACTCGGCGAATCGGCTTATAGATCTCAGGACCGAATGGGATCAGCAGCTTCTCTTATGACGGGGACGAGAACAGAATAGCGCAAACAACACCGCTGGAACGTACAGCTATGCGAATGACACCGCGAGCGGTATCCCAGTGGTTCTCAATGAGCAGGGCCAGACGGAGCGATTGATTACGCCTACGGCTCGGGACTTACGGAGTCGTGAGTTCAGCATTCAATTACTTTTACAACTTGGATGGGCTTGGGAGCGTCTCCAATCTCACTGATTCCAGGGGAAGGTGCAAGCGACGTACTCGTACGATGCATCGGGCAATACGCTCGTTGCGAAGGGGAACGTTGGCACGCAAAACAAATTCCGCTACACGGCGCAGGCGCTCGATCCGGCGACTGGGCTGTACTTCCTGAGAGCACGGTACTACGACCAAAGTCTGGCGATTACTGAGCAAAAACCCACTTGCCGGATTGGCTCGGTTACCAGTTACGCTCAATCGATACTCTTACGCCGGGAAAATCCAGCCGATTTTGCGGACCCGAGCGGCAAATTCGCGCCGTTGCCGTGGTTGATCGCGTGTGCGGCAAACGAAGCCTGTGTCGGAGCTCTTGTGGCTGCGGGAACAGCCGGGTTAGAGTGGGCCCTTTGCCAAGAGAATGGAGAGGTGCCCGACAGCAGCAATGGTTTTTACGGCACGTTAATAGCGGCGGGCAGTAAGTTCTTGCCGGAAAATCATCACTGTCCCAATACCGACCCGCCACCACCACCACCCGCTTGTCCTGTGAATCCTATTCCGTCTGCCGCCTCCTCTCCAGCCGCGCCCGGTCCGAGTCCTGCTCCTTTGCCCGCGCCTTTAGCGACACCAGCGCCTGTTCCTCAGGTTCCGGTCACACCACCGACGCTGACGATACCACGATCATAAGGTGGCCCACAGTGAGGACTCAGCGAACTAACTCGAAAGGTGGAGGTGTAGCACTTTTGCCGTCGCTATACACCTACCCGACGGATCATGACTCCGAAGTCGCATCATGCCTAACATGGCCGGTCCTGCACTTCCGGGGAGGGAGCATTTTGCCGTCGCCGTATACCTACCCCAGCGGTAATTGACTGATTGACTTGGGTTTCGTCGGCTCTAACATCCGCAGCGGAGAAAACTCAATATGAGTCGCGCAATCTTCTGCAGCTAGGCTCTGAGGTTGAATGGGTTCTGAATCGCACTATTCTCCCCAACACTGCTGCGACACCTGCGACCAAATCGGACGCGCACATGGCCGTGAAGTTCGCCGGTACGATCCACAAGATTGTGCGTGCGTCTCTCGGAACCTTGGAACCGTTTAAGTTTGTGAACATCTAACTCTCCTTTCCGTTCAATTCAGCCTGCCTCTTTCGCAACTCGTGAATAAGTTCCCAAATGATTGATCTGGCTCTGATGATGGCGCGGCGATCTGGCGGCGTCCATTGCGCCAGTGCTATTTCGATTTCGATTTCATCTCGTTGCCAGCCATAACTAATGTCTGGTGGTTTCTGCGGCGGGCTCGGTGGCGCAGGCTGGCCGGGTATCAAATCCCACGTTCCCAAATGAGCAACATAGAACCGACCGTCGTTCTCCATCTTCTGCACTGAATAGCCGGGCGTGTACGGCAGGACAGCACGGTCATACAGACTGGCCACGATGACTCGACCGCTCATGAGTTCTGCGTACGTAGTTCGTTGAGTGAACTTTATCGGACCATTGTCGGTCGCAGGTTCAGGCTGCGCGTCCTCAACGACTGGCGGCTCGACCGGAGCAACCGGAACGTAGGCGCGCTCTCCATCAATGCCGCGAATCGGTATCGTTACCCATTCGTTGTTCAAGAAAATCTCACAATCATTCATGTGATGACTCGCCCTTCGAAAGTCGCGCTCTATCGGTGCGCCGAGGCGAAGAACTGCCCGGTCCAGCTTCACGAAGGCTTGAAGGCGGATGTGAAATCTGTAAAGTTTCTCTGGCTTGGCGTCCTGCATCGTGCTCACCATGTGACGGAAACGCTTTCGGTCCGTGAAATGCTTGGCCAGCAAACGTTCCTTGCGTACTCCCGCACGTAGATCGGCGTCAATCGCACGCAAACGTGCCTTCTCCGCGTTTGCGTATGCTGATTTTTCTTTTCGAATGGCAATCCGAGCCTCAACAGCTTTCACGGAGCGAGCCTGCTTAGCTTGCAACTTCTTGATACGTGCCGAGAAGCCTCTACCGACCGGCGAGTCTTCTCTTTCTTTGCGTTGCGAAGCCGAGTCCGAAGGTGCTTGATCCGGCTGGCCGAGTTCGTGCCCATCAGTTCTTCGTCATTCATGTCGGCTAATCTCTTGACCATTGTTCTCATCCTTGCTTGAAGTTAAGATTGGCTTTATCGCCCCACAACTCCAGTGCAACCGCATCCCTCGCTCGGGCGGCTTTGTCTTCGTCGGCGAACAGACCGATGTGATGTTTCTTCCCGTCTTTGAAACGTATGCTTCATACTCCGACTGCTTCACCATCACCGAAGTCACGTATCTATGCACGTAATCCACGGTCGCGGCGCCCATGATCTGGTGGCGGAACTTCACCGAGGCCCGGTCTAAGGCGTACTCCAGTTCCCTCAGCGTCCACCGTTTCAGCCACAGGCCGAACTGGTACGCGGTCGGAGCCGGGGCGAATCCGCAATGGACTGCCCAGAGCCGCTCTCCCATGGTCACCTTTTCCAGCAAGTTCTCCGTCATTTGCATGATTTGTCCCCTGTTTTCAGCCACTTAACACACTCTGGGCTGCATCATTTCAATGTCACGCTTTCAATGTCACAGCATCCGTATGGTATATACGTACATGGGTACACTGGTGTCGCTTAAAACCTCTTACCCTGTCCCCTTCCCCCGATGTTTTATCAATGTGGTGACATTGAGAAATCGTGACATTGACCCGAATCTCATTCTGCGACTCCGGTGTAGGTCCACACCGCGTACCGGCCATCGGTGCTCGTCCAGCGCGCTGCGTCCCGAGCCCGGTTCACGACGTTCCGATTCTTACGCCAGTCGAACGGCAGTTCCTGCGCCTTCATGGCTGCTACCAATCGTTCACGCACTTCAGTGATGGGGATGTCTCGGTCTCTTGGGAACTCCATGATGGCAGCGACCAGCGCCAACTTCAGTTTTCTTGATGGCCCATATACGAATACACCAGTGGAACCTGCTGGCGCGACAGCCGGTTTAGCAACGACGGCCTTCTTCTTCGGTCGATAGCGATACTCGGGCGGTTTGTACCACCAGCCGGAACTGCCGGTCTCGTTCTTGTACGCGTACCGATGGATGCGGTCGATCCACTCCGGAGCGTTGACCAATTCAAGCCCATCAGGAGCCCAGTCTTCGAGTTGGTGTTTCAAGAGAAGTTCGATGTCCTCGGGTCGCACAGCCGCATTGGCAAACGTCTTCGCACGCGAAAGAATGTGTCTGCACGCAGGGGCTTTGTCATTCTCTTCGGTCTCGGCCTTCTTGGGTCGCTTAGTCCCTCGACGCTGCTCCCACTGGATGCGGTCTTCATCAATCAGCAACTCTACGAGTGCGATAGGAATGTCAGGGAAGCCCGCCTCGGGGTCTTCGACGGTGTATACGTCTTCGCCTTCGCGTGGAGTGCCAGCAGAGACGACGTAGCCTCCATCACCGCTGCCCTTCAAATCCCACTGTCCTTCGACCTTCAACTCTCGGGCGCGGCGGTCCTCTGGTTTCAAGTTGTATTTAATCGCGGACTCAATGCCCCACTTCGTGAGTAGTTCGATGCTCTTTGCCACATGGCGAAAATAGCGGTGCTGCTTGTGTCGCGCAGTCTTAGGCCGAGAGCGGACCATGTAGCCGTCTGGCAACGGCCCGATTGCGGCTTCGATGCGCTCAAGCACGCCTTCTGCGTCAATGTCCAAGACTACGGTGTTTCCTCGGAGTACCTCGGAGCCATCGTCTTCGGTCCCAATCCAATGCTCGCCGAGGGTGCCGACCACAACGACTTCGTAGTTCGCATACTCAGGGTGTTTGCGAAGGTTCTTTCGAATGAACTCCACCGGCGACCATTTGCCGATTGTGCGGGTGAGCATGTTATAAGAATTCCAGCCGGGGACATCCGTCACCTTTGCCAGCGGTAGTTTCCCGCTGACGGAGAACCCGTACTTGCGGATGAGATGATTCGCCTTGATGACGAAGGGACATGTCTCAGGGTCGATTTCAAGTGCTGCGAGTTTGTCTTCGATGTTTGCCATGTATGCTCCTGTATGTACTGCGCTCCTTGTGTCCCAGACACACCCATTTTCAGGTGTGTACGGACACATCTCCGACCTTGACTATGCCCTCGACCGGCACGCCCGCGTCGGGGTCGCCGTACCACATGGCGTCATCTTGAGCAGCCATCTCTTCCAGCGTGCTAGGACGCTCCATGCGCGCCCTCCGGATCACAAGCCACAGGTCAATCGCCCTGCGTATCAGGTCGCTGGCCGATGTGCCGGTCTCCTTCGAGACAGTCTTCAGCCGGTCGATTTGATCCTGACGCAGTCGCAGGTTGTATTGCTTCATGCGGTCTTTCATGCCCGTGCCTTCGCCTTCTTCTGCGCTGCCTTGAAGTCCAAGTCTGCGTATGCAATTGCACACGCCTGCTCGCGAGTGACCTGCATCTTGGCAGCATCAGCGTTGAGTATCAGATCGGCCCCGTACAGCGTGAACCGGGGTTGTGTAATAATCGCTGACCCTGACACTTGCCAATTGAGTAGACCGGCCTTGCTCAGCGTCACGATTGCGTTGATGATTGATGGTGATGCTGCTTGCGCAGCGCGTTTAGTTTTCTTTGCCATTTGAATCCTCCATTCTCTCGGGCGGACTCGTGAATCATCCGCCCTGCGTAATGCGTACGTGAATCTACGCGGTCTGCGCCTTCGCAGAGTCCACGCGCTCTTGTTCAACCGCAAAGAGCGCACGAATCTTCTTCTTTGCGTCCTTTTCAGTCACGTCGATGCCGCCCCAGCGAACTTTGCCTTTCGCCAAGGACAGCCGTACCTGCTTGCCATTTGCCCAGAAGTCTACGACGCTCATATAAACATTGATGTAACCGCCAACAGGCAGAACTTTCATCGCCAGTAACTGCTCGCAGGCTAGACGGCGTGAGTCATTGGGTGCCCACAGACGCGCTATTTTCGCTTCCGCTGTTTCGGGAACATGCTTGATGAACTTCCTGAGCGTATCCATGACATCGGATACGTGAAACAAGTTCTTCGACAGACTGTCATGCCAGAAGCGCCTATCGCGATTCACCTTCAGAATGTCGATATAAAGATGATTGATGTGATTGATGTCGGGGAGCACTTCCATAAACACGCGGTACTCATATTTTCCCTTGATGAAGGTCAGAGCAGGCTTAGGAGTGCCAAAGCGCGGCAGAACCTTGATTACTGTCTTGCTGTACGCCTTCTCTATTTCCTGTACTAGGCAGACTGGTGCGGCGCGGGTATGCAACATCTCGTTGATGCTGTCGTCTTGAGCCTGCTGTCTTACAGGTGCGAGGGTGGCTGTACGTTTTGCACGTTGCAGTGCCCGTTGTTTCGTTGCGATGTCTTTTTTCAGCGCTTCGAGTTGGTTGCTGATGTTTTCCGCTTGTGTCATTGTTGTTCGTCTCCTATGCGCGTTCACGGCTTGGGTCGTGCTTGCCGTGTTGCGCTGTGCTTCTGTGCCGCCCCACCTGCGTCGGCGCGTTGTGTGCTTGCAGACAAACGAATCCCGTCTGCTGACTTAGTTTGTGCAGATGGTTTGAAAGTGCTGCGAGTGCGGATCGTGCGGGCAGAGGCAGAGTTGTCCTGCGGCATCATCTCAATTCGGGATGTGCGCGGGGGACTTGACCCTGATTGAAGAAAGGCGTTCATTTTACGCGGCCTCCTTCTTACTAAGCCTGCGAAGGCTCGCTACCAGCGGATCGTTGCCGCCAATCGTGCCCTTCTCTATATGCTTCATGATGTAGTCGCCCAGCGCGATGCGCGCCGATGCGGTGATCGTGGCACCTGTCGCTTCCTGCAATGCCTCGTAGGCGTGCTTCAGGTTGGGCGAGACGTAAATGACCAACTTCTCCGTGCTCTTGTTCTGTGGTTTGATACGTTTCATGTGACTCCTTTCTTGTTCTTCCATTGTCCTAAATTACTCCATTGCGGAATTCTTGTCAAGAGGGAAATGTCGGACCCGACCAATAGCCATGCGGGTAACGAAGTGTATCTACGCACGGAACGCTGAAGTTACTTCGTGTTTGCGCACGCGAGACGTTCGGACCGGCCATGCTACGACCGGCGCGGCGGCCTAACATTTTTTCATTGACTTGTCAAGCCATCCGTAGTAAATTTGGAACCAATGGGCATAGATGTAGTCGCCCAAAATAGGCAGTGACGCTGCCGGAAAGCGAGACCACAGTGCTTGAACGTACGCAGACACAAACCGTCGAACCCACAACCGAGGCGATCAGCCTAGAACCCCTCACCCCGCAAGACCCATCAGCAGAGAATCCCGACAAACTGGCAGTCTTCCGAGCGCAAGTGCAGGAGGAGGCAAAGACCCACGGCAAGATGTCCGACGCTGCCGTCGCCAAACTGCGCAGTCAGAAAGATGCCGACCGATTAGAGGCCATAGGGCTCGAACGGTTCGCCAACGCCCTTAAGTCCGTAGTCACCACGCCTGAGAACCTTGAGAAGCTGATCGTGCGCTGTGTCTACGCCGGTCCGCCTGAGAAGAACCTTGACCGGCGCGCCCACAAGTTGCAATGGTGGATTACGGCAGGCTTCCGCCTCGGTGAGGAAATCAACACTCCCGGCCAGATTCGCTTCATGAGTGACCTGACGCAGGACGAAGCGCGAATGACGGACGCCCAGTTCCAGAAGCCATGGGACATGAAGGCTGCCGAGAAGCTCAAGCAGCGCCGTACCGAGCAGGGTCTGGTCTCGGATACCAAGCCCGAACGCCTCTGCAAGTCCGGCTCGAAGTGCATGAAAGCCTACCGGCGCAAGGCTGCCCCAGCGAAGGGCAACGGGGAGTATTGTTCGACCGCCTGTGCCGCTTCCGACCGTGCAAGGGCAAAAAGGGCACTTCAGCATGTGCCGGTCGGCGCAGAACTCAACTAGTGGGCTCTGAGACCCCTATAAACATTGGGGCAAAACATGCCTCTCCTTGAAAAAGTGCCACATTAGGGTTCGCGCCCATGTGTGGCACTTTACGCTCCCAGCGCACGACCCGGTTCTGTCACCAAAACGTGCTCTTTTCGTGACATCGGCCACTAAGAAAAAGTAGGACAGGTTTTCTAAATGACATCCATGGTGCCAACGCTCCAACGGAACCGCGTATGCGCAACCATGGCGGCCTATGCGCAACCAAGACAGGATAGGCGCAACCAACCACGACAACTCTCAGAATTTTCTGACAGTTGTCCTTCGCCCTTACCCCACCCTTCCAGCCACGGGCCAGTCAGCCGACCGGGCGGAATAGTTCCATCATGGAACCATATTGACTTCTTCCGGATACGCTCCAGCGCATAAACCAGCCGTATACGCGATGGCGTATGTCCACCGGGTGGAAGCACCCGACCACCCTGCCATGGATGTACAAGCGCAGGAGCCGGGCTGGGAGGTATGACCACCTTTCAGGAAATCCTTAAAGGTGCGCGCCGGGCAGGGATCGACCACCCTGTAGGATTCTACAACTCCAAAAACAACCGGCACTACCGGCACTACCGGCACTACGGAGCGCAAGCGCCGGGATGGAACCTTCCCATGGGCGTTGTGCCTATTGGGCAGGAACCAAGCCCGGAGTCCCATGTACGGCGTAATGACCACGGTCCCCACGGAGCAAAGGAGAAAAGCGACGTATACGGTGCCGCCAGCACCACGGTCTCCATGGCGTCCTTTGCGCTGGCCACGCCGCGCTGGCAGCGACGGAACAAGTGTCGGCGGTCGGGTGGCGACGTGGGTCGGGCTGGCGGTATGACACCCTATTTGAAGGGCACCATGGGGACACGCAACCCGTTGATCCTGCTGGGCTTGTGGGGTGTCCCGGTTCTCCCATGGAGCCGGGTCGCGGCGTGTACCGCACGGTCCGGAGCAGCGCAGAAAAAGTAGATCGGGATGGGCTTGTGTTCTAAAGCCTGTTCTATGGCTGATTTTGACGTTGCAAACAAACGAGATGCGGGTGTGCAACGGTCCAACGAACCGTGTCACAGAGGAGTTGTGTCCTAGACACAAGTTTTATTAGTTGTGTCCTCGAAACCCATGTTTCAAGGGGTGGTTGGGACACAGCCTAGCTGCACTGAAAACACACGTAAGCGTCCTTCGGGCGTGGATACGCCGTGAAGCTATTGCAAACACAACGCCTTGACACTTGTGGAATTGGGTACCTACACGGTGCTTGACGCCCAAACCCTGCCACTGGGCTTGCCGGTGCATTCTCTGGGTCCTTACCATGTTTCCACTGGGTCTGCACTCCCCCTCCACTCCCCCTCCACTCCCCCTGCACTCGTCCCTTGGACTCGGGTCATTGAGGCCGCGCTCGGTATGTGTCAGCCTTCGAGGCCGGACCTTGGATTGGACCGGGGTTGGATCGGGCGCAATGGTACGCGGTACGCTTCACATCGTCATGCGGCACGCTCGCTCTCGACCAGCCACGCTTCGATCGCGCGACGGCGGAACCTGATGTTCCCGTTGATCCGCAAGGTGGGGATTGGGTTGTCGATGCCCTGTCCGCGTTTGCGGGTGAGTTCGTATACCTGACGCTTGGAAAACTGCAACAGGTCGGCGACCTGCTGGATGGTGAGGATATCGCCTAGTTGTAAGGGTGCTGAAGTTTCAGAAGTTGCCAAGCCGCCCCACGATAGGGCGGTTTGAAGATGGGTGATTCATTTGTAGTCCCTGTTGGCAGCGCTTTTCCAGACGCTTAGATTGCCGCTGTTCTTACTGCCAAGTTCGCCTGCACTCTGCCTGACGCAGGCGGTACGTGTTCTGTACCGTTTTCCGAACACCCCATTGTAACAAACCCGATTCGACGTGGTCAAGCCCAAAGGCACGTCCAGCACGGGATACAGAGGATTTGGCCATCGTGGGCCCAGCGCATTTGTACGTCGCCACCCGCGCCCGAGTCCGAGTTCGCTGAGCAGTTACGTAGCAGTGGGCAGCTTATACAGGCCAAACTTCTGGCGTAGGATTTGTCGGTTCACCTTGGGAACCGCCGGCTCATCGTGATCGAGTTAGTCTTGCAACTGTGGCCGCAGATTGTCAGTGGCTTCAGACTTTTTCACCCAGCGAGTATCGTCGAGGCGGGTCGAGATGCATTGAGTGCGGGAGTTGAATCGCATACGATGATGTCGATAGAGTGCAAAACAAAAAGTGCACCGTGCGCACTTATGAGCTAGGATTAGTCGGACAGCCACGGCATGCATGCCGACCGCGCGGTGAGTGCGAGGAGGTCGATCGATGAAACGCTTTGCTATCGTTTTTTCTTGCATCGTCGCAACCGGCTTTGCACTTCAAAGCGCCCCACCGAAGGCCAATTCCCGCAGTAGCATCCGAGGCAAAGTCATACAGGATCCCGGAGGGCAACCGATAAGAAAGGCAAACGTCGCACTCAACACATGGGATGGTCAACCCAACCATTCCGCCACTACTGACGTGGAGGGTCAATTCACAATCGACGATCTCAAACCCGGACAATACAATGTGGTGGTCGAGCATCCGGGATTTGTTCAATCGGGCAGCGGCAGACGTGCAATATCTATTTCGGTGTTGGCGGGGCAAGACAAGACCGACGTGGTCTTTCACATGCAACCCGCCGCTACGATTACCGGGAAGATCGTAGACGTGGACGGCGATCCAATGAGCAATGTTGGCGTTACAGCGATGGGAGTCGGCTCACCATCGCGCGGAGGGCGTTTCCCTGACGGGGGCGGTGGAGCCACGAACGACCTTGGCGAGTTTCGTATCCCTAATCTGCGCGCAGGGCGATATACGATTAGCGCTAATCCATCAGGAGTTCCGGCACCACATCCAGAAGAAAAAGACAGCACTAAGGAGCAGGTAATCTACGCGACCACCTACTATCCCGGAACATTGGACAAGGAACAGGCGGTTGCGGTCGACGTTCATCCGGGCGACGAAACCCCAATCAATTTTGCGGTCCGCACCAGTAGGGTGTACCGCGTAACTGGAACGGTTGGAGTACCCGGCAGGTGCGTGAGGTCCATGATGATGGTGTCGTCTAAAGAAGATCCCGGTAACCTAGAAAGCCAAGCAAAACTCGGCGAGGGAGGCAGATTCGAATTTCAGAATGTTTTGCCCGGTTCGTATACGATAAGGCTATTCGTCGACACTGGCTTGTCTAGCGTACGGCCGGGGAGCTGGGATACGATGACGCCGAAAGAACGCGCCGAAGCCCTCATGCCAGCCCTCACGCCAGAAATGATGCGTATGAGTCAGCCCGTCGAAGTCAGCGACGCAGATGTCGATGGATTACGACTCCAACCCGAGCTCGGTGGGACGGTTCGAGGGAAGTTCCGCATGGATACGAGCCAGAAGTTCGATTGGACGCAATTAAGTGTTTTTCTTAGCCCTGTCGACAGACGCGAATTGGAACTTTCGTTCTTGGGCTCAATGGGATTCGGCGGCCCCCCAACACCCGACATAAGCAAGGACGGAACTTTCGAGCTGAAGAATGTGCCTGCGGGCAACTACCAGCTACTGGTTCGGTCCAAGGCAAAAAATTTGCGCGACTATATTACGAAGTCTGTGAGCCTTGAAGGCCGAGACGTATCCGATTCCGGGTTCTCTGTCGGCCCGGAAACGTTTCTGGACGTGGTAGTCAGCGCAAATGGGGCAACAATCGAAGGAACTGTCGTAGACGACAAGGGCAAGCCGGTGGCATATGCCACGGTTGTGGATGTTCCGACCGCTGAGCGCCGGACCCGGTGGGATCTTTATCAGAAGGACACTACCGACGAGCGCGGCCACTTCAGCTTGCGCGGCCTGAATCCCGGCAAGTACACGGTGCTGGCGCTCGATGACTCACAAGACGATATCCACCAGCCCGAAGTCTTGAAATCCTACGATGGCCTTGGGGAGCCCGTGCAGCTAGATGAAGGTGCTCGAAGTAGTATCGTTTTAAAGCTCATCCCCGCAGACGCTGAAGCGCCATAACCGGATGGGGCGGTCTTTGCAAGTGGCACGTGTGACGGCACAATGAGCGTCGAAAGGGCGCGGGAGTTTCTAATTGAAGGCGTAAAGGCGGACGCAGCCAAGCGGGGCGTGGCGAAATATGCTGAAGTAAAGGACGATACCTGCATTATGCACAGCGAACGCGCGTCCTTGGTTCGCTTTCACATGCTGACAACCGACCAAAAATTTGTTCAGAATCTAGCAGGCAAACTTCAAGAGGTGGATTTACACAAATGATAAGGACCAGACTTTCACCTACGATGTGGTTTCGGGGAAGGAAATTACAACTGAGGCAGCGGCACAGAAATAGAACGTAAGAAGAGCGAGCATGGAGTGAATGCATTCTTCATTGCATACGGACGATTCTTAGAACAGAGTTTTGACCGCCACAATCGTCACACCCTCACGAAATCTTAGAACAGGGCTTAGAACATTTCTCCCGTCTGCACCCGAAAGTCCGCCAAATAACGTATATCGTTGTGGAGTTAAGTGATTGAAAGTATTGGATTTGTTTGGTTTTCAAGACCGGTGCCATCAACCACTCGGCCACCTCTCCGGACCTCCGGACCTGATCGATTATCTTACATCGCCGGACGGGACTGGTTTCACAAATAGGTTTATTCTTAGACTTAGGTGCTGGGTCCGGTCCGGGTTGCGTAAGCTACCTTGATCAAGAGGAATCATGAAATCCCATCCTCGCGTCGCGTTTCTGAGTTGCCTGCCAACTATTTTGCTGATGGTTTGGCTCAGGCCGCAATGTGCACGTGGGCAAACCCAGAACGGATCGGACACGGCGGCCAGCGACTCGAACCAATCTTGGACGGCTACGACCCGGGAGCAACTGCCCACCAATCTCAATCCGAGTAAGACCTCCGAAACCCATACCGCTTCCGGCGGCCGCACTGTTGACAATCAAAGTATCGAGACAATAGGAATGTACGGGCGCTATGCGCCTTATTTGGATCTACAAAAGGAAACCCTAAAGGTCGATGCCAACACGGTGCGAACTGTCGAACGCGCATTCGGCAGAGATTCCGAAGGCCGGAAAACGCTGGTTCAGGTGACCGAGGAGGAAAAGCGAACCTTGCCGGGAGGCGAGGTGAAGGTCGTGCGCACCACTTCGAATCCCGATGCAAACGGTGGCTTGCAAGTGGTGCAGCGCGAAGTTCAAGACACCATGCAGATCAATCCCAATGTGCAGGAGACCAAGAGCACGGTGTTCACCGCCTCGACGAATGGGGGTCTCGCCGCGTCCATGCAGACCACGGAACGCGACACCAAGACGGGCGAGCATACGGTCGAGTTTCGCAAGTCCACTCTGTTGCCTGACTTGAATGGCGGCTGGCAGACCGGTGAAGTCAGAGAGGGCACGATCAAGAGCGATGGTACAGATCGCACTAGAGAAGAGCGCGTGCTTCGCCCGGGAGCTGACGGAACTCTGGCGGTAGTCGAGCGGACGGTCAGCAAGGAATCAGAAAACGCCGCGGGCGAGAAACGCGGCACAGTGGAAACCTATTCAAATAATCTTCCGGGAACTCCGGTTGATAGCAGCCTGCGCCTGAACCTGCGGGTGACGACGGTTCATCGGAAGGGTGAAGACGGTACGCAATCTACCACGAAGCAGGTAGAGCAGCGGAACCCGGCGCAGCCCAGCGACAGCCTGCAGGTTACGCGGGAAGCTATCGACATTGTGCGGCCTGGCCTCGACGGCACAACTCGGCAGACCCAAACACTTCGATCATTGGATTCCAACGGTGGCCTCGGGGTCGTGTCCGTCGACACTCGCAAACAAGACAACGCCCCTGCGGTTCAAGTCGATATAGCGCCGGTTAATATAGCGCCGGCAAAGACTTCTCAGTCCGCAGCCAGTCACTAAATGCAATTACTTGGTGACCGTGCCGCAGGCAATGCGAGCGCCGGAGTTTCCCGCAGGATCGGTCTTCATGTCATCCGCGTCGGCATGAATAACCAGCGCAGTTCCGCCATTGCTGAACAACGAGTGGCTGTTGGTGCCATCTCCAAGGAGCACGTCATCGTCAGTCAGCTTGAGCTTGGCGACGCCTTGTTCGTTGACGCTGAAGTTCATCATGTCGCCGGCGTGGTGCCCTTCGGGATTCTGAAGGCCGTGCTTTTTTCCGTCGGGATTGAAGTGTGGGCCCGCGGACTTGAAGTCCGGACCATCGCACTTGGCGTTCTGATGAAAGTGAATGGCGTGTCTGCCCGGCGGCAGGTCATGCAGGTCAAGGCCAAGCCCTACCCCCGCGCCTTTCTCGCCGGTTCCGCTCTCCCCTACCGTGACCGTGCCCACGCTCTTGCCCTGGGCATCTTTCATCTCGACCACAGTTGTGGCCGCGCTGGATAGCGACCAGAGAACGATCGTCGACGTTACTGCGGCAATGAAAATTCGTTTGTGTTTCATGACCACAGATTATAACCAAGCGTTGGTAGCGCACGCCATTTCATCGCTGATAGCGCACGAATCTGAAGGGTTCGACCAATGTCACGTTTAACGGCACCAAAGCAACATTTGCCGTCGTATCGAACGCGGAAATCAAAACTACGGTCCCAACCGGCGCAACGACCGGCGCAGTGAAGGTGAAAACTCCCAAGGGGACCCGTGAGCAAAGTAGCCTTTCGGGTCATCCCATAAGCGCCGAACCCGGTTCAGCCGAGTCGCAGTTACGGAATTGTCTATTCCACAGACGAATGAGGAGTTCTACGTCTTCACCCTTCGTGGCCCGCCCCACATCGCCACCTCCAACAATCGACGGGTGGTGAATTGTCACAACTCTTCCACAATCTTCTGTAATTCGCGCGCGGCCCGCTCGGGATCACTTGCTAGCTCGAATTGAATGGGCGCTCCGATCTTTACCTTCACCAGGCCGGGACGGGTGAATTTCTTTCCTGCCTGCTTCACGTCGAACAGTCCATCAATGCGCAGGGGCACGATAGAAATTTGGAGATTGTTCGCCAACAGGCCAATGCCCGCGCGAAAGGGAAGCATTTTGCCATCGGTGGTGTGACGGCCTTCGGGAAAAACCAGCACGCTGTAGCCGCGATCTACGGATTCTCCGGCGTAGGCGAAGCTCTCGCGGAATCCCGCTTCGCGCGGCAACGGAAACAGATTCAGCAACGACACGCCTAGAGCCCACTTCACCCGGTCATAGGCTTTGCCGGGAAAGCCTCGTGTTGCCGGCGGAGTACGCAATATTTCGAGGGCTTCGCCTCCAGTCGCGATTGCCAGCTTGTGCCGTAGCCGAGCGGGGAGCGCGGTCAACACGAAGCCTGGATCTACGTCCCCGATGTGATTGCAAACCACGAGCACCGGACCGCGGACTTCTCGTAGATTCTGTCGACCCTCAACGTGAGGCCATCCCAAAAGAAAAACAGCTGGTCGCAGCAACAAGTAATGCACCGCCAAGCGGACCCATGTGACCGGCCAGCGCTGTACCCAGCGCGGATAGTGGTAGGGCACCCGCGGCGGCAGCTTGCCCTGCAGCATACGCTCCAGTTCACCAACCGTGTTCACGGCTGCGAACCGGGCCTCGCTTAGATCGATCTGGTATCGATCTTCGAGCGCGCTCAATAACTCCACGCGGTCGAGCGAACTGAGGTTCAGCTCGGATTCGAGATTCGCATCTGGAGTGAGCTCTGGTGGCGAACGCTTTGTGATTCGCGCAATCAATTCCGCGAGAGGACTCGAAGACATCTGGTCTGGGGATTCTCGCGCCAGCTGAGCTTGCGCGGCCTGCTGAATTGCGTTTCGAAGCGGCTTCTGTGTGGAAGTGCGCGGAAAGTCTTTCTCCGGCCATACGATCCACGTATTCATTCGTTGGTACTCGGCCAGGGATGCGTTCGCTCGCTTCACGATGGGTTCCGCATCGGCGTCACTGTTTCGAAGTATGATGGCGGCGCATGGCTCTGCGTTTCCATTACGCGGCAATGGGATCACAACAGCGTCCTTCACTTCCGGCTGACGGCGCAGGGCGGCTTCGAGATCGTCGGGATAAACGTTCATGCCAGCCGGAGTGACGATGACATCCTTCTTTCTGCCCTTGAAATAAAGGTTTCCACCCGCATCAAGTTCGCCGACGTCGCCGGTGCGATACCATCCGTCTTCGCTGACGACGGAATGCAGATCGCTTCCGTTCCAGTAGCCGGCGGCGACTCCGCCTCCCCGCACCAGGATTTCTCCGTCTGGAGCGAGTTTGATTTCGCGTCCCGGCAGCACTTTTCCGATCGAACCCTTCCCCAGCCGAAAAGGGTGGTTCACACTGATGAGCGACGTGGTTTCGGTGAGCCCGTAGCCTTGAATGGCGGCGTAGCCGAGGCGTCCCCAGAATTCCTCGGTGTCGCGGTCGAGGGCCGCGCCGCCGGAGATGAAGGCCCAGAATTTCCATCCGAACTGATGATGGATGCGGCGAAAGATCCACCAGCGGTGCAGAAAGTGTTTGCCTTCGGCGACGCGAAAGTGTTGCCGGAATTGCTCGCTACTGCCTTCGTCTTCGAGATCGCGTTCGATCTTCTCCTTGAGGGATTGCAGCACGCGCGGAACCGCTACTAACACCGAAGCGCGCTCGCGACGGATCGTCCCAATCACGTCAGCAGGTTTGAATGTGTGTTGGAATATCACGGTGGCGCCCATCAGTTGCGGAAGGAAAATGCCAAGAAATTGTCCGAAGACGTGACTGAGCGGCAACAGATTCAAGAAGCGGACTGGGTGTACCCATCGTTCGTATTTGAGATATCTCCGGATCTCCAGTTCCAGCGGCGCAACATTAGCGAGAACGTTGGTGTGAGTAATTACGACTCCCTTGGGCTCGGCGGTGGTGCCGGAAGTGAAGACGATTTCCAGCGTGTCCTCGGGTTCGACCTCGGCGGCGGGATAGGCCGCCGGCGAGCGGGATGCCAGTGCATCGGACAAGTCCTCCAAGGTGAGGATTGGGATCGACTGCTGCGCATGCTCCCGTGAGCACACGAGCAACCTGGCGCCGACCTGCTGCTGTACTCGGAGCGCGAAATCAGGCGTGGCTACATCGTCCAGGGGGACGACAACCACGCCGCGCAAAGCGCATCCTAAGAATGCTGCAACCCATTCGGCTGAGTTTGGACCCCACAGCAGGACGCGATCGGCCTTCGTGATTTGGCGAGCGTCCAGTTCGCGGGCAAACTGAAAAGCGGTGTCAGCGACTTGCTGGTACGACCAGCGCGCCGCGCGATATCCGCGGCGCTGCACGTAGGCGGTTTCCTGCCCCCTTTGCAGAAATCGGTGGAGATACTCGAGGAGTGAGCGGGGATCCACGTAACCGATGTTAGCGCTTGATGGGCCCGGCCTTGTGAGTAAGATCAAGAAAAGGGGACTGCGCCAGGTCGCGAATATTTACCCATAGGTAACTACGCCTCGCAACGTGTTAACCAGTGAGTATAGGACATATACCAAGAAAACGCGTCATATTGCCAGATCTATGAAAACAAAGGCACTACCTTCGAGATACCCTCGTAAAATATCCCTTCCAAAGGACTTACAGAGGGGGTATCCCGGAGCTGACCTGCTTCGTAAGTCTATGAAAACAAGCTGCAAGTTGGAGATACCCTCTAAACACACCTGCTAAAGGACTTAGCGGGCGGTATTTTTTGCGGAACGTAGGCCTCTTTCCTTGTGGGGTGCCTGACGCAGGAATCTCGACATTGTCAAAGAGTTTAGAGAACCATTGCTGTTATCAAACAGCTAATGCAGTTGTTACTAAGTAGCCGTTGTGGAGCATCCGGGTCAAGGGAAAAATGGTGGCGTTGAGTGCGATTGAGGGCTGATTCCCCGGCCTGTGCGCCTATTTGCTGGACGCAGCCGCCGATTTCATTGGGTCAACTGATCTTTGTATTTCGTTGAGGGCTTCACGGGTTCGGTCCAGCGTGAACACAAGCGATTCACTCGGTATGCTGGTGACGAATGGACGAATGAGCCAGCCAAGCCCGTCGGGGATGTCGCGGGTGAGCGAGATAGCTTCCAATTGGACGTACACGCCGCCATCGCGCTGCCAGAAACGCCAGTAGGAATTGAGTCGCCAGAGAAAACCGCGATCGACCCCGATCGGTTTTTCGAGCTCGCCCAGCTGTCCTGCGCCGTCCACTTCTGCCACTCGGGTGCTGTACGACCGGCTGTAAGCGCGTGTCGAGTCCAGGCGGACGTAGTGCACATCGTATTCCGTGTCCAGAACCACAGTCACCATCTTCGTCTCGCGCAGGCGAAGAAAGACCTTAAAGTCATCGCCGTTGTGCTGGATCAGTTTGGAGCGGAGCACACGCGGGGCGTAGATTCGCGAATGCTCGTCATAACCCTGCAAGAGCGCGAGGGTCTGTGTGAGGTTGGCGCCCGGAATAAAAACGACGCCCACCCAATGATGGATAAGGCCGCCGGGAACTGGTATGGACGCTCCGCGTTCAAGCGTCTCCAGCCTCTGGGTTGCGACTTCTCCCCGCTTCAGGCGTGCGGACACCGCTTCACGCTGCGGTGTCGGCAACTCGTCCACCCACAAGAAGGGCCCGAACTGTAGATCATTTTGCATACGTTGCTCGCTCAACTGCACATAACGATTGAAAGCGGCATCGGTTTCGGGTTTCCGATCAACAGCCTGGCCGGGAGAACTGGTGAGCAAAATGGCAGCGATGGTCAGGAATGCGCAACGGAGCATAAGAACCTCTCTGAGTTAAGATGGTTTCCATGTTGCAAAACCACGAACATGGGATCTTCCGTTTCGGTGTTTACGAGGCGGACCCGGGATCCGGGGAGCTGCGCAAATCTGGGATTCGCCTGCGGGTTCAGGAGCAACCTTTCCAAGTGCTGCTTGTGTTGCTGGGGCGTCCGAGCGAAGTGGTCACGCGGGAGGAGTTGCGCCAGAAACTGTGGCCGGCTGATACGTTTGTCGACTTTGATCATAGCCTTAACACTGTGGTCAATAAGCTGCGCGAAGCATTGAGTGATTCGGCGGCGAACCCGCGGTTTATCGAAACACTCGCGAGGCGCGGATATCGATTTCTAGCTCCGGTTGAATTTGTCCAAAACCAGGCTGCGCCCGGACTCCCGCCGGCGATAGTCGCCGCGCCGGTCAAGATCGCGGGGGAGCCAGCGTTCTCTAGAACGCCCTCAACGGTTTCGGTGCTGACCCGCGCCGAGGATGTTCCCGCAGTTCGACTCAGGTATGTTCGTGTGCTCTTCCTGCTGATTCAGCTCATGTATTTGAGTTTCTATGTCGCGGCTTTGGCCCGGTTGACCCGAGTGCACGAACTTCTGGAGCGGACGTTCGGCTATCCGGCCTGGGTAATGACGTTGCTGGTAGTCTCTGCGGTCGTCGGTCTGCCGATTCGGTTGTACCTGACCTCGGCCGTCGTGTTCGATCTCTCTGGACTAAGTAACAAATTTCATCGGCTTTTCCCCGTGACTTTTCCGCTCGATCAACTGTGGGCGCTATCTCCATTCCTTCTGGCTCCCCAGATCGGAGTGGGCTTGGCGCTAGCTGCAACTGCCGCACTCATCTACGCTCCTTTCGCACAGCGGACCCTGCTTCTGATGGGGGAACGTTCGCAGACCGCGGGATCTCTGTAATTACTCTTTAGAAGCTGCATGAACAGGCGACAGAAATACCCATCGGTCGCTGGCGAGAAAGTTCCCCACGGAGCAAGCTGCGATGGTCAGCAGATTTGCCACGACCACGTTCATGCCGAACTGACCTACCAACCAACGCATGAGTAGCAAGGTGCCGAAGATTGAAAGAGCTCCATTGCTAAGGTGGAAGCGGAGCAAGCGGACGCCAGTCTCGGCCAAACGCGAGCCGCCGCGGTCTCTCCAAGTGAATCGCTGGTGCCACATGAAATTGTGCAGCACTGCGGCCTCTACCGCGAGGCCGGTTGCCCACAGATCATGGCAGCCGAGGGCGGTCAGCGCTTCGAGAGTCCCAAGCTGGACTACGACTCCGATGGCGCCAACTAAGGCAAACTTTGCCGGGCGCTGAATGCTGGGGCGACAGAGAAAATATTGCAAGCTACATCTCGACATGTTGCCGTTCATGAAATCTTTTCCTCGCGATCGAGCGTCCCAGTGTGCCGAATCGCAGAGACGATGAGCATCAGGGTCATCCCTGCGATGCCAAGGGCACCTCCGACATCCAACAAACGCACTTGTGTACCCAATGCTTTCACGGCTGGCCAACGCAACAGTGCCAGGTTGCCGGCGGCCAGCAGCAGGCGTATTTCCGTTGGGCCAAACTTCCAGTACGAGAGCTGGAACTGGCCGAGAGTGTAAGTGGTGAGGTAGGCCTCGATCGAGAGCATCAGGAAAGCGATGAGCATCCCGAATGCGATCGCCGGGTGAATGCATCCCGAGAGCGCAAGCCCTCCCATCAAGAAAAAGGCGGCGAATGTGTCGGCGATGTGATCTACGTAAAACCCATAACGTGGCCGTTGGCAATTTCGCGCCCGGGCCAAAGTGCCGTCCAGACTGTCTCCAAGCCAGTTCAGCGCCAGAAACACTACGCCAAGCAATAGCGTGTAGCGATTCCATCTTGCCAGTGCGTAGCAGACTCCGGCCAGGCATTGCGCCACGAATCCCAGTAGCGTGAGATGGTCAGAATTGATGCAGTGGGGCGTGCGCTCCGCTAACCATAACAAGGCTCTCTTTTCTGCGGCGGTTACGAAACTTTGCTGCAGTCTGGGTGCTGGAATAAACGACAGTGGTTTCGGTCTTACTTGCGGGTAAGTTTGGGTGGACATTGATCTCGCCTCCGATTCAGGTTCTTGCGCGACCTAATCTGCTATACAACCTCGGATGAGATCAATGCAGCGCCACTCAAGCGGGAGACAAACCAAGATCACCAGCTAAACGATTCAGCAGACAAGGCCTTTTGATGAACCGTCACTTGACGGAGGCGTGGTTCGCAGGGAACCTATTCACGTCCGACACCGAGGGCGTCGGCTACGCGATTGATGTAGTTGAACCAGGACGCGATCAGTGTCATCTGCAGGATTGCCTTGTCGTCGAATCCGGCGGCGCGCAGGCGGTCGTGGTCGTCTTTCCACACTTTGGTGGCGTCCTTGGTAAGTTTGACCACATAGTCCAGCATCACGCGCTCTTGGTCGCTAATGGGGGCAGTCGTGTAGTCCTTCTTCAGCGCTTCAATCAGTGCTTCGTCCAACGTTATGCGACGCAGAAACTCTGCGTGTGACTCGATTCAATAGACGCACCGGTTGGTGACAGAAACCATCGTGGTTATCATTTCGTGCTGGCGGCGGCCGAGCGGCAAATCTGGCGACATGAGCGCGCCGAAGGTCGCGAAAGCATGGTACAGCGCGTCGGGAATCAGGCTGTGGGAGGCGACGATCTGGGAGCCACCGCCCTCGACAGGATGCACCGGCACCGCGTACTCCTTTGGATAAAGCAATTTTTGGTCTTCCATGGCTTTGCGCAGTTTTTCATCGGCCTCGGAAAGAGGGATGGTGCGAATCCAAGTCACAAAAACACTTGCCTCCAATTAGGGATCTTGCGTAAAATCCGTGGCCAGTTAAGCTATATGACACGGCTGCATGTGCCAATACCCGAATTGTATTACTCGGGCCTGGCAGACGGATTCATTCGCGGATTCCACCCGCGCGGAGGATCGAGTCGATGAGCATTGTGGTGTGGAAGGTCATTCGTCGGCTGCCCAAGCCGTTGTTGCTGGCCTTGATGTTCTTTCTCATGGCTGCGGTGTGCCGCGCTTAGCATAGATGGCCTTGTCCACGAACATTGCACCACAGAGTCACAGAGGCGCAGAGAAATCAAGAAAAGAATGTGGCCCTTTGAACCGTGATCTCAGCCAAATTCTCCGCTGATTGCGCCTGCCTTCTCTGTGTCTCTGTCTCTGCGGTGAAAGATTTTGTTTGGCTTGCGGCAGGCGTTGCGTTATGTTAACATGAATACGAGTTCATGTTTATATTATGCATGTTCGTCTCTTTATCTGTGGCCTCGGGATCTGGATCAGTGCCACCCTTGCGTTGCGTTTAGCGGGACAGCATTTGCTGCGTCCGGGTGATTGGAAGGGAACGCTTATTCTTTTCGCTGTGAGTTTCCCGTTGCTGGCTTGGCTGGTGCGCCGTTTGTGCAGACGATTTCATTTGCAGCCGGAACAGTGGCCTGCGGGCGCGATCTCGATAGCACTGCCTACGCTCTTGCTTGATCCCTTCTCCAGCGCGTTCTTTCCCATTATGTTTCCGAACATGGCTCCTGAGTTGGCTGGCGTTTTCGGAGGATGGATGTTGTGGTGCTGCGCCGGCGCCCTGGTCGGCGTGACCGTTCGTCCGGGGCGGCAGGCGTGAGTGTGCGTCCGAACCTGCTGGCGGGTGAGGACCTTCCGTCGGAGCCGCAGCAAAAGCGAAGTCTGGAGAAGCGGTCACGACTGAAAGCGGCGGGGCTTGACTTGTTTGGCGAGAAGGGCTACGAGAGCACTTCCGTAGACCAGATCGCGGGGCGGGCGAAGCTTGCGGTTGGGACGTTCTATCAGCACTTCCCCTCCAAGCGGCAATTGTTGCTGGCACTCATGGACGAGTTGCTGGAGAAGCTGAGCCAGCTTGATTTTCGTCCAGGCCACGGTGCTGATGTTCGCGGAGTTGTCCATGAATTGTTGTCGCGTGCCTTTTCTCACGATCTCCGGTACCTGGGTGCGTATCGCGCGTGGGAGGAAGCGGTACTCTCTGATCCGGACCTGACGCGGAAACAACAGGAGATTCACGTCTGGACTACGAGCCGGGTCACAGCAGTGTTTCAACGCCTGCAACAACTGCCCGGGGCGCGGCCAGGGGTGGATATTCCCGGCTTGGCGCGGGTGATGGACAGCTTCTTCTGGAGCCTGCTTGCGCAAGCCGTGCGCATGCCCGAGGTGGAGTTGAATCGGTGGATTGATTCAGCCACGCACCTTATTTATCACGCGATGTTCGTGGATCTTCCCGAAAAGGCGCGCCGGCTCAAGCCGAGCTGATTCGGGCGTAGTTGGGATGTGGGTGAAGCCATATCCTGATACGAATCTCTGCTCGTTGGTCTGCGACGTAGCGAGCTACTTCTCTACGGTCCGATACTGGAGCCGGTTCTTCCCGTTGGCCACGGTGCCGGCGGTAACCCGGTCGTACACTCCCTTTCGGTAACCCTTAGTAACCATACGATTCCGAGTACCCAGCCGTACAATTACCCTTGTCCTAAAGACCATCTCCTGATATTGGGCGCAATGCCGATGGAATGGTCAACTTGGCCACGAACTCTCGTGCTGTAGAAAATGTTTTCTGGCGAGAGACGAACCGGAGCTGGAGTCCGCACTTTTATGGCGTTTGGTTTTGGCTTCAACAAGCAGAAGGTTCTCAGTGCTGCGGAGAAGTTTGTCCAACAGGGCAAGTTGCCAAACGCGATCACTGAGTACGAAAAAGTTCTCAAAGCCGACCCCAAGGATCTCACGGTGATGAACACCGTGGGCGACCTCTACTCGCGTCTCGGCAATAGCGAAAAGGCCGTGGAATGCTTCAAGAGCGTGGGCGATGCTTACGCCTCACAGGGCTTCACGGTCAAGGCGATTGCCATGTACAAGAAGCTCAGCAAACTGAAGTCGTCGCTCGAAGGCGTGCTTCGGCTGGCCGAGCTTTATACCCAGCAGGGCCTTTTCAATGACGCACGCGCGCAGTACTTGCAAGTGGCTGAAGAATTTTTGCGTGAGGGTCAACTCGAACAGGCGGTTAGGATCTTCCAGAAGACGCTGGAAATGGATCCTGAGAATGTTGCCATGCGAACGCGGCTGGCCGAAGTTTATGTCCGCCTAGGAAAGAAGACGGAAGCCTGGCAGATCTTCTCCGCGGCGGCGGAGACTTTGCGTGCCAAGGGCCAGCTTGGTCCGGCGGAAGAAATTCTGCAGCGCATGATCACACTGGATCCGGGCAACGGCTATGCTTTGCTGCTGCGCGGCCGGAACGCGTTCGACTCGGGCGATATGGCGGCGGCGGTCGAATGTCTGGAGAAAGTCGCAGATCTCGACAGCCATCCCGATGGTTTGCGAACCCTGTTGCAAGCTTATCTACAGACCGGGCGTTTGCCCGAGGCGGGCACGCTGGCAGCGAAGCTGCTCTCGGTTCACAATGACATCAGTGCAATTCTTTCGTACGCCGACGCGCTGATCGCAGCTGGACAAAGCGAAGATGCGTTGCAGGTGTATCAGCAGCATTCCGATCGGCTGCTGGCAGCGGACGCGGGAAAAATCCTGGAAAACCTGCATTCCCTTATCGGCGCGGTGCGGGAGAATCCGCCGGCTCTGGAAATGCTGCTCGATCTGTTGAACAAAGCTGGAGACAATACCCATCTTACCGAGGTCTACGAACTCCTCGCCCACGCCTATGTGCAAGCAGGAGAATTGGAGAAGGCGCGCGACTTCTATCTTAAGTTGACTCAACTGGAGCCAGAGAACCCGTTGCATGCCCGCAACTATCAGCAAGTGGTTGGCAGGCTCGGGACCCCATCCAGTTCGCACCTGATTACCCCGGAAGAGGGCGCGGTCATGGTGGACGAACTTGAAGCTACTGCGCCCTTCATTGATCAACGCTACTCCGATGAGGTAGCGCTCTTCGTTCGTGCCGCTTTGACGGACGCCGAGCTTTTCATTTCCTATAACATGCCGGCGAAAGCTTTGGGGCCGTTGCTTTCCGCGTTGCCCCAGGCGCCCCGCGACCTGCGCGTCAATCAACGATTGGCGGCTCTGCACACTCGTGCCAGCCGATTCACCGAGGCTGCGGTTTGCTGCCGGACTTTGGAGAGCATTTACCACGATGCTGGACATCCGGACGAAGCGACTCGTTATGGCGAACTCGGGGCCAAGTATGAGGAGCGCGGGTCGGCAGTTCCTGACCTTAGCCTGCCAGCGGCAATGCATGTAGAGCCGAAGTTCACGGTTCCGGATGCTTTGCTTGCAGATGCTGCGCCGGAATCACCGATCACGAAATTTGCGCCGACCGAAGCAGCGGTAGGTGCTGCCGCCGGTGCGGAAGGATTTTTCCACGCCCCCGCTGTCTCTGCCCCCGCGTCAAAAGTGCCGGGGCATGCGGAGTTTGAGATCCAGTCGTCGGTTTCGCCGGAAGCGATTGCGCCAGAAGCGGTCGCGGCAGAGAACGAAATCGATCTATCCGCAGAGTGGGAAGGCTCGCTTTCAGATGAACCCGTAGCACCCGCAGCTCCGCCACAAGAGGCTGTTGAAGTCCGCGCACCAGCCAAAGACGAGGTTTCCGCTGATCCAGAAGTGATCAAAGAAGCAGTTGAAGAGGTCCGCTTCTACCTTTCGAACGGGATGTACGAGGAGGCTCGCGCATCTTGTAGCAAGCTGGAGCGACTGAAGCCGGAGCCATCTTTGTTGTCGGCTCTGTGGGATGAGATTGAGGCTGGTTCGGCGCAGACTGCCGCCACGGATACAGAAGCCATCGAAGAAATTTCGGTTGCCGACATCCCCGCAGTGACTGAGGAAAAAGCTTCTCCCGTTCCGGAGCCAAAGCCAGGCGTATTGGATGCACTGGTTAGTGACCTGGAGTCCTCACTCGGGGATGGCTTCCTGCCGCAAGCTACCGCCCATGAAGTAGCTCCTGAAACGGAGCCTGAACCGCAATCGGGGGAAGTGGCCGCAGCCGCCGCCGAACATCAACCGAACGGGAAGCTGAACAGCTTCGTATCCGACCTCGAAGCTTCTCTCGGCGACAGCTTCCTGGCAGAAGCGCCGGTGGCGAAGGCCGAGCCCCGAAGCAGGCTACGGGCTGTCCCGGAGCCACAAGTGAAACCGGAGCCGGTTTCAGCGAAATCCGGGATCGCCATCCCGGCCAAACCTCCGGCAGCGCAAGTTCCGGCTGCCATGGCCGCCGCCGCGACCCAAGCAAGCCCAGCGCACGAGGCCTCGAGTGCTCCACCGACTTTCACCTATCACCCCTCGGCAGTCCGACCTTTAACCACGCCCGCTCCGGGGCCAACTCCGCCGAAGTTCGACGCTGGCGCCGGGGTTGACCTTGCCGACATGTTCGGCGAGTTAAAGCACGAGCTTGAGGAAGACTCGGCTGCTGTCGATGAAGATCCGGAAACACACTACAATCTCGGAGTGGCTTTCCGTGAGATGGGACTCTTGGACGAAGCGATTGGTGAGTTGCAGAAGGTGTGCCAGGCGGTGGATCGCGGTCATACTTTCCCGCATATTATGCAGACCTACACTTGGTTGTCCCAGTGCTTCCTCGACAAGGGCATTCCGGAAGCGGCAATCCGGTGGTACGAACGGGCGCTTAAGCTACCCACCATTGATGCGGAAACGCGCACAGCATTGCACTACGAGTTGGCGTCCTCTTACGAGACCGCCGGGGACAAAGCCGCGGCCCTGAACCACTTCATGGAAGTGTACGGCAGTAACATCGATTACCGGGATGTAGCCGAGCGCATTAAGACCCTGAAGTCGTAGAATGTCCGAATGGGTTTCCACTTTCTTACGCTGGGAACGTGCGTTGGCAGAACCCGGTCCGCAACACTGAGGCTGCTCAGGAGCGTGCGGTGACTGCGGATCCGAATACACCCCAAACAATTCCTCCAGGCTCGTTGGGGACAAAGCTGCCTTCGCCGGAACACCGGGACGGTTCCACTGCGGCCGTCGAGATACCGCCCGAGCAACACGGCGGAAACCACTATGTGGGTTTCGAGCTTTGGCTGCATCGGATTACGGTGCTGATGTTCGGGTTGGTCTGTGCCATTGTAGGTGTGCTTCTCGTGATTCTTCCCTGGAGACCGGAATGGACCGACAACCATCTGCTGATGGCATACCCGGGGTTGCGGACATTCGTTTCCAACAGCTTCGTTCGCGGGGTCTGCAGCGGGCTGGGAATCCTTGATATCTGGATCGGATTCTCTGAAGCACTTCACTACCATGAGGTAAAACACCCCTGAAACAAGTCCCTGGCCGGCGAGTTGCACTTACTCCGCTGGCCTGCCGGATAATTAGGTTGATGAATCATGGAAAGACGGCGCCATTTATGAGCGAGAGTGAAAAGAAACGTGCGCCCCTGGCGTACGAAAATGAAGCCTTTTTGAATAGCCCGGATGGACGCATCCTGCGCATTCTGTCCGAGTACATGGAGCCGCTTGCCCGCTTTCGCCGCGAGCAGATTCAAGACACAGTCGTGTTCTTTGGCTCCGCCCGCTTCTCCAGCCGCGCCGGCGCGCAGGACAAGCTCGGTGAATTGGAATCGAGCGCTTTACAGTTTTCGGGCAGCCAGCTCGAAACCTGTAGAAAACGAGCTATCGCGGCTGTGGACATGGCGCGTTATTACGAAGACGCGCGCCAGTTGGCTTTTCTTTTGAGCAAGTGGTCCATTCAAATTCCCGCCCGCCGGCGGCGCTTCGTGGTCACGACTGGCGGCGGCCCGGGCATCATGGAAGCGGCCAATCTCGGCGCACAGGAGGCCGGAGCGAAGACCGTGGGACTGAATATCGCTCTGCCGTTCGAGCAGATGCCCAATCCCTATATCACTCCGTCGCTGAATTTCGAGTTTCATTACTTCTTCATGCGCAAGTTCTGGTTCGCGTATCTCTCCAAGGCACTGGTGATTTTCCCTGGTGGTTTTGGAACCCTGGACGAGTTTTTCGAAATCCTCACGCTTGCGCAAACGCAGAAGCTGGCGAAGAAGATTCTCGTCGTTGTTTACGGCAGCGAATACTGGAACCGGCTGATCAACTTCCAAACTATGGTGGATGCGGGAACAATTTCGGCGGAGGATCTGGAGCTCTTTAAGATCGTGGATTCGCCGGAAGAGGGTTTCGAGTTTCTGCGCGATGGTCTAACCAAATACCACCTGGGGCCGGAACCGAAGCATAAAGGCGAACAGGGCGAGCGGGCTCCCGAAATCGCGAAGACCAACCCTTAAAGGCTTGCTCCTTCTCTACATCACGGATCGCGTCCAGTTCCTCGGTGATGAAAGCGTTCGCCAGGGCGCTTTGCTTGCGAAGATCGCGGAGGCGACTCGTTGTGGTGTGGACCTCATTCAGTTACGCGAGAAAGATCTTGCCATTCGCGAGCTCGAAATTCTTGCCCGCACTGCGGTTCGTGTTGTCCGCGAAAATTCTCCACTGCGAACTGAAAAGCGGGAGCTGCCAACTCGCTTGCTCGTCAACTCGCGCACCGACGTCGCGATAGCCAGCGGTGCTGATGGGGTGCATTTGCGATCCAACGATATTTCACCATCCGACGTGCAAAAAACTTGGCTTGCGGGCAGACAGCGCACCAGCGTATTGGTCAGTGTTTCGTGTCACTCCGCGAAGGAAGTTGCTCGGGCTGCGGTCGACGGGTCTGACTTCGCCGTGTTCGCCCCAATCTTCGAAAAGAAGGACGCCCCACCACTAAGTCCGGCCGGCCTCGAGGGACTGCGTGAAGTTTGTCGACAGAAGATCCCCGTCCTTGCTCTCGGTGGTATTACGCTCGAGAACGCTCGTGCCTGTTTTGATGCGGGCGCGGCTGGCATTGCCGGGATTCGTGTTTTTCAGGAGAACGACATCGCAGAAGTGGTGCGACGCCTGAAAGCCTAGCCCGTCCATTTCTTGCCAGTCTTCAGGATATCCATCGCCTTCGCCAGTCGACGCCGGCGGGTTTCTTCTTGTTTAGCCGAGCTGATTGAAAGCGCGATCTCTTTCTTATTCGTAAACGAGAGCTTTTCCCATTTAGCCTGAGCAGTCTTGCTTTTGGCCATCTCTTTCTTCAGAAGTGCCGGCGCTTCCACGATCCGCTTGCCCTCATCACGTTCCATCACAACGCTCACGGTGTCCCCGGCCTTGACTCCCGCTCCGTCACGCATGCTCTTGTTTATGGCCATTCCGTGGCAACCGCCCATGGGCATAAGCGACGAGCGAAACGCGAATCCGTTGATGGTTCCACGCACCGGCACTCGCGCGCGGGTACCGAATACTTTTATGACGTCGAAGGGTGCGTTCAACCAAGCGACGGAAGTTCCCTTGCCTTCAAGTTTCACAGTGAATTCGAGCTTTTTCATAATATTGCAAACGCCCACGGCGAACTCGCGGAAAAACGATAAGCTCACAATCGGTTCCGGGCAAGCCGAGATGGCGGGGTGTGATGTGACAAACCCAGGTCGAGAAGAAAATCAGCGCCACCTTTGTGCTACGCTCATCAACCAGATGAGCGGTTCACCGATAGCATCTCCAATCAGAGTGGATAAGTCAGAAGACCCGAAGCTCGTGCTCATTCCCGCGGGCTGGTTCGGCATGGGCTCGGAGGCGGGCCAGGAAAACGAACGTCCCGTGCACCGTGTTTGGGTCGACGCTTTCTACCTGGCAACTTGCCAGATGACCAATGCGGAGTACGGTCGCTTTCTCCACGCTACTGGAAGCCAGACGCCTCCACTCTGGAACGATCCGAATTTCAATCACCCCGAGCAGCCCGTTGTGGCGGTTTCGTGGTTCGAGGCGGTGAAATACTGCGAATGGCTGACCGAGTTGAACGGTCGCAAATATCGCCTGCCGACCGAAGCCGAGTGGGAGCGGGCCGCGCGCGGCGGAGTTGAGGGCAGACTTTTTCCCTGGGGTGACGACCCACCAGAGTCATTGCCCAACTATGGCGAGCGCTGGAAGGCGGGTCCCGAACCGGTCGGACGGTCCATGCCCAATGCGTTCGGACTCCACGACAGCTGCCAGAATGTGCATGAATGGTGTAGTGATTGGTATCGGCCGGATTATTACGCGGCCTCGAGTGAGCGCAATCCGCGAGGTCCGGACAGCGGCGAGCGCAGAGCTTCTCGTGGAGGTTCCTGGCGTCACCACGTCAAAGTCACTCGTTGCGCTGCCCGCTCCAGCATTCCGCCGCAGTTCCAGTATGCAGACTACGGATTCCGGGTAGCGTCTAACCCGCTAACCGCTATCTGAATTAGGCTCGCTTTTGTCGCGGCGAGAGCATGGCGAGAATTTCGCGAAGTCCCTGGCGGATCTGCTTTAGGTCGGGCACAGTTCGCTCGGGGAAAGGTAGAGGGGTCTGTTTCTTGTCGACCTTGTTCTCCGCTCGCAAATGTTGCCGCGCACCGGCAATGGTGAACCCCTCCTCATAAAGAAGTTTCTTTATGCGCAGTACATTTTCAACGTCTTTGTGGCGATACATGCGCTGCCCGGTGCTGCCCTTGACCGGTTTGAGCTGGGGGAACTCAGTTTCCCAGAAACGCAGGACATACGCGGGCAAACGACACAGCTGAGCAACCTCTCCGATGCGAAAATAGAGTTTGTCCGGGATCACCACGTCGGTGGTCTTGGCGGCTTTGGCCGCGGCTTTGTTGCGCGAGCTCATTGGGGTTCGAGAAGTGGCTTGCATCGCAGTTGCGCCTCACTCCCTATCCGCGTTTCTAGCACGACCGGGCCTTCGGAACAACCCCTCATTTTCCAGAAAAATCTTTTCCTTTGTATCGCCGCGTTTTGGGATCAACAAAAAACCCCCGGAGAGGTGCTTCTCTCGAGAGGCTTTTCTGAATTTCTACTGTGTGCGAAGTATCGTTTCGCGTACGGTTAGTGTTTCTTTTTCTTGGCAGCCTTTTTCTTTGCTGGCATGAAGTTTCCTCCGTGAACAATTTTTCCCTTGAAAGGGGGCCCTTAGTTCGAAATCGATGCCCAACAGTAGTAGGGGCAACGACTCCACCCCAAGATATTGAGGACTATTACTTTTATTGTCAATAGAATTCTTCAATTGAGACGTTTTCATTTGAGCGACCGACTCAGCTCCTTGTCGTACACTTGCCACGTAGTTCTATTCCGCCCATGCGT
The DNA here is from genome assembly GCA_963796095.1 of uncultured Acidobacteriota bacterium. Taxonomy (GTDB): domain Bacteria; phylum Acidobacteriota; class Terriglobia; order Terriglobales; family Acidobacteriaceae; genus JABDBE01. The sequence goes on from CAWCKL010000028.1 coordinate 112,669, forward strand.
TCCGCCAATACCAGACGTGATCCCATCGAGTTGGAAATATTCAAGAACATCTATCACTCCATTGCGGAAGAGATGGGCGCGGCTCTGCGCCGGACCGCTTTTTCCCCTAACATCAAAGAACGCCGCGACTACTCTTGCGCGGTGTTCGACTCCGACGGCGAAGTGATTGCCATGGGCGATCACATGCCGGTTCACCTGGGATCGATGCCGATGTCGGTTCGTGCGGCGATCGATCACTTCGACCTCGAACCCAGAGACGTAGCGATGTTGAACGATCCATTCCGCGGTGGAACCCATCTGCCGGACATCACGCTGGTGGCCCCGGTGTACGTTTTGTCCGGTCGCGCTCGCCCACGGGCGAAGAACACAGTTCCGGATTTCTACGTCGCTTCGCGTGCCCACCACGCGGACGTCGGGGGTGCCTATCCGGGTTCGATGGGTCTTTGTCGAGAGATCTATCAGGAAGGATTGCGCATTCCGCCGGTCAAGATTATGCGCGCTGGGAAGATGCAATCCGATGTCCTGGCGCTTCTCCTGAGCAATGTCCGCACGCCTCAGGAACGCGAGGGTGACCTCGGTGCGCAGATTGCCGCCTGTCACACCGGTGCGCAGCGCCTGCGGGGTGTATGCAGCCGCTATGGTCTGGAGCGAACTAGAAAGGCAGCCGCCGATTTGCTCGACTACTCCGAGGAAATGATGCGTACATTTCTCAACCAAGTGCCCGTCGGAACCTACCATGCAGAAGACTTTCTGGACAATGATGGAATCAGCGCGAGGCCTGTGAAGATTGCGGTGACGTTGCAGTTCGGAAAGCATTTGCGAGCCCAATCTTCCGGCCGGGTCGGGACGGGTCGTATTCCCGTTACCACACGAACGGTTGTGGTGGATTTCACCGGCAGCGATCCGCAGGTCGAGGGCAGCTTGAATGCCGTGGAGGCAATTACGTATTCCGCTTGTTTTTATGTCTTCCGTTGCTTGTTAGCGGAAGACGTGCCTGCGACCGCGGGGCTGATGCGTCCGATCGATGTGATCGCCCCAAAGCAAACGGTAGTCAACGCCAACCCGCCGGCTGCCGTGGCCGGCGGAAACGTTGAGACCTCGCAGCGCATCGTGGACGTGTTGCTGCGGGCGTTGGCGCGAGCGATCCCGGAGCGAATCCCCGCAGCAGCGTCGGGAACGATGAACAACCTGACCATCGGTGGGATTGATCCACGAACCAGCGAACCCTTCGCGTACTACGAGACCATCGCCGGGGGTATGGGAGCGCGTCCCTCTAAATCTGGAGTGTCTGGCGTGCACACGCACATGACGAATTCGCTGAACACACCCGCCGAGGTGTTGGAGTACGCGTATCCGCTCCGCGTGCGGCAATATTGTCTGCGGCCGGACAGTGGTGGTAAAGGTAAGTGTTCGGGTGGTGATGGAATCATCCGGGAGATCGAAGCGCTGTCTGATGCCGAGGTGACCCTGTTAGCGGACCGGCGTGAGCGCGGTCCTTACGGTCTGGCGGGTGGCAAAGATGGAACTCCAGGGACAACTACGCTCATTCGTGAAGACGGGACGTGGCAATCGTTGCCCGGCAAGTTCAACGTTCGACTACGTAAGGGCGAACGGATTCGCATTGAAACGCCGGGCGGCGGCGGTTGGGGTGAGTGATTCATTGTTATTCTGACTCGCTTCGGCAGGGGGCCGAATCCCTGCGCTTTGAAACGAATCCAACTTAAAGATCGGATTTCACGCCCAACTTATGAGGAAATCTCAAAATGCAAACCGACATTGCCACCCACTACCTTGAGGAAGTCCGGCGCCAGTTCCGCGGGCACAAACGCCTGGCCGAAGCCGCTATGGCTCAACTGAAGGACGGAGAATTCTTCATTGCGCTCGATCCCGAGTCGAATTCCATCGCTGTCCTCGTCAAGCATCTGGCCGGCAATATGCGCTCGCGGTTTACCGACTTTCTGGCCAGCGACGGCGAGAAGCCGGATCGCAACCGCGACACGGAATTCGAAATGAACTCGGGGACAACCCGCGCGGAGGTTATGCGCTGGTGGGAAGAAGGCTGGGCGCGTGTGTTTGCCACCGTCGACGCTCTCAAGCCCGACGACGTCATGCGCACGGTCACGATCCGTGGCGAGCCCCACACCGCGATGCAAGCCATCAACCGGCAAATCGCACACTATGCTCAGCACACCGGACAAATCGTTTTCCTGGCCAAGCACTTGCGATCGAGCAAGTGGGAGTCACTGAGCATACCGCGCGGGAAGTCGAAAGAGGTGAACACCCTGGCCCCGAAATATGAAGGTGGCGTAATTCGCGACCGCCCGGAGGGGCGTTGACCTTGCCGCATACCGCTTTCGGTGAGCCTGCCCGCTGGGATGCTAAAATTCAAGGTTTTGGTTTTGAATCCGAAATCATAAGTAAGGCGGTTCCATGTCTGACACCATGCAGGCGGTCGTAAAAACAAAAGCTGCACCTGGCGCGGAGATTCGGGAGGTCAAAGTTCCCGCGTTCGGACGCAACGAGGTTCTGGTTAAGGTCAAAGTTGCGTCGATCTGCGGTACCGACCTGCACATTTACGAGTGGGACCGCTGGGCACAGAAGCGCATCCATCCACCGCTCATTCCCGGTCACGAATTTTGTGGGGAGGTGACGGCTTTTGGAGATGAGGTCACGAGCGTTAAGGAAGGCGATTTCGTCTCTGCCGAGATGCACCTAGCTTGCGGCAAATGTCTGCAGTGCCGTACTGGCGAAGCCCATATCTGTCAAAACGTGAAGATCATTGGTGTCGATGCCGACGGCGCATTCGCCGAGTACGTGGTCATTCCAGAGTCAAATATCTGGAAGCTCGATCCCGCCATCCCGCAGGAGTACGCTTCCATCCTCGATCCGTTGGGCAACGCGGTTCATACCGTACTGGCGGGCGAGGTCGCCGCCAAAGCCATAGCCATCACGGGATGCGGTCCGATCGGGTTGTTTTCCATTGCGGTAGCGCGAGCCGTGGGCGCGGCGCAAGTGTTTGCCATCGAGGTCAACGAGCACCGGCGACGGCTCGCGAAGGAGATGCACGCCGACCTGGCGCTCGATCCGTCGAAAGAAGACGTGAAGTCAATCATCATGGAGCGGACCGACGGCTTGGGTGTCGACGCCGTCCTCGAAATGGCCGGCCATCCCGACGCCATTCGAACAGCCTTTGACATCGTACGGCGCGGCGGTCGCATTTCCCTCCTCGGCCTCACCTCCAAACCAATTTCCCTTAATTTTTCCGAGGACATTATCTTTAAGGGCATCACCATCCAGGGCATCAACGGCCGCCGCATGTATCAGACCTGGTATCAGATGACGGCTTTGCTCAAGAACGGCAAGCTCGACCTGCATCCGGTGATCACGGACCGCATCGCCATGAAGGATTTTTCAAAGGCCATGGAACGATTGAAGACGGGGCAGGCGAGCAAAATCCTGGTTTATCCGAATGGTACAAAGTAGGGTTGTGCCCGCTACGCTTCGGCAGGAACGTTCACGATTTTTTTCTGGATCGCGTAGGTCACTAACTGAGCTTTGTTGTGGATGTCCAGCTTCCGCATCAGATTAAACCGGTGAGCTTCGACGGTCTTGACGCTGAGTCCCAACGCACTGGCGATTTTTCTTGCAGAGTTACCTTCTGCAATCAATTTCACCACCTCACGCTCTCGTGGGGTCAGGTTCGAACGCCGTAAATTCGCGATCTGCTCCACAAACACTACTCCCCATGGCCAAAGTAAATACGGAAGGGTTCCAGGCGGCGAAAAGCACGCCGGACGGCCCGAGATGGGCTGCCAAAACTTTCATTGTATTGTACAAGCCTTCTACCCCATCCGCCACTGTGGAAGGCTGGTTTTGCGAAAGCGCGTTGCGCGAAAGGCAACTCTTTAGGTTCATCGGATACAATCCAGAGCGATGCTTCGTTATTTCACATCTGGGGAATCGCATGGGGAAGCTCTGGTCGCTTTCCTCTCGGGCATGCCCGCAGGATTGCAGGTGGATCAGGCTTTTCTGGACCGCGAACTCTGGCGTCGTCAGCAAGGCTATGGCCGAGGTGGCCGCATGAGGATCGAGCGCGATACAGCGCACATCCTCTCCGGAGTGCGGCATGGGATGACTATCGGCTCACCGATCGCCGTTCTTTTGGAGAATAAGGATTGGAAGAACTGGCAGGAATCACTTCCCGTGGAGCGAGGGGATCCTGCCAAACACAAACGAGTGGCTTCGCCGCGGCCCGGCCATGCCGATCTCGCTGGTGCTCTGAAGTACAATTTTGCAGACGGTCGTTATGTTCTGGAACGTGCCTCCGCCCGGGAATCCGCGGCACGAGTTGCGATTGGCAGTCTGGCAAAACTGCTAGCCCAGAAATTTGGGATCGAAGTGCTTAGCCACGTAATCTCGGTCGGCAATGCGTCGATCGGCGAGGAGATTCCTTGGCAGCGTATCGCTCCCTTGCGCGACCGCGACGAGGTTCTGCTGAATTGCGCCGATGCGGATGCCGAATCGCGTATGAAGGAAGAAGTTGACCGAGTGCTCAGGACCGGAGACTCGGTCGGAGGCGTGTTCGAAGTCGTCGCCCACAATGTCCCTCCCGGGCTGGGCACGTACGCGCAATGGGATGAGCGTCTGGACGCGTTATTAGCGGCAGCGGTGATGTCGCTGCAGGCGGTAAAGGCGGTCGAGATCGGCTCGGGCATCACGGCCGCAGCTTCCCTCGGCTCCGCCGTGCATGATGAAATAGGGTACGACGAGTCCACAGGTTTTGCCGGGTTTACTCGCAGCCGTAACAATGCAGGTGGAATCGAAGGCGGCGTCTCGAACGGAGAGGACATTCGGGTGCGGGGTTACCTTAAGCCGATTTCCACCTTGCGCCGTCCTCTGCAGTCGGTGGATTTTGCCACCCGCGAGCCGGTGAAAGCTGCCTACGAACGCTCCGACGTGTGCGTCGTCCCTGCGGCTGGCGTAGCCGCCGAAGCGATGGTGGCATTGACCCTGGTTCGGTGCGCACTCGAGAAGTTTGGCGGCGACTCTATGACAGAAACCTTACGCAACTTCCAAGGCTACCTGGAGCAGTTAAAAAAATACTAGCTAACTAACTACTCAATGATCTATCCCATCGTAAAGTTTGGAAATCCTGTCTTGGAAAAGCCGGCGGAACCGGTTACGGTTTTTGACGATCAATTGAAGAAACTGGTCGAGGACATGTTCGAGTCCATGTATGAGGCCCATGGAGTCGGCTTGGCCGCTCCCCAAATCGGCATCTCGAAACGTCTCGCGGTCATCGATATTACATTCAAGGAAGATCCCGACGCACAGTTGGTGCTCGCCAATCCGGAGATTCTTCATGCTGAGGGTAAACACACGCAGCCAGAAGGCTGCCTCAGTATTCCCGAATTTCGTGAGCCCGTGACTCGCCCGCGTAAAGTGACGATTCGCGCCCAGGATGTGCATGGAAAGTGGTACGAGAAAACCGGCGAAGAACTGCTTGCCCGAGCCTTCCTGCATGAAACCGAACACCTGCATGGCAAACTCTACATCAGCCACATCAGCGCACTGAAGCGCGATCTGATAAAGCGCAAGATCCGCAAGCTGATGAAAGCCGGGGAGTGGTAGTTGAGCAAGTGAATCGTTGAGTGATTGAATCATTGATGCAATGACTCAATGACTCAATGAGTCAATCCCTCGTCTTTTGTGGCACACCTCGCTTTGCCGTTCCCACGCTGGAAGCGCTGGTTCGTGAGGGCTTTCAGGTTGCTCTGGTGGTCACGCAGCCAGACAAACCTCGCGGACGGGCACTTGCGCTTGGCCCACCCCCAGTAAAGGAGGCTGCCCGCGCACTGCGATTGCCAGTCACGCAACCGCAGAGCATCAAGAACAACGACGAATTCCGCGCCCAGCTTACCGCCCTCAAGCCCGAGGCAATCGTAGTGGTCGGTTATGGACGTATTATTCCGCAGTGGATGATCGATTTGCCGCGCCTGGGCAACCTCAACCTGCACGCATCGTTGTTACCCAAATATCGTGGAGCCGCGCCTATCCAGTGGGCGATCGCCCGGGGTGAAACCATGAGTGGGGTCACTACCATGCGTATCGACGCGGGACTTGATACTGGCGACATCCTGCTGCAGAAAGAAATTCCAATCAATCCCGCGGTTACCGCCGAAACGCTTGCTACAACGCTGGCCGCAATCGGTGCTGATCTCATGGTCGACACCTTGCGCGGACTCGATGCGGGCACAATCGCCCCACGCCCGCAGGATGACGAGAAAGCAACGCTCGCCCCCATCCTCAAAAAGGAAGATGGCCGGATCGACTTTCGCCAAGCCGCGCAAGCAATCGGCAATCGCCTGCGCGGGTTCCAGCCATGGCCCGGGGCATTCACAACCTTTCGTGGCAAGAACCTGCATGTATGGGAGACTGCAGTGGCTCAGCATTCACTTCGGCCCGGGGAACTTCTGGTTGAGGGCGGACGTTTATTCGTAGGTTGCGACGCAAGTACCGCATTAGAGCTGCTGACCGTACAGCCGGAAGGCAAGAAGCGCATGGCTTCACACGATTTCATCCATGGCTATCGTCCTCAAAACGGCGAGAAGCTGGGTCGGTAACCGAGAACTGCATGCCTATCTCGCCCGCCCGCATCGCTGCTTTCGACATTCTGCTTCGAGTTGAGCGCGAGGACTCCTACGCCTCAGAACTGCTGCATTCTTCACGGTACGCGGATCTTTCGACTGCTGATCATGGCTTGGCAACCGAGTTAGTCATGGGCGTTCTCCGCTGGCGATCTTTTCTGGACGAAAAGATCGCACAGCGGTCCTCGCAGAAACTCACTCGCCTCGACCCAGAAGTCCTCACCGCTCTGCGGCTTGCGGCTTACCAATTGCTGCTTCTCGATCGTGTGCCCGAGCGGGCAGCCGTGCACGAGAGCGTGGAATTAGTGAAACGCGCCAGGAAGCGCTCGGCCGCGCCGTTTACAAACGCCGTCTTGAGAAAGTTCGCGGCAGTCGAACGGGACCATGATTCCACGTTAGCCATCAGCAATGCCCAAGGGCCGGCGGAGTTGGCCGCGTCCTCCGCGCACCCCCTTTGGTTAGTCGAACGTTGGATTCAGGAATTCGGCTTCGAGCCTGCTAAGCAAATCTGTACTTACGACCAGCAAATTCCGGAAACCGTGATCAGTGTTTCTGAAACCACGATTGCAGACGAACTCCGGAAGCACAAGATCCAGCTATCTCCAGGCCGGTTGCTGGCATCGGCGTATCGCGTCGTAAGGGGCGATCTCGCAACCACGCGCCTATTCCGTGACGGGCGAGTTTTCATCCAGGATGAAGCGTCGCAGCTGGTTTCACTTCTCGTTGGCCAAGCCAAAACCATCCTCGACTGTTGTGCGGCGCCTGGCGGGAAAACGCGAGTTCTCGCCGCTCGAAACCCCAACGCCGGCATCGTTGCCATCGAGCTGCATCCCCACCGCGCGCGCATGCTGCGTGGACTGGTGACCGCAGCCAATGTCCAGGTAATCGCAGCGGATGCTCGCAGTTTTCCGCTAACCACACGCTTCGACCGGGTGCTGGCCGACGTGCCCTGCTCTGGCACCGGCACGCTCGCCCGCAATCCCGAGATCAAATGGCGGCTCACCCTCGAAGACCTGGCCGATCTTCAGGCGCGCCAATTGGCCATCCTGCAATCGGCTATGCCGCACGTCTCCCCTGGCGGAAGGCTCGTGTATTCAACTTGCTCGCTAGAGAAGGAAGAAAACTCAATAGTAGTGGAGAAGGCTGTACTGGCCGACCATTCGTTCCGCATGATCGATTGCCGGGTTGAACTGGAGCAACTCCGCTCGCGAAATGAACTTCGATGGGAAGACATCGATTCGCTGACCGACGGACCATACTTGCGAACGATTCCCGGAGTCCACCCCTGCGACGGTTTCTTCGCCGCAATCCTGGAGAAAATCTAGCCACAGGATTCTCACGGATTTACACACATGAAAACTGGTTATGATCGGCGTTGATACGCGGAAATGCGTGGCGAGACTTTCAGCGTACTTCGAAGTTAACCGCCGATCCCACGACGATCTTCGCTCCGGGTGCCGGATTCTGCGAGACGATAACGCTGCTCGGCGTGGGCTGTGGGGGAGGGGAGGGCGGTGCGGGCACCGACGTCGCGGCAGAGGAATCGGCAACTGGCCCGGCAGGCGGGACAGCTGGCGGGGCGATGCTGACGCTTCCTAATCGGAATCCCGCATCCTGCAAAACCAGCGTCACTCCTCCTAATGCCTGACCTGTAAAATTAGGCATCAGAAACGCTTGCGGGAGCGCCGCTTCGGTCGTTAGCAGACTGATCTTGGGTGCTGCGATGCCGCTAGCGTTCGGCGGAGGGCTCTGACCCAGCACCTGGTCCGCAGGTGGGCCACGCATTCCGATCTGTGCAACTGCACCCACATCCAATCCACGGCGAAGTATATTGATCTGCGCTGCGCGCTGGCTTTCCCCGAGCACGTTGGGAATCTCTACCCGCTGCGGTCCCAGACTCTCCGCAACCCGTATCTGCCATCCCCGACGCACCTTCGTCCCCGGGGCCGGAAGCTGCGAAAGAATTTTCCCTTCAGGAACCGTCGGGCTGTAGTACTGCCGTTCGACGTTCATCTGGAAGCCGGCCGCGTCGGCAAGTCTCCGCGCCTCAGCCGGTGGCTTGCCCACCAAGTCAGGGACGGCCACCTCTCGCCCGTGAATGGCAAAGCGCATCGCCGTCAGCGCCGACACCAACGCCACCACCAGCAGGACCAGCGTGAGGAAGATGAATCGAAAAAAGGCCTTCATCGCGTGTTGCAATTATAGCTACAACTCACGTAGGCTCGAACGCCGTCGTCCGGAGCGTGAGCGGAAGCTCGCCTGGATTCTCAGTGAAAGCTTTGGTGTCACCGCCAGATGGACACGAGCGTCCGACGTTCCCTTTCTTTGCCTCAGCCCCTTCACCTTGGGGAATGCATTCAAACATATTGCGCGCATCCGCCGACCCACACCCGCCTGTCATCCTATACTGTGTGGATGCAGTCCGAGGCTGATCTTTTCTTGCTCCTGCGACGCTACTGGGGCTACAGCACATTCCGACCGTTGCAGGAAAAGATTGTGCAAAGTCTGGTCGGCGGCCGAGACACTTGCGTCGTAATGCCCACGGGAGGCGGCAAGTCGCTGTGTTACCAACTGCCCGCTCTGGTCTCGGGCAAGACGGCCATCGTGATTTCGCCCTTGATTGCACTGATGCAGGACCAGGCAGCCCAGCTTGCACAAATGGGAATTCCGGCCGCGGTGCTGAACAGCACTCAGAGCAGCGGCGAACAGTCGAACGTCACGAAGAAGGCGTGCGCAGGGGAGTACCGCCTATTGTATCTCTCGCCGGAGCGCCTGGCGCGCCAGGACACGATCACGCTGTTGCGACGCATCCCAGTTGCATTCTTCGCCATCGACGAAGCTCACTGCATCTCGGAGTGGGGACACGAGTTTCGTCCTGAATATCGCCAGCTTAGCTCGCTGCGCGTCAACTTCCCCGCTCTCCCGATTGCGGCGTTCACCGCCAGCGCAACTCGGCGGGTCCGTCACGACATCCTGACTCAGCTACAACTACGCGATCCGGCAAAGTATATTGCCAGCTTTCATCGAGCCAATCTGCGATACGTGGCGCGCCAATGTGAATATGGAGAGCAGCCAGCGCTGCTGGTGAACGCCGTCCGCAGCTACTCGAACGGCGCCATCATCATATATGCGCCCACCATCGCTCGCGTCGAAGAAACGGTTGATTTCCTGGCGGAACAGGGGATACCCGCCATCGCTTACCACGGCCAGATGGAAAAAGATCAACGTCGGCTCAACCAGGAGCGCTGGATGGCGGACGAGATGCGTGTTCTTGTCGGAACCATAGCGTTCGGCCTGGGGATCAATAAGGCAACAGTGCGGGCCGTGATCCATCTCTCGCTGCCCCAGTCGATCGAACAGTATTACCAGGAAGCTGGCCGCGCTGGTCGCGATGGCCTGCCCGCCGATTGCCTCCTGCTGTGGCAGAAACGGGATGCTGGTTTATTGGCTTATTTCATCGAGAAGATTACGGACGCCGCCGAGAAAGAGCGCGCTTGGCAGCGCTACCACACCATCCGCCGTTTCGTGGAATCGGCGAATTGCCGTCATCGTGAAATCTGCCTGCATTTTGGGGAGACTCCGAAGTGGACCTCGTGCGATGCCTGTGATGTATGCAGCGGCATGCCCGCATTCCTGTCCGCGCCTGCGCCCACCAGGCGAGCCAGGCGGCCAAGCGTGCCACCGACGAGAGTCCCGCGCAGCTGTCCGCCTCGAAACCGCGCTCCGCACGCATCGAAACTCCTATCCCAGCTTCAGACGTTGATACTGATTTGCGGGAGTATCTTCGAGAGTGGCGGCGCAGAGCAGCGAAGCAGGACAAAATTGCTTCCTTCATGGTCATGCACGACAGTTCGATTGACGAGATTTGCCGACGGCGCCCCGCCTCGCTGGATGAAGTTCGCGGCATTCCGGGATTCGGCGAGAAGAAAACCGAACGCTACGGCCAGCAGATTCTGGAGGCTCTGGCGGAGTTCAAAAATGGCGCGCGCGCTAGCGCGGTTTTGGAAGTAAAGTCGAAGCCCGCCGAAGAGACCATCCGCTTGCTGGGTGAAGGGCACTCGTTTCTCGAGGTTGCGAACCTTCGCGGCCGCCACCTCGGTTCCGTAGTCGGTCTCATCGCCAATCTGGTGGAAAAGGGCGAACTGCAATTCCAGCCGGGGTGGATCGAGGAAGCCAAACTGGCCAGCATCGAAGAAGCCTGCAGCCGGCTGGGTACACGGGCGCTGAAGCCGATCAAGGACGCTCTGCCGCCCGAGATTACCTATGAAGAGATTCGCTTGGTCGTAGCCAGACTGCGTGGCGAGCAACGAGAGACCGCATAAAACCACCCAGGTACTGACGTCCCCCGGGCCACAAGTGCGGAGCTTCGCTTCGCCGGGTGGACGGGGGCGTCCGCCCCTACGCGTTTAGTTAGCGGTGGTTTATGATGAGTGGTCGCTTTCTGTCAGACTCCAACCCTGAGGCTTCATCATGAGCGCTCCCACAATTCCCGCAGAGAAAGGGCGTCTCACCCGCGAAGAAATCAATCGTAAACAAAAAGAATACATATTTCCTTCGGTCACGACTTACTACTCCGATCCGCTGCCCATGGACCACGGCGTGATGCAGCACGTTTGGGACGTCGAGGGCAAAAAGTATCTCGACTTCTTTGGGGGCATCGTGACCATCAGCGTGGGCCACTGTAATCCGCGGGTCACGTCGTCCACCAAAGCTCAGATCGACCGACTGCAGCACGTTTCGACCTGCTTTCCCAACGAGCCGATGGTTACCCTCGCGGAAAAACTGGCGCAGATCACGCCGGGAGCCCTGAAAAAGTCCTATTTCACCAACAGCGGCAGCGAGGCCAACGAGACCGCGATCCAGATTGCGCGCATGCATACCGGGAACTTTGAAGTGGTCGCGCTGCGTCATGGCTACAGCGGACGCTCTTCACTGGCGCGCGGGCTTAATGGCATGAGCACCTGGCGGCGGAGCACGATCGAGGTCGGCATTGTTCATGCCATGAATCCGTATTGTTACCGTTGCCCGCTCGGGTTGAAGTATCCCGACTGCGAAGTCGCATGCGCCAAGGATATTGAGAACACGATCCAGTTCTCGACTTCAGGACGCATCGCCGCGTTTCTAGCCGAGCCCATCCAGGGTGTCGCCGGCTTCGTCACGCCACCGAAAGAATATTTCAAGATGGCTTTCAGCATCGTGAAGCAGTATGGCGGCGACTTCGTCGCCGATGAAGTACAAACCGGCTGGGGGCGCACCGGGCACAAATGGTTCGGAATCGAGCACTGGGAAGTGGAACCGGACATGATTACTGCCGCCAAAGGCATGGGAAACGGCGTGCCCATTGGACTGACCGTTGCAAAGCCAGAGATCGCCGATTCGTTTCAAGGGCTGACGATTTCGACCTTCGGAGGCAATCCGGTCACCTGCGCTACCGCAAAGGCCGTCATCGATGTCATTGAAGAAGACGACCTGCGAACCAACGCCGCTGTAGTCGGCGGCTATTTCCGTAAGAAACTGGAAGAACTGCAGCACAAGCATCCGCTGATTGGCGACGTTCGCGGAATGGGCCTGATGCAGGCGCTCGAATTGGTCGAGGATCGCACAACCAAGCAACCTTCGCCAGCAGGCACAAACGCCCTAATGGAAGAAGCTCGCAAACGCGGCCTGCTGATTGGCAAAGGCGGCTTCCACGGCAACGTAATCCGCATGTCGCCGCCGCTGAACATTTCGAAGGCCGACGTGGACGAGGCAGTGCGGATATTGGACGAGAGCTTCGCGGCGGTTAAGACATCCTTGTAGCGCTGGCATCCTGCCGGCTGTCGCGAGGGCATCTTGCCCTCGACGTGGGGGCGGGACGCCCGCACGACAGCCGCCGGGACGGCGGCGCTACATTCCATCAGTGCGACTCTTCCGCGGCGGGCGCAGTATCCACCGTGTCCACTTTTTCCGCCATTGGCCTTGGCGGCAACTCGGGCATCGGTTGAAAGTCTCCCGGATCCTTTCCGGCCAACGCAACTTTCATGAACTCCATCCAAATGGGGAGCGCGGCGCGCGCGCCGCTTTCCTTGGCTCCAAGCGATTTCTTCTCGTCATAACCAATCCAGACTCCGCTGGTCATCGCGGGCGAAAATCCAATAAACCAGGCGTCAGTGAAATCGTTGGTCGTGCCTGTCTTGCCCGCCAGCGGATACTTCATACTGGACGCGGCAATCCCGGTTCCATGCAGCACTACTTCCCGCAGCATGAAGGTCATGATCCGCGCCGTGCGAGCACTGATCACGTCTTTCACGTCCGGAAAATCTTCCTCAAGCACGCGGCCTTCGTAGTCCTCGACCTTGGTGATGTAGCGCGGCATGATGCGAACCCCGTCGTTGGGAAAAACGCTGAAGGCGGACGTCTGCTCGAACAGGGTAACTTCGGCGGCGCCCAACGCCACCGGCAGGTAAGCAGGAATGTTGGATGTAATCCCGAAGCGATGCGCGTAGTCGATCACGGTTCTTATTCCGATGTGGTCCGCAACCTTTAGTGCGGGAATGTTCCGCGATTGCGCGAGCGCGCGCCGCAGCGTGATCGTGCCTTCAAATTTCTCATCATAGTTGTGCGGAGTGTAAGGGCCGGACACGGTCTGAAAAGTCACGGGGGCATCTACGATCAAGTCGTCTGGCCTTGCTCCTTGATCGATGGCGGCGGTATACACATAGGGCTTGAACGAAGATCCTACTTGTCGCAGAGCTTGCGTAGCCCGGTCGAACTTGGACAGTTCAAAGTCCCTCCCGCCGACCATCGCCTTGATCTCGCCGGTGGCGTTGTCGATCGCGATCAATGCGCCCTGGGTGCCCGAGTCCTGCTCCAGGCTCGCTCGCGCCTTGCCGTCGCCGCCGAGGGTCACGATTTTCAAATAGACGATGTCACCCGTCTTCAGAATGTCCTGAAGTTTGTGTTGCGTCCAAACCGCGTCGGCTTGCATGAGCGTTCCCGTATATCGGCCGAACTTGAATACCGCTGAGCCGGGCGCCACCGCCGTAACCAAAGCGTGGACATAACCATTAACCTCAGGCTCGTCGTCCCAATCGGGATGCTGATAGCTGGCGAGAGTCGTGCTCCCGTTTAGCACATTTTCCAGATGCGCTTTCCACCCATGGCGGCGTTCATAGGCGGCGAGACCGTCGAGCACAGCCTGATTCGCGGCCCGCTGCAGATCCATGTCAAGCGAGGTGTACACTCGTAATCCGCCCTCATGAACCTGATCGCTGCCATATTTGTTTTCCAGATATCGTCGGATCTCTTCGACAAAGTGCGGCGCCAGAGAGTTGGGATCGTGTTTCAACTTTAATTCGATAGCTTTGTTCCGAGCCTCGACGGCTTGTCGCGCCGTGATCTTGCCGTCTTCCAGCATGCCGTTGATGACCAGATTGCGGCGCTTGATCGCTCGATCGGGGTGATTGATCGGAGAATAAAACTGCGGGGCTTTCGGCAGTCCCGCCAACAACGCTGCCTCTTCGATGGTGAGCTGCTTTGCCGGCTTGCCAAAATAATATTCGGACGCGGCCTCGAAACCATACACTCCGTGGCCGAGAAAAATCTGGTTGGCGTAGAGAGTGAATATTTGTTCCTTGGTAAAGCGGCGCTCAATTTGAATAGCGAGTAAGGCTTCCTCGATCTTGCGATGAAACGATCGATCGGGCGAAAGAAAAAGGTTTCGCGCAAGCTGCATGGTCAGAGTGGAGGCGCCCTGCACTCTTCCGCCGGATTCGATATCGCGATACGCCGCACCGGCGATCCGCCATACATTGATGCCCCAGTGACGGTAGAAATCCTTGTCCTCAATCGAAATCAGGGCATCGCGCAACACCTGCGGATAATCGTTATAAGACGCCACCACGCGCCTCTGCAGAGCGAACGAACCTATGATGCGACCCTGCCTGTCATAAAGCTCGGTAATGGAGTTGGGACGGAAATGTTCCAACTCCTCGACTTGGGGAAGATCAGTGGAATAGACCAGCAACAATCCGGCGGTGGCGCCCACCAGCGCAGCCACCAACACCAGCAGCCCAAACAGGACACGGCCCACTAACTTCCGTCCGGCGACCTCAACCGGTGGAAGGTCTTGATAGATGACCTTCATGAGAATTGACCTCAGAATAGCACGGGCAGCTTTTGGCCTCTTAAAGGCTCTGCTTTGTTAATTCTTCCTATTCGAGAATCAGAGGTCTTCAGGAGTGAGGCCGGTGTGCTTCGCTATTCTGGACAGCATTGCATGGCCAAGTTCTTCATTGTCATGTCATGGAATCCAAGAATGTAACTGCCGCGGACAGGATGACGCAGTTTTATATGCGAACCTTTCTGAGAAACAACCACCCACCCTTTTCGAATCAAGGCTCGAAGGACGACCGTCGCCTTGTACTGCGCCATTCGCTCAAGCAGCTACGTGGAGGATGCTGATAGAGTCGGGAATGTCTTTGGAATGCTCAACATCATCAGCAACCGCATAAATGATTCACGCGTCACTACAGAGAGACAGAGAGATCGCTGTGATTGTGTCGTCTCTATGCCTTTGGGTTGAATAGCTTTCTGGCTCTGTCAGGGAAACAGCTGCAGGAAGCTTTCCCATCTGATCAGTGCAATGGCGGTGTACTTCGAGGGCGGTGACGCCCTCTTGCACTGTCGTAGGATCGTGGAGCAACCCGACTGCCTTGTTGGCAATGTCGGAGGCGTCGTCGGCAGCAGCCTGCCAATTGCGCGATTCCGTCGGCGCTCGCCATATTGAAACCTTCGGTATAAGACGGCTCCAGCAACAGGTCCATCGATCCCACCGTGGCCAGGAACTGGGGCCACGATTGCCAGTTGCGCTCGACTACTTTGGCGCGCGGCACATTCAGATACATCTGCTGGATAGCAGTAAGAATGGTCTGCCCGCCACCTTCGCGCGGCCCCCGGAGATCCAGAATTCCAGATCGGTCACGCGCAGGCGTTGTCCCACTTCAAGCGCAGCCGCCGCAACGGTGAGCACGTTCTTGTACGGGCGTATGCGCAAAAGCATCCCCATGCGCAGCGTGCCTCGCTGCCACATGGGTCGCGACCCCGCCGGACCTAGAGGGTACATATTGGGCAACAAGGTCGTTGCAGTACCGTAGGTCGACTGCCACCAAGTCTGAAAGCGCTGCGAGTTGGCCGCAATGTGGAAGTTGGGACAGCCCTGCTCCAGTTCCGAGCCCTGACGCAACAATTCGATCGCACCAGGATCTGCTTGCAGAAATCCGATGTTGGTGTGGCTGACCACGGCAATTTCCAGGTCTGGATTCTGAGACGTCAGGCTGGCCAAGTTGGTTGTCGGAATCCAAGGCGCGCTGATCACCAGATGGGAAAGCGGTATGTGATGCGCTAGAGTTCGGGCCTGCACTTCGGCCTTCATGAGGGTTTGCAAGTCGGCGAAGGAACTAATGGGCCAGATTTCGACGATGTAACCGGCTGCTCGTAGTGTCTTGGCGTTCTGGGTTGCGCTGACTCCCAAGCCGATGTGGCTTACGTTCTGGGCGGCAGCGAAATTCTTGTAAGCGATCGCCAGCCGTGGGGTGTGGTGCTGCACTCTTAGCATGTGGACCTTTCACTGAACCACGAGCGGGCCAACCGACCCGCGAACGGATTGCCAGGATTTGAGGCAAAGACCTCCCTCGGATCGGAGTTGGCGGACTGCAAGTTTTCTAAGGGATTACTGCGGGATTACCGAGTGCTCTATTTCTCTTACTAACCCGCCAACTTCTTAACTTTATTTTCGCAATGGACTCAGCGAGTTAAGAGGAAATGTGTGGTTTCGGGGGTTTGACAACTTTTCGGCACTTCGACGGTTTTGTGCCTTATTCGGGCAGTTGTTGCGGCAAAAGACGTGGGGCAGCCGCCTCCGGCCGCCCCACGCGAATTAGCTAGCCCTGTTCTTCAGGACTTCAATGGCCTTCAGCATCTGCTGGTCTGGCTGCGGAGGTTGAACCTTCTTGTTGGCATCGTCGGCAGGAGCGGCATTTTCGTCTTCATCCGGCACTGGCCCATCCTCGTCGGTGTCAGCGACCAACACGTTCGGCGTTATGGCCGTATCCTGAATCGCTTTGCCAGTGGGGGTGTAGTACTTGGCAATCGAAAGAATAAGTGCGGACCCATCGCGAAGTTCCATGGTTTTCTGAATCGAACCATCGCCAAAGGTCTTATCTCCCACAACGTCGCCGCGAGCATTCTCCAGAATGGCAGCGGCGACAATCTCCGCCGGTCCCGCGGTTCCCTTATTCACGAGCACCACCACGGGAAGGTTCGTGATCGTCTTCGAAGGATCTGCATTAAACGCTTCGCGGGGATACTTCTGGCCCTGAACGTAGGTGATCGTCCCGTGATTCAGAAAAAGATTCGCAGTGGCGATACCTTCGGTCTCTTCACCCTCCGCACAGTTGCGCAGATCCAGGATGAGCTTCTTTGCCCCGGACTTCTGCACCGCCTTAATCTTGTTTGCAACTTCCTGAGACTTGCCCTTGGTGAAAGCATCCACCTGGATTACGGCAATACCGTCATCCATCATCTTGTCGGTCACAGGTGGAATCGCAACGACGTCGCGGGTAATGACGACTTTCTGCGGCTCGGCGCGACGCGCGCGGACCAGAGAAACGGTCACGTTCGAGCCGGGCTGACCGGCCAGCAGATTGCGAACTTCGCCGACCGACATTTCCCGAGTACTCTTGCCCTCGATGGCTTCGATAATATCGGTGTCCTGGAGACCTGCTTTGTCTGCCGGCCCGCCAGGAATGACCGAGATCACCGAAGCGTAGCCAAAGCGCTTGGAGACCGCAGCCCCGATGTCGCCTTTTGCTTCGGTTTGGTGAGCCTTGTATTGCGCGTACTCTTCGGCGCTAAGATAGCTGGAATTCGCATCCAGCGACTCTAGCAGTCCATGCAAAGCCCCCGCGGTGACAACCGGGATGTTGGGCTCTTCCACATACTCGCTGCGCACGCGCGAGAGCACCTCGCTGTACACCTGCAGTTGGCGATAGGCGCCATCGTTGCTGGAGGCGCGCACGCCGTCCATTCCACCCACCACCGTGAAGAGCAGCACTACGGCGGAGGAAGCAAGAACTACAGCCTTGGTCTTTATCGACATCGGATTCGTTTTCTCAGAAAGGAAGTCACTTCCTTAGGAAGTGTTAACAGTATATCTGGTTTGATGCGGGTTTCTCAGAGTTTGCTTCGGCAAAATATTGACCATTGGTAACCAACGATTCCAGAAGTCTGGCGCCCGGACGGCAAAACGGACGCGACCGCCGCTCGTCCTGTTGCTGCACTCATAAAAAAGGACTTAACAGTGATTTAGCGGTCATCCTCAATTGGTGGCTTGGATACAAAGACGCAGGTCTCTCCTGCGCGAAGAAACCTGAGGGCTAATGCGGGTCAGCGGATACCGCGGCGGGATCCGGCAAGGTTGAGTTTTCGCCGAGGCCGTGGGAATCGGAGCGAGTCACGCCGGTGACCTGATAGTCGCTGTAGTCGATGGTCAGCACGGCTGTGCCCCCCATCCGAACCTGGGTTTCGGACTGGTTGTGGACGGGAAGCCAGAAGCCCGCGATCTTGGACCAGCGATATTCAATCTGAGTATGGCTAACCCAAAGCGAGGGGTTCTGGGCGGGCTCGCCTTGCATGCGGACAATGGCGAAATCTCTGGCGTCCACCCAGAATTTTCCTCGGTAGAGATACTTGCTCTTGCCTTTGGGGCTCACGGATAGAACATAGAAATCCCCGCTTGGAGTGTGTTCCGTTCCGGCCAGCGAGAAATCGTAGTTCTTTGGGCTGATCTCCAGCTCTTTCCGGCTCCGCTCTTCTTGTGCTTCCTGTTCACTGCTCAGCAGTTTCAAGAGCACGTGATTAATCAGCAGCTTTGAACCACTCTGCGAGATGACTCTAAATTCCTTCCGGTTCGGCGCGGTGTAGAGTGCTTCTACCTGCATGGTCGCATCGTGTCCGCCAAAGATTCCGTGATAGTCCAGGTGGTAAACCCGCTTGCCACGATATCCGCGCAACATCTGGGAACGCTGCGCGTTTGCCGCCACCAGTCTTTGCACGATTACTTCGGTCGAGAGCACGGGGGGTGAGTGCAAATCCGTATCAGCGAAGCTGAAGCTGGCGAGCATAGCGAGCAGAAGAACGCTGGCCTGGGCTGGAAATTCAAAACCGCGCTGCTCGAAGCGCAGCAATCGACGCAGTTCGAAGGCGTGAGAAAAAGTCCACAAGCAATTTTCAATCTACCATATTCAGTAGGGGACTGAAGTCACCGAAGGAGTAGAGTCTTTCGGGAAAAGGAAAGCGAGAGCGTTGGCGACACACGCTGCCCGCTCTTGCTTCGTAGTTCTCAGTGCCCTCTGCGGCCGTTCTCCGTGTCCTCTGCGATTTAAGATGTTGGGTCAGCTAACAAAACCTTCAAACGCAAAGACCGCAGAAAACTCGCGCAAAGGGCGCAGAGATAGCAAGTGGGGTTCGAAACCCAGCAGATCTACCTGACTGCCGCCAGTTGAGTCCGCAATTTGTGAGTGGCGCGGAATAGCGTGTTCTTGATCGTGCCTTCACTGGTATTCAAAATGCCGGCCACGGTTCGAAGCCTTAGGCCGTGGTAGTGCTTCAACTCGAACACGACTCGCTCGCGTGGCGAAAGTCTCTGCAGGGCGCGAACGATGCAGCCTCGTAGTTCGTGGCTGGCCATGTTCCGCTCTGGACTGGAACCGGCCCGTTGATCGGGAATCCGGTCCAAGACCTGTTCTTCCTCGCCATCGGATGAGATCGTAGTTGTAAGGTCCCGATAACGCGAGGATCGCTTCCGCAGGTGATCGAGACACAGATTAGTCACGATCCGATAGATCCAGGTGTAGAACGAGCACTCAAACCGGAAGCTGCCGATGTTGATGTAAGCGCGCAGAAAGGCTTCCTGGTAGATGTCCTGGCCGTCTTCCTGGGACCCGGTGAGATGAACCGCCAGGCGGAGTACGGCCCGGTCGTACTGGCGAACCAGTTCTTCAAAAGCGGCGTCATCGCCGAGCTGTGCTCCGCGGATGAGCTGCGTGTCATCTACCCGAGCTGCTCCAACCTTCTCCCGATGCTGGACTCGAAGCTGTAGGACCTTTTCCACGTTTTCTTCTCCGCCCAAAATGCTCTAGCCGACAAACTTATAACCCGTCCCGTGTACGGTCAGAATGAATCGAGGTTCCTCCGGCTTGGGTTCGACCTTCTGCCGGAGACGAACAATGTGAGCGTCCACGGTGCGCGTCGTAGGAAAGCGATCGTATCCCCAAACGTCCTCGAGCAACCGGTCCCGGCTCAGGGTCTCGCCCGGATGAATGAGGAAGTACTTCAAAAGTTCAAACTCCTTCGACGAAAAATCCAGCGCATGCCCCTTGCGCGACACCTGGCAACTGCGCAAATTCACCTCGACCTCGCCGAAGGAATATTTCTCCTCCGCCTTGGGAGCGATCTTGGCGCGACGCAGTACCGCCTTCACCCGCGCCAACAGTTCACGAATGGAAAATGGTTTGGTGACGTAGTCGTCGGCACCCAACTCGAGTCCGACTACCTTGTCCACTTCCTGTCCGCGGGCGGTCAGCATGATGATCGGAATCGACGGCCGTTTCGACTTAAGCTGCTTGCAAACGTCCAAACCGCTCATCCGCGGCATCATGACGTCCAGGATGACGAGGTCGGGTGATTCGGCGATTGCGCGCTCCAGGCCAGCTACGCCATCGCCCGCGGTGATGACCTGATGCCCCTCGAATTCGAAGTTGTCGCGCAGGCCGGCGACCATGTTTGGCTCGTCTTCTACAATCAGGATCTTCGCCATTCCGTTGGTCTCCGGCGCCTACGCCAATGCTACCTTGGTTGCGTTCGTCCGCAGCGCCACAGGCAGGTTGATGGTGAATTTGCTTCCACGACCGGGCACGCTGTCCACCGAAACCTCTCCCCCATGCGCCTGAACAATGTGACGAACTAATGACAGTCCCAAACCGCTGCCCTTCGTGTTATGAACCAGCGGATCGCCCACTCGATAAAACTTGTCGAAAATCTTCTGTTGCTCGGCTGGAGGGATGCCAATGCCATGGTCGACCACCTCGAGCTTGACCGAGCCGTTGTCGCGGAACAGGTTCACGCCGATGTACTTCTGGTCCTGCGAATACTTGAGCGCGTTGTTCACCAGGTTTAGCAGCGACCGCGCCATAGCCTCGCGGTCGACGCTAAGCGGCGGCACGTCTTCGGCAATCTTTTCCTCGAAAGCAAATCCGCTTTGCTCGATCTGGTAGCGATACGATTCGAGGGTGTTGCGCACCAATTCGCGCATATCGGTCTGGCGGAAGTCGTATTCTTTCCTTCCGGCTTCGATCCGCGAAAAATCCAAAATGTTATTGATCAGCGCCGTGAGCCGCTCGCTCTCTTTGCGAATAATGCTGTAATACTCCTGATATTTATCGGCCGATTTCAGTCGTCCCATCTCCAGAGTCTCCGCGTAAAGCCGGATCAGCGAGAGCGGCGTCCGCAACTCGTGGGAAACGTTGGACACGAAATCAGACTTCAGCCGCGCCAGCGCCATCTCACGCGAGATATTGCGATGCGTCATGACGATCCCGCCAGCAAGCAAGAGAGAGATGGCGCCAAGGATGACAAAGCTGTGGTGGATAAAATGCTGGCCCATAGCAGCCAGCGTGGTTCCGGGCAGCTTAATCGCGAGCGTCAGGTTGGGAAACGCTCCCTCCAGGTTGCGCTCCACCTCGGGTTCGCCACCATCCCAACCCGCCGAAGCGACCAAAGGCGTAGCTTCATGCTTAGGGTGGACCATCATTACCACGTGGTTCTTTTCGCCTCGTTCTTCCTGGTGGCTCAAAAGTGAGCCCAGCATTTCGGGAAAGAACTGATCGCGCAGGTATTCGGCATCGAACACCATCCCGCCTATTGCCTTGTTTCCGCTCGGGCCGTCGGACAGTAAAAACAACGCTGCCGATTGGTACAAGTGCTTTTCGCCTCTCATCGGCCAGTTATCAAAGAAGTAGTAACGCCTGCCCGCCTTTGCTTTCTCCTCGAAACCCTTCACCTCGTCCTTGTATTCCATCTTTAGCCATCCCCCAGTCATGGAGGACAGGTCGTCGGCTTCGGTGCGGAACGCAGGATCCTTGAGCCGAGATGACTGCGAGCGGAAGGTCAAACCGCCGTTCGGTTCGTAAACGAAGACATGAGCGATGTAAGGATGGGTCGCAAGAATCCTGTCCAAAGTTTCCACGCAGGTGTTGCCGGGGCCGGCAAATTGGCCGCGCACCTCGTCGGCCATGCCTTCAGCTTTCTCGTTGATCTGCTTCTCGGAAATCGCGAGGATCTGGTTGAAATCGCGCTGGAAAGCTGCTTCCACGCCCCGATCGCGCTGGATTCCATTTAGGTGCCACGCACTCAGGATGACCAGGGCAGCGGCGGGCAACACTACGGCGAGCTCCAGGGTCAGCATCAACCGGGTTCGCTGGTTCCATCGCCGCTTCATCTTCATCATTGGTCTCCTGATCCAGGTGATACTGCATCCGAAAACAGATCAGCCCGGAAACAAACATAGTTGAATAGGCTGAGGGATGTGTCAATCCACAGTAAAAACAAGTAAAAAGTTGTGAACTGAATGATTTTCAAGGCACTGGGCCGGTGCCTCAGATTCCGGTAGCGGAGAGCCACGGAAAACCTCTAAGGCAATCTGAAATTCACCGTTACATAGGTCTGGGCTTCGACGGCTACGCCGTTCCGCACGTAAGGTTTGTACCGCCACTGCTTTACCGCCTTGACGGCAGCCTGGCCAAGAAGCAGGGAGCCATCCACGAGTTTCAGGTCGCGGATGCTACCGTCTTTGTCAATCCAGGCTTGTAGAACTACGGCGCCTTGCAGACCGGCTTTCAAAGCTTGCTCTGGATAGCTGGGCGGGACTTTCTGCAACAGCAATCCCCGAGACAGATCTTCGGGCAGGCTTACCGGTTCCATCTGGCTGAGTAAAGATGGCGACCGCCTCACGCTCACGGTTCGAACCGTAGCCGCCCCCGGGGGGGGTAATCTCAAGCTGTCCGGGATCAGCATCGGCGGCGGGGCTGTTTGGAAACGATCTTGATTCAGGCGAGCATTGGCATCAAGGACTTCTTCGGTCGATGTCGGATCCTCGTCTGACGGGAGCATCGGTTGAAGCGGGACGGTGCGCACTCTCGATGACTCATATCTGTCAGAACCAGCCCGGCGCGAAGCCGCGGCTTGGGCCAAAGCGGAATCCGGGTTCGTGGCGTCTTCAGATGACTGTAGCTTTTCCGACTTCATCTCCAGAGCTTGCTTATAAGCGGTGGCCACGCTAGCAAACACACTCTGCACCCGCAAAGGCTGGCCTAAGGCATATCCAAACCAAAGGAACGCTACGGTCAGCAAAGCTCCCCAGAGGAGTCTAACGCGGCTATATCTTTTAACCTTGCCGGATTCAGGCTCGGCGCGATTCCGTTGGTTGAGAGACCGGAACAATCGCCGGTCAAAAGTGGCAAATGTGAGATGGAGTGGCGCGGAAGTTTCGCCGGGGGAGGAGCCGGGATCTGGGGAGGGCTCAGGCGGGCGGGCGGCCAGAAGCTCGGGGGAGGGCTGCTCCAAAAACGGCCGCCGCTCAACATTTTGTACTCTTACGACCGAGTGAGTTGTTCCCTGGGCTTGGGCAAAATCGCCCCTCGCGATCCACGCCTTCATGCAACCCAGAAAACGATCGTTGCTCAGCACCGCATACTTGATCTGATCGGGCTCCAGGGGTTTGGTCAAAACAAGATCGGGGCCATCTTCTTCAGCCGCAAGGTTCGATGTCCCATTAGTGAGAGCCAGGGTAAAAGCTGCCTTATTCAACTTCAGTTCACGAGCATTCTTCAACAGAAATACTGCTTCCGGGCCGCTGTCCCAGTCGGCCACAATGACATCAAAGCTTCGACTGGTAAGCCATTCGACGGCGGTAAAGATATCAGGGCAGGGCTCAATCTCGAGCTCGAGTTCTCTTAGAGCCTGAACCAACCGGCGCGACGATTCCTCGTCAGAGGAGAACAATAGAGAGGCTGGTGACATCAACTATCAGGCTAGTTTTCAGACGCCCCCGTGACAAGTTACGAACTACCACCATTGTGCTATATCAGAAGACGGGGTAACTGCTAAGGCGGTTACCTGTACCAACGGACAAGCCTCAGCAGACTCCCCAACGCCAAACATTCGGAGATCAGCGAACAGGCATTGCCATCGCCTTCGCCGGACGCATAGAATCCTCCTTTACCGAAGCTCAATCCGTGAAAGAGGCTTATTGAAAAAAGTCATTGCAATGTATCCCGGCTCCTTCGATCCGCCGACTAACGGGCACTTGGATTTGATCGAGCGGGGCAGCAAGATCTTTGATGAGTTGGTGGTGGCGATCCTGCGCAATGCGGATAAGGCGCCGCTGTTCAACTTGTCCGAGCGGCTGCTCATGCTGGAAGCAATGACTGCCGACTTCAAGAATGTACGGGTGGAGACCTTCGACGGACTCATGGTCGAGTACGCGGCCAAAGTGAAGGCCAGTGCCGTGCTTCGCGGGATTCGCGCCATCAGCGATTATGAGTATGAGTTGCAGATGGCTTTGATGAACCGCAAATTGCAGCCTGACCTGGAAACCGTATTCATGATGCCGGCCGAACAGTATTCTTACCTGAGTTCCCGGCTGGTCCGGGAGATCGCCCAATTGGGTGGCTCGGTTAAGGACCTGGTTCCGGAGTTGGTTATACAACGGCTGAAAGAGAAGCTGGATCCGGCCATCAAACTGGCGGATGCTAGAAAAATGAAGCAGAGGAAACGAGGATGACTCCAGTTACGGAAGCGACTCTTACGTTAAAACTCACCGAACGAATCAACCGCATCGAGCCCTCCGCCACAATGGCGGTGGTGGCAGAAGCCGACAAGTTGCGCCAGCAAGGGATTGACGTGGTGGATTTCGGAGCGGGCGAGCCGCACTTTGCCACCCCCCAACACATCAAGGATGCCGGCGTCGCCGCGATTCAGGGCAACTTCACGAAGTACACAGCGGTGAGTGGGACGACCGAACTGCGCGACGCAATTGCGCATCGCCATGCCGTGGATTTCGATTCTGACTACCGCCGGGAAGAGGTGATCGCTTCGACCGGCGGCAAGCAAGCCCTGTTTAACGCTGCGCAGGTTCTGGTCGACCATGGAGATGAAGTCATTCTCCCGGTTCCGTACTGGGTTTCCTTCAAAGACATCGTGCGCTATGCCGGGGGGAATTGCGTTCTGTTGGAGACCGATGAAGCCCAGGGCTTTCGAGTTACTGCGGAAATGATTCAGCGACTGATCACTCCGCGGACGAAGCTCATCATCTTGAATTCGCCATCGAACCCTTCGGGCGCGGTGATGTCGCCGGAAGATCTGACGGAAGTGGTGCGTCTGGCGCACGAGCGTGGGATCTGGGTACTTTCCGACGAGTGTTACGTGTACCTGAATTACACCATAAAGCGTTTCTCGATCGGAGCGCTGCGCGAGTACCGTGAACGCATGGTGATCATCGGATCGCTCTCCAAGACTTACGCGATGACGGGTTGGCGGTTAGGTTATGCGCTGGGGCCGGGCGTGATTGTCGGGGCGATGCAGAAGCTGCAAAGCCAATCCACGTCGAACCCGACATCGATTGTGCAGAAGGCGGCCGTGGCGGCGCTGAAGGGTCCGCAGCAATGCGTGACCGACATGCGGGCGGAGTACATCAACCTGCGCGATCACGTGGTCAACGGACTGCGTGCGATTCCCGGAGTGAAGTGCACATTGCCCGAGGGCGCCTTCTATACGTATCCGAATGTGTCCGCGTTCTTTGGTCGCAGTGGCGTGAAGTCGGCTTCGGATCTTGCGGGAAAGTTATTAAGTGAAGCTCACGTGGCGACGGTTCCGGGCGAGGGTTTCGGAACCCGTGACCATATTCGCGTGTCCTACGCAACGTCGGTGGCGGAACTCGATCGCGGACTGGAGCGCTTGCGGAAGTTTCTCGCGGTACTGTGAGGACCTTCGTTCCGCGTAGCGCCGCCGTCCCGGCGGCTGTCGTGGGACGTTCTCGCATGCACTTAAGGGCAACATGCCCTCGGGACCGCCGGCAGGATGCCGGCGCTACGAGTCGTTATTCCCCCGCATGAATGAACTTTATCCACTGTTAATGTCGCCTGTCTTCGACCCGCGTCCATGGGGCACGACTGACTTATCTCCCATCTATCCGAATCATCGGTTCGAGGAGAAGATCGGAGAGGCATGGTTGACGGGCGACGAAGGCAAGGTAGCCAATGGGCCCTTGCGAGGAAAATCGCTTGCCGAGTTAAGCACTCAGTACGGCCGAGAACTGGTCGGGGAGGCCGCGACCGATGCCACTCGCTTTCCTTTGCTCACTAAGTTTCTTTTTCCCCACGAAAAGCTTTCGGTGCAAGTCCATCCCGATGATGAAGCCGCACGCCGGGCCGGCCAACCCTGCGGCAAGACCGAGTGCTGGTACATCGCGCACGCCAAGCCCGGAGCGCAAATTGCTTTGGGCCTGAGGCCGGGGGTCACGCGCGCGCAATTCGAGCAGGCGATTCACCAGCAGCGCGCGGAGGAATTGCTGAATTGGATCAATGTCTTTCCTGGCGAAATGATTTATGTTGCAGGCGGGACTGTACACACGCTTGGCCCGGGTTCGATCATCGTGGAGACCCAGCAACAGTCGGACACAACTTATCGTTTGTATGACTACGGTCGCCCGCGCGAGCTGCACCTCAAGGAAGGCCTGGCGGCCGTGAAAGAGAAAGTGACTTCCGGGAAGGTAATTCGCCCCGCGCCGACCGGTGTAAATGGCACAAAAAATCGCCGGTCGCCGCTGGTATCTGCACCCTTCTTTGTAGTGGAAATGTTCGAATTGAAAGAGCCTCAGGACTTCAAAACGCGAGACGGGGCCGACAAGAGTTCGGTCCAAATCCTGGTCGCAGTCGACGGCTGCGGCATGGTCGAGGCGCGCGGTACTGAACCGGTGACACTGGCAAAAGGAGATGCGGTCGTAGTTCCTGCCTCTATCGGTGAGTTTCATGTCCGGCCGCAGTGGACGCTGGAACTCCTGAAGGCGGCTCTGCCGGGCAGAGGGGTGCCGGAACCCGCAACCCGGATATGACGGATAATAGAGAAAGCCGCGTGAAATCCGTAGTCAAAACGAACTCCAATTTCTATCCGGTCATCCTCGCCGGCGGGCGTGGAACCCGGTTCTGGCCGTTGAGCCGCAAGCGCCGAGCCAAACAGTTGCTGGCGCTTGACGGCAAGCAGACCATGATTCAGCAAACCGTCGCTCGTCTGCTGCCGCTCGCTCCGGCCAAGCATTTTTGGGTCATCACGAACCGAGATTCGCAGCGCGAGATCGCGCGCCAGATTCCGCGGCTTATCAAACACCAGATCGTTGCCGAATCGGTCGGACGAAATACCGCGCCAGCCATCGGCCTGGCTGCTTTTATTTTGCTGAAACGCGATCCGAACGCGGTGATCGGCATGTTTCCCTCGGATAACGTCGTTGGAGACGAAAAGCCTTTTCTCCACGTTTTGGAGAGAGGCATCGAGATTGCGGAGGCCGGCGACCATATTGTAGTTTTGGGGATTCGTCCAACCCGCGCCGAGACCGGATATGGTTACATCGAGACCGGCACGCCGACGGACCGAGAGGCGTTGCGCGTGCGCCGATTTACCGAGAAACCCAATGCCGAGCGCGCAGCTAGATTCGTGGCTGCGGGAAACTATTTCTGGAATAGTGGCATGTTTCTTTGGAGCGCGCGGACATTGGTCAACGCGTTACGCGAGCATCTGCCGAGGACCACGCCGATACTCGAACAGATCGCGAATACGTTCGGGACCCGGAAGTTTACCGGAGCGTTTCGCCGCCTGTATCCGCAGTGCGAAAACATCAGCGTCGATTACGCCTTGCTTGAGCCGCAATCATCGAAAGGAGAGCAGGATTCCAAAATCTTCTGCCTGCCGGCAGATTTTGGGTGGAATGATCTGGGCTCATGGACCGCACTGCACGAGCATCATGCAGCGAAGAGCCAACCGTCAGACGGCAACCTGATCTCCGGCGAAGGCGTCTTCACCCTGAATGCAACGGGTAATTACATTCACGCTCCGGGCAAATTTGTCGCGGCCGTCGGCGTGAATAATCTAGTTGTGGTAGAGACGGACGACGCGCTGCTGATCACGACGCGCGAGCAAGCGCAGGATGTGGGCAAAATTGTGAAACATCTGGATGAGAAAAAACTGCATAGGCTGGTGTAAGGGGGGAGAGAGCGTCCGTTGGTTGTTCTTCGTTGGTCGTTGGCAGGACAGAGACGCAACTCCAACGACTAAGGGCCAACAAATGGCAAACAACAACATAACGACTAACGACCAACGACTAACGATCATTCACTAATGACCTCCATCAAGTTCGGCACCGACGGCTGGCGAGGCATCATCGCTGACGATTTCACCTTTGACAACGTTCGCCGCGTGGCGGGCGCGATTGCTGCGTACGTTCTCAGGCATGAAGACGCGCGCCGCGGGTTAATTGTGGGCTACGACACGCGCTTTCTTTCGCAGCGTGTGGCCCGGATCGCAGCGGAAGTTCTGACCGGCGCCGGGGTGCCCGTCAAGCTGGCCAACGATTACACGCCAACGCCGGCTATTTCTTTCGCGGTAAAACAGCTTGGCGCTGCCGGCGGCGTCGTAATCACCTCGAGTCATAACCCCTGGGACTGGAATGGAGTGAAGTTTAAAGGCAAGTTTGGCGGCTCGGGCACACCCGCGATCATGAAGGCAATCGAGGATGAGTTGAATGCCGGCGCGATGCCCAACGGTCAAAAGGCCGTGATGGAAGAAGTCGACCTGAAGCAAGCGTACGTTGAAGCCATCTGCCGCTTCGCCGATCTTGATGCGATTGCCCAGGCAAATTTCAAGTTTGTTGTGGATTCGATGTACGGCTCTGGGCGCGGGGTGCTGACCGGGGTTTTCAGCGAACGTGGTATTCGTCACCTTGCCATCCGGCAGGAGTTGAATCCTTTGTTTCCGGATATCAATCCTGAACCGATCATCCCCCATGTGGCTATGCTCCAACAAACCGTGCTCAAAGAGCACGCCGATGCCGGATTGGCCACCGACGGCGATGCAGATCGCATTGGCGCCGTGGCAGAAGACGGCAGCTTTGTGGATGCTCACAAGATTTTTTCCGTTCTCTTGCACTGGCTGCTGGTCCGAAAGAAGTGGCCCGGAGAAGTGGTGCGCGCTTTCAACACCACACGCATGGTCGATCGCATTGCGGCCAAGCATGGCCGTAAATTGAACGAGTGCCCGATTGGATTCAAATACGCTGCCGATCTGATGATGGAGCGCGAAATTGTCATCGGCGGCGAGGAGTCCGGCGGTATCGGCTACTCGCGATTCCTGCCGGAGCGCGATGGCCTGCTCAATTCGTTGCTGCTGGCCAATGTCATGGCCGACGAAGGTAAGCCGTTGGGCCAATTGGTGGCTGACTTGCAGCGCGAGTATGGTCTTCACTACTACGGGCGGCGTGATCTGCACATTCCCGAGGAGGTCAAGCAACAGGCTATTCTGCGTGCGCGATCCGACGGAACCAAACGTTTGGGCCGCTACTACGTCTTAAAGAAAGAGGGTCTCGACGGTATAAAGTTCTTTCTTGACGCGCCCACCAACGGCAACGGCGCCGAGGCGTGGGTACTGTTCCGGGCATCCGGGACCGAGCCGCTATTGCGCGTTTATTCGGAAGCGGCATCGCCAGAATTGGTGAACGAAATCTTATCCAGCGCTGAGACATTTGTCAGTGGTGGGTAGGATTAAGAAGTAGCGCTGCCCACCGTTCACTGAACTCTTGGGTCTCGCATTTGATGCCGATGAATACGATAATCAACGTAGCATAGCCAACTACAGATGAGCACAGCAGTCGCCACAATTCCGAATCCAGCAGATTCTCCTGAAACGCTGCGCTATAACCGCATTCGGAGATGGCTCGGTGTCGCTGATTTTGTCCTCGGCTTGATGTTCCTCATCGTGCTGCTGGCAACGGGATGGAACGGTACCCTGCGCGACCTGGCGATGCACGGAGCTTACGAACACTACACGCTTGCGGTCTTTCTCTACGTCCTGATGCTCATGCTCATCGGCAAGCTGCTCGGGCTGGGGCTGGACTACTACGGATATCGAGTGGAGCGTCGCTACAATCTCTCCAATCAAAGGCTGCGCGCGTGGGTGTGGGACGAAACCAAGGGATTTCTGGTCGGCGTGGCGCTGGCGTCGATTGTGGTCGAATTACTCTACTTCATTATTCGCGAGTTCCCGCAGTATTGGTGGCTGATCGCGTGGGCTGCTTTTCTGGGATTATTCGTGCTCATGGCGCAACTCGCGCCCGTGGTTCTGTTCCCGATCTTTTATAAATTCGAGCCGCTCGACAATGCCGACCTCAAGTCCCGCCTTGTGGGACTGAGTGAGCGTGCCGGAACACGGGTGCGTGGCGTCTACAAATGGAACCTCTCGGAGAAGAGCAAGAAGGCCAACGCGGCGTTAACCGGACTCGGCAACACGCGCCGGATCATTCTCGCCGACACGCTTCTCGATCAATTCTCCGCCGACGAAATTGAGGCCGTGCTGGCACACGAGTTGGGACATCACGTGCACCGGCATATTCTGAAAAGCATCGCGGTGCAGGCCGGTATTACTCTGGTTGGATTCTGGGCTGCAAATTGGGTGCTGCACTATGCCGTGGAACGAACCCACATGTTTGAAACGGTCTCTGATTTCGCCAACCTGCCGTTGCTGGTGCTGGTTTCGACTATTCTGTCATTCCTCTTGCTGCCGGCTTTGAATGCCTATTCCCGCTATAACGAACGGCAGGCGGACCGCTACGCATTCCAGTCTATCGCCAGCGTGGAGCCATTTATTTCGTCGATGAACAAGCTCGCGGATCAGAATCTGGCCGAGCGATCTCCTGCGCGATGGGTCGAGTGGTTCTTCCAATCGCATCCCGCAATTTCCCGGCGTGTGGCCGCCGCGGAAGCATGGGCGAAGCAGCAGACCTCGGTCGCGCGAAAATAGAATGTTGTAGAGACGTAGCTTGCTACGTCTCGTGTCCCGCAAGAATCTCCTCCACCCGGCGCAAATCCTCCTCGGTGTCTACTCCAACCGTATCGTAGGGTGTTTCCGCGACGTGGATCGAAATCCCGTTTTCCAGGAAGCGCAGCTGCTCGAGCCGTTCGCTGCGTTCGAGCGACGACTCAGGCAACGCGCAGAAACGATCGAGCGCCGCCTTGCGATAGGCGTAAAAGCCGAGATGCTTGAAATAGCCTGGGTTTCCACCGTCGCGGTCGTAAGGGATGGTAGCGCGTGAAAAATAGAGGGCCCTGCCGGCAGCGTCGGTCACAATCTTCACCGCATTGGGATTATTGATGTCTTCCGATGAAGCCGGAGTCTTTAACGTCCCCACCTGGATATTCGTGTCCTTCATTAAAAGGAGCAGCACCGCAATGTGTTCGACCCGGGTCAGCGGCTCGTCTCCCTGAATGTTGAGGTACACGTCCGCCGCAACCGAGTCTGAAATCTCGCGCACGCGCTCCGTCCCACTGCGATGGGAAGGCGAAGTCATCCGCGCGTTCCATCCATGTTGACGGCAGATCTGCATGATTTCGTCCGAATCCGTCGCGACGATGACATCGTTCAACAATGGAGAGGATCGAACACCTTCGTAAACGCGGCCAAGCAGCGTTTGCCCGGCTATCTGGAGGAGCATTTTGCGGGGCAACCGCGTAGAGGCAAGGCGCGCTGGGATGACCGCAATCGTTTTCATGCAACCAGTGTCAATTTTTCTCCGGACGAGTTGCAAGCCAAGTCCTCGCGCGCGGCGATTGCATCTCTCTCTAGATTTTGGTCGAGTACTTGTCCAGGTCTGCGGGTTAAGGCTCGGCGGCGGTCCACCTCCCGGCCCCGGCTTGCTGATCCAATGACGGTTACTCGCGCCTTAGCCCCGTCCGCTACATCGTGATGTTTACTACACAGTACAGGCTGTATACCGAAAAAACGCGTTTTCTGGCCAGATCTATGAAAACAAAGGCTCTCTCCAAGAACTTGGCCAACAACTCCTGTCGAATCAACAACCCGGTCTTGCCAAGTTTTGGGCACGAGTGACTTCGCCGCTGGCGCAATCAACTGCTGTTTCAGAGATACTTTGGTAAGATATCCCTTTTAAAGGACTTACGAGGGGAGGATGTCCAAAGTCTTCGTGCTTTGTAAGTTATTGAAAACAGGAAGCGAGACGGGGATACCCACTAAAATATCACTTCTAGGATTTAACGGGTGCCTTTTTTGGGCGGAAGTTTAGCGTTTTTGCCAGGCGGGACGCACCTAGGTCAGAATACTTCAAATTGTCAAAGAGCGGGTCGCTCACTGCTGTTATCGAACAGCTAATGTATTCTCCTATATGTTATCCAAATAGAAATGCGAGGTCAAGCCCCAAAACCGGTTGGGCGGGTCGCGGCGGCGAGTGAATGACGCAGGTATCTGCTTCCATGTTGATCCCAGTTAAGGGGGGGGCCACCCATTGCGAGTTCTTCGCCTCAGCTCGCGACCTACAATTTTTGTGACATAATATCGAAAATGGGGTAGTCGGTTAGCTCCTCCTCCCATTAACCTGAGATCTCATCCAGTTGTAGCCATGGGTGACGTTCGCTTCGGTGATCGGCCCCGTGACTACCGCCTGTTCGAGGAGTCTCCGGAAAACGAGCCCACGCGTGATTGAGGTTCGCCTATTAAAGCGGAAGGTGAACTCCTCCAGGTAGGACTGCAAGTGTTCGGGAACGATGGATCCCTGGTGGGTGCCGAGGATCCATCGCTTGAGCAGGCTGGCGATCTGATGCACGCCGGGCATCGAAACGTGGGCCGGGTCATCCGATGACGAGACAATGGTCCTCTTGCGCGTGTATCCGTGCTTGGGGAGGTCATTGTACCCGCCCCAGCCGTCTGTCAGAATGGTCGCTCCTGGGCTCACAGTGTCGCAAACAAAAGGCGTGAGGCTAGCACCCGAAGCATCGGGAACATGACGCATGCCCACTCGGCCGAACCCCTTGGGTTGCTTGATTTCGACGGCGATGACAACGAGCGACTTGTTCGTGCCACGGCCACGTTTTCCGCCGCGTTCGACGCCTCCAATGAGAGTTTCATCAACCTCTATTTCGCCAGACAACCGGTCTCGCTCGGTGCGTACCATAGCGACTCGAAAGCGCTGCAACATTGCCCACGCCGTCCGATAGCTCGTACCCAACGTTCGTTCGAGTGTCTTGGCCGAAAGACCGTTCTTGGCCGTCGTCACATGCCAGGCAGCTTCGAACCACGTCGTCAACGGTGTTCGCGTCTTATCGAAGATCGTCCCTACGCTCACCGACGCTTGGTGTCGACAGGCGCTACAGACCAGGCGACCCCGCGTTTGGCGCCACGGCGCTGCCGCTACCCGGCAAGCTGGACAGACGAATCCTTCCGGCCAGCGTAGCCGTTCCAGATAGGTGGCACACGCTGCATCGTCGGGGAACATCCTTACGAACTCACGATAGGTCCTTGCGTAATCCTGCCCAGCCACCAACACCGCACTATTCTAGGTCAAAAGAGGAGCTAACCGACTACCCCATTATATCGAATATGGAAGGCGCCGTTCTTCGTGTCGACGTAACGAGCCTGGTGCTTGGGCATGGCTTACCTTGCGTCGGAATGCGACAGGAAGCGAGCAACCGAAGCCAGTTCATAATCAAGTTGTTGTAACAAAACGTGGTGGCGTAGCTCAGGTGGCTAGAGCGACGGTCTCATAACCTTTTTTAATCAATACTTTACGAATGTTTTCAATACGTTAGACTCCCACCAAGAGCACCACTTACGGTGCATTCCGGTACGTTCCGAAACCAATCTGCGATGCAATATGCGATGGGATTCATGCCCAAAGAATGTGCAATGCGGGGTATAATCCGCTCTTCCCTCTCTTTCGGCCTCCGCGCCTCTGCGAGCGGTTTGAAGTTTAGAGGAATTCTGGAGTGAGCTTGAAGACTCCGTCTGTGCTTGTTTGGTTCTTTTTCTCACTGTCCGCTCTTCCGTTAGCGGCCTCCGTTCAGGAACAGTGTCCGCAATTTTCGGGTCTTGCAAAAGTGAGGTTGGAGCAGCAAGCTCGATGGCTCGTCAGTGATTCTCTCCAAAAACAGATCGCAGCAAGATCGAGTGCATTTGGACGGCTGATCACAGTGGAGCGGTGTCACATTTTGCAAAGCAACCTTCTTTCCGAAGAGGTCACAGAGGAGGGAGGGCCATTCATTCTGGCCGACGACGTACCCCTCAAATCCAGGGTCGGGCGTTATCAGCGGACTTGGATGATGGTGATCGCACCGACCGAGGCGACTGGTAGGATGCCCGATGCCAATGTCCTGAAAATAACGGACCACGAGTGGACGCTGTTTAGTCGTGACAAAGGCGGGAGCACGCGAGTTCTCGCCACGGGTGTCTATTAGGTTTCACCTTCACGACCGCCGCGCTGGGATGCGATATGAGAGTTTGGGGGATATCGGAGTTTCCCCCTTTCAAAGGCTTCACAACGGCAAAACATGGCTGTTCGACGCTCTCTGTGCTCACCCGCTTGAGCGCGTCCGCGAGCTGTTTCCCGAGCGACGCGGCCTATGCCGCTATCGTGGGTGACACCAAGGTACATGTCCTTTGGTAACTCGCTCGGACGAGTTCACAGAGGGAGACTGACACTGTGCCGATCGATCCCAATGAAGCTCGGGCCGCTTTGAGCGACTTGAAACTTCTCCTCTCGTGGGCGGCTGCGATTGTACTCGTCGCTCTTTTCGGTTGGTGGTTGTCGGAATCTTCGCCGCGTGATGAAGAAGAGGATGACCACATGTTGAAGGCGAACATCGCGACGTACACCGGCGAGACTATCAATCAACTGATCGCGACCGTTGATCGCGTGTTTCGTCGTAGGTGGCTCTCCCCCTAAACTAATCACTGTGACTCGCATGGGTGTTGGAAGAGCCGTGATCTTCGGGTCACGGCTTTTTCATTGGGTATATGACCGATTGACCAACGCTTTCGCTAACGCAAACCCGGTGACTAGGTAGAAGGTCCTCATTGACTCAGGCCCAAGACGGGACGATACTTGTTGCCGTCATTTTGGGAGGAACGATGAAGCGGACTTCCAGAGCGCCCTCCAAGCTTTCCGAGTCATTCCACCAGCAGCTCAGCATGTATGCACTTGCCGCAAGCGCGGCGAGCGTGGGAGTGCTTGCCCTAGCGTCGCCGTCTGAAGCAAAGATTGTTTACACCCCCGAGCATCTGAAAATCCCCCTCAATACCGATTTTTTTCTGGATCTGAACCATGATGGGATAAACGATTTCGTGCTCTTTAACTATTCCCTTCAGTGCCACGCTAACACGTGCGCCGCGGGTGTTTCGGTTCGCCCTGGGAGGACTGGAAACGAGATGTGGGGTGAGCATGATCTTGCCTCTGCCCTTCGCGCCGGAGTTCGCATCGGGGGCCATGGTCACTTCTCGCGGTTACCGGGCAACATGGCGGAGTGGTTTTCTAGTCCCGGTACGCACGGTCGTTTCGAAGGTCCATGGGCAAACGGTGGAAAGGGAGTCAAAAATCGCTACCTCGGCTTTAAATTTCAGATCAACGGCAGAATTCATTTCGGCTGGGCCCGCTTGAACGTGTCGTTCGACCGAGGCTTTACCGCCCTGTTGACCGGTTACGCTTTCGAAACCATCCCCGACAAGTCAATCATCGCAGGGGCCACGAAGGGACCAGATGAGATCAGCATCGAAGGACCGGATGCAGCTCTCACCGCTCCGGATCCCGAACCCGCCACGCTGGGCTTACTCGCGATGGGATCACCCGGACTCTCCGTATGGAGACGGAACGAACGGGCGGAGAGTACACAGTAGATTCGCCTCGAAAAACCGCTTCTGAGACGATTTGGGGGATACTGGGGTATCAACTTTTCGGGACCTTTGCTCTGTCATCGTATCGGCTTTCGCTCGGTTCGAGATTCCGTCCGTTGACCTCGCGGGAGGTTTCCTGAAGCTCCGCCAAGTGATATTCACACAACCCGAACAGAGTCGCTCTGTGTCCGCATTTTCGATAGCACATCCGTGGCCCACCCCGCCGCTCAATCCATCGGCGCCGCGAGGCCACACACACAGCGTGAAATTCCCCACATATTAACTTAAGAGTAAACATTCTTGATGTGATTTTCGCGCCGTCGTGCGATGGTCATGCAATGAGGCTTCGCGGACCCGCATGAACACTGTGTAGAAAACACGCTCACGGTAGACTGAACCGGCGCTCTGCCCACAAGTTGACAGAGGGCTTATGCTGAGAGCACTCGGAGAGAAAGTGAGTGATTTTTCGGTTGCTGAACTTCAGGTTGTGGCTGACAATTCGCCGAGCGAAACGCGCGATAAGGAACGTGGCTCGACAGCGTGTTCCGAACGCGGGGACGTTCAGCGTTCACGGTGCTACGGCGATCAATCCAGAAAATGTAGGTTTTTGGATTACGACTTCCACTGACAACGAGCGTGATCTTCTCCGTCAGGCCCCAGAGACTTACGAGCAATTTTGTGATGCCCTGATGAGGGCTGGTTATCCGCAAGATGCAGTCCCACGTGTGCATTTCCGCATCGAATCGCAAGAAACCGTGGACCGGGACTACGGAGGCCGCTGGGGTGAAGCTACCGAGATGCCCTAACCCGGCCTCAACTCTTCAGCATCTTCCGCTCGTACTGCTTCATGCCGTCCGCGAAGCCCTTCTTGGTGATGGTCTGTTTGTACTCGGCGAGCGTCGTGGTCATCGACTTGTGACCGGCGAGAGCCTGAGCGACCGCGTAGTTGCCGTTCGTGTTTTCGATGACCATCGTGATGGCTCCGCGTCGCCCGTTGTAAAGTCCACCCCACGGCAACCCTTTCTTGCGAAGCGCGGGAATCACGATGCGGTTGAGCGCGTTGTGCAGGTCAAGCGGCGACGGTCCACCGGCGAGATGCTTCATCTCCTCAGCACAACGGTCATCCGTCAGCACCCCGCTGCTCGGGAACACCCAACCCTCTGTGGGTCGTCCGCTTTTGTCCCACCACACGGCGAGCGGAGCCTTCACCTTTTTCACGATGGGGATGTCGCGGATCGACTCATCAATCTTCGGCTTGCCGACGATGCCGCGCACGACGTTGCGGCTCACGTGGACGATGCCGTCCGCGATGTCTTCCCATCGCAGCGCGTTGCATTCGCCGGGACGCAAGCCTAACCAGCACGTAATAGCAATCACGGCTTGCATGTCGGGATGCTCGACCAACGCGGAAACCATGTTTTCGACCTGCTCCTGTGTGTACCACCCCTTCGGCTTACTCTCCTTGCAGTCCTTAGGAATCTTCACACCGGCCCACGGATTCGAGGGGCACAAGCCGCGCTCGACGGCCTCGCTGAACATGGCGGAGGACAGTCCCCGAATGTGGCGAAGGGTGTTCTTCACCTGTTTGGTCTTGATGGACGCGAGGAACTGACGCGCCATTACGCTGGTGTAGGCCCTGAGCGTCACGCCGCCGAAGTGCGAGCCGAGATGTTGCTTCCAGATTTGCCTGAAGCCGCGAACCGATGACGGCCTCATGCCCTTGCCCCTCCACCCGCTCTCGCAGTACGGGAGGTACTGGTGTTCCCAGAATGCACGAACGGTGACATCGTCGGTCGTGACCGGCGCGGCCTGTTTGATACCCCTCAGGAAGTCGTGGGCGAGGTCGCTCGCTTCGGTCTTTGTGCGGTTCTTCGCGTCGCACAGGCGGTGCGACTTCTGCACCCGCGTCGCGACACCATCGACCATCTCTGTGGCATAATAACGAACATGCCACGCATGAAAAGCCTTGTAGATGTGACCATCTCCGCGTCGTCCCATTGCATGAGAATATGCAATGTGCGATGTTCATGCAATGGCACTAAGGTATCAGGACCAAGGGAATGTGCTGTAAAGTGCTTAAAATATGTAAGTTATAACACTGTGGCGGCGTAGCTCAGGTGGCTAGAGCGACGGTCTCATAATCCGTAGGTCGTTGGTTCGAGTCCAACCGCCGCCACCAATTAAATCAGCGACATCCGCGATTTCCGTGAAAGAGCAGATGGGGCACAGCTCCATCCAGGTAACGGTTGACACCTACGGTCACCTGATTCCTGGCGCGAACGTATCATTCGTGGACAAGTCGGACGAACTGCCAAAGCAGGAAGAAAAAACAACCCTGCACCAATCCGCACCTGGCAAGCACCAAGCGCAAAACGAGTCAGAGCCGGCGTGCGTTGTTCCGTAGAAGTTCCCGTTGGTGCCCTGGACGAGGGCCGCCGAAGGGTTGGCCTCCGTCATTAAGGTCGAAGCTGTGTAGTGTCGTCAGGTTGCCACTCGGGGTGATTTTGAAGACCGTGCCATCGTTGTCGGCCCCGCCAGCGTGCGTTGTTCCGTAGAAGTTCCCATCGGTGGCCTGGACCAGCCCTGCGTAGGGGTTGGCGCCGTCTGTCCCGTCGAAGCTCTGCAGCTTCGTGAATGTTTGCGCAGGCAGGGCAATCGCCGTCGTTGCCCACAGTAGAAAGAGAGTGCAGGCCCTCATCCACCAGTTGAATGTGCTCATCTTTCCTCCTCGCCGCTTTGCGGCTTTTGCATGAGACAACACTCGGTTAGGATTCCGAATCATCCTGGTTGTTACGCATTCATTGCGTAAATACGAAGAAGAAACCGTCATGCAGCTTCGAAAAACCCGACTCGGGTACCATCTGCGGCCCGACCTAGGCGAAAGCGTAGAGGGAACGCAAAACGAATCGCCGCCACGTCCTGGTTGTCCCAAAGCGGTGCATTGCTGCTGCATTGTTGGTGAAAATCTGTATTGCACTCATTGAACTGGTTCTGAGCGTAATGGCCTGTTAACGCCACTTGACCACCCCCCTATAATGCGGACTGAATCGCACTGGCTCTAGGTCGGGCTGGTGTCGATGTCGCTGTGAAATTACCGCCGGAACGGTGATGCGGCTGCTACTGTCTGGAGGGAGATTTTTGGCCTCGGTCGGAAGGCGTTGGGGTTTTAGGCCGATGTGTCGGTCGCTGCGGAGGACAGACCGATGCTTGCGGAAGTTGAAACCGATCGCCAGCACGGCCAAACCGGGCGATCTTCCTTCCGTTGGCATCGGCTCGCACCTCGTGCAAGCTGCCTTACGGAAAGTGAGGTGCAGCAGCGGCGACTAATTGGAGGGAATCGGCCCGGGCGAAACCTCACAACTCATCCGCCAGATACCAAGATAATACGCTTGACCCTTCTGTGGAGGCGCAACTCCGTGGTCTAAGAAGTAACCAATGAGATACTGAGATCAACCGTTCGGTTACCCGGAACTGTCTTTCACGCCTTACTCTGCAAATCCCGCCTACAGTACCTTTTCGTTGAAGTGTTCGGCCGGTTCAGCGAGTTACCGTCATTGGGAAACGCATTCGCGACGGGATAGCTTTCTGGCACGCGAGTTGCAATCGAGAATAGCGCTCTAGACCCGGTTCCCGCTACATGAAGTGAACGGTTACACAATTAAAACGGTTTCCTTTCTCTAGTGGTTCTCTTTTACAGGCCTAATTTGGCCGCAGAGCACATAAAAGCGAACCTGCTTTTATGTAATGCGGCGGTCCGTTTGCAAGCCGGGGGCACGGCGATGTCGAGACTCTCGGAACACATAGCAGGAGGTGGTTTGTGGCAAAAGTCATCGAGTTTTACATACCCAACAACTTCCGCAAACAGATAAAGCGGGCCCCCGTGGAACAACGCGGGCAAGTGATCGAGTTCGACTCATTGAAAAAGAAATCGGCTTAAGCACAATGTGTTTCAAAAACAAAATCTTTTGGAGAAGGAGAATGAAAATCACGACCAAGAACGCGCTGTCAGATTTTTTTCCCCAGGGCATGACAGCTGTGCCCCCATGGTTCCCGCTACATCAAGTGAGGGGTACTCGCGGCGACGACGAGTCCCTGAGATAGACCGGGTCACGAAGCTAAAGCTTCGCGGGCCGAAATGCGAAACCCTGAGTTGCCCTCAGTCACAGAATGGCCGAGGCGGAACGGCGTCTCCTGCTACACGTTCTTCAAGGGAGTGGGAAAGAAGAGGCGACGCCGCTAACGCATGGTAGGCGGCCCAGGCTGAGCCAGTGGTATGCTGAAAATTTCGATATGCCCAAGCGTTCAGCCAGTTCGCCTATGGTCAACAATTTCTCCATTGAGGGTCCCCTTCGCAAAACCGTCAAAACTACAAAAGCAAAACAAATTACTCATTACCACCGATATTCGACCCATTCTCCCGTGATCGGGTGGACAAAACGGACTTTCTCGTCCACATCTTTCAATTGCTGGAAAAGTTCCTCTGGGTCAGGAACAAAGCGCGGTCGCGGGGTCGCGATAAACAACTTCCGGTTGCTCCTCTCCGGTGCATTTCCTCGCTGGATGACTCCGGCTTTCTCTGCGCGACGTAACTGCTTGTACGCGTAAGCGAGTGAGATGTGGAGCTTTCGAGCAAGATCTTTGGCGCGAACAGGGCGTCCCTTCTTCGCAGAGATACGTTCTACGATACGGCGGGTAGATTCTTCTGAACCTCGCTGCCGGTGCAAGCTCTCGACGAAGACCTGATCGAAGATCAAGGCCGTGATTGCAAAATCCGTAAAGTCAACACCAAGGTACCCTGGTTTGAGGATCTTCAGGTCTGATTGAATGGAATGAACCGCGGACTAAACCTCCACCACAATCGCTTCAGCGATCCGCCGGCCACGCGCTAGGTAGATTCTTGGCGCGCTGAATGCTCTGCGCGTGCAACACGCCCTTGGCATCGTACGCCCCATAGACCGTAATGAGGCCGCCCCGATAATAGTTATTAACACGGTTGCTTTTTATCGCTGCACCAGCATCGATCTGCACGCTGCGCTTCTCCCGAGTTTCCAACTGCAGTTGCGTATCCTTGACGCTGATCACCTTGCCGCTCACACGGTGCTCCCACCGAGCGGCTTCATTGCTCAGCGAAGCCGTCGTACCTTTGTTCTGGCCGAAGGCAGCGGGATTCAGGCTCGTCACCGCGACCAGAAAAATCCAAGTACAAGTCCGCAGTCGTAGCAGCATGCCCTCCTCCTTGGACTACTTCAGCCCAAAAATCGTGAGTTGCTGATTAGTGGCTACAAAGACTTTTCCATTCGCAACCACCGGCACGACATTCGCATTGCCGCCGCCCCATGTACCCACGGACTGCGCAAACAGCTGCGGCAGCGAATTGCTTCTTTTGTGTGGCAGGGCCCGAAAGGCGTAAAGCCACATGTTGCCGCTAGCGTCTGGCCGGGAAACCGCCCAGATGATGGCGTCTTTGTGGTCGTGCGAAGAAATAAACGTAAAGAAGCCTGAATCCTGGCCGCCTCCGCCCCCTCCCGTCACGCTGGCTGAAGTGCCTTCGTGAATCAGTGAGATCGATGGATCTGTGCGAACTTTCCAGACGTTCACGTTTGCACCTCCGCTGCTCACGATATAGTGGCCGTCTTCTCCTTCAAAGTACGACGGGCCGCACCAGCACGCTCCGATATTCACTTCCGCCGCCACGTTGTCCGTGGCGCCTGCGCCGTTCTGCGGGGCATTGTAGCCTCCTAAATCGTCGGCATTCAGAATGTACAGTTTCCCATCCTTGCCGCTGGCCGCGACGAGGCCACGGATCGGACCACTCTGATCCGGCAAAACCATCGCTCCTCCGGAGCCATAGTCTGCGTCGGTTTGGTCCAGAAAAGTCTGGGCCCACGGCGTGAACACATCGTGCACGACGCTCAAATCCGGTGGCACTCTCACGACGCTGTTTTGGATGTTGGCGTACTGTGGCGTGCCGCTGGCCCCGCTATACGTGGTGTAGTATCCGCCGGCGAGATTGGAGTCCGAGTTTCCAGTTACAAAGTAAATGTTCCCCGTGCCGTCAGCAGAAGGTCCGTAGCCGGACATCCATATCGAAGACAAAAACATCTGCGCAGGAGGAGTGGGTGGCGCGAGTTGATTGTTCAACTGATTCGCAGGTAAGGGCGAAAGGGATGGAGTTTGCCAGCCTAGCAACCAGCCGCGGGATTGATACGTTTGACCCGATGGCCCGCTCCAGTCGCAAAAGCTGCCGAACGCAGCATAGAGACTTCCGTTGTTCAGTAGCAAGGCAGGGCGCTGCCGTTGCCATCCGGGATTAAAGGAGAACGTGCTGCCATCCGTGAGCGTGTGCGATGCGCTGGCTGCCGGGGCGGGAAACCGGTCAGTCAAGTCGCTGAGATTCAAAGCGTGGACGCGATAAATCGTGTTGCCGCTTTCCCACGAATAGGCGACGACGTACATCGTGTTGCTCGCGCGGTCGATCACAGGAGTGCTGTTGATACCGACGTTCGGGCCGTTGTTTCCGCAACTGTAGGCTGGCGGTTGCGGCACAGGCGGCGGCCATTGATTCAGAGGCACGGGAGTGTTGATCTGCCGGCTCACCAGGATTTTCCCGCTGCCCGCATCTATCGCGTACACGCTATTGCTCTCTGTGGCTGCATACACCACATCGTATCTTCCTGGAGCGCTGCCGCCGGTAATGTTTTCGTCCGGCACGACAAGGGGCTGTGCGTCCACCTGGTCATCGAGCGAGGTGGGCGAATACAGCACGGCGAAATGTGAGCTGGCAACCTTCTCCGGCGTGAGTCTATCTTCATGCCGATTCCAGCCGGTGCGCAGATTGTCGTAATGATACGTTGTTACCCCGACGTCCTGGTGATGACTGCAACCAGACAGCAGGGCAACTGCAAAGAATGAGAGGATGCGCGCATTCCCGGGGGCGCTCAGAACCATAACCCACCTCGAGATTTGGTGGCGACCGGGGAAGACCTACGGAAGTGCAGGGATGCTAC
The DNA here is from genome assembly GCA_963796095.1 of uncultured Acidobacteriota bacterium. GTDB lineage: Bacteria > Acidobacteriota > Terriglobia > Terriglobales > Acidobacteriaceae > JABDBE01. Next base: position 155,354 of record CAWCKL010000028.1, read on the forward strand.
CGCAAAGTCACGTCGAATGCAATTGCTATTTTATGAAACAGCCCTGGGCGTCGCGGCTCCGGGCGGATGACTGGCTATGCGGGAGCTGTTCTGGCCGACCCGGGTAGCGCCGTTACTTCCGGCCGGCAGGCTTATCAGAAGTTATCTACCTGTCTGCAGTGAGCTCGCCGACTTCTGAAATTGATTGTTGATGTAACCACGTCACCTTGAGAAAAGTGTATTACGGCTGCAGGGTATCGGGGGACGCACGGGCTCCGATTTCAGGGAATGATGCGCGGACGTGCTTGCTCCAGTCGACTTGTTCCACTCGGTCCACGACGAAAATCCAGCTCAGAGCTCCAATCCAGGACATCGCCGCACATATACAGAACGGCCAGTAGAAGCGTCCGGTCCGATCCACAAGGAATCCGGTGAGGGCAGGCGCCACCCATCCAGCCAGATTGCCAATCGAATTCTGCACTCCGGTCCATCGCCCCGCAGCCAGCGGCCCCGCCAATGTCTGCGTAATAGCCCAGCCATTTGAGATGCCGATGCCCAGGAACACGCCGGTCAGGGCCAGCATCCCGACGAAGACGCCGTCGTGCGTGACCACGGTCGCCACCAGAAAGATACCCATGCCTGCCTGTCCCAGAACCATCGAGGTCTTGCGCACACGCGTCGGTGTGGCGCCCGACGCAATCCAGCGATCGGAGAGCTTTCCGCAGATGGTCGCGGAAGCCGCGGACAGGAAAAAGATCAAACTCCCGGCCTTCGCCATGTTGTCCATCGAGAGATTTCGCCCTCGCACCAGATAGAACGGCAACCAAGTCACCAGGAAATAAAGAGAATAGTTGATGCAGAACTGGCCGATACACGTACCCCACGCCGAGCGCTGCCGCAGAATGTGCCAGACTCCCATCCCTTTTTTGAACGCTGACGCCGTGACGGCTGTGTGGCTCGGCATCCACGCTAACCACGGAATCAGCCACAGCAGGCTCGCCAGGCCCAGCGTGACAAAAAACGGCCGCCAACCGAAGCGGCCCACCACAGCGCCTCCGACGAGCACGCCGATTGCTGGCCCCAGAGAAAGGCCAGCCATAATCACCGAGTTCGCAAAGCCGCGGCGGCCTTCGACGAAGTGAGTGCCGACAATCTTTGAATAGGAAGGAAAGGCCACCGACTCCCCTACACCTAGAACTACGCGCACTACGAGCAGCGCCGCAAACCCATGCAGGAGTCCGGTGACCGCTGTCGCCGTGGACCACACGAAGAACCCGGCAGCGAAGACCCATTTCACATCGAAGCGGTCCACCAGCCACCCGGCCGGAATCTGGAAGCAGCCATAGGTCCAGAAGAATGCGGAGAGCAAGACGCCGAGCTGAGAAGCCGAAAGATGTAGTTCGTCCTTCAACATCGGCGCAGCAATCGAGAGATTGCTCCGGTCGATGTAATTGATGAAAACCGACAAACCCAACAGGAAAAGGACGCGATTCATCCCGGTGTTGCGGGTGTCACTGTTGTTTGCGGCGTTGCTCATGACAAGGCGCCACAATCTTAAATCAAAGCTTCGACCTTGCCACCATCGTCTGGATTGTGCCTGGATGACGGGTTGCTCTGACATAACCGACCGAAGGAGCAATGAACTTGATGAACCGTTTTCTAGTCATGGTGTGTTAAAAGCTGCATCCTCAAAACCAGCCACTGCTCTCAAATCATGGTCGTGGGGAGAAAATGGTGTTTGGACTGGGCTGTTAAGCCGAGCCGAGAACCGGCTTTAGATGCGCTAGGACGCGACTTGGGAGAGGGCAAAGGGGTTTGGGTAGGGTAGCTCGCAACGATGGTTTATGCGCGAAATGGCGCGATCTTATATATAACTACAAGATATATAAATGTTTATGGGTAAATTTGCTCGGATTCTCTACTTTTGGATTCCGAAATCCGCGCACTTCTCCCGTTAATCCTGGGTGGAGGATTCAAGTTTCAGGAACACCAATTGATCTGGTTAATGTGGCACTCGACTGCAAAAGCAATAGAAGCTGTCAAATCATGGTGTTGGGGAAGAAATGAGGGTGGGACTGGGCTGCAGACCGGGCCAAGAACCGGCTTTAGTCGATTATGCACCTCGAAACGAGAATTTTGTTCTCGTTGGATTGGTTAAGCAGCAGTTTTGAGGCCGACTGCGGAAAGGAGAGCGTCGAGATCGTCGGTGAGCCGTTGATAGAGGCGGTCAAGTTGACAACGTTTGTCCGGGGCGAGGTTGCGATCGCCGGCGAAAGGCTTGAGGAGACCGGCGGTGAGCGGAGCATAGATGCGCTCGAATAGCTTCAGGAAGAGGACGCAGATGGAATAGCCCGGGTGGGCGAGACGGTAGCGACGAGAGTGGGGCAGTTTGTCGACCAGGCGCTTGGCGCGCAGTTTGGAGAGATCGTAGCGCAGCGATGCCAAAGAGTATTGGGACTGGGGAAGCCCGAGAGCGTCCAATACCGGCGGGTAGAGATCGGCGGTGGTAAAAGTGGAGCCGGCGGCGATGTTGGCATAGCGGACCAGAGCATGCATCACCGCCAGTTGCCGAGGGTGATCGAGTTTACGGCCCGGGATGCGCTTTCCGTTAGTCAGGGTGGTGGGCTCAGCCAGTTTTTGGAGTTGGCCGCGATCGATGAACGTTTCCAGGATGTCTTGCTGGGCATCGTGGTAGTGGTCAATGATCTCGGACATGCGCTGGCGTAACTGCGGCAGGTTGTCGACATTCTTGTTGACTCCATAGTCGGTGACGTCATTGGTGGCCGGCTCGGTTCGTAGCAAGCGGTCATCGCGGACGTATTGCTTGGCGAATCCATGGGCGTAGTGAGTGCGAATGACGGGATTGGGAAGATCGAGGTCTTCAAGCTCAGTTTGCAGCTTGCCTTGGTATTGCCGGGTCACTTTCCGGCCAAAGATGAGAGTAATTTTCTTGGGCTGTCCGATGGTTCGGTTCATGTCGAGCAAGCGCTCGGCGAACTGGTCGACGGCGGCGCGGCGGAAGAAGATCAGGTTGTCGCAAAGCTCGACCTGGGAAAAGAAGAGCCGGTGCTGACAGCTGGCCTGTCGCCGTTCCTGGGAGGTGAAGAAGGGAGTAAAGGCGGTCAGCCACTTCTGCCCGCAGCGCAATAAATCTTGGGCGGTCAGAGAGTCGGCGAGTTGTTGCAACCGTTCGGGGTTGGAGCATCGCAAGAAGGCGTTCTTGCATTGCCGCAAGGTGATGCCTTGCTGTTGCATCCGCAGAGCCAGCCAATGATGTTGATTCAGGCATACTCGAGCGGAGAAAGGAAAGTAGGGACACATGCGGACAAACATGGGCCCCCAGTGTTGGTCGTTGAGATAGAAATTGTACTGATTTACCCAGCGCTGCTTCAGTTCCAGATGAGGGCATTGGTTCTGCTGTCCTCCAATGGCGACCAGGATGCGGGCGGGTTCGCGAGCCTTCAGAATGACGGCCACATGATCGGCGTCGGTGTTCTGTAAGTACTGCAGCACGAACTCGTCGCGCCGCTCCTGCTCCGGAGCTTCGACGATGGGCGCACCCCATTTCTCTGAGCGATTGATCACCCAATGGTGGAACTGGTCGGCTCTACGATTGGTGGTGAACCAGGAAAAGAGTCGCCTTACTACGGTGGGTGAGGGTTTCGCGTTTCTTGGCTTCGAGTTTCGGAAACTCCCGATACGGTTGTTGTACATGTGGCCACGCAAGAAAGCGTGCCAAGATATCCGGCACCGGGTTCGCGAAGTGGTTCGATCGTTTCCTAGCAGCGCGTCGATCGGTGAGGTGATTCGGAAGCTGAACCCAACCTTGAATGGGTGGTGTACCTATTACCGGGTCGGCAACAGCAACCGGATCTTTCATAAGATCGATTGGGCTGTGATGAGTGAGCTGCAGTTATGGCTCCGACGCAAACACCAACGCAGTTGGCGGTCCGCTCGGAAGCGCTGGAACTATCAGTTCCTGTATAAACGGTGTCGGCTGTACCAAATGGTAGGGCGGGTGAGCCACCTGCCTGGCTTGCGGCACATGCCGCCGGCCGAAGATGGTCGGAGAGCCGGATGCGGGGAATCCGCACGCCCGGTTCGATGAGGGGGCGCAGGAACCGTACGTCCGCGCAACGCGCCTGTGCCCTACTCTACCGAAGCCCTTGGCTAGTTAGACGCACCAGGACGCGACTTGGGAGGGGGCAAAGGGGTCTGGGTAGGGTACTCGCAACAATGGTTTATACGCGAATCGCCGTCCGGCGCTTATAAAACCAGTCTTGGCCTCGCAATCTCATGCACCTTGACACCTCAACGGATCGGACGGATACTGTGTCATCTTCGGAGGAGGTCTTATGGAAACGGTTCTCCGGGCCCCCTCACACACCTTTCAACCGTCCGTCGGTTCATCAGAAACTCAACCTGTGTACCATCCTATTTGGCCGCATGAGTACGATAGTCATGCGCCTGGACCAATAATCCTTCAGGAGAAATCAATGAAAAACGGCAAAACAATCGCGTCCATCCTGGGATTTGTTCTGGTGATCATGATCGCGGCTACTGCGGCCGATGCGCCGAAGCTAACATTCAAGTTAACCAAGGCCAACGTGCCGGGAGCGATAGAGACTCGTCCTGGGGGGGTTAACAATGCAGGTGTCACGGTCGGGCAATATGAAGACTCGAGCATGGTCTTCCACGGTTATATTCTCAGCGGCAAGAAGTTAACCACGCTGGATGACCCGAAGGGCACCAACACTTATGCCACTAATATACAATATAACGGCACGAACGTTGTCGGCTTCTACATTTCCAGTAGTGGCTACCAAGTGGGATTTCTGTATGATGGGAAAACATTTACCGACATCACTGGTCCCGCGGGCTCGGTTGAGGCAGGGGCTAGCGCCATCAACGACAAGGGAGCGATCGTCGGCTTCTACTCGCTCGACCATATCGAAAGACATGGATTGCTTTTAGAAGGCAAAACGTACACGACTCTGGACGTGCCCGGCGCCACCTACTTCACCTATGCCCAGGGCATCAACAACCTGGGCACCATTGTCGTGTATTGGGTAGATTCGAGCCTTACTCTCCAATCGTCTCTTACAAAAAACAAGGGCAAAACCTTCAGATCGATCAATGTGCCTCATGTCGGGACGTCGGGCTCAGCTTGCCAGGATATCAACAACGAGAACGACGTAGTTTATCAATGGTTCTATAGCGGCAACTTGTTCCACAGCGCACTGCTCCATGAGGGCAGATACTACAAGTTTAACTACCCGAAAGCCGTAAACACCTATGCCAGCGGGATCAACGACAAGCAAACAATCGTAGGATGGTATCAGACCACGAACGGCGGCCCCCGGTCAGGTTACAGAGCAACCTTCAAGTAGGCCTAACTCGGTTTCCATCGGTCGCCAAGCAATGCGATGCTTCAGCGTCATTCCGTCCAGAAACTCCATGTCGATGAAGGTTTGGCCTGTTCACTTGGAAAGACCTCGCTGCGAAAGTGTAACCGGAATGTAACTCACCGAGGTAAATCGAGGATTTGGATTCAGCGCACAATCCAGCGCACAATAACTGCCGAATCACAACACCTAGCGTAACCTTGCATCACATCAGAACACTGTAAGGTGCTGAGCAAGAATGAGGGATGGTGAAAGCGGGCATCTCATAATCCGTAGGTCGTTGGTTCGAGTCCAACCGCCGCCACTAATAAACTCAAGGGCTTCCGGAGGAATTGCGGTTTCGGCTTCGGAGGCCGGTTGCGCCTGGGTTGCATTTTGTTGCTGCCCTTCCCCCGCCTTCTCCTCGCTCTTCTCGTCCAACCGATCCACAAACGAAACGTTTGCTCCGGGAATCAGGTGCCCGTAGATGTCGACCGTCACCTGGATCGAGCTGTGCCCCATCTGCTCTTTCACGTATACGATCGACGCTCCACTCTGAATCAACAGCGACCCGAATGTGTGCCTGAGATCATGCAGCCTGATTTTCCGAAGCCCGGCCTTCATGAGTACCGGCTGAAAGTAGCGATGGTAGAGGTTGTCGGGGTCCAGAATAGTTCCGTCCGGCGACAGGAACACGAGTTCGTCGGAGATGTCGTTCTTGCCCTTCAGGAAGGCCTCCAGAAGACGCTTGTCACGGAGCTCGATCAACACTCGCCTTAACTCTCGCGACATATCCACGCGCCGGCTCTTCTTGCTCTTCGTCGTGGTGTGCTCGCGCCGCACGTAATTGTGTTCGACGACGATAAAGCGATTCGCATCTTGTTCGTCTTTCCCGAATTGGATGTCTCCCCACTGCACGGCAACGAGCTCGCCGCGGCGAAGACCAGCGCGCAATGCCATCAGGAACAACGGGTGATACTCAGGGCAGATCTCTTTTGCCGCCTGACTGTACAGGCGGTCACGAGCGATGGGACAACAGCGTGGTCCGCCCCCATAAGCCCGAATGCAAACAGCACTGTCTCTGACTTCCAAGGCGGTCTGGTCGTTGGAACCACCCAGTCGATTATGAAACTGGACGGAATCACCGGGCAAGCCTTCCCCGCATATGCGGTCCCATCGACTAGTTCCCTGTCCCCGGCTGTCGTACACACGGATGGCACGATCTTCACCGTCAAGACGGACTACGATTCCAGTGGCTATCCACTTGCCAATTCGCTGATCGGCGTTGACCCCACAACCGGGGCTCAGAAGTTCAGCGTTCAGATGGACAACTCGACCCGCAACATGGGCACCAGTTTTAATTTCTGCCCCTTTGGTCCGATATCAGGGGACTCTATCAGTGACCCCGATGGAGAATACGCTTTTCCACCGCAAGTGTTGACGACGTTTCCGATTGTTGCAGGTGATGGCTACGCTTACGTCGCGTACTATTACCAGGTCGACACCTGCACTCCCGGAATCGTTGATCATTTAGTCGCGCACTTGATGCTGTTGCGAGTAGGAAGTGACGGGTCCTCATCCAAGATTGACGTGCAGGATTGGGAGTCAACTGCCTTCTCCGGCGGGGTCACGGGTATGGGGCTTGTAGACGTGCAGTTTGTCAACATGATTACCAATGCGGATACCGGAGTTTTGCTTACCTGGCGGTTTTTTTGCGGCGGGTTTTACAACTGCAACGTCGAGCCGCAGTTCAACCAGGGCTTCGCCACCATCGCTGGCGGCAAAGTCACCTCTTTGACCTTAGTAGCACCTAGCCAAGACACCCCAAGTGTACCGGTGCTGCAAGCCCAGGACGGTTCGTTCTTCGGCCAGAGCGACATCGGTTTAGCCAAGTTCGATCAGTTTGGCAACGTGAAATGGAACGTGCCCAACGACTACCCGTATATTGCGACGGCGGATGGTGGAGTGATAGGGACTTCAGGGATTACTTACGACGCGAACGGAAACGCCACCGGTCAGCTACCCAGCCTGCCTAACCAGTCGTGGACGGGAAACGGCTACCAGCTTTTGGGGACTGGCGTCGCCTTGGTGCTTACGAACCCGATTGCGCCGGCGACGCCGCCAGCCTGGAGTTTCCTCTCGGGCAATCAGTCGTTCAACCTGACTTCTCCATTTTGCCACGATAGTCGCGACCAGCTTATCGCCGAGTATGGCAATTACGCCGTTTTGGACAGTTCTTACCGAATGCCCTGGCCACGTTTTACCCCAAACTGCTTTGAGCTCACAAATTCAGCACATTCAGTTTACTTCCAATTCTCCGAGATAAACACCTCGTGCCCAAGCCAAGGAGGGAGTCCTGAGTTTGGATGGGCGCTGATTAAGAATCCTTTGACGGTCCCAGCCAGCAGCGGCTACGGCTTGGACGCGTGGCGCCAGGATTACAATGCGCCTCGAATCATTAACAGCGGGTACAGGGATCCCAAGCAAAACAATGACTGCGGTGGCGTATCCGCTAGTCGCCACATCCTGGGGGATGCGGCGGATCTTCGCAATCAATCAGGCACGCAGGATGAATGGGACGCTCTCAGACTGGCCGCGTTGCAGGCACATGCGGATTTTAGAGAAGATGAGACGGGGCCATGCGGGCTTGGCTGCGTACACGCCGACTGGCGGTACCACGACAGAGGTAAGTACACACACTAGACTGTGATGGCGAGGCATGGAGACATTATTAAGCCGACCAGGCTCTGATAGAGGTACGGCTTGGAGGAAACAACGATGCGAATTGGCGTGTTGATATGTGTGTTTCTGGCTGCCACGACGGTGGCTGCTGCTCCGCAAACGACCGCTGTTCATTCCGAAGTTTCGCGGGCATTGGATGGAATGGATAGTCAAAGGTGGACAACTCGAGAAAAGGCGTTCAAAGAAATGCCTAGATCATAGTTCTCTAAATAACTAATCAATTGAGACCTCATCCATCTTGTACTTCCATCGGAATACCACCGGAGCTGCATTCACTTCTTGGAAGTACAGGTGGATTCGCTCGATGAGTTCCTGTTTGCTCTGCACCCGGATCTCCCGGAGCATGCTGCGCGCCATCTTGCTGAACATATTCTCCACCAGATTGAGCCACGAACCGTGCTTGGGAACGAAGACGAACTGAAAGCGTTGCGGCCGGCTCGCCAGGTAACGTTGCGTCTCCTTCGAGATATGGGCGGAGTGATTGTCCAGAATCAGTCGTAACCTCGTTGCAGGGGGATAGGCCTCATCCAGCTTTTTCAGGAGCTCAATGAAGTCCTTGCTCTTATGCGTCTCGCTGACGATCTCGGTGACTGTGCCACGGTGCAGATCCAGCCCCGCTAGCAACGAAACTGTTCCCAGCCGTTGGTATTCGTAATCCCGGGTCGGGCTGGCATGCTGTCCGGGTATGGGCGGCAGGTCGGGCGTTTTCTGAGCCAGCGCCTGAATGCCGGGTTTCTCGTCGTAGGACACCGTGACTGTCCCCGGCTCGCGTATCTCGCCGCGCAGCAGTCCTTGATTGAGAATCTCTACTTCCTTATAAACATGCAACACCGCCGCCATCTTGGACTCGAACTCCGGGTCCCGTCGCTCCACATAGTAACGAACCTTATGCGGCCGAAGTTCTCCCTGCCGCAAGATCTTATGCAGCTTGGAGCGGCTCACCCGCTCCAGTTCCGGGTACCCGGCCGCTCGGGCTTGCTGCCGCAGGTGGGCGGTCAGCAGACCGTACGTCCATAGCTCTTGGGCATAGCCTAACTCCTTGGGCTTCTGACAAGCACAGTTCTGCACCCAAGCCATCGCCGCATCCGAAACCCGACGCGGTTTGCCCGAACGCGGCAATTCTCCTAAGGCCGCCTGCACGCCAAAGCGAAGACATTTCTGGATGCAGAGCATCACCGTGTTACGGTTCACCCCCTGGGCCCGGGCAATGGCTTGATCGCTCAGACCGGCGATCGAGTCCAGCAAGATCGCCGCGCGCACCGTACGCCTCTTCTGCTCGGTGCGCGACTTGCGGAGGCGCTCCAACATGCGCTGCTCGTCCTCGCTGAAGACCAGGAGCCGACGTTTCCTCTGAAAGGGCATGCTCCATTAAAACATTGCTGGAGTCATCTGCCTAGTTACTTAGAGAATACTCATCTAGTGTTGCTGACCTTATGAAACAGGATCCCGCCCAGGCTGATCGCCTGAAGGTCGGTCTTATTCATTTGCTGAATGTGGAAAATGCAACCGTCCAACATGCTAGACAAACAGGAGAAACATTCACGACAGAAGAACATTCCGACTACTATGGAAATCTCATCGGTGCAGTGGCGGACTTGAATGATGAGCGGGCAATCCCTGCACTGCTGGGTGCGATTACCACCGGAGGAATGGCAGGCAGAGGATTGGCTGAATTAGGCGAGAAGGCGCTCGACCCCGTGCTGAACCAACTCAAGAATCCAGATCGCGACGTTAGATCCTCTGCCCTGTTCACAATCCGAGACTTCTTGGAGATGCACAAATCGATTGCGTCGGCTTCGTATGCTCGCATAAAGTTTGCGCTTGAATCTTCACTGAAGGATCCCGCGTTCGTCGTCCGGAGCAGCGCAATTTCAGCAATCGAATATCTTGATGACAGGGAGGAATTCGTGCCAGCACTTGAGGACTTAGCGGAACATGATCCTGCCAAGCTCCCGGGTCGGGCAGACGACGGCGGAGAGCTTTATCCCGTAAGACGTGACGCCAAGAGGCTAGTCCAAAAAATTGCGAATCATGAGCCCCCCACCGTCGATAGAGGCATAATGCACTGACATCCTGTGTCGGTCGGGGATGTGCCTATCGCATCTGGGTGAGACCACGGATGAACGAACGAATCCGTTTCCCTCTCATGGTCGCGTTTGACTGGTCTGGAAACATGAAAGATTTCGAGGGCTTTTCAGGCCAAGTCAGCCATCCTCCCATGATGGTTTGCAACCCAGGTAGAAAGACCAAGATATAGCTAATTCGGCTGAGATCATCAGGCGACAGAGACGTGCGCAATGGTACATCGCAGGAATCCTGATTGACACACGGGCGGTGAGTTTCCAGCGTCAAACGAAGTGCGATGAGAGAGATGTCCTACCCACAACTCTACCCACAAAAAGCGATGCCTTACACGACTTCCAGGTATTTAGGCATTCCCCGCGGTCTTGTAAGTCGTTGTAAAGCCTAATGACGCTGCCCTGTCACGGCAGAGGCCGCGGGTTCGAGTCCCGTCGTCCCCGCCATTCCTTTCAATGGCTTATATGCGGCCCAACCGTGGGCCGCCGTCGACATCCACAAAATCCTCCACAAATTTGCTGACCAGGCGTGCTGTCGCACCCACTTGCCGAGTGGTTCGGTCGCACCTTTGTGATCAAAACGACATGTCGAACCCACTGCAAAAAAAATGAATGCCAGGCACATGGGCCTGGCTGGAGGAAGCTATGCCTAATCAGTTCAGCGCAAAAACGCAATTCAGATGGCTCATCCAGGCAGTTAAATCACACAACAACGATGAATGCCTGTTGTGGCCTTTCGGTACCGCCGCGGGAGGATACGGTCGTCTCCAGCACAACGGTCGTAAGGATCTAGCGCACCGCTTCGCATTTCAAATCGCTTACGGTCATTGGCCGACTCCGTGTTGCCTGCATACGTGCGACAACCCGCTCTGCGTGAATCCCCGGCACCTGCGTCCTGGGACGCAGCGAGAAAATGTCGCAGATCGCATTGCGATCATTCACGTCGAAAGGAGGTCTTTCACTTCGGCGAGCACCTTCGCAAGCGCAGCAGCAAACTCCGCAGCGGTTTTGGGGTCCCTTTCGCCGGGTGCGTACCAATTGATAGTGGCCGCGAAATAAACCCATCGATCAGAAAAGAACATAGCGCCCGGTACACTCACGCAGTGGAAATGAGGAACATCAATGCTGCCACCCTTGACGAAGGCGCTGACCCCAAGGGGCAATGGCACCAACCAAATCGCATCGCCCAGCGATAGGATTCGGCGAAATTCGTTCAAAGTCTGTCGGTGTTTGAAGAAAGCGCCCTGCAACGCGCGTGAATAGTACGAAACAAGATCGTCCGCTGAGGATGCAAGGGTCTCGACTTTGTTTAAGGGTGAGTTGACGATCGGATCGTTGTCGCGAATTGCCTTTTGCAGATCGTCCCACGTGAAGTGCCGGTAGTTTCTGGCGCCAAAAAGATAGCCGAAAAACACGCGAGTGCTGTCGGGAACCAGCGTGTTGTGCAAGCCTGCGGAGGCGATAAATTTGCGCACGTTGTCGGGGCCGACCAGTTTGAAGCTCATATCCGTGCCGGTATTGTCGCTGTGCATAATCATGGCTTCGAGAGCGGTCCGCTCGGAAATCTTACCGGCGAGATGAGGCGGATTCAGAATTGGGCTGTCGATACTCCAGATGCTTTCGTTCAGCGGGAGCTGCCTCTGCGAGATGGTTCGAACAGTATCCGGCGAGTCTGCTTGCCGCAACGCTTCGCAAAGAACAAATGTCTTAATCACGCTGCCCACGAACAGAAAGGCTGAGGAATTGAATTCGAGTAGGAACTTGGGCTTGCCTTTTGTCGCCGGTGCGTAAATCTTGAGCGACTTGGTGCCAGGCAAAGGTTCGAAAAGGGAAACAATATCCCTCGACGTGTCAGTTGTGCTCGCGGCCATGGTAAGCGGAGCTGTGCCGATGATGGCTGCCGCTGCCGCTCCAGTCAGGAATTCTCGTCTTGAATGAAACATGTCGTAACTCCTTGGGCGTCGCGATGCCGGGTAGGCCAGTCTGGATGCCTCAGTTGCAAATGGTGGTTAATAGTTTCCTAGGAGGGGACGAAGTAGCCAATTATATCGGAATCGCCAAACAATTTGTCAACAAAATTGTGGACCTGACACGAATCGACTGACCCGTTAATTGTGACAAACACACGGCTCGAGTCTGGTGGAAGGAAGACCGGGAGATTTTGAGATCCCGGTAGGGATACCACTTGCGTGGTACCCCCCGGACGGACCCGGACGGGCGCTCGTTAGCGCATCCGGTTCTTATCGCGGATGACTGGCGGCAAAGCGAACCGCGGGATAAGGATGGAGCGGTCGGGGTTCAGGGGTGCCGCTTTCCTCTTTAGTGAGTAAAAGCTTTCCCGCAGCAGATCGACGGTCAGATGGTGGAGCAGAGCGGTGAACTTCATCTCCTTATTTTCCCGTGCTGCTTTCCGCACGCCTGCCAATCCCTGGGGCACGCCCTTCCCGCTCTGAGTCGGGTACGTGTGAGGTTGACCTGCGTTCTCCTTGATCGACGGCCTTCCCTCCTCACTCTCCGCCAACGGTCTTCTGTCTTTGTTCGAATGATTCATCGGTACTATACCGTCGTGTGACTCCTCGGGGACGTACATGCGGGCCGTGCGGCTATTGCCTTCGCCCGCCGTCCTGCTGCCTGGTTTTGCAGCAGGTGTCTCCGAGGTCTCCCGGTTCTCGTGCATGAAGCTTCTAGGCGTGTCTGGGGTCTTCGACTACGCCGGACTGAACAGGAACTCGCGCTAGCGCTCCTGCTCATGTTGCCTACCGCGCATTACAAAGACGGCGGCGTCCGGATTGCATCTTTTCGGAGCTGGATACCCACCTCGCCTAGCCCCTGTCTACGCTTCACTGAGTCCCTCGCGGTATCAGCGCAAGACTCGGGGCCGAGCAGATCGCTAGTCTTTACTCGTAAGGCTCTTTCATCCTCTGCTTCATGCCGGTTCATCCCGGCGCACTGTAATCGCGATGTTATTGCAAAACATGTCCCACTTGATTGGACTGTGCAATACAGGAACACGGGGAAGAGTCCGGCGCTAGATGTCCACCCGATATACACACTGCAAAGAGTTCCAGCGGCTAAGTTTGAGGACAATACCTTTAACACCTTCATAGTACGCCCTAAAGGCCTGCAGCGGGCACAAGCTGTGGAGCTACACCACCGGCAACGTTGTGGAGTCCTCGCCCGCCGTGGCGAATGGGGTGGTTTATGTCGGCTCGGGGGACGGCAAGGTGTACGCCTTCGGCCTGAAGTGAAGGACGGTCGGGGCAGGCAAGGGCAGCAAGGAATTCGCCGAGAAACTCGGCGATTTTTTTTTTACTGCACAGTGGACTGCGGCTAACATGCCGAACCCTCCCGCACCCGGGAACGAAATGATCTTCATCGTTGGTGGATATGACGAAGCCGCACCGCACGGACGAGTCTTTCACGTAATTGTTCCTATTACCCCAAAACCGGTAGAGTTCGAGCCAGGTGGATTCGGTGCAACATGGGGAGGACAGCGTCAGTTTGTGGACAGGCTCATGGCATTCGATCCTGCGATCTCGCAGCACGTCTATGATGTTCTCAATATCCCAGCGAATCAAAGGCAACCGGCTACACTTGAGAATGAACTTAAGAAAAAACTCGGCCTGCCGATTCCGTGGCAGTTCCTGCCTTTGCAAGACTGTATTGATCTATTTTCCTCATCCGTACCACGATCCAGATGCAGCAATGGCTGGTAGCCCAACGTGGAGTCGGCGGTGCCATTGATGTCGCCACGATAACCAGGACAGATGGTTTTAAGGTTGTTCAAATCAAGCAACTGAAGGGCGATCACCTCTTCCCCATTTTGCCAGTCTAGAAGGAGCCAATCATGACGTTCATAAATCTTGGGATCAATTCCGCCAGCACGAAGGATTGGTTGGAAGCGATGAAAAACCAGTCTAGCTCCGGTGGTTCACCGTCACATTCGAGCGGATCAGCGATGTCTAGTTTCACGAAAGAAGACTTTGAAACTGCGTTAAAGCAGGTCGGGTCTTCTGAGTCCGCTGCAAAACAGAAGTGAACATCGGCTGTTTCTCTAACTTAGCAGCTCGCCGCAATCCCGTCCCCCATTCGAACATCCCGCGTTTGCGGGCGCAGCGGAAGGAAACGCCGCGGCGTCCCGCAACTCGTGGGATGCAAGCCGGAAAAAACTGTTGAGGCAACTCTCCCGGCAAGCCTGAATTGCACCGTTTTGTACCGTGATCGGCTTCAAACGCGGCTCTGGGCGCGGGATAGATTGGCAGACGCCATCTTTCGCAACGATGAGGTCGTCGGTTCGATCCCGACTAGCTCCACCAAATTTTCAATGACTTGCAAACCTTGTGTAGCTAAACCTTGTCACACTTTGTCACATAAAATCTGGCTTGGCGCGAGGAGTTCGCCTCAAAACATCCGAGCGCCGAGGACCACAGACTCAGGTTTAGAACGCAGGTTATTTCCCTTCCATCGTCCGAAATGCCCACTCTGCTTTTTTGCATAGCGAGCAGTCGCAGATTTTCGCAGTTTGGTGTTGGTCGTAATAACCTCTCAGCGTTTCCGCGAATTTCACAAGAAGGACGAACCACACCTGCGTCGCTTGATCGAAGTTTGCTGTGTTTGTTGACTTGTCATCCATAAATCACTCCCGCTCACGAGATCCCGTGAGGATACTGAACAGCTTCGCGAGATTTTGCGTAACGTCTGGGGACCTTCTTCTTCGCTCGTGCTTCATTCAATTTCTGACACGATCTGGGAAAGTATTGGCTGGGCCACAAATCCTGCAAAAAAACAAAAACAAAGCGAGACGACATGGTCGCCCCAAATATGGGCTGCAACACTAACGGACAGAAACACAAGAAACGATCCACAGTACAATAAGCTCATAAAATTAACTCCGTTAGAGCCACCGAGTCGCTGATGAGGCCCCCGTAGGGAGTAGCACAGCAGTAGCGTAGCGATAACACTCTCCTGAGCGAGAGCAGCCCAGCCGAAATGTTGTAGGGCCTCATCGCTCCATAGCGGTGACCATCGGGAAAACGATGGGTAAGTCCCCAACGTGCCGGGAGCGTCTGGATTGGGGGAGTGGGCAGACCGTCCAATACTTTGCTCCTGTATTCACGCGCCGTAATAGCCATA
This sequence comes from uncultured Acidobacteriota bacterium, assembly GCA_963796095.1. Taxonomy (GTDB): domain Bacteria; phylum Acidobacteriota; class Terriglobia; order Terriglobales; family Acidobacteriaceae; genus JABDBE01. The sequence goes on from CAWCKL010000028.1 coordinate 170,670, forward strand.
AGTTCTGATTGGCTTGCGTTTCACGTAGGCGCGCTGTCGACAGCGAGGACTGCATTGTTTTTGCCAGTTACGCTTCGGTCGAAAGCGCTCTCCGCACCCTTGGCAGACACGGACATCGCTTGGACTCCTTCCGCTCACATCATGCGTCACATCGCTGCCTGAAAGTCGGAATGACGCATTTGCGAGCATTCTGTACTGTGTCATGAATCTCCTCTTCGGCCCTTGAGCCCGTTAGCCTGGTACAGCTCTCGGAGGGTGTGCCCCCTTCTCGGTAGTCTTCTGCCACGCCCCATCATCCGACTTCGACCGTGATCACGCGAGGGTAAGTGTTAGGTCGGGTTGGCGTATCGTCGATGAATTCGCCGGGAGCCGGTAGAGGGCCCGACGCAATGCCAGCATCCTTTCGTGGTGGCTGCGGGAACAGATCGAAAACTCTGTCCTGGGGCGCAGTCGGCAATCCCAGCCGCTGAAACAGGCTCATGTAGATTCCTGAAGATGCTTCGCTGTTTGTAGTTTCTGGTGATTCAACTCGTTGGTCGAGAGCTTTCAGAAGAATCCCGGCTAGGAACCCAATCGCATTTGCGGCACGAAGATCGAATGGACCTCGCCGGACTCGGTTAATCGTCTCTTCCTACAACTCGCTGACTTCCCCAATGCTCTTCAATGGAATTGTCGGGAGATCACATTCGTCATGCTTGCAGCAGCGATTCTTCTGTCCTCCTTTCCGGCCCAACTCGGCCAATTTCTCCGGATGCGCGTGAAAGAAACACAAGCCCCGCTCCACTGCGGGCGCTTGGCATGCGTTACCAGCCTTCGTGCGAGCCTTGCACGGATCTCGCCTCCGCTGTTTCGAGCCTTTCCCAGCCTTAACCCTGATGGGGGCACCTTCCCTTGTCCCTGCGATCTGTACGATCTGTGTTGTGCGATCGGAGCGACCTTTAAGACCTATTTTTTTTCATAGCGTCTCCTTGGGGGGTAAAATCTGGTTGCGCGGGGGTTGCGGATTTTGCAGGACTTTGCCGCAATCTGCCGAGCCATCTTGTTGAACTTGTGTAGAATCAGTGGCGGGTTGGCGACTCATAATCCGTAGGTCGTTGGTTCGAGTCCAACCGCCGCCACCAATTTTTGACTTTTGTTTTCAATAGCGTAGAATGTCCGCCCTTAATATGAGCAGCTCCAATCCTGGTGCAACTGTAATTGAAATTGTAATGAAAGTGTACTTAACTGAGCCCGAGTTTTGAGGATTACCCACGCCACGAGCGCCCTAATTTACTAGGGTTGGACCTCCCTTAGAGAGCCCCTCGACGTCTTCGATTTTAGGTCCTCCGGATAAGTCTGTTTTAGCGCTGCGCAGCTTGTCCAGAAGATTAATCGCGTCTAGGAGGTATTCGAGGACTCGTGCTGTATAGAACTTTTGAAGCACATCCCGGCGGGAATGCCCAAGCTCAGTCGGAAGGGAGACAGGTCAACGTTAAGTCGCGCTTACCTGGCGGAGTTCAAGGAGGCTGCGGAAGAGAGGTGGAGTCGCACCGCGTCCACCCGGTCCACTTGTCACAACTCGTCATCCACTCACTAGCATCGCAGGGCTGTCGATGGGTCAAGACGTGCGGCGCGGCGCGCAGGAAGATAGCAAGCCCCCAACGCGACTGCGGCTAGCAACACCGAAATAGCTGCGAATGTCATCGGATCACGTGAGCTTACGCCCAACAACAACCCACTAAGGACTCGTGAAATGGCGATTGCGCTGACGATCCCAACGCACACTCCCGTCGCCACAAGTATCAATACCTGCCGGAGCACGAGTGCAAAGATATCGCGGGGCAGCGCGCCTAATGCCATGCGAACACCTATCTCTTGCGTCCGACGGGTTGCGTTGAAAGACACAACGCCATACAAGCCAAGCACGGCCAGTAGCATGCCGAGAATTCCCATTGCGCCGGCAAAAACCGCTCCCATGTGAAACAGGAAAAAACCGTTCAACCCGGCAAGCTCTTGCTCCATGGTCATAACGTCAAAAACCGGCAAATTCGGATCAAGTTCACGAACCTGCGCCTCGATTGCCGGTATTACCAACTGGGGTGAAAGTACCGTGCGCAGTTGCAAGACGCGTCCAGATTGATAATTCTGGGTTTGCGGCACATAGAAGTACATGCTCGCCGATTCCAGGATTTCGCCGTATTTTCCATTGCGCGCGACTCCTACGACGGAGACAAACGGGCCGGTCGCGCTTGTATAGCTGAACCGGCGGCCAATCGGATTCTGATGGGGCCAGAACCGTTCCGCGAAGGTTTGGTTCACAATCGCAACCGGCTCGGTCGTACTCGTGTCTGTGTCGGTAAAGGCGCGTCCACTGAGAAGCGGAGTCCGAATGGTGGCAAAATACTCGGGACTGACGACGTTGTATCCCACTTCCGGGAGGTTGTTCGCAGGTACAGACTCCTGACCTTCGATATAAATCCCCGAGGCTAGGCTGGAATAGTTCATGGGAACGGTAAAAGCAAGGCTGGCGGACTGCACTCCGGGGAGAAGTTTCGCCCGGTGCAGCAATTCGCGGAAAAAGGCTTCGCTGCGCGGCTGATCGTAACCCTGTAGCGCGGGGTCGATCCCGACATTCAGGATATTGTGCGCATCAAAGCCCAGGTCGATGGTTTCTGCATTGTGCAGGCTGCGCACAAAGAGTCCCGCTGCAATCAGAAGCACTAGCGAGCCAGATACCTGTGCGACGACCAAAGCATTTCGAGCGAAATGACCACTGTCGTTAGTTAGGCCTCGAGCACCTTTGCGCAGAGTTTCGTTGATATCAGTGCGGGAGGCGCGCAGCGCGGGGACCAAACCAGCGATCACCCCAGATAACAAAGCGATCGCGGTTGATCAAGAGGGATCAACGTCATTCAATCCCGAGTATCCAACCCTCAATGTTTGCTGCCTTTCCTTCCGTGACCTCGAGGCTCGGAGCTGAGAATCTTGCGAGACTACCGTCAAGTTCCGAACGACGCATCCACTCGGCAATCAGAAAGCGTCATGCTGGTGTCGTCACGATTTTCTTTCGCGAAAGAGCGCTCCAAAGAGCGGGATGGATTGAGACCGGAAGAGAGGCGAACCACATCACAACTTCGCCTCCGAGACTTACTTCGTTTTTGCCTTTGCTGCTTGCCGGAGTTCTTTTAGCGCTGCCATGGTACGCGCCGTGTAATCTACACGCTTTCCCGACTTCGGGCGTCGGTGACGTTTGGTGGGGTATCGTGTTTTGACATTTGTCTCCTCGCTCTTGCCTACAGCACCACATTCTTTTGGGTGAACGCCGCCACTTTGAGCAGCGCTCGAAATGTTGCTACTCAATCTCGATCCGAATCTTTGCGAAACTTTTTTCGGGCACGCTTTCTCGCCAATGCTTGCTTCACTCGGCGTTTATCGCCCGGCTTCAGGTAGAAGGAGTGACGCTTCATTTCCTTAATGATGTCCTCAGCTTGAACTTTGCGTTTGAACCGACGAAGAGCATTCTCCACCGATTCGCCCTCCTGCAATCGAACTTCTGCCATGCCTATCACCCCCCAACAAACCCGAAATTGGACAAATTAGAGAATACTCCATTTTTGCTACTCTCGGTCGATCTACCGCTGAATAACACGGGGATTCATATTTTATTTTCGCCCAGAGCGCCAAACGGTCACAACAGCCGAGACTGTCACGACTGTAATGAAATTGTAATGATGAAAGGATCAGAACCCGTCAAATCGAATACATCATGGACAACACCAGCGAGCTTATAAAGCCTTGAAGAATCGAATAGAGTGGAAAATTTTCATAACGAGACAAGTTCCGGCCTGGTTCTCATAATCCGTAGGTCCGTGGTTCGAGTCCACGCGCCGCCACGAATTAAATCAATGAATTAGCGTTGGCAGTATTTTCACACGGCGCCGACCGAGCTCGACTCTTTTAGGGGCATGGAAGAGGTCCAAAGGCTTTCGGTAGGCCTTCGCCAGTTCGCTTAGCTCAACCACGTCTACCCGTCGCTCGCCTGATTCAATCTTCGAGACGAATGACGGTGGGCGTTTGAGCCTATTAGCAACTTCGACTTGGGTCAGCCCGGCCTCCATCCTGGCTTGCCTCAGTCTCTCAAGGAATTGCGCATAACGATGACAGTAGCTGGCGTCCTTCAAGGCGGCTGGATTATGCGCAGCCGTGCCTCAATATCCCACGATAGGATATCATTCCGTCGCCTGCGCGGGGTGCCGCGTCCATGATCGACGTTACATGTCCGCACTGCGGTGAGGTGTACCACGCCGACCCATTCCATCTGGAAAGCGCATTAAGTGCACAAAATGCAGCTCTCTCCTTCGCATCGTTGGCGGCGGCGGCACACCCGTCCTGAAACCGCCTGAGGCCAAAGGCGCGCAACCGACCCAGCCTCGGGCAGAAGCTAGATCAGCACCTCCTTAGCTAGCCCGCGCAAAACCGCGTTCGGTTTAGGTTCGACCGTCGTCGTGGCGGTCATTGCAGTGGGTGTACTCATTCTCTGGCGGCATTCCAGTATCCGTGTAGGCACCAGTCCAGTGCCGCACCCAGGCAGTCGTCTCCCAGGCTTCGTCGCAGGCTGCAGGAGCAACACCAGAATCATTGGTTAATCCCGATGGCCCAACAGTGCTCGGTCAGGAACCACTGGGGACTGGATCGGATGGTCCACTTGTGATGAGGATGAGAAGGAACCACAGCGTTCGATGCCAAACGGCAGCCGGATCGAGCCGGATGTTGGTACAACCGGGTATGGTGTATTGGAGGTGCAAAACGGGACGACCGAAGATGCACTGCTATTTCTTTACGATTCTGCCACCGCTGAGACAGTCCGAGAGGTCTACGTAGAGGCTAGGCACTCCGTTCGGATGAAAGGAATCCCCAAGGGCACATATGAACTCGCATGCACCCACGGGCTCGATCGGATTAGCGACGACATCTTCCGCTGCGGCGATGCGGACTAGGCTCAGTTCGAGCGGGAGTTTGCCTTCACCGAAGAAAGGGATCAAGAAAGCGTTCGCTACAAAACGATTACCGTGACGCTGCACCCCGTAGTTGGGGGCAACGTTCGGACGAAAAGAATATCCAAACAGGAATTCCTAAAGAATCACCGTCGAACCGCCTCTCTCTAACCAAATGAAGAAAGGCTATCGTTATGAATAGTGGTCAGAGCGGAGGGACGCGAACTGCCCCCCGAAACGGCCGAGGACGTGAGGAGGCGTATTGACGTGGCGCCGTCGCTTTGAGGCGGGTTCCGTCGCGAAGGCGAAGTCATGGCAACAAAGATCAAAAGTAGTAGGCTGCTTTGAATTCTCAACCTTTGAACCAAAATCCCCAGATTGTCAGAATGGAGCCGACCCGCTGAAACGATCGTCGATGTACAGTAGGAGCAACTAACCGACATAAGCAATAAAACGGAGTTGGCTGCAACTGTTCGGGAAGGATTGCCGACCATCGGTCGAGAACGACCGCTCACGTCGTCTCAACCAGTGATCACGACTCGATTGAGCCGTATTGGTATTATGCATACGAACCGCTCCGATTATCTCCGAATTCGGTGCGCGCAAGCGGCAGTGAATTATTTCTGATTCGTTGGATTTCTGATCATCCGGAGTAGCCATGAACGGATTCTGGGAACGAGTAGTTTTTGCCTCTCGGTGTTTCTTTTCAATCTTGTTCCACGCTGACATTCCCAACGACATCGCACAGAAGCTGGTCAGGCCTGCCGGTCCGGTTCCGCAGGCGCCAACAGTTGCTCCACCTTCCGTCCCTCGTCTGAAGGAATTTCAAGGGCCAGCCTCGGAAGCGTTCGATCGCGCCGTGCAGATGCTGGCGCTGCTGCAACGCGATGGGCGGCTCATCGATTTCTTGGCGGAGAACATCTCCGCCTATCCCGACGCGCAGATTGGAGCCGCTGTCCGGACCATCCACGACACTTGCCGACAGGTGCTCGACCAATATGTGAAGCTGGAGCCGATTCTGAACTTCGACGAGGATCAAGCGGTGACGGTGCCAGCGGGTTTTGACCCGGCCGCCATCAAATTGATCGGAAACGTGGCGGGAGAGCCGCCAGTTCGCGGTGTGTTACGACATAAAGGCTGGCGCGTAAAGGAAGTGAATCTGCCCCCGTTGCCGCCCGCCGCCGGCCGGATGGTGGTTGCACCGGCTGAGGTCGAACTTTCATAGATTCTGATCCACATCTGCGCAACCGCTGTTGGGTTTGAAAAGGAGATTTTCGTTGGCGGCCAAATACATCGTTGGCATCGACCTAGGGACCACAAATTCGGCGCTGGCGCGCTGCGACGCCAGTGCTGCCGAAGAGGAAAGCCGCATTGAGGTCCGCAGCATTCCACAGCTTGTGAATCCGAACGAAGTAGCGGAACGCACGCTGCTGCCGTCGTTTCTCTACATCCCGGGCGAATTCGATTTTCCCCAGGGCAGCCTCGCCTTGCCGTGGGAACCCGCGCCGAAGCTCGTGATCGGCGAACTGGCGCGTAAACGCGGCGCGGAGAGTCCAAACCGCCTGGTCGTCTCCGCCAAATCCTGGCTCTCTTACGCTGGGGTGGACCGCACTGCGCCGATCTTGCCCTGGCAAGCGCCCGAGGAGGTGCCCAAGCTATCGCCGGTCGAAGCGTCGTCGCAGTTCTTGCAGTACGTGCGCACTGTGTGGGACAGCGGCGAGCCAGCGGAGCAACGGGAACTCGCTCTTGCGGAACAGGACGTGCTGCTCACTGTGCCCGCTTCGTTCGACGAAGAAGCACGCGAATTGACTAGGCGCGCCGCCGAGTATGCCGGCTATCCGCACGTCACGTTGCTGGAAGAGCCTCAGGCAGCCTTTTACGCGTGGCTTGAAAGCCAGGGTGATGCCTGGCGCCGCCGAATTAAGGTCGGCGACCTGGTTCTGGTATGCGACGTCGGCGGCGGCACCACGGATTTCAGCCTCATCATGGTTTCTGAAGAGAACGGCGAACTGACGCTGAAACGCGTCGCCGTTGGCGACCACATCCTGCTGGGTGGCGACAACATGGACTTGGCGCTGGCGCGCGTTCTGCAGCAGCGCCTTGAAGCCTCGGGCAACCGCATCGATACCTGGCAGTTGCACGGCCTGTGGCATCAGTGCCGCATCGCGAAGGAAAAACTGTTCGAATCGCCCAAAACGCAGAAACGCCCAATCACGTTGCTGGGCAAGGGGACGAAGCTCATCGGCGGCACCATCAAAACGGAACTGGCGCGCGAAGACCTCGACCAGGTCCTGGTTGAAGGATTCTTCCCCAAAGTCGCGAGCGGCGAATTACCTGCACGGCAACGCCGTGTTGGCTTTCAGGAGTTGGGCCTGCCGTACGCGGCCGACCCGGCCATCACCAAGCAGCTCGCGCGGTTTCTGGCGGAGCAAGTTCGCAACAGCCCCGAGGCGGCGGGCATCCGGCGCGGCCGCAGCGGACTGGCATGTCCAACCCACATCCTGTTCAACGGCGGGGTGATGAAAGCGGCCATGCTGCGCGACCGGGTGGTCGAGGTGCTGAATAGCTGGTTGCGGCAAGAAGGATTCGACGCGCTCGGGGCAGAGCAGATCCTGGAAGCTCCCGACTTGGAGCACGCCGTTGCGCGCGGCGCGGCCTATTACGGGAAGGCGCGTCGCGGTCGCGGCGTGCGTATCCGCAGTGGCGCCTCGCGCGCGTACTACATCGGAATTGAAAGCGCAATGCCTGCAGTGCCCGGTCTGGAAGCTCCGCTCAAGGCGCTCTGTGTCGTTCCCTTTGGCATGGAGGAGGGCACCGAGGCCACGATTTCCGACCGAGAGTTTGGCCTCGTTGTCGGCGAACCAGCCGAGTTTCGTTTCCTAAGTTCCAGCGTCCGTAAGCAGGACCAGGTCGGCAGCCTGCTGGAAGATTGGGGTGCCGATATTGAGGAGCTCAGCCCGCTCGAGATCACGCTCAAACTGGATGGCCAGCAGGGAACAGTGGTACCGGTGCGGATCGAAACTCGCGTCACCGAACTCGGCACTCTCGAGGTCTGGTGCGTATCCCGCGACAGCACGCAGCGCTGGAAGCTAGAGCTGAACATTCGCGAAAAGGCCGCGAAGTGAGGTCGTCGGTGCCTTCTCGTTATCTGATCGGCATCGATCTGGGCACGACAAACTGTGTTGTGGCGTACATCGATACTCAGGAAGTCGCTGATGCGGGCTCCCCGATTCGTGTCTTCCCCGTACCCCAATTGGTGGCACAAGGGGAGGTTCGCACGCTTCCCGCGCTTCCTTCTTTTCTTTACTTCCCCACCACAGATGAGTTGTCTGCCGGAGCCGTAAGCGCTACGTGGGATGAGGACCCGCCAATGGTCTCAGGTGTACTCGCGCGTGAACAGGGAGCGCTTGTGCCGAGCCGCCAAGTGTCATCGGCCAAGTCGTGGCTTTCCTATCCTGGCGTGGATCGCCGCGCCCAGATCCTGCCAGCGCAAACGGAACCACCGCAGCCGATGATTTCCCCTGTCGAAGCGTCCGCGCGCTATCTCATGCATCTGCGCGACGCCTGGAACGGGGCCATTGGGAGCGACGCAGAAACGCGTTTTGAGCACCAGGAAATCGTCCTCACCGTGCCCGCTTCCTTCGATGAGGAAGCGCGCGAGCTGACGGTCGAAGCCGCCCACCGTGCCGAACTCGACAAGCTCACTCTGCTTGAAGAGCCGTTGGCCGCGTTTTATGCGTGGATCGCGGCGAATCGACACGCGCAGGCAGGTGGCACATCCTCGCGCCCGTATCTGGCGCGGGATGGGAACGGTGAAGACCTCCGCGATGGCGAACTGATTCTGGTCTGCGACATCGGCGGCGGCACGACCGACTTCAGCCTCGTGAGCGTTCGCTTGGTCAATGGCGAGGTGCAGTTTGAGCGAACCGCCATCGGCGAGCACCTTTTGCTCGGCGGCGACAATCTCGATTTCGCCTTGGCCCGCCGCGTGGAAGAGAAGCTCAAAGACATCAAGCTCACGCAGCGACAGCGTTATGCGTTACGCCGGGCCTGCTGTGCCTCGAAAGAGCGGTTGCTGAGTGATTCGTCCATCGAGCGCGTGCCGGTCACGGTTTTGGGCAGCGGCCGTGCTGTCATTGGACAAGCGCTCAGCGTTGACCTGACGCGCGAGGAAGTCCTGCAGATTCTGACCGCCGGGTTCCTGCCAATCACGGCGCCTGATGAGATGCCGACGCAGGGCCGGCCAACAGGGTTGCGCGAACTCGGCCTGCCCTACGCCAGCGATCCGGCCATCACCAAGCACCTGGCGGCATTTCTCACGCAAGCGGCTGTCGCCATGAACGGTTCGTCTGCAAACCACCGAATGGCTCGACCCAATGCCGTGCTCTTCAATGGCGGCTTCTGTGCGCCAGCGGTGACTCGCGAAAGGATCGTCGAGGCAATTTCCGTCTGGTTCGGTGGAGCCCAAAGCGGCTGGCGGCCCAGGTTCCTCAACAACGAAGCGGTAGATAGTGCGGTGGCTCGAGGTGCTGCTTACTACGGGCGCGTACGGCGCGGCACCGGTTTGCGCATCAGAGCCGGCAGCGCACGCACATACTACATCGGGTGGCGCTCGGACGACGGTCTGCAGGGCATTTGTGTTTTGCCTGCCGGGGTCGAAGAGGGTACAACACTTCCTCTACTAAACCGTGAATTCTCGGTGCTGGCTAACCGCCCGGTGTCGTTCGCGTTATACAGTTCGCGCACACGGCACGATGCGCACGGCGAAGGCGCTGCGTTGGACGAAGCGAACGTACATCGTCATGCTCCGCTGGTGACCTTGTTGCGCTACGGCAAAAAAATGCGTGACCTGTACCTTATTGTGGGTCTCAGAGCCAGTTTCACCGAGGTTGGTACCCTCGAACTCTGGTGTGAATCGCGAGACACGCCGCATCGCTGGCGGCTGCACTTCGAACTGCGCGGCGAAGCGGCTCAAGCGCCGCAACTCGATGCGGCGGAGCCACAACCCGTGCCGGCTGGTTCATTCGCCGTTACGGCATCCGATGCAACTGTCGAAGCCGCTGCGCAATTGATCCGCAGTGTTTTTGGCGGCTCTGGCGATGGCGACACGCTGGCGCCCGAAAATCTTGTCAGCCAAATGGAAGCGGTGCTCGGCGCGAAGAGAGACTCATGGTCCATCTCGACCATTCGCCGGTTCGGTGATGTGCTCATCGAGGTTGCCGCTGGACGCAAGAGGTCTGCGCGCCATGAGGTGCGTTGGCTCAATCTGTCGGGCTTCTGTTTGCGGCCGGGATTCGGTGCACCCGGCGATGATGCGCGCGTGAACGGCCTGCGAACCATCGCGTCGAACGAACTCGTCTTCGCCGACGATCTGCAGTGTCAGGTCGAAATGCTAGTGCTGTTGCGCCGGCTCGCTGGCGGCATCAATGCCAGCGAGCAGCAGGCGCTCTATCGCCAGCGTACTCGTCGTGCCGACAGCAAGAAGAAGCGCCGCTTGAACCGGCAACTTGAGTATGAGGAGTGGCGCCTGTTTGGGAACCTTGAGCACCTGCCGGCCAGCACCCGTGCTTTGCTTGGCCGTGAACTGCTGGCGAAGATCAGAAAAGAACCTGGAGACGCAATTTGGCTGTGGTCGCTCGGCCGACTTGGCGCCCGCATTCCGCTGTACGGGCCGCTGCACTCTGTAGTGGCGGCTGAAATTGCTGGCGAGTGGCTGAGAGTCCTGCTGGACTTGTCTACGTTCAAGGCGGTAACCGCTTCCGCCATCGTCCTGATCGCGCGGCGCACCGACGATCGCTCGCGTGACATCGATGATGCAATTCGCGAGCAAGCAATCTCCCGCTTAATGACGCTTGGGATCACTGAGGAAACCATCCAGCTTCTGTCAAAGTACGTCCCACCCGAATGGACGTACGCGGTCCGTAGCTTCGGGGAATCGCTGCCGCCCGGGTTGCGAGTTGTCAGCTCTTCGAACTGCTTGCTGTCAGTACCCGCATTGCACAGCTCCAGTCCGACTTTTTCGAAACCGGCGTGAACTGTGGGACGTTTGCGGCTGCAAATAGGAGATCCTGTCTGGCGTACGGCGCATTCCGACACTGGCGCCGGGATTCCGCGGTGAACCGCCTTGGGTGCGTCGGCGCGCCCGCGAAGTTGCCCAAAATCCCCTTCAGTGTCGGCGCTGCAGGTATCTGAATCTACGACGTCAGAAAACCGTGGCTCGACTGCCCACAAACTGGTCTGTTTGTGGGCAGCGAAAACCGCAGCGCTCTGATCATGCAGTTTCAACTGTTTGCCGGAGCAGGTGCTGATGGGTTTTTGGGCAACAAATAGTGGCTAGGCTCACGATCAACGTCAATGCGTAATCGCGATGTTACGCCAATCGACTTGAACGGCTTTCCCCAGTCCACTCGGCAGCGTGGCGAAGTCGTAAGAAAAGATCCTGCCCTACTTGAACTGTACGTGCAGCTGGCGGAGTCCAATCTGCTGAGCGGCAGTCCCAGCGTTTAATACCACGATGCGTACTACGTAATCGCCGTTCGCTCCGGTCGGCAGGCCTTGCCAGCCGCTCGAGTAAAGTCCGTTTGGCGTTGTCACAGGTACTTGTCCCGAGAGTGCGAACCAATTCGTTCCGTCTGGCGTGTACTCGGCTTGAGCATAGCTTCCGCTCGACAGAGCCGATGGCCCGATCGTGACCACGAGGCGGACTGACGTCGCATTGGACATGTCGATCTGATCCAGATCGAATGAGCCCCCGACTTCAACTGCGCCCACACTTGCTTTGTACCCTGTTCCATAATAGAAACTGTAGTCGGACGGAGCGGCTGTAGTTCCTGGTGGCCCCTGTGGACCAGCTGGACCCTGCACTCCGGTGGGTCCTGCAGGTCCGACCGCTCCCGTTGTTCCTGGCGCGCCCGTCGCTCCTTGCGGACCCACTGGACCAATAGCTCCCGTCGTTCCCTGCGCTCCTTGCGGCCCAATTGCTCCTGTCGCTCCTTGCGGGCCGATCGCTCCGACCGCGCCTTGTGGACCCAGCGCTCCCGTCGCTCCCGTCGCGCCCGTCGGCCCAATCGGTCCAATCGCTCCTGTAGCCCCTGTCGTTCCCGCCGCGCCCGTCGCTCCTGGCGGCCCAATCGGACCGACCGCGCCTTGTGGTCCAATCGCTCCGGCCGCCCCTGCGGTTCCCGTCGCCCCTGCCGGACCAATTGGTCCGACCGCTCCGGCCGGACCGACCGCCCCTGTCGCTCCCGTCGTTCCTTGAGGACCGGTTGGTCCAGTCGCTCCTTGTGGTCCTTGCGGTCCTTGCGGTCCCACTAAAGAGTGATAGCTGTTCCCATTGTCCGATTCTACGAGCATGCCGCTGGCAATCGACAGCGTGTACTGACCCGCAGCCGGCGCTAGCGCGGGTAGGCCAAGATCAACCAAAGTAATCGCCGATTGCGTGTTGTTTCCGGTCTGCGGCTGCACGCTCAACGGTCCGCTACAATTCGTGCCTGGAGTGCCTGTGGTGCATTGTGCCAACGAAATTCCAGACAGCAGACTCAGCATGACGACCAGTAAACAGTTCTTCATTTCGTCTCCGGATCTCTAGGGAATGGCAACGACTATCTCGTTGCTGTAGCCGCTTTCATTGCTGCCGCTAACCGCTGTCGATACGTAGTAGAGCGTTTGACTATGAGTTACTTGTACATCGGCATAAGTTGTTCCCATGATTCCCGAGGCTATCTTTACGTATGGGCCGCCATGCGTAGTTCCGCGGTAGATGCAATAACTCGTCGCGCCCTGAGTGGCGTTCCAGCTGAGAGTGACCGAGTGCCCGGTAGTGACGATGGCCGCCCTGCCAGTGAGTTTCACACTGCCTCGAATCCCCTGCGCAAAGCCCAAATTCAGGCAGGAGCTCAGAATCATGCAGATTGTGAAGATTCGCTTCATCCTTTCGCTCCGCCCGCAAACCTGTACAACGCGCCTTCTGAACCCGAGCCGCCACCCGGGATCGTGGCCTCGGACTGGTTGGAATACGCGCGCTCAAGGCCCTGATTGTCAACGACGGTCGTAACGTAATAATAGGTTTCGCCGGCTTGCACTGTGGTGTCGGAATACGTGGTATTTGGATTCAAGGATGAATTGATTTTGGTGTTGGGTCCATTCGCGCTCGGGCCACGGTAGACGTTGTATCCGACGACGTTCGGGAAGGTACTGGCGTCCCACGAAAGGCCTACAGTATGTGCGGCGGCGAGGGCTGAGAAGAATAGAAAGGTTAAAAGAGAAATTAGGCTAGCGCCAGACTTCGACTGCGGCGTGAGACAGCTCACGGTACCGCCTCTCTTGCCCGTGCTCGCGCACGGCGGGGGATTGAAGAGCCTCTGCACCGCGATCCTGACCGCGAGTGCATCTTCACAGCCAAAACAACGTAAAGTGCAGCTTCCTCATTTTCCCCGCCAGAGCTGAATTGCAATAGATCACGAAAGTCCAAGTGGGGTATTGCCCAGATATGGTGTTAAGTTCGGAAACAGACCAGCACGTTAACTAATTTCAACTACGAGCGCTGATCAGGGAGGGAGACTTCTTGGGGTCGTCAGGTCGATAAACACTCCGTCACTCACTTACAGACGACGGGCAGTGCCGGCTCAGGCTGCCTTGCAGATCAAGTCTTCCTTGGCTGATTGTTACGCTGGTTCTGGGAAAGTAATGACCGCTATCTCAGCAGGCAAACGTGGAGGACGTAGATCGTGCCGACCAATAGTGCTCCGGCTTGCGCAAGGCCATCACTTGACATGCCATGCGGCTCCGAGCAGCATATTGCGTAATACGGAGGTGTGTGATGGCAACAGGAAACGATCCCATTCTCGACAATCTTGGAATGGCTCACCTAGGTAGCCCGAAAGCCTTGCTGGGAAGCAAAGGCGGCCGGATGCTCGGAGAATTCAGAGAGTTTGCAATGCGTGGCAGCATGCTCGACATGGCGGTGGGCATCATCGTTGGCGCAGCCTTCGGAAGAGTGGTGAGCTCCTTCGTCTCCGATGTCTTGATGCCCCCGATCGGATTGTTCACAGGCCACTCAGATTTCTCGAACAAATTCATTAACCTCTCTGGACATGCATACGCGACGCTCGCTGAGGCCAAAGCGGCGGGTGCAGCCACGATCAATTACGGCGTCTTCTTCAACGCCCTGTCCGACTTCTTTATTGTTGCTTTCGTGGTATTCATGCTTATTCGCCAGGTGAATCGTCTGAAAAACGAACAAAAGGCAGCCGTCGCAATGACGAGGGATTGCCCATTCTGCCTCTCTGCTGTTGCGATCAAGGCAACCCGCTGTCCACATTGCACCTCTGCTTTGACAACGACTTAAGTTGAGTCTGGAGATGGCTCGAGGTAGATCAGCGCTCAAAACCCCGGTCTGCGACAGTTGACGCGCTGATACACGCACGGAATCGCTTCCCCAACTGATAGGAACGCCAGCGTCGATGGTCGTGCCACGCTTGGGTTGCAAGTCGATGGAAAGGCTGCCCTTCACGAGTTTCAGTCGCTCCTGCATGCGGTTGAGACCAAGCCCGTGGCCCTTCCTTGCCGCTTTAAGGTTAAAGCCCACACCGTAATCGCTGACCGCGAGATGAATCTCCTCAGAGGTTCCCTGCGATTGCACATCGAACTGCCGCACCCCGCTATGTTTCATTTCACCGCATTGTGCAGGGCTTCCTGTAGTACGCGGCAGAGGCAAAGGGTAATGTCCGGCCTCACGAGGCCGGGTAAGTCGTGACTTTTGAAGTCGACTCGCACCTTCCTCCGCTCGCCAAACTCTTTACAGAAGCTTCGCATCACCCCAGCTATATCAAGATATTCCAGTCTTGGAGAGTACAACTCGTGTGCCGAGGATTTAACGCTACATGGGTGCAGCCTTCTGACCGCAGCCATTCGCGCAAGCTCACCCACTCCCGCGTGGTGCTGCCGAAGGTCCGCATCTGTTTCTGCGCTCTCCTGTCTCTCGTAACCGCAATAAGCACGCCACGACTGTTGCCTGATGTACGTCCAGTCCACAATCGCGTTCCACCAGCGTTTGCATAACGCCCTCCCTCGAAGGCGATTGCTGCGCCGCAGGTCTGTTTCAGACCCCGCCATGCGTCCTTCCTGTTTCCAGGTTCGACAAAGCGTGATACCCTTTACCGGCGCGGGTCAGCCTCTCACGCAGGATCTCGGTCCCACATTTATCCCGGACCTTCAACCAATCGCCACCACGGCTTGTTCTACGGGCTGACCTATTTCCCCACGCCAATTTTCATCGAACATGATGCGCCGAAGGCCCATGTAGCCTGCCATGAAAATGGCGGTCTGCGCACGAGAAATCAAAGACCTACAAGCAACTCGCTATATTCATGCTGTGAGGTGCGCCGGAGGTCCATGACGCCTGTTGCAAAAAAGTATAGCGCTCAAAACCCGTGTCAATGAGTGCTTCTATGAGAAGGTCATAAAAGTCAAGGCCGACGTGGCGGCCGTCCTTAATTCTTTAGTTTTTTTGCGAGCTGCATAAACCTGCGGTGGTGACTTGGGGGAGCTGTCAAGGGCGCCCCCGAACAGGGCCGAACAAGGGGCGTGAGCTTCGTTCCTTAGTGGAGTGGTTTGCTTTTTTTTTCGAGCGCTTCCGTCGGCAGCCAAACTTCTGCCTCACCGCATTCGCAAGCATCATCTCCGTTCGTTTCGGTCGCAGAACATCGATGGATCCGCTTCCCACTATGCCCGTCAATGCAGCCGTGCGGCCGACTCGCACCGGCCCGTGTCAAGCCGAGAGCTTCATCTACTGGACCGTAGATTCGATAACAAGACGCACCAAAACAGATAACCTCATTCTTGTGGGGAATCGGCCTATCATTCTTAAAACAATCGGCGGGAGGTACGCACGTGGCAGCGAATCAGGTAGTGCTTTACTTCGACAAGCAGGAGGATGCTCTGCTTTTCACCCTGGCTGCCAGTTCGGTTATGTCAGCGGAAGGCCCGGTCCACAGCAGTGACGCTGTAGTCCAGGTTGCGAAGGAGATTTGCAAAGCCAGTCGAATCACGACTGAGGGTGTTCTGAACATCACGTGAAGGATGGCACTATATAAGATGATTCGAAAAGCTGCGCTGCAAGTAGGGGCCCCCGCGCTGCTCACGTTCATGGCATGGAATGCCTATCTTGCTGTCAGCCATTTAAGACAGACGCAGAAAATTGCGGCGCTCACACTGGGAAGCGCCATGATCCAGGCGGACATCTCCGGTGCTCTGAAAGACTTGACCGATATGGAAACAGGTCAGCGCGGATACCTGCTAACCGAGGACCCTTCGTACTTGCAGCCCTACACCGACGCGAAGGGCAGGATCGGAAACGATTTTTCGGGCCTTCGTGTCGCGTTGGTTAACCGGGCGGAGCGCGAACGATCCCTGGAGTCGCAGCTCGAGTCTTTGGCTAACTCAAAAGAAGCCGAGATGGAGCGCTCTATTAGTTTGCGCCAACACGGGTATCGCCACCGAGCATTCGTGGTAGTGGATTCAAACGAAGGGATGGAGTACATGGATAGAGCTCGCGGCCTTCTGTCTTCGCTATCCGCGGCGGAGGCCAGCAGCTTCGCGCTATTCGACAGAGAGAGGAATACTAGCCTAAGAAAGGCTTTGACAGAAACCATCGTTGCCAATTCATGTCTGCTCGCACTGACAGCATGTCTGTTTGGACTCATCCGCTATCATGGGAAAGTGCTTGAACAGGAAGCTGCCCAGAGCAGACAAGAGCTAGCCGTCCGCGATTTGCAGCTAGAAAAACTAACGTCTGCCCTTTCCCACCAAGCCCGCTCCAAGACCTCTGCCATCGAGTCGAACGCCCGCTTGCTGCTGCAGAACTATGGAGGATTTCTACCACGACAGGGCCACGAATATGCTGAGCAGATAAAGGAAGCATCGGCACAGATGGAGCAACTCCGACAAGATTTAGTTGGCGGCCAAGGCTCAAACGGTGATGAAAAGGTAGCTTAGCAACTTATTGGCCAGGCCACCCGCCAGAAACCCTTGCTGAGATCCCGCACGTTCACAACGGCAATGCTCACGTGAAGCGTTCCTGAGGACAGAACGTTTTCAAATTGCCGCCCGGCAGCTTTCGAGGAAGACGTTCGCGGCGCTGGAGGCTGGAGGTGTCGGGCTCGTCCCCGGCAAGCAATCCCAACAATCAAAGAGGGCCTGGTTTGAAGCAAATCCAGAATGTTCTGTGACCGAAACGAAACGATGATGATGGAGAATGCCAGAACGATGCGGCGGAGTGTGAATGCCCACGAGGAGGCCCGAGAAAGAAAAAGTACGGAAACCACTCCACGAAGGAACGAAGCTCAACTGAACTGCGTTTCGCTTCGTTCCCGGCTCAATTGTGAAGTGACTTGCGGGGCTGTCAAGGGTCAAGATGAACGCCGCTGTCAAGGGTCAAGATGAACGCCGCCCTTCGGCGACGCCCTTGACAGCCCCGCAAGTCACCATCGGACGTCTATGCTAACGTCGGAAAACAAATTAAGGAGGGCCGCCACGTCGGCCTTGACTTTTATGACCTTCTCATAGAAGCGCTCATTTAAGTTTGCGGGGGTTTTGAGTGCTATGGCCTGGTTGCGACAGTGTTGCGACAGTTTAGGGCCATCGCTACAATGTGTGTGATTTGGAAATACGCACAAGTATTTCCGAATCCGGTTAGGATTCAGGCCTCTCAAGCCTACTTGATTTCGCGCAAGCGGCCGTTGCTCACGTCGTAGACAAATCCCCGCACCGAGACTTCTTTGGGAATCCAGGGATGGGTATGCAGTTTCTGTAGCTGGTGACGCACGTTCTCCTCGATATTCTGAAAGGCAAAGAAGAATGCGGGAGCGATGGCTGCGGTCCCGGTACGGTTCTGGATGCGCGTGCGTAAGTCCTGCTCGCTAGTGTGCATCAGGCCGCAATCGGTGTGGTTGATGACCATGATTTCCTGGGTGTCGAGGAGGTAGTGCGATATTAGCAGCGAGCGCAGGCTATCGTCGGTCACAATACCGCCCGCGTTGCGGATGATGTGCGCGTCCCCGGTGGTCAGCCCCAAGGTGCGGATGGAAAGCCGGGTGTCCATGCAAGTGAGGATGGCAAGCTGGCGCGCCGGGCGCGGAGTAAGGCGGCGCAACTCGTGAGTACGCGAGTAAATTTCGTTGGCTTCCAGAACTTCGTCGATGACGCCCATGGCCAGCCCAGTCTAGCAAAGTCTGAGAAGGCTCGAACTCACCACTTATTGAATCTCGCATAATATAGTGACAGTACGATCAAAAAAATAGTTTGGCATGGTTAAGAAAGGAAAATAGGAGTTTGCCGGATTCGAGGACGCGCTCGATGCCCCGGTGGACGGCGGCCGCTGCTTCGCCCAGGTCGACGGAGCAACGGTTGGCTAACTCTTGTCCTTTAATGTTCCCCCACAGGTTTTCGACAGGATTTAACTTCGGAGAATAACCGGGCAGAGCCTCCACCGTGAGCCATTTTCGTTGTTGCCAGAGATAGTCCTTCATCCCGCGACTCTTGTGCGCCGGCAGGCCGTCCCATACTAAGATGACTTTCCGGCCGCGTACTTCTCGGCGCAGATCTTCCAGGAAACCGATCAGCCGTTCGGTGTTGTAGCTGTCCGGACAAGTTTGAAAGAACAGACGAGAGCGGGTTCCGTCCCAACGATAGCCGATCGCCGCCGAGAGCGACATCTTCTTCCAGTTGAAGGCATGCACTAGG
>CAWCKL010000029.1:0-34291 GCA_963796095.1 uncultured Acidobacteriota bacterium
TGGTGGACCTGGTCGGGATTCGAACCGACGACCTCTTCCATGCCATGGAAGCGCGCTCCCAACTGCGCCACAGGCCCACTGAGGAAGAACCCATGATCCGGCGGAGAACTCCAGATCAGATAAATCAATTCTCGCTTACTGGATGAGGTTAGTCAAACCTCGCGCTCTACCGGCGAACGCGCTCCTCTCTAATTCTGCAAAATCACGAAAATGGGTATGCTGAGGGCAAGACGACCTCATGAAACTTTTTCCAACTTACGGTTGGCGTTTTGTTGTATTGCCTTTACTAGTCGCCGCGGCGATGGCGCAGGCAACGCCTTCTCCTGCGCCGGCTCCTTCAGCGGCGGCGGGCTCGGCGCCGCCGGTTCCGTACGCCTCGGTCAGTCAACTGAACTTGCTGCTGTCGCAGCTGGAGCAGCTGGCACAGGCCACGCAGGTGGATCTGGCGAAGCTGCGAATCGAAAAATGGAAGACCGATTCGAACACCAAGCGCGGCACCGAGACGGACGTGGAATCTCTCCAGCGCAACCTGCAAATGGCGCTCCCGGAAATTATCGCTCAACTGCGAGCTTCTCCGGAGAACATTGGGGCAACTTCAAGCTCTATCGCAATCTGGACGCCCTTTCGACGTCTAGGACCGGTGGTCGAGTCGGCGGGAGCGTTCGGCTCCAAAGACGAATTCCAATCCGTGCAAAACGATCTCAGTGCGATCGAGAGGTCGCGCCGAGAGCTGGCGGAGCGGATGGAACCCTGGCCACCGCGAAAGAAGGTGAACTCACCCAACTGCGCACCCAGGTTCACGATCTGCAGACGGCTGCGGCGCCGCCTCCGGTGGCTCCCAAGAAAGTTGTTGTTGATGACACCGAACCGCCCAAGAAAGTCGTAAAGAAAAAGACGGTGCCGAAACCCCCGAAGCCGAGTCCGTCCACAACAACACCGACCTCAAGCGCCACGACAACCTCCCAGCCACCGGCTCAGCAACCGCAAACTCAGCCGCAGCACTGACCCCAGGTTGAAAGCTCCGTTAATCTTTCGCCCCGTTGGGGCTTTTGTTTCCTCTCTTCCCCCCGGCTTGCGCCAGGGGCCGCATTCTTACGCCACTTCGCGGCTGGGACTCGCTATATTGTCCACCGTGACGCGGGTTCGTATGCACATATTCTCGTGCAGAATTTCCTTCAAGAAAATCTCTTTTGTTTTGCCTAAAGTGCGGTCCAGCGCCTGAATCTGGGTCTTCTCGTCCACGCCCAGGACCAGGGCATGATCGGGCGGGCTCATATACAGGCCCACAATGTCGCGTACTTCCTCATGAGCAAGGGGTCGGGCGACGGTTTGAAAGTGTCGCTCCGGTGGGGTTGCAAGCCGAACGCGTGCCAAATGCGGCTGACCGTCATGCGGCTGAGCCCGCTGGCTTTGGCTAATCAACCCTTGCTGCCTTTACGGCCCGGGCAACTCGAGCGCCGCACGCAGACTACAAACGCCTCACATCGAACTTCTGCACCGAAGCCAGCGATTCGCCCAGCTTGGCACGCAAGCTGGTTGCTGCCGTGCTCAAGCCTTGAGCACGCCCTCCTTGCTGGCTGCTTCCGCTTGCTCCTTGGCCAGCGTGTCCCCGGTGCTGCAAGCGACCGCCTCCAGACCGATCACATACTGACTGCCAAGGCTAGAGATCGAACCGGCCAAAATGGCCTTGCTTCCCGTGCGCAGGCAGAATTCCTTGGCTACGTCAGCCGTGACGCGCTCTGTGGGCGGGCGGCCCATCAGCTTCAGCGTCGCGCTGATCTTGCGGTCGGAAAGAATGTTGAGAAAGGGAGACTGCTCGAGATCGACGGCCAGGGCCTGCTTGAGAGTACCGTCGAAGACCGGGTCACCGGTGGAGTTGGCGAAGTCGGTGAGAACGGCCGGATCTTTCTCCGTGAGCGGTGCAGCGTTCGTCGTTGAAGTCGCGGGGCGTGAGCGGAAGTAGAGGCCACCAGCCACCAGGGCAACGAGGGCCACCAGCGCAACTGGCAGGAAGATCTTCCAGCGTGAACTGGGCGGTGCCACAATTGGGGGAACCGCAACGGAAGACGAAGCAGGCCGGGCCGCGGTTACGCTCCCCGAGGACGACGACGCAGGAGGCGCGAGCGGAGCAGGGGTATCTTGCACGACCGCCATCGTCCCCGAACTCGCGGGTGCGCCATGCCGCGATTCTGTTTCCCGTTTCAGCCGCTTCAGGTCAGCCCGCATTTCCGCCGCACCTTGATAGCGCAGATCCCGATCCTTCTCCAGCGCCTTGTTAATGATCCGTTCGAGTTCGACTGGCAGGTCAGGATTCAAGCGCACCGCGGGCGTCGGCTCCGCGTCCAGAATCGCTTTGAAGATCACTGCAGAGCTTTCGCCCCGGAACGGCATTGCACCCGTTGCCATCTCGTACAGCACAGTGCCGAAGGAAAACAAATCGCTGCGCGTGTCCAGTTCTTTCGCCCGGGCCTGCTCGGGTGACATGTAGGACGGTACCGAGGGCGGAGCCAGGACTGGTGAGATGCTGGTCGTCGATGGTGCCGGTCACAGTGTTTGATGGCACTTGCTTCGAAGCGCTGGCTGCGGGCGTCACTTTGGCCAACCCGAAATCAAGAACCTTGGCATGTCCTCGCTTAGTCACGAAGATGTTGGCGGGCTTGATGTCGCGGTGAACGATGCCTTCCGCGTGCGCTGCATCCAGCGCATCCGCTATCTCAATGGCGAGGGACAGGATCAACTCCGTCTCCATCGGACGCCCCGCTATGCAATGCTTCAGCGTCAATCCATCCAGAAACTCCATGGCGATGAAGG
The DNA here is from genome assembly GCA_963796095.1 of uncultured Acidobacteriota bacterium. Lineage (GTDB taxonomy): Bacteria > Acidobacteriota > Terriglobia > Terriglobales > Acidobacteriaceae > JABDBE01. Next base: position 2,812 of record CAWCKL010000029.1, read on the forward strand.
CATCGCCGTGCTGGTCGTCAATTTCGTAGATCGTGCAGATGTTGGGATGGTTCAGTGCAGATGCCGCTTTGGCTTCGCGCTGGAAGCGGCTGAGGGCCTGCGCGTCTTTGGCTACATTGTCAGGCAGGAACTTGAGCGCCGCAAAGCGGCCGAGTTTCACATCCTCGGCCTTATAAACCACACCCATTCCGCCCCCGCCGAGTTTCTCGACGATGCGGTAGTGCGAGATGGTTTGGCCGATCAAGTGACGAGCTTGCGCCGGACCATACTAGGGCTCAAGCTGCGCCAAGTCAATATAAGCCGCCGAGTTGGCGCAGATCAAAAGGATGGTGGATTGTTGATGTAACATCGCGCTCATTGAGCTGGTTCTGAATGTATCTGCTGTGCCTTGGGTTGCCGGTTCCTGCCATTGCCGGCTCCTGTCGTGGTTCCCATCAACCGACTGAAGCCCATTTTATTGGGTAACTATCACATCGGTAACCTTGGGCTGGAACCTGGCGGGGCTCTTTGGGGTCTATATGTGGAGGACAGATCGTGGGTTGCGGGCCGGACTTGGTTGGGAGTATGGCTCAAATTTTGGCGAAGGATTGCGGGCGAAAAGCACCTATAATGGAGGGTAGGCCATGAGCGTCATGGCAGGAGCAACCACTGTGGGTGATTTAGCGGCGGCAATCGGCGTCCGGGCTCAGGAAGCGGCGATTGTGGCCGAACTGAAGGCGGGATCGGAAGAGGCGTATGCCTGGCTTATCGGAGAATTCCATCAGCCGATTTACAGCCTGATTTATCGCATGGTCACCGACCCATCGGATGCGGCTGACACAACGCAAGAAGTGTTTCTGAAAGTCTTCCGCGGAATCAAGCATTTCCACGGGGAATCCAGTCTGAAGACGTGGATTTACCGCATCGCCGTGCATGAAGCATCGAATCAGCGGCGCTGGTGGTTTCGGCACAAAGCCAAGGAAACGTCCATCGAGCCGGGGGAAGCGCACACGGAATCGGGCGTGGCTTTGGCCATAAAGGACTCGCTGGTGGATGACGCTGACTCGCCTTTCGATCGGCTTGCGCATGAGGAGGTTCGAGCGCGCGTCGAAAAAGAATTGCGACAGGTTTGCGAACCCTACCGCACGACGCTCATTCTTCGTGATCTCGAGGAAATGTCGTACGAGGAGATTGCGGAAATTACGCAGGTTTCGCTGGGAACCGTGAAGTCGCGGCTGACCCGAGGGCGGGAAGCGCTACGGCAACGCCTCACAGCGTATGTGCAAGAGTTCGGAGAGGAACTGGGTCTGCGGGCTGAAGAGCGGAAACCGAAGGTCGAATCCCGTTCCCGCTTGAATGGACGGGAATTCGAGGTGGCGTCATGAAGTGCATCGAAGCTAAATCGATGTTCTCACTTTATCTCGATGGGGCAGTGACGGGTACCGAGATGCTCGCTCTCACCCGGCATCTCGACGCCTGTGCTGATTGTCAGCGGGAATATGTTTCGCTTCGTCGAACCCAGCAGTTGCTTACCAGTGTGGGGCGGCGAAAGGCGCCTGCGGATCTCTCGCTGAAACTGCGTCTCGCGATTTCGCGCGAGGCGGCGCAATCGCGACGTCCGTACTTCCACGATCTTCGCATTCGGGTGGAGAACGCCATTCAAGGGTTCATGGTTCCGGCGACGGCAGGTTTGATAACGGCGGTGCTGATTTTCGGATTTCTCATGGGCTTCCTGGCTTTGCCGTTGCAAGCCGGTAATCCTGATGTTCCACTCATGATGAGCACCGCGCCGCAGCTGCAACAGTCGGCTTTTGGGACGGCGCTGGAGTCCATTTCGGATGATTCGCTTGTGATTGAAGCGTATGTGGATTCGAACGGCCGGGTGCAGGACTACCGAATATTGTCGAGTCCCGAAGATGCAAAGGATCTTTCGCCGCAGGTAAAGATAATGCTTACCGAATTCACCACCTTCCGTCCAGCGACCTCCATGGGCCAGCGGACATCCGGGCGGGCGGTTTTGTCGTTCTCGAAAATCAAGGTGAAGGGGTAGAAGCTGTCAGCTGTCAGCTTTCAGCCTTCTGTATCATCACGTTGTCAAAGCTGAGCGCTGATAGCTGATGGCTAACTGGCTGATAGCTTCCTCCGTTGACCCTCCGAGAAGAACCTCTTAAACTGGCTATGTAACCCGCACATTTCACCGCCTTGCAGGAGGATTCCTGGATAATCGTTTTCGTAGTTCGCTGTTTGTGGTGTTGCTTGGGCTAGTGGCACAAGTGTGGGCGGCTGATGCCGCGCCCAGGGTTGCGTTGGACAACAACGAAGCGCTGTTTACGGTTCTGACGGCGATCAACTATTGTGGCTTCGACTTGGAGCTGAGCAATTCCGATCCTCTGCGAGCGCAGATTCGCGCCGAGGTCGCCAAGACGCTCGATGCTGCGGCTGACGCGAAGGAATCGACGCAGGCCATGTGCCAGTTTTATTCGGAACATGTGCAGGTGGATCCGGCTCGGACCCTGGCGGAGTATGTATCCTTGGGGCTCAATCTCAATACTCCGTCGGAACTCACGCTGAAAGTCAAAGAGGCTGATCTCCCGCCAGACGCGAGCTATGTGTCGGGGTTCGTACCGATCGTGCAGAAGTTTTATGGTTTAGCCGGGCTGCACGCGATCTGGACGCGCCATCAAGCAGCCTACGCCGCTTTGACCGACCGATACCACGAGCCGCTGTCCAAGGCGCTTTTTGATACGGAGGTTTATTTGAAGTTGCCGTCGGCGGGCTATCTGGGACGCACATTTACTGTTTTCCTTGAACCCATGGGAGCGCCCGGGCAGGCGAATGCGCGTAATTACGCAACCGATTATTATGTGGTCCTTTCGCCGGGCACCGGGGCCGAGTCAGGGCTTAAGATGGAACAGATCCGGCACACTTATTTGCATTATCTTCTGGACCCGTTGGCGCTGAAATATCCCGCTTCCATGGATCGTTTGAAACCGCTGCTAGGAAGTGTTAAAGGCTCGCCCATGGATGAGAGTTTCAGGACGGATGTTTCGCTTCTAACCACGGAGTGCCTGATACGCGCTATCGAGGCGCGAACCACCTGGACGAGCAAAACGCCGGAAGTCCAGAAGCAGCAACTGGTGCAGCAATCGGTGGAGCAAGGCTACATTCTGACGCCTTATTTTTATGAAGCACTGGCGCAGTTTGAGAAGAGTCCAATCGGGCTACGGACTGCGTACTCGGGTTTGATCAACGACATCAACGTGAGCAAGGAACAAAAGAATGCCGCGCAAGTGAAGTTTGCCAGTACGGCGGACGAGGAACTGTTGCATCTGTCGCGGCACACGCAGAGCAAACTTTTGTTGACCGCTCAGCAACGTTTAGCGAGCGGGGATGTCGAGGGCGCAAAGAAGTTGGCGCAGCAAGCGCTGGATGAAAAGAACGAAGATCCAGGGCGGGCCCTTTTCATCCTGGCGCAAGTGGCGGTTGTGAGTCGAGATATGCAGGGGGCTCGCGGCTATTTCGAACAGGCGCTGGCGGTGGCCAAGGAACCCTCGGTGGTGGCGTGGTCTCATGTTTACCTGGGAAGGATCTGTGATCTACAGGAAGATCGGGAGGCGGCCCTGGTCCAGTATCGCGCGGCTCTGAGCGCCGGCGAATCACTGCCTGAGGCTAAAGCCGCCGCTGAGCATGGGATTGCACAGCCTTACGAACCGCCCAGCCATCCGCAGTAACAGCAGTGAAACTAGGGGCGACCTGCGATCAGGGAGCCCAGAGTCCAATCTAAGGAGAGAGCATGAAGCGAGCAGCCATGGTATTCGGGGTGCTAGCGGTAGCGGCTTTGGTAGCTGCGCAGCAGCAGCAGCAGGCGCCTGCACAACAAAAGCAACCTGCAGGAGCGCCGGGCACAACTCAACCGAGTTCGGCACCATCGGGTTCGGCCCAACAAGGTTCGGCCGCACCCGCGGCGTCGCAGGGCAAACGGCCACCACAGGCCAAGACGCAGGCGGAATTCGACGCCTATAACGCGGCGATAGCGAATCAGAAGGATCCCGCCGCAATGGAAAAGGCGGCAGACGACTTCGCGACCAAGTTCCCCGACAGCGAACTGCGTGCCCTGCTCTTCAAAGCGGCCATGCGTGGCTACCAGAATGCGAACAACGGCGACAAGATGTTGGAGGAGTCGCAGAAATTGCTGAAACTCGATCCCGATGATCCGGAGGCACTCATTGCTTCCGCCGAAGTGATCGCGGAGCGCACTCGCGATACCGACCTTGATAAGGATCAGCGTTTTGCCCAAGCCACGAAATACGCGCAGCATGCGTTGGAAACAATCGACACCGATGTTCCAATTCCAGCACTTCCCGCGAATGCGACCCAAAGCCAGATCGATGCGCAAAAAAACCAGATTGACGCGTACAAGGGGTTGTTGCGATCAAGCGCATATTCGGTTCTGGGTACGATCCAGTATGACCAGGAAAAATACGCTGACGCACAGAGCTATTTCCAGAAGTCTATCGATGCTTATCCCTCGCAGCCTGACCCCGTAGTCGTACTTCGATTGGCCCTTGCGCTGGACAAGCAGGGGAAGTACGGGGACGCTTTAAAAGAGGCTAACCAGGCTGTCGAGTTGACCCAGGAAGGAACTGCGGCGGGAACCACGGCGCGTCATGAACGGGATCGTTTAGTCCAGTTGACCGGGGGCATCCCGGTCAGTGGGAGTCCTGCTCCTCCGTCCAACCCGCCCGCCGGTTCTGCTCCGAACACGACACCGACTCCGCATTAGAGGGACACGATCGTTCAAGCAGATCATGAAAGCGCGGAACATTTCGGAATTGGAGCAAGCTCTGGGCTATCAATTCTCTCGACCGGAGTTGCTGGAGCAGGCTCTTACTCATAGCTCCCAGGCTCGCGAACTCGAATCGCTGCAGGCTCAGACGCCGACGCAAGTGGCGGACCGGGTCGGAGACAACGAGCAGCTTGAGTTTCTAGGCGACGCCGTTCTGGGGCTGATTACGACCGAAGAATTGTTTCATCGCTTTCCCCATTTTCGTGAAGGCGAGCTGTCCAAATTGCGAGCGCACTTGGTCAGTGAAAAACATCTGATCCAGGTGGCGCGGCAATTGGAACTCGGGCACTACTTGCGGCTGGGCCGAGGCGAGGAGAAAAGTGGGGGGCGCAACAAAACCGCGTTGCTGGTCGACGGCCTGGAAGCGGTGCTGGGCGCGATGTATGTGGATAGTGGGCCGGAGACGGTCCGGCGCGTAGTGTTGCAGCATGTGATCGCTCCGGAAGTTGAACACATGGCGAGAAACGGCAGTAGCCTGCCGCTTACCGACTACAAATCGGCTCTGCAGGAAAAACTGCAGGCTACCGGTCGTTCCCAGGCATCTTACGTACTAGTAAAAGAACTGGGACCGGAGCACAGTAAAACCTTTACAGTCGAAATCCGATTGCAAGCGGTTGGCAATCACGGTGAGACCGAGTTCGTGGGCCGGGCCGAGGGTTCCACCAAGAAAAATGCCGAACAGGGCGCGGCGCACCAGGTCCTGGAACACCTGGCTTCGCTGCCAGCGCCTTCGGGCGGCAAAGTACCCGGCAAAGGACGTTCCTAGCCGGAATCGTGATGGGGAAAACGTCGCACCCGGACTGGTTGATTTCGCTGCAATCGCTGCTGACTACCGTAGTGATCGCGGTCTTTGTCGTTACTTTTATCATCCAGGCTTTCCAGATTCCTTCCGAGTCCATGGAAAACACGTTGCTGATCGGGGACTACTTGTTGGTGGACAAGTTGTGTTACGGCGGCAGCAGATTTCTGGACCGCATCCTTCCGTACCGCCCGGTGCATCGCGGCGATATTGTGGTCTTTCACTATCCGGTTCATCCCAACGAGCACTTCGTAAAGCGGGTTGTGGGTGTGCCGGGGGATCGCTTACGCCTGATCAATCGAGAAGTCTACGTGAATGGCACTCACTTGCCGGAACCGTATGTGCAGCACATCGCACGCAAACATGACGTATTCCGGGACGAGTTTCCACGTCTCGATGTTTCAGCTCCGGGTCTGGAAGGCGGATGGTGGCTACAGATGAAGAAACTAGTCGAAGACGGCGAACTAATTGTCCCGGAGGGGGATTATTTCGTGCTCGGGGATAATCGAGACGACAGTGACGATAGCCGCTACTGGGGCTTTGTGCCCCGGGAAAACATTGTGGGGCGGCCGCTGCTGATTTATTGGTCGGTGCGGAGTGTGGAAGATGACCTGCCAGTTTCTTCGACGCCGGGTGATAAACTCTATCACTTCGCGTATGCACTCAGTCATTTGTTCCAGGTGACGCGGTGGGACCGAACATTTCGAGTAGTCAACTAAGGGCGGACATCGCCCAATAAACGGGACAAAACCTAGTGGCTAAGACAGAAAATACGCAGGCAGAAAAACCGCGCGAAACCACAGTCGAATTTCTCGCCTCTTTGGCGGCGGTGCTGGTAACGGGTCTGTTCATCATTACGTTCATCGTTCAGGCGTTTGAGATTCCTTCCAGTTCGATGGAAAATACTCTGCTGATCGGCGATCACGTATTTGTGAACCGCGAGCAATTCGCGCCGCGAACGCGGTGGCTTGGTCCCATCCTGCCTTACCGGCAGATACGCCACGGTGACATCGTCGTGTTTCTTTCTCCGGCGGAGCCGGGGCTGTACGTTGTCAAGCGGATCATAGGGATTCCCGGCGACCGCCTTCACTTGCGCGATGGAGTGGTCTATCGCAACGGACAGAAACTGGATGAGCCGTACGTGATCCATCAAGATGAGCCCGGCAGCAATCCTTACCGCGACAACTTTCCTCTGGTCGCACCTTCGGAGTTCAACAATGTGACTCCGGATTGGGAACTGGCCTTGCCACAGCACATTGAGGGTGACGATTTGGTGGTACCTCCAAACAGTTACTTCGGAATGGGGGACAACCGCGACGTGAGTCTAGACAGCCGGTATTGGGGTTTCATCCCGGAGGAAAATGTGATTGGGCGGCCCATGTTTATTTATTGGTCGTTTGAGACGCCGGCGGGACAGTATCTGCAAAGAGAAGTCAGTCAACGAGTCGGGTTCCTCGCCCACGTGGTACTCCACTTTTTCGATGAGACTCGTTGGCGGCGCACGTTCAAGGTGGTTCAGTGAGTTTTTGGCGATCCAAACGCGGCGGACTCGTGGCCATGGGGCTTATCGTGTTCCTCGCGCTCTTTCTGGTACGGCCCGGCGCTAATCGCCTGCGAAACCGGATTGTCAATTCCATAAGTCTGGCGCTGGGACGGCCGGTGGATGTGGCCGCCGTTCGCTTGCGATTGCTCCCCCAACCCGGATTCGATCTTGATAACTTCGTAATCCACGACGATGCGGGCTTCAGTGCTGAGCCCATGCTTCGCGCCCAGGAAGTTACGGCGTCTTTGCGCGTAACTTCGCTCCTGCGTGGTCGATTGGAGATCGCGCGGCTGAATCTGACCGAGCCTAGCCTGAACCTGGTTCGCAATGCGGAAGGGCGTTGGAATCTTGAGAATCTGGTCGAACGAGCAGCCAAAATAGCGGTCGCTCCAACCAGCAAAACGAAGACCGAGAGGCGGCCGGGCTTCCCTTATATTGAGGGTGACCGGGGCCGAATTAATTTCAAGTTCGGAGCGGAAAAAAAACCGTACGCGCTGACTGAGGCTGATTTCGCCTTGTGGCAGGACACGGAAAATACCTGGGGCATGCGGTTGGAGGCGCAGCCCGTGCGGACCGACTTCAATCTCAGTGACACCGGCACACTCAACGTCGCCGGATCGTGGCAGAGAGCAGCAAGTTTGCGCGAGACGCCTTTGCAGTTCACTTTGCAGTGGGACCGCGCGCAACTCGGGCAAGCGACCAAACTCGCCTATGGCAACGACAAGGGCTGGCGCGGGCGACTCAAAGTTTCGACTACGCTCACGGGTACGCCCGCGAACCTTGCGATCGCAACCTCGGCATCGGTGCAGGATTTCCGCCGCTATGACATTTTCGGTGGTGGGGACTTGCGGTTGGCGACCGAGTGCAGCGCTCGTTATAGTTCGGTTGATCACACTCTGTCCGAGGTTGCGTGCAGTGCTCCGGTCGGCGATGGAGAAATTACCGTCAAGGGCAACATCAACGGTCCATTCTCATCACGCGATTACAACCTCTCGTTGACCGCTCGGGACCTGCCGATTCAGTCGCTGGTTGCGCTCGCCCGCCATGCCAAGCAGGGCGTCCCGGATGATCTGATTGCGGCGGGTCGGCTGAATGGGAATGTGAAGCTCCAGCGCGATGGCAGGTCGCGAGCGAGCGGCACGGCGTGGGAAGGTAGCGGCGAAACCTCCGGCTTCGACCTGAGATCGAAACTCAACAAAACGGAATTGGTCTTGGGCAAGGTCCCATTCCTCGTGTCTTCTGCGACGGAGCGGAAGTCCCGAGCGACCTTGCACGAAAATGTTATCCCGACGGAGACTCGCCTTGAGGTTGGTCCATTCGATCTCGCCTTGGGGAGGCCAGCGCCCGTAATCGTGGGCGGATGGGCTTCGCGTTCGGGATACGGCTTCGAGGTCCAAGGCGAAGCGCAGGTGCCACGCTTGCTGCAGGTGGCGCGGATAGTGGGAATTTCCGCTCCGCAACTAGCCTCCGACGGCTTCGCCAAGATCGAGTTGCAAATTGGGGGTGGTTGGTCGGGCTTCGCGGCACCGAGAGCTCTGGGGAAGGCCCAACTGCATTCGGTTCGCGCGGAAGTACGAGGCTTGAACGCGCCGCTGGAAATTGCTTCCGCGAACCTTCTCCTCACGCCAGACCAAATTACTGTGCAGAACGTGACAGCTTCCATCGCAGACACTTCGTGGCGCGGCACTCTGGCGCTTCCAAGACGGTGTGCCTTGCCAGACTCTTGCCCGGTTCACTTTGATTTGCATACCGACGACGTTGCTACGGACCGACTGAATCAGTTATTCAATCCACATGTCCGCCAGCAGCCCTGGTATCGTTTTCTGTCTTCCCCGGCGGTCGGAGTTCCCTACCTGCTCACGGTCCACGCAACCGGCAAACTCACCGCCAACCGGGTGGTGATTCGTAAACTTGTCGGCAACCACGTCTCGGCGAACGTGGAATTGAACAAGGGCAAACTGCGATTGTCTGATGTGCGAGGGGATGTGCTTGGCGGCAGGCACACGGGCGAATGGGAAGGCGACTTTACCGCAAAGCTCCCGGAGTACAGCGGAAGTGGCACACTGGAGCGAGTCGCGCTCAGTCAGCTTTCCGAAACCATGAACGATGATTGGATCACGGGCATGGCAACGGGAACTTATCGTGTGAAAGCATCGGGCCTGGACGCGGGTCAATTGTTTGCTTCCGCCACCAGCACACTGAAGATCGACGCACGGGACGGCCTGGTGCGACACGTAGCGCTGGTCGAGGGAAACGGGCCGCTGCAAATGCATCGCTTGACAGCTCACCTGTTGCTGCAGGATGGCAAGTTTGAAATTCAGGAAGGCAAGCTGGAGACACCGGCTGGCGTCTACGAGGTGAGCGGCACGGCGTCCATGACTCGTATCTTGAATCTGAAATTGACGCGCGAGGGCACACCCGGTTTTAACATCACGGGCACGCTAACGGAACCGCACGTGTCCCCGATCCCAACCCCGGAAACGCGCGCGGCGCTTAAGCCGTGAGTCTTAAGCTGAGTCCAATCACGATCCAAATCCCCAGCGCCCGCCATTCGTATGCGCTGAAATGCCCTGGAATGCCGGGCACAATTTTCATCAGGATCATGAGCAGACCGACCATCACTCCCACCATCGCGATAAAACGCTTGTGTGGCGCCGGACCCATCCGGTAATAAGCCGCACAAGCTGCAAGCCATCCGATTGCGGAAGCCACCGAACCGACCTCGGAAATTGGCACGAGAATAGCATCGCCCAGAAACATGCATGCCGTTGTGGCAAGTCCGATGCAAAGCACGGCGAGAGAAGGCGTTTGATTGCGCGGATGCACCTGGCCAAGACGCTGGTCTACCAACCCACGCCGTCCTATCGCGAACAACAGGCGGCTGGCTGCGACGAAATTCCCATTGAACACTTTGAATAGCGAAAGCATCGCCGTCGTGAGTATGACTCTTACGATCCAGCGCGATCCTACGGCGCGCTCAAAAACAACCGCAGTCATGAATTTCTCGTGGGTGAGTTGCTTCCATGGGGCAACATATCCAACCGCCGCGATCACGACGGCGTAGAAAAGAATGCCGACCACAATCGCCATCCAGATGACTTTAAGAAATCCGCGGACGCGGAATTCCGGACTGGCTTCTTCGGCGCCTTTTACGACAGATTCAAACCCCGTCATAAAATAGGGCACGATCTGCACGACCAGAAATATCGATACGAATGGGCCGTGGGTGAAGAGCGGTGGGAAATTCCGTGGTGACCCCTTGCTGACTCCGGACCCGACAAACAGCGAGAACAGCGCCAGTGTTGCAAAGGCTGTCCAGTTCTGAAAAGTGGCGCTCAAGCGGATGCCGCTATAGTTCAGAGCTGTGAGCAGCCCAGTCAGGCCGAGCCCGATCACCAAGTGCGGCAGGTAAACTGGCTGGCCTGCGATGCGATACAGTTCGATCGAATCCAGTGAGGGAAAGATGTAGCCCGCGATTTTGCCGACTGCTACAGCCTCCCACGGGCACACAATGAAGTAGGCCAGGATCATCATCCAGCCGGTGGCAAAGCTGATCGATCGGGGGAAAACTTTGGCGGTGTAAGCGACCTCACCCGCCGCATCCGGCATCGCCGCGACCAGTTGCCCGTACACATACCCGATCGGCAGCAGCAGCGCCCCGCCAATTGCGAAACCCAGGATTGCGCCCAATACTCCGCCGCGCAGCAGCCAGTCATCCATCACGACCAGCCATCCCACGCCCACCATCGTGCCCCAGCCCAAGGCAAAGTAATCCACCACACCGAGTTTGCGGGCGAGCGTGATCACGCGGCGCGAATTATAAAGCATCGCGTCGGAAGACGCGGCAACAGCAGGCACAAAAACCTCGTGATCTGGCCGGATTTCCGGGGTCGCGTGTTAGTATCAAATCCAACGCCTGATGACCCTGCAGCATGTCGACATCCTGTTTCAACTGATCGTTTTCTTGTTCGCGATCAGCGTCCACGAGTCGGCGCACGCCTGGATGGCGAACCGTCGTGGCGACCCCACTGCGCGAATGTTAGGCCGGGTCACGCTGAATCCCATCAAGCACATTGATCCGGTTGGAACCGTCTTATTGCCGCTGATCGCCATGCTGACTCATCTTCCCGTGATCGGTTGGGCCAAGCCTACTCCGGTGGATCCGCGTAACTTCAAAAACCCGGTGCTCGATGACATCCTCACATCGGTAGTCGGACCGATCAGCAACTTTGTAGTCGCAACGGGCGCAATGCTGGCTTTAATTCTCGTTTCGCTGACCTCGCAGCTGGGGGCGAGCATCGTCCACCTGATTCCTCTCGTATACCCGAGTCATCTGGACGTCATAGCAAATCAGACTGATTCGTTTTTGATGCCGATCAGTGTGCTTTTCTACGAACTTATGGTGATCAACATTATTCTCGGGGTCTTCAATTTGATTCCGGTTCCACCGCTGGACGGCAGTCACGTGCTGCGCCATTTTCTGCCCCCTAATGCCCTACGCGTCTACGATACGCTGGGGATGTTCGCGCTGATGGCGCTGGTGTTTCTGGGTGGTGGACTTCTGGGTAGGCTGATTTTTCCCGTGGTCGGAGTTTTTAACTACATCCTGTTGAGATTCTGATGCCTTCTGGATCCAATCAACGAAAACGCGTGCTGAGTGGCATGCGCTCGACCGGCAGACTGCACTTAGGCAATTACGTCGGAGCGCTGCAGAACTGGGTGATCATGCAGGATCACTACGAATGTTTTTTCTTCGTGGCGGACTGGCACGCACTCACGACCGACTACGCCGATACGTCGCGATTGAAAGAAAACTCAATCGACGTTCTGCTCGACTGGCTGGCTGCAGGGCTTGATCCGGAGCGCTGTACCATGTTTATCCAGTCGCACGTGCCCCAGCATGCGGAACTGCATCTACTGTTCTCGATGATCACGCCGCTGGGCTGGCTGGAGCGTGTGCCTACCTACAAGGAGCAGCGCGAAAATATCACCGAGAAAGACTTAAGTACCTACGGCTTTCTCGGATATCCGGTACTGCAAGCGGCGGACATTCTCATCTACAAAGGCGACTTCGTTCCGGTGGGCGAGGACCAGGTACCCCACGTGGAATTGACTCGCGAAATCGCACGCCGCTTCAACCTGTTCTACAGCCACAAAGGGAGATCGGTGTTCCCGGAGCCCCAACCCTTGCTGACGCCCGCTCCGAAGTTGCCCGGAACGGATGGCCGGAAGATGTCGAAGTCGTACGGGAACACGATCATGCTCACGGATCCTGAACCGGTCGTGCGGCAGAAACTGAAGACCATGGTGACCGATCCCGCTCGCATACGCCGTACTGACCCGGGCAACCCTGATGTTTGCCCGGTCGGCGACCTGCACAAGATTTTCAGTGATCGCGATACGATGGCCAGGGTCAGCGAAGGTTGCCGGTCCGCCGGGATCGGGTGCATTGAGTGCAAAGGCTGGGCGGCCGATGCTCTAGTTAACATCTTGAATCCCATGCAGGAGCGGCGCAAGAAATATGAGGACAATCCCCGGCTAGCTTGGGATATTCTTGAGGCTGGCTCGACGCGGGCAAGCAAGGTTGCCAGCGCTACGATGAACGAGGTACGTGAGGCGATGGGCATGTCGCTTGAATACGAGGCACCGCGCGCTTAGGCAAGTCAGGACAAGAACGCGATGAGTGAGGAAACAAAAATCGTTTTCGATGGCACGGCAGCCTTGGATCTTGGCCCTGCGCTGGTAGAGAGCGCTGCGCCGCTCGTTGAAGAAAAAGCCCGGAATGAGCAAAGCGACTTCCCTTTTGCCGTTACCGTGGGCGATGTCTACGAGGGGCCGCTGGACCTGCTGCTTCACCTGATTCGCAAGCAGGACATTGATATTTACGATATTCCCATCGGGAGAATCACCGCGCAGTATCTGGCGTACGTGGAAAAACTGCGCGAGTTGGATGTGAACGTTGCGGCCGAGTTCATCTATATGGCTGCGGTTCTAATTCACATCAAGTCGAAAATGCTGTTGCCGCGTGATCCTGCCGCGGCTTCGGACGCCCAGGACGATCCGCGCGCCGAACTGGTTAATCGGCTGATTGAGCACGAGAAATTCAAATCTGCAGCGCAGATGCTGATGCAGAAGCAGCACATCGAAGATGCCGTGTGGTCGAACCCGGGACTGAACGAATTCAAGGACGCGGAAGGCACGGAGCCGGAGATCGCGGCCGACGTCATTGATTTGGTGAAGACTTTCCAGCAAATCCTCGAGCGTGCCCGCAACCGGCCGATGATCCAGGTGGACGAAGAAACGGTCACCGTCGGACAGATGATCGAGTATCTACGGCGGCGCCTGGCGATGGAAGACCGCCCGATCCGATTGAAACAAATGCTGCGCAACGTTGAGTCGCGACAGGCGCTGGTCTGCATATTTTTGGCGCTGCTCGAAATGGTGCGTCTGCAAGCCATTCAACTGCGGCAAGACCAACTGTTTGGAGAAATCCTGCTGCGCAAGCATGTAGGATTTGAGGCGGTCATGGCGGAACAGGCAGCCGTGCGCGATGACTGGAGGTAGAACCACTAGAAGCTAGGAGCCCATGAGCCTTAAAGCCAAACTCGAAGCTATCATCTACGCCGCCGAAACCCCGGTGACGCTGGATCAACTGATTGAATTGGTGAAAGAGTCGGTCATCGGCGAAGGCGCTTCGGACGGCACCGAAGTCAAGTCGCGCGTTCGGTTGGCTTTGGAGGAACTGGTCGTCGATTACTACTCTCCGGATCACGGGGTGGAAATCCGTCAGGTCGCCGGCGGATATCGCATGTCGACGAAGCCCGAGCACCACGACATTGTCCGCACCTTTGCCAAAAGCCTCAAGCCGCCCATTCGCCTGTCGCTGCCCGCGCTTGAGACCCTCGCGGTGATCGCGTACAAGCAGCCCGTAACCGTGCCGGAGATCAGCGAAATTCGCGGCGTGGATTCGAGCGGAGTCATTGCAACTTTGCTCGATCGCAAGCTGGTCACGACTGCTGGACGCAAGGCTGTCATCGGGCGGCCGATTCTGTACAAGACTAGCAAGGAATTCCTGATGCGATTTGGTTTGAAAGATATCGGAGAACTGCCCAGCATGGAGGAGTTCGAGAAGTTGGTTACGGAATCATTCCAGAGCGATTTGTTGCCGGCGGAGAGTGAACCAATGGATGTGACCAATGGCCCGGGCTCGTCGACGGCCGAAGATTCCGAGCTGGCTACCGTAGAAAAGCTCCACCCGGATGAGAGTGATCCGGCTGCTTGAGGCGGAAGCTTACCTAACGACTCTCCCGATTCTGATTTTGAATTCTCATGCCCGCTGAACGCCTACAGAAGATTATCGCTGCCGCCGGAATCGCTTCTCGCCGCAAGGCCGAGAGGTTGATTACTGGTGGGCTGGTGTCGGTGAACGGGCAGCCGGTCACGGAACTCGGCAGCAAAGCTGATCCCGAGAAAGATCACATCCGCGTGAACGGGAAACTCCTGCACGGCCCCGAGCGGCATGTTTATCTGCTCATGAACAAGCCCAAGGGATACGTCACAACGCTGCGCGATCCCGAACGCCGGCCCACTGTCATGGATCTGCTGCACGGCGTGGGAGCGCGAGTCTATCCGGTTGGACGCCTCGATTACGCGAGCGAAGGCCTGCTCTTGCTTACCAATGACGGTGAATTCGCGAATCACCTGATGAAAGCCGCGTCCCACGTGCCCAAGACTTACATGGTGAAGGTGGCCGGCAATCCATCGGAGGATGGCTTGGCGCGGTTGCGCGAAGGTATTTATATCCCCTCAGATCGCGGGAAGAGAGTCAAGACGGCTCCTGCCAGGATCCGCGCGATTCGCGAATCTGCCAATCCCTGGTATGAAGTCACCGTGATTGAGGGCAAGAATCGCCAAATCCGGCGCATGTTTGAAGAGGTTGGCCATCACGTGGAAAAGATCAAGCGGGTGCGCTACGGTCCGCTCGAACTAGATGTGCATCCGGGAAAATTCCGCAAGCTCACGAACGACGAAGTCTCAAGACTGAAATCCCTAGCCAGATAGAACATGCGCATAGATGACACTTCCCGTTCCACATGGTAAGGATTAGATAGCCGAAAGATGAGTAACTTCAGCCGGTTTGTGCCCGAACACGTACGGAACCTGAGCGGGTATACGCCGGGCAAGTCGCTGCGCCAAGCGCAGCAGGAGAGCCACGTGAACTGCATCAAAATGGCCTCGAATGAGAATCCGTTCGGGCCTTCGCCAAAGGCGGTAAAGGCGATGCAGGCCGCACTCGCCGAGAGCAATTTCTACCCCGACAACGATGCCATCGAACTGCGGCAGAAGTTGGCGGCAGACCACAATGTTATGCCGGAACAAATCGTTCCCACTGCCGGTTCCACTGCATTGTTAGGCATTATTGCGCGCACTTTACTGGCGCCAGGGCTCAATGCCGTAACCAGCGAGCGTTCGTTTATCGTGTATCCGATTGCCACGCAAGCAGCGGGAGGGCAACTCCTCCAGGTTCCGATGCGAAATGATGGCTTTGATCTGGACGCTATCGCTGCGGCAGTCGATCAGCACACTCGCATCCTCTACATTGCGAATCCCAACAACCCAACCGGCACACTGATTCCTGCAGAAGTGCTCGGTCGCTTTTTGGAACGCGTCCCCGAGCATGTCGTGGTCATCCTCGATGAGGCGTACTACGACTTCGCGGAATACTTTGCGATTGGTCGCAGCGTCGATTGCTCAAATGCTCTCGACTATGTGAAACGCGGCCATAAAGTGGTTGTGCTGCGTACATTCTCGAAAACACATGGTTTGGCGGGAGTGCGGGTTGGCTACGGAATCGGTCCCGCCGAACTGATGCCCTACTTCGCCCGGATGCGCACCACGTTCTCTGTTTCTCATGTAGCGCAGGCCGCCGCGTTGGCCGCGCTCGACGACGAAGCCCATACACAGAAAACACTTCGGAATAACGCCGAGCAGTCCGAGCGTCTCGTCGGGGAAATTACGGAACTGGGCTACCCGCCGATTCCGACCTGGGCTAATTTTCTGTATTGCGAATTAGGCGACGATGCCGCCGCTGTCGCCAAGCGGCTCCAGGCCGAGGGCGTAATTGTGCGACCGTTAGGGCCGTGGGGCGCGCCAACCGCGATCAGAATTACCATCGGCACGGCAGAGCAGAATGACATTTTCCTGAGGGCTTTCAAGAAGGTAATGGAGCGAGCGACCACACGGTAGCCACGTTGCTTGCAACGTCTCCGGAGTAGGGCAAATCAGGCTCCGGGACGTGAGACGTAGCGAGCTACGTCTCTACAGAAATCTTATTTCTGGCAGTTGGGACAATAGTGGCTGCTGCGGCCGGCGATCACGATGCGCTTAATCGGAGTCTTACAAACCAGGCACGGCTCACCCTGGCGTCCGTAGACCCGATGCTGAAGTTGAAAGAATCCTTCCTCGCCGTCGGCGTCCACGTAGTCAGAGACGGAGGAACCTCCGAGCGCGATGGCTTCTTTGAGTACTTGCTGGACGGCGGCGTAAAGCAGAACCAACTCCTTGCGAGTGAGCGAGGCGGCTCGGCGCCGGGGACGAACGCCACTCCGAAATAGCGATTCATCCGCATAAATATTGCCTACCCCGCGCAGCAGCTTCTGGTTCAGCAATGCGCTTTTGATCGGAGTTTTGCGTCCACGGAAAAGAGGGATGAAGGCATCCAGTTGGACTTCGAGTGGTTCGGAGCCAGCGGCTTCAAATCCATGGGCGACGCTCAGACGTCCGAAGCGACGCGGATCCACGAATCTCAGTTCTCTGCCTGAGGCTAACTTCGCAACTGCGTGCGTGTGTTTCTCGAGCGCTTGATCGGGGTTGCAAACCAGCATCCGTCCCGTCATGCCGAGATGCACGATCCACTGCGCTCTGTCTGACAGAGGTGCGGATGCTTTTGAGGATTTCAGGCGAGATTTTCGTGCGTCGGGCGAGGGCGCCCGTCCTCCATTTTCCAGGTCGAATACGATATGCTTCCCGACGCGGTGCACGGCCCCGATACGCTTGGATTCGAGAGTGGCAACAATCTCGGATGCCGCGGATTTCAGCGGTTCGGGCTTGGATCCAAGCCATACCGACTCGATGACGTCGCCAGTAACGCGGCTGGCAAGGCCACGGGCGATGGTTTCGACTTCTGGTAACTCTGGCATGAAATTAGTTTACAGGCGTCGGGCCACAGGCATCAGGCTTCAGGAAAACCTGGTGCCTGACGCCGGAAGCCTGCAGCCTGTGCAGCCTGATGCCTAATTGCCATCTCCTGCCCACCGGGGTTATTATTACAAGTACACCTCTGCTCCGCCTTTATCCTTTGTAATTCAGCGACCCGTTGATTCACTGCGGGCAACGAGTGTGTGCGACCCTGCATTGCGGCTGAGGGCGGCCGCGCTATTCACTTCCAAGGAGTTGGCATTTGAAGAAGGGCAAAGCTGCGGTGATCGTGGGCGCCCAGTGGGGCGACGAGGGCAAAGGCAAGATTGTCGATGTGCTCTCGGAAAACTTTTCTGTCGTAGCGCGGTATGCGGGCGGACACAATGCCGGCCACACCGTCATCATCAACGGAAAGAAATTTGTACTGCAGTTGGTGCCGTGCGGAGTCCTGCGGGCCGGCTGCCGCAGCGTTATCGGCAACGGGGTCGTGCTCGATCCTGTGGCCTTTCTCAAAGAGGTCGCCGCGCTGCGTGAGACTGGCGTCAAGGTGGACGGTAGCCTCTTCGTCAGCAACCGAGCCCACGTGATTCTTCCTTATCACCGCATGATCGAGTTGGCGTCGGAAAATGCACCCGGACGCGTGAAGATTGGAACGACTTCGCGCGGCATTGGTCCTGCATACGAAGACAAGATGGGACGTCGCGGTTTGCGCGTCGCGGATCTGCTGGACCTGCAACTCCTGAAGACTCACATCCAAAACGCCTGCCACGAGAAGAACATGATCGCGCATGCGCTGTTCAACTCAGAACCGCTCGATGCGGACAAAATGTATGAAGAATATGCCGCCGCCTCGGCGATGGTTGCTCCGTTTGTCTATGACACCGCTGGGTTGCTGAACAAAGCTCTGGCCCAGGGCGACTCGGTGGTGTTCGAGGGAGCGCAGGGCACGATGCTTGACATCGACCACGGCACCTATCCGTTCGTAACTTCTTCGAGCGCCACTTCGGGAGGGGCCGTGACCGGAACTGGTGTAGCTCCCACCGCGATTGACACAGTGATCGGCGTCACCAAGGCTTACTGCACGCGGGTTGGCGGCGGACCATTTCCGACTGAGGCACTTGACGCCAAAGGAGACATGCTGCGCAAACGGGGCAACGAATTTGGAGCGGTAACGGGGCGTCCGCGCCGCTGCGGCTGGCTCGATTTGCCTCTCTTGCGATACGCTGGCATGATTAACGGAATCTCCTGGCTGGTCGTGACCAAGTTGGATGTGCTGGATGAGCTGGCAGAGATTCCGGTATGCGTGGGTTATGAGATCGACGGCAAGGAAACCGAAGAGGCGCCGCCGCAGGACAGCGGCTATGGGCAGATCGAGGGTATTTATCGGAAGATGCCTGGCTGGCGCACTTCGACCCAGGGAATTACGAAGCTGGAGAAACTGCCAAAAGCCGCGCGCGAGTATTTGGCTTTCGTCGAGAAGGAGAGCGGAGCACGCATCGGCATGGTGTCGACCGGACCCGGGCGCGAGGAAACTATATTCCTCGATGAGTTCGCGGCAAAACTTCGGGAATTGACTGGATCAAGAACCAGGGCGCAGGCAAAACTTTAAGGACGGAGCTAGCGATGGTTGTTCTGGTTGTGACGTGGATGGCGAAGGTCGGTCGTGAAGCGGATGTTATTGGCGTGTTTTCCAAGCTAACCGAAGAATCCCGGAAAGAGCCCGGATGCCTGGTGTACCAGGTCCACCGGCATAAAACCGAGCCGCGTCGATTCTTCATCTATGAACAATACAAGGATGACGCCGCGCTCGAAGCCCATCGCGCTGCGCCCCACTTCTTGCATTACGCGAAAAAAGAACTACCCAAATTGGGAGAACGGATTGAGGGCCATCTGTACGAGCCGCTAGGTTGAGCTGGTGTGGCGCGGGCGCCCTTGCCCGCGTTGCTTGTCGCGACCAATGATGACCGAAACATTACTTGCCCTGGTCCGCCATCAGCACGCCGCCCGAGGCATAACTCTCCTTCGGGACTTCATTAAAGACCACCACAACGGCTTCGCGACGCGCAGCGGCTTCTTCCACCATGGCATCGGTGATGCGTTGCGCCAGTTTGCGTTTCTGATCGGTGCTGCGGCCGGTCAACATCGTGATTTGTACTAGAGGCATATGGTTACCAGATCCCCCACTTCGTTCGGGATGACGGCGCGCGGCTCAGACGTCGCGCAAGCGCCGTCACTTAGCCAGTTCGTATCCTGCAAAGAAATAGCTCAACTCGAAGCGGGCCGTCTCGTCTGCATCCGATCCGTGAATGGCGTTGTGCTCAATGTCGCTCGCCCACTTCTTACGGATTGTGCCTTCCTCGGCGTTGGCCGGATTCGTTGCGCCCATGAGTTTGCGCAAATCGGCGATAGCATTTTCTTTTTCCAGCGCCAGGACGACGATCGGCCCGCTCGACATGAAATCGGTCAGCGAATGAAAAAAGGACCGGCCGGCGTGCACGGCGTAAAACTGTTCGGCTTGGTGCTTCGAAATTTCAAGCATCTTCATCGCTAGTATTCTGAAGCCATTTTTCTCAAACTGCTCGATAATGTCGCCAACCGCGTTCTTGGCTACTGCGTCTGGTTTGATGATCGTAAAAGTGCGTTGCAGAGTCTTCATAGTTCAGTGGTTTGTCCTTGGTCGTTCGTCTTTAGGCTTTCGCCGCGACACCTATCGCTGATACGACTGTCTCACCGATCTCCGCGGGCGACTTGGCGACGCGGATGCCTGCGGATTCCATCGCCTTGATCTTCTCGGCGGCAGTTCCCTTCCCGCCGGAGATGATGGCGCCCGCATGGCCCATGCGGCGCCCCGGAGGCGCGGTCTGACCCGCGATGAATCCCACCACTGGTTTTTTCATGCGAGACTTCACGTATTCCGCCGCGGTTTCCTCGGCGTTGCCGCCGATTTCCCCGATCATCACCACCACCTCGGTTTGAGGATCCTTGTTGAACAGTTCGAGTGCATCGACGAAGTTGGTGCCAATGATCGGATCTCCGCCGATGCCAATCGCTGTAGACTGGCCAATCCCGCGCGTGGTGAGCTGATAAACCGCTTCATAAGTCAGCGTGCCCGAACGCGAGACGATTCCAACTGACCCTTCGAGATGGATCCGCGCCGGCATAATTCCGATCTTGCACTTGCCCGGTGAAATGATGCCGGGACAATTAGGCCCAATCAGCCGTGAGCGCCGATTCTGCAGATACTCCCACGCGCGTACCATATCAAGCGTTGGAATGCCCTCAGTGATGCACACGATTAGTTCCACTTCAGCATCGGCCGCCTCCATAATGGCATCAGCGGCAAACGGCGGCGGAACGAAAATGACCGATGCATCGGCCCCAGTCTTGTCGACCGCTTCCTGGACGCTGTTGAAGATCGCCCAGCCCTCATGAGTGGTGCCACCCTTGCCGGGAGTGACTCCGCCAACGATCTTGGTTCCGTACTCCGCGCAGGCTTTGGCGTGAAATGTGCCCTCGCGCCCAGTCAGTCCCTGCACGATGACTCGCGTCGATTTATCTACCAGAATGCTCATAAATTCTGCCTATGGTCTCTCTATAGCGCCAGAGACGGCGACGCCACGGTCACGCCGCTGCTGCGGCAACGACTTTTTCCGCCGCGTCCTTCATCGTATCCGCGACGATAAAATTCAAACCAGACTGCTTGAGAATCTCCCGTCCAGCCTCGACGTTTGTCCCTTCCAGACGCAGCACGATGGGCAATTGAATTTTTGTTTTCTGCGCGGCCTCGACGACCCCCGTGGCCAGCGTGTCAACCCGAAGGATTCCGCCGAAAATATTGATCAGCACTGCCTTCACATTTTGGTCACTGAGTAGGATCTCGAAGGCATGCGTAACTTGTTCGGAATTGGCTCCGCCGCCCACGTCGAGGAAGTTGGCTGGCATTCCGCCGGCGTACTTGATGATGTCCATCGTGGCCATAGCCAGTCCTGCGCCGTTCACCATGCAACCCACGTTCCCGTCGAGCTTGATGTAGTTCAGGCTGTACTTCGAAGCCTCGACTTCGAGGGGATCTTCCTCGGTGACGTCGCGCAGCTCGCGGATATCAGGATGCCGGAACAGGGCGTTGTCATCGAAATTGATCTTGGCATCCAGCGCAAACAGCCTGCCATCGGTGCAACTAACGAATGGATTGATTTCCATCAGGGACGAATCCGTCTCCTGGAACGCGCGCAACAGTCCAGTCATCAAACGCACGGCTTCGTTAATCTGAGCCGGCTTCAGTCCTAACCGGAAGGCCAGTTTCCGCGCCTGGAACGCTTCCAGCCCCATCCCGGGCTCGATGTACTCTTTGAGGATGGCGTCGGGGTTCTCTGCTGCGACCTGCTCGATTTCCATGCCGCCCGCCGCGGACGCCATGAAAACCGGCCTTGCTTCAACCCGGTCGATCACAATTCCCAGGTAAAGTTCCTTCTCAATGGGCAGTGTTTCTTCAATGAGCAGACGGCGCACCACGCGACCCTCGGGTCCGGTCTGATGTGTGACCAGCGTCATCCCTAAAATCTTGGACGCAAGGTCGGCGGCTTCATCCACCGATTTCGCAATCTTCACTCCGCCGCCTTTACCACGGCCGCCGGCGTGGATCTGACCCTTGATCACAACCCCGCTCGCGCCCGCATCAAAAAGCCTCTTCGCCGCGGCCTCGGCTTGCTCGCGGGTTTCCGCCATTTCACCACGTGGCACGGCAACCCCATACTTTGTCAGGATCGCCTTGGCCTGATACTCATGAATTTTCATAACAATTCCAGATTCACTATGATTTTTCGGCAGGGCTTGCTTGCAGCTTAGAACCGCGGGCGGCAAACACTTGATTCTATCGAAGGGCTTCGCATACGGCAAACGCAACGTGTCGCCTGGGCAGCGAATCACGTCCCCGCGCTCGCATTTGGGACGCAGGCTTTCGCCTGCGTCTGGTCCTCTACGATGCTACTCTAGTATTCCATCGATGATCACTGACGCACTCCATCGCATTGCTAGTCACCGCCAATCGCTCTCCCGCGATGAGGCACGTAGCGTTATGGCAGAGGTGTTGACCGGCAAATGCACCGATGCGCAAATTGCGGCCTTGCTGGTCGCGCTGCACATGAAGGGTGAGACGGTTGAAGAGATCGTTGGTTTTGCGGAAGCCATCCGCGGTGCCGCGGTGCCGCTTGATCTTCACCCGAACCATATGGTGGACGTAAGTGGCACGGGGCGCGACGCATTGGTAGATACCTGCGGCACTGGCGGCGACGCCAGTGGCACTTTCAATATCTCAACCGCTACCGCTCTGGTGGTAGCGGGCGCGGGAGTGCGGGTGGCCAAGCACGGAAACCGCAGCGTGACTTCGAAATGCGGCTCCGCCGATGTAATGGAGGCCCTGGGCGTCAACATCAATCTGCCCCCTGCCCGCCTCGCTGTCAGTTTGGAAGAAATCGGTATCACGTTTCTATTTGCCCCGGCGGTGCACTCCGCGATGAAGTATGTTCAGTCTGCCCGCCGCGAACTGCGCCTGCGAACTGTTTTCAATCTGCTGGGGCCGCTCACCAACCCGGCCCACGCATCGGCTCAGATCGTCGGAGTATATTCCGTCGCACTGGTGGAAAAGTTGGCGGAGGCCCTCAGTATGCTGGGATTGCACCGGGCCTTGGTCGTGCACGGGCTGGACGGATTGGACGAAATCACCATCACGGGTCCGACCCGGATTGCCGAACTACGCGAAGGGACAGTTCGCACTTATGAAGTCACGCCGGAAGAGTTTGGGATGAACCGAGGCACGCTGGATGAGATCTCCGGTGGAGATGCCGCAGCGAACGCGTACATTATTCGTGACATTCTCGCCGGCAAGGAATCGCCCAGGAAGGATGTGGTGCTGTTGAATGCAGCTGCAGCCTTGGTCGCAGCTGGCAAAGTGGACCAGCTCGCCGACGCCCTCCCCCTGGCATCGAAATCGATCGATTCCGGCGCCGCCTCCGAAAAGTTGCAAGCCCTGGTACGATTCACCAATACCCAGTGGTAGTCTACTTCCCCGCTGCCTCTTTTTTCAGACGCTCAATCTGAGCGAGGTGATTCGCCCCATGAGTTCCCATCTTTTCTAGATACTCCGCGACTGTGACGTCGTGTTTGAGTTCGGGATGGTATGCAGATTTATCGAGGTCCCCCGATTTCAGCCGGCGCAAGAGCTGCAAGGTGTGATGCCGGTTCAATCCATAGAGCGCGATCAACTCCGGTGCGGGAGTCTCCAGGTAGCCGAGATTTTGCGCCCAGGCATCCTGATCCATGGGAGCAATCACTGGTTTCTTGTCAGCGAGCATCTGCCGAAAGCGATGCGCGTACACGATTTCGATGTCCGCCAGGTGACCCAGCACCTCCAGGATGCACCACTGGTCCGGTGACGGTTTGTAACGCAGCGTCTTGTCGGGCAGTCCCGAAACCGCTGCCGCAATCTGCTTCGGACTCTTCTCCGCCACGTCAAGATGGTTCTTCAGTTCAGCTTCTGTCATGCGCAACCTCCAATTTGTTAAGTGGGCAATTTTGTAAATGAGTAATTGGAAACAGTCCGTCCCAGGTTCACAGATTACCCAATTGCCCAATTTACTAAGTGATCTCAACTTTCTGCATCCACCCCGCCACTTGGACATTCCATCCCATTTCTTTGGTTATGGTATCGCGCAACTGCGAGGATGCCGCGGGCTCGCCGTGGACCAGGTAGGTCACGGGCGGCTTCCTGGGAAAGGTGCGCAGCCACTGCAGCAATTCTGGCGGGTCGGCGTGATCGCTGAACTGCTCGAGCGCCGCCACCTGCGCGCGGATCGGCACGATGTCACCGAAGATCTTCACTTCAGGGGCGCCACTCTTGATAGTGAATCCGCGCGTTCCCGGCGCCTGGAAACCAATAAAAATCACAGTGTTTCTTGGATCAGGTAGTCTTTGTGCGAGGTGATGCAGGATGCGTCCACCCGTCGCCATGCCGCTCGAAGAAACGATAATCGATGCAGTTCCAACGCCGTTGATCTTCCTCGACTCATCGGAAGTTGAGGCAAACGTGAAGCCCGGCCAGTCCAGCGGCGACCCGTGCTGGCCAATCAGACGGCGCGTGTCATCGTTGTATTCCTCGGTGTGCTTCAGGAAGATCTCGACGGCCTTGATCGCCATGGGGCTGTCGCAATAAACCGGGATAGCCGGGAGTTGCCCGGATTGCATCAGCTCTTTCAACATGAAAAGAAATTTCTGCGTGCGCTCAACCGCAAACGCAGGCACGATCACCCACCCGCCACGTTCAACAGTCTGGCGAATCAGTGACGCTAGCTCCGGTCGCGGATCAGACGTCGGGTGTTGCCGGTTCCCGTAAGTAGACTCCATCACAAGGATGTCCGCTGTCTCGCCTTCCGTCGGCCCGAAAGGAAGGATCTTGCCGGGCGCAACATTCTGCTCTCGTACGCGGCCTATGTCCCCAGTAAACAGTAAACGGCGAGTCTGCCCGTTGCCGCGTAGCATGAGTTCAATCATCGATGACCCAAGAATATGCGCGGCTCGCACGAAGCAAA
The DNA here is from genome assembly GCA_963796095.1 of uncultured Acidobacteriota bacterium. Taxonomy (GTDB): domain Bacteria; phylum Acidobacteriota; class Terriglobia; order Terriglobales; family Acidobacteriaceae; genus JABDBE01. The sequence continues at coordinate 27,759 of CAWCKL010000029.1, forward strand.
ACGAAGCCTCCGGGCAAAGCTGCTGAGTCACTCCAAACTGCACCGCGCGAAAATACTGCAGCGACTCTTGCGCTTCCTCGAATGTGTACAACGGCAGCGCCGGGGCGTGCTTCGATTTCTTGTGCTTGTTATAGAACTCGGCGTCTTCTTCCTGCAGGTGGCCGGAATCGGGCAGCAGGATGCCACACAAATCGATGGTCGCCGGAGTCGCGTAAATCGGTCCCCGGAAGCCTCCCTTAACCAGACGCGGAATCCATCCAGAGTGGTCGATGTGCGCGTGGGTCAGCACCACGGCATTAATCTGCCGCGCAGGGATCGGCGTCTCCTGCCAGTTTCGCTCGCGCCACTCTTTCGCACCCTGGAACATGCCGCAGTCAATGAGAGCCTGAAAGCCGCTGCTCGAATCGGAACCGGTATTGATCAGGTGCTTGGAACCTGTGACCGTTCCAGCAGCGCCAAGAAATTGGATGTACGCCAAAAGAATCCTCCCGCGATCGCGTTCACACCGGCACGAATTTGGCCATCACTTGGCCGCGTCGACCGGTGGCACCTTGAAGACGTTGTTGCTCATGTCGCTCTCCGGCACGCTGCCATCATTCACCACGATTTCCCGCGGTGACGAGTTTGCTTCAAACCGAACGGCGGCCTTGGACTTCGCATGCACTTCAACTCGTTTGGTGACTTCGCCGTCTTCCATTCGCAAGGTCACTGGCACTTCTGCCCCGGAGTCTCCGAGATTATCGATTGTCACAGTCAAGATGGAACCGCCGTCAACCCTCGCGCGAGGATAAGCGGACTCAACGCGAAAGTCAGGCAAGCCTCGGTCACGATAAACCCAGTCGTCGAAGAACCATTCCAAATCGCGGTGAGTCTGGGCCTCGATCAAGTGCTGAACGTAAGAGGATTCCCTATCCTGATCCGAATGGTATGCTGACAGCGCCTTTTTCAGCGCCGCGTCGCCGACCATGTCGCGCAGCATCCACCAGACGTACATCGCCTTGCTCCGATAGAACTCTTCGATGCTGGTGTTGATCAGGGATTGATTGGCAGCCTCATTCTCGCTATGCGTTGCTGCAAGCGCCTTCTCGGCATTGACCATCGCGGCTCGGTGCCGACCCATAAAATCCAGCGCCGCGGGACGCCCGTTCTGCTGTTCTCGCTCCAGCGCCTGAGCGAAGTGCGCCAGACCTTCGTACACCCACGGACGCGGGGAGGAGAACGCGGCATGAGTAAGTTGGTGAACCGCGCTAAGCTCGTAGACTGCGGAATTGGTGCTGCGCAGCGGCGCGAGTAGCATTGGGCCACTCTCGAAAGACGCGGCCTCCGGATCGGCTAGCTCCACAGTTTCTGCCTTTTGGCGCGGCGCGCCAAACCAATCGGTTACGAGTGGAACGGCCAGGTCCGCAGCCAGGGCGTAGTTCTCAGCGCCGGACTTGTGTCCGGGCAGAAACGACGTTTTCACACTTGGCTGCTCAAGCGCGCCGTAGCTGCCGATCACAAAGAGAGGCACGGTCGTACCCAGCGGGTCAAACGAGTATTCCCCCTGGACCGAGTATGGTCTGCCGGTTTGCTCGTAAGACTGCCGGCCGCTCTTACCATTGCAAACGAGCAGGGGTGGTTCATCAGTCGCTCCCGAATAAGTCAGCTTGATCTTTAGATTTGCCTCAGCTTCCCGCGCTTTCCATCGGCCCAGCGTTTCGAATACGGTGTTTCCTTCCGACAAATCCGCGGACTCCGTCGCCACGGGATACCACACCACGTATCCGATCCCGCGCACGGCGGTGAACGACTTGCCGATCTGATCCCAGTCCGAGTGCCTGGCTTGGTCTTCGGGCACGCCCATTCGCTTAAGCCGCGTGACGTCGAGCGGAATCACCCCTTCGTAGCCGATGTCCAGGTCGATTGTGCCCTTCGCTGGAACTTCGTGAGGCAGCGTCACGATGGCTTCAGACAGTGCGCCCGTGTGATCGATGTCTGAAGTGTATTCGTGGGTGACAAACTCCACGGATTCCCCGGCGATCTGAATCGTCCTCCAATCCAATGTGGAAGACACTTGCAGCGCAATATTTTTCTGGGGAACGAGTGAATCGTTTCGCAGCGTAATCTTGCCACGCACGCCCAGGCGCTGCTGCTCGGGCTCAATCCGCACGTCCAGATCGTAGTTGGTGAAAGTGAAAGCCTCGCGATCGAGGGCGAGACTCGGCGTAATCAAAACAAAGAACGCACACAGAACACCGAGCCACTTCATGCGGACTTCTTTCTCCGCTGCCGCACGATCTCATAAAGCATCACTCCCGCCGCCACGGATACATTCAAAGAGGGTACCTTTCCAAGCATCGGAATCGACACTCGGAAATCGCACTTCCTCGCCACCAGGTCGTGTAAGCCCTTGCCTTCTGCGCCCAACACGATGGCGCAGTCCATGTTGTAGTCGAGTGAGTCGTAAGATTGATCGCCGCGTTCGTCCAGGCCAACCATCCACAAACTCTGCGCCTTCAATTCCTCAAGGGTGCGGGCAATGTTGGTTACCTTCGCGATGGGCAAGTGTTCGCTGGCTCCAGCTGAAGTCTTGGTCACGATCGCGGTCACACCCGCAGCCCGACGTTCGGGAATTACAACTCCGTCGGCGCCAGCCGCATCGGCGGTGCGCAGAATCGCGCCGAGATTGTGCGGATCTTCCACTCCATCCAGCACGACCATGAGCGAATACTGCCCACGCTTGGCGGCGACCACATCTTCGAGATCGTTGTACTGTTTCGCCGAAGTAACGGCGACCACGCCCTGGTGCGCATTGTTGCCGGCCAAGCGATCGAGTTCGTCTCGCGGGACAAAGCGCACGGCAACTCCCTGCCTGCGGCACTCATCAACTACATGTTTCAGCCGAAGGTCATGACGCTCCTTTGCGACGCCCACCCATGCAAAGGTGCGTCCGCGCGCCTTCAGGGCCTCGGCAACGGCGTTAATACCGTAGATATAATTCATGTTCTCGTAGTTTACTGCAGTGGGCGAATGGCCGTCGTCAGGATACAAATTCAAGAATCCCGGCGCGCGACTATCCAGCTTCGGTCGGCCGAGAAAGTTCTTGGATCGGCTAGACTGAACGGATGTTTAGAACCAGATTCAAGAAAGAAATCGTCGCGGAGTTCTTGCCCCCGGCTCGCGCCGGCACAAAACAGCAAGTGATTATTCTCTGCGATGGCATGCCATCGATCCCCAGAAAGCAGCCTCTTGCCGAGTATCTTTCGCGTAAAGGATATTGGGTCTTCTATCCCCGTTGGCGGGGAGCGTGGGAGAGTGGAGGCCAATTTCTCGAGCGCTCTCCACACCAAGACATTCTCGATATCGTTAACGAACTGCCTAAGCGAATCCGAGAGCTTGCCTTCGGCCGAAAATTCCGCTGTTCTCCCGACAAGATCTTTGTCATCGGCGGAAGTTTCGGTGGGGCCGCTGCCATTCTTTGCTCGTTGGACCCGCGAATCACCAAAGTGATTGCCAATTGCCCGGTTGTCGATTGGGCGATCTTGCAGAAAGAGCTAAAAAAGGAGACTTCAAATCCAAGCTATCCAGCGTACATCCGCGCAGCTTTCGGCAATGGATATCGCCTCTCTGCCAAGAACTGGAACAAACTAAACGACGGCGTATTTTACAATCCCGCTCATCATCTCAGAGAGCTTGTGCCCTCGAAGATATGGATGTTCCACGCCAAAGATGATCCATTCATTCCCTGGAAACTTGTGGAGGGTTTTGCTCGACGCGCGGGCATAAGTCTCAACCTTCTCTCGCGGGGCGGCCATCTCAACACCGAATATGTCGTGCAAAAATACTGGCCCCAGATAAAGAGATTTTTCGACTCGTAACCAACCTGGAAACGTGTCGTCCGAAGCTTTGACGCTCATCGATGCATCTAAATTCCTGCTCAATCAATTGCTAGACTGAAACCCGGAGGCACGGTTGCCCGACGTTTACATTCTCTCCGCTGTGCGCACCCCAATCGGTAAGTTCGGGGGCTCGCTGGCCTCGATGACTGCCGCAGACATGGGTGTCCTTGCGGCAAAAGCCGCCATGGAGCGCGCTGGGATTCGTCCCGATCAGATCGAGGAAACGATTTTTGGCAACGCTCGTCAGGCAGGCGGAGGCCCGAATCCTGCTCGCCAGGTCTCCATCCGCAGCGGCGTTCCGCAGGAAGTTCCCTCTTACACCGTGAACAAGGCTTGCGCCTCCGGTCTCAAATCGATCGCGCTGGGATATCAGGAGATCGCGACCGGCAATCTCGATTGCGTGCTGGCAGGCGGCACAGAGTCTATGTCCCGGCTGCCTTATTACCTTGACGGCGCACGCTGGGGCTATCGGCTCGGCAACCAGGAACTCGTCGACGGCATGTATCGTGATGGCTTTTTCTGCCCTCTGGCAAGAATGTTGATGGGTGAGACAGCCGAAGTGCTGGCCGAGCAGTACAAGATCACGCGCGAAGAGCAGGACGAATTTGCTCTCTGCTCGCAGACTCGCGCAGCAGTAGCCCTCGAAGCCAAGCGATTCGATAGTGAGCTGGCTCCGGTCACTCTTGAAAGCAACAAAGGTCCGCAGACCTTCAGCCGCGACGAGCACGTTTTTGTCGGAGCGACGATGGAAAAGATGGCCAAGCTATCTCCCGTGTTCGCGAAAACCGGAACCATCACGGCGGGCAATTCTTCTGGCATCACGGATGGCGCCGCTGCGTTACTGCTCGCGAGCGAAGACTTCGCCAAGAAAAACAACCTCAACCCGATGGCTCGTGTACTCGCCGTAACTTCCGTGGGTGTGGATCCGCGCATCATGGGCATTGCTCCAGTACCGGCGTTGCGCAAGATGGAGCAAAAGCATCAGTTGCGGCTGGCCGATTTCGACCTAATCGAGCTTAATGAAGCCTTTGCCGCTCAGGTCCTGGCCTGCGATCGGGAGTTGCATTTCGATCGCGCGAAACTCAACGTCAATGGCGGCGCGATTGCGCTTGGCCATCCCATTGGTTGCACTGGCACGCGGATCACTGTCACCCTGCTGCACGAAATGCTCAAGCGCAAGGCCAAACGGGGCGTAGCGACCCTGTGCGTGAGTGGCGGCATGGGGATGGCGCTGGCGCTCGAGAACGTTGCCTGATCGCATGGAACCATCTTTTCGTACTGCCACCGACTCTGGACGTGGATCTTTTACGACTGATGCGTGAATATTACGCGTTCGATCATCACCCTTTTGAACTGGAAAAAGCTCGCGCGGTTTTGACCGGCCTGCTGCGTGACCCTGCCCTCGGCCGTGTCTGGCTCGTCTGCGCTGGAGAGACCGTTGTCGGATACATCGTGCTGACTTTTGGCTACAGTCTCGAACTGCTCGGACGCAACGCGTCCGTAGATGAGTTTTTTCTGCAGGAAAGTTATCGCGGTCAAGGGTGGCGAGGCAAGACCATGCAGTTCGTCGAACAAGCGGCGCGTGAGCTCGATGTCCACGCAATTCACCTGGAAGTCACCCGGCATAATGCAGGCGGCCAGCGCTTCTACCTGAAGCTTGGATTTGTGGACCGCAGACATCACCTGATGTCTAAGTGGATCGGCCCAAAGATTCAGATACCGGAGCATTAGCCTGCTGCTCTCGATAATAACGCAGCGTTGGGTTCTGGCGCCGTCGTTGGTGTTGTGCCGAGATGTCTTCTATACTCTTCCTAGGGCTCAGGAGAAACCATGTCCTTGTCCGCTGTAATCGTGGACGATGAGCAACTCGCCCGCGACGAACTCGCCTTCCTGCTCAAAAACGTAGGTGATGTCGACGTTGTCGCCCAAGGCAAGAACGGCGTCGAGGGCGTCAATCTCATCCGCGAACATAGTCCGGACCTGGTTTTTCTCGACGTGCAAATGCCGGGACTGGATGGCTTTGGGGTGATCAAGAAGCTGCTCGATCGAAAGGTCCCGCTCCCAAGAATTATCTTTGCCACGGCTTTCGACCAATATGCCGTGAAGGCGTTTGAAGTGAACGCCGTGGACTACCTGCTCAAACCTTTCGACAAAAAGCGGGTGGCCCAGTCGGTGCAGAAAGCACGAATCAAGACCGAAGCCAGCGACGCGTCCTCGGAAAAATTAGACACGCTGATGCGGATGCTCGAGTCTCAAAAACCACAGCCCTCCAAGATTCTGCTGAAGGCGGCTGGCCGCTTGTTCCTGGTTAATCAGAAAGACATTTGTTTCGCGTCCATCGAGGACGGAATTATCACCGTCGTGACGACTGGTCCGAACGGCATGGAGGGACAATCCAACTGCCGCACGCTTGAGGAACTGCTGGATAGCCTCGATCCTAATATGTTCTGGCGGGCCCACCGATCGTACCTGGTGAACATCAACAGGATTAAAGAAGTCGTTCCCTGGTTTAAGAGCTCTTACCAATTGCGCCTAGACGACAAGAAACAGACTGAAATTCCAGTCAGCCGCGCTCAGACCAAGCGCCTCCGCGAACTCTTTGGGCTTTGACCTTTCGAAGGTTGCAACTCGACCACATCCGGGTACACCCTAACT